>NZ_JADFUA010000009.1 GCF_015223195.1 Chitinilyticum piscinae | reverse complement strand
GGACGGTGAAACGCCTCAGCGCCGATGATAGTGCAGATTGCCTGTGTGAAAGTAGGACATCGCCAGACTCCCCAAAGAGAAAGCCCCGATCAGCAATGGTCGGGGCTTTTGCTTTATGCGCGGCGGAGGTGACGTAGGCGGAGGTGGAGGCGAAGACGGGGTGCTGGGGGGCGTGTGAGGTCTGGCTGGGGCTAGGGACCTATATCTGATGCATTAATGTGCGCCGGATGAAGTTGTTCCATGCGAGCTCGGATATCCTCGGGAACAGGCATCTCCGGATAGGCGTGTCTGTATTGTTCGAGCAAGCGCTTCGCCGTGGCTAGGTCGTTTTCTTTGAGCGTGGTACGTATTTTTTCCAGTAACTCCTGGGCCGTATCTCTGGGGCTCTGTAGAGTACGCCCCTGCTGCTGAACGGCTTTTCGCTCGGCAGCGGCCGGCGCCGCTTGCGGTGGCGGCGGTGAAAGCGCTGTATCGGCTGTTTCTGTGCTCATGCCGCTAGATGAATCGCCTTTGGCACTATTGAGTTCAAGTTTTTTATCGCTATAGCGGTCGGTGCGTGAAGGGGGGGGAATACGATTGGCTGATTGCTCTCGCTCTGTGTGTTGCGATTTGACTGCGTGACCTTTGCTGTGCGTCTGCGGGGCCTCTTCCTGAGTGGCCGGAGGTGCAGTTTCGGCTGCGTGGGCTGGCGTAGACTGTAGTTGTGGTATGGATGGTGGCACAGCCTCTTCACGAAGCGGGCGGTGCAGGCTCAGCAGGCCGAGGAAGGCGAGCACAGAGACTGATGCCATCGCAGCAAGCTGTTGAGGCTGAAGCAGCCAGTGCAATACCCGCCGAGCCTTGCTGACTCGGGGTGTGGCAACGGCGAGCCGAGCTGCTTGTAGAATTGCTTGGTCCGTAGACGGGCTTGGCTCGGGAAAGTCCAGATGCTGATACAGCCGGCTCAGTTGCGGGTCGTGCGGGATCCCTTGTTCGTTATCAGTCATGCTGGGTAGCTCCACTCAGGCAGGTGCGCAATTTGCTGATGGCATAGCGAATGCGGCTTTTAACCGTTTCCGCAGCACTGCGTGTCAGCTCGGCGATCTCGTGGAGGCCGAGCTCATGCTCTTCCTTGAGCAGGAATGCTTCGCGCTGCTCCGGTGGCAGTTGGCGCAAGCAATTCCGCAATTGCTGCTGAAGCTGTCTGTTGGCTGCCAGTTGCTCGGGGAGGGGGCAGTGATCGGCAACTTCGGCGGCAGTATCCAGATCGCTATTCCAGCGATGCCGGGAATGACGCCGGAACCAATCGACTAGCCGGCTATGGGCGATACCCAGCAGAAAGGTGCTGAAGCGCGCCAGCGGCTGATAACTTTCGCGTTGGCGGATCAGCGTCATCCAGACCTCCTGAAATACCTCTTCACCGGCAGCCGTGCTGCCGGTTTCATGGATCAGAAAGCGCAACAGCCGCTGGCGGTGGCGATGGTACAGCGTGTCGAATGCTGTGGGATCGCCGCCGCGCCAGGCCATCATCAAAGCTGCGTCGTCGCGCTGATTGCTGTCTGCCGGATGCATCCGCTTACTGTAAACGGCTTTGGCTAGACGCGCCAGCCAGCTTGCTTGCTCTAGTCAATCGGATACGTAGCCGTTGCCTGCCCTGGCAACAATTGACCGGCCAAGCGGGCAAGCTGTACGAACTCGGCTCGGTAACCGAAGGGGTCCGCCCCCCGTGCTGCCGTGGCGATTTGCCCGACGCGCGCAAAGTCCATACCCTGCTGGAATTGGCCACCGCGCAATAATTCCCCGAAGCTGGCAACCGCTGTAGCAAAGCGGAATTCATTGCTTGCCGCGCTGAAGCTGGGGCGTGCATCGGCCTTGCGCAGCGGGATCTCCAGCAGTTGGCTGCGTGTACCATCCGGTTCTTTATACCGCAAACGCAGAAAGGCCAGCTCCTCGCCTATCGTGGTACTTCTGCCCAGTTTTTTGTTGCCATAGCGCAGGGGCTCAAGGTAGCCGGCTGCGCCGGTGAAGGTGACCTCATAGATCGCCGTGACCGTCTGGCCTGCTCCCGCATCACCCGCATCCACCTTGTCATTATTGAAATCCTCGCGGCGGAGCATGCGGTTGTTGTAGCCGATCAGACGATATTCGCTCACCTGCTGCGGGTTGAACTCGACCTGGATTTTCACATCCTTGGCAACGGTGGCGAGCGTCGAGCTCATTTCCTCTACCAGTACTTTCTGTCCTTCATTCAGCGAGTCGATGTAGTGGTGGTTGCCATTACCAATGTCGGCCAGTTGTTCCATCAGTGCGTCGTTGTAATTCCCGGTACCAAAGCCCAAGGTTGTTAACGAAATACCTGCCTCTCGTTCCCGCTCGACCAACTGTTTGAGCTGCCCAATATCACTGATGCCAACGTTGAAATCGCCATCGGTTGCCAGCAGGATACGGTTAATGCCTCCTTGGATGAAGGCTTGCCGCGCCATCCGATATGCCAGGCGGATTCCAGCTTCGCCGGCAGTGGAACCACCGGGACGCAGCTGGTCGATTGCGCGCAATACCTGTTCGCGATTGCTGGTGGGCTCCAGGACCACGCCTGTACCCGAGGCATACACCACCAGTGATACGCGATCCTGATGGCGAATCCGCTCTGCCAGCAGCTTGAGTGAGGACTTCAACAACGGCAGCTTGTCCGGGCTGTTCATCGAGCCGGAGACATCGACCAGAAATACCAGATTAGCGGGTGGTAATGAGGCTTGCTGCAGTTCCTGCGCACGGATGCCGATGCGGATCAGCTGTTTATTGGTGCCCCAGGGGGCAGGGGCAATTTCAGTGTTGACCGTGAAGGGATGGGTACTGAGCCGGCGCGGATATTCGTAGGGAAAATAATTGATCAATTCCTCAACCCGGACCGCATCGTGCGGTGGTAACTGGCCGCTGCGCAGCATGCGTCGCACGTTGGCATAGCTAGCGGTGTCGACATCGATGCTGAAGGTGGAAACTGGTTCTTCGATCACTGCCTTGATTGGGTGGTCATTGAGTTGCGCATAGTTTTCCCGCGTTTCATCAATCACAGGTACGCTAATCGGTGCAGGCATTGCAACACTCGGCGCTGTCATTTCACGGCGCGCATAGTCAGCGCTGAGGAGCTTGCGCTCGCTGGGCGTGGCGGCAATTCCTTCATGGCGGGCATCCCCTTTTTGCTGATTGCGGACAGCAGATTCCGTGGCGGTTGCTGGCTGCTGCTTGGCCTCCGGTGCTGCAGGAGCCGCTTCCTGAGTGCGGGTAGAACACGCCGCGAGCAAGCTGCACAGCAATACGAGCATGATGAGTGGCTTGGTCATGATGACTCTCCTTGGCTTGTGGTATCCATTGAACGCGGCAGGGAGGCAAAACGGGTTAAGCCTTAGTGAATTATTTGCAAAGTAGGTAGGGCGAATGGCTGTGGCTTTGATATTGTCTGGGCCACTACATGTCTGACTCTTGGATTGTCGAGGGACAGGCTCGACACATGGAGGAGAAGATGGCGCGGTTTTGTCGCTGGAGTGTGGTGCTGCTTGCGGCATTACTGTTGCTGGATGCCGCGGTGCTGATGGCAATGGGGCAACTGAACGTCGGCACGATAGGGCCCTTGTTTCTTGGGGCTGGATTGCTCTGGCTGGTGCTGGGTGTAGAGGCTCGTAGGCAGTGGCTTGCGGCCGCTCCGTGGCGGCGTTGCTGCTGGCGTTTGCTTGTGGGCGCAGCTGCTGTCTGGCTCGTTTCGCTGCTGTATTTCTTTATGTTGTTGGCATGGCAGCCTCGTCCATCGCTCAGTCAGCCTCCCTCAGCCCTGATTGTGCTTGGCTCGGGCTTGCAGGGAACCAAGCCCGGTCCGATGCTGCGCCTGCGGTTGGAGAGTGCACAGGAACTGGCTGCGAAATTTCCGCAGGCAAAACTGCTTGTATCTGGTGGCCAAGGCTGGAGCGAGGAAATCAGCGAGGCCGAGGCCATGCGGCGCTGGCTGCGGGCGCATGGCGTGGACGCGACACGCATTGTTCCGGAGGCGGCAAGCAGCAGCACTGAAGAAAACCTGCTCTTCTCGCGTCAGGCATTGCTGCAAGTGGGTATTGATGTTGCTCGCGATCCGGTACTGATCATCACCAGTGACTTTCATACTGTGCGCAGCAAGGGGTTGGCCAGCGCGCAGGGATACCGGCACTTCGCACTCGCAGGGGCTCCAACGCCATGGCACATCCGTGGCAATGCCTGGTTCCGCGAGTATTTCGCCACTGCAAGTTCATGGCTGCTGGGTGAGTATTGATATCATAGGTATGCCTCTGTGAGCTATTTACAGTAAGAGATCTCGGCGTATACCCATAAAAAAAGCCACCTGGTGAGGGTGGCCGTCAAATCGTGTCAGGGTGAGAATTACGTGTTGATCAGTAAGCGCCTCCCAGAATACTGACCAGCTGGTCATAACGGCGGTAGAGGGCCTTTTCCTGTTCTTTGCGCGCATCCTGAGCGAGCTGATTATTCAGCGTCAGGCGAAACAGCGCGTAGAACAACTGCAGATCGGTGACCTCACGCAACTGGCGGTTGGTCGACGGCAAAAAGCCAGCCAGCTGGTCGGCGTAATACAGCTTGGTCATTTCGTTGCTGGCAGCTGCACCAGTTCGGCCATACTGCACAAAGAAATCGCGGATCTTGCCTTGTGTGGTGGCAGGGACATCCCGGCGGATCACCAGTGGATCATAGCTGAAGGCGGGGGATTGCCAGATTACCTGCAGCTTGGCGGCATCCTTGGGGAAGCGTTCCTGCAGCTTTTCGTATTCATCACTACTGCTGGCAGCCAGATCCGCCTTGCCATCGACCAGGGCGCGGAAGTTATCCAGACTATTGCCGTAACTGATGCTTTTGAAATACTGGTCCGCCAGCACATTGCCTTTGGCAAAGGCCAGATACTGCGGAATCAGGTAGGTGGCGGTGTTGCCATTGAAACCGCTGGCAAAGTTGAGGCGTTTGGGCTGGCTTAGTGCAGCCTCAAGCGTCGCTGGGCCGCCTTTGCGTGTGAGCAGCAGCGAGCGGTATTCGCCCTTGCCTCCTGTCAGCACCAACCGGGCGAACACCTGGCCATTGCCATGTTCCACCAGATTCAGTGCTGTCTGGGTGCTTGAACGGGCAATCTGGATTTCGTTACGGGCAAAGCGCTCGGAGAGCTCCTTATCGTCGCGCACCGCCAGCAGGCGTACTTTCTGCCCGAGACGTTGGCTCATGTCATCGGCAATCGGCTGCCAGTCTTCCAGCCCTTGTTCAATGCCTCGGTTGGCGACAAAGCCAAACACAACATCGGCATGGGCAGTGGCCGAGAGCAGAAGTAGCGCAGCAATCACGGTGCGGAACATCGTAGTATCCTTGCAGGCGGAATATGAAAGCCGCGCAAGGATAGGTGAGCCAGATTGCCTGCCGGTTACTGATTGATGACAGATTTACTACAAGGAGTGCCGTCCATGCCCTACATTCATCTTCGTCTCGCAGGTGAATTGAGCCGCGAACAGAAAAAACAGATTGTTGAGGAGTTCACCGCCACGATGGAGCGCGTAGCGAACAAGCCGCGCGAGTATGTAATCGTGAATATCGAGGAGACGAAGGAAGAAAACTGGGGCTGGGGCGGGGCGATGCTGGATGAGGTGTGATGGGCATTGAGGGCAAGACTGCAGTGGCTAACAGGTGCTCCATGCAGTCTTGCTAGAGTTCACAATTTAAAGCTTGCTCCACTCTGAGTGAACAACAGAGGGGTTCCAATTCGCATCGGCATATGGGCCACAAGTGGCTTTCTTGCACTCGTAAGTGAAACCACCAAATGTAACTTTATCGCCGTTCAGGTATTTCCTATTCGTCCATTCTGCAGGTGTAACTGGAGTAGATGTTGGCGCCGAAGTGGGTGTTCCAGTAGGCGTTCCAGTAGGCATTCCAGTAGGCGTTCCCGTTGGGGTGCCCGTAGGTGGCACTGCATCGGAAACCAATGCGCAGTCGATGGTACCTGCCGTTTCATTGCCGCCCCCGCCACCATGACTGCCGTCAGGGCAGGCATCGTACAGCATCCATTTGTCCGGGCGGGCCGGTGGATTGTTTGCGTTATCCTTGGGGCAGCCCCCGACCGCCTTGCACATGTAGAGGTCGTCGCCATGTCGGCGATAAGTACCCTGTACATAGCATTTGCTATTGTTCCAGTTTACGCCGCAGATGGTTTCCAGCCCGCCCGGCAAGGGCGGGGCTGTGGCCAGACTGGGAGGAACAACCGGTACCTGAATGGTACTGACCAGTAGTACTTTTTCCTTGTCATTCGCATCCTTGGCATCGGAGCGCTGCCAGTAGACCTCCACCTGTGTCCGGATTTGTGAGTTGTTGGTACTCCAGCTCGGCATGGGCGAGGGGAAAATTATATTGACGGTATAGGCGGCTGTCTGGCCATTGAGGCTGCCGGTAAAGGTAACCGGTGCTGCACCGGCTTCCAGCGTAACGCCATTGATGACCATGCCCGCGGCCGGAGCTGTCTTGTCACGGGCGTTCTGGCGCAGATCTTCCATGATGCCTTCGGCGAGCCGGGAGGCAAATTGCCGCTCTTGGGACTGGCTGGTTCCCTTCTGGGCGATGCCTGACAGTTTTGCCAAGAACAGAGCCGAGAGCGCGAGTAGAACTACAGCGATCAATACTTCAAGCAGACTGAAACCCTTGGTGTTTTTCATCGTTTTTCCCTAGAAGTCGATCCATGAGCCGTGACTACTGTTTGTACTCGCAGCACCATCAGGGTTGCCGGTGTATTTCTTGTAGGTAATCTTGAAAGAAACTTGAGCCGCATGTGTGGCCTTGCGATTGGGATCGGAAGAATCGGCTTTGCCATTGGCACTTGTGGTTCCTGCTAGCGCGCCGCCGATATGCGTGATGGGCCAGCCAAGTGGCTCGACATCGACAGAATTTTCAATGGTTACACTGCCGTTGATATTCGTCGCGCCATCAAGATAGGCGTTGCTTGCATAAATGAAACCGTTTACCTCCAAGCCGCCCCGCACATTGCCATTCACAATGACCACGCTGTTTGGTCCCGTGATTTTACAGTTGGTCGCATCACCTTCAATCCAGAGATACTTATCCGGAATCCCCGCAATGGTGCCATTGCAGCTGGAGATGATCTGCGAAGGAAGCAGGCTGGCCTTGAGCTCGGCTTTGGATTTGCCAAAGGTGTTGAAGAACAGGTTGTTCTGCAATCCGGCGCTCTGAGTCGGGGTGCAGTCGGCGCCGAAGATGTTTCCTTCCGAGTAGCACTTGTGATCGGCAGCTCCTGTCGAGGAGTAGCTCTCGCCGTACAGTACTGCACATTGCGCCAGGGGGTCTCCTGCATTTGCGGTAATGTGGTTGGCCTGAGTCGAGTCGTAGTAATTACCCACCGTTAAGGCGCTATTGCCCAGTGAAAGCCCTCCTGAGACATTGATCTGACGGCGTACGATCGCAGACGCGCCGCCAGCAGCATTTCCGACGCTGTATATATTGATAACCCGACCGACAATCTTGCCTTTCACTTGATAGCTCAGGCCAAGATCTGTGTTCGCTACATCCCTGACCATCGCTGTTACTTCGGCTGGACGAACGAAATTGGCGGCATCAGCAAAAATCAGTGCATCAGCGCCAGACGTCCCTTTGCGATAGGTCGAGGTAAACCGGTATGGAAGGGTGCCGCTACCCGGCAGGCAGCCCGAGCCCGCCGATGAGCTACCGGTGTCTTTTTCCAGAATGACTCCCCCGCTACCTCCGGCGGCAATGCTCGCAAGGTCGAGACGAATCTGTTCCTCGAAGGCGAGTGCGCCTTCCTCTGCCGCTTGCTGCGCCATCAGGGATTGCGCTGCATTTGCAGCGTTTTTCTGCGAAAGCATGCTGTTTTTGGTGGCATAGACAGCTGCAACCAGGGCAATCAGTGTGATCAACACTGTGACGGTCAACGCAGCTACACCAGCATGTTTCTTCTGGGATGGATAAGAAGTAGATTTCATCGGTTCACATCCCATTAATTGAGGTAAGGCTGGTTACGGAGCTGGACCACTTCACTCAGGCTTTGTGTAGCACCGTTTTTACCTGTGGCAGCGATTGTTACGGTTACTTCATTGACGATCTTGCTGCCATCCATAAGTACCCCGCTAGGAGGCGCCGGGTAGCTCAGTTTGAAGCTGGTGATGGTAAATGCACTTCCGGAAATGGGCTCCCAGGTTCCCGTGACTGAACATCCACCGTTAATGGCTGTTGCACTCGTCAGTAGTTCTAGCTTGCCGGATGCCAGCCGGATTCCGCGTACATCTGTCGTTTCCGTGCTGCCATTCCCCGGCGGTTCAAGTTGAGAGGGGGAGCCAGGAGTTCGGTCGTACCGGAAAACAGCACAGGTGTGATCAGTTGTGCCGGTTCCCCCACTAAACCAGATATTGCGCAGCCCCCCTGCGGTTTTGGCATTCTCCTGATTCTTGGAGTAACCGGCTCTGCGAAGCTCTTTGGTCACGATATTCATGACGCTTTGCAGTTCGTACTGGCTATTTGCTGAGCTGATGGTGTTTCTGTTCAGGGACAGGCTGGAAAAGCCGACTGTTGCCGCAGCAGTTAATAGCAGGGTGGCGACGGCAGTCGAGACAAGTACTTCGATCAGGGTCAGGCCAGACTGATGTGCGTAGTATTTCAGGAGCATGTGCTGTACCCCGGCATGGTTGGTGTGGAGGCGGGGGTGCAGATTGAGGTGAGCCCCGTGCTGGTGACTTTTACCTGCAGCCGATAGCTGGCAAAACCAAAAACAACCGTCTGTGCCGCAGTTGCCCCGGAAGAGAACTTGAACAGGCTATCAACCGGATTGATTTCGGTTGCTCCAGCGGCAAAGTCGCTGCTAAGGCTGGTCAGCAAATATTCGGGATACAGGGCAGGAGTAATCCGGCTCAATTCACAGCTGGCGGAGCCTTCCGCGCAGGTGGTTGAGGTCACCGCACGCAAGCTCCAGCTACTGTCGTTGCTCCGGGTGGTGATCAGAAAGGTGCTGCTGTTGCGGCGTACAGCTTCGATTCTTGCGTTCTGGATCAGGGCTGCAAAGTCATTGGCGATGCCTTCCAATTTCTTGCGTTGATACCACTCGGTGAAGTTGGGAACGGCAATTGCCAGAATAATGCCAATCAGTGCAACAACCAGCATAAGCTCGATGAGCGTGAAGCCAGTCTGTCGTTTTTGTAAAAAAAGCATGAAATACCCTTGTTTAGTATTTCTAGGTATTTTATTTTTGCTTACTTGTAATGACAACAAGTGGTCTCTAATGTTGTTGTATTAAGTGACCACATTTGATGAGCGGTTGTTTTTGTTGGATGAGCGGTTGTCGGTGGGCAAAAAAAACCTCACCAGCAGGTGAGGTTGCGGGGGGCGAGGCTGATTGAATTACCAGCAGCCAGTGCTTGTTGCGTTACTGCTGTTCTTGGATGTTTTGGTGGCGTTGCCGCCGGACACCGTCAGAATCAGGGTTTTGCAGTTGGTGTCTGCAAGCTGCTTGCCTTGTGCTGTCGCCGTCACTGTATAGCCGGTTCCGGATGTGCCAGTGATGGCGAAGGTATAGAAACCCTCGTTGCTGGTGCTGCTCAGGCCAAGATCAGTAAACGTACTGGTATAAGAGACATTGTTTGCACGCCAGCGTTCCTGTGCTTGCTGGATGCCTGAGATCGAGGCGGTTGCATCGCTGCGGCGGGCCTTGTTCATGTACTGGCCGAACAATGGCAGCGCAATCGCCGCAAGAATGCCAATGATTGCCACAACAATCATAAGTTCGATCAGGGTAAAGCCGGAGTGCCTGCGGGTAGTCATGGTGCGTCTAAGCCTTGTCGTTGTTGGCATTACGCCAATCTTAGTCTGCAGTCTGTGATGCCGACAAATTCCGTTGCTACTTTTACCTGAAACGCGGCATTCCTGGGACAAGTTTGGGGTGCTGGCTGCTGGATGGGTATAATTCCGGTTTGCCCTGATTTCGTCCGGATCTCTGCCATGCGTACCAGCCAGCTTTATCTCTCCACCCTCAAAGAAGCCCCTTCCGAGGCCGAACTCCTGTCGCACAAGCTGATGCTGCGTGCCGGCCTGATCAAGAAGCTGGGCTCCGGCCTGTACACCTGGATGCCGCTGGGCTTGCGCGTGCTGCGCAAGGTCGAGGCGGTAGTGCGCGAGGAAATGAACAAGGCCGGCGCACAGGAGTTGCTGATGCCGGCGGTGCAGCCGGCCGAGCTGTGGCAGGAAACCGGCCGTTGGGCGGTCTTCGGTCCGCAGATGCTGAAGATTAAGGATCGCCACGAACGCGATTTCTGCTTTGGTCCGACCCATGAAGAAGTCATCACCGACATCGCGCGCAGCGAATTGCGCAGCTACAAGCAGTTGCCGGTGAATTTCTACCAGATCCAGACCAAGTTCCGCGACGAGATTCGTCCGCGTTTCGGCGTGATGCGCGCGCGCGAATTCGTGATGAAGGATGCCTATTCCTTCCATGCGAATTTCGAGTCGCTGCAGGCGACCTATGACGTGATGTACAAGACCTACTCCAATGTGTTTACGCGCCTGGGCCTCAAATTCCGTGCCGTAGCAGCCGATACCGGTGCGATTGGCGGCTCCGGTTCGCACGAGTTCCATGTGCTGGCCGATGCCGGCGAGGATTTGTTGGCCTACTGCCCGGATTCCGAATACGCCGCCAACGTCGAGCTGGCCGAGGCACTGGCGCCTGCCACACCGCGTGGGGCTGCTTCCGAGGCAATGCGTGATGTCGATACGCCGAAGCAGACGCTGTGCGAAGACGTGGCCAAGCTGCTGGGCGTGGGTATCGAGAAAACGGTGAAAGCCTGCGCGTTAATGACTGTAGACGGACAGTTCGTGCTGGCACTCTTGCGTGGTGACCACAATCTGAACGAAGTGAAGGTCAGCAAGCTCGACGGCTTGGGTGACTTCCGCTTTGCCACGGATGAAGAAATCCGTGCACATCTCAACTGTCCTCCAGGATTTATTGGCCCGGTTGGCGTGGCCGCGAATGTCAAGGTGATTGCGGATCGCACCGTCGCTGCCATGAATGATTTCATCTGCGGCGCCAACAAGCCGAAATTCCACCTAGCTGGCGTGAACTTCGGGCGTGACCTGCCGGAGCCGGCCGTGGTGGCCGATATCCGCAACGTGGTTGCCGGTGATCCTTCGCCGGATGGCAAGGGCAAGCTGGAGTTGTGCCGCGGTATCGAAGTCGGCCATATCTTCCAGTTGCGCACCAAGTATTCCGAAGCGATGAACTGCCTGTTCGTCAATGAAAGCAACCAACAGCAGGTCATGGAAATGGGCTGCTACGGCATTGGCGTGTCGCGCATTGTGGGTGCTGCCATCGAGCAGAACTACGACGAGCGCGGCATCATCTGGACCAAAGGGATTGCCCCGTTCACCATAGCCATTGTCGGAGTGGGGTATCACAAGAGCGAAGCGGTGAAGGCCGCCGCGGATCAGTTGTATGCCGAACTGCAAGCGGCAGGTGTCGAAGTGCTGCTGGATGACCGCAACGAGCGTCCGGGCGTGATGTTTGCCGATATGGAGCTGATCGGCATTCCGCATCGCATCACCATCGGTGACAAGGCACTGGCCGAGGGCATGGTCGAATATGTAGCGCGTGCCGGTGGCGAGATGCAGAAGCTGCCGCTGGACGGCCTTGCTGCCAAGGTGCAGCAGCTAGTAAGCTGATGAATGAAGGCTCCGTGTCTGGCACGGAGCCGTTTTCATCCGTATCTCTGCAGATTAGACTACCGTATGTTAGGCAAATTTCCCTTCCGAATCCTCGTCCTTACTGGTGTGCTGGCCGTGTCGCTTGCAGCTCCCGTGTGGGCGGGGGCGCAGCGCGAAGAGGCGCTGGCCGATACCGTGCGTACGGCGATGCAGCGCTCCATTTCCGATCGTATCGAGCCGCGGCTGGTGTTTGATAATCCGGCTGTTGGTGAGGCCTGGATTGCGGAAATGAGTGATCGGCTGGGGCGTCTGCCGCGCTTCAAGGATGATACGGATGGTTTTGTTCGCCGCAAGCTGCTGACGTCCATCCAGTATGAGGCCACGCGGGCAGGGCTGGATCCGCAGCTGGTTCTGGGCCTGATTCATGTTGAAAGCGGATTCAACCGCTACGCGGTGAGTGTGGTGGGCGCGCGCGGTCTGATGCAGGTCATGCCCTTCTGGCAACGGGCGATCGGTACGGAAGAGCAGAATCTCTTCGATATGAATACCAATCTGCGCTACGGCTGCACCATCCTGCGCCACTATCTGGACATCGAAAAGGGTGACCTGTTCCGAGCGCTGGGCCGTTATAACGGTAGCTTGGGCAAGGCGGAGTATCCGAATCTGGTATACGGCGCCTGGAAACGTCATTTTGACTGGTCGCCGCCCCCCGGAAATCTGGCGCAGCGCTGAAACGCCAAACAAAAAGCCTTGGGTATGTTGCCCAAGGCTTTTTGTTTATTGGTGTTCGGAGAGATACCCGTTAGAGTAACTCGGCATCCGGTTTGATGCGGATGCGGCCGCTGCTCATCAGCATCTTGCCCTGATCCACCCAGGTATTGATCTGCTTGTTCACGCTCTCGCGGCTGGCCCCAACCAGATTGGCGACTTCCTGCTGGGTGAATTTCAGGTCGATTTCGATCCAGCCATTCACGTCATTGCCATTCTGTTCCGCGAGTGTCTTCAGGCATTTCCCAAGGCGCTGCGGGAGCGGCAGGAACAGCGTGTCCTGGACCATTTCGTCGGCATTGCGCAGTCGCTGACACAGCGCGCTGATCAGCTGGCGCATCACCTTGGGATGGTTGTCCAGATAATCCATCACATCTTCGCGCTTGAGCACCAGCAGCTCGCAGGCTTCCAGCGTATCGATGCTGGCCGAGCGGGGGCCGCCATCAAGCATGGCAACTTCGCCAAACACATCTCCGGCTTCGAGCAGGCTCAACGTAATTTCGCGCCCCTCGTCCGTGCAGCGGTAGACGCGCAAGCGCCCGCGGATCAGCGCGTACATCTCATGTCCTTTGCTGCCTTGCTGAAGGATGGTGTGCCGGGCAGCTACGTGGCGCAGTTCAGCACGGGCGGCGAGGGATTGTAATTCGGCTTCGTCCAGCTCGCAGAACAGCGTGCTGCCGGAAAGGAGACGGGCTTTGTCCATGGTGTGACCTGCTTCACAGAATCCGGTCATTGTGCCGCAAAAAAAGGCAGCAGTACATGACGCCGCTCTTATTCGAAGCTGGCAATCACAGGGGTGTGATCGGACGGACGCTCGTGCCGCCGAGGTTCGACGTCAATCACGCAGGAGCGGCAGCGACTGGCCAGCTCGGATGTGGCCAGAATATGGTCAATCCGCAAGCCGGCGTTCTTCTTGAAAGAAAATCCGCGGTAATCCCACCAGCTGAAGGATTTTTCCGCTTGCTCGAACTGGCGGAAGACATCGCTGAAGCCCTGATCGAGCAAACGCTGGAATGCGGCTCGCTCGGGTGGAGAAACCAGCAGTGGATCGCTCCATTTGGCATGTGCGTCGCGATCCTCGGGGGCAATATTGTAATCACCCAGCAGCGCCAACCGGGCAAAGCGCAGCTGTTCGCCGGCCAGCCAGGTGCTCAGGGCATCCAGCCAGGCGAGTTTGTACTGATATTTGTCCGAGTCCAGTGCCTGCCCGTTGGGGATGTAAGCGCAGACAACTCGCACGCCGGCAATGGTGGCGCTGATGACGCGCTTTTGCTCATCGGGAAAGCCTGGAATGTTCACAATCACTTCATCCAGCTCATCGCGCGCGATGATGGCTACGCCGTTGTAGGTCTTCTGCCCGGCAAAGGCTACCCGAAATCCAGCGGCTTCGATGGCTTCGCGCGGGAACACGGGGTCATCCATCTTGGTTTCCTGCAAGCACAGCGCAGTCACCTCGGGATGGGTGGTCAGCCAGTCCAGCACTTGCGGCAGGCGGATTTTCAGCGAGTTGACGTTCCAGGTGGCGAGTTGCATGGCGGTCTCCGGTTGCGGGCGTGCGCAGGATACCGGATTTCCGACGTACTCGCTGCGGCCTGGTGCCGGGTTAGCGGTAACCCGCGCTGCTGAGTGCCGCGGCCCAGGTGGCACTGTCCCAGGGCTGAACGACATTGCTGCCGATCTGCAGCACTGGTGGCCGCGCCTGCATGGTGCCAGTCACGTTGAAAAACTCGATGGTGAGCTTTTCGGACGAAGCAAAATTCTTCACGTCGTAGCTGACTTTACGACGATCGAGCAGGGCGATGGCGTCTTCGCATGCCGCACCGCACCCCGGCGCGATCCACAGGGTGATCCTGCTGTTAGGCGCTGTTTTTCCGGTTGCACCCTGTGCCGTTTCGCTGGCGGTGCTCACCACATTGCTGCGGATGGAGCGTTGGCGTACCGTTTCTCCTGGCGGGGGCTGGTCGGTGTAGTGCACATTGCCCTGCGAGTCGCGCCACTGATAAACCGCAGCGCTCCCAAGCGGCATCCAGCTGATGGTGAGTAGCAACAGGGCAAGGTGGGGGAGGCGGGACATCGGTAGCTCGTAAGCAGCGGCAATGCCTTAAATCTACAAGCTATGCGAATTTCTGCAAGAGGTTGGCGATGACGCGAATATGTCAAACAAGGAAAGGCATGGCGCGATTTTCGAGCTTGCCGCTGTGAATTTCCGGCATGGCCTGCCGTCCGGTGTCGCTGGTGAGGGGTATGTGCTCCAGAGCGTTTATGAAAAAGATATTCCGCTAAATGGGGGGCTATGTAT
Source organism: Chitinilyticum piscinae (assembly GCF_015223195.1). Classification (GTDB taxonomy): domain Bacteria; phylum Pseudomonadota; class Gammaproteobacteria; order Burkholderiales; family Chitinibacteraceae; genus Chitinilyticum; species Chitinilyticum piscinae. The sequence continues at coordinate 111,970 of NZ_JADFUA010000009.1, read as the reverse complement.
ATGGCGATTGATTATTCTGCTCTCTCAGAGAGCGTCAATACCACCCGATGCTGGTCGATCAGCAGATGCAGTTCCCAGTCTTGCCGTTGCTGGTTGCACACTGGCAAGGCAGTCCGTGTCCGCCACTGCCCATCGCCGATTGCCTGTAACTGATAGCGATTGGGGCCCATTTCCATGCCCTGCATTTGCCACGAGGCACTGACCTTGTGCCCAGGCCCTTCCAGGGTCAGGAAGAAAGGAGTCCCCGCACGAAGTGGCTGATCGCTGCTTAGCCGGTATGCTTGTCCTTGCAGCGTGAAGCTGCAGCCCAGCTGCGGGTTGGCACAGCGGGCTTGCAGCGTCATCGCGGGCGCGCCTTCCCATTGCTCACGGATGGCTGCACCATTGAACCACAGCACGGGCAGGAGGATGGCCGCCAGCAGCGACAGGGCCAACTTTGCTTTCGTCATGCGAGCGCCCAGCCATCGCGCAGTGTGGCGATGCCCTGTGCGCCGTGCTGCAATGCGGTTGCCAGCAGGCCGGGGTGCATGCCTCCGAGTGCATATACCGGCACTGACCAGCCGGAAGTGAGGCAAGCGGCGAAGCCATCCCAGCCCAGCGGTGGCGCACCCGGATGGCTGGCCGTCTCGCAGACGTGGCCGAGCAGCACGTAATCCAGCCCCAGTGATTCGGCTGCGGCCAGCTCGGCCGTGTTGTGCGTGGATGCACCGACCCAGTCCAGACCTGAGGGGCGATGATCCAGCGCCAGTAATTGCCGGCTGCTCAAGTGCACGCCATCAGCGCCAATCTCGCGAGCCAGCGCGACGTCGCCATGCACCAGCAGCTTGCAGCCGGCAGGCCGCGTCAGCGCCTGTACCTGTTTCGCCAGTGCGGCGAACTCGGCGACGGGTAGCTGTGGCTCGCGCAGGATCAGCCAGCGCAGTCCATCATCAAGCCGTCGCTTTAAGGCCGGAAGGAAGGCGCAGCCCAATTCGGAGGCATTCGAGAGCACCAGTTGCTGTGGCAGTGCCAGCCCGCGCAGCAGTGGGCCGTTGGCGGGCAGGATGGGCGAGACAGACAGCGCGCCGGGGCGCTGCCAGGCAAACTGCTGGCCTTCTTTTGGGTGGGGTTCGCCTTGCCAGGCGGTCACGCGGAAAAAATGCAGCTCGACATGCGCGTGCGGATAAACAAAACGCTGCACCAGCCAGGGAGTAGCCATGCTTACCGTGATGCCCATTTCCTCGTGCAGCTCGCGTTCCAGTGCCGCCAGCGGTGTTTCGCCTTCCTCCAGTTTTCCGCCGGGAAATTCCCAGTAACCGGCATAGACTTTGCCGGCCGGGCGGCTCGCGAGCATGAATTGCCCCTGACCGTCCAGCAGAATACCGGCGGCGACACGGGTGAGTTTGGCGTGGGCGGTATGGCTCATTGAGATTCGCACAGCAAAAAGGAGCAATTGTAGCGCAAGCCGCCTTGCACTTTGGCGCGGAGCCCCGATCTCGTAAGCAGGGCCGACGTGGCCACTCGCGGAACTCAGCATGCTGTCCTTTCTGAAACGGGTATTTTCCGGCGCAGCCGGCGCGCAACCGGCGCTGCAGCTCGACGATTCGCTCTGGCAGCATGCAACTGCCTGCGGGCTGTTTCGTGGCCTGACAAGTGATGAATTGCTGCGGCTACGGGCCATTGCCGATCACTTTCTGGCCAGCAAGGTGTTTACCGCGCTGGATGGCTTGCAGCCGGACGCTGCCGGGCTGGCGCGACTCGCCGCGCAGGCCGCCTTACCAGTGCTGAATCTGGGTAAGGAGGCCTACGACGACTGGCAGGAAGTGGTGCTGTATCCGGCGCAATTCCGCGGTCGCATGCGGGTGGCTGATCCGATCGGCGTGGTGCATGAGTATGAAGAAACGTATTCCGGAATGGCCCATCAGGGTGGCGCGCTGGTGCTGTCCTGGCAGGATGCACAAGCCTCGCCCGAGCTGGATGCGTGGAATGTGGTGATACACGAGCTGGCGCACAAGCTGGATATGCGCAACGGTTACCCCAATGGCAATCCGCCACTGCATGCCGGCATGGATGGTATGCGCTGGCAGCAGGTATTCCAGCAGGCGTACACGCATCTGCAGCAACGCGCCGATCTGGGGCACTACACCAGTATTGATCCCTATGCAGCCGAATCACCGGCCGAGTGTTTTGCCGTATTCAGCGAATATTTCTTCGAATGGCCGCATACGCTCAGGCGCGAATACCCTGCTGTCTATGAGCAACTGGCCGAATTTTACCGGCAGGATCCGGCTGCACGCCTGCCGGATATCCGCTATCGTGCCGTTCCGGATGAGATGGAGAGCGTGCTGTGGTGAGCTGCGGACTGATACGTGAAGGTGCCGACTCGGCTGTGCTGGCACTGGCCGAGGCGTACGGCCTACCGCTCTGGGAGAGCTGGCCAGCAGATGCCGACAGTGCGCTGTTCTGGCAGGAAGGCGCCCTGGTGCTGTGTCGTCGTGGGGAAAAAGGGGTGGTCGGCGTCGATTTTGCTGGCGGGGCAAGTGCGCACCGGCGCAAGTTCGGCGGGGGGGCGGGGCAGCCGGTGGCCCGGGCCATCGGCGTCAAGGGCGATTACCGCCCGCGGATACTGGACGCAACGGCAGGGCAGGGGCGTGATGCCTTTGTGCTGGCGAGTCTGGGCTGCAGCGTGACGCTGGTCGAGCGTCACCCGGTGGCTGCCGCGCTGCTCGCAGACGGGCTGGCGCGGGCCGCAGTGAGTGACGATGACGCGGTGCGGGCGATTGCCGCGCGCATGACGCTGGTGCATCGCGATGCGCTGGGTTTTCTGCAGGAGGCTGCAGGGCGCGGCGAGCGCTGGGATGTGGTATTTCTTGATCCGATGTTTCCCGAGCCGGACAAGCGCGCCAAGGTCAAGAAAGAAATGGCGGCCTTCCAGACGCTGATCGGTGGCGATCGCGACGCCGATGCACTGCTGATCCCCGCTCGCCATGTGGCCGGCAAGCGTGTGGTCGTCAAACGGCCGAAGCTCGCGCCGTTTCTTGCGGGTGCGCAGCCATCGTTCCAGTACCCGGGCGAAAGTACGCGCTTTGATGCTTATTTGCCTCTTGGGGTATAGGGGTTTGGCCTTTTATGTATAAAGGCTACAGGGCGATACCTACTTGAGTTTGTCCAGAATCGGTACTTCGCCGCTGCGGTCGAAGTCCACTCCGCCCGGCACCATCGGCAGATAGAGCGTGCCGGTGGCGCGATAGTTCAGCGGCTGATCCGCGGCCATCAGCCGGTTCAGCGTCTTCAGGGCGCTGGCCAGATTTGACGTCACCTTGATCTTGACCGTGGTATCCGAGAGCGCTGCCAGGCTGATTTTCTGGTTGCTCAGCCCCTCGGCGAACGGCTTGCCGTTGACCTCCAGGCTGGCCTTGAGTCCGTCGAGCGGAATGGCAAAGCCATTGGGATTGCTGACCCGCAGCTGCAGCTCGAAACGCTGTTCCAGGAGCCCCAGCTCCTCGATACGGATCCCGGAAATATTCACCTGCGGCCTCTGGAACAGGCCGGTATTGGCCGCACAGCCAGCCAGCACCAGGGCCACCAGCAGGATCAGGGGTTGAAGCAGTTTTTTCATCGCGACCCTCCTTCGGGCTGGCAGGATTGCAGGCGGCAAGCAATCTCGCCATCGATGTTCAGCGCGCCGCGCTGATCGGCATGCAGCACCGCAAAGGTGATGTCGGCTTCGACCACAACCTTGCGGTTGTCCTTGCGGCGAATGGTCTGATGGATGTGGCCGCTACGGGCAGCCAGCCCGGCCAGCGTGGTTTCGATCAGCAGCTCGTCGCCCATGGTGGCAGGGCGCAGATAGTCGATCGCAATGCGCGAGATGACCAGCGAATAGCCGTGCTCCATGAACCATGCCAGGCTGCCGGCATCTTCGAGGAAGTTCCAGCGCGCTTCTTCCAGGAATTCGAGATAGCGTGCATTGTTGACGTGGCCGTACAGATCGAGGTGAAAACCGCGTACCTTGATGGTCGAAAGATGGCTCATGAGATGCACCGCCGAGGCGCAGCTGACGTAAAGTTGCCATCTTAGCTTTGAAATTCTGCTCGGTGTTGGACATAATCCCGCGAATGCAGAATGACAGCAACAGCCGGCATGGACTGGCATAACCCGCGGCACTGGCAGCACCACGTGCATCTCGAGTGGCGGCACGCCCGCCGTTTTCGCTCCTGCCTGCTCACCGTTCTGGCCTGTGTGCTGCTGATCGGCAGCATTCCCTACTTCCTCTCTTTCGATACGCTCAAGCAGTTTCTGGTCAGCAGCCTGAGTGCCGATACCGGCCGCACCCTGCGCATCGATGGTCGTGCCCGTGCGGTACTGCTGCCGCGCCCGGCGCTCCTGCTGGAGCAGGTTTCGCTGAGTGAACCCAACCGTCCGGACGAAACCTTCGCCCTGGCGGATTCGCTGGAAGCGCGTCTTGATCTGTGGTCGCTGCTGCGGGGCAAACCGAAACTGCGCGAGCTGGAAATCGAGCGCCCCGAATTGCGCATCCGCCGCGATCGGGAGGGCGCATTCAACTTCGATGACCTCCTGCGACTGGAAGGCTCCGGAATCCGCGTTGCGCTCAACGTCGTGCGTTTCAACGACATGCGTATGCGCATCAGTGATGAATTTACCCGCCAGACCTTCAGCTCTTCGGCGCTGGATGTGAGTCTGGAGAATCTGTCCGATCCGAAAAACGGCCGTCTGACCATGAATGGCATTGTCCAGGTCGGCCCTGACGAAAAGACCCGGCTCTGGCAGGGTATCCTCACTGCCAATGCCGCGATGCGCTATTCCGAGAAGGAACGCCGTCTGCGGATTGCCGATCTGCAGATTGACGTCCAGCAAGAAGGTGCCAGTGCCCCCAGCCTCCAGCTGAAGGACACCAAGGTGTCGATGCTGGGCAACCTGGATTTCAGCTGGAATCCGCTACGCTTTGTCGGTGGTGACCTTAAAGTGACCTCGTCGGGCAAGCGGGCCGAGCAGAACTGGACCGGGGAGCTGGTCGTTCCCGAGATCCGCATTGCCAATGGCGTGCTGGCCCTGCACCGTCTGAAAATGCTCGTGAACATGAAGAGCCAGGCGGGCCGCTTCCTGGCCGCATTCGAAGTCCCCACACTTGCTGGAACACAGCAGGGCATTCTGCGCACCGATGCCGCCCGCATCCAGGTCGAGCTGGGCAGCCCGCAGCAGACGCTAGCGCTGAATTTCAGCAGCCCGCTGGAAGTGCATAATGGTTCGCTGCTGCGCCTGCCGGATTACCGCCTGCAGGGTAACTACAGCAACCGCAGTCTGCCGCGCGGAGCCATCCCCTTTGATCTGCAGGGACGTGGCGAACTCGATCTGGGGAGTGAGACCCTGTATTTCGATAATGCGGGTGCGCTGGATAATTCTCCGTTCAATGCTCGCATCGGTATCGAGAATTTCGTGAATCCGGCGTACTCGGTTGATCTGGGTGTAGACCGGCTTGATCTGAGCCCGTATCTGCCTGCCGTAACCGAAGGTGCCAAGACTGCGGATCAGGATAGCCCCTTCGATTTCTGGTGGCTGGAGCGCATGAATGCGACCGGCAGCATTCGTATCGGCGAACTGGTGCTGCAGAAAATGCACATCAATGACCTCGCGTTCCGCCTGCATGCCAGCGATCGCAAGCTGGTGCTGGATCCGCTGGCTGCACGCCTTTACGGCGGACGTTTGTCCGGACGGCTCGAGCTGGACACCAGCAAGCCCGAGGCAACCGTGCGTGTTCAGCAAACACTCAGCCGCATGGATATCAATGCACTGCTGAATGATTTGCTCGATACGCGGCGTTTCGAGGGCTTCGGCTCCCTGCAACTGGATGTGGCGGCAGTGGGGGACCGGATGAGCGACTTCCGCCGCACTGCGGGTGGCAGCGTGCACATGCAGCTCAGCAAGGGGGCGATCCGCGGGGTCGACTTCCCCGCCGCGCTGCGGGTAATCAACCAGCAGATCAAAGCACTCAACGGCGAACCGGTTGATTTCAGCAGGCTCAATGCCGCGACGTCGTTCAGTGAACTGAATGCCGGCTTTGTTCTGCGGCACGGTGTGGCTACCAACAGCGACATGAGTATCGATGCGGGCATCGTCAAGCTGCGTGGCAATGGTGTGGTCGATTTTGCTGCTGGCGAGATCGATTACCTGATCAATGCCAGTCCCAACCCGCAGGTGCCCGAGTTGGCCGGCCTGCGTGGCATGACCGTCCCGGTATCGGTGCGCGGGCCGCTGGCCACGCCTCGTTACGAAGTCGATTACGCCAGCCTGCGCGAGCAGGTGGAGAAGCAGCAGGCCGCAGCGCTTGCCAAGCCGCCGCTCAAGGCCGCCGGCAGCAAGAAAAACTGATGTCGGCCGCCCCCTTTTCCCGAAGGCTGCTGGACTGGCACGCTACGCACGGCCGCCATGACCTGCCCTGGCAGGTGAGTGACCCCTACCGCGTGTGGCTGTCGGAAATCATGCTGCAGCAGACGCAGGTGATCACCGTCATTCCGTATTACCAGCGCTTTCTGGAACGCTTTCCCGATGTCGCCAGCCTCGCTGCCGCCCCGGTGGACGACGTGCTGGCACTGTGGAGCGGGCTGGGCTACTACACCCGCGCGCGCAACCTGCACAAGGCCGCGCAGGCGGTGATTGAACGCCATGGCGGGGCATTCCCGCGCAGCCCCGCCGCAATCAGCGAGCTGCCCGGCATTGGTGCCTCGACTGCCGCCGCGATTGCCGCCTTCAGCTTCAACACCCGCGCAGCGATTCTGGATGGCAACGTCAAGCGCGTGCTGGCGCGCTGGGCCGGCATCGACGGGCTGGTGGCGCAGAAGGCTATCGAGAAGCAGCTGTGGGCGCTGGCCGAATCGCTGCTGCCCGATGGCCCCGACATGCCAGCCTACACGCAGGCGCAGATGGATCTGGGCGCCACCGTCTGCACGCCGAAAAAACCGGCCTGCCTCGCCTGCCCGCTGCAGGACGATTGCGTGGCAAAGCGCGACGGCCGGCAAGCCGAGCTGCCGACGCCCAAGCCCAAAAAAATCATCCCGAGCAAAACCACCGTCATGCTGCTGATCCGCGATGGAGCTGGCCGCATCCTGCTGCAGCAGCGCCCGCCCAACGGCATCTGGGGTGGGCTGTGGTGCCTGCCCGAAGTGCCGAGCACGCTGGCGGCTGTAGCCGACGCGCGAGCACAGCTGGGCTGCGAAATCGAGCTGGATGAAACCGGCGAGGACTTCGTCCACGTCTTCAGCCACTACCGCCTGACCATCACCCCGCAATACGCTACCCTGCTGCGCGAAATCCCGCAGGCGCGCGAGGCTGGACTGCAGTGGTTTGCGATCCCTGATGCGCTGGCGGCCGGCATCCCCAAGCCCTTGCGCAGTCTGCTGGAGCGCTGATGCGCAGGCAGCTTGCTGGCTTGCTCCTTGGCCTGAGCGCACTGGCGCACGCCGGCGGCGATGGCGCGTATTACCGGGTGCTGGCGCTGTCCCAGAGTGGCGAGGAGCACCGCATCGTGCTGCAAGGGCACACGACGGCCACTGGCGTGGTTAGTGGCGATTGTCCGCGGCTCACCATCCTTAGCCGTTTCGAGCCATGGGGCTGGTGGTCAGGCAAGCGCTGGCCTGCCTCAGTTAATTCTGTGGCTCATGCCGAGGCTCTGCAGGTGCTGCGCGAAGCGCAGCTGCGGCAGCAGATTCTTTTCTTTGGTCAGATGGGGCGCGGGCTTGAACCCGAGCCCGGGCAGGCCTGCACCTATCGTTCACGAGCCCTGCAGGCCTGGCCGGCTCGTCCGGCCCAAGACCCCTCGCCAGCGGCGCGGCGCTGGATACTCAGCTATTACCATGGCGTGTGAGCCGCGCATCCGTCAGGCCGGCGCTGACGAAGGCCCCGCACTGTTCGCCGTCTTTTACTCGGCCGTGCATCAGGTGTGCAGCCGCGACTACACCCCCGCGCAGTGCGCGGCCTGGGCGCCGGCAACGCTGGATGCGCCGGACTGGCATGCGCGCATCCTCGCCCTGCAACCGCTGGTGATTGACGTGGCTGGCGAAGTCGTCGCGTTTGCCGATCTGCAGGCCGACGGACAGATCGACTGCTTCTATGTGCACGGCCAGCAGCAGGGCAGGGGTTATGGGGGTATGCTGCTGCAGGCTCTGATAGCAAAAGCCTCTGTCATGAAACTGGCTGATGTATATAGCGAAGTCAGCCTGAGCGCGCAGCCTTTCTTTCTGCGGCATGGTTTCGTGATCGAGCAGGCGCTGCGCGTGCAGTGCCGTGGGCAGTGGTTCGACAATGCCCGAATGCGGTTAACACTGGGAACGAGCTGCTAAGCGTGCCTTAGCTGGCTGCAGCAGCGCCGGCTGGCAGAACTTCATAGGGAGCGCACCGGCTTCCCGGTGACTGCGCTGATCCGGGCGGCGGCAATGGAGGCATCGACATCGCTCAATGATTTGCCTATCAGCACTGATCTGAACCAGCCATTGAGTTTCAGGGATACTTTCCAGTACTCAGGCCTGTCGCTGGTGGCGGCGTAATGCGTCAGATCAATCGAACGAATATCGTGAAACCTGGCCAGTCGGCGACTTGCCTTCCATACGCTGCGACTGCGCAACGTGAACTCAATCAACCGGCTGCCTGCCTGGATCTGCAAGGTGGTTTCATCGTGCAGGGCAATGTCGAGCGAGTACTCGGACCAGAGCCAGTCTCTGAGGGTTTGCAGGAGAGAAATGAGTATTTGCATAGGATTCATGGTACCGATTACTGCCAGCCCTCGATTAGGGTAGGTGCTTCTGCGCCCAGTTTCTCGCTTCAGCCACAGACATGAATGCGCCCATATTGCTGACGCTATAGGGCGGGGCATCGGGCAGGCTGCCAAAAAACTGGGAGTAAACGCGGGCAGCGGTATTGAGTTGGGAAAACTCATCGTCAGACAGCTGCCCATCTGCTTCGAACGGCGAATAGAAATACTCGTAGTTGCTGATTGTCACGTTGCAGGGGTTCTCGAAAATAGATGCTTTGTGGTGGACGCGCCTGACATAGTCCGTTGATTCGTGGCAAGGCTCTGGCATACCATGCGTGCCATTACTTTTCAGCAAGCACGACAGTGGCCATGTGGGAACAAGGGCAAATATCCAGACAATGCCTCTTCTGGATGAGCGAGCGCGATATCGTTCAGTTCAGTACAGCGCTGCAGCAGCTGGATTTGCCTTGGAGCGCCTCGCTGCTCTCCCCGCATCACTTGAATTCGTCCCGCAACTTTCCTTCCCTGATTGAAGCACTGGATTACGGCACGGGCAGTGCTTACTGCCACTTGGCGCTGGGCTCGGTTTCTTTTCACGATCCTGAGCGACATATTGCCGGTAATCGACAATCCACAGCCAATCACAAAGATAACTATTCCCCCGATTTCGTCTACCCGCCAGATGGGGTACTCGTTGGGTATGGGGATATGGCTGTGCGCTGGAATAAGCAGGATGGCGACGAGCAACAGCAAGCCATCATGGCTGCACAGGTTAAATCGATGTTTAGTCTGCTGACCAAGTGTACTCTGCCTGCCAAGCTCCAGACTACAGGTGGGCGCCCCGTGAATGGTTACCGCATCGGCCCCGACATGCAGGTTCAGGCACGCACTCATCAATGGTTCCTTAAGTCCAATGGCCCTACGCTTCGGCTGATCTGACAGGCGTATGACGAATCGTATCCCCAATCAGACAACCTTGAGAGCCGGGTAGTCTTTCTTTGGCATGGTTTTGTGATCGAGCAGAGTCAGCGCGTGCAGTGCCGCGGGCACAGGCTTGACAATGCCCGCATGCGGCGGGCGCTGGATGCGGCAGTCTGATGATATACCTGCTACTGTAATGCCTGGTGGGCTATGTATAGATTGGCTTACGTTGTAATACCTAGGCTTTCTGCTCGGCAATGGCATCCTGCCAGTATTTGATGTTGCTCTCGGTGATCGCGTGGTATTCGCTGAGAATGGCATTGAGCGCCTCGTCCTCGATCAGCTGCAGATTGCTGCACTGGAAGGCCAGCCGGTCGCGTAGCGCCTTCAGGCGCAGGTGGATGGTGTTGTGGCGCATCCAGTATTCCTCGATGTTGAGAAAGCTGCTGACGCCTCCCAGAAACGTCATCACCGCACCGAGCACCAGCGCGATGTTCTTGGCGTACGGCGCCAGCCCGGCCACATCCAGCCCCAGCACGATGGTGGAGATCGCTGCAAGCCCAAGCAGAGAGAAGCGCAGCACGTAGGTGATGCGTTTGAGTTTCTTGCTTTTCAGCGAGGCGTAGTGCTCGAAGTGGTTGATGCGCGCCAGCAGAAAACGCACGCGACTGTCGGGGTGCTGCTGTTCGATGTGCTGCAGGAGATCGTTGTGCATCGCGTATCCACCAAGAAAATGTTCCGCATCATATCCGGCTCGACCGACTTGAGCCGCTGTGCCGAACGCCCAGTGTTGCCATGACGCATCGGGCGGACTGCCCCTTGTCATCCACCCGCGTTACAATCGTTTCTTTTGCCGCTTTTCTGGAGCCTGCCATGCCCGTAAATGTTCCTTCGCTTGAATCGCTGACCCTGCATCCCGTTGCCGGGGTCGAGCTGGGGATTGCTTCGGCAGGCATCAAGAAGCCCGGGCGTCGCGATGTGCTGGTGATGCGGCTGGCCGAAGGCACCCGCGTGGCGGGCGTGTTTACCCGCAACAAGTTCTGCGCCGCGCCGGTGCGCATCTGCCAGATGCATCTTGCTGATCGCGCCGACATGCGCGCGCTGGTGGTGAATACCGGCAACGCCAATGCCGGCACCGGCCTGGATGGCCACGAGCGCGCCAAGTCGGTGTGCTTCGCACTGGCCGAGCTGCTGGGCGTGGCACCGGCGCAGGTGCTGCCGTTTTCCACCGGCGTGATTCTGGAGCCGCTGCCGGCGGACAAGATCATCGGTGCGCTGCCCGCAGCAATTGGCGACCTCAAGCCGGCCAACTGGGCCGATGCAGCCAATGCCATCATGACGACCGACATCGTTCCCAAGGCGGCATCGAAGCAGATCGTGCTGGGCGGCAAGACCGTAACACTGACCGGCATCAGCAAGGGCAGCGGCATGATCCACCCGAACATGGCGACCATGCTGGGCTATCTGGCCACCGATGCCGCCGTGGCGCAGCCGGTGCTGGAATCCTTGTTGCGCTGGGCGACCGACCGTTCGTTCAACTGCATTACGGTGGATGGCGACATGTCGACCAACGACAGCTACATCCTGATGGCGACCGGCCAGGCCGGCAATGCCGAAATCGATTCGGAAAACCACGCCGATTTCGCCGCGCTGCGCGATGCCGTGCTGGAAATCAGCCAGCAACTGGCGCAATACATCGTGCGCGATGGCGAAGGCGCGACCAAGTTCATCACCATCAACGTCGAAGGCGGCAAAACGTGGGACGAGTGCAAGGACGTCGGCTACGCGATTGCCCGCTCGCCCTTGATCAAGACCGCGATGTTCGCGTCCGACCCCAATCTGGGCCGCATTCTGGCGGCGATTGGCTACTCGCCGGTCGAGCTGGATGTCGATACGCTGGAGGTGTGGCTGGGTGACGTGCTGGTGGCCGAGAAGGGCGGCCGCGCGGCCAGCTACACCGAAGAACAGGGCCAGCGCGTGATGAACGAGCCGGAAATTGCGGTAACGGTGAAGCTGAACCGCGGCGACGTGGCGGCGACTGTGTGGACCTGCGACTTCAGCTACGACTATGTGAAGATCAACGCCGATTATCGTAGCTGAGCGACACGGTGTTGCCAGCAAGCCCCGCGCAGCGGGGCTTTTTCTTGTCTTTCTTCATGCGGTCTGTTTAAGTCAGGCTTCGTCTTGCTTGGAGGTGTAGCGGCTATGAATTTTCATGATCTCTCGCGCCTGATTGTGCGCCTCTCGGGCGCCTTCATCATGACGACCGCATTAGCCTGGTGGCCCAGTTACATCCAGGCGGCACTTGGCTTGCTGCCGCATGCGCCACTGGCTTTCGTGGGTAATGCCCTATTACCGGTCGCATTGCCGCTGCTGATAGGCTTGGGCTTGTTTCTGTTTCCGAGTGTCATCAGCCAGCGCGGCTTGCCTGCAGCCGGGGATGGTCAGTCATTGCCGCCCAACTGGCCGGCAATTCTGGAGCGTATCCTGCTTGGTCTGCTGGGCATCTATCTGCTCTCAAGGGCAATGTCTGATCTGGTCTTCGGGCTGATCAAGCGCGGCGCCATCCTGAATTACTTTGCCGAGCAGGCTCCGGGCCTGCCCTTGCCAATCGAAATGGCGAGCGAGCTTTATGGCAATCTGGTCGCTTCGGCAGTCGAATTGCTGGTCGGGTTGGCCCTGATTCTCGGGGCGGGTGGTTTGCAACGTGTATTGGCCCGGGTGCGTAGCAGTGGCCATTGATTTTCTGGCGGGGGACGCCGCAGAAGGCGCAGAGACCGACAGCACGCTGCTGCTGCTGCTTTTTCCCTTGCTGCATGCCTTTCCCGGGGATGTTCGAGCTGCGCTGCTGGCGGAAGGGGACTGGCATTCGGCCAGAGCAGGCGAACTGCTCTGGCAGGAAGGCGATGCGATAACCGGCCTGCTGCTGCTAAGCAGTGGCGTCGTGCGGGCAACCGCCAACGCCGACGATGGCCCGCGCGCCTATCTGTACGGCCATATGGCGGCCGGCGCGGTTGCAGGATTGCATGTTCTGTTTACCGAGCCGGTCGCGCAGGTCAATCTGGTGGTGCAGGAAGACTGCCGCTATCTCACCTTGCCGCTGACGGCATTGCGCCGCGCACTGGACGCGCATCCCGCAGCCTGGGAGGCGGTGGCGCGCGAGCTGGCGCAAGGGGTCTACCATCTGGTCAATTCACTCAATCTGCTGGGGCAGAGCAATGGCTATCAGCGCCTGCGCCGGCTGCTGGTGCGGCTGGACCGGCGTGCACGCAATTCGCACGACATCAGCGGGGTGGCGCTCAGCCAGCAGGAGCTGGCGGCGCGCATCGGCCTGTCGCGCGAGATGGTCAACCGCATGCTGGGAGAATTGCGCAGCGGCGGCTACCTGACCCAGGACGAGCGCGGGCGTTTTCTCATCCTTAAACCGCTGCCGCACGCGTTCTGAGCGCGTGTGCGAAACCGCACACGCTATTAAGCATTTTCATTCATGCGCTTAGCATGGGTTCCATCGCAATCCGAATGTTGCAAGGAGCCCATCATGAAACAACTGTTGATCTGTCTGGCCGCTGCACTGCTGGCTGCCCCGGCCATGGCCGGGATTCACTCCGAAGTCCGAGAGGGTGCCCGTGAAGTGCACCGGGCCAAGGTGGATGGTGCCCGTGAAGTCATGGCTGAACGCCGCGAAGCCGCCCGTGATTATTACAACGCCGACAATGCCTGGGAGCGCCGTCAGGCAATCCGCGAAGGTGCTCGCGAAGTCCGTGCGGCCAAACGCAAGGCTGAGCGGGAAGTGCGCTCCGAGCGCCGCGAGGCACGCCGGGAAATTCGTCGCGAGATCCGTAAATCCCGTTGGGATTAAGCAATGTCCGGCATCTTCTTGTCGTGCAGTCAGTCGCTGCCGGCAAGGCGCATACACCTAAAGGAGAAACGCATGTCCATGGGGATCCGGAAGAGCCAGTGGCTCTGTGTGATGATCGCCGCCGCGCTGCTATTGACGGCTGAGCCGGCTCTGGCTGTTTGCATGCCATAACTGCAGAGCCAGATGGCCCACCGTATTGCGCCCGGGCGCTTTTAGGTTGCCGTGGGTATGTGGCCAAATCCTCCGAATGGAGGGCGATTTCGGGCCATACCATGGTGCCTATCTTGCATGGGCTGGGTGGGTGTATCTCAGGGTCTGGCAGCCACGCAGCGGTAGCCCTAGGCAATGCTTATGCAGCCAGTTGCCCGGATGCGGGAATGCGCTGGTAGCCATGATGTCAAAATCGGCATGACGCTGCCATTGCGGCCGCGCACGGCTGAGCTCGTTGATTGCAGTGGCCCGCCAGCCGTGGCCCCCCAGTCGTGCTAAGCGGCTTTGCCAGTCATAGATCAGCCAGACAGCGCAGGCCTGTTGGCTCCAGTGTGTCAGTTCATCAAGCAGCCTGAGGAGTTGCGCGCGCTCCAATTGGCCGAACAGACCTTCGGCTCGTAACAGCACCGCGCGCTTGCGCACCGGGGGGAGCTGGCGAGTCCAGCCGCTACGGGTGATATCGGCGCTGACCAGGCTATAGCCGCGGCGCGGCAGTAGCAGGCGAGCCTTGATGGCTGTAACGTCCGGCAAATCCACGTCGATCCAGTCAGCCAGAGGGCTCGCCAGTCCGGCTGGCTGTCGGGCGTGGCAGGCATCCAGCCCCGCGCCCAGATTGATGCACAGGGCGTCCGGGTGTTGATTGAGAAACTGGCGGGTTTGCGCATCCAGCCAGGCGCTGATGAGGCAGCAGTGGCGTACTTCGCGCAGGCGATGACTGATGGTGTTTGCCTGTTCACGCCAGCGGTACGCCAGGCGCTCGGCCATCGGATCATGAAAGCCCAGTTCGGGACAAAGTCGCGCGGCATTGGCGCGAGCCAGTACCGAACTGAGCAGCCCAGGCGAGGGGAGGGCCAAACCGGTGGACATGGGCGACTCCTGAGGTGGAGCCACCACTATATTTCAAATGATAATCAGTATCAATTGATTAGGCGCACTCGACCCGGTTCCGACCGCCCCGCTTGGCGCGATAGAGCGCATCGTCGGCGGCCTGGATCAAGTCTTCGCGACTGCTGATGGCCGGGAATGCCGCCATGCCGCAGGAGAAACTGAGCTGGAAATAGCCGTCGCCATAGGGGTGGTGAATGGCGGCAAAATCCTGGCGCAGCAGTTCCAGCACCGCAAATCCCTGGCTGAGGCTGGCGCCGGGAAGGGCAAGGAGAAATTCCTCCCCGCCGTAGCGGCCAAGAATGTCGGAATGACGCACACGCTTTTTCAATAGCCAGGCCAGGCTGCGGATGATCTGGTCGCCAACAGGGTGGCCGTAGCGGTCATTCACCTGTTTGAAATGATCGATGTCCAGCATCGCCACGCACAATGGCTTTTGCTGCTGCCGGCATTGTTCCAGCGCCATGTCGAGCTGGCTCTTGCTGCTGGTATGGTTCAGCAGGCCGGTCAGACTGTCGTGCAGCATCGAGCGGCGCAGTGCGCGGTAGCGCTCGATCTTGCTTTTCACAATGGCATTGAGAAAGACCGGGTTGAAGGGCTTGGTGAGAAAATGATCTCCGCCCAGCCGCAATGCCTCGACCTGCAGTGCCAGATCGGTTTCGCCGGACAGGTAGACAATGGGGGTGGAGAGGTATTCGGGGTGCTGGCGGATGATGCGTGCGACTTCAACGCCGTTGCAGCCGGGCATATACATATCCAGTAGCAGCAGATCGGGCTGGAAATCGCGCAGGGCATCGAGTACCTGCGCCGGATCGGTCAACGCCCGGGTTTCCACGCCCTGTTCGGCCAGTGCACGACGGATCAGCGCGTGAGCGGTGACCGAGTCGTCGACGATCAGCACACGGTAGGCATCTTCTTGCTGGCTGTCCTGCAGTTCGAGGATGTGCGCGACGATGGCCGGATGGCTCATCTGGCGCGGGAAACAGTGATCGCAGCCATGCCGTAACGCATCACGCATCAGGGCGAATTCGCTATCGAGTCCCAGCGCGATCAGTTGGCTAGCCGGGTTGCGGCGGCGCAATTGCGCGAGAGCCTGCTGCCAATCGCTTCCGCTTCCCAGGTCCAGCAGAAAAATGGCGCGGCTGCCATCAGGCAAAGCCTGCCAGCCGAGGCGCTGCACCTGCAGGCCAAAATACCCCAGCTGGGCTTGCAGATCCTGCCAGGCCTGCTGGCTGTCACTAACGAGAAAGAGATCCGGTTGCCGGTTGACCGGGCAGGGTGTGCCGGTATGCTCACGGCGGTCGGGGCGCTCTGACGGTGCGTCGCCGTTCAGTAGCCGTACCAGTCCGTCGATATGGCCGGCAAGCTGGTCGCGGGCCAGTGGGCTGATGGGGTGGCTTTCAGGACTGCCGAACAGACCCAGTGCCTCCTGTTCCAGATCCTGACTGATTCTGGCCAGCCCCACGCTGCTGCCGTTGCGCAGGATTTCCGCGAGCGAATTCACGCCCAAGGCGAATTCGACAAAGTGATCGAAATGCGGCTCATTGCAGTAGGCCTGCCAGGCGGATAACAAGGTGCTGAGTTTGGTGCGGGTATTGACGGCGGACATCCCGGCTCGCTGGATGGGCGAAATGCCTGATTCTACGGAAGATAATGCCGCCTGTCGTTATTGTGCAGTGTGAACTGCTTGACTTGCAGGGTATATGAAGGCCTGCCGATCAAAAACAAGGGGGCTTGCGCCCCCATGCCCCTTGCGGGATTCATGTTTCAGTCCAAAGCACTCACCGGAATGGTTCGGCTACTTCGAGATCCAGATTCCTCGAATCGTCGTGGTCCAGATAAGTAGAGGGTTTGAAGGCCCGAAACAAGTTCATCAACGCATCGTTGACCGTACTCGCTAAGCCTTCCATGAAGTCGAATCGCATGGCGATCTCCCTTTTAACGAAGGTTTCACTATCTACGTCGCAGATTTTGCTGACAGGTGTCGCCCCCACCGGGAGGGTCTTGCGACCCGACCGCAGGATCGGGCGACTCGTTGCCGGAGTGTCGTCTCCGGCCGCGCGGACATCCTTTGGGGATGCCGGCCTGTTAACACAACCGAACGTCCGCTGCGGCCCCATGCCACACCGGCAAAACCAATCTAGCACCAGCCTCTAGTAGTCGTCAATTTGTAACCAAATTTTGAAGTCCTTATAAATCAGCATTTTGCGATATAGCCATGCTGTTTTGCCCATTCCGTAGCCGTCGCTGGCGCGCGACAGTGGAGTTTGTGAAAGGCTGTTGTTGGGGCAAGGCTTGGCATGCTCGCCAAGTGAGGCAAGGGCTGGCAGGGTGGTTGGCATGCTGTTGTGCTGATTCTGCTGTGTGATACGGGCCGGACAGCGCATTTTTGCTGACTTGGGTGGACATAGATATGAAAGTATTTGGACTGGGGCGCGTTGCCAGATAAGGCGGCCACCGCAGTGGAACTCGCTGCGTGCCGTTTGTCGGCCTGTCAATGTGCGCTAGGGAGGGGTGTGTCGCTCCAGCGCTGCGGGGCTCTGGTGCTCCGGGCGATAGGGGGTATGGGCTTCTTGCAAGGCGAAATGCTGCAGTGCAAAAAACACTAGTAAAGCAGAATGTTTTGCCTACACTGGGCAATTCCTGATTAGTAATCAACAGGTTGTGAGGGGTGGCTGTGCCGGATGGGCAAAGAAAAAGCCGCGCAAAGCGCGGCTTTTCTTGAATGCTGGCGGAGAGGGGGGGATTCGAACCCCCGGTAGGCTTGCACCTACGCCTGATTTCGAGTCAGGTACATTCAACCACTCTGCCACCTCTCCAGCAAAGAGGCGGAATTGTAACCAACTTTTTGGATTAGGCCAAGTGCTTTGTTTGTCGATATGAGGTCTTTTTGGCACACTGCGCCCGGTCAAGACTTTCGGAAGATGCATGAAACGATTTCTTTTGGCACTGGCTGCTCTGCTGATGGCGGGCTGCGGTGAGCTGAAGGAGGCTCCCGCTCAGAAAGTACTCCCCTGGGTTGAATCCAAGGAACTGGTGGTGCTGGTCCAGAATGGCCCGACTACCCTGTATGTGGATGCGGAAGGCAACTATGCCGGCCTGGAGTATGACCTAGTGACCCGCTTTGCCGAGCAGCAAGGCATGAAGGTACGTTTTGTCGTTACCAGCAACCATAATGATGTGCGCGAACGCCTCAAGCGCGGTGAAGCGCATCTGGGTGTGGCTTTGCAGAAGGGCTTTGAAGGCGAGGGGCTGGCGTTTGGTCCAGCATACCAGAGCATCCAGCCGGTGCTGGTCTACAAGTCCGAGCTGAACGAGGCAAGCGTATGGAAACGTTTGTATGCCGGTAATGCCGTCATCAAGACATTGCCCCAGTATGTGCAATCACTTAACCAGCTCAAGGCGGCTAACCCTAGCCTGAACTGGGAGGTGATCGGTGATGGCGATAGCGAATCACTCATCGAACGCGTCGCCCGCGGTGAAATCGACTATGCCTTTGTCGAATCGCACGCGGCGGAAGTAGCACAGAATTATTTCCCGAATGTCGCCATCGCCGAACAGCGCGGTGCTACTCAGCAACTTGCCTGGGCTGTTGCTGCCGATGATCCTGAGCTGCAGGGCAGGATTAACCAGTTCATCGGCAAGCAGGTGACGGATGGTTCGCTGCGTATTCTGCTTGACCGGTATTACGGCCATGTGAATCGGATCGGGTTGGGTGATGCCCAGGTCTTCCAGGATCGTATCGATACACTGCTGCCTAAGTACCGTAAATGGTTCGAAGAGGCTGCCAGCAAATATGACATGGACTGGCGCATGCTCGCTGCGCTTGGCTACACCGAATCGCATTGGAACCCTGACGCGGTATCTCCGTATGGTGTGCGTGGGCTGATGATGCTCACCAACAGCACGGCCACGTATCTGGGGGTGGATCGGCTTGATCCCTATCAGAGCATCATGGGCGCGGCACGGCTGGTGAACGAATTGCGCGATCGGGTGGGCAAGGATGTTGCTGAGCCGGATCGGACGTGGCTGGCGCTGGCGGCCTATAACGTCGGTATCGGCCACCTGGAAGACGCACGGACTCTGGCACGGCGGCAGGGCAAGAATCCTGATTCCTGGACAGACGTGAAAACCACGCTGCCGCTGCTGCGCAATCCGGAATATTTCAGTACCGTG
The DNA here is from genome assembly GCF_015223195.1 of Chitinilyticum piscinae. GTDB lineage: Bacteria > Pseudomonadota > Gammaproteobacteria > Burkholderiales > Chitinibacteraceae > Chitinilyticum > Chitinilyticum piscinae. Next base: position 93,173 of record NZ_JADFUA010000009.1, on the reverse strand, counting down.
AAGTATGGATACGCGCGCGGTGCCGAGCCGGTGTACTACGTCGGCAAGCTGCGCACGTTCTATGACATTCTGGCGCGTCATGAAGCCGGTCCGCAGCAGGCCGCACAGCCGCAAGCTGCCGATTTTGTCGTCATCGATAATCCGGGCAACTTGCCGCTGAACATCAACAGCCGTCTGCGTGCGGCACGGCCGCAGCAGCAGGCGGCACTGTAAGTCGTCGCAAACTCTCCCCCCAATCCCGCAGGCTGCCGCTAAAATGGCAGCCTTGCGTTTTTCTGGCTATCCGGAACTGTATCCATGACTACCCCCATCCGTACCCGTTTCGCCCCGTCCCCCACCGGTCTCTTGCACATTGGTGGCGTGCGCACCGCGCTGTTCTCCTGGGCGTATGCCCGCAAGCACGGCGGTACTTTCGTGCTGCGCATCGAGGATACCGATCTGGAGCGCTCGACGCCGGAATCGGTCAAGGCCATTCTGGACGGCATGCACTGGGTGGGGCTGGATTACGATGAAGGCCCGTTCTATCAGATGCAGCGCATGGACCGCTACAAGCAAGTCATCGCCCAGCTGCTGGAGAGCGGCCACGCCTATTACTGCTACGCCAGCAAGGACGAGCTGGAAGCGATGCGTGCCGAAGCCGAAGCGCGTGGCGAAAAGCCGCGCTATGATCGCCGCTGGCGCCCCGAAGCCGGCAAGACCCTGCCTGCGCCCCCTGCGGACGTGCCGCCGGTCGTGCGCTTCAAGACCCAGCTGGATGGCGTGATTGCCTGGGATGATGCGGTCAAGGGCCGTATCGAGATTGCCGCTTCTGAACTTGATGACCTGATCATCGCCCGTCCGGACGGCACACCGACCTACAACTTCTGCGTGGTGGTGGACGACTACGACATGCAGATCAGCCATGTCATCCGTGGCGACGACCACGTGAACAACACCCCGCGCCAGATCGTGATCTATCAGGCCCTGGGCGCCACGGTGCCGACCTTTGCCCACCTGCCGATGATCCACAACGATCAGGGCCAGAAAATGAGCAAGCGCCGCGATGCAGTGTCGGTGGTGGATTACGATGCGCTGGGCATTCTGCCGGAGGCGCTGCTGAATTATCTGGCGCGCCTGGGCTGGGGGCACGGCGACGACGAATTCTTCAGCATGGAGCAATTCGTTGAATGGTTTGACCTGAAGGACGTATCCAGTGCGCCGAGCCGCTTCGACCGCGAAAAGCTGCTGTGGCTGAATGCCCAGCACATCAAGGCGACCGATGCAGCAAGACTGGCCGAACGCGTTGCCGGCTTCCTGGCCGAGCGCACTATCGACACCTCCAGCGGCCCGGCGCTCGCCGACGTCGTCACGCTGCTGAAGGACCGCAGCCAGACGCTGATCGAGATGGCCAATCAGGCCGAGTATTTCTACCAGCCGCTGAACCCGACGGCCGAAATTGTCGAAAAGCACCTGCAGCCGGAAGACGAAGAGCGCCTGAAGCTGTTTGCCGAAGGTGCGGCAAAACTCGAAAGCTGGGACGCCGCGACCCTTGGCGCCTTCATCAAGGACTTCGTCAAGCAGCAGGGCGTGAAGATGCCGCAAGTCGGCATGCCACTGCGCGCCAAGGTTTGCGGGATTACCAACACGCCGTCGGTGGACGCCGTGCTGGCGCTGATCGGCCGTGAGGAAGTGCTGCGTCGTCTGTCTTGATGGGTATGGGGCGATAGCCTATTCTTGTAAAGTGCTGCAAGGGGATACATTAGTATGTATCCCCTTGTTATTTGCTCTGTCGCATTTGCCCGCAGAAGCAGAGGATGGCGATGAGCCAGGTGTGTCGCCCGGATTGAGGCTTGCTTGACTGACAATGCCGGTTCAGGCGTTACATGGCAGATGATCTGTTTCTCGCGGCGGACAGGGAGTGTGGTCATAGATGCCGATCCATTCCTTCTCCAGCGCAGCATCGGCGAACAGCAGCCAGCTGCGCGGGTTGATTCCCCCTTGCTGCAGGCGCTGGCGCAGTAGCGGAGCGGCAGCACGCCAGTCGTTCAGGATCAGGTCGATATAGCTGTAGCGCAGGCCGGTGCCGCCGCCACAGACAATGCCGTATCCACTGGCTTCCAGTACTTCCGTGACAGCGTCTTCAATCTCGCCGCGATCGGCAAACTCGCAGTCGTCCAGCCCCTCGCAGCCGTCGATCTTGAGATAGCACAGTAGGTAGCCGGCCGGCAGCAGCCTGGGCGAGTGGAAGTCTCGGTCTCGCAGCAGCGAGTCGACCAGTTCCTGCTGGGTGTAAATGCCGACCAGCAGATCCCGGCGTTTTGGGTAATCGTCGGCGGCATCCGGATTGAGCTCGTAAACGCCGCATCCCGTTTGATCGTCATGGATCTGCCTTGGCACGGGGGCAATGGCCGCCCGTCGTTCTGCCTGCAGTACATGCCAGTGGCTCCGGGCGGCATCCAGCGCCATGAAGTCATCACCTTCGGTGAACAAGTCGAAATAGCCAAACCAGTCAAAGGTGGCATGCTCGCCCAGCAAAGTAAGCAGAGTCAGCCAAGCCTGGTCGTCGGCTAGTTCAGTATCGGCGGCGAGTTCCTCGGTGATCTGGATGCGAGCATCGATGCGCCCCCATTCCCCCGGAACAAAGGCAATTCCGACAACACCGAATGGCGTGCCGGTACGTGCCTCGACTGTCAGCCTGACCTGTTCGGCGGATTCGGCAATGCGCTCGGGATAGAACTCCCAGCCAGGTAGCTTGGGAGCGGCCTCCAGAATGGCGCTGATCAGCGGGCGCAGCGCCAGATCATCTTCGGCTGTAATCGCCAGCCGGTGGCCGGACTGCCGGATGGCCGGACCGAATTCCCAGTAGATACCGTCATGGATAGAACTGAGGTGAGTCTGCATCCAAGCCGGGAGATCAAATTCAGTCTCCATCCGTCTGGCGAGATCGGCTTCCGGATCCCTATTGCCACTGAACAGGGCGTTGATTCGGGCGTGGTCACGCTCGAAGGCATTCCACCACGCAGCGATGCGGGACTGGATGGCCTCACGGGCGGCTGTTTCATCGGGAAGGGCGGGAGTGTCGGTAAGCCAGCGCATGATGTTCTGATCCAAATGAGGAGAGCGAGCAGGGACTCAGTCCCAAAAGACGGTATAGACCTGAGCGCCATTTTGCGGATCTGGCGCCGCGCTATGTTTGCCATATGGCCAGCCTACCCCGATGCCGTCTGATTCGAGTCCTTCTGCCCATTGTTCGGCGATGTGTGAGGGGGCCGTGGAAATGATGTGGATGTTCTCGGCGGCAGGCCAGTCCGTGTCATTCTCCAAGGCCATGCCCCAGTCCTGATGCAGGCCAACCAGTACACACTGGACATCATCGCGGGCTTGGATCTGGCTGAAATGCGCATACAGTTCCCGAATTGAGGGGCGTCCAAATGCCCACTGATTCGGTGCAATCGATTCTTCCTGTTCGTTGCCGGTGAAATACTCATCTAGCGTGACCACGGGTAAATGTTCGCTATCGATTTCGTCCAGAGCGAGCAGCTTATTCAGCAATTGCTTGCGGTAATCACGCATGTTTTTCACCTTACTGATGTGTGTTTGAGAAGCCCACAGTCAGGGGGGAGGCTCAAACAAGCTGGGCATTCCATCAGATCATTTTTGTGCCAGGGCGATCTGACTATTTCAGGACTTCACCCAGCGCACCCAGCAGCACCGCGACATTCTCACGGCGCGCGCCGTAGCCCATCAGGCCGATGCGCCAGGCCTTGCCGGCCAGCGCGCCCAGGCCGGCGCCGATTTCCAGGTTGTAGTCGTTCAGCAACCAGCTGCGTACCGCCGCGTCATCAACCCCAGCCGGAATGTGCACGGCATTCAGTTGTGGCAGCCGGTACTTTTCCTCGACCACGAATTCGATGCCGAGGGCCGCGAGGCCGTCGCGCAGCTCGGTGTGCAGCATGGCGTGGCGCGCCCAGGCGTTTTCCAGGCCTTCGTCAGCCAGCAGCCGCAGCGCCTCGTGCAGCGCGTACAGGGCGTTAACCGGCGCGGTGTGGTGGTAGGTGCGCTTGGCGCCGCTGGTATTGCCCCAGTAGCCCATGACCAGTGTCTGATCAAGGAACCAGCTCTGCACCAGACTTTTCCGCGTTTTCAGTTTTTCGACTGCCGCCGGCGAGAAGGAAATCGGCGACAGGCCGGGTACGCAGGACAGGCATTTCTGGCTGCCCGAATACACGGCGTCGATCCCCCAGTCGTCGACACGCAGCTCGATTCCGCCCAGCGCGGTGACGGTATCGACAATCGTGAGCAGGCCGTGTTCTTTGGCCAGTGCACACAGCGCCTTTGCATCCGAGCGTGCACCGGTCGAGGTTTCGGCGTGCACGAAGGCGAGGAATTTCGCATCCGGATTGGCCTTGATGGCGTCAGAAACTTTCTGCACGTCCACCGGCTTGCCCCAATCATCGTCAACAGTTACGGCGACCGCGCCCAAGCGCTCGACATTGCTGCGCATGCGCTCGCCAAACACGCCGTTGCGGCAAACGATAACCTTTTCGCCCGATTCAACCAGATTGACGAAGCAGGCCTCCATGCCGGCCGAGCCGGGCGCTGACACGGCCAGCGTCATCTCGTTTCGTGTCTGGAAGGCATATTGCAGCAGCTGTTTCACTTCATCCATCATGCCGACGAACAGCGGGTCGAGGTGGCCCAGGGTCGGTTTGGCGCAGGCGGCCAGCACGGAAGGATAGACGTCAGAGGGGCCGGGCCCCATCAGCGTGCGTTGCGGCGGGAAGAAGGGCTGGATATGCGGCTGGGAAAGGGGCGGCTGCATGATAATCTCGGCGAAAGGAGGGCGACGGCTTTATTATGGCTGGCCTTGCCGCAGGGTAAAACAAATCTGCTGCCATGCAGCAAGGGCGCAACACAGGGGGGGTGATGAACCACGTTTTGGCGATTGATCTGGCGACGGGCGAGGTGAGCGCGTCAGAGTTCCCATTATCCGGCCCTTTGCTGAACGGTGCAGAGCCGGCCAGGCCGTGGCTACGAGATGCTGAGGGAGATTATGTGCTCGATGGCTCAGGCCTGTGGGCCGGCAAGCGCTGGCGGGTCATCCTGCTGCGCGACGAGGAGGGCCGGTGCAGTGTGCACTTGCGCTGGCTGGACGGTTATTGCCAGGCGGTCTGGGATGACTCGGTTAAACCACAGGCTCCGGGCTGTGAGGCGGAGCGCGATCTGCTGGTACGCCTGTTGTCCCGCCAGCTCGGGCGCGGGCCGGATGAGCGCAGTAATCCGGTCGTCCGCTTTCACCTGCCCTGGGGCGAGGTGCTGGTGCGCACGGTATTGCAGAATCTGGATTGCTGGATCGAACTGCGATATCGGGCAGCAGCGGCGGCGATTTAACCATCCAGGCTACGCTTTGTTGCATTCCGGCGGGCTGTCGCGGGCGGCAAATCGGCGTATGATCGCGGCCATGCTCGGGTGCTGCGGGATTCGCAGTGCGGTTGTCGAGGGCATACCCTGTTGCCCTTGCCGCGTTCTCTCATTTTATTGAGCAAGCAAGGGCGTTGCCTGGTGCGGGATAGCCCGCCCATTCTTGCCCGGAGGAGTTCCCATGGCCAAAGTGGTCACGCTTGCCCATTACTATACCCATCCCGAAATTCAGCAGATGGCTGACAAGGTCGGCGACAGTCTGGAATTGTCGCTGTATGCCAAGGAATGCGGCGCCGATGTCATCGTGTTTGCCGGTGTGCGTTTCATGGCCGAAACCGCCAAGATTCTGAACCCGGGCGCCAAGGTGATCCTCCCTGATTCCGGTTCGACCTGTTCGCTGGTGACGCAAACCGATGTGGTTGCGCTGAAAAAGTGGCGTGAAGAACACCCCGATTACGTGCACGTGTCGTACATCAACAGCTCGGCCGAGCACAAGGCACTGTCTGACTGGATCTGTACCAGCCGCAACGTCGATGACCTGATTGCCAGCATCTACGCCGAGGGCAAGAAGGTGATCTTCTCGCCTGACCGCAATATGGGCGCGTATCTCAACTTCCAGTACGGCTACGACATGCCGCTGTGGTCGGCGGTGTGCGAAGTGCACGACAAATTCAACCAAGCGGCACTGGATGAAGCCTTTGCCGCAGTTTCTACTGCCAAATACCTGATCGCGCACCCGGAATCCCCGCTGCCCGTGCTGCAGCAGGCCGATTACGTCGGCTCGACTTCCGGCATGCTCAACTGGATCAAGACATTCGATAAAGAGCCCGATGCGACGATCTTTGTCGCGACCGAGGACGGCATTCTCTACAACATGCACCAGGCCCGTCCGGACCTGAACATCCAGCAGGCGCCGATCTACGCCGGTTGCCAGTGCAATTCCTGCCCGTACATGAAGATGAACACCATTGCCGCAGTCGAGCGCGCACAACGTGGCGAGGGTGGCATCGAGATTGATTACCTGACGCCGGAGCTGATGGACGCCGCGCGCTTGCCGATCGAACGCATGCTCGATTTCTCCAAGCGCTACTACCAGTAATCAGTGGCAAAGGGCGACTCGGTCGCCCTTTTTCATTGCCGATCAGGAACAGGAAGAACATGAAATTCGATTATCTGGTGTTCATCGGCCGCTTCCAGCCCTTTCATGCCGGCCATCTTGCCGTGGTGCGTCAGGCGCTGGCGCAGGCGGGCAAGCTCATCATCATCTGCGGCTCGGCGCGGCAGGCGCGCAGCCCGCGCAATCCCTTCAATGTCGCCGAACGTGAGCAGCTGATCCGCGCGGCACTGACCACCGAGGAGCAGGCGCGCGTGTTCGTCGTAGGTTGCTCGGATCGCATGTACAACGACCAGCAATGGGTCACCGAGGTACAGAGTCTGGTCGACAAGGTGGTGGCGGTAGATACCGCCAGTGTCGAGCAGCGTGCGACCGAGTTCCGGGTGGGCATCATTGGCTGCAGCCAGAGCCGCGCCTCGTATTATCTGGACCTGTTTCCGCAATGGCCGCGTGTCGAGGTACCCGAGGTGGCGGATGTGCAGGCTTCAGCGATCCGCTGGGTGTTGTGGGATAAGCAGGGTAGTGGCTTTGCCGATTGCGTGGCGCAGTTGCCGGTGCCGGTGTTTGCCTGGCTCGACGCCTTCCGGCATACGGAAACCTATGCCCAGCTCGAGGAAGAATGGCGCTATGTACAGGCTTTTCGCCAGTCCTGGGCCGTAGCGCCATACCCGCCAACCTTTGTCACGGCCGATGCGGTGGTCATCCATTCCGGCCATATTCTGCTGATCCGGCGCAAGAATCTGCCGGGCAAGGGGCTGTGGGCCTTGCCGGGCGGTTTTGTCGACCAGAACGAGCCGATCCGCGATGCGGCGATCCGCGAATTGCGCGAGGAAACCCGGCTGAAAGTGCCGGCTCCGGTACTGGCGGGATCGATACGCGCCAGCCGGGTGTTCGATCACCCCCGGCGCAGTTTGCGGGGCCGTACCATCACGCATGCCTATCTGATCGAGCTGACGCCGACCGGGGAGGGGTTGCCCAAGGTGCGCGGCAGCGACGATGCGGATCGTGCCAAATGGGTACCGCTGTACGAATTCCAGCGTATGGAAGCGGAGCTGTTCGAGGATCACTTCTACATCGTGAACTGGTTTCTCGGCCAGATCTGATCGGCAGGTGTTTGGGTATGCTGCTGCAGGCTTTTTAAATAAAAGCCTGTGTGCATATACAGTGCCATGTACTATCGTCTGCCGCTATTGCCCTGTGGCCAGTGGGCAAAGCGCCATTCGGTGTAACTGGGCTTGTCCTTGAATGAGCTGTACTCGGAGGGGAAGTTGTCCTGCTTGAGCGGCTTTTCCGTCGATTTACTGTACACACCCATGAAGCCCCCGCCGGGAGCAGGAATCAGCTGGAAATCTTCGCCGGTAATCGGATCCTTATACACCCGGCGCAGGTAGCGTTTGGTTACGGGCATGCGCGGATCCTTGACCAGATCGGCCAGTTCCTTGGGGTACTGTGTACCCTGACCGGTGTTCTGCTCGGTATAGGCTTTGACTGCACGGCGAACCTCGTCGCCGATGCGGATCAGCTCGGCTTCACGGGCGCGCTTGATGCGTGTCTGCCAGACTTCACCGACTTCGGCTAGGTAAACGCCCATGACCAGAACCAACATCAGGACCCAGCCATAGGCGAAGCCCTGCTGCTTACCAGCTGTTGTACGGCGAACCATTCTTGTCGGCCCCGTCGGCCCCGGATTTCAGGTCATATACCCCCGTGCCATTTTCCGGCGGAACGATGACCCAGCTGTCGCGGCGATTGGTTACCGGATCCAGCGGGATCTCGCGCAGGTACTTGCGGTCAACCAGCTCCTGTAGTGAAGCCGGGTAGCGGCCGGTGTCGGCAAAGAACTTGTCAATCGCATCGCGCACCGCGACCAGATTGTGCTTGAGCACCGTTTCGGCCGCGCGGTCGGTTTGCTGGAAATAGCGTGGTACCACCAGCGTGAGTAAGCTGGCCATGATGGCCAGTACCACCAGCAGTTCGATCAGCGTGAAGCCCATGCGCAGCAGGCGCGAAGAGCGGGCAGTGGGCTTGCGTAACATGCGCTTTACCATTCGCGATACGGCACGCCGTTCAGACCGATGGCGCGCGAGTTGGAATACACGTCGAATACATCCTTGCCTGCTTCCGGCGAATCGGGCGCGCTGGCATAGCTGCGCAAGCCCCAGGTTTCTGCATTGCTCTGCTGCGGGCAGTCGCAGAAGGGGTCACGTGGAATGCGACGCAGGAAGTAGATCATTTTGCCGGACGGGTCCTTGGCATCCTTCACGCCGTCAACCAGTGTCTGCAGCGTTGGCGGGTAGCCGGTATCGTCGAGGTTTTTGCGCACACGGCCTTCATCGGCAGCTTTCTTGTAGTCATCGATGCCGGTGCGTATCTGAGCCAGAGCCTGCCGCAGCTGATCCTCGCGGTTGCGGGTGGCCGCAATCTGCGACAAGGGCAGCGCCACGCTGGCGAGTACGGCCAGAATGGTGAGGGTTACCATCAGCTCGATCAGCGTGAAGCCGCGTTGATTTGCCATCATGCTCACGGTTTAGCGCCGTCCCATGCCACCACCATAGCCCTTGTTTTCAGGTGTGGGAGTCGGTGCCGGATGCTGCGGTTCCGCATTGGCCGGTATGCTCTGTGTCGCCGGCGCGGGTGTTGCAGCCTGAACCGGTGCCGGAGCAGGGGGCGGAGCCGGCGGGACATAATTACTTTGCCCGCCCTGTGACGAGATGCTGATGGTGGATGCGGAGCGCAGCCGGAGGGCATCGGTATTGATGCCTCCTTCGGTGCCGCTCTCAAACTCCATGATGTGCGACGGCGGCGGATTCAGTGTCTTGACGAGACGCGGGGTGATCAGCATGACGATTTCGGTGCGGTCATTCTGGGTTTTCTTGGTGCCGGCAATCCGGTCAAGCAGCGGAATCGAGCTCAGGAAGGGCAGCCCCGAGCCATCGTTCTTGTCCACCTTGTTCAGCAGCCCTGCCAGTACCTGTGTCTCGCCATCACGTACCGACATATTGGTTTCTGCGCGTCGGGTGCCGATCTGGTACGCCACCAGGCCACTCTTGGTCACGATCTGCTTGGTGATGTTCGAGACCTCCAGGCTCAGCTTGACGCTGACATCGGTATCCTGCGACAGCGCCGGTTCAACATTCAGCGTCAGGCCGATATCCTGATAATTGATGTTCTCGGTCACCACCCCGTTGGAGTTGGTGGTGGTTACTACTGGTACGCGTTCACCAATGACCACCTTGGCCTTGTCCTTGTTTTTCACGCGGATCTTGGGGTTGGCCAGAATATTGCCGTTATTGCTGACCTGTTGGAGGTTGGCTGTAACCGTCGGGCTTCCGAGATTGACCAATACATCACTGCTGTTGATGTTATTGATATGGTTAAGCATCACTTTGCCGGCTGCGAGCAAGTCCTTTATAGGGCCAGATGTACCGTAGTTAGGGTCAAACACAGTCGCAGATACCGATCCTGGATATTCGATACCCAAGTTGAGTACGTCTGAGCTGTTGACTTCAAGGATTTGCACATCGAGCTCAACTTCCGGCATCGGCAGATCCTGGGCTGCAATCAGGCGTTCCGCGACCGCAATGGCTTCAGGCGTATCGCGCATCACCAGCATGTTGAGGCGTTCGTCGATGTAGACATCCCGTGTCTTGATCATCTGCTTGATCATCGCCAGAACCTGCTTGGGGTCGGCGTTGTTCAGGTAGAAGGTGCGCATGGTCAGATCCTTGTAATCCCGGTCCTTGTCCGGCCGCTTCGGGAAAATGAGGATCGTGTTTTCGTTGAGGATCTTGCGATCAAGCTGGTTGGTGGTCAACAACAGATTGATGACATCCTCAACCGTGGTATTGCGGGCAAAGATGGTGGCCTTGAGGTTGGGCGGCACATCCTTGTCAAAGATGAAGTTGACATTGGCGGCGCGGGAAATGATCTCGAACACGCTCATCAGCGGCTGATCGCGGAACTGCAGCGAAATGGGGCTTTGCAGATTGGCGGCCAGTGTCGGCTTGAGTGCTTGCTTGCTGAGTTTTCCTTCAGCGTAGTAGTAGAGTGTACGGGCCTGTTTGTTGCCTGGATCATCTTTGAGAATTTGCTGGGCTATTCCCAGTGCCTCCTTGGGTTGGGTGTCCTTGACCGAATTGGCATAGGCCAGCATGGAGTTATGCCGGACGCCAAGTTCGATCATGCGCACGCTTTCGCGGGCCCGGGTATTGTTCGGATCCCAGGAGAGGATCAGCTGGTATTTGCTGATGGCAACCGCCGTATTGCCGGCCAGACGCGCGGCATCACCCTCGGCCTGCAGCCGGGCCAGGTAATTGTTCAGTTGCGACGCATAGGCGGTTCGTAGCGGAATATCTTCCGGATAGCTGGCGATCTTATCCTTCAGTACGCGCAGGCCGCTTTCAGGATCTCCCTGTACGATCAGGCTTTCGGCCTCCTTGCGCGCCATATCGGCAGCACAGCCGGCGAGGATGCTTACGCTGAGCATCGAATAAATCAGGGCACGCTTCATGGCGTTCCTCCTGTGGGCAGCTGTTGCTGCTGATTCAAAGGCAAATAGGTGAAGGTGATCATGTTGCGCTCGAGCTTGTCGAGCCGATAGACGCCTAGCAAGGTTTCACCCGGGTGAATCCGCCCCATACTGTTACAGGTATTGCACAGCAAGATCTGCTGGCCTTGGGCTTCAACGAAATACTGGTCAATCCCGCTATCGTGCCAGCTAGCCACTATTACGAAGGGAAGTGGTGGCGCGGTCGGTGGTGGTGGTGGTGGTGGAACTGGAGTCGGTGTTGGCGGTGGCGCCCAGTTCTGCCGGGGGAAAAGGTTCACAATGACAGAGCTTGCAGCACTGGCTCGACTGGCTATTGTGCTGTGCTGTGCCGCACTTGCCATACTGGCATGGCTTGCCGAACTCGCTGCGGTGCGGGCCGGGCGTGCAGGCGCATCGAGCTCCGGGGCTGCTTCTTCCTTATCCTGCCACCAGGCAAAGATGGTTAGTCCGGCGGTCACGAGCAATGCGGCCAGCAGCGGTTTTGACATCATGATCAGCGCACCTCCGTCAGATAGGAGAGCTGAATCTGTGCGGTAAGCTGTTCATCCCCAATCTGGCTGCGGCTCAGGTTGATGGATTCGATGCGTACGCCGGGGATAGCTTCCAGTGTTCGAGCCCAGAGGTCGAGTTGCATGTAGGTGGTCGTGGCGCCGAACTGGATGCTGTAGCGCACAAAGTGACCATCCTGTTCCAGGCTGGTCTTGTAATCCATCTGTACGGGAACAATCCGGTATTGTTCATTCAGGTGATTGAGTCGTCGCAGGAAGAACGTGTAGGTTTCCGGCTGGTTGAGCAGCATTTCTCCGAGTGCTGGTGCGGCAGCACTTGCTACTGGCATGCTGCGCAGCCGGTTGAACTGGCGCTCCAGATCCAGCTCGCGAGTCTGCAGCGAGAGCTGGGCAGGCTGCAATTTCTGCAGATACAGAATCCCGGAGAGCACGAGCAGGCCGAGGCCGACCAGTGCCAGCAAACCGCCATAACGCGGTAGCTGACGCAGATACCATTGCAGTTGTGACTTGTTCATCGGCCGCCTCGCGCGCTGGAGCCCTGAGCGGGTTTGCTGCCCGCTGCCGGAGTTGCCCGCAGGGCTAGGGATGCCGCCGATGCTTTGGATGCAGCCGATGCTGCGCTGGCAAAGGGGTTGTGAGTGTTCGCAAATTCAGACGCTTTGCGCCAATTGACTTCCAGCGATGCCTGCACAGGCCGGAATGGATCATTCGGTTTGGCGCCGCTACGCGCCAGTGTCACGAGGTCGATGCCTGGTGTGGCCTCGAGCCGGTCGATAAACAGCAGCAGCTGATTCAGGTCGCGGGCTTCGAGTTCCAGTTTGGCATTGCGGGCTGTGCTGTCCAGATCCAGGCGCAGGAAGGCCACATCAGATGCCCAGTGCGCGCCGAGATCATCCAGTAACGGCCTGGGAGAATAAAGCTGTGCAGTACGCAATTCGACCTGCTTCATATTCTGCGGGGAGGATGCCTGCTGATTCTGCTGCTGAGTCTGAGTGCGTCGCAGTTGCAGGGCAATATTGTCTTCGTCCTGTTGCAGCTGGATGCGTTGCTGGGCGACAACATCCAGTTGTGTCATGACGCTGAGCAGCGCCACCACTCCAGCGGCGATCAGTAACAGACCCAGCCAGGGAACAACCTGACGTGAACGATGAAAATCCAGGTAAAGAGGCTTCATCGCGTCACCTGTTGCCGAGCAAACGCAGGCAAGGGGTGGCCCAGCCAGATCATCTGATCCGAGTGCTGGTCGACCATGGCCGCGTCCGTTTCGGTCGAGCTGAGATAGACCGTATCGGGGACGGTTTGCCCGGACAGAATGGCCGTGTCACGTAATAGGGCCTGCAGGGCGGCAGGGTCGTGATGCTGCGGATGAATAAAGGGCTGGCAGGAAACCGATTGCCATTGATCATCACGGCAAAACGCAACGTGTGCGTAGAATTTGCCCAGAATAAGCAGAGCGAAGTCCCGGTCACGAATTTGCCGGAAATAGTGATTAACCGTGTGGGCAAGCAGGGGTTCGACGCCTTGCAGGCGCAGGCCACCATTGCGAGCCACATCCAGCGCTGTTTGGTAAAGCACTTCATCGATGGCAACTGCCAGTCGGGGCTGACCGTAACCCGCCTCCGAGCTCTGGATGCGCCAGTTGCTGATATCCGAACCATATTGCTGCGCAAACAGGGCGGCTGCGTAGCTGTTCCAGTCATCTTGGCTATGCAGGCTGTCCTGCCACGGCAGCAGGGTATGTCGAACCATGGGGGCGCCAAGTACAAAGGTCAGGTTGTCCTGGCCAAACTTTCCCCGAGGGGCCGAGTTGACCAGGTCCTGCAGCTGGGTCAGCAGCATGGCGCCTTCATGGTCGATGAGCTGGTCACCCTGCCAACATGGCGTGCGCTGTCCCAGAGGATAGCTGACCATGTAGCATTCCTGGCCATTGAGCCAGATGGTGTGTCTAATCAACAAATGTGACACGGTTTACTTCCTGCAAGGTGGTCTCGCCACGGGCAACGGACATCAGGGCGATCTGGCGGATTGACTGGAAACCGGATTCCTTGGCCAGCTGCTTGATCTGTACAACCGGTGCGCGTCCGGCAATGGCCTCACGCAAGTCGTCATTCAAGCGCAGGACCTCGGCAATTGCCTTGCGGCCGAGGTAACCGGTATCCCGGCATTGCGGGCAGCCGACCCCCTTGCGGAATGTCCAGCCGATGACATCCTGCGGGCTAAGGCCTGATTGTGTCAGTAGTTCATTGGTCGGGTAATCATCGGTAACGCAATGCGGGCAGACTTTGCGAATGAGGCGCTGGGCCACGGCGCCGATCAGTGCATCAACAAATGAATTCGGTTCGACGCCCATGTGCATGAAACGGTCAAGTACCGAAAATACATTGTTGGCGTGTACGGAAGTCAATACCAAGTGACCCGTCAGGGCCGCCTGAACGGCAATGTTCGCTGTTTCGCCATCGCGGATTTCGCCGACCAAGATCTTGTCCGGGTCATGGCGCAAAATCGAACGCAATCCGCGGGCGAAACTCAGGCCTTTCTTGTCATTGACCGGAATCTGCAGAATCCCGGGAAGCTGATATTCGACTGGATCTTCGATTGTGATGATTTTCTCATCACCCGTATTGATCTCGGATAGGGTGGCATAAAGCGTCGTGGATTTGCCGGAGCCGGTCGGACCGGTAACCAGGAGCAACCCATAGGGTTCGCGAGCCAGCGAGCGGATGGCTTCCATGGTGGATGCTTCATGCCCGAGGATATCGAGTTGCAGCGACTTGAAAGAACTGTTGCTGCTTTGTTTGTCCAGAATCCGCAGCACCGCATCCTCGCCATGAATCGATGGCATGATCGACACACGAAAGTCCACTTCACGACCATTCAGTAGCACTTTGAAGCGGCCATCCTGCGGGACGCGATGCTCCGAAATGTCCAGATCAGCAAGCACCTTCAACCGGGATATCACCTGTTCTGCGGTTTCGATGCCACTGGCACCGCCAGCACCTAGGATGACACCATCGATCCGGTATTTGATCGTCAGTCCTTGTGGCGTGCTTTCCAGGTGGATATCCGAGGCTTTGGACTTCAGTGCATCGTAAAGCGTCGAATTCACCAGCTTTACAACCGGGTTGCTGTCTTTGGACAACGATGCCAGCGAGATTTCCGGAATGCCGTCGGTATTGCTTTCCGAGCTTTCTCCGACGGCAAGCTGAGCCATTGCCCGATGCGATGTTTCCAGTTCGGCAAAATAGGCCTGCAAATCGTCCTGGAATGCAAAGGCCATGCTGAATGGTACGCCCAGATTTTGCATGGCCCAGTTACGGATCAGCGGATCAAAAGGATCGGCGACAATCAGCAGGAATCCACCCTGGGGCAGTTCGGCTACCACACAGCGTCTTGCAACGGCATCGGTGAAGTTGAGCAGGTCGTAGCGGATTTTCAGCGAATCCAGTTCTGCACGGAGAAAACCGGGCATGCCTAGCAGCGCAGAAACCTCGGCGATATAGCCTTTGGCATCCAGCCCGAGCAGCTGGCTGATCAGCGGAGGAAGGTCTCGTCCTTCTGCGTTCTGGCGCAATGCCAGGATAAAATCCAGAGTAAGTGTGCTCATTGCATATTGCCTGCCAGCTCAAAAATCGGCATGTACAGCAGAAATACGATCGTGCCGATTAATACCCCGATGACCAGCATCAGCAGTGGCTCGAACAAACGGGTGAACATTTCGATGGCGCGGTCCAATTCCTCATCGCAGAACTGCGCTGCACGCTCGCTCATGGTCGCAAGTTCGCCACTTTGTTCGCCAACACGCAGCAAGCGTTCGGAAACCGGTGTGGTGAGTCCATAGCGTGGCAGCGTGGCTGAAACGGACTGCCCGGTTTTAATGTCAGTAATCGCTTGATTAAGCGCCAGCTTCATCGAGCCGGGTAGCAGTTGTGCCGCCAGTTCCATTGCGGCAACAATTGACAGGCCACCAGAGAGCAGCAAACCCACCGTGCGGTAAAAACGGGTCAGGGCAAATAGTCGCTCATACTGCGCCACCTTGGGCAGGCGCCAGAATGCTTGTTTGATTTTTTCGCGGATAGCCGGAGTTCGCAGCAATACTACAGCCATGGTGATGCTCAGAATGATACCCAGAAAGAGCCAAAGGCCATGCTGATGTACCAGCTCGCCCCACCACAGCATCACTTCCGCGGCAAAAGGCAGATTTCGCATCGAGGCATAGATCTGGCTGAATTTGGGAATCACATAGAAAAGCAGGAAGAGCATGATGGCGCCGCCAATCGTGATGATGACGAGCGGGTAGACCAGTGCGGAAATGATCTTCTTTTTAACACCCTGCAAACGTGTTTCGTAATGGTGATAGCGCTTCAAAGCGTCGGCAAGGTGACCGGTTTTCTCCGCCGAGCCAACGGTGGCGATATATAGCGGGGGGAAATGTTCCGGCATCTTGCCCATGACTTTGGAAAGGGGAAGGCCCTCGTACAGGCTCTCGATCAGCCGGCTGAGTACTGCGCCATGTTCATCGGCTGCTGCCTTGTCTTTCAGTGTTTCTACGGCTTCGATCAGTGTCAGGCCTGCCTCCAGCAGCGCAATCAGCTCCTGAGTGAACAGTGAGAGCTGAAAGCCTTTCTTGCTGAAGCTCAGTCGTAGCGTTTTGGCCGGGCGAGCAGAAACCAGCTGCATGCCTTTCTGGCGCAACTGTTCACGCAGATCCTGCTTGTTGCCGGCTTCGACAACGAGCTCCTGCATGCTGCCACTAGCAATGGCTTTGACGTGATAACGCATCGGAAGACTGTAGTTTATTATTGCCAGTAATCAATATCGGCGTCTTCGCCCTCTCCACCGGCACGGCCATCCAAGCCGTAGGTGATCAGCGAATAGTCCTGGCCATTATCGCCAGGATATTTGTATACGTATGGACGATCCCAAGGATCGTTGGGGGCATCCTTCATCAGATAGGGGCCAGCCCATTTGTTCCCAGCATTTGCCGGTTTGCGTGTCAATGCCTGCAAGCCTTCTTCGGTGCTGGGGTAGCGGCCGGTATCCAGTCGATACTGGTCAAGTGCCCCTGCGATCGATTTCATCTGGCTCCTGGCAGTCTTGGATTTCGCTTTGCCGACTTCTCCGAACAGCTTCGGTCCAACATAGCCTGCCAGCAAGGCAATAATCAGCAGAACAACCAGCAATTCAAGCAGGGTAAAGCCCAGATGCGGGCGTTTGCCGGGGGACTTCATTGTCATAACCATCTCGCGCTGTTTTGACGGTGGCCCGGGTGGGAAAACAGCCCAGAACCATTGTTCATGCTAACCGTCGGTAAGCTTTCCACGCAAGCATTTTTCCGAAAAAAGCCAGATTTGACGCGGGTTTCAGCCCGTTCGTGAGTTTGGCGGCGGGAAAGTGTCGCTAGTTTGTCAGCAAGGCCCGGAGAAGACCTTCAGGCTAAAAAAAACCCTCCCGCGAACGGGAGGGTTTTCAGTGACATGCAGACCCTTACTGCTTGACCTTGCCCATGGCCTTCATCAGGGTGGCGGTGCTGTCATCGCCGTCGAGCGACCAGCTGAACATGCCGCCCAGACCCTTGGCCTTGGTGTAGTCGATCTTGGTCTGGATCACTTCCGGAGTGTCATAGGACCAGAAGGTCGAGCCATCAAACTTCCAGGACTGCTTGGTAGTCGGGTGGGTGTAAACCGTGCCCGCTGCATTCTTCAGTACCTTGTAGTCCTCGATGCCTGCCTCATAGGTGCCACGAGCAGCGCCAGTTGCAGTCTGGTACAGGCCATTGTTGGCATTGGTCACACCAGTCCAGCCACGGCCATAGAACGGGATGCCAACAACCAGTTTCTTCGGATTCACACCGGCGTCAAGCAGTTGGTTAACTGCATCGTTGACGTTGTAGTAGGAAACCAGGCTGCGGTTGTTGCCATTCTTGTCGACGTAGCAGGTGTCTGTCGGCTTGCCGGAGCACTTGTAAGTCGGGTTGGACGGGTCAGCATACAGGTGCGACTGGAAGTCGGTCGGGCCTTGAGCTGCCCAGGCACCGTTGAAGTCGTACGACATCATGTTGATCCAGTTCAGGTACTTGCTGTACGCAGCCGGCTCGGTCATGTCGATCTTGTCCTTGCCGACACCGATCGCCACGGTCAGGTAGTACTGCTTGTTGTTGGCTGCGCTCAGTGCATCCAGTTGCTTGCGGAATTCTGCGAGCAGCAGGGTGAAGTTTTGCTTGTCAGCCGGAGAAACAGTGTTGTACGGCTGGCCAATCACGCCCGGGAATTCCCAGTCGATATCGATACCGTCAAAGATGTTCGGCGCTGCGCCGGCACCACCACGGCCATCGACGGACGGCAGGTTACCCTTGATATAGATATCGATACACGAGGAAACCAGCTGTTTGCGCAGGGCGTCAGTTGCGGCGGCCTTGGAGAACCACTTGGACCAGGTCCAGCCACCCAGCGAGATGAACAGCTTGGTGTTCGGATATTTCTTCTTGTAGGCCTGGAATTCACGGAAGTTACCAGCCAGCTTGTCATCCCACTTGATGGTGTCGGACGGGTCGACGCGGCGCTTGGCGGTCAGGCCGAAGTCTGCCCAAGCGTCACCACCGGTGCCAGCGCCGGCAGCATCCGGGTTGGTTGCGCCCGGTTCCAGCTTGTTGACGATGCCGCACTCATAGCCGCCATTCTTTTCGTAGATGTTGCCGAATGCGTAGTTGATGAAAGTCAGGTCGTTGGCGGAGCCATTGCTGATGATGTCGGCTACTTGGTAGTCACGACCGTAAACGCCCCACTGGGTGAAGTAGGAGCCAACCTGCATGCTGGTCGGGGCCGGAACTTCGCCGCCGGGAACGTTAGTCGGAAGCGGGGTGGCAGTCGGAGCCGGAGTAGCAGTCGGAGCCGGAGTAGCAGTCGGAGCCGGAGTAGCAGTCGGAGCCGGAGTAGCAGTCGGAGCCGGAGTAGCAGTCGGAGCCGGAGTAGCAGTCGGAGCCGGAGTAGCGGTCGGAGCCGGAGTCGGAGTGGCACCGCATGCGCCCAGATCCTTCCAGACACCCCATTCGCCGGACTTCGTCGGGTCATCGCCCTGAGTCCACCACTTGGCCTGATAGTTGCGGCCGTTGAAGGTGACTTGTGCGCCACCGGCATAAGCGGTGCTGGCGTTCCAGGCCTGGTAGCAACCTGCGGCCGGAGTCGGAGTGGCAGTCGGAGCCGGAGTAGCAGTCGGAGCCGGAGTAGCAGTCGGAGCCGGAGTAGCAGTCGGAGCCGGAGTAGCAGTCGGAGCCGGAGTGGCGGTAACGGAACCACTTACTTCCTTCCACAGAGTGGGGCTGGCGGCCGGATTCCAGCCGGTGCCCGCATACGCGGTGTGAGTAACCAGAGCCTGATAGGTCTTGCCTTGGTAGGTGACCTGAGTGCCTGCAGAGTAGGTGTTGCCTTCTTGCCATTCGGCAGCGAAAGCAGTCACGCAAACGAACGCCAGAGCGGCCGGCAGAGCGGCCAGACGGAACATCTTCATTTAGAGCTTCCTCATCTTCCTGTTTTTATCCGGGGTATCTATTGTTGATCCCCGACTTGTCTGCTTTGCTGTCAGATCAGCTTGGCAGTTACTGGGCCTGGTTATTCGCGTCTCGCTTTTAATTGCGGCCGGTTTTGTCTGGCCGTCAATATTGGACGTATGGCTCAACCGTTTGGGTGGCTCTTTATAAATATGTAAGCGAAATGCAATCACCGGATAAGGATCTGGTTGTTTGCCTTGGCAATCATTCCAGAGCCTTGTCGTGTGGCGTGGGCGTATTTTTTACAGATTGTTTCGAGGCTGTCAATAAAAATGTATGCAAAAAAAAAAGACTACATAAATTGGAAAATTAGCAATTACTAATTCATTCGGTATTGGTGCATTGCAGCACTTTTTGGTGCTGTGTTATTCACGGCTATATCCGGGCGCTGGCTATGCAGGAGCCTGTGCCTGCACCACGCTGGCGCAGAAGATGAGAGGCGGGTTGATTCGGTCAAGCCCTTGTCATGCATGGCTTCTGTGGCGTATCCGTTGCAGTCGCATGCTGTGGTTGCACGTGATTGTTTTGTTCCGGCTATGTATCGCGCCATTGGGATGGCCGGTAATTGTGGTTTACAACGGAGCGAATGTAAGCAAGCCTTGCCCGTGGGCTGTCGTGTTTCGTAGAATGCCCCGAATTACTACAGAAAATCTGCAACAAGACATCGCTGGCAAGAAACCGGTGCGGCCTCTCCGCCCGGGGGCGGCAGGATGGGGGAGGTTGTAAGCGTGCATCTGATCTATCTGCTCCTTACGGTGGGGCTGATCCTCTTTAATCTGTCTGGCCTGACAGCGTTAATGTGGCGCATGCTGCCCGCCAGTGCTGCCGCTCGTACGGCGGGCATATTGCTGCTGACCGTGTGCTTCTTTGCGCTGGAGCATTTTCATGGGTTGGGGGCACTGGCGTGGCTGTGGCCCCTGGCGACCGTTCTGTCCGGGATGGTGCTGGCTGGGCGGCGGGACTGGCGAACGCATCGTGAGTTCTGGGCTGGTGAAGCGGTCTTTGTACTGTGCTTTCTTTATGGTTTGGCCTGGCGCTTTGCCTTTCCCAATATCGATGCCGGCTCAGAGCATCTGACCGATCTCTATTTCATCAGTAACTACATGCCAGGCACCACCCTGCCGCCAACGGATCGCTGGCTGGTGGGCGGGGTATTCGATTTCTACTATGCCTTCCAGCATTACGGTGCCGCGTTGCTGGCGCGAATCTTCAATCTGGACGCGGGCATGGCCATGAATCTGGGCTGGGCCTTGCTGATCGGCTTGCTGGGTAGTCTGGCCTGGGAAATTGCCTCCCGCTTTATAGCCGCGCGCGGCTTGCGGGTGCTGCTGGTGGCCACGTTGCTGTTGGGGGGGAACGGTCTCTCTCCGCTGATGCCTTTCATGATCAAACCAGTTGAGCAGCCAATACCGGCCGGACTGGACGCCGAAGCGCTGCGCGGCTATGAACGTGGCAAGGCGCAGGCTGCTGCCCAGGATCGGCTCTGGGAAAGCACCCGCTTTGCCGGTATGTTCGACGAGCGGGTCAATACCTCGCTGGGGCGTGCGGTGGCGGGAGATCCCGCGAATCCCATGTTCCGCGAAAACCGTGAGTTGCCGCTGGAAACCGTAGCCTATCTGAGCTATCTCGGCGACTATCATCCCCCGCTGGGTGGACTGGTGTTGCTTCTGTGGGCGTTGGCACTGACGCTGGCCTATCGGGTCAATGCGAGCCAGCACGAGGAGTATGAGGCTGAAGCAGTAGTTAATTCTGGCCTGCGGCAAAATACATTGGTGTGTATCTTGCTGGGAGCCAGTCCTGCACTGGTTCTGGTGACCAATGCATGGGTGTTCCCGCTGCAGGCGTTGCTACTGGCTGCATGGCTGTTCTTTAGGCGGAGTGATCTTGCCCGGATCTGGCGCCCATTCCTCGGTGGCTTGTTGCTGGCTCTGGCGCTGATTTACCCATTTCTGAGTCATTTCGCACCGGCTTCGCTGGCCACGCCGCTGGCCTGGGTGAGCATGCGCGATCATTCGCCTCTGCCGTATTTCCTGGCGCTCCACTGGCCCTTCTTGCTGCTGGCCCTGCTGGGGATGCTGCTGGGCCGCACGAAGCCCTGGGCTGGCTGGCTGGCCATTTCCTTGCTGCTGCTGCTGGCCATGAGCGAGCTGGTTGTGGTTGATGACCCGCTGGGAGGCAAGTACGAGCGCTTCAATACGACGCTGAAATGGTGGTCATGGTTGTGGCCGGCTGC
This sequence comes from Chitinilyticum piscinae, assembly GCF_015223195.1. Lineage (GTDB taxonomy): Bacteria > Pseudomonadota > Gammaproteobacteria > Burkholderiales > Chitinibacteraceae > Chitinilyticum > Chitinilyticum piscinae. The sequence goes on along the minus strand of NZ_JADFUA010000009.1, from coordinate 71,825 downwards.
ACTGGTTGGGCTGGGGAGCGTTGTGCTGGGATGTCGCAATCTGCTGGTGCGTGCGCTGGGTATCGTGCTGTGTGCCGCATTGCTGGTTTATGCCGTGGCGATTGCATCCTACTGGCTGCATACCGACAAACCCAACAAGGGGCAGCTTGCCGGCAATGGGTGGCTAAAGCAGGACGATACCGCGCGCGCCATCATTACCCATCTGCGCAACTCGCCGGATGGTATTGTGCTGGAGGCAGTCGAGCAGGGTGCCTATTCGCCCTCGTCGGCAATTGCGCTGAATGCCGGCAAGGGCGTGGTGCTGGGCTGGCCGGATCACGTTGGCCAATGGCGTGGCCAGCCGGCGCAGATTCCGCAGCTTGCCAATGATATTCGCGCCTTCTATCGGGGGCAGCTGGCTGATCCGCTGGGATGGTTGAATCAGAACAGGGTGCAGTACATCGTCTGGACCTGGGGCGATGAAAGCCGTGCGCCGGGGGTACGCCAGCAACTGCATGTGACCATTGGTAGGGATTATCACTGGCGGCCGTTCTATCAGAATGGTGCGCAGGAAGCCGGTATCTGGGAGCGCCGCAGCGCCCGCTAAGACACGCAACGAGAACACTCATGAATCTGATCTATTTCCTGTTTACCCTGCTGCTGCTGGTGGTCAATCTTGCGGGGCTTACCGCGCTGGTTAGCCGCTGGATCGGCTCGTACGCGCTGGCTCGCTCGGCGGGCGTCCTGCTGTTCTGCCTGGGCATGTTCTTCCTTGAGCATTTTCTTGGATTGGGCAAGCTGACGTGGCTCTGGCCCATGACCACGGCCGTGTCGGTCTTTCTGCTGTATGCCGAACGGCAGCGTCTGTTGCAAGGTGGCTTCCTGCGTGCCGAACTGGTGTTTGTGCTGGCTTTTGCCTACGGAATTGCCTGGAAGTGGATGTTTCCGATCATCTACCCGACCTCCGAACGGGTGACCGATCTGTTCTTCATTGGCAACTACCTGCCCGGGGCGCAGTTGCCGCCGCTGGATCACTGGTTCCCGCCGAACAAGTTCGATTTCTATTACGCCTTCCAGCACTATGCGGCCGCATTGATGGGGCGGATTTTCGGAATGGGCCCAGGGCTGACCTACAACATCGCCTTTGCGCTGCTGATGGCCCTGCCGATTACGCTGGCGTGGGATTTTGCGGCCCGTTTTCTGGCCGAGAGCTGGAAGCGCTGGCTGGTGGTCATCACGTTCACGCTGGGTGGCACCGGCGCCACGCCTTTTGTGCATCTGTCGCATCAGGCCCCGGCCAATGCCAGCGAGCAGGATATGGTCTACATCGCCAATGATGGCATGTGGGCGAGTCAGCGCTTTATCGGCCTGTTTGATCAGCGCCTGAATACACAATTTGGCCACAGCTGGTTCCCCAACAAGGCGGTCAATGGCTGGGAGCCACGCGAGCTGCCCTCCGAAGATTTTGGCTACCAGTACTACGTGGGTGATTATCACCCGCCGCTGGGTGGTTTCTTCCTGCTGCTGCTGGCCATCGCTGCAATTGGCGTGATCGAGACGGCCCGTGCAGCACGGCCCGCGACCGAGTCGGCGCCGGAACAGGTGGCGGAATCGACCTTCCTGCCAACCGCCTTGTTGGCGATGACCGTTCCGGTGATGATCGCGACCAATACCTGGACCTTCCCCCTGCAAGGCGCGCTGGTGCTGGGCTGGATTGCCTGGCGCTATCTGAACCGCCAGCCACCTTGCTGGCGCGCCCTGATTGCCGGTGGCCTGCTCGGCTTCTTGCTGCTGTATCCCTTCCTGGCCGGCTTTGCTGCCAAGTCGCTCTCCACGCCGATCAAGCTGGTCACTGCGCAGGATCACACACCATTCATGCAGTTCATGGCGCAGCACTGGCCGATTTTGCTGTTTGGTGCGTTGGCACTGTGGCAAAAGGAAACCCGCCGCATGGGGCTGCTGTTCGCCGTGGTTTTCCTGGGACTGTTGCTGATTTCCGAGCTGATCTATGTCGATGATCCCACTGGCGGGCGCTTCGAGCGTACCAATACCACGATGAAGTGGTGGGGCTGGATCTGGAGTGGTGCCGCAGTGGCATTGAGTGTCACGCTGCTGATGAGCGCCAGGCGCTGGGTGCAGGCGGTGGCGGTCGCCGCGCTGCTACTGATCAATCTCTACGCCTGGGATGTCGCGCGTTATGTGATTTACACCAACAAGGATGCCGCCGGGAAGATGGAGGCGCATAGCGTTTACACCCGTGATGCCACCGTGCGCGACATGTTCCGGTATCTGGAAAAGGCCCCCTACGGCATCGTGCTGGAAAACTGGTATGGCGACGCCTACACCGATTCGGGCATCTACGCCGTCTTTGCGGTGAAGCCCAGTCTGCTGGGCTGGCCCTCGCACCTGATGACCTGGCATGGCAGCGTCGGACAGGCCTGGGCGCTGAAGGAGCAGATCCGCCAGTTCTATGCCGGCACCCTGGCGGATTCGGCTGACTGGCTGATCGCCAACAAGGTTGAATACATCGTTTGGAACTACCGTGACCACACTGCGACGCCGGGAGCTTGGGCGCTGGTGAATCAGGCGATTGGCGGCAAGTATGCTTGGATCGAATTCCAGCAGAATCCGGAAAACAAGGTGGGTCTGTGGGTGCGTCGCAAGTGAGCATGCAGGGGCTCTGGCGACGTATGCCGCCAGGATTCAGACAATTCCTGCGTTTTGCGCTGGTAGGGGTGGCGGGTACCCTGGCACAGTATGGCGTGTTGTTTGTCGGGGCGGACCTGCTGGGGGCTTCGGCAACGTGGTCCTCGGCACTGGGTTACCTGCTGGGCTCGGTGGTGAACTACCTGCTGAATTACTATTTCACCTTTGCCAGCAGCAAGAGCCACCTGGAGGCCGCGAGCAAGTTCTACGTGATTGCCGGCTCAGGCTGGGTGATCAATACCGGGCTGATGGCGCTGTTTGCCGGGTACTGGGGCTGGCATCACTGGTTGGCACAGTTGCTGGTCACCGGCCTGTGTCTGCTGTGGAATTTTGCCGGCAGCAAGCTCTGGGCGTTTCGCCACCCGGCAACACAACAATAACGAGGCCGCCCGACGGCCGTGGATGGAGTTGAAATGATGAAACCGCTGCTTTCCGTGGTCGTCCCCGCCTACAACGAAGAGGCCGTGCTCGAGGTTTTTCATTCCCGCATGAGCGCGCTGTTTGATGAATTGCCGGATTACCGCTGCGAAATGATTTTCGTGAATGACGGCAGTCGTGATCGCACCCAGACGATTATCGATGATCTCTGCCGGCGCGATGTACGCGTGGCCTGCGTGAACCTCTCGCGCAATTTCGGCAAGGAAATCGCAATGACTGCCGGCTTTGATCATGCCAATGGCGATGCGGTTATCGTGATCGATGCTGATCTGCAGGATCCGCCCGAGCTGATCCATGATTTCATCCGCGAATGGAAGAACGGTTACGACGTTGTTTACGCCAAGCGCACGCATCGTGATGGCGAAACCTGGCTGAAGAAGGTGACCGCCAGTGCCTTCTACAAGGTGATGGACAAGGTGTCCGGCAAGGTGAAAATCCCGCGTGATACTGGCGACTATCGCCTGATGAGTCGCCGCTCGGTAGATGCCCTGCTGCAACTGCGCGAGCAGCACCGCTTCATGAAGGGCCTGTTTGCCTGGGTCGGTTTCCCGTCCAAGGCGATCGAATACCGGCGTGACCCGCGCGCAGCTGGCGAAACCAAATTCAACTACTGGAAACTGTGGAATTTTGCGCTGGAAGGCATCACCTCGTTCACCATCGCGCCCTTGAAAATCGCTACTTACCTCGGACTGCTGACGGCGGTGCTGGCCTTCGGCAATGGCCTGTGGATCATTGGCAAGACGCTGATCTGGGGTGAGGCGGTACGCGGTTATCCGACGCTGCTGGTGACCGTGCTGTTCTTGGGCGGGGTACAGTTGTTCTTTATCGGTGTGCTGGGTGAATATCTCGGCCGCATTTTCGGCGAGACCAAGCAGCGCCCGCTGTATTTCGTGCAGGGCTATCACCAGTCTGCCGCGAGCAGGGATGGTGGCTGATTTCCTGACCTGATTTCCCCCCCCCCCCAACAGCGCCTGCGGGCGCTGTTTTGCTGTGTGTGGCCTGCAAGCAGGCTGAACATAAGCGATATTTGCTGCCGGTCGCCGGGCGGCCAGGGTAATACATGCATCTGTATTGCCATGAAGTCCAGAAAATTCGCATTCTGTGTGGATATACCCCAGATTAGGGTATGAAAAAACCCTCCCGTTGCCGGGAGGGTTTCTGCTTCAAGCCGTCTGCGGAGCAGATTACTTGACCTTGGCCATTTCCTTGGTCAGCTCGGCATCGGCCGTGTCACCGTCAAGCGACCAGCTGAACAGACCACCCAGCTGGTTGTCGCGCACATATTGTGCCTTGAGCGCGATGTCGGCCGGGGTGTCGTAGCTCCACCAGTTGTTGCCATCGAACTTGTAGGACTGTTTGGTTACCGGGTGGTAGTACAGCTTGCCCGGCGCATTCTTCAGCACCTTGTAGTCCTCGATACCGGTTTCGTAGGTACCCTTGGCACCGGCTGCGGCCTTCTGGTACAGGCCGTCGCCGTTCGGGCCGGCTGCAACGCCGGTCCAGCCGCGACCGTACTTCGGAATGCCGACTACCAGCTTGTTGGCCGGAACGCCGCCCTTGAGCAGCAGCTGGATGGCGTCGTTGGTGTTGTACCAGGAAACCACGCTGCGACCGCCGGTCTTGGGATCGAGATACTGCGGGCTGTTCGGATCAGCATACAGGTGCGACTGGAAGTCGGTCGGGCCGGTGGCTGCCCAAGCGCCGTTGTAGTCGTAGTTCATGACGTTGATCCAGTCGAGGTGCTTGTGGTACTCGCTGGTTTCAGTCATCTCGATCTTGTCCTTGCCCGCGCCGATGGCAACGGTCAGGCCGTAGTGCTTGTTGTTGCTGGCGCCGATGGCGTTAAGCTGGTCGCGGAATTCCTTCAGCAGCAGCGTGAAGTTCTTCTTGTCGTCCGGCGAAACGGTGTTGTACGGCTGACCGACTACACCCGGGAATTCCCAGTCGATATCGATACCGTCGAATACCCCGGCTGCAGAGCCCGGGCCGCCAGCGTTCGAGCCATTGTCAAACGGCAGGTTGCCCTTGATGTAGACGTCGATACACGAAGCCACCAGTTGCTTGCGCAGTGCATCGGTTGCTGCGGCCTTGGAGAACCACTTGGACCAGGTCCAGCCGCCCAGCGAGATGTAGACCTTCAGATCCGGGTACTTGGCTTTCAGCTTTTTCAGCTGGTTGAAGCTGCCCTTCAGCGGGCCTTCCTTGCCATTGCGCGGATCATCCCACTTCTCCCAGCCCCACAGATCGGCGACGCCGTCCACGGATTGGGCGGCAGATACGCCGCGCTGGTAGTCGGCCCAGCTGTCGCCGCCGGTGCCGGCTTGCGGATCGTTCGGGTTGGTGGCGCCCGGCTCGAGCTTGTTCACCATGCCGCACTCGTAGCCGCCGTTCTTCTGGTAGATGTTGCCGAAGGCGTAGTTGATGAAAGTCAGCTTGGCAGCGGCGCCGCTGGTGTCGATGTCCTTGACCTGATAGTTACGGCCGTACACACCCCACTGGGTGAAGTAGGAGCCAACCTGGCGGGTGCTGGTGCCGCCAGGAGTCGGAGTAACAACCGGAGTCGGGGTTGCCGTCGGCGTCGGGGTAGCGGTCGGCGTCGGGGTAGCGGTCGGCGTCGGCGTCGGGGTAGCGGTCGGCGTCGGGGTAGCGGTCGGCGTCGGGGTGGCAGTCGGTGTCGGGGTGGCAGTCGGTGTCGGGGTGGCGGTCGGCGTTACGTTGCCGCAGGCGCCGAGATCTTTCCAGACACCCCATTCGCCGGACTTGCTCGGGTCATCACCCTTGGTCCACCACTTGGCTTCGTAGTTGCGGCCACCGAAGGTAACGCGGGTGGCGGCATTGTAGGCCGTGTCCGTGCTCCAGTTTTGGTAGCAGGCGCTCGGAGCCGGAGTCGGGGTTGCGCTCGGGGTGGCGGTGGGGCTGATTGCACCAACCAGCTTCCAGGCGCCGTATTGCTGCGAGCCCGGGATTTCGCCCTGGGTCCACCACTTGGCTTCCCAGGTTTGTCCCTGGTAGCTCACCTGGGCGCCTGCAGTGTAGGCGGTACCGGACTGCCATTCGGCAGCAAAGGCGCTTACGCAGACAAATGCCAGGGCCGCCGGCAGTGCGGCCAATCGGAACATTTTCATGTTGAACTTCCTCATCTTCCGTTTCGTTGTTTTCCCTTGCGGGGTCAGTCGGGCGGGCGATGCCCGCCAGTCGGTAGCATGTAGTGTGCTGCTGGCCCGAGTTGCTTGTTGTGCGCTCGGGCGCTGCATTTCTTCGGAATCATGCTGGACTAGGGCTGATCCTGAGCCTCTTTTCGAACGTGTAGGCAAGGCGGAATTTTTCATGTTTGGGCGGGGCTGTCAACGATCTTTTCGGACGTGTTGTAAGCGAAGTGGTTTTTGCAGTGCCGCATTTTTTGGCTGTCGTGCCTCGTCGCGGCATGGGCGTTGCACTTGATAGTTAGTGTGTTGAAAAAAAACAATAAAAGCATTTTCTAATGCATGGTTTATCAGTGCCTGTTTATACAGGGGTCGAGTGGTAGCTGGTCTGGTTCCGGATTGGCTGGAATACCGATTGTCGCCGGATTGGCAGCGCTTGCTGTAAGTAACTATTGACGGGGGACTACAAGTTGATACCATACGCGCCAGTGTGATGGCTGGGCGCTCTGCTAATTCAAAACACAGCGCAAACAAGGCCGGTACAAACCGGACGCACAGGGACTGGTCCTACCCTCACACACTCCAAGAACAGCCGTCTGCAGGTTCCGGAAGCCTGCGGAGCAGGGCATATGCCCGCGGCGCAGATGAATCCGGAGATGGAGTGTGAAAAGATGAAGCGATACCAATTGTCCGCGCTGATTGCCGGACTTTTCCTGAGTGTTTCGGTGCTGTCGGCCGAATGGGATTCCAAGGCCGTGTATACCGCCGGCCAGACGGTGACTTATCAGGGCAAGACCTGGAAAGCCAAGTGGTGGACCCAGGGTGAGATTCCGGGATCCCAGCAATGGGGCGCGTGGGGTGAAGTAGCCGGTACGGCCACCCCGACCCCGACGGCCACCCCCACCCCGGCTCCGACCGCTACGCCGACCCCGAAGCCCTCCGCGACTCCGACTCCGACTCCGACTGCAACGCCGACCCCGAAGCCGAGTGCCACGCCGACTCCGACCGCTACCCCGACGCCAACGGCCACTCCGACACCGACCGCAACTCCGGTTCCGACAGCCACTCCGACTGTTACCCCGACACAGCCTCCGGTGGTGACTGGGCCGTGTGAAGCCGGCTGGAGTGCGGCGACCGCCTATCAGGGCGGCGCCAAGGTTTCTTACCTGGGCTACAACTACAGCGCCAAGTGGTGGACACAAGGCAACGATCCGTCGCAAGGCGGTGTATGGGTGAGCAGCGGGGCTTGCTCTGGCGGCTCCACCGGTGGTGGCGGTACCGTGACTCCGACACCGGCTCCGGGCGGCGTGCCGACCAAGGCCGAAGCCGAAGCTTATGCAGCAACGCTGACCAACTCCGATATCTTCCGCAAGGTGAAGGCATCGGTGCGCACCCTGCCCAATAGCGTGGTCGAAGCGGTTGCGCCGGGCAAGGCGACCAATCCGGAGAACGTGAAGCGCGTCGAAGCGCTGGTTTCGCAGCAGAAGTTCGACTACTTCTTCCAGGTGCGCAACAAGGCCTATACCTATCAGGGCTTCCTGCAGGCCGTGGCCAAGTTCCCGGGCTTCTGCGACACCTACACCGATGGCCGCAACAGCGACGAAATCTGCCGCCGTTCGCTCGCCGGCATGTTTGCGCACTTCGCGCAGGAAACCGGTGGTCACAGCATCGTCGAGTTCGGCATTCCGGAATGGCGCCAGGCATTGGTGCACGTGCGTGAAATGGGCTGGACTGAGGGCATGTCCGGCTACAACGCCGAGTGCAACGACCCGGTATTCAACAAGACCTGGACCTGCGGCAAGCTGCCGGACGGCAAGTTCAAGGGCTACTTCGGCCGTGGCGCCAAGCAGCTCTCCTACAACTACAACTATGGTCCGTTCTCGCAGGCCATGTTTGACGGCGACCAGTTCAAGCTGCTGAACGAGCCGGAGCTGGTAGCGGATACCTGGCTGAACCTGGCATCTGCCGTGTTCTTCTTCATCTACCCGCAACCGCCGAAGCCCTCGATGCTGCACGTGATCGATGGTACCTGGGTGCCGAACGACTTCGACAAGGCACGCCAACTGGGTAACGACTTCCCGACCACCATCCAGATCATCAACGCCGAGTGCCAGGACAGCCCGACCAAGGCCGCCGCGCAGAACCGTCTTGACTACTACACCGAGTTCTCCCGCGAACTGGGCTGGGATATCAAGAAGGAATCGATGAAGTGCGCCGGCATGGGCCGCTTCGACGGTGGTTCGTCGGCAGCGTTCAACATCTACTGGGAAAAGGACTGGAAGGTCGGCGGTGACAACAAGTGCCAGCTGGTCAGCTACCAGACCCCGTACAATGCCCTCATCGACGGCCAGTACACCAAGTGTGTCGAAGCAAACTGGGGCGTGACCCTGAAGTAAGTCAGCAAGTCTGACAGTGAAACGGGAGGCCTTGGCCTCCCGTTTTTTCATGGGTGGGTTTGCCTGGTGCTTATTGCTCTGCGAGCTTCAGACTGGCCCGATGCTCCTGCTGCGTGCGCAGATATTTCTCGCTGGCCTGCAGGCAGCTCTGCGGGCTCTGGTCTTGCCAGCACACGGGCGCAGGGGCACGCCAGTCGGCGGTGATTGTGCCTGTATCTGGTGCTCTGACCGCAGGCGAATGTTCTGCGTAGATGGCATAAGCGGAGCCGCTGAGCAGGGCTGCCAGCAGCAGCAGGGGCGGAGTCGGGCGCATGGTTGTCTCGCATCAGGGATTTCCCTAGTTTATGCAAAAACTGACTTTGAATGTCAATAACTGTATTGTTTCGTGAATGAAAAAGGCGGGCCGATTGGCCCGCCTTTTATACGTCACTAGGTATTACCATGAACGCTTCTATAGCATTAATACAGGCTTCCATACCCTTTCAAAGAACCATTGCAGCAATCCAGCCGAATACCAGCAGTGGCAGGTTGTAGAAGATGAATGTCGGTACGACGGTATCCCACATGTGATCGTGCTGGCCATCGACGTTCAGGCCGGCGGTCGGTCCCAATGTCGAATCCGACGCCGGTGAGCCGGCGTCTCCCAGCGCACCGGCGACCCCCACGAGACAGACAATCGCAACCGGCGAGAAGCCCAGCTGCATCGCTAGCGGTACAAACAGTGTGGCAATGATGGGTACGGTGGAAAACGACGAGCCGATACCCAGAGTCACGATCAGCCCCACCAGCAGCATCAGCAGCGCGCCAAGGGCTTTGCTGCCGCCGACCATGGCAACCGAGTGGCTAACCAGCCGGGCCACGTCACCCGTGGCCTTCATCACTTCGGCAAAACCCGAAGCCGCGATCATGATCAGACCGATGGTGGCCATCAGCTTCATGCCGACGGTAAAGGTGCTGTCGGCGTTGCGCAGCGGTACGGCGCCGCCGGCAACACAGACGATAAAGCCGGTCAGCGCGCCCAGCAACATCGAATCCAGCCACAGCTGTACCGCAAAGGTGGCCATGACGGCGGCGCCAGCGACCCACAGTGATCGCGGCGTATAGCGGCGGCTTTCCTGTTCGACTTCCGCCAGCTTTTCCAGACTGTAGTTACGCGGCTTGCGATAGGCGACGAACACGGCCAGCAGCAGGCCAACCAGCATGCCAAGCGCGGGTATGTGCATGGCATGCATCACGTCGACGCCGGCCACGGGCAGACCTGCCTTTTCGATATTGCCCAGCAGGATCTGCTTCAGGAAGATTTCCCCAAATCCCACTGGCAGCCACATGTAGGGGGTGATCAGGCCGAAGGTCAGGATGCACGCCACCATGCGACGGTCGACCTTGAACAGCGTCAGCGTATACAGGAGAGGCGGCAGCATCAGCGGGATAAAGGCAATGTGGATCGGCAGCAGATTCTGCGAGGCAATCGCCATTGCCAGCACCGCCAGCAGGATGCCCCATTTGACGCGGGCGCCGGTACCTTGCTGTTTCACCAGCAAGGCCAGCCGGTCTGCCAGTGCATGCGGCAGTCCGGATTCGGCCAGCGCCATGGCAAAAGCCCCCAGCAGCGCATAGGAGAGCGCTACGCCGGCACCGCCTCCCAGTCCGTTCTGGAAGGCGCCCAGCGTGTCGCTGATGGAGAGCCCGCCGGCCAGTCCGCCGACAACGGCGCTGACAATCAGGCTGATGACTACATTGACCCGCATGAGCGAGAGGCCGAGCATCAGTGCAACGGCCAGCAGAACGGCATTCACGGCAATATCCTGAAACGCATGGTAAACCCGCACTGTACGTAGGTTTGCTTGCGCCCGGCATCGGGAGTTTCCGTAGCTGCTGCGGCCGCCGGATGCGCAGCCCGGGATAAACAAAGGGGGCTGGTGGCGATGTAGTATGTGCATTCACCGAGTGGAGAGCGTCATGAACTTCCTGGAGCTGGAGTGGAATGGTATTGCCCTTGCCGGCAGTGTGCAGCTGCCGCCTGGCGCCCGGAAAGGGCTGTTGCTGCTGCATGGTTTTACCGGTAACCGCATCGAGTACACGTACTTCTTTGCCGAACTTGCGCGCCAGCTCGAAGGCCGTGGAATTGCGACGTTCCGGTTCGACTTTCCGGGTTGCGGGGAGAGTGGCGGCAATTTTGCCGATATCACGCTTGCCCAGCAGGCCGGGGTGACGCGGTTTCTGCTAAGCGAATTGACGCCGCGTTATCCGCAACTGGAATGGCATCTGCTGGGTTTCAGCATGGGTGGTCGTGTCGCGCTGCAGGCCGCAACGGCGTGCGGGGGGCAGCTGCAGTCGCTGGTTTTGCTGGCCCCGGCAATGAATCTGGCGGATGTGGTCGCACAGGCCCATGCGCAAGGGGTGCCTCTGGTGGATGGCAGCAGTGATTTTCTGGGCATGCCGATTGGTGTGCCGCTGCTGGAGGAGTTGCGTGCAAACGATCCACTGTCGGGGGTGGGCGAGCTTGATCTGCCGGTGCTGATTGTGCATGGCGAGGGCGATCTTGCTGTACCGGTCGGCAGCAGCGCAGCCTTGGCGCAGGCCTTGCCCCTTGTCCGCCGCGAAATCTGGCCACTGGCTGATCACACTTTTTCCCGACTGAGCTGGCGGCGGGAGCTGGCGCAGCGGCTGGCGGACTGGGTGCAGCAGCCGCTGGGGTGACAGGTAATTTTCCCACCAAATGCTGTGATTTTGTGCGGCGCCACCTGCTAGGCCTCCACGGATAATGCACTTCATTGCAAGGTCAGCACCGGACACGCGCTGAACTTGCTTCTCTCCTAGATTGTCATTGCAGACCACCCGAGCGGTGGTCTTTTTTTTTTGCCCGGTCTCACCGAAGTTCTCAGGACATTCGGGTAATTTTGCGCAGCGAGTGTGTGACTTTCTGCCACGCCTCCAGATCGGTGCTCATGGATAATGATCTCAGCTGCAAGACAGGCAATACGCTTCTTTGCATCTCTCCTCTGATTGATCCGATTCAGGCCACCCGTGCGGTGGTCTTTTTTTGTCTGGAATCGGCGAGGCGTGCAGCGCACAATAGCCGGTCTTGTTCCCCGTTGTGGATTCACCATGCTGTTTGCCATTTTCACCACCATTTTCGGCACCCTGATGGCGCTGCTGCCCATCTGCAATCCGCTGATCTCGGTCGGCGTATTGCCCGGGCTGACTGCGCACCTGAGTGAGGCCGAGCGTGCCCGCCAAGTCCGGCGAGCGTGCTATTACATGGCCGGCATCCTCACCACTTTCCTTCTGGCCGGGGCGCTGATCATGGATTTCTTCAGCATTTCGATTCCCGGCCTGCGCATTGCCGGCGGAATGATCGTCAGCTTCATCGGTTTTCGCATGCTGTTTCCGGTCGAGCGCCCCGCCGGGCTGACCAATGCCGCCGAGGAGGAAGCGCATAACAAGGACGATATTTCCTTCACGCCGCTGGCGATGCCCTTTCTGTCCGGCCCCGGCTCGATTGCGGTCGTGATCTCGATGTCCTCCGGCCTGCATGCGCAGAACGAGATGCCGCTCTTACTGGGTTACGCCAGCGTGGTCGCCGGGATTGCACTGACAGCTTGGGTTGCCTGGCTGACGCTGCGGGCCGCCGCGCCACTCTATCGTGTGCTGGGCGAAAACGGCATCAATGCCGTGGTGCGCATCATGGGCTTTTTCCTGATCTGCATCGGGGTGCAGTTTTTTATCAACGGCGTGAGCAATCTGTTGCACGACCCGACCTTCATGCCGCAGCGCGTTGCCGCCAGCCCCTAGCCGCATCCGGTGTTTTGATTGCTAATAGCTATTGATACTTTGAATTTGTTTGTTTTTTATGATGGCCGGTTTCCGACTACACTGCTGCTACGCGAAACAAGAGGGCACTAGGCATGTGTATGGTGATGAGCGGGTTTTTCCCGCTACTGCTGGAGCTGGCGGCAGATTATGCAGCGAGTAGCTAGTTTCAGGGTATGCTGCTGGAACTATTTTATATATTGACTTTGCATTAAATACACCGTGGCGTATGCGGTATGCATCAGCTTAAAGCGCGGATGCGTGCCGCAATCTGCTGCGGTACGTCGTCGGCCAGACAATCAATGCGCTCGACATCATCCATGCCGCGCAGCCAGGTCAGCTGGCGCTTGCACAGCTGGCGTGTCGCGACGATGCCGCGGTAGCGCATTTCTTCACGATCACAGTTGCCGTCCAGGTATTCCCACATTTGCCGGTAGCCGACGCAGCGCATCGACGGCAAATCCAGTGAAAGACTGTATTTCGCACGCAGGACTTGCACTTCGTCTTCGAGTCCCCTTGCGAGCATCAGGTCAAAACGTTGCGCGATGCGCTCGTGCAGTACGGCTCGCTCGGACGGTTCCAGTGCGATTTTCAGCAGCCGGTAAGGGAGCGGGGCACAACCGGGTTCGGCCAGAATCGCCGACATCGGCCGGCCGGCCAGCAGGCAGATTTCGATCGCGCGTTCGATGCGTTGCGAATCGGTGGGTTTGAGCCGCGCCGCGGTTTCCGGGTCGAGTGCGGCCAATCTGGCATGCAGATGCGGCCAGCCGAAGCGGGCTGCCTCGGCTTCCAGCTCCGCACGCAAGGCGGCATCACCCTGCGGCAGATCGTGAATCCCATGCTGCAGCGTGTTGTAGTAGAGCATGGTGCCGCCCACCAGTACTGGAATTTTGCCGCGCGCGGTGATTTCCGCCATCAAGCGCAGTGCATCGTCGCGAAACTGGCCGGCGGAATAGTTTTCCTCGGGACTGATGATGTCGATGAGGTGATGTGGCGCGCGTGCGAGTTCATCGGCGGACGGTTTGGCGGTACCAACATCCATGTCGCGGAAGACCAGTGCCGAGTCGACCGAAATCAACTCGACCGGCAGACCGGATTCGACCAGATGAATGGCGGCAGCAGTTTTGCCCGAGGCAGTCGGGCCCATCAGAAATACGGCAGGGGGCAGGGCAGTCATGGCGCGTATGCTAGCAGCTCTCGTCCCGGACAGTCAGACCTGTCGTGCCACTGGCTGGAGTTTTTATATACCTGCCACTGTATATGTGCCGGAATAGGATTTTGCTGAGTATGGCTGGATATACCCAGGGCCACGCTGAGGACGATCACGATTTCTCTTTGCGGCAGAAGGTCTAAGCTGAAGTATCCACAATAGGAACAGGGCTTATGTCTGCGCTACTCGGGGCATTCACGCCCCTGCTGCATGGCGGGCTGGCGAATCTGGCTGCCTACCTGGCAGCCCACGTCCTCCTGTGCCTGTTGCCGGCCTTTTTCATTGCCGGAGCCATGGCGGCGCTGATTCCGCAATCGGTGGTGACCCGTTTCCTCGGGCGTGAGAGTCCGGGGGGGCTGGCCTATCCGGCGGCGGCAGCAGCTGGATCCTTGCTGGCGGTGTGTTCATGCACCATCGTGCCGCTCTTTGCCGGAATCTATCGCAAGGGGGCTGGGCTGGGGCCGGCGGTGACCTTTCTGTTCTTCGCGCCGGCGGCGAATATTCTGGCGCTGGTCTATACCGGAGGCGTCATCGGTGCGGATCTGGCGCTGGCTCGCCTGCTGCTGGCACTGGTGTTCGGGATCGGCATCGGGCTGAGCATGGCGCTGCTCTTCCCCGACGCGGAGCAGGCGGTGTGCAGTGATGCATTCGCCCGGCGGGGTGATGAACGGATGGCGCGCAGCGGCCTGCAGTTTCTGCTGCTCTGGGTGGCGCTGCTGCTGGCTGGAACACTGAAACTGGCGGTGCTCAGTACGTCTGTGCTCACTGTGAAGCTGCCCTGGGCCGGGGCGGCGCAGTGGCAGGCAGTGCTGGATGTCTGGGTGGTGCACGATGCCGCCCGTGGCGAAGAAGGGATCAGTGTGCACGGCGCCTTGCTGGTGCTTCTGTTGCTGGTGCTGGGGGGGCTGGCCTGGCGCGGATTTGAGCGAATCCATGCCGGCATGAATGCGTGGGCACGTGCGGCACTGCTGCTGCTGGCGCTGACCATTGTGCTGGCATCGCTGAACGTCCAGGCTGTGCCTGAGGGGCTGCAACTGGGCGTGCCTCTGCGAATGCTGCTGCTGGCGGGGCTGTTGCTGGCCCTGTGGCTAACGGCACGCCGGCTGGGCGCCGAGGCGCTGCAGGACTGGCTGTGGGAATCCTGGCGTTTTGCCCGGCAGATCATGCCCTTGCTGGTGCTTGGCGTGCTGGTTCTTGGCATGATACGGCCGCTGATCCGGCCGGAGTGGATCCAGACGCTGGCTGGCTCCAATACCCTGAGCGGTAATCTGGCCGGTGTGCTGTTCGGCGTGTTCATGTATTTCCCGACGCTGGTCGAGGTACCGATCGCTCATCTTTTCCTGCAGCTCGGGATGCATCGCGGGCCTTTGCTGGCCTATCTGATGGCGGATCCAGAATTGTCGCTGCAGAGCATGCTGGTTATTGCGGCCATCATCGGCAAAGTGCGCACGGCCGTGTATGTGCTGCTGGTGGCACTGTTCAGCGTGGTTGCGGGCTGGACTTACGGGGCGTGGATTGACGGCGCATCAGTTGCCTGGCTTGCCTTACTGATCGCTCTATTCATCAGTGGTTTGAGTGTGCTGCTGCGGCTTGGGGCCCGGTGGCGTGCCGGCCATGACTAGCGGAGGTGTGTATGCTGACCATCAAGATTCTGGGTCCGGGCTGTGCCAACTGTCAGAAGCTGGCGCAGATTGCGGCTGAAGCCGCCGAGCAGTTGGGTATTCCGTTCGAAATCGTCAAGGTAACCAAGATGGACGAGATCATGCGATATGACATCCTGCGCACACCGGGGCTGGTCATCAACGAGCAGCTCGTGTGCTCGGGGCGTATTCCGACGACCAATACCGTTGCCGCATGGCTGCAAGAGGCCCGGTCAGACTGAGTCGAGCCGGCGCCTTTACTTGCTGGACAGGCAGTCCGTGAGCCAGCGCTGTGCGGAGGTTAGATCCTGAAACCAGCCGAAGCGTAACTGCTGGCGCGCGTAGATGGCATCAATAATGCTGCGCATGACTTCGGCTCCCTCGGCTTGTGGATCAACCACATATGCGACGGCAACCGTTGCCAGCCCGGCTTCATTCTGCGCGGCCAGCGACCCTTCCAGCGCAGCCAGTGCCTCCGGGGTTGCTGCAATGCTGCCGGCGAATTCGGCCAGAATCGCGAACGGTCCCTGGGCCGCGGTGGCGGCCATCAGGCCGCGATCGGCGGCATCCAGTGCCTGCAGCAGCTCCAGATTGAAAGGGCCGGTGGCCTGATAGCGCAGTAGCTGGCCTTCCGCCCAGACTTCGACATGACCATGTGCGGCGAAGCGGCTATGGCCACTATGGTTGCGGGTGCTAATCTTGTTCATGCGGTTGGTGCCTGCTTGCGTGTTTTGCTTTCTGGGCGGGGATGCGGCTAGCCGGGGTGGCCGAGCGCGCGGGCAATGAACTGGCGCGCCACGCGCGGTTTCGGGATGCGCGCATCGACAAATTCGGCAAACCAGCCGCGCACGTCGTCATCCAGACACAGCCCGTGCATGTAATTGTAGAGCGCCTTGTTGAGTGCGCGACCGAGCGCATCGTGATCCACACCGGTCGGGTCGATAAAGCCGATGTCGTTGGTCGCGAAGCTGATTTCCGGCAGCGGAATCAGCTTCACGCCGTATTCTTCCGGACTTTTGCCGACCGGCGAATGCACGGTGCAGGCAAAGCGGTGGAAAAAGCCGG
Source organism: Chitinilyticum piscinae (assembly GCF_015223195.1). GTDB lineage: Bacteria > Pseudomonadota > Gammaproteobacteria > Burkholderiales > Chitinibacteraceae > Chitinilyticum > Chitinilyticum piscinae. The sequence continues at coordinate 55,435 of NZ_JADFUA010000009.1, read as the reverse complement.
ACTGGATGCAGCCCTCGGCAAACAGCTGCCGCACATACTCCAGCGCATCGACAGTGTCTTGCAGCGTCTGCGTCGGAAAGCCGTACATCAGGTAGGCGTGCACCAGAATGCCTGCCTGACTGAAGCCAGCGGTGACGCGCGCGACCTGTTCGACGGACACGCCTTTTTTCATCAGCGTAAGCAAGCGGTCACTGGCGACTTCCAGTCCGCCGGAAATGGCGATGCAGCCACTGTCCGCGAGCAACTGGCACAGCTCGGGCGTGAACGATTTTTCGAAACGGATGTTGCCCCACCAGGAAATCGTCACACCGCGCCGCAGCAGTTCTTCGGCCAGCGCCTTGAGCATTTTTGGCGGCGCGGCTTCATCGACGAAGTGAAAGCCGGTTTGCCCCGTTTCCGCAATGATGGCTTCGATGCGATCAACCAGAATCTCGGCTGACGCGGTTTCGTAGCGTGAAATGTAGTCGAGCGTGATGTCGCAGAAGCTGCACTTTTTCCAGTAGCAGCCGTGCGCGACGGTCAGCTTGTTCCAGCGCCCGTCGCTCCACAGCCGGTGCATCGGGTTGAGCATGTCCAGCAGTGACAGGTAGTCGTGAATCGGCAGCCCGTCCCAGGTCGGCGCGCCCCATTCCTCGAAGGGAACGTCCGGCTCGGGGAAGTTGATGTAGCGGACCTTGCCGTTCTCTCGAACAAACGTGCGAACCAGCCGCTCGGCGCTGCGTTTGCCCTCCAGGTGGTCGATCAGTGCCAGCAGCGGGCGTTCGCCCGAATCCAGCGTGACGAAGTCGAAATAATCGAAGACGCGGCCTTCTTTCAGCTCGCGCAGCTCGGTATTGGCAAAGCCGCCACCCAGCGCGGTTCGGATGTGCGGGTGGTTTGCCCTGATCGTCTGCGCGATGCGAAACGCGGCGTACACCGCGCCGGGGAAGGGTACCGAGAGCAGGACCAGATCGGGCTGGTGCCGGGAGAGGGCGGCGAGCGTCAGTTCCGCCAGTTCGCGGTCGATGAGGTTGGGGGGCGCGGCGAGTGCTTGTGCCAGCGGCTCGAAGGTCGGCTGGCTGATGGCCAGCGATTCGGCGTAGCGTACGAACTCGAAGCGTTCATCGATGCCATCGCGCAGCACATCGGCGAGATCGTTCAGATACAGCGTCGCCAGATGGCGGGCGCGGTCATGCGTGCCCAGCGCGCCGAAGGCCCAGGCCAGGGGATCGTTGCTGTCGTCAATGGTATAGGCGTCCACTGATGCGAAGCGCGGGCCTTCGGGCAGGAAGCTCCGGCTGACGATGCGGTGCGCCAGTGTGGTATCGCGCCCTTGCAGGAAGGCGATCACCGGCGCGATGGTGCGCTGGTAGTGTTCGTAATGATGGATGAAGGAGCGCAGCGCCGGGCTGCGCTGCTTCTTCGGAATGTCGAGCACTGCGTCGAGCACGCGCGCAAGGCCGTCCTTTGATAGCAGCCGCAGCACCAGCGCCAGCGCCAGGTCTTCCTGTTGAGCGGGTATGCTTCTGGATCTCAGAAACCCCGTTATGTACGCGGTAGAGGGGTAGGGGGTATTGAGCTGTGTCATCGGCGGGATGAGCGACAGCACGCGGAGGGAGGCAGAGCTTGGCGCGGTCATGATCGTCTGGGGCAGGGATCTGGCCGCGTATCTTACACGCTTTCTGCGGGCGCTTCGTGACCACCCAGCCAGCGTTCGAGTGCTGCCTGCAGGGTTTGCAGCTTCACGGGTTTGGATAGGAAATCGTTCATTCCCGCTGCGAGGCACTGCTGCATGTCATCCTGCTGCGCATTGGCCGTCAGCGCCACGATCGGAATCTTTGCCTTGGGGCTGTCCAGGCCGCGAATGGCCCGAGTCGCGGTGAAGCCATCCATTTCCGGCATCTGGCAATCCATCAGCACCAGCGCATAATCATTGCCTTGCAGCGCTTCGACGGCGCTGCGGCCGTTGTCGGCCACATCGACGCGCATCCCCAGTTTTTCCAGCATCAGCACGGCGATTTTCTGATTGACCGGATTGTCTTCGGCCAGCAGGATGCGCGGTTTTTCCGCGGCCAGCTGTTCGGCAACCTTGTGCTTGGTAATGAGTGGCCGCTTTTCGCCTGGTGGCAACGTTTGCAGGCGCAGGGCTTCGGCAATGCAGCCCGGTAGCAGCGACGGATGCAGCGGCTTGGCAAGATAGGCGGCAAATCCGGCAGCATGGGCGCCGCTGGCCTCACCCGCCTGCGCATTGTGCGAAGCAAGCAGGATGAGCGGCACACCGGCAAAGCCCGGTAGCGCATGGATGTCGCTGGCCAGTGCTGCCGCGGGACGGTCGCTACTGTGCACATCCAGAATGATTACATCCGGGATGGGGGCGGTTGCTGGCCGGTGCGGCAGTGCTGCCAATTCGGTCAGATGCTCGGTATGCATGCCGAGGCTGCCCAGCTGCTGCAGTAATTGTTCGCGAGTGGCGGCCAGCGCCGAAATGATCAGCGCCCGGCGACCGCCAAGGTCGATGTGCTGATGTGCCGCTGCCGGCATGGTGGCCCCGGTATCCAGCAGCAGATCGAAATGAAAGACCGAGCCGACCCCCGGGGTGCTGGTGACGCCAATGCTGCCTCCCATGGCTTCGGCCAGCTTGCGGCAGATCGACAGGCCCAGCCCGGTGCCGCCAAAGCGGCGGGTTGTCGATACATCGGCCTGGACAAAGGGTTGGAACAGCAGTGCCTGGGTGGCCGTATCAATACCGATTCCGTTGTCTTCCACCTGCACGAAGAGGCGCAGCCGGTTGCGCTCGCTTTGTGCGCGTACACGCACAACAATCGCGCCTTTCTCGGTGAATTTGATCGCGTTGTTCAGCAGGTTCAGAACAATCTGCCGCAAGCGGCTGGGGTCGCCCCGCAGGCCGGGAGGAATGCTCGGGTCGATCAGACAGACCACGTCCAGCGCTTTCTGGTGCGCACGGCTGGCGACCAGGTCGAGGGTGCTTTCCAGCAGGCTGCGCAGGTCGAAGTCGATCTGTTCCAATACCAGCTTGCCAGCTTCGATCTTGGAAAAATCCAGCAGGTCGTTGATCTGGGCCATGAGTACATCACAGCCGGTCTGGATTGATGCCAGATAGTCCTGTTGCTGCTCGTTCAGGCGCGTGTCGTGCAGCAGTTCGGCAAAGCCGAGAATGGCGTTGAGCGGCGTGCGGATCTCATGGCTCATATTGGCCAGAAACGCCGACTTGGCCTGGTTGGCGTTCTGGGCCGCTTCGCGGGCGGCAATCAATGCCTCCTCGGCAGCCAGGCGGGCGCTGATGTCGCGTACCACCAGTTGCACGCGTTGTGCTTCCCCGCTGGCACCGGGAATCACCGACAGGCTGGCTTCGGTTGCCAGCGGGCTGCCATCGGCCCGGCAAAGTGTCAGTTGTTGGCTTGCCAGACGTGTTTCACTGGCCAGCCGGGTGACCAGATCGGGCCAGTCCGGTGCGTGCAGCCAGCGAGAACTGCCCCAGCTGCTGCCATCATGCACCAGCATGCTGCGTAGCGCCGGATTGGCAAACAGCAGTTCACCGTCATCCAGATCCACTACGCCAGCGCCGTCGGCCATGGATTCCAGTACGCTGTCCAGCCGGCGGGATTGCTGCAGCAAGAGCTGATCCAGCTCATCGCGCTGCCTGGCAATCTCGTCGCCGGCTTGCTGCTGCAGGGTAAGTTGGTGCCCCAGGTTCGCCTGCAGCGTACTGATGCCCTTGGCCAGTTCGTGCAGTTCGTTTTCAACCGGTTCATCCGGCTGCGGCGCCGCGCGATCCAGATGTTGGACATCCAGCTCCCGGACATGCTGCCACAACGCACGGATGGGGCGGGTCACGGTTCGCTGCACCATCAGCCAGAGCACCAGTGACAGCAGCAGCAACTCCAGGGTCACCATGGCACCAAACCGCAGGCTTTCCTGCCAGACCGTCGCTTCCAGTGCGGATTTGTCCAGCCGGATGGCCCATTTGGCAATCTCGCGCTCCGAGTTGGGGGCAAAGATCGGATAGGGGCGCGGAAGGGAGTCCTGCTGCAGGTTGCCGCCTGGTTTCCGATAGGACAGCGTGCGATCCCCGCTGATGAGGTCGGCACTGAGGATGGCTGGAAAGTGGGTCAGCGCTTTCATTTGCAGCTCGGCCGAGTCGTAATCGAGCTCCCAGAGCGATTTGCTGATGCTGGCGGAATACGCGGCCATTGCCGCATTCAGTTGCTCGGTCTGCCGGCTGGATTCGCTGCGGAACACGTATAGCGCATTGAGTCCGCCCAGCAAGAGGGCCAGCACCAGGCTGACCAGCAGAACCCGCTGCAGCAGGAGACGGGAGAGTTGACGTGGTTGGCTCATAGTCAGAAATCAAGCAGGGTTTGCGCTTCGGCAGGGCCAAGATGGCGCAGGAAAATGGTGCGCAGCGTGCCGTCATCCCGCAACTGGCGCACCAGCACTTGCCAGCGTTGCGCATCCTCTTGGCTGAAACGCTGCTTGGCGAGGATCAGTCCATGCGGCACACCGCGTTCGCCCGGGGTCCAGTCCTCAATGAGTATGCTCGACTGCATGCCCAGTTTCTGCAGATACTTGGCGAATACTGGGGGCTGCGAAAAGATGGCGCTGACGCGGCCCTGCTTCAGCTTTTGATAAAGGGTTTCGGCATCCGGGCTTTCCTGGATGCGTTGCTGCTGGCGCAGCTGAGCCAGCCATTCATCCTGCTGTTTGCCATGCCTGAATGCCCGGACCACACCAAACTGCAGGTCAGGGTTTGCCAGGAAATCATCGGCTTTGCTGATTTTGGCCGCCGCAGACTTGTTCAATAGCGCGTAGTTTTTCATCGCCAGATAGGGCGCAAACCAGGCAAAGCGGTCGCGCTCGGCCGTCTGGATGCCGGACATGCTCATGTCGAGCTCGCCGCTGGCCAGATCAGCCCAGATGCGGGCGCGTGGCAGTACGCTGGTGCTGAAGCGGCAGCCACTGCGGCGCATGAGTTCTTCGGCGACATCCTTGTCGATACCGCGGCCGGAGTCATACAGCAGGCCGTATTCGTAATACGCCAGCCGGATGGGCTGTTCGGGGCAGTTTACGGGGCCAGCCATTGCCAGAGGGGAGAGCAGCAGGGCCAGCAGCATGCCAGGGCGCATCAATTCTGAAGAATCCGTGAGGTTTGCCTTGACTCACCATAGCAGGGTTTCGCTGCTTTAGCGCCTTACTGGCCGCGCATGAACATCCCGTCCAGATCCTTCATGCTGAGGCGGAACCAAGTGGGCCGGCCGTGATTGCATTGCCCGGATCGCTCGGTTGCTTCCATGTCGCGCAGTAGCGCATTCATTTCCGGCAGGGTGAGCTGGCGGTTGGCGCGCACGGCGCCATGGCAGGCCATGGTTGCCAGCAGCTCGTTACGCTGGCCAGCAAGCATCTGGCTGATACCGACTGCCCGCACATCGGCGAGAATGGCACGGGCCAGTTCGACGACATCGGCATCCTTCAGTAATAACGGTACCGCCCGGACCGCCAGCTGGGTCGGGGACATCACAGAGAGCTCCAGCCCCAGCTGGGCAATTTCGCCAGCATGATCTTCCACTGTGGCCACATCCAGCCGTTCGGCGCCGAACACATGCGGGATCAGCAGTGGCTGGGTCGGCATCTGATGCAGATCCAGCGCGGTTTTCAGTTTTTCGTAGACAATGCGTTCGTGGGCCGCGTGCATGTCCACGACAATCAGCCCCTCGGCGGCCTGGCTCAGGATATACACCCCATGCAACTGGCCCAGTGCAAACCCCAGCGGTGGAATCAGCGGCTCGCTGGCCGTGGCAGAGGGCAGGGTGGGTGGAACAGGGGCAGAAACGGTCTGTACTGGGCCGCTTACGGGTATGTTTCCGAGATCCTTTGAATTCGCCTTTTCTGTTGGTATACCCTGTTTTGTATCGTCGTCGCGGCGCAGGTCGCCAATCAGTTTGTCATAAAAGCCCAGCCCCTCTCGTGCTGACGCCAGCGGGATAGACTGCTGGCGCGCAGCCAGCTCGGCATAGCTGGGCGCTCGCGGGGCGGCCAGGCGGCTTGGCGCAGCTGGCATGAAGCTTGCCGGTGTTGTAACGATTTCCGAGGCGGATTTGTCGAGAATTTCGCCGGTATCCGGGTCGATGCCCTGCGGCACTGTCGCTGCGGCCCCAGCGCGCGTGGCCGAGAGTGCCTTGGTCAGGCTGGTGAGCAGGAAGCGGTAGACGGCCTGGCTTTCCCGGAAACGTACCTCGATCTTGGTCGGGTGCACATTCACGTCGACACTTTCCGGATCAAGCTCGAGAAACAGACAGTAGGCGGCGTGACGGTCGTGGTGCAGGACGTCGCGGTAGGCTTCTCGCAGCGCATGCTGGATCACCTTGTCGCGGACATAGCGGCCGTTCACGAAAAAGTACTGCGCATCGCGGCTGCTCTTGCCCAGCGTCGGGTTGCCCGTGATGCCAAACAGCCGCAGCGGGCCGAAACCTTCGTTTACCGCGATACCGCTGCTGACAAATTCCTCGCCCAGCAGCTCACCGGCACGGCGGGCAAGATCACCCGGCGCAAGCCGCAGTTGCGGGCGGCCATTATGCAACAGGGTAAACTGCTTGCCCGGGTTGGCCAGTGCGAGGCGTTTGACCATTTCGGCGCAATGCGCGAATTCGGTTGCATCGGATTTCAGGAATTTGCGGCGTGCAGGGAGCTGGTGATACAGCTCGTGGACTTCGATGGTCGTGCCAAGACTGAGCGCCGCGGGTTCGATCTCGCCCAGGTGGCCATGGTCGGCTTCGACACGCCAGGCATGGCTGGCATCCTGGTAGCGGCTGGTCAGCGTGAGGCGCGAGACCGAGGCGATCGATGCCAGCCCTTCGCCGCGAAAGCCCAGCGTGGCGACACGCTGCAGGTCATCGAAGCTGGCGATCTTGCTGGTGGCATGCCGGTGCAGTGCCAGTGGCAGCTCGTCGCGGGCGATGCCGCAGCCATCGTCGACAATCTTGATCAGCTTGGTGCCGCCATTGAGCAATTCGATGTGCAGTGACTGGCTGCCGGCATCCAGGCTGTTTTCCAGCATTTCCTTGAGCGCGTTGGCAGGGCGCTCCACCACTTCGCCGGCGGCGATCTGGTTGACGAGCTGGTCGGGCAATACCTGAATACGTGGCATGTCAGTAAGAATGAGCTACGATGAAAGCGAAGTGGTGCGTAAAGGCGAATCAGTATATCGCATGTTGATAACTGCCCCGCGCCACCCCTTTGCGGAATTGATCACGATGCCTCGGAAACCGACCTGCATTCTCATTGATGACGACAGCGTGCTGCGTGGCGTGATGTCATCCATCCTGCGCAGTGCCGACATTGATGTGCTGGCTGAATCGGCGCATGCCGACAATGTCATCGAGCTGGTCAAGCAGCATCATCCGCGGCTGGTGATGCTCGACATCAATCTACCGGAGCGCAGTGGTCTGGAGCTGCTGCCTGAAATTCTCAAGCTGGATCCACCGCCGAAGGTCGTGATGGTCACCGCCGAGGCGACGGTGGATCGCGTCCGTACGGCTTTGGGCAGCGGCGCTGCCGGTTTTGTCGTCAAGCCGTTTACGCCAGCCAAGCTGCTAGCCGCAGTTGGGCATGCGCTGGGGCTGGATCACTAAACGCGAGGTCTGCAGCGGTTGTGCCTGCCAAGTCGAGCCGCGTGCCTAGCGATTGGCCAGCTTGGTGCGTGGCTGCGGCGGATACTTGCTGAAGAATTTGCGGATGCCGCGGTGCAGTGCCTGAGCCATCTTTTGCTGGTAGTCATCCGAAACCAGCTTCTTTTCTTCTTCCGGATTGGAAATGAAGGCGGTCTCGACCAGCACGGACGGTATGTCCGGGGCCTTCAGTACTGCAAAGCCGGCCTGCTCGACCTGTGGCTTGTGCAATCGATTGATGTCGCCGAGTTCGCCCAGCATGACCTTGCCTAGCTTGAGGCTGTCATTGATGGTCGAGGTCATCGTCAGATCCATCAGCACCCGCGCCAGTTCGGGATTTTTGTTGTCGAGCTTCACGCCGCCGATCAGATCCGCCTCGTTCTGGCTCTGTGCCAGCATGCGGGCCTGCACGCTGGTTGCACTCTTGTCGGAAAGGGCAAACACCGAGGCGCCGCTGGCATCAGCACGCAGCGCGGCATCGGCATGGATGGACATGAACAGGTCCGCCTTGACGGCGCGAGCCTTCTTGACCCGGGTTCCGAGCGGAACAAAATAATCGCCGTCGCGGGTGAGTACCACGCGCACGTTCGGATCTTCTTCCAGCAGGGTTTTCAGCCGGCGGGCAATCGAGAGCACCACGGTTTTTTCATAAGTTCCCCCTGGCCCTACCGCACCAGGGTCTTCACCGCCATGGCCGGGATCGAGCACGACGGTGACCAGCCGGTCGACTTTGAGTTGCTTGCGTTCGACGACTTCATCTTTTGGCGGCTTTTTGTCGGGCTGTGCTGGCTTGCTGCTGTCGCCAGCAGCCGATGCATCGGCACGCTGTGGCTGGGAAGCTATCGTATCGGATTTGCTCAGTGGCGCCGGGCTATCGCCGTCGTGGTCGCTGAGAAAGGCCAGCAGCGGATCATCCTGATGGGCTGGATACAGGTCGATGACCAGCCGGTGCTGATACTCCGCCACGGGCGGCAGGGTAAACAGTTGCGGGCGGGCTTCGGTTTTGAGGTCGAGCACCAGCCGGACCACGCCTGGCTTGTTGCGGCCGGCGCGCAGCTGCTGGATATAGGGGTCATCGGGCAAGACCTTGCCGGAGAGACTTTGCAGCTGGCTATTGATGTCGATCCCTTCCAGGTCGACGACCAGGCGTTCTGGATCCTTGAGCTGGAACTGCTTGAAGCTTAGCGGGGCGGTCGATTCGATCGTAACCCGGGTGTAGGCGTGCGATGGCCAGACGCGTACCGCGACGACATTCGGGCTGTCACTGGCTGCGCGCCCGCGGGGGATAACGCTTAGCAACAGCGTGGCAGCAGCCGTCTGCAGCAATAGACGTCTTTGGGGTATTGGCCCGGATGTTACGATTTCATTGGGCTGGGGAGTGATACCCTTGTTGCGCATGCCTTGCCTTGTGTGCTGAAAACGTCAATTCTGGCGCGCCGGCCTTCACCTTCCGGACGCAGCATGATGCGCCAGTCGGGAGTGGGGAGGAGTCCGGCCGCTTTGTCTGCCCATTCGATCAGGCAGACGCTGTGCGGGTTGAAGTGTTCGCGGAACCCGGCATCTTCCCATTCTTCCGGGTCGCTAAAGCGATACAAATCAAAGTGATACAAGTATAAGTTAGAAATCGAATAAGGTTCAACCAGCGTATAGGTGGGACTTTTCACTCGACCGGTGTAGCCCAGGCCGCGCAGAATGCCGCGCGTCAGCGTGGTTTTGCCGGCACCCAGATCGCCTTCCAGCTCGATTACCAGCCCGCCTTCCAGTGCGGCGGCGATGGCTTCGCCCAGCGCCAGCGTGGCACTTTCGTCGGGAAGCAGGAGATCGGCAAAAAGGGCGGTATCATCGGGGCTATGCATACGGAACTCGATCTGGTTGAACTCGCCGATACGGTAAAGCGCTGGGCGCAGGAGCTGGGCTTTGCCCGCGCGGCCATTTCCGGCACTGATCTTGCCCATGCCGAGCAAGGCTTGCTCGACTGGCTGGCGGCAGGGTATCACGGCGAGATGGATTATATGGCAAGGCACGGGCTCAAGCGGGCCCGTCCGGCTGAACTGGTTCCCGGAACACGTTCGGTCATCAGCGTTTTCATGCCCTATCAGCCCCCGCAGGGCGCGCCGGCCGATGCCGTACTGGCCGATGGCGAGCGCGCCTATCTGTCGCGTTACGCACTCGGACGTGACTATCACAAGGTACTGCGCAACCGTCTGCAGCAGCTGGCCAATCGCCTGGGCGCGCTGATTGGTCCGTTTGGTCACCGCGTGTTTGTCGACTCGGCGCCGGTACTGGAAGTGGCGCTGGCGGTGAATGCCGGGCAGGGCTGGCGTGGCAAGCATACCCTGCTGCTCAATCGCGACTATGGCTCGTATTTCTTTCTCGGCGAGCTGTTCACCGATCTGGCTCTGCCGCTGGATGAACCAGAACCCCTTGAGCATTGCGGCCGCTGCACCCGCTGTCTGGATGCCTGTCCGACGCAGGCGATTGTCGCCCCGTATCAGGTGGATGCCCGTCGCTGCATTTCCTACCTGACCATCGAGCTGCAAGGCAGCATCCCGGTCGAATTTCGCCGCATGCTGGGCAACCGGGTATACGGCTGCGACGATTGCCAGCTGGTCTGCCCCTGGAACCGCTTTGCCGTGACCACGGCCGAGAGCGATTTCCATGTCCGCAACGGCCTGGATGATGTGACACTGGCTGAGCTGTTTGCCTGGAGCGAGAGCGACTTCCTGTCGCGGTTGGCCGGCAGCCCCATCTATCGCATCGGCCACGAGCGCTGGCTGCGCAATCTGGCGGTGGGGCTCGGCAATGCGCCTTCCACGCCGGCGGTGATTGCTGCACTGCAATCGCGCGCCGCCGACCCGAGCGAATTGGTGCGCGAACATGTGCTCTGGGCGCTGGAGCAGCACGGGGTGATGGTCTAGCTGCTGAGTCAGCCACCTCGTGACAGGCGCAGGGCGGCCAGCATGTCGTCAATGCTGGCCAGTGCCTTGTCGATCTCCAGTGGCTTGCCCAGATAGCCGCCAAAGCCGGCCTCCAGGGCGGCCGCCGCAGTGTCAATATCCAGATCTCCCGAGAGCGCCAGAACCGGTGTCGTACGTCCGGCACTGGTCGAGCGTACCCGCTGGAGCATTTCCAGTCCCTGGGCATCGGGCAGATGCAGATCCAGGAGTACCAGATCGGGCTGCGACTGCTCCAGCAGCAGCAGGCCATCCTGCAGCGTACCGGCCAGCAGCAGGCAGTACTGCGGCCGCTGTCTGGCCAGAATGCTTTGCAGTACGCGCTGATTGAGTTCGTCATCCTCGATATAGAGCAGCGTGGCCGACTGGCTGGCCGGGCTGGCTAATTCGGGAGGGCGCGGCGGCAGGGTCGCCGGCGCGCTACAGGCAGGCAGATCAATCCAGAAACGGCTGCCGATGTCGGGCTCGCTGCTGACGCCAATTGCTCCATGCATCAGCATGACCAGTTTGCGGGTAAAAGCCAGGCCGATGCCGGTGCCTTCGATCTCGCTTTGTTGCCGGCCTACTCGGGAAAATGGCTGGAACAGCCGGGATAGTTCCTCTTCGTTCATGCCACGGCCGGTGTCGCTGACGGTAATGCGCCACATCCCTTGTCCGTTGGGGCCGACTGCGATGGTGACACTGCCTTGTGGCCGGTTGTATTTCACTGCATTCGACAGCAGATTGATCAGCATCTGGCGCAAGCGCTTCGGGTCGGCCTGAACCCGCTGACCGGAGGGTAGAGACGGGATCTGCAGGCGGATGTCGCGGGCGGCGGCCAGCGGTTTTACTAGGGTCAGGCAGTCACTGATGACCGGGCCAAGCTCGATGCTTTCGCAATGCAGCTGCAAACGGCCGGCCTCGATGCTGGCCAGATCAAGCACCTCGTTGATCAGGCCCAGCAGGTGCTGGCCGGCAGTGAGAATATGCCCGAGCATCTCGCGGCTGCTGTCGTCAGCATCTTCGCGCAGCAGATGGGCAAATCCGAGAATGGCATTCAGCGGCGTGCGCAATTCATGGCTCATGTGCGACAGGAAGTCCGATTTGGCCTTGCTGGCGGCCTGGGCCTGATCCCGCGCTTCGAGCAGGGCGGCTTCGTTCTGTTTCAGCCGGGTAATGTCATGAAAGCTGGTGACGTGGCCGATCACGCGCTCCTGCAATAACTGGGGACGCGAGGACACCTCGAAGACCCTGCCGTCACGCAGCGGGCAGCTCATGCGGAATTCCTGTGCCGGGAAATCCCGCAGGCACTGTTCCCACAGCAGTACTTCCTGCGGGTTGGCGACCTGGGCATGCAGGCTGGCACGGATCTGCTGGCTGTTGCCCTGCAGCAGCAGATCCGAAAGCTGCCACAGCTCGGCAAAACGGCGGTTGAAGTGCTCGATCCGCCCTTCCAGATTGGTGACCAGAATGCCATCGACGGTGGATTCCAGAATCGTGGCAAACAGGGCCGCACTGCGGCTGCTCAGTTGTTCTTGCAGGACGATATTGCTGATGTCCCTGCTGCTGATCAGCAGAAAGGGCTGCCCCTGCCAGTCGATGTGCCGCACACTGCGTTCTACCTGCAGCAGGCTGCCATCATGGCGGCGGTATTCGCTGCGCATGGCATCGATGTTGCGGAATTCGCCGGCAGCGACTTCTTCCCAGTAAAACAGCTCGGAAAGCCCCGACTCGATTTCGGTGATGCGCAACCCGGCGAGCGCTTCCGCGGGATAGTGCAGCATCAGGCTGATTGCCGGGTTGGCGTAGACGATTTCCAGGGTACGGCCATGCACGAGAAGCAGGCTTTCGGTACAGGCGGCCAGCAGGAGTTCGGCGGGAGGGGCTGCAATCGCCATGCTAGCCCTCGTCGTTCGGTCGGAAAAAATACGTCGTGCGCTTGCGCGGGCTGAGGTAGTCCGCAGCACTGCGTGGCAGCTGGGCTACTTTCAGTGATTTGCTGATGTTGAGACCGCTCTCGTTTTCCAGATTGATGATGTGCGGATCCTCGCGTGGCGCGTCTGGATCATGAACCAGCACGGTCGGTTTTAGCGGGCGGCTGGTGTTGACGGATACCACCATGGCGTATAGCTCGTTGGATAGCTGTACGACTGATCCTGGTGGGTATACCCCCATGCATCGTACGAAAATCCCCAGCTGTTGCGGGTCGAATTGCTGGCGGTGCTGGGCAAACATCTGCGCCAGCGCCTCGTGCGGGGTCAGTGATTCGATCGGGTTGATGCGGTTGCACAGGTTGTCGTAGTAATTCACGATTGCCAGAATGCGCGCCAGTGGATCGATGGCATCCAGCTTGAGTTTCTGCGGGTAGCCGCTGCCATCGGCCAACTCGTGATGCTGCAGGATGATGTTGCGGATGCGTTGCGACAACCCCGCGGCCTGTGCCGCCTCGACGCTCCATTCGCAGTGCTGGGCGACGAGCTTGCGCTCGGCCAGTGTCAGTGATTCGGTCTTGAGCAGCACCCGGTCGGGGATGCGCGTCTTGCCGACATCATGCAGCAGTGTGGCAACCCCGAGTTCATGCAGCTGCTCCCGTGGCAAGCCGATGGCTCGCGCCAGCAGCAGTGCCAGCACTGACACATTCAACGAGTGAAAATACAGGTCCTCGCTGGCCGCCTTGTCGTTCATCAGCTGCAGGGCGATATCGCTTTCTGCCAGCAGCGAATCCAGCATGCGCCCGACCAGCTGGCCGGCCTCGGCTGCGATCTCTTTCGGCCGGGCGTAAATCTGCTTGTTGATCTGGCGCACGACCTGCGCCGCCTGGGTGAAATCGCGTTCGCATGCCTGCAGCAGCGCCCGACGGCGTTCGGCCTGCTCCTGTGCCGCCCGCTTGGCCGCCAGACGTGCCAGCAGCTCCGGATCCGGCTCGGCTATGGGAGTGGGCTCCGCCTCGCTTGTCCCGACCGCAAGCGGCAGGGGGTCGCAATCGCTTTGTTCCGGTGAGTAACGGATGCGGTTCAGGCCCAGCTGCCGGAGCGTGGCAATCTGCTCGGCTGATTTGATCTTGAAACTGCCCAGTGCAAACGGGTGATCCATCCAGTGCATGTCCAGATGGATAAAGAGCCCGATCTGCAATTGCTCCGGAGTCAGGTAATGGCCTTCAACGGTATGGCTGGATGTGGTCATGTCAGTCAAAATACGGGCGGTCGGTCAACTCTATGACAGTATGGATGCAACGCAGCAAAATGACAGGGGAAACACATGCCGCAGCCAGTAAGTCCCGGGCAGGCCCACGTGTTTGCCTTGGGTGAGGGCATGCGGCAGTTGCGCGTTCCGGAGGGGCTGGCCAGTCAGCAGCGGCTCTGGCAGCTCGCGCAGCGGCTGCAAAACCCGCGTTGGCAGCTCGTGCTGGGGGTGTATCACCTCGCTATCCGCTTTGACCCCCTGCGGGATTCGGGCGATGCGGTGGCTGGCATGCTGCTGGAAGCCTGGGAGGTGTCGACACCCGCCGAGCTTTCGTCGTTGCGCCGGCACGCTATCCCGGTGAGCTACGGCGGGGCTGCCGGGCCTGATCTCGCCGAACTGGCGCAGGCGACCGGCCTGTCGCAGGCCGAGGTGATCGAGCGGCATGCCGCGCCGGAGTATCGCGTGTATTGCCTGGGTTTTCTGCCGGGGTTTGCCTATCTGGGCGGGCTTGACCCGCAGCTGACCTGCGCGCGACGCGCCACGCCACGGCAGGTGGTGCCGGCAGGCAGTGTCGGAATCGGGGGGGCTCAGACGGGAATCTATCCGCAGGCCGCGCCGGGGGGGTGGCAGTTGATCGGGCGCACTGTTGTGCCGCTGTTTGACCCGCAAGCAACTCCCGCCGCGCGTCTGCAGCCGGGAGATATAGTGCAGTTTGTGCCAACGGTGTCGCATGGCTGAGCTGCACATTCTCAAAGCCGGTGTGCTGGCGAGCGTTCAGGACCTGGGCTGTGTGAATGCCGCCAGCGCCGGGATGGGGCAAGGTGGAGTGGCGGACCCGCTGGCGGCAAGGCTTGCCAACTGGCTGGTTGGCAATTCCGCCGATGCCGCACTGATCGAATTGACCTTCGGGCAGGCCCGGGTGCGCAGTGATCATGACTGCTGGCTGGCGCTGACCGGCGCGCCGGCTCCGCTGTCGGTTGATGGCCGTTCGCGCGGTGTTGCCAGCAGTTTCCTGCTGCCCGCCGGCGCCGAATTGCAGATCGGTGCACCAAATGCCGGGCTGCGCAGCTACCTGGCAGTGGCAGGGGGGCTTGCTGTGCCGCAGGTGCAGGGTAGCCGCAGCACCCGGCTGGCTGCCGGTTTCGGGGGCTGGCAGGGGCGGGCGCTGGCCGCCGGAGATCGCTTGCCGCTGGGAGAGAGTCACTGGTTGCCCTGCCGGCGCGGTGTCAGATCGCCGGGGATGACTGACTGGGTAAGGGTGTTGCCCGGCCCGCAAGTAGACTGGCTGGATGCTGAAAGCCGAGCGCTCTGGCACGGACAGGCCTGGCAGGTGTCGCCGCAGAGCAACCGCATGGGCTTGCGCCTGAGTGGCGAGTCGCTGGTGCTGGCGCACAGCGAGAGCCTGTTTTCCCATCCGGTGTTGCCGGGTACGATCCAGTTGCCACCGGCCGGTCTGCCAATTGTGCTACTGGCAGATGCTCAGCTGACCGGTGGTTACCCGGTGATCGGGCAGGTGATTGCTGCCGATCTCTGGCGCTGTGCGCAGTGGCGGCCGGGCCAGGCCGTGCGTTTTGTTCCGGTGGATGAAGCTGCCGCGCTGACGGCCCTGCGTGCGCAACAGCAGTGGCTGCAGCATGTGCAACAGCGCTTGCTGATTAGGTGGTGAATGGGTATGTTGCTGTGAGTCAATTTAATAAGGCCTGCCGGGCTTATACATATCCGTGTATCTAGTTTTCCAGCAGCGTCTGGTAGATGTAATGCTCCAGGATCAGCCGTTCCGCCATTGGCAACTCGACAAACTCCAGTCCGTAGCCCTGACCCTCATGGCTGACTTCGGCTTCATGGATATTACGGATCAGTGCCCGCACACTCAGGGTGTGTGACTCGCCTGCCGCCGGGATGCGCAGGCCAAGCAGCAGCTCATCGCCTTTCTCGCCCAGCAGATCGCGACTTTCCAGCATCGCGCCGCCGGCCGACAGGTTGATCATGCGGGCAGAGGCGCTTGGTGCGTCCCCGCGCCGGGCATTGCTGACACTGGCAATCAGCCGGGTATTGACCCGCAGACTCTTGCGCAGCTGATGGATCTGCACCTGCTCAGGCCAGGCCAGATGCAGCAGCGGGTAGGGCGTGTAGCTCATTTTCATCACCGGCGCGAAAAAGCTGATGATGTCCTTCCCGGCAATGGCCTTGAACTGCAGTACCTCATCGTCACGGAAGGGCAGCACGGCCCCATTGGCACCGGTGGCGCTGACCAGCACTGCGGTTTTTTCCAGCCAGCCGATCAGCTTGACTGCCGCCTTGGGTTTGAGTGCATCGCCTGCTGATTGCACATGCACCACCATCCCGGGCAGCAGTTTGGTCTGGTTGAGGGTTTTGGCTGTGGCGCGTGCCGGTGCAGCTTTGGCGGTAGCTACTTCCTGTTGCTCGTCCGTGTCCCGGTGCACGCGCGCGCCGCCGGCTGGCGGGCTGCTGCGCAGGCCGCTCCATTGCGGATTGCGGAATACCCCCAGCTTGAGCAGCACTTCGACCTGTTTTTCATTCTGGATGACGTCGCCGGCGGCGATCAACAAATGGCGCTGCCGGTCATAGACCGGGTAAGGCAAGGCCACGCCGACTTGCAGGTCGGATTTGCGCAGCGGCAGGAGATCGTCATCGGCCATGGAGGTGCAATATCAGAAAGTGGTGATTCACCTTGCATTTGTAATCCAGAACCGACAGCTTGCCAATGCGCAGACGCCTGACTGTGCACGTGATAGAATTCGCCGCCTGCAAAACACTGATCGGCAAGGTTTTTTCATGCTGCATACGCTCAATCCCGCGCAACGTGCTGCCGTGCAATATCTGGGTGGCCCCTGTCTGGTGCTGGCGGGCGCCGGTTCCGGCAAAACGCGGGTAATCACGCAGAAAATCGCCTACCTGATCGAAACCGCCGGCATGGATGCACGCAATATTGCGGCGATCACGTTTACCAACAAGGCGGCCCGTGAAATGCAGGAGCGGGTCTCCACCCTGCTGCCCGCGCCCATGCTGCGCGGGCTGACTGTCTCGACCTTTCACAGCCTCGGCATGCGTTTTCTGCGCGAAGAAGCCAGGCATCTGGGCTACAAGCCGCAGTTTTCGATTCTGGATTCCGCGGATGCCTGGAAGATCATTTCGGACATCCTGCAGACTACCGACAAGGGCTTGATCCGCCAGACGGTCAGCCAGATTTCGCTGCTGAAAAACGACCGCATCGGCCCGGATGATGCCCTCCGCAACGCCGCCAGCGAGGGCGAAATGCATCTGGCGCGACTGTACCGCCAGTATCAGGACACGCTGACGGCCTATCAGGCGGTCGATTTTGACGATTTGATCCGCCTGCCGGTCGATCTGCTGGAGCGCAATGACGACGTTCTGCAGAAATGGCGTTCGCGGCTCAGATACCTGCTGATCGACGAGTGCCAGGACACCAATACCACGCAGTACGATCTGGTGAAGCTCTTGTGCAATGTCTCCGGCCAGTTCACCGCCGTGGGGGATGACGATCAGTCGATCTACGCCTGGCGCGGCGCGAACATGGAAAACCTGCGCACGCTGCAGGACGATTTTCCGCAGCTGCGTGTGATCAAGCTCGAGCAGAATTACCGCTCGGTGGCCCGCATCCTGCGCTGTGCAAATGCGGTGATCGCCAACAATCCCAAGCTGTTCGAGAAAACCCTGTGGAGCGAGCTGGGCGTGGGCGATCCGATCCAGGTGGTCGAAACCAAGAACGAGGAGCATGAAGCCGAGCTGATCGCGATGAAGCTGCTGGCGCACAAGTTCGAAGCGCAGACCGACTTCAAGGACTACGCCATCCTGTATCGCAGCAACTTCCAGGCGCGCATCATCGAGCAGGCGCTGCGCGAGCACCGGATTCCCTACCAGATTTCCGGCGGGCAGTCGTTTTTCGACAAGGCTGAAATCAAGGACATCCTCGCCTATCTGCGCCTCTTGGTGAACGACAAGGACGACCCGGCCTTTATTCGCGCGGTGACGACGCCCAAACGCGGTGTCGGCAATGTCACGCTGGAGAAGCTCGGGGTATATGCCCAGCAGCGAAATATATCGCTGTATGCGGCGGTATACGAGGAGGGGTTCATCCATCAGGTGCAGGCTGCGCAGTACACGCCACTGAAAGATTTTGCCGATTTCATCGGCCGCATGCAGTTCCGCGCGCCGCGCGAGCCAGCCGGTCCCCTGCTGATGGAAATGCTCAAGGCCATCGACTACGAAACCTGGCTGTATGACAGCGAAGAAGCGCGCCCGGCCGAGACCAAGTGGAACACGGTGATGGATTTCGTCGACTGGATCGCCAAGAAGGGCGAGCGCGACGGCAAGGACCTGCTTGAACTTACCCAGACGATTGCGCTGATCACCATGCTCGAAGGGCGCGACGAGGAAGAGGTCGATGCGGTGAAAATGACTACGCTGCACGCGTCGAAAGGCCTGGAATACCCGCATGTGTTTCTGGTTGGCTGCGAGGAAGAAATCCTGCCACACCAGAATTCCATTGAGGCCGGCACCGTCGAGGAAGAGCGCCGGCTGATGTACGTCGGCATCACCCGGGCGCAGCGCACGCTGACCATCACCTGGTGCGGCAAGCGCCGCCGCGCCGGCGAATGGCAAATTACGCAGCCCAGCCGTTTTCTCAAGGAAATGCCGGTTGAGGATGTGCGTTTCTCGGGGCGCCTGGCTCCCGACAAGAACACCCCGGCGATCACCAAACAGGAAGCGCGCGGTATGGCGGCCAGTTTACTAGCCAAGTTATCCTGATTTTTATGGGTATAGCCATGTAAATATTGTTTTAACTGGCTTGTATCGGGATAGGGTTGTGAGTATTTGGGCTTGCCATCGGGCGGCGTCAGGCAGGAAATCGCTGGCAAGGTGACATGTTCCGGCTATGCTGTATACAGCTTGATGTCAGGATGTGCCGCCATGACGCTCCCCGCCGTATCGCTGCAGGATTACATCTTTACCGTTGCCCATGCCGTCGATCTGGTCGGTCTGGATGACCCCTGGCATGGCCGGCGAGTCGGCCTGCTGGCTGCCGAGCTCGCAGTACTTGCTGGCGGTGATGCGGCAAGCCGCAAGCGTTTCTATCATGCCGGCCTGCTGCATGATTGCGGCGTTTCATCGACGGCGGTGCATCAATCACTGACCGCCGAACTGGAGTGGCGCGGTGCAGATGCGCATTGTCAGCGAGGGGCCGCATTGCTGCTGCGCTGCGCTCCCTTGGCGCCGATGGCCGAACTGGTGCGGCATCACCATACCCGCTGGGAACTGTTGGCTGCGAGCGAGTTGTACCGCAGCCAGCCCGAGACCGCACTGGCAGCCAATCTGGTGTATCTGGCCGATCGTATTGATGCGCTCTCGCGTGCCAGTTACGCCGATCGCAGCACGCTGGCCATGGCACCCTCGTTGCGCGAGCAGATCATTGCGCTGAGTGGCAGCCTGTTTGCACCGCAATGGGTGGAGGTGTTTGCGGATGCATCCTCTCGTGAAGCCTTCTGGCTGATGCTCGATAGCGAATGTGTGCTTGATTATCAGGAAGAAATGCGGGCGCTGGATGATGGAACGGTGCTGAGTGCGGAAGAGTTTGTGGCGGGGGCCTATCTGCTGGCAGATATCATTGATGCCAAATCTCCGTTTACTGCCGAGCATTCACTGGGTGTTGCCAGGCTGGCCCGGTTTTTTGCCAGCCGACTGGGGCTGGGAGATGATCGGTGCGCCGCCATCGAGATTGCCGGCTTGCTGCACGATATCGGCAAGCTGCAGATTCCCGATGACATCCTCGATAGTCCCTGCGGCTTGAACGAACACGATGCTGGCATCATGCGTTCGCACAGCTTCGCGACCTATATGGTGCTCAAGCGTTTGAAGGGGGCCGAGGAAATTGCCCGCTGGGCAGCCTGGCATCACGAAACACCGGATGGCCGTGGCTATCCGTTTCACCTGCATGCCGGGGAAATGCCGCTCGAGGCGCGCATTATCCATGTGGCTGATCTGTATCAGGCGTTGGCGCAGCACCGACCCTACCGCAAGGCCATGAGCCCGGAGGCCATTCTGAAGTTGCTGCAGCTGAGGTTGGACCGGCATCTGCTGGAGCCGGACCTGCTGGCGTTGATTGCCGCCGAACCCGATGTGGTGCATCGCGTTGCTGTTGGCGAGGCCGTACCGGCCTGACACGGCTCAGGCCGGGCGGGTTTCCTGGAACGACGCACGCTCTTCGAGTCGCTGCAGGTAATGATCCAGAGCGGGGTGTTCGTCCTGCCAGACGATTTCCGGCAGACGAAAGCGCAGATAGGCCAGCATGACGCCACTGGCGATATCGGCCAGACCATAGTTGTCATTGATGAGGTATTTCTTGTCGCCCAGATCTTCGGCCAGTGCAATGATGCCCCGATCAATCTTGTTGCGCTGCTTGCTGATCCAGTCGGCAGATTGCTGTGCTTCCGGACGGCGACGCTCCAGAGCGATTGCGACAATCGCATCCACGATTCCGTCGGCAAGGGCCTCGCGGCGCTTGACGCTCACGGCCTGCCGGGGGCTGTCCGGCAATAGCCGGCTGACGGGGGAAATGTGGTCGAGGTAATCGACGATCACACTGGAGTCGTATACCGGCTTGCCGTCATCCAGCAGCAGTACCGGCACCTTGCCCAGTGGGTTGTGAGCCACCGCCAGATGATCGGGCTGGCTCAGGTCGGTGAGCAGCAGTTCATAATCGATACGTTTTTCTGCCAGAACGATGCGGACCTTGCGGCCATAGGGGCTATTCGGGGTGGTGATCAGTTTCATGGGGGGCCGGGCTCTGCGCGTAAGCAGGTTATTTTTTCAATATTCTAGCGTGGGGGCAGTTGCGCAAACCAGCGCGCTGGGCGCAACGCCACTGCGAGTGTTGTTTGTCTGGTGATTGCTGCCTGTAAGAAAGACTGGCCAGGCAGCGCCTGGCCAGTTACGACTACATAGTGCAGGCAAAGTTCGATGGTCAGGCCAGCCGGGCGTAGCCGGGAAGAGTCAGGAATTCCACGAATTCTTCGGCTGTGGTGATCTGGTCGAACAGACGAGCGGCTTCATCCAGTGTGGCGGAGTATTTGCCACTGGCGCGGATGCTCGCCACTTCCTCGGGCAGGAGGGCCTTGAACAGCGCAACATCGACCTTGCGTCCATCATCCAGAACACCTTTGCTGCTGCGCAGCCATTGCCAAATCTGTGAACGGCTGATTTCGGCGGTGGCTGCATCTTCCATCAGGTTGTGGATCGGGACGCAGCCCTGGCCGGTCAGCCACGAAGCCAGATACTGGATGCCGACCGAGATGTTGTTGCGCAGCCCCGCTTCGCTAATCGGGGTCTCCGGCTGGAAATCCAGCAAATCACTGGCGCGCACCGTAACGTCATCGCGCTGCTTGGTTATCTGGTTAGGCTTGTCGCCCAATACGGCGTCCCAGGCTGCCATTGCCACGGGGACAAGTCCGGGATGAGCCACCCAGCCACCGTCATAGCCATCCCCCGCATCCCGCTCCTTGTCGCTCTTGACCTGGGCCAGCGCTTTTTCGTTGGCGGCAGGGTCACTTCTCACCGGAATGTAGGCACTCATCCCTCCCATCGCCGGTGCATTGCGCCGGTGGCAGGTCTTCAGCAGCAGCAGGGAATAGGCACGCATGAACGGTACCGTCATGGTGATCTTGCTGCGCTCGGCCAGGCAGAATCCTTCCCGGCGGCGGAATTTCTTGATGCAGCTGAAAATGTAATCCCAGCGGCCAGCATTCAGTCCAGCGGAATGATCGCGCAATTCATACAGAATTTCGTCCATCTCGAATGCGGCAAGGATAGTTTCGATCAGTACCGTCCCCTTGATGATGCCATGAGGGACGCCGAGGAAAGATTCGGTGAAGGTAAACACATCATTCCACAGCCGCGCTTCCAGATGCGATTCCATCTTGGGCAGGTAGAAATAACAGGACGAGCCATGCTCCACCTGATAGCGCAGGTTGTGAAAGGCGGCCAGTCCGAAATCGAACAGGCTGCCCGACATAATTTCGCCGTCGACGGTGACATGCTTTTCGTCCAGATGCCAGCCGCGCGGGCGCAGCACCAGAGTGGCGATCTGCGGGTTGAGCCGGTACTCCTTCCCCTCGGGGCTGGTATAGCCCAGGGTACGGCGGTAGGCGTCGATGATGTTTTGCTGACCTTCGATCTGGTTCTGCCACGTGGGCGTATTGGAGTCCTCAAAGTCCGCCATGAACGATTTTGCGCCAGAGTTGAGCGCATTGATCATCATCTTGCGTTCGACCGGGCCGGTGATCTCAACCCGCCGATCAAGCAGATCCGGCGGCAGTGGCGCAATGCTCCAGTTGCCACTGCGAATGTCGGCTGTCTCGGGCAGATAATCCGGTGTTTCCCCCGCATCAAGGCGGGCCTGGCGCTCGGCGCGGGCCGCCAGCAGTTCCCGCCGCTTGGGCTCGAATTTGCGATGAAGCTGGCTTAGAAAATACAGCGCATCCTGCGAGAGAATATTGGCCTGGCTACTGTCGGCCGCTAGCGGCGTGAGTACGCCGACGGGGATATTGTTCATGGGCTGTCTCCCTGAGGCTATGACAGACGAGCGCCTGCCCATGGGGCAGGCGGGTCGGAACCGTTGATAATCCGGCTTAGTGGAACTGCTCTTCCTCGGTCGAGCCAGTCAGTGCAGTGGTCGAGCTTTGTCCTTGCTGGATCACTTGGGTAACCTGGTCGAAATAGCCGGTGCCCACTTCTCGCTGATGCTTCACTGCCGTGAAGCCGCGATCGGCAGCCGCGAATTCGGCCTGCTGCAGCTCGACAAACGCGCTCATGCCAGTGCGGGCGTAGCCGTGAGCCAGATTGAACATGCCGTAATTCAGGGCGTGGAATCCCGCCAGGGTAATGAACTGGAATTTGTAGCCCATTGCGCCCAGCTCGTGCTGGAACTTGGCAATGGTGGCGTCGTCAAGATTCTTTTTCCAGTTGAACGACGGCGAGCAGTTGTAGGCCAGCATCTTGCCCGGGAATTTGGCATGAATGGCTTCGGCAAAGCGGCGGGCATAGTCCAGATCCGGCTTGCCGGTTTCACACCACACCAGATCGGCGTAGGGTGCGTAAGCCAATCCGCGACTGATGGCCTGCTGCAGGCCCGGCATGGTGCGGTAGAAGCCTTCCGGCGTGCGTTCGCCGGTACAGAACGGCTTGTCGTTGTCATCCACATCGCTGGTCAGGAGGTCGGCGGCTTCGGCATCGGTGCGGGCAATCAGAATGGTCGGAATTCCCATCACGTCGGCGGCCAGCCGGGCGGCTACCAGCTTTTCGACGGCTTCGCGGGTCGGTACCAGTACCTTGCCGCCCATGTGCCCGCACTTCTTCACACTGGCGAGCTGGTCTTCAAAGTGTACGCCGGCGGCGCCCGCTTCAATCATGGCTTTCATCAGCTCGAAGGCATTCAGCACACCGCCAAAGCCGGCTTCGGCATCGGCAACGATGGGGGCAAACCAGTCGATGCTGTCGTCGCCCTCGGCATGGTGGATCTGGTCGGCACGCGCGAAGGTGTTGTTGATGCGGCGTACCACCTGAGGGACGGAGTTGGCCGGATAGAGCGACTGGTCGGGGTACATTTCACCAGCAATGTTGGCGTCCGCGGCGACCTGCCATCCCGAAAGATAGATGGCTTTCAAGCCTGCCTTGACCTGTTGCATGGCCATATTACCTGTCAGTGCGCCCAGGGCATGGACATAGGGCAGCTCGTGCATCAGTTTCCAGAGCTTGTCCGCGCCGCGGCGGGCCAGCGTGTGTTCGACCAATACGGTTCCGCGCAGACGCTCGACATCGGCTGCCGAATACGGACGCTGGATACCTTGCCAGCGCGGGTTGGTGGTCCAGTCCTGCTGCAATTGGGCAATGCGTTGTGCTGCAAGTGTCATCATGGTCTCCAGCGGAATCAGTGAGTTACCTGTCCATTGAAGCAGAAAAATATTGCGCTGCAACAACAATATTCTGATGAAGCGGATTCTCGATGCTGATGGCAAAAACTGTGCACCAATCCCCTTGAAATGCACAGGGGTATCCCCATCTGCTGTCCTGATCTGATTTGGAGGACCGCATGAGCAACGAAGAACTGCATCAGAATGGCGAACCCGCCGTCATCAACGAAGAACCGGCTGCGAGCCCCTCGCTGGACGAGCAACTCGCCAATGCCCTGGCCGAACTGGAAAAAGTGAAGCAGGACGTGATGTACGCCCGTGCCGAAGGTGAAAACATCCGTCGCCGTGGGCTGGAAGAACTCGACAAAGCGCGCAAATTCGCGGTCGAGAAATTTGCCCGCGAGCTGCTGGCCGTGAAGGACGCCATGGAAATGGCGTTGCTGGACACTAGCGGCAATTTCGATGCCCTGAAAATGGGGGTGGATCTCACCCACAAATCGCTGGTTTCCGCGTTTGAAAAATTCGAGCTCAAGGACATCGCTCCAGCGGTAGGTGACAAGCTCGATCCGAACCTGCACCAGGCGATTTCTGCTGTCCCGGCTGACCAGGAAGCCAATACCGTGGTGAACGTGATGCAGAAGGGCTATAGCCTCTCCGGTCGCGTGCTGCGTCCGGCGATGGTGGTCGTCGCCGCCGCCAAGTAAGGTCGGCAATTTTTTGGGGGGCTTGAATGTTGCTTTGCCATCCCCACTTTCACGACAAGGTTAATTGAAGCGGTTGGCCAATACGGTTTAACCCGCATTTCTCATCAGTTTTTTTGAGGTAAGACATCATGGGCAAGATTATTGGTATCGACCTGGGCACCACCAACAGCTGTGTTTCCGTTATCGAAAACGGTCAGCCCAAGGTTATCGAAAACGCCGAAGGCGCTCGCACGACTCCGTCGATCATCGCCTATCAGGAAGACGGTGAAATTCTGGTGGGCGCTCCCGCCAAGCGTCAGGCTGTGACCAACCCGCGGAACACCCTTTATGCCGTGAAGCGCCTGATCGGCCGCCGTTTTGAAGACAAGGAAGTCCAGAAAGACATCGACCTGATGCCGTTTGCCATCGTCAAGGCTGACAATGGCGACGCTTGGGTATCGGTGCGCGACAAGAAAATGGCGCCGCCGCAGATTTCGGCTGAAGTACTGCGCAAGATGAAAAAGACCGCCGAAGACTACCTTGGCGAAGAGGTGACCGAGGCTGTTATTACCGTTCCGGCTTACTTCAACGACAGCCAGCGCCAGGCCACCAAGGATGCCGGCCGTATCGCCG
Source organism: Chitinilyticum piscinae (assembly GCF_015223195.1). Classification (GTDB taxonomy): domain Bacteria; phylum Pseudomonadota; class Gammaproteobacteria; order Burkholderiales; family Chitinibacteraceae; genus Chitinilyticum; species Chitinilyticum piscinae. The sequence goes on along the minus strand of NZ_JADFUA010000009.1, from coordinate 30,395 downwards.
GTCTTGAGGTCAAGCGGATCATCAACGAGCCGACCGCTGCTGCGCTGGCTTTTGGCATGGACAAGATGGAAAAGGGCGACCGCAAGATCGCCGTGTATGACCTCGGTGGTGGCACCTTCGATATCTCCATCATCGAAATTGCCGACGTTGATGGCGACAAGCAGTTCGAAGTACTGGCCACCAATGGCGACACTTTCCTCGGTGGTGAAGACTTCGACCAACGCATCATTGATTACATCATTGGCGAATTCAAGAAAGAGCAGGGCATCGACCTCAAGAACGATGTGATGGCGCTGCAACGCCTGAAGGAAGCCGCCGAAAAGGCCAAGATCGAGCTGTCCTCCAGCCAGCAGACCGAAGTGAATTTGCCCTACATCACCATGGACGCCACCGGTCCGAAGCACCTGGTGCTGAAGATTACCCGTGCCAAGTTCGAGTCGCTGGTGGATGATCTGATCGAGCGCTCGATCGAGCCGTGCCGTGTTGCACTGAAGGACGCGGGCCTGAAGGCTTCCGACATTGATGACGTGATCCTGGTCGGTGGTCAGACCCGCATGCCCAAGGTCATCGACAAGGTGAAGGAATTCTTCGGCAAGGATGCCCGTCGTGACGTGAACCCGGACGAAGCCGTGGCCGTTGGTGCGGCGATTCAGGGCGCTGTGCTGGGTGGCGACCGCAAGGATGTGTTGCTGCTGGATGTGACTCCGCTGTCGCTGGGTATCGAGACGCTGGGTGGCATCATGACCAAGCTGATCCAGAAGAACACGACGATTCCGACCAAGGCTTCGCAAGTGTTCTCCACCGCAGACGACAACCAGACTGCCGTGACCGTGCACGTGCTGCAGGGCGAGCGCGAAAAGGCTTCGGCCAACAAGAGCCTCGGTCAGTTCAATCTGGGTGACATCCCGCCGGCTCCGCGCGGTGTACCGCAGATCGAAGTAACCTTCGACATCGACGCCAACGGTATCCTGCACGTGTCTGCCAAGGACAAGGCCTCCGGCAAGGAAGCCAAGATCACCATCCAGGCATCTTCCGGTCTCTCCGAGGCCGAAATCCAGGCCATGGTGCGCGACGCCGAGCTGAATGCCGAGGAAGACAAGAAGCTGCATGAGCTGGTGACTGCCAAGAATCAGGCCGAAGGCATGATTCACTCGGTGAAGAAGATGCTGACCGATTCCGCCGACAAGGTTGATGCGGCGGAGAAGGAAAAGATCGAAGCCGCCATCAAGGATCTGGAAGAGGTGGTCAAGGGCGACGACAAGGAAGCCATTGAAGCCAAGACCGAAGCGCTGGCCCAGGCTAGCCACAAGGTTGCCGAAGCAATGTATGCCCAGTCTGGCGCTGCTCAGGGCGAGCACGGTTGCGGCAACGAATCCTGCGAAGGCGACTGCCACGATGACGGCAAGAAGAAGGATGACGGCAATGTCGTCGATGCCGAATTCACCGAAGTGAAAGACAACAAGTAAGTTCCTTCCATCACCGGGGCGCAGCCAGTCGGGAGTCATCCTGATGCGCTGCGCCCTTGTGTCTGCATGGTGAAGCAATCATGGCAAAAAAAGATTTTTACGACATCCTTGGCGTTAACCGTGATGCCAGCGATGACGAGATCAAAAAGGCCTACCGCAAGCTGGCGATGAAATATCATCCGGACCGCAATCCGGACAGCAAGGAGGCCGAGGACAAGTTCAAGGAGGCGAAGGAAGCCTACGAGATTTTGTCCGACAAGCAGAAACGCGCGGCGTATGACCAGTATGGCCATGCGGGCGTTGATCCCCAGGCCGGCATGGGCGGCGGTTTCGGTGGCGGTGGCGGTGGTTTTGCTGATGCCTTCTCCGACATCTTCGGCGATATCTTCGGTGGAGGTCGTGGTGGTGGCCGCTCGAATGTCTACCGCGGTGCCGATCTGCGCTATAACCTGGAAATCTCGCTGGAAGAGGCCGCACGCGGCGTCGAGAAGCAGATCAAGATTCCATCGCATGATGAATGCGATAGCTGCCATGGCACCGGCGCCAAGCCGGGTACGGAAGCCAAGACTTGCCACACCTGTGGCGGGCATGGTCAGGTGCGTGTGTCACAAGGCTTTTTCAGTATCCAGCAGACCTGCCCGACCTGTCACGGCAGCGGGAAGTACATTCCCGACCCGTGCCGCAAGTGCTCGGGCACTGGCCGTGTACAGACGACCAAGACGCTGGCGGTGAAGATCCCGGCCGGTGTCGACGAGGGGGACCGCATCCGGCTATCCGGCGAGGGTGAAGCAGGGGTAAATGGCGGCCCTCCCGGTGATCTGTATGTGGTCATGCACATCAAATCGCATAGCGTGTTCCAGCGTGAAGGCAATGATCTGCACTGCGAAATGCCGATCAGCTTTGCCACGGCAGCACTGGGCGGCGAGATCGAAATTCCGACGCTGGATGGCAAGGCACGTATCAGCATCCCAGCGGGTTCGCAAACCGGTCAGGTATTCCGCCTGCGCGGCAAGGGGATCAAGGGGGTGCGCTCGGCGATTACCGGCGACCTGATGTGCCACATCATGGTGGAAACCCCGGTCAATCTCACCAGCCGCCAGAAGGAGCTGTTGAAGGAGTTTGACGAGATCGGTCGCGGCGAATCCGACAAACAGAATCCCCGCGCCAAGTCTTTCATGGATAAGGTGAAGGATTTCTTCGCAAGCTGATGGCTTGGGGTATGTGTCTGGCAGCTTTGTTTATCAAGCTTCTTGTGGCGATACATACCTGTCTGTGTAATAAAAAGGGTGGCGAAAGCCACCCTTTTTATTTCTGGCCGGTGCCGCCTGCGGGCGGATCCAGCCTGCCCAGCAGGATGAGCAGCAGATCGACGTGCATCCAGACAATTACGACCGCCATCGGAATCGCGGGGTAGGCGAGCGCTATCAGCCAGTCCGGCCACTGGCTGCCCTCCGGCAGCGCGGCAATCGCCTGCCAGCCCCAGGTCATTCCGCCCGTCATCAGCAGAAACTGCACGACACCACTGATGTGGCGCTGCAGATAAAAGCGGTGCACGCCGAACATGCCGGCCAGTGCACACAACAAAAGCGCCCGCAGGCGCTTTGTGTTGTCAGTCTGCACGGGGTTACTTGATCAGGCGCAGGTTGTACGGCAGGCGGTAGGCCTGACCTTTGCTGGCAGCCACCGCGCCCAGAATGCAGAACACCAGATGGGCGATCCCGACAGCAAACATCACCAGGAAGCCGACGAGAATGATCGACAGAATCGCACCGGCGATGTAGCCGATGAAGGCCGTGATGGACCAGTTGAGTGCTTCCTTGGATGCATCCAGTACGAATTCGTCGTCCTTTTTGACCAGGAACATGATCAGCGGCACGAGAAAGCCGAAGAACAGGGTGCCCAGCCAGACCAGCAGAGCCATATTGGTGGAGTCCTTACTTGCCGGGGTTGGCAGGCCCGTTTGCAGTTCTTCGCTCATTACATCACTCCTCAGTTGTTTATTTGTTGATGGCAAGATCGTAAAAGCTGGAGGTCAGCAAGGTCAAGTCGCATGGCGGGGGGAGTGACATCCGCCACGCCATGCTGGCCAGCCTGCTCCATTGGTGTTAGCGGGTCAGGCCACCACTCGGGGCCACCATGGTCAGCTCGACGAAGCTCGAGCCATTGCGTTTGCCATTGCTGTAATCAAGCACAAAACCGCCCAGATCGGCCCGGCCCAGGGATTGCATCGATTTCATCACGCTCTCGCGACTGGGGGCTTTGCCGGCACGGCGCAGCGCATCCACGGCCAGGCGCGCAGAGATATAGCCTTCCAGCAGCGCATACGTCGGGTACTCGCCCTTGTTGACCATGGCTGCCGAATCCGCCTGGAATTCGCGGATCAGGCGCAGGCGGGCATCATTCGGGTAGGGGAACACCTGACTGATACCCAGACCGTGTGCAAGTTTGCGGGTGATTGCTTTATCCACTTCTTCATATTGCACAGGTGACAGCGAATAAATCTGCGAGCTGGCCCCCAGTTCACGGTACTGCTTCAGGAAGCGGGCGGCCGGCTGGGAAATGGCAACCAGCAGCACAGCTTCCGGGTTGAGTTTGGCCATGTCCTTGGCAGCCTGGGCGACATTGCCGGAGTTCTTGTCGTATCGAACTTCGCCCACGGCCTGCAGCTTGCGTTTGGCTAGGGCTGCCTTCACCGCGTCAACGCCATCCTGACCAAAGCCGTCGTTCTGCGCCACGATACCAATTCGGGTAACTCCCAGATGGGTCGTGAGCAGCTGAATGGTTTTTTCGACCTCTTCCGCGTAGGAAGCTCGGGTATGGAAGATATTCGGATTGCTGCGTACGGATTGGGCACCAGAATAGATGCCGACCAGTGCGATATTGGCATTTTCCAGGGTGCGTGTTTGCGTCAGTTCGGTGCCGGTTCCGGTGCCGAAATAACTGACCAGTGCCAGCGCATTTTCCTTTTCCACCAGCGTGCGGGTATTGCTGATGGCGCGTTTGGCATCGTAGGCATCGTCAAGCACGACATGGTTGATCATTTCGCCATTGATCCCACCCTGCGCATTGACCCGGCTGAAGTACATGGCGGCACCAATCGCCAGTGCCTTTCCGGTGTCGGCGGCAATGCCCGTGGTGGGAACGGACTGGCCGATGGTCAGGTCGGCCAGAGCCAGGGGCGAGATGGCGAGGCTGGCACAGAGAATCAGTTTGCGGATCACGATCATGCGCTCCTTCGGCGGGCCGCCCGGACACGGAGCCGGGGCAGGCAATCTGCCGGGTTATTCAGAACAGAAAACGGTCAAACGCCGTGCGGGAGCGAATGCGCCACACAGCGATGATCAAAGGCTGTGGTCATCATAAATAAATGTTTGCTGATGGTATAGTGTCGGCTTCTGTCAGAGGAAAAAGTGATGCGTAGAGCCGTCTATGCCGGCAGTTTCGACCCTGTGACCAATGGTCACCTGTGGATGATCGAGCGCGGTGTCAGCCTGTTTGACGAAATGATTGTGGCTATCGGCGAGAACCCCGACAAGCGTTATACCTTCAGTACCGCTGAACGTCTGGATTTGCTCGAGCAGGCGCTGCGGCATCTTCCCCGAGTGCGTATCGAGGTCTTCGAGAACCGCTATCTGGTTGATTTTGCCCGCGAGCGGCAAGCACATTACATTCTGCGTGGTATCCGCGAAGCAGCCGATTACGAATACGAACGCAAGATGCGTTATGTGAACGCCGATCTTGCGCCGCATATCGATACGGTGTTCCTGATGCCGCCGCGCAGCATTGCTGAAATCAGTTCGACCATGGTCAAGGGGCTGGTGGGCCCCAAGGGCTGGGAGCAGGTGGTGGCGCATTACGTGCCGCCACCGGTGCTGAGCCATCTGGTGAACTGGCAGGCCGGCAACCACCGCTAACAAGACTGTAGAGGAATAGCCTGGCGGTCGCATTTACGCCACATCCATCGCGTCGTTGATTCATTAGCTCGCGGTTTGCGCGATGCCTGCAGGCGGAGCAAAAACCGACTTTTCGACAGTCTGCGAAATGACGTCTTTCAGTCGATCAGCACCGAATGGGGCGGAACAATCAATGATTCGTCACGCAGGCGGCTGTCCAGCCAGGGGGTGCAGTCCGCCGCTCCTTGTGGTCGGCCGCAGAAATAACCCTGGATTTCCGCACAACCCAGCCGGTGCAACTGCAGCAGCTCATCGGGTGTTTCGACGCCTTCGGCCAGTGTCGTCAGACCCAGTGCCTGAGCAAGGCTGATGATGGCTTTGACGATGGCACGGTTGCGCTCGTCGTTCAGTTTGATGACAAAGCTGCGATCGATTTTGAGCTTGGAAACATCGAGGTCTTTCAGGTAGGACAGGCAGGAATAACCTGTGCCGAAATCGTCGATGGACACCTGTACGCCCATGCTGCTCAGGGTATTCAGTGTGCTGCGGCAAAGCTCGGCGTCATTGAGCAGCACCGACTCGGTCAGTTCAAGTTCCAGGCAGCGCGCCGGAAGGCCGCTTTCCTGCAGGGTTTCGCGCACCAGTTCGACCAGATTGCCACGGCTGAACTGGATGGCGGAGAGGTTCACCGCCAGTGTGAGTTCCGGATAGCCGGCATCCAGCCAGGATTTCATCTGCCGGCAGGATTCACGCAATACCCAGGCCCCGATATCGAGGATGAAGCCGGTTTCTTCGGCCAGTGGAATGAATTGCGCAGGTGAAATAGCGCCTTTTTGCGGGTGTTGCCAGCGTACCAGCGCTTCAAAGCCGACCAGTTTGCCGCTTTCCAGTTCGATCTGCGGCTGGTAGTGTACCCGCAATTCGCCATTGCGCAGGGCTTGTCGCAGGCGCGTATCCAGCTCCAGCGGATCCTGGGTCTGGTCGGTGGCTGTATCGTGATAGAAGCGATAGGTGTTGCGACCTTCCTGCTTTGACAGGTACAGCGCCGTATCGGCGCGCTGCTGCAATTGGGTGAAATCCTGCCCGTCATCGGGGTAGAGGCTCACGCCGATGCTGGCACCGCTATGCACGGCGCGACCGGACAGATGCAGCGGCATGGCCATGGTCTCGAGAATCTTGCTCGCGACCGCGATGGCTTCCCCGGCATGACTGATGCTGAGTAGCACCAGGAATTCGTCTCCGCCCAGCCGGGCCACAGTATCGCATTCACGGATGCAGTCATGCAGGCGAGCGCTGACCAGTTGCAGCAGCATGTCTCCGGTCGGATGCCCCAGCGTATCGTTCACCAGCTTGAAGCGATCCAGGTCAATGAACAGCAGGGCCAGCTTGCTTTGCTCCCGGTCGGCGCGGGCGCGGGCAACCAGAAAGCGGTCGGCCAGCAGCAAGCGGTTGGGCAGGCCGGTGAGCGGATCGTGATAGGCCATGTATTCGATCTGGGCCTGTTGCCGTTTGCGCTCGGAAATATCGGTCATCACGCCAACGTAGTGCGTGATCTGTCCTTGCGGGTTGAGAACGCAGTTGACGGACATACCAATCGGCAGGTGATTGCCCTTGCGGCGGCGCAACTGCAGTTCTCCCTGCCAGGCGCGGTTGAAGCGCAGGGTAGAGCGGTGGCGCCGGTATTCGGCCAGGTTCTCGAGCAGGAACAGGCGCTGGGCATGGCTGCCCTGCAGCTGCGCTTCGGATTGGCCACTCAGCAAGCAGAAGGCACGGTTGGCTTTGACGATACGGAACTGGGCATCGGTAATCAGCACGCCCTCGCTGTTGTTGTCGAAAACGGTGGCGGCCAGTTTCAGTTCATTTTGTGCCTGCTGCTGCGCGGTGATGTCCTCGCCGATCGAAATCGTGCCGACCACACTGCCGGACGGGTCTCGCCGCAGGGTGTTGTGCCAGCGGATCAGGCGGGCTCCGCCATTGTGGCAGCGGATGTGGGTTTCGTTGACTTCCTTGAGAGTCTGGTTGGCCAGTGCGTGCTGGTAAAGTGCAGGCAGTTGCTGTTCGGGACGGCCGAACATCGCGAACCAGTTCTGGCCGAGCAGATCGCTGACCTGATAGCCAAGTAGCCGGGCCAGATGCTCGGAGCAGAACACGATACCACCTGCGGTATCCAGCACAACGGTGATCAGATCGACACTATTGAGGGTGTCACTGAGCTGGCGCTCAACCGCGCGCAAGCGGGCCTGCGTCTGCCGCTCATCGGTAACGTCCAGGTGTGTGCCCATCATCCGGCGAGGTTGTCCGTCCGGATAGCGTTCGACGACTTCACCGGAAGACAGGATGTGCCGGTACTGGCCGTGACTGTCACGCAGGCGGAATTCCTGCTGGTAGTGAGTGCTGGTGCCCCCCAGGTAGTCCTGCAGGTATGCGAGCACCCGCTCGCGGTCATCGGGGTGCAGGCGATTGCGGAAGCCATCTGCATCTTCACTGAAATGTTCGGCGGGGTAGCCCAGTTGATGGGCATATTCGCGGTTGATGCGGATACCACGCTGGTTTTCCAGGATTTCATATTCCCAGATGCCGATCCGGCTGGCGCCGATGACCATCTGCATTCGCTTGCGATCGGCCTGCCAGGCATGCTGCAGGCGCAACTGGTGCAGCACCAGCCAGCAGTCACGCCCGAGATCCTCCAGCAACTGGCGATCAACGTCGTCGTATTCGCGAACCTTGCCGCTGACTGCCAGATGGAGGAATTCATTGCCGCTCCCTGCCAGGCGAACGGCAAGCTGCCGCTCGCTGCCCTGTGGGGCGCAGGCATCGAAGGAGAGATAGACCGTCGAGCTGTCGGTCAGTCGCATGGCCAGTTGCCGGATTTCATCCAGTAAACCGGCTTCGTCCAGCTGGGTGCCCATGCTCTGCAGGTAGAGCATGTGCTCGGCGCGTAGCCGGCTGCGCTGGCTGGCCGTCTTCTGTCGCATCTGCGAGGTGATATCGACGAAATGCACAATCACTTCGCAGAGCTTGCCGTCAGCATCCAGTCGCGGGAAGGCGTCCGTGAGACACCACACCAGTGGGCGGGTCGCGCCGTCGGAAATGCCGTAGATGCGATCCTGTACCGCTTGCAAGCTGCTGAGTACAAGCCTGTTGGGGTATTGCTCTAGAGGGACCGGATTGCCTTGCTCATCGACTAATACCCAGCTGCGCTCAACCTGGTCGAGTGGGATGCCCAGTTGCTCGTCGCTCAGCCCCAGCAGCTCGGCAGCCATCGGATTGAATTCCGTGATGCAGCCATCGGCAGAGTGCGCCACGATGCCGGTGCGCAGCGCTCCCAGCAGCGCGCGGGCGCGCAGGGCGTTCTGCTCCAGAGCCTGTGAGCGTTCCAGCACTGCCGCTTCCAGCCGGTGGGTGTAGTCATCCGCCAGTGCACGCGCCTGCACTTCCTGATCGATATTGCGCAGTCCCAGTGCCAGCCCCGGTGGTGCCGGGTAGATTTGCACGCGATAGTTGTGCTCGTCCTGACGGAAGGTCAGTGTCTGCTCCAGTCGCAGCGGCTGCTGGCGGCTTTCCACACTACACAGCAGCGCATACAGCGCCTCGCTATCGGCCTGGTTGGCCCAGTCACGGCGGATCTGCTTGCCCTGCAGGTGATCGACATCCGGCAGGCGCAATTCGCGCGCGGCCGCCGCGTTGGCGAAAACGCAGAGGAAGTCGCAGATCGATCCCCGCTCGTCAAACACCGGGTCAAGCAGCATCAGTGCGTGCGGCCCCGCAGCCAGTGCACGGGCAAGCCGGGTATCAAAGCAGAACGAGCAGGAGTCTTGTGCTGAATCAGCGGGAGCAATCATTGCCTAGCCGGGCGTTACATTAGCAAATTCTTAATCCGGCAAGCATATCCTCTGGGCTGGTAGAATTCCATTCTTTACGCTCACCACTGCATCATTTATGGCTGATCTCGCCAGTTATCGAAACCGTCTGCTGAAAAATCACCGCCACTGGGGCAAATGGGCCCGCCGGCAGGGGCTGGAGGCGTATCGCATCTACGATCGCGATGTCCCGGAATTTCCCGTCATTGTCGATGTTTATGGTGAGCGCGTGCACCTGCAGGAATTCGACACCGGCTGGCAGCAGAGCGAGGAAGAACACTCGGCCTGGCTGGAGGCAATCCGCCTGGCCACCGCCGACGTACTGGGGATCCCCGCGCCGGCGGTGGTGCTCAAGCGCCGCGAGCGCCAGAAAGGTACCGAGCAGTACGAGAAAACCGGCGAGCAGGGCGAAGATTTTGTCGTTGTCGAGAACGGGCTGAAATTCTGGGTGAATCTTGGCGCCTATCTGGATACCGGGCTATTTCTCGATCACCGCAATACCCGCAAGCGGGTGTTGCAGGAGGCGGCCGGCAAACGTTTCCTCAATCTCTTCAGTTACACCGGCGCATTCAGCGTCTATGCCGCCGCTGGGGGCGCGCGCGAGTCGCTGACAGTTGACCTGTCGAATACCTATCTCGACTGGGCTGGGCGCAATTTCGAGCTGAACGGCATCGATTCCGCACGGCACCAGCGCGTGCGCGCCGACGTGTTCCAGTTTTTGCAGAACGCGATGGCCGATCGGGAGCGTTTCGATCTGATCGTGATGGATCCGCCGAGCTTTTCCAATTCCAAGAAAATGGCCGGCGTGCTCGACGTGCAGCGCGATCATCCCTGGCTGATCGAGTCGTGTCTTGAGCTGCTCAACCCCGCAGGCGTGCTGTATTTCTCCAACAATCTGCGTAGCTTCAAGCTCGACGATAGCTTCAAGCCGCTGTGTGAGGATCTCTCCGCGCAATCGGTTCCGGAAGATTTTCGTAACAAGCGCATTCACCAGTGCTGGCGCTTTGTCAAGAAAGCCTAAGGGGTATGTGCTTGAAGGCTACTTTTGAAAATGTTTGCGAGGCAATAGAGGGTAAGGTATATCCGTGAGTGCCAACCGCTTCTTCGATCAGCCACTGGTGCTGGTCGATCTGGAAACCACGGGCGCCAATCCGCTGCGTGACCGGATTACCGAAATCGGCATCGTCAGTATCGACGAGCACGGCAGCCAGCGCTGGAGCTCACTGGTCAATCCGCAGCAGCCGATTTCCGATTTCATCCGCGAGCTGACCGGGATCGATGATGCCATGGTGGCTGAGGCGCCGGTGTTTGCCGAGCTGGCTGCCGAGGTATTGGCACGGCTGAAGGGGCGGGTACTGGTCGCACACAACGCCCGTTTCGATTACGGCTTTCTGCGCAGTGAATTCAAGCGCGCAGGGATTAAGTTCAACGCGCCGGTGCTCTGCACCGTCAAACTCTCCAAGGTGCTCTATCCGCATGAGTACAAGCACAGTCTGGATGCGCTGATTGCCCGTCACGGCTTGACCTTCGAGGGCGGGCGGCATCGCGCGCTGACCGATGCCGTACTGCTGGAGGATTTTCTGGAGGTTGCGCTGCGCGAGCATGGCACGCTGCGCCTACATGAGGCGGTCACCGAGCTGGTGAAGCTGCCGCTGCTGCCGCCCGGTGTCGACCCGCAGGTTGCCGACGATCTGCCTGAGGGCGCAGGGGTCTTCGTCTTCTACGCGGCGGATGGGCAGGCGCTGTTGCTGGGGCATGCCAGCAATATCCGCAAGCGGGTGCTGCAGTTTTTCGTTCCGGCGGCCAAGATCGGCAAGCTCAGTCGCGACATGGCCAGTGCCCATGTGTTGCTGCAGCAGACCACACGCATCGATTGGGTGGAAACCGCCGGTGAATTTGGCGCCCAGCTGGTCGAGGCGCGGCTGCTGCGCCAGCTGCAGCCGAAGCTGAATCCGCCGCAGCGGCGCGAACAGGATTTGTGTGCGTGGTTATTGCGCGAGCGCGCAGATGGCTTGCTGCTGCCGGAGCTGGTCGAGCTGGACGGCTTTGATTTTTCCACCGCCGAGGCGCTGTACGGGCCGTTTCGCAGTCGCCGTGAAGCGCGGCAGCTGCTGACCAGGCTGGCTGACAGCAATGGCCTGTGCCGGCTGGCGATGGGGCTGGAGCTCAAGCCGGGGCGCGGCAAGGGCTGTACTGCCTGCGCACTGGGGCGACGCGATAATGTGTGTGTCGCCACCTTGCCTCCGCTGGCGCACAATGCCCGGCTACTGGCAGGACTGTCGCGGCACCGGTTTGCCCGCTGGCCCTACCCGGGGGTGATCGCGATCACCGAGGGGCCGCAATGGGGCAGCCAGCTGCATCTGGTCAACCACTGGTGCTACCTTGGTTCGGTGCATGATGCCGCCGAAATTCCATCGGTGCTGGCCGATGCCGCGCCGCAATTTGATGTGGAGTGCTACCGGCTGATCCAGAAACTGCTGAAAGATCCGGCGGGGCGGGTGCAGCTACTGGATTGACTGGCCGGCTGCTTGCGCGCATGCTGTCTTTTTGTGTAAACAAGCCGGGGCGAACACATGGCGAAATATCAGTTCTTCCGCAATGCCGACCAGCCGGGCAGTACGGTGCTCTACCTCTGTACGGACAGCAGTGACTTTCTGATGCAGAAGGACGGATTGCTGGCTCAAGGCTACGAAGTGGAGGGCGACATGATTGTTGCCGCCAGTGCCGAAGCAGCAATTGCACAATTCCGTCATGGCGCTGCCGGCGCTGCGCTGGATGCAAGCCGTGGCTATGCCATGGTGGGGGCGCTGCAGGCGGTGGTTGGTCTGGCAGGCTCGGCGCTCGACCGTATGCGTGGCCGCTGAATTGGCCGGAGGGGCTAGCCCCTCTTTGGGGCGATTAATGCGGCAGCAGGAAGTGCGGCAGAGCGATTAGCGCTACCCCCGCCAGAATCAGCGTAACTTGCTGGGCGGTATCGCGCAGATGCGGGCGCTTGTGCAGGCCGGGAATCAGGTCGGCAATCGCGACATAGATCATGCTTGAGGCACCCAGAGCCAGCAGGTAGGGCTGCAATTGTTCCACCAGTCCGAGCGACCAGTACGCCAGCAGGGCACCAGCGAGCGCCGCCAGCGACGACAGCAGATTGAACAGCAGTGCGCGCGCCTTGCTGTAGCCCGAGTGCAGCAGCACGATGAAATCCCCGACTTCCTGCGGGATTTCGTGGGCGATGATCGCGGCCGCAGTGGCAATCCCGACGCTGGTGTCGGCCATGAAGGCTGCAGCAATCAGTGCGCCATCCAGGAAGTTGTGGAAGGTGTCGCCGATGATGATCATCATCCCGGCGCGCCCGTGGCCATGGCTGTGGCCGTCATGACTATGCGAGTGCTCATGAGGTTCGAGCTCTTCGCATTGTTCGTGGTGGCAGTGCCGCCAGATCACCAGCTTTTCCAGAATGAAAAACGCCAGAATCCCGGCCAGTAGCGTCAGTGAAATGCTGGCCGCCGATGGGCGCTCGTGCGGATGTTCATCTCCGGCTGCGGCCTCTGTTGGCGCAATTTCGGCTGAGGCAGAGGAGGGCTGATGGGCATGTTCTTCATCATGGTGCGTGTGCCCTTCATGATCGTGCTCGTCATGCGGCTGATCGACCGTGCTGGCAGGGGCGCTGGCGGCTGATTGAGATGCCACAGTCACCGCGGAGCTTGTTTCGCCGTGCTCGTGTTCACCGAAGGCGTGGGGCAGAATTTCCAGAAAGGCCGCAGCAAGCAGCGCGCCGACCGCGAAGCTCACCAGCTTGGGGATCCAGCTCGGCCGAGCGGTGTACGCCAGTAGTGCTGCTGCGGTGACGCTCAGCAGGCTGCCGGCCAGCGTGGCAAAAATGATCCAGCTCAGGGTGCTCATGCGATTGACACGATTTGCAAGACAAGCGTGCAGTGTACCGCAAAATGCAACTGAGTGGCATTAGCTTGGTGCCCAGTCTCCCCGCGCGCAGGGGGGCTGAGGAGAGGAGTGACCGCAGGGTGTTAAGTCAGCCAGATCAGGCTGGCCATGCGTCCGGTGGTCTGTTCGCGGCGGTAGGAGAAGAAGCGCGCGCTGTCGCTCACTGTGCACAGGTCGCCGCCGTAGATGGCGGTCACACCGGCGGCGTTGAGGCGCTGGCGGGCGAGCAGGTAGATGTCGGCCAGCCATTTGCCGTCCGCGGCGCCGGGTTTGAAGGCGGCGGCGGCGTTGGCATCATGGGCAATAAAGGCCTCGCGGACTTCGCTGCCGACCTCGAAGGCGTCCGGGCCGATGGCCGGGCCGAGCCAGGCCATGATTTCTGCTGGCTCGGTCTGCATGGCGGCAAGGGTGGCTTCGAGAACGCCGTTGCACAATCCGCGCCAGCCGGCGTGCGCGGCGGCGACAACCGTGCCGGCGCGATCACAGAACAGCACTGGCAGGCAGTCGGCGGTCATGACAACACATACTGCGTTAGGTGTATGGCTGTAGCTCGCGTCAGCATTTGGCTTGGGCTCAATACCTGCGGCATCGACCACGGTTGTGCCGTGAATCTGGTTCAGCCAGCGCGGTGTGCCGGCCACCATGCCATTAAGGATGGCACGGTTGGCCGCGACCGTTGCTGGGTCATCGCCTACGTGATCGCCCAGATTCAGGCTGGCGTAGGGCGGCAGGCTATTGCCGCCTGAGCGGGTGGTTTGTAGGGCATGCACATTGGCCGGCGCCGGCCAGTCCGGAAGGATGAGGCCGGGCTTGCCGGCGGCACGCTCAGTCGCGGACATAGATGATCTCGCAGTCGTGATCGTCATCGTCGTCATCCCAGTCCTCATCTTCGTCATCGTCCGGATGGGCGTCGAAGCGCAGCGCAGCCAGCAATGCGTCGAAGTCGGCAGGGATCGGGGCCTTCCATTGCATGGTCTTGCCGGTTTCCGGGTGGACCAGTGCAAGCTTTCTGGCGTGCAGCGCCTGACGGGCCAGATCTTCCAGGGCCAGATCGACTTCGGGGCTGACCTTGACCGGACGGGCGTTGTAGACCGAATCGGCAGCCAGCGGGTGCCCGATGTGCGCCATGTGTACGCGGATCTGATGGGTACGGCCGGTTTCCAGCCGGCATTCGACCAGTGTGTGCGCATTGAAGCGCTCCAGTACCCGATAGTGGGTAATGGCGGGCTTGCCGGTATGCACCACGGCCATCTTGACGCGATCGCGCGGGTGGCGGCCAATCGGCGCGTCTACCGTGCCGTCTGCGCCGACCTGTCCCTGGGCGACGGCCAGGTAGTGGCGCTTTACGGTGCGGGCCTGCAGCTGTTGCACCAGATTGTTCTGCGCGCTCAAGGTTCGTGCGACGACCATCAGGCCGCTGGTGTCCTTGTCCAAGCGGTGCACGATGCCGGCGCGCGGCACCGTTTTCAGCTCGGGGTAGTGGAACAGCAGCGCGTTAAGCAGCGTGCCTGACCAGTTGCCGCTGCCTGGATGCACCACCAGCCCGGCCGGTTTGTTGATGATGATGATGGCGTCGTCGTCGTACAGGACATCCAGCGCGATGTCTTCCGGCGTAAAGGCGATTTCGTCAGGATTGGGCTGAGCGGTAACGGCCAGAGCCTCGCCACCCCAGAGCTTGTGCTTGGGGGCGGTAATGGTCTGTCCGTCAACATCGACCAGCCCGTCCTTGATCCACAGCGTGAGGCGGCTGCGGGAAAAATCGGGGATCAGTTGTGCCAGTGCAGCATCCAAGCGCATGCCGGCGCATTCGGCTGGCACGGTAAGGACACGGCGCTCGTCTAACTCGCTATAATCGTCGAGTTCGAAATCAGGATTTGTCATGAAAGCCATTCTACCGCGTTTCCTGTTGTCTGCTTGCGCCCTTGCGCTCGTTACCGCCTGCTCGTCGACCAAGTCGCCCGAGGTGGAGATTGTGAAAGTTCAGACCGATTCGGCTGACCAGTTGTTCAATCAGGGCAAGTCGCTGCAGGCGGCGGGCAGCTGGGCTGACTCGAACAAGACGTTCGAGCAGCTTGAAGCCAAGTATCCGTATGGCCGCTACTCGCAGCAGGTGCAGCTCGAGATGGCCTACAACTACTACAAGGATCAGGAGCCGGTCCTGGCGCTGGCCGCGATTGACCGCTTCATGAAGCAGAACCCGGCGCATCCCAGCATGGACTATGCGCTCTATCTGAAGGGTCTGGTTTCCTTCAATGATTCGCAAGGCTTCTTGTCCACCGTCTTTCCGCAGGACATGTCCGAGCGTGATCCGCAAGCTGCCCGCGAGTCGTTTGCCGCTTTCAAGGAGCTGGTGACGCGCTATCCGGACAGCAAGTACGCCCCGGATGCCACTACCCGGATGAATTATCTGCTGGGCGTGCTGGCCAGCTACGAACTGCACGTGGCGAAGTATTACTTCAAGCGAGGTGCGTACTTGGCTGCAGCCAACCGCGGCAATCTGCTGATCAATACCTACACCAACACCAAACAGGTCGAACAGGCGCTGGGGCTGATGATCCAGTCCTACGACAAGCTGGGCCTCACTACCTTGCGTGATGATGCCAAGCGAGTGCTGCAGAAAAACTTCCCGAACAGCACGGCTGCCGGCGATGACATGACTGTCGACACCAACTGGTGGAAGCCCTTCTAAAGTTATTTGCGAAAATGAGTGCGCAGTGCTTGACAGGGGTTAAATCGATGTCTAGAATGCGCAGCTCTTGTCGGGGGTATAGCTCAGTTGGGAGAGCGCTTGCATGGCATGCAAGAGGTCATCGGTTCGATCCCGTTTACCTCCACCAAGACCAAATTTGACAGATTGCGTTGCGTTGGATTGTTGGCAACACAGTTTTGTCCCCATCGTCTAGAGGCCTAGGACACCGCCCTTTCACGGCGATAACCGGGGTTCGAATCCCCGTGGGGACGCCACTTCAAAGTGGAAAAGCAGCAAATGCCCTAGTTTGCTGCTGGCCATCAACAATCGTGGGGGTATAGCTCAGTTGGGAGAGCGCTTGCATGGCATGCAAGAGGTCATCGGTTCGATCCCGTTTACCTCCACCACCAGACACACAGGAAACTGTATGTCCCCATCGTCTAGAGGCCTAGGACACCGCCCTTTCACGGCGATAACCGGGGTTCGAATCCCCGTGGGGACGCCACATACCTGCAGTCAAAACCAGAAGCCGGCCTTGCGCCGGCTTTTGGCTTTTCAGCACTGGCGTGAAAGGAGCGGTGAGCATGCGCATTTGCTGTATCTACACGGGCGGTACCATCGGTTGCCAGCCAGGGCCCGAGGGCTTGGCACCGGCACTGGATGATGTTGCGGAGCGCTTGCACGCGCTGCTTGAGCCGCGGGAGTTGCTGAGCTTTCGTTCCTTGCCCCGCTTGCTGGATTCTTCCTGCATGCAGCCTAGCGACTGGCAGGTCATTGCCCGTGAGGTTGCGCAGGCGCTGCAGGATCATGATGGCGTGCTGCTGCTGCACGGAACCGATACCATGGCCTACACGGCTGCGGCGCTCAGTTTCATGCTGGATGGGTTGGCACAGCCGGTATTGCTCACTGGTGCCCAGCGCCCCTGGTTTATGCCGGGTTCCGATGCGCCTGCCAATGTGCAATTGGCGTTGCAGGCGCTAAGGCAGCCGCAGGCGGGTGTCTGGCTGGCCTTTGGTGGCGAATTGCTGCATGGACGCTATGTGCATAAATGGGATGCCGACGCTGACCGGGCATTTATCGCTCCGAATGCCCCGGCGCATGCGCGTGCTCCCGCCTCGGTGGCTGCCCGGCCGGTGTCATGTCGCCCTTTGGCGGACGACGCGAGCGTGCTGGCGCTCAAGCTCTATCCGGGTTGCTCGGCTGCCTGGCTGGGGCAGGGCTTGCTTGCACGTCCGCCCGATGCGCTGGTGCTGGAATGCTACGGCAGTGGCAATCTGCCTGACGATCCCGATTTGCTGGCTGCGCTGCTGCGGCTCGCCGGGCAGGGTGTGCCGATTGTGGTGGCAAGCCAGTGTCCTGCAGGCACTGTGCGGCTTGGTGTCTATCAGGCTGGCTCGGTGCTGGCCAGAATTGGCGCGATTCCGGCGGGGCGACTGGGTTCGGCGGCCTGCGTGGCACAGTTGCATGTTCTGCTCGCCGAGTGCGCGAACACGGATGAGTTGCGCAGCCGCTGGCAGAATGCGTGATTTTCTCGGGCTGGCTGTGGTATAGTTGCGTCCTCATTGACGTTGCCCTTGCGGTAGCGCTCCATGGCGGGTCTCCCCGCATGGCTAGAAGGTGAACCTGGTCAGGTCCGGAAGGAAGCAGCCACAGCTTTTGATGCCAGTGCCGGGGGTCGGGCTCGCCACCCCTCCCTTTGATTTGTCCGCTGAAACGACTGTCCGGAGCATTGTTGAGCCCCGTCAAGGACGCGTTGCGCCTGTCACGGCACAATGGGTTTCGCAAGCTGATGCTTCGTGTATCTCCAGTGGTAATTTCCGCCGCGTCTTTACGCGGCGGTTTTTTTTGCCCAGCTGTCGCGTGCTTCTTGATCACTGCAGGGTTGATCTGGAAAACAAAAACCCCGCCATGGCGGGGTTTTTGTGGAGGGAGGCCGATTACTCGACTTTGGCCTTCTTGGTCAGGTCTTCGACGATTTTCTGTGCCTGTTCCTGCTTCTTCTTCTCGGCCAGTTGCTCCTTCACGTCTTTGAATTCCGGAGCCTTGTTGTCCTGCACGTCATCGATCTTGATGATGTGGAAGCCGTATTCGGTTTTTACCGGCTCCTTGCTGATCTGCCCCTTGCTCATGGTGTTCATGGCAGCGGCAAAGGCTGGAACGAACATCTTCGGATCCACCCACTCGCCTTGCGGGCCACCCAGCGAGCCGCCCTGAACGGCACTACCCTTGTCCATGGACTTGGCCTTGGCCAGATCTTCGAACTTCTTGCCCTTTTTCAGTTCTGCCAGAATGGCGTTGGCTTCGGCGTCGGTCTTCACCAGAATGTGGCGAGCCTTGTATTTTTTCGGGCTCATGCCGGCCTTGATCTTGTCGTAGTCGGCTTTCAGATCGGCATCAGAAACCTGGATCTTGCCCATGATGTCATTACCCAGTGCGCCGATCAGCATCTGCTGACGGGCCATATCCAGTTGTGCCTGGAATTCCGGGCTCTTGTCCAGGCCACGCTTGGCGGCTTCTTGGGAGAGAATTTCGTCCTGGACCAGCTTTTCCTTGATGCGGGCGCGCAGTTCCGGGCTGTCCTTCTGGCCACGCTGGCTCAGTTGCTTCAATGCCGCGTTCATGCGGCTGTCCGGAATGGCGACGCCATTCACGGTGGCGACGGCGGCGCTGGCAACCATCGAGGTCATGCCCAGCGACAGGGCGGCAACAGCGAGGGTGATGCGGGTGGGCTTGAACATGCAGTTTCCTTCGTTTCGTGGTTATCCGGCCTGAGGGCCGGTTCTTTTAGAACTCGGTAGGCGTAAGTGCCCGGATACTGAGTGCGTGAATGCGGTGCGGCATCAGCTCCTTGAGCAGATCCTTGACCATGCGATGCCGCTCCAGCAGTTTTCTGCCTTCGAATGCGTTGCTCACAATGACCAGATTGAAGTGCCCGCCGCCGCTGTTCCCCGCATGCCCGGCATGTGCCGCGCTGTCGTCCTCGATATCGAGGGCTTCGGGAGTCAGGGGGGCAAGGCGCTGGCGGATTTCATCGGCTAGAGTCATTGCTCAGGGCAGTACGTGCTTGAAAGGTTTGACAACGACGTCGGCGTACACTCCGGCGGCAACGTAGGGGTCGGCCTCAGCCCAGTTGCGGGCGTCGTCCAGCGAAGCAAATTCAGCCACGATCAGGCTGCCGGAAAAGCCGGCTGGTCCCGGGTCTGTGCTGTCGATGGCAGGAAAGGGGCCGGCCAGTACCAGTCGCCCTTCGGTCTTCAGTGCTTGCAGGCGTTCCAGGTGGGCGGGGCGGCTGCCAAGACGGCGTTCCAGCGAATCTGCGACGTCGGTGCCGATGATACTGTAGAGGGGCATGGTGAATTCTCTTAAGCTTTATTCAGATTTGACCTCGGCAACACCATCCGGGGTTTCGGTGATGTGGCGCGACAGGTAGATGCTCTGACCGATCACAAACAGGATGGTCATGCCGATGGTGCCGAAGACCTTGAATTTGACCCACAGGTCTTCGCGCAACTGGTCGCAGGTCGCTTGGGGAGTGCACTGACTGAACGTGTCGAAGCTTAACCAGAAAGCGCTGGGGTAATGGAAGGCGACCAGTACATTCAGTACTGCCATGCCGGCGAAAAAGAGTGCCCAGGCCCACAGCAGGCGCGTCCAGATGGCTTCGGGCAGCACCAGTTGCGCGCCCATCATTTTCTCGATGACGTTTATGCGTTTCACATACCAGCCGCCGAGCAAGATGCTGGCAAACAGCGCGTACAGCGCGGTAGGCTTCCAGTAAATGAAGGTGCTGTTGTGGAACAGGAGGGTGGCGCCGCCGAGTACGGTGATCAATCCCAGGTTGATCCACAACATCTTCTCGACCTTGCGGTGGCGCACCAGGCTATAAATGACCTGTCCGAGCGTCGCGACGATGGCTGTACCGGTGGCGATATAGATGTTCTTGGTGGCGGTGTAGGCGCCGAAAAACAGCAGGATGGGGAATAGCTCGAACAGAAATTTCATGCTTAAACCTGAAGTTGAGCGCAGATTATGCGGCCGTAATGGGGGCGCGGCAAGCTAGCGCCGGTGTGAATCCTGCATAGCAGATCATGGCGTGAGATCGCTCACAATACATGGTCATGTACAGCCTTGGCCGGCAATAATTGCATGGCTTGCATGTATATACCTCATGGATAGCTGGTTTAGCGCCGGGTGAGCTCATCCCAGAGCTTGTTCAGCCGCTTCATTGAGACCGGGTAGGGGGTGCGCAGTTCCTGGGCAAACAGCGAGATGCGCAGTTCCTCGATCATCCAGCGGAACGGCAGCAGCGGGGCGGTATCGCGGCCTTCGCGTTGCCACTTGGCCAGTTCGCCCTCCCAGCGTTGCCACAGTTCGTGTATTTCCGCCCCGCGCTGAGCGTCGCGGGCGGGATTGGCGGTGCGTTTTTCCAGGCGCACGCGCATGGCCTTGAGATACAGCGGCAGGCGCGGTAGCTGCTCCCAGTCCGTGCGCTGCATGAAGCCAGGGTATATGAGCAGCGAGAGCTGATTTTTTAGCTCCTGGCTTAATACCCCTGCCTTGGCAATTACGCCGCAGACGGAGGTGTATTCAGCAGCAACCTCGGTGAGGGCGCGCAGCGCCGCGTCACGCACCGAGGGTAGGCGCACCTTCGCGCGGCTTTTCTGTTCATCGAACTCCTTCTTTCTGCGCGGTGGCTCGTCTTCGCCCAGAAAGGCACGATTGCAGATGCAGGCTGTAATGTCATCCAGCAGCAGGTCGGCGTTGCCCAGTGCACGCAGCTGAATCGCCAGCTGGCTGAAGTTGGGTAGTGCTTTGGGTAGTTGTTTGACGTGTTCCTTCAGCTCGAGCTGCAGCAGCCGTACCACGCCTTCACGGTGAGCTGCCAGTGCTGCGTGTTCGGTATCAAACAGGCGGATGGCCAGTTGCTCCTCATCGGGGATGAGTGCCGGATAGCCGGTCATGTTGCGGCCATTGCGCTTGAAGTTGAGCTTGGCCGGCAGATCGCCGAAATCCCACTTGGTAATACCGGATTTCTCGATGCCGTTGCTGTCGTCGGCCGAATCGCGGAAAGTGAGTTGTGCCGCTTCGCCCAGCTGGGCGCGCAATGCAATCAGATCGCGGCCGCTTGCCAGCTCCTGGCCGGCGTCGTCGATGATGCGAAAGCGCATCTGCAGGTGAGCCGGCAGCTCGACCGAAGCAAAGTCGTCGCTGCTGACTGGCTGACCGATGCCGCGGGTAACGGCTTGGGCGAGTTGGGGCAGGAGCGGTTCCTCACGGCTGGCGTGTTCCAGCTCATCCAGCATGCGGGTGGCAAATTCAGGCACGGGAACGCACTGGCGGCGCAGCGGTTTGGGTAGTGCCTTGATCAGTAGCGTGATTTTCTCGCGCAGCATGCCGGGTACCAGCCAGTCAAACGTGGCGTGATTGACGCGGTTCAAAAGGTGCAATGGCAGCGTCAGCGTGACGCCATCGAGCGCATGGCCGGGTTCGAAGCGGTAAGCGAGTTTCAGCTTTGCGTCGGCCAGCTTGAAAATTTCGGGGTATTGCTCCTCGGTGACGGCCGCCGCGCCGTGGCGCATCAGGTCGTCACGTCCCAGGTAGAGCAGCTTCGGGCTGGCTTTTTCGGCTTCCTTGCGCCATGCCTCGAAGCCAGCGGCGTTGACCACCTCAGCAGGAACGAGGGCGTCGAAGAAGCGGAACAGGGCCTCTTCGTCGACCAGTACGTCCTGCCGGCGCGATTTGTGTTCAAGTTCTTCCACGTCCAGCAGCATCGCTAGGTTGTGATCGCTGAATTTACCCGAGGTTTTCAGGTTGAACTGCACCAGCCCTTCACGAATCAGCAATTCACGGGCTTCAGTCGGATTGATCGCACCGTAATGCACCTTGCGCTTGTTGACGACAGGCAGGCCGTATAGCGTCACACGCTCCTGCGCGACCACCTGACCCTGATCCTTTTCCCAGTGCGGATCGAAGTACTGGCGCTTGACCAGGTGCGGGGCGAGGTGTTCGACCCATTCCGGTTCGATGGCCGCCACACAGCGGGCATAGAGCTTGCTGGTTTCGACCAGCTCGCCGGCAACGACCCATTTCGGGCGTGATTTTTTGAGCCCGGTTCCGGGAAAAACATGGAACTTGATGCCGCGCGCGCCGAGGTATTCGTCGGATTCCTGCGATTTCATGCCGATTTGCCCCAAGAGGCCGGTCAGCAGCGCCTTGTGGATCTGCTCGTAGGTGCCGGGCTTGCTGTTGGTTTGCCAGCCCAGGTCCTCGACAATGTCGGCGAGCTGGCGATGCAGGTCGCGCCATTCCCGCAGGCGCAGCCACGAGAGGAAGTGTTCGTGGCAGCGTTGCACCAGTTGGCGGTTTGAGGATTTTTCAGAAGATTCCTTCTCGTACCACTGCCACAGATGCAGATAGGCTAGGAAATCGGATTTTTCGTCGTTGAATTTCTGCTGTGCGCGGTGGGCGGCTTCGCGCGCGTCGAAGGGGCGCTCGCGCGGGTCTTGCACCGAGAGTGCACTGGCAATGATCAGAATTTCACTCAGGCAGTGCTGCTCGAGGCCGGCCAGCAGCATGCGCGCAAGACGTGGGTCGACCGGCAGGCGGGCGAGTTGCTGGCCAGTGGGTGTTAGGGTATCGCTCTCATCGACAGCGCCCAGCTCGCGTAGCTGCGCATACCCATCAGCAATAAGCTTGCCTGAGGGTTCTTCGATAAAGGGAAATGCGTCAACTCGCCCCAGCTTGAGTGCCGCCATGCGCAGGATGACTGCGGCGAGGCTGGAGCGAACGATTTCCGGGTCGGTAAAGGGTGGGCGTAGCTTGAAATCGTCTTCGCTGTACAGGCGCACGCAGATGCCCGAGGCGACTCGACCGCAGCGGCCGGCGCGCTGGCGGGCGCTGGCCTGGCTGATTTTTTCCACTTGCAGTTGTTCGACCTTGGCGCGCGGGCTGTAGCGATTGACCCGGGCTAGTCCGGTGTCGATCACGTAGCGGATCCCCGGGACGGTAAGGGACGTCTCGGCGACGTTGGTGGCCAGTACCACGCGCCGGCCATTACTCGGGCGGAAAATGCGTTGCTGGTCTTCATTTGACAGGCGGGCGAACAGCGGCAGGATTTCGGCGTCCCGCAGCTTGGCCTTGCGCAGTTCCTCGGCGGTTTCACGAATTTCGCGCTCGCCGGGCAGGAAAACCAGTACGTCACCATTGCCGTCGCACGCCCAGAGCTTGCCGATGGCATCGGCGACCGCTTCTTCCATTTCGATTTCGGCGTCGTCTTCGTCGCGCGCCGCCAGTGGTGCGTAACGGACCTCGACCGGGTAAGTGCGCCCGGAGACTTCGATCACTGGTGCGTTGTTGAAGTGCTTGCTGAAGCGTTCTGCATCGATGGTGGCTGAGGTGATGATGACTTTCAGATCCGGCCGGCGTGGCAGCAGTTGCTTGAGATAGCCCAGCAGAAAGTCGATGTTCAGACTGCGTTCGTGAGCCTCGTCGATGATGATCGTGTCATAGGCGTTGAGGTATTTGTCCGACAGGGTTTCTGCCAGAAGAATGCCGTCGGTCATCAGCTTGATGTAGCTGCCCGCGCTGGATTTTTCGGTAAAACGGACCTTGTATCCAACATGCTGGCCGAGTTCGCTGTCGAGTTCCTGTGCGATGCGCTGCGCCACCGAGCGCGCGGCAAGCCGGCGTGGCTGGGTGTGGCCGATCAAACCATGCACGCCCCGACCGAGTGCCAGGCAGAGTTTGGGAAGCTGGGTCGTCTTGCCGGAGCCAGTCTCCCCGCAGACGATAACCACCTGGTGATCGCGGATCGCCTGCAGCAGCTCGTCACGCTTCTGGTTGACAGGCAGGGCTTCGTCAAACCGCGGTTGCGGCAGCTGGGCGCGGCGGCGGCTGGTTTTCTCGAGCGAGGTGCTCAGCTGCTGTTCCAGCTGGGCTTGCAGGCGGTCGGCTGGCTGCTTGCGCTGTATACGCTCCTGCACGTTGCGCGCCAGACGCACTAGCGCATGGCGGTCTGCGCTCTGGCAGTCGGAGAGTTGTTGCTGGAGTGCGGCGGGCAGGCGGGACATCGGCGACGCTGTCGGGAGTGACAAACCGCTGATTTTAGCATGGCAGCCGGGATCAGCTGCCCAGTACGATCAGGTGGGCGGGGCGACTGGAGCGACTGACAGGGTGAATGGCACAGGGAATGGCCGGTGCGTTGGCGCGTTCCAGGGTGTTCGCGCTGGTCGTTTCGGCTTGCTGTAGTGCGGCGGCGTTACTGGCGAGCTGGTCCAGTGGTTCGCCGATCAGCTCCGTCGGGGTGAGGCCGAGCAGATCGCAGGCGGCATAGTTGGCAAACTCAACCACACCATCTTCTACCAGCAGGAAGGGGTGCGGGAGGGCGTCGGCCATGGCGTGCAGCAGGCTGTCGCCACTTGCCAGTGCGCTCTCTGCTGCCTTGAGGTGGGTGATGTCGATGGCGATGTTCAGAATATAGGTTTCGTCGTCGCGCAGTAGCGGCTGTTTGGTGACGTCGAACCAGTGCACTTGGCCGTTGGGTAGTGTCCATTGATCGAGCAGGCGCACCGAGCGTTGCTGCTCGAGTACTTCCTCGTCACCGGTGGCAAACGGGCGATCCGGATCGAGCCAGGCCATGTGCGATTGAACCAGTAGTTCATGGCCGAGTGTGCTTTGTGTGGCGCGGTTAACCAGCAGGAAGCGGCCGTGGCGATCTCGCACGAAAACAAGCGCAGGAGTTGCATCGATGATCTGATGTACAAACAGCTGTTGGTGCAGCAATGCCTCTTCCATCGCTTTGATGTGACTGATGTCGCGGATCACCGCAAGGCAACGGTTGCCTTCGAGTGGAACCAGACGGGCTTCGTAGGTGCTCTGTTCGCCATCCTGACCGAGCTGATATTCGAAGCGCTGTGGTGTTTCGTCACTCTGGAGGGCAATCAGCGCTTCCAGATAGAGTCGTGCAGCCCGGCTGGGCAGGATGTTGCTGAGGCGGTCTTTGTCGCCCGCGCCATCCGGATGTTTTTCCAGGCGGTTGCGGTTGAGCGGTGTGATGGTGCGGTCGCTGCCTTCGATCAGCCACAAGAGATCAGGGATGTCGCCGAGCAGTTCGCCCTGGGAGGGGCGTGGGAGTCTGGCAATCGTGGTGGCAGCAGCGGGAATGTGGCGGTGTCGAGCCTGATGGCGCAGTCGTTCGGAATGCAGCGCGGCGATATTGCAGGCGGCGGCGGCAACAAGCAGAGTCAGGCCGGCAAGACTGTGGCCAGTGCTGATTAGCGCGAAGGAAATGAGAAGCAGCAGGCAGCCAAAGGCAAGAATCTGGCAGGAGGGGCGTTGAAACCAGGCGGTGGAATTAGTATTCGCGGGTGCCCTTTCGGCCATTGTCGAGTTCCTGTCGAGTGGGTCGTCTCGGGTGCTGGAATGCAAGTGTAACCGGAAAGAGTACCAGTGTGACCAGCGCATTGCTGAATCGTGGTGGAGGCACAACAGAAAGGGAGATTGGCGGAGCGGACGGGGCTCGAACCCGCGACCCCCGGCGTGACAGGCCGGTATTCTAACCAACTGAACTACCGCTCCGCAGCGGTGGTGGGTTGTGACGGGATCGAACCGCCGACATTCTGCTTGTAAGGCAGACGCTCTACCAACTGAGCTAACAACCCATATTGAGGTGCTGCTGATTACTGCTGTGTTGCTGGCGGAGCGGACGGGGCTCGAACCCGCGACCCCCGGCGTGACAGGCCGGTATTCTAACCAACTGAACTACCGCTCCGCAGCGGTGGTGGGTTGTGACGGGATCGAACCGCCGACATTCTGCTTGTAAGGCAGACGCTCTACCAACTGAGCTAACAACCCACTGGATGATGCCATTTTACTGCTGTGTTGCTGGCGGAGCGGACGGGGCTCGAACCCGCGACCCCCGGCGTGACAGGCCGGTATTCTAACCAACTGAACTACCGCTCCGCAGCGGTTTTTCTTCTGACGGACTGGTGGGCGGTGACGGGATCGAACCGCCGACATTCTGCTTGTAAGGCAGACGCTCTACCAACTGAGCTAACCGCCCGTCGTCTGAAGAGGGGCGCATTTAATCATGCGGGTTTGGAGGCGTCAAGCGCTTTTGCAAGAAAAAAAGGAAGTTATCTGCCGCTGTTTGTGCCCAACGGCAGTAAGTCTTTGTTTGCAATGAGGCTTGTGTTCAGACAAATACGTCGATTTTATTGCGGCTCTCGGCCATTTTTTGAGCGACGGCCTGATTGTCCTGGATACGCTGCAGTGCAGATTCGGCAATATTGCCTTTGCGGCGATCCAGACGGTCCGCGTTATCGAGGACTTCTCGCATGGTTTGCTGGGCACCCTGCATCAGGGTCTGGGAGACCTGCACACTGAATGTGCGCAAACTGCCGATATCACTCATGGCTGTCATCCGTTGGTCGATTTGATGGGTAAAATCAGCATCGGCTTATGTACGATGCCTTGGTGTCATTATATGATCGCGCCAGTTGAAGGGAGTCTGAATTCGATGAAACGCGGTACAGCCGGCATGGCACCCCAGGATCAGCGCGCTGCCGTGCGCGTACCGGTGCGCTGCAAGGTCAAGCTGCGCCTGCCCGATCTTGGTCTTTCGCATTATGGCGAGTGCACGGATCTCAGTGTCAGTGGCCTGACTGTCCAGACCAGTTATGTACCCAGGCCCAGCGAGGAATTCCAGGTGTTTGTCATGCCGCCCGCTTCGCCGGGTGTTGCCCGCCAACCCATGGCATTGCAGGTTCGTGTCATGCGCTGCCATGCGCTCAAGCAGTCCGGTTTGTACGAACTTGGGCTCTCCATTCTGAACGTCCTGCGCTGATGCGATGCTGGCGTGATAAGCTAGCGCCCCGCGTATTTTCTTTTCGCTAGCCCCATCATGGCTGTCATTGCTTTACGTATCGATGTGACCCGCATCGCTGGCGCCGAAAAGGCGCTGCCCTTGTTGTTGCCTTTGCTGGCGGAGCAGGGGGGCACTGCAACAGTTTTTTTCAGTATGGGAGCGGATCGCTCCGGTAAATCGTGGCTGGAGACCTGGCGCTTGCGCAAACAGCTGGGTTGGAGTGCGTTGGCATATGGTCGTCTGCGGCCTGCGCCGATTCTGGCGCGCCGTTGTGCGGCACTGATCCGTCAGGTTGGCGACCATGGTCACGAGTGCGGAGTCATGCCAGCATCCCGCCATGACTGGCTGGCTTTGCTGGAGCAGCGTTTTGTTGCAGAGTCCGCCTTCGAGGCCGAATTGCTTGCTGGCATTGCCGCCTATCGCGAGCTCTTCGATAGGCTGCCCCTGTATTTTTCCGCCCCGGATCAGCGAATGAGTCGCAGTGCCTACCGGCTGTTGCAACGTCATGGCTTTGCGGCAGTCAGTGCCATGGATGGCGAAATGCCGTTCCTGCCAGTAGCGGATGGCGAACCAGTGCAATGCCTGGCTTTGCCTGTGAATTTGCCTGCGCTGACTACCTTGTTGCATTCGCCACAGGAACAGGAAGCACTATTGCGCCGCAGTGCCGGCTGGGTTGATGGAGATTATTCGCTGTTTGCACTTGACTCTGTCGATCTGCTTGCCGAAGGCGCGCTTGATTTATTCCGTCAGCTCTTGGCTGCCTGGATTGCGCAAGGGCATCAGGTCCGAGGCGTATCGGCGCTGCTTGAAACATGGCCCCAGAACGATGTGCCTTTTCATGCCATCGAATGGGGAGGCCGGGGGCGGCCGGATCGCGAGGGCTTGCGCTTCCCGTAGCCAGCAGCAATCAAAAACGCCGCTCTTAGCGGCGTTTTCTTTGGGGTGAGCTTAACAATCAGCCATCTGCGGTGATCTGCAGAATCAGCTCGCGCAGCTTGTCGGAAGCTTCGTCATTGCCAACCTGGCAGGTGCCGGCATTTTCATGGCCGCCGCCCCCGTATTTGAGCATCAGCTCACCGACATTGGTCTGCGATGAGCGGTTCAGGATCGATTTGCCGGTGGCAAAGACCGTGTTCTGCTTTTGTACGCCCCAGAGAACGTGAATCGAGATATTGCACTGGGGGAAGAGCGCGTACACCATGAAGCGGTTGGTTGCGTAAATGGTTTCTTCCTCGCGCAGATCGAGTACTACCAGATTGTCATAGATCCGGCTGCAGCGTAGCAGCTGTTCCTTGGCGGCCTCGGCGTGCTCAAAGTAGAGCTCGACGCGTTCCTTCACGTCGGGTAGCGCCAGGATGTCGTCAATGCCGTGGTCACGGCAATACTTGATCAGATCCATCATCAGCGCATAGTTGCTGATGCGGAATTCGCGGAAGCGTCCCAGTCCGGTACGGGCATCCATCAGGTAATTCAGCAGAACCCAGCCGCTTGGGTTCAGGATCTCGTCGCGGGTAAAGTTGGCCGAATCGCCCTTGTCCACCGCTTCCATCATGTCCGTGCTGATATTCGGAAACCGTGCGGCTCCGCCGTAGTAGTCATACACCACGCGTGCGGCGGAGGGGGCCGCCGGATCAATGATGTGGTTGTCGCGCTCGCCGGTGTTGCGAATGGTTTCCGACAGGTGATGGTCAAATGCCAGATGCGCACCAGCCACATAGGGCAGATTGGTGGTGATGTCGCGCTCGCTGATGGCGATTTTGCCGTCCTGCATGTCTTTCGGATGCACGAACAGGATGTCGTCGATCAGTTCCAGTTCGTTCAGCAGTACCGCGCACACCAGGCCATCGAAGTCGCTGCGTGTGACCAGCCGGTATTTCTGTTCTGCCATGCCTTTCTCCCTTTGTCTGTAATGCTGCAATCGTTTCGACAGCTTCGTTTTAGCCGGTTTTTGCCGACTTCACCACGTTCATCGCGGTTGCCACCAGTCCGGCTACGTCGCCCACGTTTTGCGGCAACAGTACCGTATTGCCTTCCTTGGCCAGATTGGCAAATGCTGCAACATACTGCTCGGCCACTTTCAGGTTCACTGCCTCGATGCCGCCATCATGTCCAATCGCAGCGGCAATGCGCGCAATCGCTTCGGCATTGGCTGTCGCAATCAGGCGAATCGCTTCTGCTTCACCGGTGGCGCGGTTGATCGCTGCCTGCTTTTCACCTTCGGATTCGTTGATCGCCGCCTGCATGTCACCCTGCGAGCGCTGGATCGCCGCTTCACGTTGACCGTTGGCCAGGTTGATCTGCTCCTGGCGCACGCCTTCCGACTGGGCAATCCGCGCGCGTTTTTCCCGCTCGGCGGTGATCTGCTGCTGCATCGAATGCAGGATTTCCTTTGGAGGGGTTAAGTCCTTGATCTCATAGCGTAGAACCTTTACGCCCCAGCTGGTCGCGGCCTCGTCCAGTGCTGACACTACCGCGCGGTTGATGTCGTCGCGTTCCTCAAAGGTCTTGTCCAGTTCCAGTTTGCCGATGACTGAGCGCAGTGTGGTTTGTGCCAGCTGGGTAATTGCCAGTAAGTAATCGCTGGTGCCGTAGGAGGCCTGTTCCGGGTTCATTACCTGGAAGTACAGAATGCCGTCGACCTGCAGCTGGGTGTTATCACGCGTAATGCAAATCTGGCTGGGCACATCCAGTGGTACTTCCTTCAGGCTGTGCTTGTAGGCGATGCGGTCGATAAAGGGAATGACGATATTCAGTCCCGGTTGCAGTACCGCGTGAAAGCGGCCGAGTCGCTCGACTACCCAGGCATTCTGTTGTGGCACGATCTTGAATGTCTTGGCGATGAACACCACCACCAGCAGAAACAGCGCAATCGGAAATGCGTACATGGTTAACCTCCATTTGCAAATAGTAGGGTATGTGCCTGTGAGTTAATTTCGGTAATTAATGTGAATGCATACGGTGGTTGGTATCTAGTCGGGGGTACCTCGACTGATGGTGAAGTGAGTGCCATTGCGCGCGGTAATGTAGTAATACTGCGTCGGCTCGGCATTACTCTCGCCGGTGGCCAGCTCGGCATCCCACTGCGTACCGCGATAATGGATGCGCGCATGGGTGGCATCGATCCAGCTCTCCACCTGCACGCGTTGGCCGCGATCATCATCGCGCTGGGTTTGCAGAGGAATCAGCCGGCTTTTCCAGTGCCTGATCACGCCTAGGCTGACCAGGCAGCCGATGGCCGCGACGATCAGCTGCAGCGCCAGATCGCCCCCCAGCCAGGCCACCAGCGCACCGGGCAGGATGCCCACCGACAGCGCCAGCAAATAGAACGTTCCAGTTGCCATTTCCAGACCGGCCAGCACCAGAGCGGTTACCAGCCACCATGCCAGTATTGACATCGCTTACTCCTTCTTATGAATTGGGGGGGGCGCAGGGTTTTGGGCGCGGCAGGCTGATCGAAGTGTTGGTGAGGGGGCTCAAGTGTATTTTGAATATGTGTACCGAAAAGATTCTAAGGTGTATTGCTTTTGTTGTGCATTAAAACAACGACTTATCGACTTGGTGCGCAAAATTGTCGGGCGGGGTGTTGACGCTTCGAGGGTTGGGCCGTATAGTTCGGCCTCTCTGCTGCTGACGCAGCGAAACAAACGAAGCGAAACGACGAGTTTAGCGAGTTTGGCGGCGTCAGGG
>NZ_JADFUA010000008.1 GCF_015223195.1 Chitinilyticum piscinae | reverse complement strand
ATCGAGAAACCTGTTCTTTGACATACTTCATACCCGTATATGGTAAGTGCACCTTCAAGTTGTACCCACGGGGAGGCTTACAAACCATCCGTGGGTACAAAAAAGGTACAAGGCAAAAACGGGTAGGAAGGGTTTCGAAGCGTCAGGAAGCAGTCTGTATGCTAGTGTTTATGCCGCGTAGCGACGCATAAGGCTGTCAATACGCTTACTCAATGTTTTGTACTTGCTCGCGCATCTGTTCGATCAGTACTTTCAGCTCCATCGAAACCTTGCTTGTTTCACTCGAGACGGACTTCGAGCCGAGAGTATTCGCTTCGCGGTTCAGCTCCTGCATCAGGAAATCCAGACGTTTGCCGGCCGAGCCGCCCGCCTTGAGGATGCGGCGCAGTTCCGTGATGTGAGTGAGCAGGCGGTCGATTTCTTCCTGAATGTCGACTTTCTGGGCAAAGACCACGACTTCCTGGCGGATCCGCTCGTCATCGGCTCCCGCGCCCAGTGCATCAACCAGGCGCTGTGTGAGGCGTGCTTGGTAATCGGCAACAATCTGCGGGATCAGCGGTTGCACGCCCTTGACCAGGTCCTCCATGCTGGACGCACGCTCGCGCAGGATATCAGCCAGCTTCTCCCCTTCCCGGCCGCGGCTGGCCAGAAAGTCATCAAGAGCGGTATCCAGCAGTTCCAGCGCGGTCGCTTGCAGCTGTTCGATTGGTAGCGCATCGGATTCGATCACGCCGGGCCAGCGCAACAGTTCGCCGGTTTTCAGTTCACCTGCCCCTGGCTGATGTTCGCGCAGTTCGTCGGACAGGCGCAGCAATTCGGCGACCAGTGCATTATTCAGGCGCAGGCTGCTCTGTCCGCCTGCCCTGGCATTGAAGTTGACCCGACATTCGACCTTGCCGCGTGAGAGTCGTCCCGCGAGCTTTTCGCGAATGGCGCCTTCCAGTGCGCGGAACTCTTCTGGCAGGCGCAGTGTGGCGTCGAGGAAACGGTGGTTGACGGCGCGCAGTTCGACGGCGAGCACGCCCTGTTCCAGCTCACGCTGGGCGCTGGCATAGCCAGTCATGCTATAGATCATTCGTTTTATCCAATTCAGTGCGACTGTCCTTTACATTTGGGCAGTGCAGCAATCACAATTCAAAGTCAGGCTTCACCAGTATAACGAAACCAGCGGATGGCCACCCCAAGCAATCAACCGTTAGCGCGCGGTTACCAGCTCCAGAACTACACCATAGCCAAGCTCCTGTCAGCGGGCGGGTTCAGTATTGTCTATCTGGCGCACGATGAAAACGACTATCCGGTCGCCATCAAGGAATACCTGCCCAATTCGCTCGCGCTTCGTCGCGAAGGTGTGGCGGTGGTACAGGCGACCAGTGACGAAAATCTGGCGCTGTTCCGGCACGGGCTGAAATGTTTCTTCGAGGAGGGCAAGACACTTGCCCGCATCCAGCACCCGAACATTGTGCGCGTAATCAATTTTTTCCGTGCCAATGAAACCGTCTACATGGTGATGGAGTACGAGCGAGGGCGTACGCTGCAGAAAGAAATCCAGCTCAAATTCGGCCGGGAAGGCGTGGACGAGAAGCTGATCCGGCACGTGTTTTTCCATCTGCTCAATGGTCTGCGTGAAGTGCATCTCAACAAGCTGCTGCATCTGGATATCAAGCCGGCCAATATTTACATCCGCAAGGATGGCTCGCCGGTTTTGCTTGATTTCGGATCGGCACGCCAGGCGCTGACTACCGAGCACACCCGGCTTACCCCGATGTACACCCCTGGGTTTGCCGCCCCGGAGCAATACAGTCGCAAGACTCAGCAGGGGCCGTGGACGGATATTTACGGCGTCGGCGCGTCGATGTTCGCCTGCATTGCCGGTACTGCACCGCAGGCAGCGGATGCCCGGGAAAAAGAAGACAAACTCGAACATCTGTCGAACAAGTTTGGTGACCGTTATTCACCCGAGCTGCTGGAGCTGATTCATCAGTGCTTGCAGCTTGATCCGGTGCAGCGTCCGCAAAGCGTGCCGCAGATCCAGAAAATGCTGCTGGAGCCTGCCTCGCCGCCGGCCAGGCGCAGCAGTCTCGCCGCCACGCTGAAACGGGCGTGGATCAATATGACCTTGCCGCGCAACAGGGAGTAAGTGGCGATGAAATTCACGGTCTATCAGGATAGCCGGCAAGGCGGGCGCAAATACAATCAGGATCGCGTAGGTTATTCCTACAGCCGAGACTCCCTGCTGCTGGTGGTAGCCGACGGCATGGGTGGGCATCTGCATGGCGAGGTGGCCGCACAGATAGTTGTGCAATT
Organism: Chitinilyticum piscinae; assembly: GCF_015223195.1. Classification (GTDB taxonomy): domain Bacteria; phylum Pseudomonadota; class Gammaproteobacteria; order Burkholderiales; family Chitinibacteraceae; genus Chitinilyticum; species Chitinilyticum piscinae. The sequence continues at coordinate 128,668 of NZ_JADFUA010000008.1, read as the reverse complement.
GCTGTCGGACCAGTTCCAGCAGAAGGCCGACCCGATTATTCATCGCCCGCTGGAGTTCCTCGAAGACGGGCTCATGAAATGCCATGATGCGATCTACAACTACGCCAGCAATCATCATCTCCTTGAGATTCCGCGCACGACTGCGGTGGCCTGTATTGTCCAGGATGGCATGGCGTACTGGGCGCATGTCGGTGATTCAAGGCTGTATCTGATCCGCAAGGAAACGGTTGTAGCCATGACACGCGATCACTCCAAGGTGCGCAAGCTGCTGGATTCGGGCGCGATTACAGCGGCAGAAGCCGCCGTACACCCGGAGCGCAACAAGATTTACAACTGTCTTGGGGGGACACTGACGCCTGAGGTCGAAGTAGGCGGCAAGATTCCGCTGCATGACGGCGATGCCATCCTGTTGTGTACCGATGGCTTCTGGGGATCGACCGTGGATGCCGAGCTGACGCATTTCATGTCGTCGTTCCCGGTGCTGTTCGCCGTCCCGCAGCTGATGGATCGTGCCGAATTCCGCGGCGGCAAATACGGCGACAACCTCACTGCACTGGCGATCAACTGGCATGAAGATATCGAGCCCGCCGAACTGGGCGAAGAATCGATGATCTCGACGCAAAAGCTGGATGCGCACACCATCAGCACCCACGTTGATCCGCTGTCGATCCGTCAGGTGAGCGATATTACCGACGATGATATCGAGCGCGCCATCCAGGAAATCCAGTCGGCGATTGCCAAATATTCAAAGTAGGGTATCGGTGTGTAGGCCGCTGAAATTGTCGTCTGTAGCAATATACCCTCCAAATAACAAAGCCACCCGCGGGTGGCTTTGTTATTTGCGCTTGATGCGATCAGGCCGCCTGGGTCGGAATGGCGTTTTTCACATTGGTCATGCGGTTGGCTGAGTCGACATACACCAGCGTCGGGTGATGTTCGCCAAGTTCTGCCTCGTTGTACTGGGCAAAGGTAGCGATGATCAGCAGATCACCCACCTGGGCATGGCGTGCCGCCGAGCCGTTCACCGAAATGATGCCCGAACCGCGGGCGCCCTTGATGGCGTAGGTCGAGAAACGTGCGCCGTTATTGATGTTCCAGATGTGGATTTCTTCATATTCACGGATGTTGGCTGCTTCCAGCAGGTTCTCGTCGATCGCGCACGAGCCCTCATAGTGCAGTTCCGCATGGGTGGCGGTAACACGGTGAATCTTGGATTTCAGCATCGAGCGTTGCATCTGCCTCTCCTGCCAGTCTTGGTAAGCCAAAGGCTGCGATTATAAATGGGTAAAATGAAATGCCAAGCGGTTTGGCTGGCAATTTCGACGTGAATTCTGCCGCTGGTCAATCCGTATCAGTTCTGCCGGTAGACCAGGCAGCCATCGAGGAGGTATTCGCCGGGCTGGATGCCACTGGCATTCAGTGCCACGCGGTCAAACTGCAAGCGGCGCCCCTTGATTTCGACCCAGGCTGGAATCGGCCGATCCTGGTAACGGCCGACAGGATCCTCGGCGCGCAGTACATCGTCGGACTGGGAGGGCGCCGCCGCCGGAGCCGTGTTCGCCACCGCTGCCGGAGGAGGGGTGAAGGCAACCTCGTCCAGTCGTGCACCGGCAGGCGCTTCACCGGGCTGTGCGCCCAGGCTACGCAGGTACAGATTGAATAGCAGGCGCGGCAGAATGACCCGGCGTACCTGCTTGGTGCTGTCGATGACGCAGGCCACCGGGAAGTTTGCGCCACAGCTCGGGCAGCGTGCCTTGGCCGCGATGGCGATGTGATCTTCCACCAGTCGGGCCACGCCATGCATGTGGCGCGCGTGCAGCATCGTGCCGCACTGCACACAGGGCTTGGAGAATTGCCGCACCTGTTCGCCGTTGGCAAATTTCTGCGGCAGGTATTCGTTGAGTGGTCGGTTCGGTAGCATGCGTTTCGGTCTCGGTCAGTATGCTTACAGCGTAGCCATGCGCAGCTCGAGCTGCAGATCAAGATAATCGATGGCCAAGCGTTGCAACTTGATATTGGTGCCGGCCGGAAGTTCCGGCAAGCCCCCGACGCGAACGACCAGCGGCATGCCCTCGATGCGGACGAGATTCTCCTTGATCACGCTCGCAGACAGCTCGCGCAGGTTTTCCTGTTCGATGTAGCGCAGGCACCAATAGCGCTCCATCTTGTCCTGGAAGTCAGCATAGGCAGCATAGGCGGTATCGAAATTCGAAATGATGCTGTAGAGCTCGGCGTCATTTTTCTGGAAACGCGGCTTTTCGTTGCGCAGCAGCGCGATCAGCTGGGTCTGGTTGACGAAGTCGACCGCGCGACGCAACGGAGAGCTTGACCACGCATAGCATTCCACACCAAGGCCGATGTGCTGGCCGGGTTGGGTGGTCATGCGTACGCGTCCGGCGACCTGCGCCCGGTAAATGCCAGCCACCTGCGCGTCGCGCAGATTCTTGCCCCACTGGCTGTTGACCAGAATCATCAGCTCGGCAACCAGCTTGTCCATCGGCGCACCACGCTTGCGCGGCACAATGCGGACGACTTCACTTGGGCCATCGCGGTCGATGTAGAAGCTGTAATCCAGTCGCTGGATCTGGTTTTCTGCCTTGCCGCGGCGGCCTTCCAGTTCGCCGGCGAAGCGCCAGAGCCAGGTCAGCTCGTCTTTCCACTCGAAGTCGGGAGTATCGGCGCGGCCTGCTGTTTCCTCGTTGAACAGAGGCTCGATCTGGTCATGGCGCAGGTTGGCGACGATGGGTACGCATTCGATCACCGAGCGGTGGCTGAGAATCTCGTAGCCGGCGTTGACTTCCAGATACATCGACAGCGCGGGGCGTGCCGCGCCTTCCTGCAGGGTGAATACCTCGACGGCTGCATCGGGCAGCATGGTGATCTTGTTGCCCGGCATGTAGACCGTCGAGAGACGGTCGAGGATGACCTGATCCAGCGGGGTCCCCGGGGCAATGCCAAGTACCGGTGCAGCAATATGGATGCCAACCTGCCAGTTGCCATTGGGTAGCTGAACCAGGCTGAAGGCATCGTCGATTTCGGTGGTGGTGGCGTCGTCGATGCTGAAGCCGCGCACATTGGCCACCGGCAGGTCCGCCGGGGCGGCCAGCTCCGGGAAGGATGGGAAATCCAGTCCTTTAGGAAAATATTCGTGCTGGAATTCATCGAAGAAGTAGCGCTCGACACTTGGAATGGCGCCCACCCGTTCCAGCAGGCGCAGGGGGCTGAGCTGGGCGGCATCGGCGGCCGCAGCCAGCGCCTTCCACTCGATGCTGTTCTTGTCCGGGCGGAACAACAGGCGGTTCAGTTGCGGAGCAAAGGCCTGCGGCAGCTTGCGGGCAGCCAGCTCGGCTTGCCATGCGGCCATCTGTTCCGCTTCGCGCTGTTTGCGTTCCAGCCCTGCTTTGGCTGCCTTGAGGTTTTCTTCCGGTGCCGCCTTGTAGCGGCCACGGCCCTTACGATAGAAATACATCGGCGCAGCATGCAGGCCGATTGCGGCTGCCGCCTGTTGCTGCGGCGTGGCGGCTTTGCCGAAGTATTCCAGCGCGATGTCCTGAAAACCGAATTCATCCGCACCACAGCATTCCCACAGGAAGTCGGTGTCGATTTCCGCTGCGGCTGCTTCCGCCGCGCTGATGAATTCTTCCAGCCCGATGCGGTCGAAGCGCAGCAGAACATTGGCGCTCTTGATTTTCGAGCGTTTACCGCGCTGGTCTTCCACCATCAGGCTGGCCTGTTGCTCGTCCTTGATGGTGGCTACCTTGAAGTGGCCGTCTTCTTCGTAAAAAACATTCATTGGGGTCTGCTAGTGCCGCGCGGAAAAAGGGCGAAATTATAGCAAAAAAGGGCAGCCACTGGCTGCCCCTCAGTCGTGGAAATGGTCGATAAATCAAGCCGGAGCGGTCAGTTCCAGCCAGTCTCGTTCGCACAGGAAGTCACTGAGCAGCGCGCTTTCCGGGCTGCCGGCATCAGGATGGTAGTCGTAACGCCAGTTTACCACTGGGGGCAGCGACATCAGGATGGACTCGGTCCGCCCCCCCGACTGCAGGCCGAATAACGTGCCGCGGTCGAACACCAGATTGAATTCCACATAGCGTCCACGGCGGTAGGTCTGCCAGTCGCGCTCGCGCGCGCCATATTCCAGCTCGCGGCGGCGATCGACAATCGGCACATAGGCGGGCAGGAAGGCATTGCCGACGGCCTGCATCAGCGCGAAACTGCCGGCAAACCCTAGTTCATTGAAATCATCAAAGAAGACGCCGCCGATGCCGCGCGGCTCCTTGCGGTGCTTGAGGTAGAAATAGCGGTCGCACCATGCCTTGAAATCGGGGTAGTAGCGGGCACCGAAAGGATCCAGTGCATCTTTGCAGGTTTGATGGAAATGCTGGGCATCGCTAACGTGGCCATAGTATGGGGTGAGATCCATCCCGCCCCCGAACCAGAACACGTCCTCCTGGCTCGTAGCAAAGGCGCGGAACAGGCGCACATTCATGTGCACGGTCGGCACGTAAGGGTTGCGCGGATGCAGCACCAGCGACACCCCCATGGCCTCGAACGCGCGACCCGCCAGCTCGGGGCGGTGAGCCGAGGCGGAGGGAGGCAGTCCTTCGCCCATGACGTGCGAGAAATTGACGCCCCCACGCTCGAACAGCTGGCCACCTTCAATCACGCGGGTGACACCACCACCTCCACCGGGACGCTCCCAGCTATCCGTGTGGAAGCAGCTGCCATCCAGTTGCTCTAGCGTGGCGACGATATTCTGCTGCAGGGTGAGCAGGTAGTCCTTAACTTGTAGGGTATCCAACGATATTCCAGTATTTTTATGGTTTTCAGGGTAATACATACCCATGTTTATTCGGTGCTGGCCTGAAATTCGAACAGGTCATAGCCCATCTGTTGTTCGCAAAGCTTGCTGCCGCGAACCCGCTTCTCGCCGCTGCTGTTGACGAGCACCAGCTCGCGCAAGGGGGTATAGACACCCTTGCTGGCGGCAATCCGCGCTGGTTGTTTCAGTGCCGGTATTTCCGGCAACAACAGGGCAGGCAGGAAGGGGAGGTGTTCGGCGCCGATGCTCGGGCGCAGCAGCAGTGGAACGGCCCGCGCCGACAGTACCTGCAGCCCCATTTCGATGGCGCCATCTTCATGTTGCTGCAGCCAGCGGACCGAGCAGGTCAGCCAGCCCGCATCGGCTCCGCTGCGCAGGGCGACGATCTCGCCGGCCCGCAGGATTTCATTGGTGCTGCTTTGCAGGCGTACGGCATAGCCGCCGGGGCTCTCATTGATTACAGCCCAAGTGGATAGCTCCAGATCGGCTGGGTGTGGCTGGGTCGCCTCCGGAATACTGCCGTCATCAAGCACCGGAATGATCGGTTGTCCCTGGTGCAGGGTGAAGGTGGCTGCCCGCAAACCTGCCGCGATATCCACGCTGGCTTCGGCCGGGATGCGTTGATACAGGCGCTGCGGGGTAATCGTCCACTGCCGGGCTACCCGCCGCACCAGTTCCAGCCAGGCGAGCACCTTGGAGCGATCATTGGCCGTCGGAGCCTTTTCTTCGATACCTTTTTCGACGCGTTTGAGTTTTTGCCCCAGTTCCTGCGTATCCAGCAAAACCAGCTTGCCATCGGAGAATTCCAGATGTTTGCTGCCGATGTACTGGGCAGGTTTGTCGGCCTCCAGTTCGACCAGAAAAAAGCCCGGAGCATTGCTGAGTTTGCTCATGGGCTGGAAGTGCGCCAGATGCGCATAACTTTCCGCCAGTTCCAGCACCTTTTCGACTTCCGGGCCGGCAAAGCGCAGCGGATCTGCCAGCGCCAGTACCAGCAGCCGCTTGTACATGCCGCCGATGCAGCGCTCGGCGCCATTTTCTTTGGGCTCATCCAGAAAGCGCCCCTCGGCGCCTAGCAGGAAGAGTTGGTGAGCATCGAGCCAGACGCCCGGCGGCAGGGTCATGTAGAGACGGCAGCTGACCTGATACAGCCGCCAGTAGCAGTGCAGCACGGCCAGTACGAATCCGGGCAATACCTTGGCGTTATTCAGTACAAAGCGTTTTTCACTGCGATCCTGCAGTGCGCGCTTCCAGCCGATGGCCAGCTCCAGCCAGAGCGTACGCACCAGCATGGCTGCTGCCCGGGCTTCATCTTTCAGTGGCAGGCCACTGGCGGCATAACACAGCTCGAAGCTGCCGGAGAGCAACTCAAGCGTGGTCTGGTATTCGTTGAGCAGCCTAGCACGATCATCCGCGTCAAGTTTGACCCGGTTCAGTGCATGCAGCGAATCGCTCAGCAGTCGCCCGGCTTCCTGCACATTGCCCGTAGGCAGCGCAATCAGCCACTCCTTGAGTTTCTTGGGGTTAGTTTCGACGGATTTGGCGAGCGTCGGATCGTAATCGGGCAGGGTGAGCTGCAGGGGCATGGTGTTTACCAGACGGCAGAATCAGGGGCGCAGTACGCTATCCAGCGCGGCCAGCGTGCCGTGGGCCAGGAGCGCTGCATCGTCGCCGTTCAGTATATAGGGCGGCATGAAATAAAGGGTAGCGCCGATGGGGCGCAGTAGCAGTCCGTGTTGCAGTGCAGCCAGAAACAGCTGGCGGGCAAATCCGGCAGGTGCATCGCTGACATCACCTGCCCAGATCATGCCCTGCTGGCGCCAGTTGCGGATGCGCGGGTGTGCCGCCAGTGCGGCAAAGGGGCCGGCACTGAATGCGGCGGCCTTGCTCCGGTTGCTGCTGATCACGGCGTCGTCGCGAAAGATATCGAGGGTTGCCAGTGCTGCCGCACATGCCAGCGGGTTGCCGGTATAGGAGTGCGAATGCAGGAATGCCCGGGTGCTGCTGTCGTCATAAAAGGCGGTATAGAGCGTATCGCTACACAGAACAACGGCTAGCGGCAGATACCCCGCGGTAATCCCCTTCGAGAGACACATCAGGTCGGGGCGGATGCCAGCTTGCTCGCACGCAAACATTGTGCCGGTACGGCCAAAGCCGACCGCAATCTCGTCGGCAATCAACAGGATCTGGTAGCGGTCGCACAGCTCGCGGGCGCGGCGCAAATAGTGCGCGTCATACAACGCCATGCCGGCGGCGCCCTGCACCAGTGGCTCGACAATCAGTGCGGCAATTTCCTGGTGATGGGCGGCCAGCGTCTGTTCGAGCTGCATCGCCGCGCGCTCGGCCACGTCAACGGCGGATTCGCCTGCCTGAGCCTGCCGTGCGTCCGGGCTCATGACCATGAAGTTGTCGCGAATCAGCGGCGCATAGGCGTCACGGAAGATCGGCACATCCGTGACCGACAGTGCGCCCAGTGTTTCGCCGTGATAGCTGTCCTGCAGGTACACGAATCGCGATTTGTCCGGACGGCCGGTGTTGCGCCAGAAATGTGCTGCCATTTTCAGTGCAATTTCGGTCGCAGAAGCGCCGTCGGAGCCGTAAAAGGCATGTCCCAGACCCGTCAGGGAGCCCAGGCGCTCGGAGAGTTCGATCACTGGCTCATGGGTGAATCCCGCGAGCATGACGTGCTCGATGCGGTCGAGCTGGCTGTGGATGGCTGCCTTGATGCGTGGTTCGTTATGCCCGAACAGATTGACCCACCAGCTCGACACCGCATCGAGATAGCGCCGTCCATCGGAATCCACCAGCCAGACGCCATCGCCATGGCTGATCGGGATCAGTGGCAGCGTTTCATGGTGTTTCATCTGTGTGCAGGGATGCCAGACTGCAGCCAGACTGCGCGCCAGCAGGGTGTCGTTGCTCATCAGAGTGCTTGCGAGGAGGTAAGGCAGGCTATTGTCGCATGATTCGTTGCCAACTTTGTGTCTCCAGGCGGCTTGCATCGCTGACTTGAAACGCTATCTTAATATCCTAGTCAGCAAAATGAGAGCAATGCTCAGGTGAAGGGTGGTGTCATGAATCAGCGTATCTTGATTGTCGACGATGTGGCCGCAACGGCTGCCAGACTGGCCGAAAGCTTGGCAGGCCTTGGAGAGGTGGTGGTGGCCAGCAAGGCCACCGACGCGCTGCAACGGCTTGATGCTGCAGCCTACTCGGTCGTGATGCTGAGTGCCGGGTTGGCGGGTACGGATTGTTTTGCGCTGTGCCGCGCGATTCGCAAGGCGCACTCGCAGACCCGAATTCTGTTTGTCGACGGTGTCAACGGGCAGACTTCCGGTCAGGCACGCATGGATGCCTACATGGCTGGAGCCGACGATTTTCTCGAATCGGCGGCTCACCTTGAAGAAGTGCAACGGAAAGTCGAGTTGCTGCTGTACGTGCTGGACAATGCCGAACGCCTGCAGCACTCGCTGGAGGAGGCCAATTCGGTGGCCATGCTGGCGATCACCAATACCAGCGAACTGGGAGGGGTCATCGATTTCATCAAGCGGGCAATGAGCTGCGAGGACATCGAAACCCTGTTAAAGGCATTACTGTCTGCCCTGTCGGGGCGCTTTAGCCTCAAGGGGTCTGCGCAGATCCGGCTGGGGTGCGAGCAGAAAACCCTCAATACCGATGGCCGCTCCAGTCCGCTGGAGGCGGAAATGCTGGCCTCCCAGGCGCAGGACGCACGGCGGATCTTTCAGTATGGTCACCGCCTGATCATCAACTATCCGGCGGTGACGCTACTGGTGAAGGAGCTTCCGGATGACGATGAGTATGTCGGGCGCTTGCGCGACCACCTGGCCATCATGGCCGAGGCGGCAGATCACCGCGTGCACGGCATCCAGGTCGAAGCGCAAAACCGCCAGAAAAGCATCATGATCCAGCAGTCGCTGCGTCATATCCGCGACGTGATCGGCATGCTGGAGCAGAACTACAAACAGCAGCAGTCCAGTACGCTGCAGCTGTTTGACCAGATGCGCTTCAATCTTGATCCGCTACTGACCAGTCTTGGGCTCACCGATCATCAGGAAATCGGCATCCTGCGGCTTATAGAGGGGACCGCCGAAGATGCCTCCGCGCTTTACGAAGCCGGTCTGATGCTGGATCAGCATTTCGATGGCATTCTGGCCGAACTTTCCACGCTGGTGGCAAGCGAAGTGCCGGCAGAAAAACCACAGGCTATGACGGAGGATGACAGCATCCTTCTGTTCTGAGTTCTGGGTATATGGATGAAGCCAAGGATTTTAAAGGCTATTTAACATATACCGGCATGGGTATTTTTGTTGTTGTTGCTTACTTCACTTTCATTGGTGTGTACTTGCTGCGTAAGGTTTTGCCATTGCCTACCATGATGGCTCCGTATTGCTAACTGGCACCGTGCCGAACCTTAATCATGCGTTTCCCTCTGCTGTCGTTCCTGTTTACTGGATTAGTCTGCTCGGCCTCCGTCTGTGCGACCCCGATTGATGCCGTTCGGGCGGAAATTGCACGTTTACAGGCTCTGCCTCCGGTCGGGCAGACACTGGTCCCGCAAGGTGCAGCACTCAAGGAGGGGGCCAGTGGTGTTGCAACCGCCCTGCTGAAACAACGGCTGCGCGAACTGGGTTATCCCGCCAATCATTCCGACGAGTTCGACCCGTCGATCACGCTTGCGGTGCGTGACTACCAGAAGGATCAGGGCCTGAAACAGGATGGCGTAGTGGATCGCCAGACGCGCTATAACCTGAATCTGGACAATGCGGCGAAATTGAAGCTGCTGCAATGGCAGTTGCCGCAGATGGAGGCGATCGCCGCGGCTGGTGGCGAGCGCTATATCGTGGTCAATATTCCCGCGTTTACACTGACCGCTTACCAGTCTGGGCAGCCAGTTCTGCAGTCAAAAGTGGTCATTGGTCGTCCTGACCGGCAAACCCCGCTACTGGCCACGCGCCTGGTCGCCTTGCAGTTCAATCCATCGTGGTCGGCGCCGCCGACGGTGGTGCGCAATGATCTGATCAAGCAAGGCAAGCTGGATACCGCCAAGCTGCGGGAAAAAAAACTCGTCATGCTGGGAGCCGATGGCGAGCGCGTGGATCCCGAGGAAGTCGCAGCCAATCCGGATGCCAACCTGCTGGCGTATCGCTACTATCAGGAGCCCGGTGATCGCAATGCGCTGGGTAAACTGAAATTCGTTCTGACTGATAGCAATAATATCTATCTGCACGATACCCCACAAAAGAGCGCCTTCGAACGCGAGACCCGCTCGGCGTCTTCGGGCTGTGTGCGCGTTCAGCGCTGGCTGGATCTGGCGGCATGGGTGCAGCAGAAAACCGGCGATGAGATCAGCCACAAGGTCGCGGCAGGGCGCAGTGTTTACCAGCCTGTGAACGAGCCGGTCAAAGTCTATCTGGTGTACTGGCCTGCCGAGGTTGAAGGGCAGCAGCTGCGCTGGCGGGATGACATCTATGGTCTGTTTCTGCGCCCGGAGGGCGTGAATGTAGCGCTGCAGGCTCGGTCGGCAGCGGCAAAGGGTGTTGGTCGGTTGGCCAGGAACTAGACTGGCAAGCACTCAAGGCGAGCGAAAGCGTCATAACTCCTGTCCCGCCGGTCATAGCCGCCGCGCTGCACTACCTCTAGCCTCGAAGCACAAGTCCGGCATCACAAGCCGGGCAATACGGGGAGAGGAAAATGAAAATACTGTTAGCGCTGCGGGTGCGAACCCGCCTATGGTTGCTGGGCGGCGTTGCCCTGCTCGGAATGCTGTCCCTTACCCTGCTGGCGCTGAGTGTTCAGCGCCAGTCCATGCTGAAGGACCGGATGGGCAAGGTGCGCAGCCAGGTTGAGACCGCAGCCGGGGTCATCGGCCATTTCCAGCAACTCGAGCAGGAAGGAAGGCTGGATCGAGAGCAGGCCCAGCTGGCTGCCATTGCAGCCTTGCGGCAGGTTCGTTACGACAAGAGCGAGTATTTCTTCATCTTTGATACCCGGCAGGTCTATAAGCTCATGCCCACCAAGCCCGAATTCGAAGGGCAGAGCAAGGGTGACCTGAAAGACAGCAATGGCAAGCTCATCTTGCAAGCGCTGAGCGCCGCCGCTCGGGCGGGCGGGGGCTTTGTCGATTACGACTTTGTGAAGCTGGGTTCCGACAAGCCCGAGCCGAAAATTTCCTATGCCACTTTGGTGCCGGGCTGGGACTGGGTGATCGGAACCGGTGTCTATGTCGATGATATTAACCGGGCATTCCGGCAGAACCTCCTTATCGGGGTGGGGCAGCTGTTGTTGCTAGGCGTGTTGATCGGTGGCGTTGCATGGCTGGTTGCCCGCAGCATCCTGTATCAGCTAGGAGGAGAGCCGGCACAGGCCATGCACATCATGCATCAAGTTGCTGCCGGGGATCTTCGGCAGGATATGCCTGTTGCACCAGCCGGCAGTCTTTTGGCATCGCTGGCTCAAATGAACACGGGATTGCGCCAGCTGATCGGCGAGGTCCGGGATGATGCCGCGCTGTTGCAACGGCAGGCCGGTGAAATAGCCACATCCAGCCGGGAGGTCTCGATCGCGGCCGGGCGTCAGGCTGATGCAACCTCATCAATGGCCGCAGCGATGGAAGAGCTGACGGTAAGCATCAACCACATTTCCGACAGCTCGGCAGTGACCGAGCAGGCCTCGCGGCAAGCTACTGCATTGGCCCGGACTGGAGTGGGGCAGGTGGCCGATGCCAGTCAAGCCATGGAGCACATTGCCGGCTGTGTCTCGCAGGCCAGCGAGCAAATCAGGCTGCTCAACAGCAAGGCCCAGGAAGTCTCGGGCATTGCGGCGGTGATCAAGGATATTGCCGGGCAGACCAATCTGCTGGCGCTCAATGCGGCCATCGAGGCCGCCCGGGCTGGTGAGCAGGGACGCGGTTTTGCGGTGGTGGCAGATGAAGTGCGCAAGCTGGCTGAACGCACGGCGACTGCAACCGTCAATATCGAGCAGGTGCTGGCCAGCATCCAGACAGACACACTCGCCGTTGTCGGGGTGATGGATGCAGCGCTGCCACAGGTTAGCCAGGGCGTCGAGCTGGCTCGCTCGGTTTCAGGTTCGCTCGAACGGATCCATGCCGGAGCGGATGAGACTCTAAGTCATCTTCATGAAGTTGCGTCGGCGACCCGCGAGCAAAGTCTGGCGAGTACCAGCATTGCGGCCAGGGTCGAAGATGTGTCGCAGATGGTTGAAGAAACCAGCTGTGCCATCAGCCAGACTGCCGAAAACGCGGCACAGGTCGAGCATATTGCCGGCCGCCTGAACGACCTGGTGCGGCGTTTCCGCGTCTGAGCCGACTTCGCCTTTGTTGCCCCCTCGTTCTTGGCTACACTCGGAACAGAATGGGGAAAAACGGTATGCGGCCTTTACTCGGAGAGGGAACCTGGCAAAGACTGCTGGCACAGTCCGGACTGGCTGCCGCACGGCGCGGTATGCTCTGGCGGGATGCCCTGGCCGGAATCAGCGTCTGTGTGGTACTGGTTCCGGCTTGTGTCGCCTATGCAGAACTGGCCGGCATGCCGCCGCAGAGTGGGCTCTATACTGCACTGGCAGGCATGCTGGTGTATGCCCTGCTGGGTAGTTCTCGGCATGTGATTGTTGGTCCGGATGCAGCGCTGGCGCTGTTGGTCGTGGCTGCTGTAACACCACTGGCAGGAGGTGACCCGCTGCAATATGCCTTTTTGGCGGCTCAGCTGGCAGTACTCGTCGGCATCCTGATGCTGCTGGCTGCCAAGGCTCGGCTGGGGGCGGTAGCCGATTTGCTGTCCAAGCCGGTACTGCTTGGCTTCATGAATGGCGCAGCATTGATCCTGATTGCCAGCCAGCTGGGCAAATTCACTGGTTTGCGCCTGCAGCAGGATGACTTTTTTCCGCGTTTGCTCGAACTGGTCAGCCGATGGCAGGAAATAGCCCCCGCGACAGCGTTTACCGGCGGGGTAGCCTTGTTTGTCCTGCTGCTGTTGCGCCAATGGCGACCGAATTTCCCCGGAGCTTTGCCGGTGTTCGTTCTGGCGATTTTGGCGGGGTATCTATTGCGGTTGGATCAGCATGGTGTGCTGCTGCTGGGTACTTTGCCGACGGGTATTCCAATGCTGCGCTGGCCTGAATTTGCTCCTGCCCATCTGGCAACGCTGCTGCCGGCTGCAGCGGGCATTGCACTGCTGGCGATGCCGGAAGGCATCCTGCTGGCGCGCGCTTTTGCCCGCAAGAATGGATACGAGATCGAGCCCAACCGTGAGCTGGCTGCGCTGGGCGTCGCCAATATCGCGGCAGGATGTCTGCAGGGCTTTGCTCTGGGGGCCAGTCAGTCTCGTACCGCCATCAACGATGCATCAGGTTGCCGCTCTGCCGTTTCCGGGCTGGTGGCCGCAGGCCTGCTGCTGCTGTTCCTGCTGTTCCTGTCGGATTCCCTTCGTTTTCTGCCAGCGCCGGCGCTATCGGCCATTCTCATTGCTGCGGGTCTGGGGCTGATTGACCTGCATGCGGTACGCAGCATGTACCGGGTGGACCGGACTGCGGCCATGTTTTCCCTGATTACCACTGCTGGCGTGCTTGTTGTTGGGGTATTGCCAGGAATCATAGTTGGAATATTGCTTTCACTTGCATACCTGATACGGTTTATGTCGAGACCCTTTGATGCGGTGCTCAGTAATGTCGAGGGGCGCAAAGGGTTCCATGACGCGGGAGATCCGGATATGAGCGGACATTCCCGGTACTTGCAGGGTTTGCTGGTCTATCGTTTCTACGCGCCGCTCCTGTTTGCCAACAGTACCTTCTTCTTCGACCGGATTGCCCAGCTGGTTGCCGATGACGGCGATACGCGCTGGGTACTGATCGATGCGCAAGCCATTACCTTTCTGGATGTCACTGCAGCCGAACAGTTGCTGGCGCTGAACCGCATGCTGGAAGAGGCCGGCATCGATCTGAAGTTCGCCCGCTGCAACCGGCCACTGCGCGAGGCACTGGATCGTTATGGAGTCACCGCCGCGATTGGTGCGGACAGTTTTTATGCGCATGTGCACGATGCCATCGAGGATTACCGGCAACTCTATCCTGATGTGCAGCCGGAACTGGTGCCGACGCTGGGCTGGGATGGCGTCGAGCGTCGCCGCGAGCGCTGAAAATCTTCTGCTTTCTCCCCTTGAAAAGCCCTTTCCCCGCCCATATCATTGGCACTCGTTAGCCGAGAGTGCTAACAGCATGAATCAAATCCTTGATTCTGTTGCTTTTACCATTCTCATCTCATTCATCAGGAGAGTAAGACCATGAAAATTCGTCCCTTGCATGACCGCGTCGTGATCAAGCGTGTTGAAGCAGAAGAAAAGACCGCCTCGGGTATCGTATTGCCGGGCGCCGCTGCCGAAAAGCCGGACATGGGCGAAGTCGTTGCCGTGGGCACTGGCAAGCTGCTGGATGATGGCACCGTGCGTGCCCTGTCGGTCAAGGTTGGCGACAAGGTCATCCTCGGCAAGTACAGCGGTCAGACCGTGAAGCTGGATGGCGAAGAACTGACCGTCCTGCGCGAAGAAGACATCTTCGCCGTTGTTGAATAATCGAGCGTTTCCGCTCTTCAACGACCTTTAATTTCAAGCATTCGGAGTAATTGAAAATGGCTGCAAAAGAAGTTCTGTTTGGCGACAACGCCCGTGCCAAGATGGTTAATGGCGTTAACGTACTGGCTAACGCGGTTAAGGTAACCCTGGGCCCGAAGGGCCGTAACGTGGTTCTGGATCGCTCCTTCGGCGCGCCGACCATCACCAAGGATGGTGTTTCCGTTGCCAAGGAAATCGAACTGGAAGACAAGTTCGAAAACATGGGCGCCCAGCTGGTGAAGGAAGTGGCTTCCAAGACTTCCGACATCGCCGGTGACGGTACCACTACCGCTACTGTTCTGGCTCAAGCCATCGTTCAGGAAGGCATGAAGTACGTGGCTGCCGGCTTCAACCCGACCGATCTGAAGCGCGGTATCGACAAGGCTGTCGTGGCGCTGGTTGGTGAGCTGAAGAACATCGCCAAGCCGACCACCACCTCCAAGGAAATCGCCCAGGTTGGTTCCATCTCCGCCAACTCCGACGCTGACGTTGGCCAGATCATCGCCGACGCGATGGACAAGGTCGGCAAGGAAGGCGTCATCACCGTTGAAGACGGCAAGAGCTTGAACAACGAGCTGGACGTGGTTGAAGGCATGCAGTTCGACCGCGGCTACCTGTCCCCGTACTTCATCAACAACCCGGACAAGCAGATCGCTGCCCTGGAAAACCCGTTCGTGCTGCTGTTCGACAAGAAGATCAGCAACATCCGCGATCTGCTGCCGGTACTGGAACAAGTTGCCAAGGCTGGCCGTCCGCTGCTGATCATCGCCGAAGACGTGGACGGTGAAGCGCTGGCCACTCTGGTTGTGAACAACATCCGCGGCATCCTGAAGACCGTTGCCGTCAAGGCTCCGGGCTTTGGCGACCGTCGCAAGGCCATGCTGGAAGACATCGCCATCCTGACCGGCGGTACCGTGATTGCCGAAGAAGTTGGCCTGACCCTGGAAAAGGCAACCCTGGACCAGCTCGGCCGCGCTGCGCGCATTGAAGTGGGCAAGGAAAACACCACCATTATCGACGGCGCTGGCGCTGAAGATGCCATCAAGTCCCGCGTTGCGACCATCCGCAAGCAGATCGACGAAGCCACTAGCGACTACGACCGTGAAAAGCTGCAAGAGCGCGTGGCCAAGCTGGCGGGCGGTGTTGCCGTGATCAAGGTTGGCGCTGCGACCGAAGTTGAAATGAAGGAAAAGAAGGCGCGCGTGGAAGATGCACTGCACGCGACTCGCGCTGCCGTGGAAGAAGGTATTGTGGCCGGTGGTGGCGTTGCCCTGCTGCGCGCCCGCGCCAACCTCGGTGAAGTGGCTACCTCCAACCACGACCAGGAGCAGGGCGTGAAGATCGTCCTGAAGGCCATCGAAGCCCCGCTGCGCCAGATCGTGGCCAACGCCGGCGACGAGCCTTCTGTCGTCATCAACAACGTGCTGGCCGGCAAGGGCAACTACGGCTACAACGCCGCCACCGGTGAATACGGTGACATGGTTGAGCAGGGCGTGCTGGATCCGGCCAAGGTGACCCGCTCCGCGCTGCAACACGCTGCGTCCATCGCCGGTCTGCTGCTGACCACTGATTGCATGGTGGCCGAGCTGCCGAAGAAGGATGCTCCGGCAATGCCGGACATGGGTGGCATGGGCGGCATGGGCGGCATGATGTAATTGCCGGTCAGACGACCTTTTGCACCAACAACAACGCCACCCTCGGGTGGCGTTGTTGTTGGTGCTTTCAGTTGAACGGTTGTTTGCAATATGTGATGTTCGTGATAGATTTCAGGTTACTGTCAATTTTCTGACGCTATCATGGAGAGAAGGGTATGGCTAGTTATTACGCGAAAGAGTTCTACAACTACACCACAGCAACCGGCACAACTGGGAATGACTATTTCCAGCCGAACGTCGGTGATTCCACTACTACGGCGCTGGCTGGCAATGACTACTTGTTCATCCATAATGGCGGCAACCATATTGCTGATATGGGTGATGGGAACGATCTTGTTGAAATTGGTAGTGTAGGTTCTTCACGGATCAATCTGGGAGCGGGCAACGATACCCTTGAGGTTTGGGGATGGAATGCCGACAATAAATCTTCTGTCCATGTCATCGGTGGCGCGGGTAATGATGTAATTATTGCTGGTGACGGTTCTTCCTTCGACCGCATTGATTACAGTTATGTCACTTCTACTACTGGATTTAATATCAACCTTGATGCTGGAATTGCCACGTCAGGTGCTGAAAAAGATCTAATTTCTGGATTCGAGCTCGTAGTTGGCACCAAGAATGCAGACACTATCGTTGGTGATGAAAAGTCGAATGTCTTGGGTGGTGGTGCAGGTAACGATAAGTTGTATGGCGGTGCCGGTGGTGATGAGCTTGAAGCAGGCGCTGGTAATGACTACGTTGATGGCGGTGCCAATGATGGTTTTGGTTGGAGCGCTGATTGGTACGAAGTTTATTCTGATGCCGCCATGCGCGTTGATTTGACCAAGCAGGGTGTAGGTCAGCTTGTTTCCACTCTTGAGGGAACTGATACGCTGGTGGGGATTGAAAATGTTCGTACCGGTCAGGGTGATGATGTGATCATTGGCGATGCTGTTGACAATTCCCTCAATGGGGGCATGGGCAAGGATACCATTACCGGTGGAGCTGGGAATGACACTCTGCGAGGAAACTGGGAGCAAGAGCAGGCAGCTGACTCGCTGGTTGGTGGCACGGGCAATGATTACTACCAAATCAGCAGTGGCGACATTGTCGTCGAGGCTGCGGATGCCGGATGGGATCGTGTTTATTCGGATATTGACTATACCCTAGGAGCCAATCTCGAGGGACTTATCCTGGGGGGGCGTGCCCGTAATGGCAATGGTAACTTTCTTGCCAATCAGCTCGATGGCAATTCGGTGGCTAATAACCTGTATGGCGGAGCTGGCGACGACTCCATTAGTGGCGGCGGTGGCAGTGATACACTTATTGGATCTACTGGAACAGATCAGCTGACTGGCGGCACGGGTGCTGACACATTCGATTTCAATGCGCTTTCTGAGCTAGGCCTGAACGGAACGAAAGACATGATTATGGATTTCGCTATCTGGCAAGATGATAAGATCGACCTTTCCAGCATTGACACCAATGCTGCCTTGGCTGGCGATCAGGCATTCACATTCAGTTCGACCGTACCAGTTGCCGGAGGTGGCTTGAACAAAGTATGGTTCAACGGCTGCATTAACATCAGCATTGATGCAGACAATACTGCTGAATACCAAATTGAACTGGTGGGGCTCACATCTGTGACGGCCGACAGTTTCATTCTGTAAATGATTTCGGAGGTCTGGTAGTTCCGGATCAATAACATCGCCACCTTCGGGTGGCGGTGTTGCTTCATGGGGGTATGATTCAGGAGTGAATAAGCTCTATCAACTTAGGCAAGCAAACACTCTGAAGATCATATTGGCTGATCGCCGTCAGCCGTGCCTGCTCACGCAGGGGGTGGTACTTCGTTGGATTGCTCATTGCGCGGGTGATGGTAGCAGCAATGCCTTGATGATCAAAGAAATCAACCAGCAGGCCATTTCGGCCATCCTTAATGACCTCGGTAACTGGCGTGGTATTTGAGCCGATGACGATGCACCCCGCTGACATTGCTTCGATCATGGACCACGACAAGACAAACGGGTAAGTCAGATACAGATGTGCGCTGGAAATCTGCAATAGGCTGAGGTAGGCGTGGTAGGGCAGTTTTCCCGTGAAATGCACTCTTGCATGGTCAATCTTGTCTGCTACCTCTTTCAGGTAGAGCTTGCGATAGCCCCCTTCGGGTGGCTTGCGACCATATGAGACATCATCTCCTCCGACCACTACAAATTGAGCGTGAGGATTTTGTGCCATCATGATCGGTAATGCGCGCATGAACGAATGAAAGCCCCGGTAGGGCTCCAGGTTGCGATTGACAAAGGTCACTACCTGATCGCGGCGGGTGAGCACGCGGCCATCTGCCAGCGTGAAAGAGGCTTCTGGGTTGGGAGCAACCTGAACAGTGTCAATGCCGTCGTGTACGACAGCAATTTTATGATGAAACTCCGGGGGATGCACGCTTTTCTGCCATTCTGTTGGCGCAATTCCGAGATCGCAATCGAGCAATGCTTGAGTAAGGGTCGAATTCTTAACCCTGATTCGGCAATAATCATCCAGATTGGATCCGAACTCTGGGTCAAACCCAACGTCGGCGCCCGTGCCTCGGTAGTAAAATTCACAAAAAGAGATGATTTTTGACTTCGGAAATACATCTCTGGCGAATAGCATCTCTCCCCAGCCGGGGTGTCCTAATAGAATGTCCGGATAAAATCCCCTTTTTTTGAGATCCAGTAATACGCGGGTTACTTGCTGCCCCCTACGAATATTGCCTTCGAATCCCTTGAGGTATGGGTGGGTGTGTTCACCCGCAGCATGTGGTGATTTATAGCCAATCAGCTTCATATTGTGGGGTAGTTCCGCCCCGTTGAAGCGCTGCCGAACAAGATGCTCCTCTCCGATGCCCACGACCAAATTGTCCGGTTTTTTCGCAAGTGCGGGGAATAAATGCTTGTATTGGCCGGGGAAGTTCTGATGGATTAGTAGATAGCGCATAATACGGAGCTCAAAATTCCAGACGATAATTAATCACAAATTGCCTGATAAGTATGCCTTGCAGGGGCCTGTAGCAGCATTCGCTTATCCAGCTCCAGTCCGACCAGCATCCCGCCCCACACGCAGCCAGCATCAAGTGCAATGACGTCAGGGGTGATTTTTACTCCCAGAGCGGACCAGTGGCCGAACAGGATAGGCTTGGGGAGTGACTGACGCCTGGGCCAGTCAAACCACGGCAGGAAACCGGGCTGGGCGCGGTCCCCTTTGAAGGCCATGGCGAGTTCACCGCCGTCATTCAGAAAACGCATGCGGGTGAAGGCATTGATGGTGAAACGCGCGCGGCTCAGTGGATGCCGGCTGGCGGTCGGCCAATCAGCAGGGCTGCTGCCATACATGGCCCCCAGCAGGTTTGCAAACTCTGGGGCTGCGAGTTGCGCTTCCACCTGTCGGGCTTCATTGTGGGCGTCATCCAGTGACCAGCCGGGCCAGATACCGGCGTGACACAGCAGATAATCTTCCAGTTCGATCAAGAGCGGCTGCTTGCGCAGCCAGTGCATCAGCACATCGACGTCAGCGGCGGCCAAAACGTGCAGGGTGGAGTCATCCGGCTTGCGAGTGGTCGCCTTGGCCCAGCACGCCAGCAGATGCAGGTCATGATTGCCCAGCACCACGCGCGTGCAGTGCTGATGACTGTGCACCCAGCGCAGCACATCAAGCGACTTTGGGCCGCGGCTAACCAGATCCCCTAGCAGATAGAGACGATCGTGGCCGGGGTCAAAGCGGATTCGGGCCAGCAGGGCCATGAATTCGTCAAAACAACCCTGCAGGTCGCCAATGGCATAGCGCGCCATCCCCTGTGCTCCGCTTTTTTCGAGCTTGCAAGGGTAACAAGCCCGGCGTGCAGGTCCAAGTTCCTTTTCGCGATTGTTGCACGACAACACGCGTCGCTCCGAGTTGCTCATAATGGGGTAAGGGAATGCGGTGGAGAGTGTGATGGGGCGATACGGGTTAATCGTAATAACGCTGCTGGCTGGTCTGGTCATGACGGCATGTCAGCGCACCGGGACGACTGCCTGGCAAGGCTATGTGGAAGGCGAGTTTGTCGCGATCGCCAGTCCGCAATCGGGGCAGCTGGATGCTTTGCTGGTGCAGAAGGGGCAGCGTGTCACGGCCAGTCAGCCGCTGTTTGTGCTCAATGCCGTACGTGAGCGGTCCCAGCTGGAACAGGCGCAGCAGCAATGGTTGGCTGCCCGCGCGCAGTTGGCTGATCTGGAGCAGGGCAAGCGAGCTCCAGAGGTTGCCGAGGTCGAGGCACGCCTGGCTCAGGCACTGGCTGATGCCGAACGGGCGAAACAGGTGTTGAAGCGCAATGAGGCCTTGTATCGCGAAGGAGGGGTCTCGGGGCAGCAACTGGATGATGCGCGCAATCTGGCTGCAGTGAGCGATGGGCAAGTGAAACAGCAGCAATCAGCCCTGCAGGTTGCCCGGCTCGCTGCACGTACAGACCAGATCCGCGCACAGAGTGCGCTGGTTGCGGCCGCCAGTGCGGCGGCGACACAGGCCACTTGGCAGTTGGAGCAGACGGCCCAGCGTGCGCCGCAGGATGCGCTGGTGAGCGACACACTCTACCGGGCCGGCGACTGGGTTGCTGCCGGCCAGCCTGTGCTGCGCTTGTTGCCGCCACGGAACGTCAAGCTGCGGTTTTTTATCGGCGCCGAGGCTCTTGCTCGTCTGCCTGTTGGCGCAAGTGTGGGTGCCCGGTGCGATGGCTGTCAGCCCTTTGCGGCACAGGTCAGCTGGGTGGCTCCGGGGCCGGAATTCACCCCGCCGGTGATCTACAGCAATGAACAGCGGCACAAGCTGGTCTGGCTAGTCGAGGCTCAGCCCGCCAGCGGAATTGCCATGGCGCTCCACCCCGGTCAACCCGTTACGGTCCATCTGCCATGACCATCGGAAACGAGTGGGCGATTGCGGTCGATGGATTGAACAAGCACTTTGGCGACAAGCATGTGGTCAATAATCTCTCCCTGCGCGTGCGCCCCGGTGAGATATTTGGCTTTCTCGGCCCCAATGGCAGTGGCAAAACCACCAGCATCCGCCTGATGTGCGGCCTGCTGACACCGGATTCGGGCAGTGGCTCCTGTCTTGGCTACGACATCGTGCGCGAGGCTGAGCAGATCAAGCGCAATGTGGGTTATATGACGCAGAAGTTCTCGTACTGGGATGATCTGACGATTCGCGAGAATCTGGATTTTGTCGCGCGCATGTATGAGATGCCGGATCGATCGGCAGTTGTTGCCCGTGCCCTGGACGAGCTGGGGCTGGCATCGCGCGCCGGGCAGCTGGCCGGCAGCCTGTCCGGCGGCTGGAAGCAGCGGCTGGCGCTGGCAGCGTGCATGCTGCACCAGCCCAGACTGCTGCTGCTGGACGAACCGACTGCTGGCGTGGATCCAACTGCAAGGCGGGATTTCTGGGCTGAATTGCACCGGCTGGCGGCGAAGGGCATCAGCGTGCTGGTGAGCACACACTATATGGATGAAGCCGAGCGCTGTCACAAGCTGGCCTACATCGCCTATGGCAGTTTACTGGCGCAAGGCACGGCCGGTGAAATCGTTGCGGCTGCGGGACTGGCAACAGTATGTGTGCGTGGCAGCGGGCTGGGCAGTGTTGCCGAGCAGCTGGAGCGGCACCCTGCTGTGAGCCAGACGGTGGTGTTCGGTGACACCTTGCATGTCAGTGGCCGCGATTTGCCGGCACTGCAGCATGCCGTCGGGGTGGAACTTGCCGGGCGGGGGCTAGGGATTGAAGTGATCCCGACCGGGCTGGAAGATGTGTTCATCCATCTGATGAAGCAGGCCCGGGACAATTTCGCGGGAGCAGACGCATGAGTGGCTGGTCCTGGACACGCTGGTGGGGCATCGTGCTCAAGGAGTTCCGGCAATTACGCCGCGACCGTGTGAGTTTTGCCATGGTGATTGGCGTGCCCATCATCCAGATGGTGCTGTTTGGTTATGCGATCAACAGCGATCCCCGTCATCTGCCCACCGCCGTGATCGTGCACGAGCCCTCCGAGTTCACCCGCAGTTTTGTGGCTGCGATGCAGCATTCCAGCTACTTCGACGTGCTGCCCGCATTGGATTCGGAGGCCTTGGCCACGGCGGCACTTGATCGGGGTGAAGTGATGTTTGTGCTGACGGTTCCTCCCGGCTTTACCCGTTCGCTGTTGCGGGGTGAGCGGCCGGACTTGTTGGTCGAGGCCGACGCGACTGACCCGACCGCCACCGGCATGGCGCTCTCGGTCTTGCCCGAATTGGCGCGCCAGGTGGCCTTGCGCGAGCTGGATGGGCCATGGCTCAAGCTGAGGCCTGCCGATCCGCCATTCGGGGTGATTGTGCATCGCCGTTACAACCCGGAAGGCATCACCCAGTACAACATCATTCCCGGCCTGATGGGGGTGGTGATGAGCATGACACTGGTGATGATGACCGGGCTGGCGATGACACGTGAACGCGAGCGGGGCACGATGGAAAATTTGCTGGCCACGCCGGTGCAGCCGCTCGAAGTCATCACCGGCAAGATCGTGCCCTATGTGCTGATCGGGCTGGTTCAGGCCACGGTGATTCTGCTGGGCGCACGCGGACTGTTCGACGTGCCGTTCTCCGGAAATCTGCTGGCGGTCTACCTGGCCGCCTTGCTCTTTATCGCGGCCAGCCTGGCTGTGGGCATCACGCTGTCTTCACTGGCGCGCAACCAGCTGCAGGCGGTGCAGCTGACCATCTTCTATTTCCTGCCGAATATCCTGCTGTCGGGCTTCATGTTTCCATTTCGGGGAATGCCCGAGTGGGCGCAGCGAATCGGCAGCATCCTGCCGCTGACGCATTTCAACCGGCTGATGCGCGGAATCTTGCTCAAAGGCAATGGCTGGGCCGAGCAGTGGCCCCATATCTGGCCGCAGCTGCTGTTTACCGCGCTGGTGATGCTGGTGGCTGTGCTGGCGTACCGCAAGACACTGGATTGAGGGGTATGTGCACAGGTGCTCAATAAACAATGGATCAATTGTGTATGGGGTGTAGGGTATGATGGTGCTGCTCTGGGCGTGTGGTTTTCGGTATGGCGCTGTCTATAGTAGACATGCGCTTGCCCGAAACCTTGAGTTCTCTTGAAAGACTGAACCATGACTGAAAAAACCAGCACATTTTCGCCTGAAGAACAGCAGCGAGTAGCAGAAGCTGCATTGCGCTCGATTACACTGGCCACCTCGCGCAAGCAGGGTGAGGCCTTTTACCGGGCGCTGGTTCAGGAACTGGCACAGGCGATGGATGTGCACTACGTGATCGTCGGCGAACTGGTGCGCACCGAGACCGGGGCCGAGGCAATCCAGACATTGGCCGTCAGGGCTGGCAATGACTTTATGGCCAATATCCGCTACGAACTGGCGAACACGCCGTGTCGCAATGTGGCGGATCAGTCGATGTGCTTTCATCCCTGCAATATCCAGCAGGATTACCCGCTGGATACCCTGCTGGTTGCCATGCAGGCCGAAAGCTATATCGGCATGCCGATGATCGGTTCCCAAGGCAAGACCCTAGGGATTCTGGTCGCACTGGATGTGCGACCGATGGATGAAGCCAAGCGGGTGTTTGCTTTGTCCCTGTTGTCGATTTTCTCGGCGCGGGCCGCTGCAGAGCTCGAACATCAGCACCGGCAGGCGGAGCTGGAGGCGGTAATCAGTGAGCGCACCAGCCATCTGAAAAAGGCACACCGGCGGCTGCTGGAGCAGGAAAAACTCGCGGCCCTGGGCAGCATGGTGGCGGGCATTGCGCACGAGATCAACACGCCGCTCGGCGTGGCTGTGACGGCATCCAGCAGCATCCAGCATGAACTGGGCGAGCTCAGGGCGGCACTCAATGCTGAGAAAGTCTCACGCAGCGAGTTGCTGCGCCTGCTGGCAACGCTGGAGGAGGCGACCGAAATGACGGTCAGCAATTTGCTGCGTACTGGTCAGCTGGTCAACGACTTCAAGCACCTCGCCGTGGCTCAGGAGCGCGAGCAGGTGGAATGTTTCCCGCTGGCGCAGCAGGTGGACGTCGTCATGAAAGCCTATTGCAGCTTACTGGAGTCCGGCAGGGTGCGTGTCGAGTGCGATATTCCCGAAGGATTGCAGGTCTGCATGGCGCCAGGAATCCTGACG
This sequence comes from Chitinilyticum piscinae, assembly GCF_015223195.1. Taxonomy (GTDB): domain Bacteria; phylum Pseudomonadota; class Gammaproteobacteria; order Burkholderiales; family Chitinibacteraceae; genus Chitinilyticum; species Chitinilyticum piscinae. Next base: position 104,401 of record NZ_JADFUA010000008.1, on the reverse strand, counting down.
CAGTTGCTGGCGCAGTTGCTGCAGAATGCCTTGCAGCATGCGTTTCCCGGTATTGACGATCCATTGGTCCGTATCACCGCCCGCCCGCAGCAGGGGGCGACCCTGCTGCAGTTTGCCGATAATGGTGTCGGCGCCAGTGCGGTTGTCCGGCAGCAGATGTTCGACCCGTTTTTTACCACCCGTCGTGCCGAAGGAAATACCGGACTGGGCCTGAACGTAGTGTTCAATCTGGTCCAGCAACTGCAGGGCGATATCGAGGTTCAGGGTGAGCCAGGGCAGGGGCTGTGCTTCGAGCTGACGCTGCCTGATCAGCCGCTTAGCCCTGCTGGCTAGCCTCCAGACGCAGGGCGCGACGGCGCTCGGCGGCCCGCCAGCGGCTATGTGCCAGTTCCGTCTGCGGTTCGAGTGGCGGCACCGGTACCGGCTTGCCGTCATCCCCCAGGGCAACCATGGTGAAATAGCAGCTGTTGGTTTCGCGCACCGACTGCTGCCGGATGTTTTCCGCAATCACCTTGATGCCGACTTCCATCGACGTGCGTCCGGTGTGGTTGATGCTTGCCAGAAAGGTGACCAGCTCACCGACATGGATCGCCTGCTTGAAGAGCACCTGATCGACTGACAGTGTCACCACATAGGTGCCGGCGTAGCGGCTGGCACAGGCAAAAGCGACTTCATCCAGCAGCTTCAGTAACTGGCCACCGTGGACATTGCCGGAAAAATTCGCCAGGTCGGGGGTCATCAGCACCGTCATGGTCAACTGGTGGCGAGGCAGGTCGGACATGCGGATCTCCTTTTTGATACGTTGTTATGTATTGCCTTGTAGGCTTTTTGAAATTTCAGCTTCCCGGCTATACCCTTAGTAGTGCTTCGCGTCCCGGCAGCCAGCGATCAAGGTGCTGCTGCACGATATCGGCGCGAGTTGCCAACAGGGTTTCGGCGACCTCGCGGGCAACGTCCAGCAAATCCGCATCGGCTTCCAGATCGGCAAAACGCAGCATCGGTACGCCCGACTGCTTTACTCCGGCCAGCTCGCCCGGCCCGCGGATCTGTAGATCCTGGCGGGCAATCTCGAAGCCGTCGGTGTTTTCAAAAATCACCTTGAGTCGCGCCTTGGCGGTGTCGCCCAGCGGCCCGGTGTAGAGCAGCACGCACAGGCTGGCGTGCGCGCCACGGCCGACGCGACCGCGCAGCTGGTGCAGCTGCGACAGCCCCATGCGCTCGGCGTGCTCGATGACCATCAGGCTGGCGTTCGGCACGTCGACACCGACTTCGATGACGGTGGTGGCGACCAGCACCTGGATGCGGTTGGCCAGGAAGTCAGCCATGATCGCGGCCTTTTCGTCAGGCTTCATGCGCCCGTGCAAGAGGCCCACCGTGATGTCTTCCAGTTCTTCCGCGAGCTGTTCGTGCGTGTCTACCGCGGTCTGCAATTGCAGGGCTTCGGATTCCTCGATCAGCGGGCACACCCAGTAGACTTGCCGGCCTTCCGCCACCTTGGCTGCGATGCGCTCGATGACCTCATCGCGGCGGGCCTCGGAGATCAGCTTGGTAACAATCGGCGTGCGCCCTGGCGGTAGTTCGTCGATGATGCTGACATCCAGATCAGCGTAGTAGCTCATTGCCAGTGTGCGCGGGATCGGCGTCGCGCTCATCATCAGCTGGTGCGGGCTCATGTCGCCAGCCTTGTCACGCAGCGCGAGGCGCTGGGCGACGCCGAAGCGGTGCTGCTCATCCACCAGTGCCAGCCCCAATTTGGCAAATTCGACCTTGCTCTGGAAAATCGCATGCGTGCCGCACACCAGTTGCGCCGAGCCGTCCGCCGCGGCTTCCAGCGCCTCGCGCTTGGCCTTGGCTTTCAGCGAGCCGGCCAGCCACACCACCTTCACGCCCAAGGGCGTCAACCAGTGTTCCAATTTGCGGAAATGCTGTTCGGCGAGAATTTCGGTGGGCGCCAGCAGCGCCACCTGATAGCCCGCCTCGATGGCCTGGCAGGCGGCCAGCGCGGCGACAATGGTTTTGCCCGCGCCGACGTCGCCCTGCAGCAGCCGCTGCATCGGGTGCGCCTGCGCCAGATCGGCGTTGATCTCTGCAACCACACGTGTTTGCGCGCCGGTCAGTGGAAAGGGCAGGGCGGCAAGCAGTTGCGCCGCTAGGGTGCCGGCTGGCGCTAGTACAGGCGCATTGCGCTCGCGCCGCACCGCGTGCGCCATGCGCAGGCTCAGTTGCTGGGCGAGCAGTTCGTCGAACTTGATGCGCCGCCAGGCCGGGTGGATGCGCTCGGTGAGGAGTACGCGGGCAATGTCGGGTGGCGGCGCGTGCAGCAGCGCGACACTTTGTGCGAAACCGGGCAGGCCCAGTTCGTCGAGCAAAGCCGGCGGCAGGGTTTCCGGCTGTGGCGTGTGGCGCAGCGCCATGTGGATCAGTTTGGTCAGCGTGTTCTGGTTGAGCCCGCTGGTGGTCGGGTAGACCGGGGTCAGCGCGTCATTGAGCGATTTCTCTTCCCCACCGACACGGATTTTCGGGTGCACCATCTCGTCGCCGAAATAGCCCCTTCTGATCTCGCCATATAGACGCACGGTATTGCCCGGTGTGAGCTGCTGCGCCTGGCTGGGATAGAAGTGGATCAGTCGTACATTCAGCGTGCCTGACGCATCCTTCACCCGCGCGATCAGCTGCTTGCGCGGCTTGAATTGTTTCTCGACGCTGGTGACGGTGGCCTCGACCAGTACCGGCTCGCCCAGCGGCGCATCGGCAATCCGGTACAGATGCGTTTCGTCCTCGTAGCGTAGCGGCAGGTGCAGCACCAGATCGAAGGCACGATGAATCCCCAGCTTCGCGAGCCGGGCTTGCGTGGCAGGAGAGAGGGCGGCGAAATCCATGCGCTTATTGTACGTTCGTTCGCCAGCCCGCTCCAGCGGCGAAGCTCGGGCTGCAACATCGGCGGACAAGGCGGTTTTTATTTCCTAGCATGAAAGCACCTTTTCTGGAGTAAGTACCCCTATGCAGATTCGCCAGGCTTGTGTTTCCTCGCTCGCAGCGCTTCCGGCAGCAGCTGCACCATTGGCCGCACTCAATCCTGACTGGGTGCTGGTCTTTGCCGCCCCGGCGCTGCTCTCCGAGCCGGGGTGTTTCGCCGCATTGCGCCAGTCGTTTCCCGGGGCGGTCTTGCTGGGCTGTTCCACTGCCGGCGAAATCAGTGCACGGGGTGTCGACGATGCCACGCTCAATATGACTGCGGTGAGCTGGCAGTATGGTCGGCCTGTGCTTGCCTCAACCAGGCTGGACGGAATGGACGACAGCGAAGCTGCCGGTCAGCGCCTGGCGACGCAACTTGCCAGTAGCCGGCCAGCGGGGGTGCTGGTGTTCGGGCAGGGGGTGAATATCAACGGTAGCGCGCTGGTGGCCGGACTGACTACCGGCTTGCCGCCGGAGACGCCCATCATGGGGGGGCTGGCCGGTGATGGTGCCGCCTTTGCCAGAACCTGGGTCCTGGACAATGACGGTGTGCATGATGATGTGGTGGTGGCGATGGCCTTGCCCGCCGGCCTGTGCATCGGTCATGGCTCCTTTGGTGGCTGGAAGCCGTTTGGCCCTGCACGCCGGGTCACGCGCTGCGCCGGTAATGTGCTGTTCGAGCTGGATGGCGAGCCGGCGCTTGAGGTGTACAAGCGCTATTTGGGCGAACACGCCGCCAGTTTGCCGGCATCCGGCCTGCTGTTTCCATTCGAAATGCTCGGGCATGATCACAATGTGCTTGGCCTTGTTCGGACCATTCTGGCTGTTGATGAGTCCGCCGGCTCGCTGGTGCTGGCCGGCGACATCGAACAGGATGGCTATTTGCGGTTGATGCATGCCAGCACCGATGCGCTGGTCGATGGTGCCGAGGCCGCGGCCAATGCGGCGCATGCCATGAATCAGGCTCCGGGGGATGCATTGGCCATTCTGGTGAGCTGTGTCGGGCGCAAGCTGGTGATGGGGGGACGCATCGATGAGGAGGTTGAGGCGGTGGGGGATGTGCTGGGCCAGAAGGCGGTACTGGCCGGCTTCTACTCCTACGGTGAAATCAGCCCCTTCTTGCAGACTACCGAATGCCGTCTGCACAACCAGACCATGACTATCAGCCTTGTGAGTGATGCCGGAGCATGAACCGCCTGCTGTTGCGCCAGCTCAAGCGGCAACTGGGCTGGCAGGATGAAACGGCGGTTGCTGCCGCACTGGCTGCGCTGGCTGAGGGGCGTTGTCCGGATGGTTTGACCGAAGGATTGCCTCGGCTGTTGCAGGCCATCGATGAAGCCTATGCGCAGTTCGAACGTGATGTCGAATTGCGTACTCGCAGCCTGGAACTGAGCTCTGCCGAGCTGACCGGTGCCAATGAAGCATTGCGGCAGGAAGGGAGTGCCCGGCAACGGGTGCTCGATGCCTTGCTGGATACCGCCAATCGTCTGCTGGCTGATCTGGGCAGGCCCGCGCTTGGGCGGGATACGGCCGATTTGGAGCGGCTGAGCAGTTTGATGGGCGAGCTGCTGGCAGATCGCCAGCGCGCAGAACGGGCGCTGGCGCAGCGTGAAGCCCAGTTCCGGACGCTGGTCGATAATATTCCGGGCGTCGTGTTTCGTTGTCAGGTCGATTACCCATGGGGTATGGAGTATATCAACGAGGAAATACAGCGCCTCACGGGCTATACCCAGGAGGATTTTCTGCTGCCACTCCCCAGGCGCAGCTATGGCTCGCTGGTGCTGGCGGATGATCTGCCGCAGGTCGAGGCTGCGATTGCGCAGGCGCTGCAGGGGAGCGATCGCTACGAGGTCGAATACCGTCTGCGTACGGCGGACAACCAGATCCGCCAGGTGTTCGAGCGTGGCCAGATTGTTCGGGACCATGCCGGAGCTCCGCAAACCCTGGATGGCATCATTTTCGATGTGACCGAGCAAACCCGTGCGGCCAACCAGTTGCGGATGCTGTCGGCCGCGCTGGAAGCCAGTCCGAGTGCCGTCATGATTACCGATGTGGCAGGACTGATCGAATATGTGAACCCCAAACTCGAGCAGGCGACTGGCTATGCACTTCCCGAGTTGCTGGGGCGTACGCCGCGGGTCTTCCAGTCTGGGCTGGAAGACCCCGCACTGTTCAGGCAGCTGTGGCAGCAAGTGCTCTCCGGCGAAGAATTCCATGCAGATCTGCGCAATCGCACCCGCGATGGCGAGATCTTGTGGGTCTCGGCATCCGTATCGCCGATACGCAATCGTGACGGGAAAATTACCCACCTGGTTGCGGTGTATGAAGACATTGGCTTGCGCAAGGCTGCCGAAGCCGAGTTGCTCCGGGCAAGGGATGCGGCGGATCAGGCCAACCGGCTCAAGAGCGACTTTCTCGCCAATATGAGTCATGAGATCCGCACCCCGATGAATGCCATTCTGGGAATGACCCACCTGGCACTGAAAACCAGGCTGGATGCCAAACAGCATGACTATCTCAGCAAAACCCGGGTCGCCGCCGAGTCACTGCTGCATATCCTCAACGATATTCTCGATTTTTCGAAAATCGAAGCCAACAAGCTGCACATGGAGCAGGTACCGTTTCGCATTGGCGAAGTGCTCGAGCAGTTGCTGGCGATTCATCTGAATCGTGCCGAAGAAAAGGGACTCGCGTTGCGGGTCGCACTGGCAGACGATTGCCCGCCATGCCTCAAGGGGGACCCGGTGCGGCTAGGGCAGGTGCTCAGTAATCTGGTTAGCAATGCCATCAAGTTCACCGCGCAGGGCGAGATCACCGTCAGGATTGACTGCCTGGCCCGCCAAAATGAGCGGGTGCAGTTGCAGGTTTCGGTCAGGGACTCCGGTATCGGCCTCTCGGATGAGCAGATCGCCCGGCTATTCCGGCCTTTTGTCCAGGCTGATGGTTCGACGACCCGTCAGTTTGGTGGTACCGGCCTTGGCTTGTCGATCAGCCGTCGTCTGGTCGAGATGATGGGCGGGCAGATCGGTGTGCTGAGTTCCCCGGGTCAGGGGAGTACCTTCCGCTTTGATTGCTGGCTGGAGCTCGCCGAGAGTGTCTGCGAGCTGCAGGCCGCGACGGCAAGAGGCGAAGATATCCGGCTGGATGGTTTGCGCGTGTTGCTGGTTGAGGACAATCCGCTGAATCAGCTGGTTGCCCGCGAACTGCTGCAGGGGGCTGGCGCGCAGGTCTTGCTGGCGCAGCATGGTGGCGAAGCACTGGGCTGGCTCAGTATCGATCCGCTGCCGTGTGATGTGGTGCTGATGGATCTGCAGATGCCGGTGCTGGATGGCCATGAAACAACCCGCCTGCTGCGAGCCGAAGAACGGCTCGCGGGTTTGCCCATTATTGCGATGACGGCACATGCCTTATCGGACGAGCGCACGCGTTGTCTTGAGCTGGGAATGAACGATTACATCACCAAGCCGATCGAGCCCCATGTGCTGTTTGGCACGCTGCAGAAGTGGTGTGATAAGGCGATCATCCCGGAGCGTTCCGGGGAAATGCAGTCGCCCACCGAGGAACACCGTGAGCCGGTCAATGAGGATGCCTTGCCGCAGATTGCCGACATTCGCTGCGATCTGGTATTGCAACAGCTCATGAACGACCGGCAGTTGTTTGAGAGTCTGTTCCGGCAGTATCTCGCGGATTATGGCGATCTGGCCGGGCAGTTTGCCGGATTGCTGGCAAGCGATCCGGCGGGGGCTGAACGGCTCGCTCATTCGCTCAAAAGCGTAGCTGGTATTCTGGGGATGCAACGATTCGCAGAACTGGCGGCTGGGCTTGAGCAGCAGTTACGCAACCATCCCGGAATTGATGGAGGATTGTTGCAGCCATTTCTGGACGAGCACGCGCGTCTCTATGCTGCGGTGCGCCAAGCTTATCCCGAGCGTAGCCTGTCCACGGGTGAGGATGGAGTGCTGGACGAGCGTGTACCGGCGTTGCTGGAGCGGCTTGCACAATTACTGGGCGAGTGCGACGGGGATGCCGTCGACGTGTTCTATGCATTGTCCGAACTGCTTGAAGGGCATGTACCCGCTGCGCAGCTGGCACCGCTGGGTGACGCAATTACCAATCATTTTGATTTTGCGGCCGCCGCAGAGCATCTGACTGCATTGCAGGGCTGGCTGAAGGGGAGGTGCGCATGAGCGAGCATGAACGGCGTCTCTTGCTGCTGGTGGATGACACGCCGGCCAATCTGTCCCTGCTGAATGCCGTACTGAAAAATGACTACCGTTTGCGCATTGCCGGCTCCGGTGCGCTGGCGCTGGAACTGGCGCGGCGTCTCCCGCATCCGGATCTGGTGCTGCTGGATGTGATGATGCCGGAAATGGATGGCTACGAGGTCTGCCGGCAGATGGCGGCGGATCCGGCACTGGCCCACATTCCGGTGATCTTCCTGACTGCCCGGACCGAAGAAGAGGATGAGGCCAGAGGCTTTTCCCTTGGTGCGGTCGATTACATCCATAAGCCATTCAGTCCCCTGCTGGTGCAGATGCGGGTGCGTAACCAGCTCGAGCTCTACGATGCGCGTGAGCGTTTGCGGCGGCAGAACGAGTGGCTGGAGCAGAAGGTGGGTGAGCGCACCGCTGAACTGGTCAAGGTGCAGGATGCCACCATGCTGGCCATGGGGGTGATGGCCGAACTGAGGGACAATGAAACCGGCATGCACCTCAAGCGTACCCAGGAATACCTGCGCTTGCTGGCGCTGGCCGCGCGTGAGCGGTGCCCCGATTATGCTGTCGAACTGGATGACCCCGCCATTCACTGGATGAGCAAGTCTGCACCACTGCATGATATCGGCAAGGTGGGGGTGCCCGACGCCGTGCTGCACAAGCCGGGGCCGCTGAGTGAGGCCGAATTTGCCCTGATGAAACATCATCCGACTTATGGCCGCGACATCATTGTGCAGGTCGAGCAGATCCTGGGCGAGGAAACCAGTTTCCTGCGCTATGCCCGGGAAATTGCCTACGGCCATCAGGAAAAGTGGGATGGTTCCGGTTACCCACAAGGGGTGTCGGGGACAGCCATCCCATTATCTGCGCGCTTGATGGCATTGGCGGACGTCTATGATGCGCTGATCAGCAGGCGGGTTTACAAACCACCACTTGCACATGACAAGGCCGTAGAGATCATCGCGAAAGGCAAGGGAACTCATTTCGATCCCGTGCTGGTGGAGGTATTTCTGGAGATCCATGCCGAACTGCATGCGATCGCACTGCAGTATGCAGATCCGGCTGACCCCGGGCTGTATCATGACATACGCGAGGCGGCCGAAAGTTATCAGGGCGCCCATATCTGATCCAATACGTGTGGATCTATATAGCTGATAGGTGCTTGCCCGTCTGCTCGTGGTTTTATACCCTATTTTGCTGGCCAGCTTCTGGTTCGGAGCTCGCCGCTCTCCCAAGCCAGATAGGCACCATGACCGGCATGCCAGTCCGACAGAACGTGACGGATTCCGTTGGTGTGTTGGTGCGTGGCCGGGCGGTGTGTATGGCCATGTATCAGCAAGCTGCAACCGCTGTTCAGGAACGCCTGCTCTATGCTCCTGGCGTTCACATCCATGATGCGGTAGTCCTTGTTGCGGTTGCTGTTGCGCGAACGTTTGCGCAGCTGTGCCGCCTTGCGCTGGCGCCAGGTCCGCGGCATGGCCAGCAGGAGTGCCCGGCTGAGCCGGCTGCGGATCAGCCGGCGAAAGCGTTGATAGGCCACATCGTCGGTGCAGTAGGCATCACCGTGCGCTAGCAGCAGTCGCAGCCCGTCAAGTTCGATCACGCAGGGGTCGCTCAGGATGGTCAGTCCCGCCGAGGTGGCAAAGCGGCGCGAGCACAGGAAATCCCGGTTGCCTGGCATGAAATGGATGCGCACCCCGCGCGTGGCGAGGGCCCGCAACGCCGCGGCCTGTGCTGCGTAGAAGGGATCGTCGAGCTGATCATCGCCCAGCCAGTAGTCGAACAGGTCGCCCAGAATGTAGAGCGCGTCCGTGCCTTGCACCGGGCCTTCCAGGAAGCGCAGAAATGCCTGTGCCGTGGCCGGATCGGCGGGCGACAGGTGCAAGTCGGCAATGAAGAGGGCGCTGGAATGCATGGCGGCAGGGCAAAACAAAGCGCGGCCCGCAGGCCGCGCCCTTGCAATGACATCAGGCCAGAACTTCGGCCTTGGTGATCAGTACGTCTTCCTTCGGAACATCCTGGTGGAAGCCGCTGCTGCCGGTTTTTACGCCCTTGATCTGGTCAACGACGCTCTGGCCTTCGACGACCTTGCCGAATACCGCGTAGCCCCAGCCCTGCGGGGTTTCGCTGCGGAAATTCAGGAAGTCGTTGTCGCCGACATTGATGAAGAACTGTGCCGAGGCCGAGTGGGGATCCGGAGTGCGGGCCATGGCGATGCTGTAGGCAACATTCTTCAGGCCGTTCTGCGCTTCGTTCTTGATGTTGTCGCGGGTTTTCTTTTGCTTCAGGCCTGGCTCGAAGCCGCCACCCTGGATCATGAAGCCGTCGATGACGCGATGGAAAATCGTGCCGTCGTAGTGGCCGTCATTCACATACTGCACGAAATTCGCGACGGTGATCGGCGCCTTGACTTCGTCGAGTTCCAGAACGATGTCGCCCATCGAAGTGGACAGTTTTACCTTGGTCATGGTGTTTCCTTGTCAGTGTGTGCCGGTTGTTGCCGGCAAGGCAAAATCGGGTTACTTGGCTTGGGAAGCCTTGCTCGCCGCCTTGGCGGGTTTGCTTGCGGCCGCGGGCAGTTCTCGGGCGCTCAGGATGACCACGGGAGTGGCCGGAACATCCTGATAGTAGCTGACGGTCGTGGTCGGTACGACCTTGATCTTGTCGACGACCTTCTGGCCTTCGACAACCTTGCCGAATACCGCGTAGCCCCAGCCCTGAACGCTTTCATTGCGGAAATTCAGGAAGTCGTTGTTTTTCACGTTAATGAAGAATTGCGCAGACGCCGAATGCGGGTCCTGCGTGCGCGCCATCGCAATGGTATAGCTGTCGTTCTTCAGGCCGTTATTGGCTTCGTTCTTGATCGGTGCACGGGTCGGCTTTTCCTTCATGTCGGGGGTGAAGCCGCCGCCCTGGATCATGAAATCGCTGATCACACGGTGGAAGATCACGCCGTCGTACTGCTTTTCCTTCACATACTGCAGGAAGTTGGCGACGGTTTGCGGCGCCTTCTCCGGATACAGCTCCAGAACGATCTTGCCCTGGCTGGTGTTGAGTTCGACTTGCGGATTGGCCGCAAAGGCTGCACAGCTGGCGGCAGCCAGCACAAAGGATGCAATCAGGCGTTTCATGGAAAGTCCCGCAATAAAAAACCGGAAAGCGCGAATATAGCATGCACTGCACCTGCTGCTGTGCAGTGCTAGAATCGTCGACGGTCGGAAGCGCCATCCATGCCTTCCGGTCTTGATCCACCAAAGAGGTCATTCATGCTCAAGCTTCCGCCCCTACCATCTCTGGATGCGCTGATCTGCGAATTTGATACCGCCCTGCGAACGCTGGCCGCACCAGCACAGAGCGTGCGCGAACATCCGGATCGTCATGTGGACGATGTCGAGCTCTCTGCCGCCGACAAACAGCATGCAGCCGGGCTGATGCGGGTTAATCACTGCGGCGAAGTCTGTGCCCAGGCTCTGTATCAGGGACAGGCTCTGACTGCGCGTGATCCGGCTGCTCGCGAGGCACTGCGTGAGGCGGCGCACGAAGAAGTGGAGCATCTGGCGTGGACCGAGCAGCGTCTGGCCGAACTGGGGAGCCACAAGAGCCTGCTCAACCCCCTGTGGTATGCGGGTAGCCTGGCGATCGGTGTGACCGCCGGACTGATCGGTGACAAGTGGAATCTGGGCTTTCTGGCCGAAACCGAGCGCCAGGTGGGGGCTCACCTGCAGTCCCATCTGCAGACTCTGCCGGAGGCGGATCAGAAGAGTCGGGCAATCGTTGCGCAGATGTATACCGATGAGATGAGCCATGCCGAGAAGGCAATCGAACTGGGGGCGGCCGAGCTGCCGGCATCGGTCAAGGCGGTGATGCAGGGGAGCTCAAAAGTGATGACGAGCCTCAGTTATCGTGTCTGATGCATTCAAGATCACTCCAGCATCGATCCAGCCACCCTCCGGGGTGGCTTTCCTTTTAACTGTCGGATGTTCTGTCACGGGGCTTTCTCGATGTTATTTTTTGTAAAAGAATAACCGGATCAGTGCGTTGCTGGCGCAACAACGACTCAACTCGTTCTGTCCCGCTTGATGCCAGTCAACTCCGCTAATTAGCCAGAGTGGCAATCTTCCCGTTAACAAAACGAACTATTTACGTTGCGAGGAGTGGAAGATATGGCCAAGAACAGATGGTTGATTGCCGCATCGGGGGTGGGTATCCACATCTCGATCGGCTCGGTATATGCGTGGAGCGTGTTCTCCAAGCCCCTGATGGCGCAATTTGGCTGGAGTCTCAAGGAGGTCGGCTTCGCCTTCGGACTGGCCATCTTCATGTTGGGTATGTCCGCGGCGGTCATGGGCCATGTCGTGGAAAAACGCGGTCCGCGCTTCTCCGGTACACTTTCCGGCATTTTCTGGTCGGTCGGTCTGCTGGGGGCTGGCGTGGCGACGTCAATCGGCAATCTCTGGCTGCTGTATCTCTGCTACGGGGTGATTGGCGGTATCGGTCTCGGAACCGGTTACGTCACTCCTGTCTCGACCCTCATGAAATGGTTCCCTGACCGTCGTGGCCTCGCTACCGGCTTGGCAATCATGGGCTTTGGTTTCGCGTCCTTCTTCGGGGCGCCCTTGATGGCCAAGCTGATCGCCAGTGTCGGTATCGCCAATACCTTCTTTATTCTCGGTTCGCTCTACGCCGTGATCATGCTGGCTTCGGCCCGTTATCTTGAGCCGCCTCCGGCAGGCTGGAAGCCGGCTGGTTTTGAAGAGGCGCTGGCTTCGGGCAAGAAGAAGGCCGCCATGGATCTGATGCCGATGACTGCCAACGAAGCTGTCAAAACCAAGCCATTCTATGGTCTGTGGGTCATGATGTTCATCAACATCACCTGCGGCATCGCCGTGATTTCGGTGGCCTCGCCAATGGCGCAGGAAGTGACTGGCATGAGTGCGCTGGCTGCGGGGGCCGTGGTTGGTATGATCGGCCTCTTCAACGGGGGCGGCCGTCTGGCTTGGGCGTCGTTCTCCGATGTACTGGGGCGCCCGAATACCTACATCACCTTCTTCGTGATTGAAGTTGTAGCTTTCTTCCTGCTGCCGACACTGAAAGATGTGCTCATCTTCCAGGTGGTGCTGTATCTGATCATGACCTGCTATGGCGGTGGCTTCTCCACCTTGCCGGCCTATATTGGCGACCTGTTCGGTACCAAGCAGGTTTCGGCGATCCACGGCTATGTGCTGACGGCCTGGGCGATGGCCGGCCTGGTAGGCTCTTCGTTTGCATCCTTCCTGCGCGAGGCAACAGGCAGCTACGCCGCAATGACGACGGTTTTTGCCGGGGTGTTCATCGCAGCGCTGGCCGTGTCCGTAGCCATGAAAGTCTTTGTCAACCGTGAACTGGCCCGTCGTGAACTGGGCTATGCCCAGGTCGAGGCTGATGGCCTGGCTCTGGCTGCTGCTGACGAAGAAACTCGCTGATTGACTTGTCGCAAACAAACGCACAAAAGGGGGCCGGAAGGCTCCCTTTTGTGTTTTATTACCACTTTCGAACTAGTGCGGATGGCGTAGAGTTTTGCCATTCCTCTGTCATGATCGTCAGCAGCTATGGCCCAGATACTCGCTCCGAATTTCATCGTCAATTACATCAATGAAGCCGCCCGCAGCAAGGTGACGCTGCAGCCGCCACGGTTGCTGGTTATGGCATTTCTGGGGGGCGTCTATATCGCGCTTGGGGCGCTGCTGGCGCTGGTTGTTGCCGGTGGTGCCACCACGCTTGCGGCGCAAAACCCGGGACTGGACAAGCTGCTGTTTGGTGCGGTTTTTCCTGTCGGCTTTATTGCGGTAGTACTGACTGGCGCAGATCTCTTCACCTCCAATTGCGCCACGCAGATGGTGCCGCTGTATCGTCGGCAGGTGCGCCTGACTGAAGTGCTGCGGGTATGGTCGGTTTCCTATGCCGGCAATCTGGTAGGCGCCCTGTTTGCTGCAGGGGTGTTTGCCTATATGACGGGGTTGTTGGATGCCTCTCATCCCTGGTCGCCATTTGTGCTCTCGCTGGCCGAGCACAAGGTACACAGCCCGTTTCATGTGGTGTTCGTAAAGGGGATTCTGGCCAATATGCTGGTCTGTGTGGCCGCCTGGCAGGGCTATTCAGCGAAGGATACGCTGGGTCGCATGGTCGGGATCTGGGCGCCAGTCATGGCCTTTGTTGCACTGGGAATGGAGCACAGCATTGCCAATCTGTTCTTTGTTCCGGCTGCCATGCTGGCGGGGGCAGACATTTCGTTGAGTCAGTTTGTGCTGAACAACCTGATTCCGGCTACGCTGGGCAATATCGTTGGTGGGGCTTTGCTGATCGGTTTGCCGTATGCATGGCTTTATAGTGAAACGGATGGCAAGGTGGAAAATCCCACCGACATTGATCTGCCCTGAGCCTACGGAGCTCGTCATGCATGATTCGGTAACGCACCCTTATCATCCACTTTCAGTCGTAGGGCACTGGCTGTCGGCGCTGCTGGCGCTTGCCTGCATGCTGGCGATTCTGCTGGCTTCATTCGCAGGCAGAGGGCATCCGGCTTATTCGCTGCTGATGGGGCTGCACCTGTGGAGTGGGCAGGGGCTCTTTCTGGTCAATCTGCTGCGGCTGCTGGCGCTTAGCGCATTCGGCACGCCTGCGCCTGCGGCCTGTGATGACGCTCAGCGACTGGTTGCGCGGGTGTTGCACGGCCTGCTCTACGCGTTGATCGGCTTTCTGGCGTGTTCCGGAGGCTTGCTGATGCTGGCTCATGCTGCCGGGCAGCAGTGGCTGGGGATGAGCATCCCCTTGCTGCTTACCGGTGGTGCGGTGCTGATGGTGGGGCAAGTGCACCAGTTGGCTGGCATGGCGCTGGTGTTCGTTTGTCTTGCGCATGTCTTGTTTTCATTGGCATTGCAACTGGTCAGTGAGCAGCGCCCCCTGCAGCGCATGGCGCCTGAGGGAGATTTGCTGGACTATCTGGCTGCCCCGCAAGATTCTAAGGGGTATGCACGGCTGGATATCGCTGATAATAAGTCCTTGGGCAATACATGAGCAGGTAAATCATGACGTATGCGCTGAGGCAGCGATTCTGGGCGGTGGTTGCCGGTGCCGTCATGGCGGTGCTGGTGACCGGGCTCATCGGATTTTTCAGCTCGCAGCAGATCAGCGAGGAGCTGGAGTTCACGGACGAGAACATCATTCGCAGCCTGGCCATTCTATCGAGTGTCGAGCGGGATTTTCTGCTGATCCGAGTCAATGCGCTATACCACCTCTCTTATCAGGATGCCAGCAAACGGGCTCCGCACGAAAACACCATCCGCCACAATATCGCGCAGATCAACGAGCATCTGGATGCCTACGCTCGCGATCTGGTTGTTAACCGGCAGGATGGTGAGCTACTGCAACGGGACCGGCAGTTGCTCGGCGAATACCTCACTGCACTGGAGAAGGTGCTGGCGGCGTCGAATGCCGGGAAACGGGAAGAGGCGCTGGTGGTGGTGGAAAGCGAATGGAAGCCGGCGGGTGAGCGGCTGACCGCGGCCTTTGCCGATCACACGCGCTACAAGGAACGGCTGGTCGATCAGGTCGTGCAGCAGTCCATGCACAGCGGCCGGCGCAACGCCTGGATTCTGTTGCTGGTGACCGCGGCCGGCGTGCTGCTGGTGCTGGCCGTGGCCTGGTTATTCCGCCGCAGCCTGCAGCATACACAGACTGGGCGCTAGCCGGCTGTTGCGGCCGGCTGAGGGTTATTCGATCTCGATAACCTCGAAATCGTGCGTTACTTCAGCGGTCTTGGCGAGCATGATGGTTGCCGAGCAGTATTTCTCGGCAGACAGATTGATGGCGCGCTCGACCTGCTCGGTTTTCAGGCCCTTGCCCTTGACGGTGAAATGCAGGTGAATTTTGGTAAACACCTTGGGCTCGGTCTCGGCGCGCTCGGCTTCGACATCGACCACGCAGTCCCGCACGTCGGCGCGACCTTTCTTCAGGATGTGGATGACGTCGTACGTCGAGCAGCCGGCAGCCCCCATCAACACCATTTCCATCGGGCGCGGACCGTGATTCTTGCCGCCGCCTTCTGGCGGACCATCCATCAGCACCGAGTGGCCGGAGCCGCTCTGTGCCAGAAAACTCACATCTTCCACCCACTTCAGACGAACTTTCATCGCGCTCTCACTTGTTATTCGGGACGAATTGGCGCATTGTAGCGGGTTCATGCAGGCTGCGGCACGCCCGATTCATACTGAGCACGAGTCCGAAAGCCAGCATCGTCGCAACGCGGAGCATCTTGGGTTTGACATGCCCTTGCTCCGTCGTTTATTATTTGCGACTTTCTCGAAATCAGAAAACGTGGAATAGCAGTCATGAAAACCTTTTCCGCCAAGCCGCATGAGGTAAAGCGCGAGTGGCTCGTAGTCGATGCCACCGATCTGGTGCTCGGCCGTGTTGCGGCTGAAGTTGCCAAGCGCCTGCGCGGCAAGCACAAGGCTGAGTACACCCCGCACGTAGATTGTGGCGACTACATCGTTGTAGTCAATGCTGACAAGCTGCGCGTGACCGGTGACAAGGCCACCAGCAAGAAGTATTACCGTCACACCGGTTTCCCGGGTGGCATTTATGAGCGTACTTTCACCGAGATGCAAAACAAGTTCCCGGGTCGTGCGCTGGAAATGGCCGTAAAGGGCATGCTGCCGAAAGGCCCGCTCGGCTACGCCATGATCAAGAAGCTGAAGGTTTATGCCGGTAGCGAGCATCCGCACGCTGCGCAACAACCGAAAGCCCTGGCTCTGTAAGCCGGCGTATAGGAAAGGATTGCAAAATGGTAGGTAAGTACAACTACGGTACCGGTCGTCGCAAGAGCGCTGTTGCTCGTGTATTCCTGATGAAGGGTACTGGCAACATCGTGGTTAACGGCAAGCCGGTTGACCAATACTTTGCCCGTGAAACTGGCCGCATGGTCGTTCGTCAGCCGCTGGTGCTGACCAACAACCTCGAAGCCTTCGACATTCTGGTTAACGTAACCGGCGGTGGCGAAACTGGCCAGGCTGGCGCGATTCGCCACGGTCTGACCCGTGCTCTGGTCGACTTCGATGCAGCCCTGAAGGGGACCCTGAAGGCTGCTGGCCTCGTTACCCGCGACGCTCGTGAAGTTGAGCGTAAGAAAGTGGGTCTGCGCGGCGCTCGTCGTCGCAAGCAATTCTCCAAGCGTTAATCTTCCGATTACGCCGGACTGCTTGCCCACGCAAAAAGCCACCCTCTCGGGTGGCTTTTGTGTTTTCTGCATACCGCGCGGCGGTGTGTTCCGTACCGCCCATCGGAATTTTGCATTACTATCTGACGCTATCCGGAAATGAAGGATCGAGGCATGTGGGCAGACAGGATGGTACCCGCACCAGTCGTGGCGACGGGTAGGCAAGGATATGCGGCATGCCGCTGAAGCGCTGGCATCGTGCGCGACGCATGCGGCTGGCTTCGCTGCCGCCACAGGTTCGTACCGGGCACCCGGTGCGGGATTGGCTGTTGCGCCTCGTGCTAGCAGTGGCTCTGCTGGTCGCCGGGTTTGTGTCTGGCCGACTGACTCATTCCTCCGTTGAGTCCGTGCCGGCTATTGCCAGTGCTGCTTCGGGGGCAGGAAGGGCAGCAAATCTGGAGACCGAGCTTGCCGCAGTGCTGGCCCGAGAAGCCCTGCTGGCGCAGCGGGTGCGCATCAGCGATGCAGCACGAACGGCGCAGGCCAGCGAGCTGGCGAGCCTGCGAGGCCAGTTGAGTACTCAGCAGGAGACGCTGGCTTTCTTCCAATCGCTGCTGCAGGCAAATAACCGCAGCAAGCCGGTAGATCTGGCCGTATGCAACGCCGTGGCAGAGGCAGATAATGCCTGGCGTTACCGGCTACTGCTGGTGCAGGGCATCAACCGTGATGCACAGTTCAGCGGCACGCTGCGCGTGAGTATGCAGTACCGTAGCGAAGGCAAGCAGGCCGAACTAACTGTGCCCGACCAGCCGGTAAGCTTCCGGCATTATGGCAATCGGGAAGGGGTGCTCAAACTTCCGGCGGGGGCAAGGCCTGTACTGCTGGAGGCCAGGCTCGTGGGCGAGAACAACAACGTGCTGGCCAGCTGCCAGCATAAACAGGGGGAGTGACATGTTCGGCAACAAGAAAGGCAGTACCAAGATCGACAGTCTAATTGGCCAGGGTAGTACGGTAACGGGTAATCTGGCTTTTGCCGGTGGCTTGCGCGTGGATGGTCAAATCGACGGCGATGTCGTTGCAGCAGACCCGAAAAACGGGACACTGGTGGTCAGTGAAAAAGCTGTCATTACCGGCAGCGTGCGCTGCAGCCATCTGATCCTGAACGGCGAAATCAATGGCCCGATCGAAGTGCTGAAGTATGTCGAATTGCAGCCCAAAGCGCGCGTGCGTGGTGACCTGAGCTATCAGACGCTGGAAATGCATGCCGGAGCAATCATCGAAGGGCGGCTGATCCATCTAGCCAATGGCCAGCGCGTCGAAGTCGACCCGGCCAGCGTGGAGACGGTCAAGGAAGCCAATTGACCGCACGCGTGCGAGCGCGGATAATCCTACTTGTTTAGTCAACTATTTCGGAGCACCCGATGAGCACCGCAACCGATACTCCGCTGCCGTTTATTTTCACTGACAACGCTGCAGCCAAGGTCAACGAGCTGATTCTGGAAGAGGGCAATCCGGATCTGAAGCTGCGCGTGTTCGTGACCGGTGGCGGCTGTTCCGGCTTCCAGTACGGTTTCACGTTTGACGAGATTACCAACGACGATGACACGGCCGTACAGAAGAATGGCGTGACGCTGTTGATCGATCCGATGAGCTACCAGTATCTGGTTGGCGCTGAAATCGATTACGTCGAAAGTCTGGAAGGCTCGCAGTTCACCATCAAGAATCCGAATGCCGTTTCCACCTGTGGCTGTGGCTCCTCGTTCTCGGTCTGAGTCCGGGCAATACCCAACAAAAAACCTCGCCGCGGCGAGGTTTTTTGTTGGGTATTGCGTGGTAGCCCCCGCAAATCAATGCAGGGCGATACATTAAGCAGGTACCGCACGAGGCACCAGTGCTCGCGCCTTGGCTACCTTGCGGTTCAGCTCTTCCTGGTTGTAACGCCCGCCGGCCTGGAGGTGGCGTACCCCCTCCCAGACGCTGTAGAAGGCCAGCCGTGCATGCAGTCCATCGTCCAGCGGGAATTTGGCCAAGTAGGTCTCCAGAAGCCGGAAATCTGGCCTGACTTCGCGCAAGTGGCGCAGATCGAGTTCGCGGTGCGAAAAACGTACCCAGCCTGGATCCAGCACGCCGCAGAGTCTTTGTGTGTCCGGATCCACCAGGAAATTGGCTGCATGGCATTCGTCGTGGATCAGGCTGGGGTGTGTGGCGCTGGACGCGGGCAACTGATCGAACTGGCGAGCCAGATCAAGCAGTGCGTCGCGCTGGCTCAGGTAGAGCAACTGTGCCGCCATCGGGCCGTGCAGCCAGTCGCATAATGCGGCCAGCTCGGCGCGGTAACTGCTGCAGAAGTCATCGCTGGCAACCCCGGCACGGGTCTGAAAGACGCCATCGCCGTGCAGGGCGTGCCAGCCCAGCAGTAGATCGGTGCATTCATCGGCAAAGCGGTCGATCAGTACCGGGGAGTCGAGTACATGGCTGGCCGGTTCGCCAGCCAGCACTGTCATCAACAGCGCTTCACCATTTTCTCCGGCACGATGTACGTCGATGATCTCGGGCAGTGCGATCCTGCTGTGCTGGCGCAGCAGTTCCAGGCTGGCGGCCTCGCGTGCGGCCTGGCCTGGCTGGCGATAGCACTTGGCAATCAGTTCGCCATCTTCACCGCGGATGCGGTAAATGTCGGCCAGGCTGCCGGCCGACTTGTCGACCCGTATGATGGGGGTGCCCAGATGCTTGCGGATCAGTGCCGGCAGGCCGGCTGGCAGCAATCCTTCGATTCGTTGCGTGGACATAAGCGATACTCCGGTAGTCTCTGCCCCGAGAATGCCTGTCTTATGTGACCAATGTTTTGCGCGCGCGCAAACCGGTTGCGGATGATGCCTGTGGCGTATTACCGCAACAGTGCTGCCGGTGTGCTGTTGGCCAGTCTCTGCAGTCGCCACATGCTCACCGATACCGCCAGCAGCATGCCAGCTAGCATCGCCAGCAAAGGGAGCCACAGATTGAAGGCAACGGGCACTTCGAGGGCAAAATGTCCCAGTGCCCAGCCCGTGCTGCTGGCGGCCATGCCGGCGGTCAGGCCACTTACCGCACCCAGCACGCTCTGCTCAGTCAGCCAAAGGCGGCGCAGGCGTGACTGCGTGGCGCCCAGTGCGCGCAGTAGCGCCGCCTCGCGACTGCGCTCCGCGGCATTCAGCTCAAGTGCGGCGGCCAGTACGGTCAATCCCGCGGCCAGGCAGAAAGCCAGTACCAGCTGGAGTGCCTCGGTGGCCAGCAGCAGAATTCGCCGCACTTCGTCGAGCAACTGCCCGATATCGAGCAGGGTGATGTTCGGATAGTGGTTGGCGATCTCTGGCAATATGCCGCGCCGATCCGTTGGCAAGTAGAAGCTCGTGATCATGCTGCTTGGCTGTCCGGCCAGCATTCCCTCTGTGCCTGTGACAAAGAAATTCGGGCGAAAGGAGTCCCAGTTCACTTCACGCAAGGCCAGTACCGGTGCCGTGACCCGGGTGCCGGCGATATCGAATTCCAGCGTATCGCCGAGCCCGATGCCCAGTGTCTTGGCCAGCCCGGCTTCAACTGTCCAGCCCTGCTCGCCAGCAGCGGGAATACGACCGGCCAGCAGGCGGTTATCCGCACGCAATGCCTCTCCCCAGGACAGGTTGAATTCACGCTCGGCCAGTCGCTGTGCACGCTCATCTGGATAGCTGGCCGGCTCGACCGGCTGGCCGTTGCGCGCCATCCAGCGCCCCCGGATCATGGGTTGAAACGCGGGCTCTGACAGGCCATGGGCCCGGAAGAGTGCCCCCAGTGGCTGGGCTTGTTCCGGCTGGATATTGATCGCAAAGTGATTGGGTGCCTCGCTGGGCACACGTTGCTGCCAGCCGGCCAGCAGATCGTTGCGGGTCACGGTCAGCAGGCAGAGTCCGGTGATGCCGAGGGTCAGCGCGCCAAGCTGTACGACGGCCAGTCCAGGCTGCCGCGCCAGAGGCCGAAGGGCCAGTCGCCAATGAGCACCGGGCAATGACAGCAGCAGGCGGATTAGCAGCCAGCCGCCCAGTCCGCACAGCACAACGGCCAGCAGCAGGCCGCCGGCGGTGAGCAAGGCGAGTTTGAGGTCACGCGCGGTCAGCCATAGCAGCACGAGCGTGGCCAGCGCGGCAATGCTCCATTGCAGTCCGAGACGCAGGCCGGGCTGCAGTTCCCGGCGCAGTACACGCAGTGGTGGTGTCCGGCTGAGTGCCAGTAGCTGGGGCCCTGCGGTGCCAGCCAGCAGCAGCAAGGCATAGGCGCAGGCCCATAGCCACGGTAGTGGGGTACTGGCTGGCAGACTTTGATTTCCGGTGCTTTCCAGCCAATACCCCATGATTTCTGCCAGTGCCCCCTGGCCAAGCCAGCCAAGCAGGCCGCCACTCAGGCTGGCAAGTAGTACCAGTGCGAGCAGTTCGCCGCCGAGCAGTTGCCGGATCTGTTGCTGGCTGGCACCAAGCGTACGCAGCAGTGCCACACTGTCGTAATGCCGCTGTACGAAACGGCGCGCGGCCAGCAGGATGGCGACACCTGCGAGCAGGGCTGCCAGCAGCCCGGCTAGCTGCAGAAAGCGGTCTGCTCTTTCCAGCGCCTTTTTAACTTCGGGGCGCGCTTCGCGGGCATCTTCCAGTCGTTCTCCGCGTTGCAGTTGCGGTTTCAGTTGCGCAGTCCAGGCCGCTACAGCAGAGGCTTCGCCTGCATACAGCAAGCCGTATTTGACACGACTGCCGGGGCCCTGCAGGCCGGTGGCCGGCAGGTCGGCCTCGTTGATCAGTACGCGAGGTTGCAGGCTGCTGAAATCAATGACTGCATCCGGTTCGCGAACGATCACGGCGCGTACCGTCAAGGTGCTTTGCCCGAGCTGGAAGCGCGAACCGGGTTTCAGTTGCCATTGCTCGGCAATGCGCCGGTCAATATAGGCTTCGCCCGCGAGTGGCGCAGGTGCATTGCCCAGGGTTGTGTCGAGCTTGCCTCGCAGAGGATAGTGCGCACTCACCGCCTTGATGGCCGCCAGCATGGTGCGACCGTCGCTGCGGATCATGCTTGGAAAAGTTGCCGTGTTGGCCATCCGCAATTGTCCGTTGCGGTAGTGCTGTGGCAATGGATGATCGCTCAGCAGTGCGGCATCGGCCGCAAGCAGCCAGTTGGCCTGCCCGGTCAGAGCCCCTTTGACGCGCTCGGCCAGCATTCCGACCGCCGTGATGGCCGCGACCGCAATCACCAGCGCGATCAACAGCAGCCGGAAATCCGCCGCCGCCAGATCGCGGCGCAGCAGTCGGGTCGTCAGTCGTATCATGCCGGCCACCCGTCTGGCATGGACTGGACGTGCAGCGCACCCTGCCGCCCGCCTTGGATCTGCAGCTGCATGCTGCAGCGTGCGGCAAGCTTCGGGTCGTGGGTGACCAGCACCAGCGTGGTGCCAGTCGCGGCATTCAGCTCGAACATCAGGTCGGCGATGCGCTCGCCGGTGGCGGTATCCAGGCTGCCGGTCGGTTCGTCGGCGAAGACCAGTCGGGGCTCGGTGGCAAACGCGCGCGCCAATGCAACACGCTGCTGTTCGCCTCCCGAAAGCTGACGGGGCGTGTGTCCCAGGCGCTGTCCCAGTCCTACCCGCTCCAGCCAGTGTCTTGCCCGTGCTTCGGCTGCGGGCGTGCCATGCAGCTCCAGCGGTACCAGTACGTTTTCCAGTGCGCTGAAGTCCGGGAGCAACTGGAATGATTGAAAGACAAAGCCTGCCAGCCGTCCGCGCAGCGCTGCGCGGCCATCTTCATTCAGGCTGCTTAGCGAAACGCCATCGAGCAGCACGTCGCCCTGGCTGGGGGTGTCGATGCCGGCCAGCAGTGCCAGCAGGGTCGATTTGCCCGAGCCTGATGCGCCAACAATCGCCAGAGATTCTCCCGCCGGCAGGCTGAAATCAATATCATGCAGGATGGTAAGTGATTCATCGCCGGCCGTGACCGTTTTACCGAGCTGGCGGGCGGCGAGCAGTGCGTTGCAGTTCAAAGAGGTGGTCGGCATGGTCGGGAAATTCTGGGCAAAGTTGTTGGGCAGTGTACTGCTAATTCTGCCGCTTGCGGGGTGGGCGGCAGCACCCAAGGCACTGGTACTGGGCGACAGCCTGTCTGCAGGTTACGGCTTGCCAGCCAGTCAGGCCTGGCCGGCGCTGTGGCAGCTGGCGCTGCAGCAGTCCGGCTCGCCTTGGCAGGTAATCAATGCCAGTGTCTCCGGTGAAACGACCGCAGGAGGGGTGACGAGGTTCCCGGCGCTGCTTAAACAGCATGCGCCGGCGCTGGTGATTATCGAGCTGGGAGCCAACGATGGTTTGCGTGGCCTGCCGGTGCGCGACATGCGGATGAATCTGACGCGCCTGGTGCAGCAGGCCCGCGCAGCCGGAGCTCGTGTACATCTGGTCGGCATGCGCATTCCGCCCAATTATGGTCCGGAATACACCAGCGAATTCGAGCAGGCGTTTGTCGGGCTGGCCAGAGAGCAGAAGCTGTCGTTCACACCGTTCCTGCTCGCGCCGCTGGGGGATGACCGGCGGCTGTTCCAGGCTGATCAGCTGCATCCCACAGCCGCGGGACAGGCGCGTATTGCTGACCAGATGGGGCGAGAACTGCGGCCCGTATTGGCGGGATTCCGTCCTTAAGGATTGGGCCAGGCAGGATTTTGTTCACGAATCCGGCTAATCAGCAATTCGGTCATGCGCCGATGATCGGCGAGGCTGGGATGCCAGCTGCAACCTGTCAGCTCCAGCTTGCCCCAGTCCAGAAAGCTGATCCGCTGGCCGCTCTGCTGTTCGTCGGCTACCAGCTTTTGTAGCAGGGGCCGCAGGCGGTCATCCGGCCACAAATAGGCGCCGGTAACAATGATGACTGGCTTGCCGTAGCGAGTACGCACCTCGCCCAGCAAGCCCTTGTAGGCGGCCAGCCAGTCGCGCGCCAGTTGTTCCTGGTTGCGCGCTTCACCAGCGCGCACGGGCGTCGAGAAATCGTTGGTTCCGAGCCCGATGACCACCACCTGTGGTTTCCAGGCGAAGTCGTAGCGGCTGGATGGCTCGGTCTGCAGTGTCAGCGGGTAGAAGGTTCGGAAGTCGTGCTCGGGGTTGTTGCCGTTCCAGTTGCGCAGCACACCCATTCCCGACATGGCGTTGGTCTGCCAGTCGGCCTGCAGGGCACGCGCTGTCTGCGCAGCAAAGCCTTGTGTGATGTCGGTATTCAGCCAGACCTGTTCTTCAGTGCATTCGCGTTTGCCAGACAGATTGCCCAGTGCGGCGGTATACGAGTCGCCAATGAATTCGATGCGTCGGGTGGGCAGTTCCGGTGGGGGCAGCACTTTGCCGTTGTCCAGCTGGAAGCCCAGCACGGTGCCTGTGTCCTTGGGGGATTCGGTGCGTTTGATCAGCCGTACCTGATGCTCGCCATCGCCCAGATTTCGCAACCAGATGCTGCGCTCGCCGGCTTCGGGGCTAATCTGGCGGGCAACCTTGCCGTCGATTTCCACGTTGAAATAGTTTTTGGCATCGTTTAGCCGGATACCCAGCGCACTACCGCTGAAACGCAGACTCCAGTTCACCCCGGGCCAGGTGGCTTGCCACTGTCCTTCGGCAAACCGGGTGCGCCCGCTGACCGAAATCTGGTTGGCGGGGAAGTCGGTTACGACGGCCAGTGCAGCGGTGCTGATGAGTGGCAGGAATGAGCAGAGTAGGAGCGTGGATTTGGACATGGAGGGGTATCGGCTCAGATCATTTGGGAAACGCCTGCTTTGGGTCTATACCCTGCGGCTTATTGGGTAAATGTCATTGACATGACGATTGGGTGTTTGTGACAGCAAGAGAATTGTAACAGCGGGTAAACAAATGCGGAAAAGGCGAGTACCATGCGCTCCGTAGTGGCAATACCGTATTCCCGTTTCCAGGGCCGGTGGCCCGATTTCAGGAGTGAGTGTATGAACCGCAGCCAGACCGCAACCCAGGCCAAGCACCGCAGCCATCCGACCGGTCTTCCGGCCTGGACCAGCCCGGGACGTGTTTTCCAGCAGATCCGCGATACCTTGCTGCCGCAGCCGGCCAGAACCCGTAGCCGGGTCGAGCGCGCCGACTAGTTTTGCGCCTCGGGCTCGCAAAAAAGGCCAGTCACTGACTGGCCTTTTTGATTATTCGGCGCACTCAGTTGCTGATGCGCGCCAGTTCCTCGAAATAGGTCGGAAAGGTCTTGGCGGTGCACTTGGGATCGAGAATCCGCACCGTCACGCCGCCGAGCGCCACCAGCGAGAAGCACATCGCCATGCGGTGGTCATCGTAGGTTTCGATGGCAGCATTGGCAATCAGCTGCGCCGGGGGGGTGACGACGATATAGTCCTGGCCTTCTTCGACTGTGGCGCCGACCTTGCGCAGCTCGGTGGCCATGGCAGAGAGACGGTCGGTTTCCTTCACGCGCCAGCTTTCGATATTGCGGATGGTCGTCGTGCCCCTGGCGAACAGCGCGGCCACGGCAATGGTCATAGCCGCATCGGGGATGTGGTTCAGATCCACGTCGATGGCCTTGAGTTGCCCGTCCGCGGGGGGCGCTGCTTCGATGAAATTGTCGCCCCAGGTGATCTGAGCGCCCATTTGCGCCAGCGTGTCGGCAAAGCGCTTGTCACCCTGGATGGCATCACGGCCGACGCCTTCGACGCGCACGGTGCCGCCACCGATCGCGCCGGCGGCCAGGAAATAGGACGCCGACGAGGCATCGCCCTCGACAAAGATCTGACCCGGGCTGCGGTAAGTCTGGCCGCCCTTGATGAAGAACTCCTTCCACTCGCGGCGGACAACTTCGATGCCGAATTTCGCCAGCAGGTTCAGGGTGATTTCGATGTAGGGCTTGGAAATCAGCTCGCCAACCACTTCGATGGTCATGTCGCGGCCAGTCAGTGGCAGCGCCATCAACAAGCCGGTGAGGAACTGGCTGGACACGTTGCCCTTCACCGCGATGCGGTCGCTGGACAGCTCCGCCGGGTGGATCTGCAGCGGCGGGAAACCCGGATTGGCCAGATAGTCGATCTTTGCGCCAGCCTGCACCAGGGCGTCGACCAGATCGCCGATCGGACGCTCGTGCATGCGCGGCACGCCGTGCAGGTGGTACTCCCCGCCCGACAGCGCCAGCGCCGCCGTCAGCGGGCGAAAGGCTGTGCCGGCGTTGCCCAGGAAGAGGTCGGCCGCTTTATTCGGAAAACTTCCGGCGCAGCCATGCACCAGAAAATCGCGGCTGTCGCCCTGTTGCTCGACCTTCACGCCCAGTGCTTCCAGTGCTTCGAGCATGCGCTGCGTGTCGTCGGAAGCCAACAGGCCCTGTACCAGCGTGCTGCCTTCGCATAGCGCGGCCAGCAGTAGCGTGCGGTTGGAAATGCTCTTCGAGCCGGGCAGGACAACGCTGCCGTTGACGCCAGCGATCGGTGCAAGGTCGAGGTGTTCGAGGTGCGACATGGGGTATCCTTCAGACGCCGAATTTAGTAATGGGGGAGGGGAGCATGGGTAGCAGGGTATCAAGTACCCGCTGTGGTTCCAGCTCGTTCAGGCAGTTCATGTGTCCTAGCGGACAGGTGCGCTCGAAGCACGGCGCACAATCCAGATCCAGCGATACAATTTGCGCCCGGTGCGATAGGGGGGGGGTGAATTCCGGCGAGCTGGAGCCGTACAGTGCCACCAGCGGCAGGTTCAGTGCCGCTGCCACATGCATCAAGCCGGAATCATTGCAGACCGCTCCGCGTGCGAGACTCATCAGGTCAATGGCTTCCGACAGGCTGGTCTTGCCGGTCAGATCGACGACACCAGGGGCCTGTGCGGCAATCTCGCCAGCAATGGGCGCGTCCTTGTCCGAGCCGAATAGCCACACCTGGTAACCGCGCTCCAATAAGGCGAGACTCAGCGCGGCGGCATGGCGTGCCGGCCAGCGCTTGGCCGGGCCGTATTCGGCACCGGGGCAGATCGCCACAATCGGCAGGTCGGTTGGTAGTTTCAGGCGGGCGCGCGTGGTATCGCGCTGGGCGGTATCAACACTCAGGCGCGGCTGTGCCGGACGAGGGAACGCTTGCCCGGCAGGTTCCGCCAGTGCGACAAAGCGCTCGACCATCAGTGGCAGGGCGTAAGGGTCGAGCTTGCGGGAATCGTTGAGCAGACCGTAGCGCGCCTCGCCGACCCAGCCGGTTCGCAGCGGAATGCGGGCAAACCACGGCACCAGTGCCGATTTCAGCGAATTCGGCAGCACGATGACCTGATCATAATGCGCGGCTTTCAGCTGCCGTCCGAGTTGCCAGCGCTTGCGCAAGCCCAGCTCGCCATGCCCGAAGGGGTTGTCGATGGCCTGGTGGACTTCAGGCATGCGGGCGTGCAGCGGACGCGTCCAGGCCGGAGCCAGTACATCCAGTTGCAGGCCGGGGTGGCGCTGGTGCAAGCGCATGTACAGCGGCTGCGCCATGATGGCATCGCCAATCCAGGCGGGGGCGACAATCAGTATTTTTTTCATCAGGCAATACAAAGGCCAAAGCGGCGCGGGATGCCCGGCGCCGCTTTGGCAGATGGGAAACGCTTAGTGGTGACCCTTGATCACTTCGCCGGCACGCAGTTTGTAGCGGGTGCCACAGTAGGGGCACAGCGCCTCGCCAATCTTGGTGACATCGAGGAAAACGCGCGGGTGCGAATTCCATTTCACCTGATCCGGGGTCGGGCAGTGCAGCGGCAGGTCGGCGGCGCCGACTTCGATTTCACGTTGGGTATTTTCTTTCAGTTCCATGTTCTCTTCCAGTCGTCGCTGGCGGGTATGGCTCTATGGGCCATATCCCGCTTGGTCTTACGGCTTATACCAGGGTGAGCCAGTCTTCGTGCTTCGGGTCGCGGCCCTGTACGCAATCGAAATAGCGCTGCTGCAGGCGGGCAGTGACCGGGCCGCGGATACCGGCGCCAATCGGGCGGTTATCCAGTTCGCGGATCGGCGTCACCTCTGCGGCGGTGCCGGTGAAGAATGCTTCATCAGCGGTATAGATTTCATCGCGGGTGATGCGCTTCTCGATGACTTCGATACCTTCCTCGCGCGCCAGCGTCAGCACGGTGTTGCGGGTAATGCCGTCCAGGCAGGAGGCCACGTCCGGCGTGTAGAGCTTGCCCTTTTTCACGACAAACAAGTTCTCGCCGGCGCCCTCGGAGGCATAGCCTTCGGTATCGAGGACCAGCGCCTCGTCGTAGCCGTCGGCGGCCGCTTCCTGGTGTGCCAGGATGGAGTTGATGTAGTAGCCACAGGCCTTGGCTCGCACCATCGACACGTTGACGTGGTGGCGGGTGAAGCTCGAGGTCTTCACTCGGATGCCCTTTTCCAGGCCTTCGGCGCCGAGGTACGCACCCCAAGGCCAAGCGGCCACGACGGTGTGGATGGTGTTGTTGGTCGCGGCGATCCCCAGCTTTTCGCTGCCGATGAAGGACAGCGGACGCAGGTAGCAGGATTTCAGGCCGTTTTCACGCACGACGGTTTTTTGCGCTTCGTTCAGCTCTTCGGCGGTGAACGGGATCTTCATCTGGAAGATCTTGGCGGAATTCAGTAACCGTTCGGTGTGGTCCTGGAGGCGGAAAATCGCTGTGCCTTTCGGGGTTTCGTACGCACGCACGCCTTCGAATACGCCCATGCCGTAATGCAGGGTGTGGGTCAGCACGTGGGTGGTGGCATCGCGCCACGGCACCAGCTTGCCGTCATACCAGATGACTCCGTCGCGATCAGCCAACGACATGTGTACTCTCCTTGAGCGTATTTTGGGTGTGCGGAAAAACCGCAATTGTAGCGCAAAGTGCCGGCGGTGTACGTGGTGTTCTGCCCTGGCCGGAGGGATTGGCTGCCCTGTGGCTGTTGCAAACGCTGCCAAGATTTATACAATCTGCGAGACAGTTTTTTGCCGTGCAAACATAATATTATTGTCAGTTTTCAGGTTGGCCGTCATGCAGGCATCCATGATTCAGGGTCTGGCCGAAGCGGTGCGCACCGCAGCGCCGGAGCGGTTGGGCATCACGCTGGTCGAAGGCTTTGCCTGTGCACTGCAGGCACGCCGTGTCGTGCTTCTTTTCGAAGACCAGGGTCGCTTGCGCGCGCGGGCGCAGTTCGTTCAGGGGCAGGCTGCGCTTGAGTATCCGGAACTGCAGGGGCTTGATACGTTCTACGGTTTGCCGGCACAGGCCCTGCAGAACCAATTGCAATCCCCGGCCCTGACCATGCTGGCCAGTGCCGCGCCAACCGACGAGTTATGGGTGCCGGCCGGTACGCAACCCAGCCCGCGCTACCAGCTGATCCTGCCGCTTGTTGACGAAGGGCGGCTCATCGCCGTGCTGTTTGCCGAGGCCGAGCGGATGGGTGATTTCGAAACCTTGCGTGCCAGTCCGGTGTTTCTGGGCGAATGTGCCGCACTGGCGGCGGTGCTTGTCTACCGGCGGCAACAGGATGAAGCCGGCCGTTTCTGCCACCTGGAGGCCGGGCAACTGCATGCCAGCCTCAGCCGCATTGAAGATGAGCGCCTGCTGTTGCAGCGTCTGGGCGAGGTGACACTGGAGCTCACGCGAGCCGCCGATCTGGATCAGCTCTACCACCGCGCCGTGTCGTTGGCGATCAGCCAGCTCGACATCGACCGCATGGGCTTGTTCGAGTACGACGCGGACAGTGGCGACATGCTGGGGACCTACGGAACCGATAACGAGGGCAGGGTGACCGATGAGCGCTGGTATCGCAGCGCTTGCCCGGTGCATGACATGTTTGGTGTCGCGCGCGCGCGCCCCGGCGAAGTCGTGGTCAAGGAAGATGCCGCGCTGTATTACGACAAGCAGGTGGTCGGGCGCGGCTGGAATGCACTGGTGGCGTTGCATCATGAAGGCGAGATCCTCGGCTGGATCGCCTGTGACAACTTCATCCGGCACCGGCCGATGCCGCCTGGTCAACGCGAAGTCATCAAGCTGTTTGCCGCCATTCTGTCGCAGCTGATGCGCAGCAAGCGTTTTGAAGCAGGCTTGCGTCAGGCGAACCAGCAGTTGTCGCTGCAGACCGAAGAGCTGCGCATCGCGCGTGATGCTGCTGAGGAAGCCAGCCGGGCCAAGAGCGAATTTCTGGCCACGATTTCGCATGAAATCCGTACCCCGCTCAATGGTGTGCTCGGATTTGCCCAGCTGCTGGCGGCTTCACCGCTCAATCACGAGCAGCGCGAGCAGCTGGCGAGCATCCGCCATTCCGGCGAGGCGCTGCTGGCGCTGATCAATGATTTGCTGGATTTCGCCAAGATCGAAGCGGGCAAGCTTGAGCTGGATCATCTGCCTTTCGACCTCGT
The DNA here is from genome assembly GCF_015223195.1 of Chitinilyticum piscinae. Lineage (GTDB taxonomy): Bacteria > Pseudomonadota > Gammaproteobacteria > Burkholderiales > Chitinibacteraceae > Chitinilyticum > Chitinilyticum piscinae. The sequence continues at coordinate 74,680 of NZ_JADFUA010000008.1, read as the reverse complement.
GCAGGTCACGCGCGAAGCCTGCCGCATGCTGGCCCCCCGGGCAGCAGAGCGGCGGATTGAATTCCTGCTGGATATTGCGCCTGGTGTGCCGGTGCGAGTCTTGGGAGATGCGCTGCGTTATCGGCAGATCGTGCTCAATCTGCTGGCCAATGCCGTCAAGTTCACCGAAGCGGGCGGGGTGAGGGTGTCGGTACGCTGGCGCTCGGGCTGCATCGAGCTGGAGGTCCGTGATACCGGAATCGGTATCGCTGCGGAGCGGCAGCAACGGTTGTTCGAGCGCTTTTACCAGGCGGATTCGAGTTCGACTCGCCGCTTTGGCGGTACCGGGCTGGGGCTGGCCATCTGCCGGTTGCTGTGCGAGCTGATGCGCGGACACATCACGGTCGAGTCAGCTCCGGGGCGAGGTTCAACGTTCTGCTGTGTACTGCCGCTTGAGGCAGAGCAATTTGCCCCGGTGGATGCCGATGCACGTGCCGCCGCATTCCTGCAGGGGCGTCGCATTGGCTGGGTGGGCGACCCCGCCTGGCGCGACGAGCGGCTGCTACAGGTGCTGCGGGCTGCAGGAGTGGTATTGCTGGATCTGGCCGCTACCACCGAGTTGCCGCTGCTTGATCTGCTGATTATTGATGAATCACCCCGCGCGGTTGTTTCGCCGCTGCTGGACTGGTCGGGAGCGCCACCCCTGCTGTACAGCGGCTGGCATGCTCCAGCGGGCTGGGTGGAAGGCAGTAAGCGCCGATTGTTGCTCAAGCCGGTCTTCGGTCTGGATACCTGGCTGCAGGCCTTGCACCAGCTGCTCGGTGGTACGGGGCCGGTGCTGTTGCAGGAGCCGATCCCGGTGGTGGCCACGCTGCGTGGACAGGTGCTGGTCGTGGAGGACAATCCGCTCAACCAGCGCGTGGTAGCCATCGGCTTGCAGCGACTGGGGTGTGAGGTGGCGCTGGCCGCCAATGGGCTGGAAGCACTGGAAAAAGCCGCGGAAAACCAGTTTGACCTGATCCTGATGGATTGCCAGATGCCGGTCATGGATGGTCTGGAGGCGACCCGCCGCCTGCGGCAGCAGCCGCAAACTGCTACCCTGCCGATCATTGCTTTGACGGCCAATGCCTTGCAGGAAAGCGAACAAGCCTGCCTTGATGCCGGCATGGACGATTTCCTGACCAAGCCGATCAATTTTGATCTGCTGCGGCAAGTGCTTGCGCGTTATCTTGTCTAGGGTATGGGGCTATAGCCCTTTGGGCTGGCAGGCTTCCCGCCTATACCTGGTTCTTTATGCGCTTGTCGAACGGCGTAGTAGCCGGGCGGCGACCCATTCGGACTGGATGCGCTGCCCCTCCCGTAGCGCCAGGACTCGAGCCAGCGCGGCGGCGGCGAGCCCCGCGCTATCCTGGACGATGCTGTCGACGGCAACCGGCAGGCAATCCAGCAGATCGTGGTTGTCGAATGACGCCAGTCGCGGCGGGTTGCGGAACAGGTGGTGTTCCTTCATGTATGCCAGCACGCCTTCCAGTAGCGTGATCGAGGCGGCAAACACCACCTGCGGATAATGCCCCAGCGCCGCGTGGCAGGCTGCCATCAATTCGGCACCGGACTGGCGCTGGAACGTCCGCTGCCATACCCAGCCTTCCTGTTCGGGCAAGGCGGCGCGGGCCAGCCCGGCGCGGTAGCCTGCCAGCCGATCAATACTGGGCGAGAAATCCGGCTGCCCGCCGAAGAAAACCACTTCGTTCACGTCCGGTGCTGTGGCAAGTTCAGCGACCAGATCGGCCACCATGCCTTCGGCGGCCGTCACGACAAAGGGCAGGGGGCTGTCGGGAATCCGGCGATCGACCAGCACCAGTGGCGTGCGCTGGGCGTATCGGGAATAGGCCTCGGCGTCGACGGCGCTGGGCACCACCAGCAACCCGTCAACCTGACGCGACAGCAGGTGGCGAATGCCCTCGTCCTCGCGCTCCGGATCATCTTCACTGGTAACCAGCAGCAACTGGTAGCCCAGCGCGCGTGACTGGATTTCCAGCTCCTGCGCCAGCATGGCATGGGCAAAGTTGGTCAGCTCGGGGATAACCAGGCCGAGTGTGCCACTGCTGCGGTTGCGCAGTGTGCGCGCAGATTGCGAAGGGCTGAAATGATACTCGGCGGCGACCGCGAGTACCCGGTCTCGGGTGGCTGCCGCAATCCGGTATTCCGCCGCCCGGCCATTCAGCACCATGCTGGCGGTGGTTTTGGAGACACCGGCCAGTCTGGCAATGTCGTCAATGGTGAGGCGTTCGTACTGGCTCATGCCTGCTGGCCTGCAACTGGTCCGGTGCGGGACGCCGGACGTGTGGTTGATCGGGGTGGGCGGATTGCGCGCCGGATATGCAACAGGCCGGTCTGTACCGGCCTGTTGCGTCACGTCAGCCCCGGAACCGGGGCCGTGGCTTATTGTTTCACCAGATCCAGCGGTACCGGAATGCTGGCGTCGACCGCTTTGCCGTCAATGACCTGCTTGGCCGTTTGCACGCCCATCTTGCCGATCAGATCCGGTTTTTGCTGCACGGTGGCGGCCATTTTACCTTCCTTCACGGCCTTCACGGCATCATCGGTGGCATCAAAGCCGACAACGACGACGTTTCTCACCCCGGCAGCCTCGATGGCCTTGAGCGCGCCCAGTGCCATTTCGTCATTGTGGGCGAATACGCCGACCACATTTTTGTTGCCCTGCAGGATGTTTTCCATCACCGACAAGCCCTTGGCGCGGTCAAAGTCGGCTGGCTGCTTGGCAACCACTTTCACGTCCGACTTGCCGGCGATGCCGGCATTGAAGCCTTCGCCCCGCTCACGGGCGGCGCTGGAGCCCGGAATCCCCTCCAGCTCGACGATATTGCCCTTGCCGCCGATTTTTTCCAGCAAAAATTCCGCCGCCATCTTGCCGCCGGCTTTGTTGTCCGATGCGATGTGGCTGGTGACCGGTGCGCCGTTGACGCTGCGATCCAGCGAAATTACCTTGATGCCCGCATCTTCGGCCTGTTTGACCACACCGGCCACGGCATCGGAATCGGCCGGGTTGATCAGGATGACGCTGACCTTTTTCTGGATCAGATCTTCGATATTGGCGATCTGCTTGGCCGGATCATTCTGTGCATCCACGGTGATGAGGGTGATGCCCTGTTCCTTGGCCGCCGCTTCGGCCCCGTCTTTGAGACTGACGAAGAAGGGGTTGTTCAGTGTCGAGATCGACAGGCCTACGGTGTTGTTGCCGGCTGCCGCCGGGGTCGCGCTGGCGGCAGGCTGGCTATCCGGGCCTTGCTTGGTGCAAGCGATCAGGCCGACGGTCAAGAGGCCGAGCAACAGGGGGGAGAGAAAGCGTTTCATGGATCGACTCCTGATAGTGTTATGGGTATGGTTCTGTAACCAACTGCTTTCAATGGCCGGGTGTGGATACCCCGGCTTTCTTCTTGGTGGGCTGGCGCTGGCCAGCCCCTGGGTCCTTATTTCTTGCCTCCGCGATCGATCAGCACTGCCAGCAGGATGACGACGCCCTTGATGACCTGCTGGTAGAAGCTGGAGACGCCCAGCAGATTCAGGCCATTGTTCAGTACGCCGATAAGCAGTGCGCCGACCAGCGTGCCGAAGATCCAGCCCCGCCCGCCGGTGAGGCTGGTGCCGCCCAGCACGACCGCGGCGATCGCATCTAGCTCGTAGCCGGTGCCCGCGGTCGGCTGGGCCGAATTCAGGCGCGAGGTCAGGATGATCCCGGCCATGGCACTCATAGCCCCGGATATCGTGTAGACCCAGATCTTCACACTGTCGACCGAGAGGCCCGACAGGCGCGAAGCTTCTTCGTTGCCCCCCACGGCATACACGTGGCGGCCGAAGACGGTTTTCTTCAGTACAAACCAGAACACGACGAACAGCAGCAGCATCCAGATCACTGGAACCGGGATCAGGTTGGCCACATAGCCGCCACCGAGCATGCTGAAGAAGTCACTGTTGAGCCCCGTCACCGGGCGGCCTTCGGAAAAGACCAGCGAGAGTCCGCGCAGGATGGTCATCGTGCCCAGCGTCGCAATGAAGGGGGCCACCTTGCCCTTGGCAATCACGACACCGTTGGCGGCGCCCATCAGCGCCCCGGCCAGAATGCCGATCATCGTTGCCAGTGCCGGATCCAGCCCCAGCGCGCTGATCAGCTTGGCGGTCAGCACGGACGAGAGCGCGAGAATCGAGCCGACGGACAGATCGATCCCCCCCAGCAAAATCACCAGCGTCATACCAAAGGCAATCAGTGCATTGATCGATACCTGGCGCATCACGTTGAGCAGGTTGCCCATCGTGAGGAAATCCGGGCTGGCGATGGACAGCCCGGCACAAACGACCAGCAGGGCGATAAAGGGCCCCAGCTTCTGCAGCAGGGCTTTCTGTTCTTGAGTCATGATTACTGACCTCCGGCCGCAGCGGCCATGATGGATTCCTGGGTAGCGGTTCTGGCATTGAAAATGCCGGCCTGGCGGCCCTGATGCATCACGAGGATGCGGTCGCTCATGGCAAGGACTTCCGGCAGCTCCGACGACACCATCACGATGGCGACGCCCTGAGCGGCAAGTTCATTGATGATGTGGTAGATCTCGGCCTTGCCGCCCACGTCAACCCCGCGGGTAGGCTCGTCCAGCAGCAATACCTTCGGCTTGATTTCCAGCCATTTGGCGAAGACCACCTTCTGCTGGTTGCCACCGGATAGTGATTTCACCTCCAGCTCCGCATCGCGGGTGCGAATCTTCAGCCTGGCGATCTGCTCGTTCACAGCCTGCGTTTCACTGCCGCCGTTGATGACGCCACTGTTTGCATAACCGTGCAGATTCGTCAGTGTGATGTTCTCCCGCACCGACATCCCCAGCACTAGCCCCTGGCTCTTGCGGTCTTCGGTGACAAAACCGATCCCGGCACTGATGGCGTCCTGGGGTTTACGTATGTTCAGCGGTATGCCTTCGAGCTCCACTAAGCCCGCTGATTTGCGGTTGATGCCAAACAGGGTTTTAAGGATCTCACTGCGACCCGCTCCCATAAGCCCGGCGATACCGAGCACTTCTCCGGCGTGTACGGCAAAATCGATGCCGCTGATCTGTCCCTCATCGGCCAGCCCCTCCACGCGCAGACGGACGGCTCCTTGTGCCACCGTGCGCCCAGGGAAGCGCTCGCCAATTTCCCGGCCAACCATCATCGCGACAATTTCATCGAAATTGGTTTCGGGAATATTGCGCTCACCGACAAACTGGCCGTCGCGCAGCACGGAAATCTTGTCGCAGATCTGGAAAATTTCCTCCATGCGGTGCGACACATAGACGATGCCGACACCGCGCGCTTTCAGGTCGTGCATGATTTTGAACAACAGCTCGATTTCACGGTCGGTGAGGGCGGCGGTGGGCTCGTCCATGATCAGCACCTGAGCGTTGAGCGAGAGTGCCTTGGCAATTTCCACCATCTGTTGCTGGCCGATCGACAACAGGCCGGCTTCGGTCTGCGGATCGATCTGCCCTGCGCCGAGCAGGGCCAGGTATTCCAGGCAGTCGCGTTTCATCTTTGCCCTGTCGATCACCCCGTAGCGGCGCGGCTCCCGGCCAAGAAACATATTCTCCATGACCGTCAGCTGCGGGATCAGATTCAGCTCCTGATGGATGATGGCGATGCCAAGCCGTTCGGCATCCCGGGTGGAGCGGATCTGTACCTTTTGCCCGTCGATGCCGATTTCACCGGCATCGGCCTGGTGAACGCCGCAGAGAATTTTCATCAGGGTTGATTTTCCGGCGCCGTTTTCACCCATCAGGGCATGAATTTCACCGCCACTGAGCGTGAATGCCACCCCTTCGAGTACGCGCACCGGGCCGAAGGCCTTGCTGATGTCGTGCATGCGGATCTGCATGATGGTCTCCGCTTCAGAAAATCACGCCGGAATACAGCACGACATTGGCGTATGGGCTGGCTTCGCCTGTACGGATAATCGCGCGGGCTTGACGGCAAGCAGCCTTGAATTCTTCGTGTGGAACCATGCGGACTGCGCAGCCGCTGGCTGCCAGCCCCTCGGCGCTGTGCACGACGGCCGGGTTGTGCTCGCGCGATTCGCTGGCGAAGAGTGCTTGTTCGCACTGGAAATCCGCGAGGACCGCGTCAAGCACGCTGAAGAAGTCCGGGCTGCCGAGTGTGACGGACAGATCGATGCATTCGACACCTGCCGGAATGGGCAGGCCGCAGTCGGCAATCACGATGCTGTCGGTGTGCCCCATGCCGGCAAGAACACGAGCGATGTCACGGTTGAGAATGCCATGTTTTTTCATGCTTGCTGCTCCAGAAAACGGGTCAGTTCTGCCAGTGTTGGCATGCCGCTCTGTGCACCGGCACGGGTGACCGAGAGCGCGCCTGCGGCGCAGGCCAGGCGCAGGGCTGCCGCTGGGCCTTGTCGCCAGAACGCTGCTAGTGCGCCGTTGAAGGTGTCCCCGGCGCCCGTGGTGTCAATGGCGCGAACCGTGAAACCAGCCTGCTCGATGATCTGGCCAGTCGGGGTGATATAGGCGGCACCCTCCTTGCCCAATGTCATGACAACCCGTCCGGGCAGACTGGCAAGCTGGGCTCGCCAGTCATCCCCCGAGACATCCAGTGCGGTGGCTAGCTCGTGCTGGTTGGGAGTCAGCAGGGAGACCAGATCAAGTAGTTCCTGCGGCAGCACTACCGCAGGTGCCGGGTTCAGTATGAAAGGTTTGCCGTGCAGCCGGGCCCGCTGCGCCGCGGCCAGAATTGTGGGTAGCGGAGTTTCCAGTTGTGCCAGCACAACGTCGGTCGCCGCAAAGGCGGCATCGGCCTGTGCAATGTGTTCCACGCTCAGTGCATGGTTGGCGCCGGGAATGACCGTAATGGCATTTTCCGCCTCGCAAACAGTGATACTGGCTACCCCGGTAGGCGTGCCAGGGATGCGGGAAATCCATTGCGTATCAATGTTTTCTGCCTGCAGTCCCGCCAGCAGGTTTTGGCCGAAGCTGTCGTCCCCGACGCAGCCCAGCATGGTGACGCTGGCACCGAGCCGGGCTGCCGCGACAGCCTGGTTGGCGCCCTTGCCACCGGGAAACGTGGCGAAATGCGAGCCGCAAAGGGTTTCGCCCGGACGGGGGAACTGGCTGGCGGTTACCACCAGATCCATGTTGATGCTGCCGACTACCAGAACGCTGGTCATGTTCGACTCCGTTGTGTTGTGACTCTCGATACCCGAAGGCGGAATCTGCTCCGCTCTTTGACTGTTAGTGCATGCTAAACCGTAATCAGCATCTGGATTTGATTTATATCAAGTGGATGTAGTCAATGCAATGGGACTACGGAAATCCCTTATGGGCGCTGAGTGGGCGCAAACGCCCATTCGACCCGGTTGCGCCCCTGTTGCTTGGCACGGTAGAGCGCCTGGTCGGCTAGCCGCAGCAGGGCAGGGCCGTCGAAAGGAGGGGCTTCACAGCAGGCGCCGCCGAAGCTGGCCGTGACGTGAAGGGTGCTTTGCAATTCCGTCCAGGCGTACTGCTCGATCGCCATGCGCAAGCGTTCGGCTACTTGCTGGGCAGCAGAGCCACCGGTATCGGGCAGTAACAGGACAAACTCTTCGCCGCCATAACGTGCGATCAGCTCGTGATTACGGCAGGTGCTGCGCAGCAGTTCCGCCAGTCGGGTCAGCACGACATCGCCCAGATCATGGCCGAAGCGGTCATTGATCTGCTTGAAGTGGTCGGCATCGAGAATCAGAATCGAGCACGGTAGCCTCGGATGCTCGCGCAGTTCGCTGAAGTGCTTTTCCAGGTGGCGGCGATTATGCAGCCCGGTGAGCGGGTCGGTACTGGCTGCCTGCGCAAGATTGAGGATTTCGTTGCCCTGCCGGGTGATGGTCAGTCGCAGGTTGTGGTATTCCTGCTCTTGCAGGGCCAGATTGATCCGGTCTTCCAGTTGCAGTAGCCGTCGCCGTGCGGCCGTGGATAACCTGGGGAGCTTCTGCAGGGCATGGTTGTGCGCAAAATGGTGCAGGAACGCCTTGTAGTGCTGCAGGGCGGCCGGATAGTCGCCGCGAGCTGCCGCGTCTTCACTGGCTTTGAGGGTGTAGCGCTCGAGCAGGGTGGCCGAGTTGATGGCCTCGGCGCTGCGGATGGCCTCGGCAAAATGAAGTTCGGCGGAGACATTGTCCCGTGCATTGCAGAAACGTTGCCAGGCCACCTGGCTCAGCACCCAGCCAAATCCCAGCTCACGCGCGATGAGCTCTGCCTGATCCAGTTGCTGGTTGCTCTGTGCGGCATCGTCCTGGGCGCTGACGGTGGCGCGGTACAGCCAGTACTCGGCTTGCCAGTGCCGGTTGCGGCACAGGCTGATCGGGCGGGCGAGCAGGGCCAGCGTGCAGTTGGCCGTGTCCAGATCGCCCAGTGCCAGCAGATCGACTGTCAGGCAGAGATAGGCGGCACAGAGGATGTCGCGGTTCAGCAAGGGCAGGGCAAATTCGACCGCCCGATTGTGATAATGACGTGCGCTGGCATGATCCTGCAGCACCCAGAAGCTTTTGCCCAGGCCTGTGAGAGCCCGAGCCGCGTAATCGGCCTCATGCTGTTCGAGGGCAAGCTCCAGGCAGGCCGACCAGTGCTGGATGGCTTGTTCCAGTTCGCCCGTGACCATGCAGTGCCCCCCGGCCTCATCGCGCAGCTCCAGCCAGTCGCGGATCAGTTTGCTGCGCCGCAAGGGACCCAACATGCCGTTGATTTCCCGGATTGCCGCAGGGTAATCGAAGCGCCCGAGCGCACGGGCTGCCAGAACGCGCGCCTGCAGTCCCGCAGTGCTGCTCCAGCCGCTCTGGCGAGCGAGTGCCAGCGCCTGCTGTCGGGTGCAGTGCGGATCGTGATCGAGCAATGCCAGCAATTCAGCCAGAGGCATGCGTGCTCTCCAGCTGCGCGAGGCGCTGTGTGAGGCGATGGTTGGCTAGTCGCAAGCGAATATTGTCGAGTTGCAGTGCCAGTTGCCGGCGCAGGCCGCAAGGCAGAGTCTTGCTTCTTGCGCTGCCGGCCAGTGCCTGCACCCGCAGGGCATGCCATTGTTGATAGACTGCCAGAGCGGGCTGTGCCTGGCCGGAGGCTTCGAGCCACTGCGCCAGTTGCCATTGCTGTGCGGCGGGCAGCGCACGGGGAACCGGGTCATAGGTGCTTTGCTGCAGTAGTGCTATCGCTTCGGACCATTGCTGCTGGCCCGCCGCGATTTCGGCGCGGTTCTGCAGCGCCTGTTGCAGCCCCCACTGATAATGGCTGCGGCGAGCCAGATGCTCGGCCTTGCTGGCGCGCAGCTGGGCTGTGCGGTAATCCTTTTCCCGGTTGGCCAGACGCGCCTGCAAATTGGCGAGATCGACCAGCCAGTGGTGATCCATGGTGTGCTGGTCTGCTGCTTCGAGTTCATCAAGCCAGCCTTGCAGTTCACTGCGCGGGCTGCTGTCAACCAGTTGGCTGAGCATGAAGAGGGCGCAGCGAAAGCGCAGGCGTGCCAATCCGTAATCGCAGGCGGTGTGATGGGCGAACGCAATTGCTTCCAGTGCCAGGGTGGGCTGCTGTTCCTGCAGCAGCAGATTGCTCAGTCCAAGGCAGGCGTCACAGAGCGCGGCTGGGCGTTCCTGTTGTTCAGCCAGTGTCATCACGGTGAACCACAGGCGCAGGGTGAGCTGATGGCGCTGCTGTTCCTGCGCAGCACGTGCCTGGATCTGTAGTGACAGTAAGCGGTAATCGAGACTGTCGCCGCGTAGGGCCAGTCGGCCTAGCAGTCTGGCGTAATGCTGCAGCTGCCGATAGTCGAGCACCCCCCAGGCGGCGCGGGCGGCGAGCTCGGCCAGCGGCATGGCGCAGTCGAGATCGTCGCGGGCCTGGGCTCGACGCAGGGCTTGTTTGAGCAAGGGACGTACCTGCGGATCACCTTCGCGCACCCGCTGGCGCAGACTGTCCAATTCCTGTGCGGAGACTGTTGCGGGGGCATCCATCCGAGCTCTGCCATGCTGCATCGTTCAGCTCATTATCGGTGAGCCTGCTGCTTTCGCCAGCCGCCGAGCCGGATGGGGTGTCATTTTGCCCGTGGCTTCCTGGGTATGAGCTCCTGTTTATTTCATTTTGAGGTCTGGGTGTCGATGGGGGGGCGGGTATGGGTCAGGCAAACAGCACGAATACGGTCGGTTTCTTGTGCAGATCCGGTGCAGGCTGGCGCTGCCAGTCGCTGATGCGATGGCTTTGCAGGTATTGATCCGGCAGGCTGAGATTGCAGGCCACCGTCAGTAGCGTGCCGGGGCGCGCGGTCGCCAGCAGCGCCTCGAAGAGTGCCTTATTGCGATAAGGAGTTTCGATAAACAGTTCGGCCTGCTTTTCCTTGTGCGAACTGGTTTCCAGTGCGCGGATCGCCGCGATCCGTTCGGTGTCGCTGGTGGGCAGGTAGCCGTTGAAGCGGAATTTCTGGCCGTTGGCGCCGGAGCCCATCAGCGCCAGCAGAATCGAGGAGGGTCCTACCAGTGGTTGCACACGGATGCCTTGCCGATGCGCGAGTCGCACCAGATTGGCGCCGGGATCGGCCACGCCGGGGCAGCCAGCCTCACTCATCAGGCCGACATCGTGGCCAGCCAGTAGTGGCTCCAGCAGGTTGGCGAGTTCGCTGTCCTTGCTGTGCTCGTTCAACTCCTGCATCCACAGGCTGCGCAATTCGTGCGGAGTACCAAAGAGCTTGAGATGGGCGCGCGCCGTTTTCGGGGCCTCGACAATGAAATGCGTGAGCTCTTGTGCAATGGCGATCACATCCGCAGGCAGGATGTCGCTCAACGTGTCGCCACCCAGCGGGGTCGGGATCAGATAGAGGGTGCCGCTCATACCAGTTGCACTCCTTCTTCGAGTAGCATCGCGGTGAGGGCGATCATCGGCAGGCCAATGATCGCTGTCGGGTCGCTGTTGTCGATGCGCTCGATCAGGATGACGCCCAGGCCTTCCGTTTTCGCGCTGCCGGCACAGTTGTAGGGTTGTTCGTGGCGCAGGTAACGTTCGATGGTGTCGTCGCTGTACTGGCGCATCGTTACCCGGGTGATGTCGACATGCGTCTGGGTGGTGCCACTCTGGCTGTTGTACAGCGCCAGTGCGGTATGGAATTCAATGCTGCGTCCGCGCATCTGCTGCAGTTGTGCCACGGCACGCTCATGCGTGCCCGGTTTGCCTAGTTGTACCCCGTTCAGCAGCGCGACCTGGTCCGAGCCGATCAGCAAGTGGGCGGGGAAACGGGATTGCAATGCCTGAGCCTTGGCAATCGCCAGCCGCAGGCTGGTGGCGTGTGCACTCTCTCCGGCCTGTGGTGTTTCGTCCACTTCGGGGCTGGCGACCTCGAACGGGTAGGCCAGTCGTTGCAGTAATTCGCGACGGTAGGGTGAGGTCGAGGCCAGTACCAGTGGCAGAGTGGCTTGTTTTTGCGACATATAATCGGTGCTCCGGGGTTACGGAAGCTTTTGACAGCTCAACGGCGGGCATTGTATCATGCGCGGTTTCTCGGTGACCCAGGCTTGCCATGTCGGTGATTGATAGCGCAGAATTCGCGGTTTCCCGTGCGCGGATGTCCGGGCAGGTTGCGGTTGCGGAGCTGTCCCGCCTGGCCGAGCTGGTGCTCGATCCGGTTGCGCAGCTTGACTGGGAGCTGGAAGGTGGGGTCGACAAGCTGGAGCGTCCCTGGCTGTATCTGGCCGTGTCTGGCGAGCTGCAGCTCGCCTGTCAGCGCTGTCTGAAGCCGATGCGCCTGCCGGTCAAGTGCGAAACCGTGCTGACGCTATTTGCCGACGAGTCCGCCATTGATGAGGCGGAAGCCGCCGACGAAGACCTCGAAGGTATGGTCATTGATCCGGAGCTGGATGTGCTGGCTCTGGTGGAAGAAGAAGTATTGCTGGCGCTGCCGTATGCGCCGCGTCATGAGGTGTGCGCCGAAGGCGATGTCACCATCGTGGCGGAAAAACCGAATCCGTTTGCTGTCCTGGCTCAGTTGAAAACCAGGAAAGCGGAATAACTGAAACTGAAAAACTGGTTTTCAAGGAGTAGTAATCATGGCCGTTCAACAGAACAAAAAGTCCCCGTCCAAGCGTGGCATGCATCGCGCTCACGATTTTCTGACCGCTCCGGCGATCGCGGTTGACGAGCGCGGCACCGTGCATCGTCCGCACCACGTTAGCCCGGATGGCTTCTACAAGGGCCGCCGTGTCGTTAAGGCCAAGGGCGAGTAATTCAATAATCCTTGCGCAAGCAAAGGGTTACGCTAACGGCGCAAGCAGGATTTCCTGTTTGCGCCGTTCGTCATTCTGGAAAGCCTGATGGAAATTACCATTGCCGTAGATGCCATGGGCGGTGACCATGGTACGCATGTCACCATCCCCGCCGTGCTGCGCTTCCTGCGCGAGCATGCCGATGTGGACGTTGTTCTCGTCGGCTTGCCCGATGCGATCACGGCCGAGCTGAAGGCGCGCAAGGCCGAAACCGGCCCGCGCCTGCGCCTGCATCCGGCCAGCGAAATCGTCACCATGGATGAATCGCCGCAATCGGCGATGAAGAACAAAAAAGATTCGTCGATGCGTGTGGCGATCAATCTTGTCAAAACCGGCGAAGCCAGTGCCTGTGTGTCGGCCGGCAATACCGGTGCACTGATGGCCACTGCCCGCTTCGTGCTCAAGACCATTCCCGGCGTGGATCGTCCGGCAATCGCCAAGATGCTGCCAACTCGGAAGGGTGGGGAGACCTGTGTGCTTGATCTGGGGGCCAATGTGGATGCCACCTCCGAGCAACTGGTGCACTTCGCCATCATGGGGTCGGCGCTCTATTCGGCCGTACAGCATGTACCCAGCCCGCGTGTCGGTCTGCTCAATGTCGGTGAAGAAGAAATGAAGGGTAACGAGCAGGTGAAGGGGGCGGCTGAGCTGCTGCGCCGCACGCACCTGAACTTCATCGGCAATGTCGAGGGCGATGATCTGTATAGTGGCAATGTCGATGTGGTTGCCTGCGATGGTTTCCCCGGCAATATCGCACTGAAGGCATCGGAAGGCCTGGCCAAGATGATGTCCGATTTCATCAAGGAAGAGTTTAACCGTAGCCTGCTCACCAAGCTGATCGGGCTCGTTGCTTTGCCTGTACTCGGGCGCTTCAAGAAGCGTGTCGATCCCCGGCGCTATAATGGCGCATCGCTGCTGGGCTTGCGCGGCATTGTGATCAAGAGTCATGGCGGTGCTGATGAGCTGGCTTTTTACTGGGCGCTCAAGCAGGCGCTGGAAGAGGCGCGTGCTGGTGTGATCCAGCGAATTACCGATCAGGTGCAGCAGCAGCTGGCCGATCTCAGTGCTGCGCCGGCTGACGCCGTGCAGGCCTGACGAATTCACCAAGGAGTGCTTATGTTTTCACGCATTGCCGGTACCGGCAGCTATCTGCCGGCCAAGGTGCTGAGCAATCATGATCTGGCGCAGCGGGTCGATACCAGCGATGAATGGATTGTCGCGCGAACCGGTATTCATCAGCGCCATATTGCAGCTCCGGAAGAAATGACATCGGACATGGCCCTCAAGGCGGTCGAAGCTGCGCTGGCCAGTGCCGGCGTCACTGCCGAAGACGTTGATTTGCTGATCGTGGCGACCACCACGCCGGACAGCATTTTTCCGTCGACTGCGTGCATCCTGCAGGAAAAGCTGGGTGTACATGGTTTTCCCGCATTTGATATGCAAGCGGTGTGTGCAGGCTTTGTCTATGCGCTGACCACTGCGGACCAGTTCATCAAGAGCGGCGCGTCAAAGTGTGCCGTCGTTGTCGGCGCAGAAAAGCTCTCGAATATCGTCAACTGGGACGACCGCAATACCTGCGTACTGTTTGGCGATGGTGCCGGGGCAGTGGTGCTGAAAGCCGATGCCGAAACTGGCATTCTGGCTACCCACCTGCATGCCGACGGGCGCTATAACGGTATCCTGAAAACGCCGGGGCGTGCGGTTGCCAACGCCATTGACGGTGAAGCTTATATCCATATGGATGGCAGTGCTGTGTTCAAGTTTGCCGTAAAGGCGCTTTCAGCCGTTGCCGAGGAAACGCTTGCCAAAGCCGGTCTGGCCAAGGAAGCCATTGACTGGCTGGTGCCGCATCAGGCCAATATCCGCATCATCGAGTCCACTGCCAAGCACCTGCATCTGTCGATGGAGAAGGTCATCGTGACTGTTGGCGAGCATGGCAATACTTCGGCTGCGTCGATTCCTTTGGCGCTGGATGCCGGGGTGAAAAGCGGCCGCATCCAGCGCGGACAAACCATTCTGATGGAAGGCATTGGTGGCGGGTTTGCCTGGGGTTCGGTGCTGGCCCGTTTCTGATTAACTGATTTGATCATGCAATGGGCGAGCTTTGCCCGTTTTGCAGCTAGGAGCAGAAAATGTCGCTTGCGTTTGTTTTTCCGGGGCAAGGTTCGCAATCCCTGGGCATGATGGCCGGTTTTGCCGATGATGCCAGCGTGCGTCAGACCTTCGAAGAAGCCAGTGCGGTTCTGGGGCAGGATCTGTGGGCCATGTGCCAACCGGATGCTGATGCGGCGGTGATCAATGCCACCGTCAACACCCAGCCATTAATGTTGACAGCCGGCGTGGCTGTGTTCCGTGCATGGACTGCGCGGGGTGGAGCGCTGCCGGTGGTAGCTGCAGGCCATTCGCTCGGTGAATACACCGCGCTGGCCTGTGCCGGCTCGATCGCCTTCGCTGATGCAGTGCGTCTGGTACGCCTGCGCGCCGAAGCGATGCAGGCTGCGGTACCGGAAGGTGTTGGTGCCATGGCGGCGATTCTTGGGCTGGCCGATGCCGATATTATTGCTGCTTGCTCAGAGGCTGCGCAGGGGGAAGTGGTCGAGGCGGTCAATTTCAATTCGCAGGGACAGGTCGTGATTGCCGGTAACAAGGCGGCGGTCGAGCGTGCCATGGGTCTTTGTAAAGACAAGGGGGCCAAGCGCGCGCTGCCGCTGCCGGTATCGGTACCATCGCACTGCGCGCTGATGAAGCCAGCCGCCGAGAAGCTTGCTGCCGCGCTGGCCGGCATTGCCGTTTCAGCTCCGACTTTCCCGGTGATTCACAACGCTGATGTCGCCGCCTACACCGATCCGGCCCAGATTCGCGATGCCTTGACGCGGCAGCTGTATCAGCCGGTGCGCTGGGTCGACACCGTGCAGAAGATGGCTGCCGATGGTGTATCGGTGATTGCCGAATGTGGTCCGGGCAAGGTGCTGGTTGGGTTGAACAAGCGTCTGGCCGCCGAGGCGCAGCATGTGGCGCTGACCGGGCTGGCCTCGTTTGACGAGCTGAAGGCTGTAATCTAAGGGTATGGGGCTGAGGCCAGCTTAAGTGCTTGCCTCTGGCTATATACGTTACGATCTATATGCTGCTCCCGCATGGATGGGTGCACACACGAAGGGGATTTTCGATGAGTCTTGCAGGCAAGATCGCGCTGGTTACCGGCGCGTCCCGTGGCATCGGTCAAGCCATCGCGCTGGAACTGGCCAGCCAGGGGGCAACCGTAATCGGCACCGCAACCAGTGACACTGGCGCAGATGCCATTACCGCTTATCTGAAGGCTGCCGGTGCCCAGGGTGCGGGCATGCGGCTGAATGTGACCGAAGCAGGTGCCTGCGAAGCCATCATCAGCGCGATCGAGAAGGAGTATGGTCCGGTCGCCATTCTGGTGAACAACGCCGGCATTACCCGTGACAATCTGCTGATGCGCATGAAGGATGAAGAATGGGATGCCATCATGGATACCAATCTGAAGCCGGTGTATCAACTCAGCAAGGCGGTCATGCGCGGCATGATGAAGGCGCGCTGGGGGCGCATCATCAATATCGCTTCTGTAGTAGGCGCAACCGGTAATGCCGGCCAGACCAACTATTCCGCGGCCAAGGCCGCGCTGTTCGGCTTTACCAAGTCGCTCGCGAAGGAAATCGGTAGCCGCGGTGTAACCGTGAATGCGGTGGCGCCAGGTTTTATTGATACCGACATGACCAAGGTTCTGCCGGAAGAACAGAAAGCCAAGTTGCTGGAGAACATCGCTCTGGGTCGTCTGGGCGAGCCCAAAGAAATCGCCGATGCCGTTGGCTTCCTCGCCAGCGATCGTGCCTCGTACATTACCGGCAACACCATTCACGTGAATGGCGGTATGTTCATGAACTAAATGCGACGAACGTCTGGCGACGGTTTGCAAGCCGCCAGTCGTACGTTAGACTGCGCCCATTTGACCGAATGCAAATACGTGCTGCTACACGCGCGCGGTTTTTTTGGTAGAATGCGGTCGTTTTTTCATCCACACAGCTAGGAAGCTTGGGAAACAAATCCATGGAAAACATCGAACAACGCGTTAAGAAAATCGTAGCCGAACAACTTGGCGTACCGGAAACCGACGTCAAGATCGAGTCGTCCTTTGTGAACGACCTCGGCGCCGACTCCCTTGACACCGTTGAACTGGTGATGGCCCTCGAAGAAGAATTCGAGTGCGAAATCCCGGACGAAGAAGCTGAAAAGATCACTACCGTTCAGCAAGCTGTTGACTACGTTACTGCTAACCTGAAGTAAGCAGTTTCGTTCCCAGACCTCTGCCCTGGCCCTGAACCGGCTGGCGCAGGGGTCTTATTGCATTGGCGCTCCGTCAGCGAAGCGCGCCCGGCACGATAGTGCCGGTCTAGTTCTGGAGAATTCCACCGTGTCCAAACGCAGAGTAGTAGTTACCGGTCTGGGTCATGTGTCCCCGGTCGGCAACGACGTTGCCACCGGCTGGGCCAACCTGCTGGCCGGCAAGTCCGGTATTGGCCGTATTACCCGCTTCGATGCCAGCGATCTGGCGTGCCAGATTGCCGGTGAAGTCCGCGATTTCGATATCAGTCAGTACATCAGTCCGAAAGATGCCCGCCGCATGGATCTCTTTATCCATTTCGGCATTGCAGCCGCTCTGCAGGCGGTTGCTGATTCCGGGCTGGACGATGTCGCCGGCCTCGACAAGACCCGCGTGGGCGTGAACATCGGCTCCGGTATCGGTGGCTTGCCGCTGATCGAAAATACGGGTGTTGACCTGATGGAAGGTGGCCCGCGCAAGATCGGCCCGTTCTTTATTCCAGGCTCGCTGATTAATCTGATCGCCGGTCATGTGACCATCCTCAAGGGCTACCAGGGCCCCAGCTACGGTATTGTTTCTGCCTGCACGACCGGCGCTCACGCCATTGGCGATGCTGCGCGCATCATTCAGTACGGCGATGCCGACGTGATGGTGGCCGGCGGAGCCGAGGGGGCCATTTCGCGTCTGGGCGTGGGCGGCTTTGCTGCCATGAAGGCACTGTCTACCCGCAATGACGATCCGGCTAGTGCTTCGCGTCCGTGGGACAAGGGGCGTGATGGTTTCGTGATGGGGGAAGGCGCTGGTGTGCTGGTCCTGGAAGAATACGAACACGCCAAGAAGCGTGGTGCCAAGATTTACGCCGAACTGATCGGTTTCGGCATGAGCTCGGATGCGCACCACATCACCGCGCCGAACGCCGAAGGCCCGGCGCGTGGCGTAGCCAATGCGCTGCGTGATGCAGGTGTGAATCCGGATGATGTGCAGTACGTGAATGCGCACGGTACCTCGACCCCGCTGGGTGACGCCAACGAGACCAATGCGCTGAAGCTGGCGTTTGGCGATCATGCCAAGAAGCTGGTGGTGAACTCGACCAAGTCGATGACCGGTCACCTGCTGGGTGGCGCGGGCGGCGTCGAGGCGATCTACTCGATCCTGGCCATCCACAATCAGGTGTCACCGCCGACCATCAACTTGGTCGAGCAGGACATCGATGCTGGCTGCGATCTGGATTATTGCGCCAACACCGCACGCGACATGAAGATCGACGTGGCGATCTCCAATTCCTTCGGTTTTGGTGGTACCAACGGCACGCTGGTTTTCAAACGCGTCTGAGCACGGAGCTCCCGAAAAAAGCCACCCGAAGGGTGGCTTTTTTCTTGGCTTCCTTGCATGGCATGGTTCGGCCATCCATATGGTGCATTGTAAGTGTGTCGTAGGCTCCCGCAGCAGCTATGCTGCAAGTGGAACACCATGCCGGTGCTGGCGGTGCATCTATGCAGCCAGGCGGCTGACTTCTGCGCTGTACGGCTATACAGTGATTCCCTGATCCTTACTATAATCACGTCCGGCCCGATGCCGCTCACATGACCAATTACGAGTTACCATGGATCGAAACGAACTGCTGACTGCAACCCGGACGACATTTTTGCGCGCGTTCAATGCCGCAACGGCCGGCCTGACCAACAAGGCGGCAGAAAATCTGTTCAACCGGGCATCGCTGGCGAGCAATCTGGTCGAGCAGCGCGAGCTGCTCGATATCCGTGCTGCGCTGATGGCGAATGAAGCAGCCGTCCGTGAAGCGATTGCATCATCCATGGAGCGCCTGCTCAATCGCAGTTATCAGACGGCATACAGCACATTCAGACCCTCCTTTTCCGAAGCGTTTACCCAGCAGACGCTGTCACTGGTTGATGTCTCGGTCTTTGATGGTGAATTGCACATCGATGACATCACGACGCGGATGCGCAACAGCGCTGAAGAGCAGTTGCGCGATCTGAATATCCGCATGGCGGTGCTGTTCGATCAGGACAACATCAATGAGCGGGAAAACCCATTCCGCCCGTATCTGCTCACGCGCAGCCTCAGCCTGGCCATTGAGCAAATCGGTCTCACGCCTCCACAGCAGGATGTATTGACGTCGGTGCTGGCTACCGAGCTGATGCCGCAAGTGGCGACGATTTATGAGGCGCTGAACCGCTTGCTGGCTGAGCGAGGCATCGCTGCACAGCTGCAGTTGCGGGTGCGGCAATTGCCTGGACGAATGCCCGCTGCGCCAGGCGGGTTTGCCGAACCATCGGCAGGAGAGGCTGAACAGGCCGCCGCATATGACCACACCTTGCCAGAGCTTGGCGGGGATAGCCCGCTGCCCTTGCCGGCGGTGGAAGGGCAGCGTTTTAACCGCTTTCTCACCTTGGTGCGAGCCAGTGCCAGTGGGCAGCCTCAACAAGCGCTTTCTGCCGCGCCGTCCGGCCATCCTGTGGCCGGGTATGCCACGGATGCGGGATCTGCTGGCTTGCTGGGCGGCTGGCTTGGCAGTGTGCAGGGGATCGGGCAGGCCGTGCGGCAGTTCTTCTCCGGCCAGATGCTGGGCGAGCGGGTCGGAATGCCAGCCAGTGCATCGCTGACCAGCTCCATTGAACAGTTGCAGCAGCGCACCCAGCTTGCAGTCAGTGCACCGCTGAACGAGTCAGGCGAAGTACGCAACCTCATTCTGGAAATGCGCCCGCAACTGACCGAGGCGACCAGTGACCTGAATGAGCAGATGATCATCGACATCGTCGGGATGCTGTTCGAGTTTATCCTGCGCGATACCCAGGTTCCGGCGGAAATCCGTGCCCAGTTGGGGCGCTTGCAGCTGCTGGTGCTCAAATCTGCGCTACAGAACCCGGCGCTGTTCTCCCAGAAGCATCATCCGGCTCGACTGCTGGTCAACCGCATCGGTTCGATCGCCCAGGGGTTGCAGCAGTTGGATCCCGGTGCTGAGCGGGTTACCGCTGAAATTCGTCGCATTATTGAAGCACTTCTCTCTGGCGAAGAGGACGATCTGACGCTGTTTGCGCGGATGCTTGATGAGCTGGATGCCTTCATTGCCCGGGAGCTGCGGGCAGCTGACGAGCGCGTCGAGCTGGCGGCCAAGGCGATGGAAAGTGCCGAGAGCCGAACACTGCGCTATGCACGCATCAGTGCGCAGACGGCCGATGCGCTCGCCGACTTTACGCTGGATGCGCAGTTGCGCGATTTTCTGGTCACGACTTGGCCTTATGCCATCGAGCGTGCCGAGCGTGCCGATGCGGTGCAGGCCTTGCGCTTTCGCATGCTGGTTCCCGAGGTGCTCTGGAGTATTGCACCCAAGACCGAGCGTATCCAGCGGCAGGCCTTGCTGGCACTGATTCCGACGCTACTGGGCACCTTGAGTGAAGGGCTGCAATTCACCCCATGGAGCGCAACGCAGCGGCAGACGTTCCAGGGCTGGCTGGTTGATGCACACCGCCATGCTCTGCGGATTTCCAGCAGCACGGCGCAGGTGCCGACCATCGAGGCATTGCGGGCGCACTTTACCGATTTTATCGGCCAGAGTGCGGCGGAAGTCGATAGCAGCAATCTGGTCAGGCTTGATGAGGTCAATCCGGCGTTGCTGCAGGAGGCGATGCACGAGATCAATGCCGAGTTCAGCAAGATCGACTTGCCGCTTGGGCAGGATGAGGCGGAGCCCGAAGGTGATGCGACACTGGCCGAGGCGGAATCGGCCGCTTTGCTGGCGCGGCTGCAGGCCGGGCTGCGAATCGAAATCAACCTTACCGGCAGCATGGTGCCGGCAACGCTGTGCTGGCTCAATGCGGGCGAATCGCAATTGCTGCTCAAGCTGGCTGACCGCGATGAGCCCAGCATGCTTGCTGCCGCCGCGTTCCGCCGACTGCATCGCAGCGGCCGCCTGCGCCTGCTGGAAACCGAGCCGCTCTTCGAGCGGGCTCTTGCCGCGCTGGTGGCTACTGCAGATACGCTGGATCAGGATTGAGTGAGTAACTGTGGTGGGTATAGGGATGCAGCTCGGCATTCATAACCACTACAGGCTTATACCCCTACTGTTGCTGGCCATGTGCCGTGTAGCGCAGCCGCTCCAGTGAATAACCTTGTCCGATGGCGGATGTCAGTGCCGCGTCTAGCAACGGTTGTTCGAGTTGCGGGGTGCGGCTAAGCAGCCACAGATAGTCCCGGCTGGGGTGGCCGACAACCGCCCAACGATACTCCGGATCCAGCCCGATCACCCAGTAGTCGCCGTAGAAAGGCCAGAAGAACGTCACGCGCAATTTACTGTTATTACTCCCGGCGACGACCTTGGCGCGGCCTTCCGCGCTGTCAATGTCGCCGCTGGCCGTACGGCAGCGATTGATGACCCGCACCAGCCCATCCTCGCGCATGCTGTATTCGGCAGTCGTGTCCGCAGTGCATTGCGCCTGAAAGCGCATCGGGAACGCGGCGATTTCATACCATTTGCCTAGATAGCGGCCCAGGTCGACGGCTGGCACGGTCTGCACTTCAGCGGCCAGCGCCATGGTGCTGCAGACGGTGAAGAGCAGGGCTGCGAGAAAACGCGTGGGCATGGGAAATTCCTCAGTGGCAATAGGGTGCGATCTTGGGTTGTTGCTGTGGATTTCAAGCTAGAATGCGCGCCATGTCTACCATGATTCATACCCTCCCCGGACCTGCGGGGCTTGATCTGGCCGCGTTGGCGGCCAGGCATCCTGCTGCCTTTCCGGGCTTGCTGCAATCCGCTCGTGAAACAGGCTGGGATATCCTGTTTGCGCTGCCACAGGAATCGCGGGTCTACCGCAGTGGTGAAGGTGCGGCGTTCGTCAGCGATCTGGCTGCCTTGCCACGCTGTAAGTCGCTGGGCAGCACTTTGCCATTTCATGGCGGCTGGCTGGTGTATGCAGGGTACGAGCTGCTGGAAAGCTTCGAACCCAGCGTGCCGCAGCGGGAAGCCGATGAATACCCGCTGGCGGCCCTAATCCGTTGTCCGGCGGCAATTGTCTGCGATCGTTCCAGCAAGGCGGTGACGCTGCTTGCCGAAACGCCACAGCTGCTTGAACAACTGGAGTCCCTGCTTGTGGCCGGGGAATGGCAACCCAATCCGCTGCAGCTGGCTGCCATTCGTGAAGATGACGAAGCGGCCTTCCTGGCCGGGGTAGAGCGCTGCAAGCAGTACATTTACGAGGGTGATGTCTTCCAGGTCAATCTGTCGCGTGGCTGGAATGTGACGTTGGCGCAGGGTAGTGCCGATGACTTGTTCGCGGCGTTGCGCCAGGCAAATCCCGCGCCCTTCTCGGCATTGCTGCGACTCGGCGATTGTCAGATTGTCAGCTCCTCTCCCGAGCGGCTGGTGCGCTTGCGAGACGGAGTGGTCGAAACCCGGCCAATTGCCGGTACCCATCCGCGCTCGACCGATCCGCAGGAAGATGCCCGCCTGAAGCAGCAACTGATTGATACACCCAAAGAACGGGCCGAACACATCATGATCGTCGATCTGGAGCGCAATGATCTCGGGCGGATCGCCGTTCCCGGGAGTGTGCATGTCGATGAGTTGATGGCCGTTGAGACGTATGCGTTTGTACACCATATCGAATCGAATATCCGGGCACATATCCGTGAGGGTATGTCGGCCGCGGATGTGTTGCGGGCGCTATTTCCCGGTGGCACGATCACTGGCTGTCCCAAGGTGCGCTGCATGCAGATCATCCGCGAGCTGGAAGACCGACCGCGCGCGGCCTACACCGGCAGTCTGGGCTACATCAACCGCGATGGTTCGCTCGATCTGAACATCCTGATCCGTACCTTCATGATGCGTGGTGACACCTTGTATTTCCGGGCTGGAGCCGGAATCGTGGCATATTCGGATGCGCAGCGGGAGCTGCAGGAAACGCGCCACAAGGCTCGAGGGCTCCTACGTGCATTGGGGGTGCTGGAATGAAATTGCTCAATGGTCAGCCCTCCGAAATGTTGCCGCTGGCAGACCGGGGGCTGCAGTTCGGTGACGGTGTATTCCGTACGTTGCGACTGGAGCACGGAGTAATGCCCTTCTGGTCGCGGCACTACGCCAAGCTGGCGGCTGACTGTGCCGTGCTCGGGCTGTCTTGTCCGGCAGAGGCGCTGCTGCTCGAGGATATCCGCCAGTTGGGTGTCGATTCGGCCACGATCAAGATCATCATCACCCGGGGGGAGTCCGCGCGGGGTTACGCGATCCCGGAGGGCTGCCAAGCTAACCGGATTGTCCAGGCCACCGGATTGCCGGCTTATCCAGCGGAATACTACAGTCAGGGCGTAGCGGTTCGGCTGTGCGCGACTCGCGCCAGCTGGCAGCCGGCACTGGCCGGCGTCAAGCATCTCAATCGGCTGGAAAATGTGCTGGCACGGCGAGAGTGGCAGGATCCGGCCATTTTCGACGGACTCTTGCTGGATCGCGATGGATTCGTCGTCGAAGGCGTGTTGAGCAATATACTGCTGTTGGATCAGCAGGGGCGGGTACTCACCCCGTTACTGCGCAGTAGTGGTGTGGCGGGCGTCATGCGGGCGATCGCGCTGGAACTGTTTGCCGCGCAGGGTTATACGGTGCAAGAGCAGGAAATTCCGGTGCAGACGCTGCTGGCGGCGCGGCAGATCTGGCTAAGCAATAGCCTTTTTGGTCTTCTGCCGGTACGGCAGCTGGGGGAAAGGCAGTGGATTGTCGATCCGCTCGATACGCTGTTGCAAGAGAAGTTGCAACACGCCGCCGAGAATGAATTCCTGAGGCTTGAACTGCCGCAGGATCCTGCCCGTCAGGGGCAGAGGAAGTAGCGCAGTTTCAGTCTGAACGGTGTCAACTCAGTCTTGCACTGTACTTGCAGCGTTCTAGACTGAATCATCCTCAATCAAGGGTGACGCGGGACCATGAACGACAATCTTCTGCACTTGCTGGGCGGTGATGAGGCTCAGTATCCGCATGCACTGGGCGAAAAATATCCGCGCATTATCGAACGTCTTGTCTCCTTGTGGGGCACGCCGGATGTACTGGTGTACCTCAATGGCCTGATTTTCGATCAGCGCGGGGGACGCGAGGGCTTTCCCGAAGACGCCGCCAAGGATCTCTTTCATCTGAATGACTGGATCCGCTCGCATATGACAGAAGCGATGAAGCAGCAGGCTGCTGGCAGGCTGTCGCATTTTGATGATGTCTGGGAAACCGCCGAGATGCTGCAGGGGGAGAAGCGCAGCAATGAAGTGGCCATGCTGCCGGAGACCCTGCTCGAAGCCGGTCAGCGTGGTGATATCGAAGCAATCCGCAAGCATCTTGATGCCGGGCTTGGTATCAACAACATCGCCGGGCCAAATGAACAGACCGTGCTGCATGGTGCCTGTGGGTATGGCCATGCACATTGCGTCGAATCGATTCTGCGTCTGGGCGGGCAGGTGGGAAGCAAGGATGCCGCTGGGCGTAGCCCTTTGCATCTGGCCGCACAGGCAGGTAGTGCCGATTCGATCGAATTGCTGCTGGCTGCAGGGGCTGACATCAATACGGTAGACAAGGAGGGGCAAACTCCACTTCATCATGCGGTTCAGTCAGGCAAGATGCGCTCGGTTGTGCAGTTGCTGGAGGCGGGGGCTGCTTTGAATGTTCAGGATGTCAGACAGAATGCCCCCTTGCACTTGGCGGTGCTGGCCAAGCAGTCGCGCATGGTCGAATTGCTGCTGAGTTATGGTGCCGAGCGCACCTTGGTCAATGCCGACGGGCATACGCCGTTGGAGCTGGCTCTGATGAGCTCGGATACGCGTTTGCCGGGTCTGTTCTGAATGTATTTGCCCATGAAAAAAGGCCCGAATGGGCCTTTTTTCATGGGGGAGGTGGGGCTCAGTAGCCTGCCTCTTCGAGCATTTCACGCGTCAACAGGAACACGAAGCCATCACCTGACTCGGTGTCCAGCCACACGAACGGCAGTTCGGGATAGTGGGCTTCCAGGACATCACGGTTGTGACCAATTTCAACCACCAGCACGCCGAGCGGATTGAGGTAGGTGGTCGCCGACTCGATAATGCGGCGGGTGATATCCAGCCCATCTTCGCCGCTACCAAGTGCCATCTCTGGCTCGTGACGGTATTCGTCGGGCAGTTCGTCCATGCTGTGGGCATCGACGTAAGGTGGGTTCGAGATGATCAGGTCGTACTTTTCACCTTCCAGCGGCTCGAACAGATCGCCGTCGAGCAGATCGATGCGCTCGCCAAAGTGGTAGTCGGCGACGTTGATTTCCGCCACATCCAGTGCGTCCGGGCTGAGGTCGACAGCATCAATCTGGGCATCGGGGAAGTAGTCGGCCAGCAGGATCGCCAGGCAGCCCGAGCCGGTGCAAAGGTCCAGTGCGCGGTGGATCAGTTCCGGATGCTCGATCCAGGGATCAAGTCCGCCAGCGGCCATGATTTCGGCAATGAAGGAGCGCGGCACAATGGTGCGTTCGTCAACATAGAAGCGGTATTCGCCCAAGAAGGCTTCGTTGGTCAGATATGCGGCAGGTTTGCGCGTTTCGGCGCGAGTCTGCAGGGTCGTCAGCACCTGATCCAGCTCTCCGGGGAGCAGTTTGGCGTCATATACGGCTTCAAGGCGATCCAGCGGCAGCTTCAGGGTGGCCAGAATCAGATAGGCCGCCTCATCCCAGGCATTGTCGGTGCCGTGGCCGTAGAACAGTTCGGCGGCCTGGAAGCGGCTGACCGCAAAACGGTGCAGATCGCGTATCGTGGTCAGCGTGGTGCGAGCCTGGTCGAACATGGCGCTCTCCTTAGGTTGAATGGCCGTCAGTGTAGAGGCTATTCCTTGCCGAGGCTATGGCTTTCTGTGTCGTGGCGCCCCATATTGTAAGGTAGGCAGGGGAGGGCGCTTCGTGTAAAATCAAGTGCTTATTTTTTGCACACTGGAGTGACCGCAGGATGACATTCGCAGCGCTCGGCCTGGCGCCGGAACTGCTCAAGGCCGTGAGCGAACAGGGATACGAGAATCCGACACCGATCCAGGCTGCAGCCATTCCCGTGGTGCTGGCAGGGCAGGACGTGCTCGGAGCTGCCCAGACCGGCACCGGCAAAACAGCCGCGTTTACCCTGCCCATCCTGCAGCGATTGCTGCGCCACGCCAGCACCAGTGTTTCACCGGCCAAGCACCCGATCCGTGCGCTGGTGCTCACGCCGACCCGCGAGCTGGCTGATCAGGTGCATGACAGCGTCACCCAGTACGCCAAGTACAGCAATCTGCGCAATCACGTGGTTTATGGCGGTGTCGACATCAAGGGGCAGATTCCGGCGCTGCGCAGCGGTGTTGAGATTCTTGTCGCAACACCGGGGCGACTGCTCGACCACATCGAACAGAAAACCGTGAATCTCTCGCAAGTCGAGATTCTGGTGCTGGATGAAGCTGACCGCATGCTGGACATGGGCTTTATTCTCGATATCCGCCGCATTTTCAATCTGTGCAGGGCTCGCAAACAGACCCTGCTGTTCTCGGCGACCTTCGCCCCGGAAATCAAGAAGCTTGCCGATGACTTCATGAAGTCGCCGCAGCTCGTGCAGGTCGAGCGCCAGAACTCCACCAATGAATCGGTGAAGCAGGAATTGCATCCGGTCGAAACCGGCCGCAAGCGGGCGCTGCTGGCCCATCTGATCCGCCTGCACGACATGGCGCAGGTGATCGTCTTTACCCGCACCAAGCAGAATGCTGACCAGCTTTCACGTGATCTCAAGCGCGACGGCTTTGCCGTTGAGGCTATTCACGGCGATCGCGACCAGCGTGCACGCATGGAAACACTGGCCGGTTTCAAGGAAGGCCGAGTCAAAGTGCTGGTGGCGACCGATGTGGCCGCGCGTGGACTGGACATTTCCGATCTGCCTTTCGTGGTGAATTTCGAGTTGCCGAACAACCCGGAAGACTACGTGCACCGTATTGGCCGTACCGGTCGTGCCGGCGCAACCGGTGTGGCGATTTCGCTGGTCGCTCCGGAAGAAGAAAAGGCCTTCGACCAGATCAAGAAACTGATCAAGAAAGAGCTGGCGTTGATTCCGGTGCCGGGCTTCTCGCCGGGTACCGAGCCACTGTATTCCCCCCGCCGCGAAGAGCGTGGAGAGCGGGGCGCACGCGGTGAGCGCGGCAGTAGTCGCGAGCGTGATGGCCAGCGCCGAGAGGGCGTACCCGAACGTGCGCCGCGCCGCGAACGTGATGCTGATCCACTGGCCGGTGTGGTATTCCCGAGCAATCTGCCCCCGCTTCCCAAGCGCCCGCAGAAGCAGATCGCCGCGCTCTTTCTGCCGCCGCGCCCGCCACTACCACAGGGCGAGTAGCTTAGTATTTCCCGGCATTGGCTGGGGCATCAAAATGCCGCGCATTGCGCGGCTTTTTGATGGGTATGGTGGCTAATCGGGCAATTGATATCGGCTGTGGCGTGATGGCCGGCTAGGTATGCCGCATCAGATAACACCGAGAAATCCAAGTGCCAGTACAGCCAGGGCGCTGATGGTGAGTGCTCCGATGATGGCATTGATGCCGAACAGCAGGCGGATGGCGGTGGAGTCGATGCGACGGTAGCGTCCGCTGCGGGTCAATGCCCATATATCACCGACAAAGGCCATTGCCTGGTCCTGATCGACCCACCAGGTCTGGCTCTGTGTGCGCTCGAACAGGGTGCAGTAATTCCGCTCCACATAGTCATACAGCAGGCGCGACAGGATCAGCATCAGGAAAAAACCACCGAGGGCCGTGCTGACGCAGGCCGGCAGCACGACATCCACAAAAAAGCCGGGTGCAGTCATGATTTCCCTTCAGGAACGAACATGCATTCAGCATGGCGTGTCCGGGCGGCGCCGGTTTGTCGCATCTTGCTATTTTGCGATCAGGCGTACCGCAAAAGGTTGTGCAGCATCCACGGCGAACAGGCGATCAATGTTCGGGTGCTTGCCCGGGTTGGCTCGCGCATCCTCGGTGTGCTCCGCATACAGACGCAAGCCCTTGTCGGCAGCTACTGCATTGATGCAACCGAATTCCTGATACAGCGCGTGGTAGAC
This sequence comes from Chitinilyticum piscinae, assembly GCF_015223195.1. Taxonomy (GTDB): domain Bacteria; phylum Pseudomonadota; class Gammaproteobacteria; order Burkholderiales; family Chitinibacteraceae; genus Chitinilyticum; species Chitinilyticum piscinae. Next base: position 46,970 of record NZ_JADFUA010000008.1, on the reverse strand, counting down.
CCGCAAACTGCCGGCCTGGCCTTGCTTGTTTTCCATGCGGGCCTGAACGGTATCGCCGTGCAACAGTTCCAGTGCATCCAGGTGATCGATAGCTGGCAGGCTGGCGAGATTCTCGGCAAAGTTGCTCATGAGTTTACTCCGTGAAAAGTCACAAAGGCGGCGAGCATAGCGCAAGTGCTGTCAACGGGGTAGCAGCATGCCGCGTTAATCGCTCATGCCGGCCGGCTGGATACATTTTCATATTCCAGGAGCAAGACCATGAACAAGCTGATCATCGCAGCGATAGCTGCCAGTGTTTCCCTCTCCGCCTTGGCTGCCGCGCCCGCCGCGACGCCTGCCTGTCCGCAAAAACAGATGCAGGGTGATGTCAGTCGCGCGGATGCACTGAAACGGGCTGGCGAACATTTTGACTTGATGGACAAGGATCATAACGGGGTGGTGACTCAGGCCGAGCGCCAGACCTGGCGAGACAGTATGCGCGAACAATGCCCGCGTGCGGGCAAACATATGGCGAGCGGGCCGCGCGGGCAGGGCAAGATGATGCCAAAGGGCGATCTGACGCGTGCCGAGGCCCTCAAACATGCCGAACAGATGTTTGATCGCGCCGATGCCGATCATAACGGCGTGGTGACGCAAGCAGAGCGACGCGCCATGCACCAGCAGATGCGCGAGAAACGTCAGGCCGGCGCCGGGCAGGATACGCTCTGGTAAGCCGCGAAGCTCAGGCTGGGGCGCTTTCCGTACTGGTCGCTGTGGGCAAGTGGGCATCAGGACCCCAGACCCGCGTCAGACTGATCGGTCCGGGGGCTCCCTGCAGGTCGATTACTTCCTGGATGCTGAATTCCAGCTCGTAGCTGTCCCGCAGGCGCAGCGTGCTTGCTGCACTTCCTTCGGCGGTGAACAGCTGGATCAGCAAGGGGGTTTCCAGAGTGCGTCCGGCACTTTGAACCATGCAGATTTCGCCGTTTACCAGTCGCACCAGTGCGCCTGGCGGATAGGGACCCAGCGTCTGGGAAAATATCCGCCCCAGCTTGCCATCTACCGACTGCAGGGAGCTGCCCAAAGCCGACAGCAGAGCGACATCAGTCTGCTGACCGCGTCGCCAGGCATTCTTGGACAGCATTGCACAATAACGATCCGCAAGTCCGATGAGACGGGCTTCGAAGAGCAGTTCATCACCACTGAGCTGCTGTGGATACCCCGAGCCATCCGGAGCTTCATGGTGTTGCAGCACGCACTCCAGCCAGGCCGCATCGGCGACACCCAGTTCGCGCAGCAGATCACGACCGTTGGCAGGGTGCAGCTGGATCAACTGGCGCTGCGCCTCGCTAAGTGGTGTGCTTTGCTGCGCCAGATCTTTCTGCAATTGATGCATGGCGATATTCATCGTCAGCGCGGCGGCAACGATGGGCATCCGCTCGTCATCACGCCAGCCCAATGCCTTTAGCACCTGCTCCACCAGCACCGCCACATTGCAGGCGTGACGGCTCGGGTAGTCCCCCTCCTGACACAGCAGAATACTGGCAATGGCCAGATCGGGATTTTCGCGGCAGGCTTCCTGAATGCTGTAAACGCATTGACGGATCAGCTGCGGGAGTGTTTCGCCAAAGCCGTGAGGGTTGTCGAGCATCTGTCCCAGCAGCTTGCGCAGGCCGAGCAGCCGCGCCAGTGCAGAGATGCTGGATGGATCCGGGGAGGATGCGATGCGCGGCGAAGCCATGAATCACCTTTTCTGCTGCATTATCAGTTGCTAATGGATAGTTGCAGCAGTTTAAGGGCAATTACTCAGCTTCGTCCATCCATGCCAGCTGAATGGCCTCGAGGATTTTCTCGCCGCAATGTTTAGGGTCATCGCTGAAGCCATCAAGTTCGAGCACCCACTGCATCAGATCGGTAAAACGCACGGTTTTGGGGTCGATCTCCGGAAATTTCTCGGCCAATTCGATGGCGATATCGCGGCTGTCTGTCCATTTCATGACTCGTCTCCAGTGGGTATCTAGCTATAACCAAGTATTATCAATGTCTTGCTGCGTATACCTGTTTAGTGGTGCTCACGCGCATGGTTGATGGTGTATTTCGGCAACTCGACCACCAGATCAGTGTCGGCCACGACGGCCTGACAGGATAAGCGCGAGCAGGCTTCTAGTCCCCAGGCTTTGTCGAGCTGGTCTTCCTCCAGCTCATCGGCTTCATTCAGGCTGGAGAGCCCTTCACGCACCAGTACATGGCAGGTGGTGCAGGCACAGGATTTTTCGCAGGCGTGCTCGATTTCAATATCGTTGGCGAGCAGGGCATCGCAGATGGTGGTGCCCGGTTCTGCGTCAATGACCGCACCTTCGGGGCACAGCGCGGCGTGTGGGAGAACTACGATCTGGGTCATGTAGGTTGTCCTGATTAGAGTTCGGCAATGTTCTGGCCGGCCAGACCACGCCGCACTGCGGCGTCCATCCTGCGGGCAGCAAAGTCGCTGCTGGCCTGATTCAGTGCCTCGGCAGCGATACGTATCGCGTCGGCATTGTCCTGCGCGCTCAAATGACGCAGGTTGTCCATGCTGGTGCGGATCGCGGATTGTTCCTCGGCGCTGATCAGGTCGCCATCACTGGTCAGCGCCACGTCCAGGGCATTGAGCAGGCTTTCGGCTTCCACGCGTGCTTCGCCAAGCTTGCGCGCCTGCATGTCGTCCTGGGCATGTGCCATTGAATCCTGCAGCATGCGCGCGATGTCATTGTCCGCCAACCCATAGGAAGGTTTCACAGTAATGCTGGCTTCGACTCCGGTCGACATTTCCCGTGCCGCCACGCTTAGCAGACCGTCGGCATCAACCTGGAAGGTAACCCGGATGCGGGCTGCCCCGGCCACCATGGCCGGAATGCCACGCAGCTCGAAACGTGCGAGGCTGCGACAATCGGCGACCAGTTCGCGTTCACCCTGCAGAACATGGATGGCCATCGCGGTCTGGCCATCCTTGAAGGTTGTGAATTCCTGCGCGCGAGCCGTCGGAATGGTCGAATTGCGCGGGATGACCTTTTCTACCAGCCCGCCCATGGTTTCCAGACCCAGGGATAAGGGAATCACGTCCAGCAGCAACCAGTCATCATCACCCTTGTTGCCGGCCAGCACATTGGCCTGCATCGCTGCACCCAGCGCGACAACCTTGTCGGGGTCGAGGTTGGTTAGCGGTTCCTGGCCAAACAGCTCGGCCACGGCGCGCCGCACGTGCGGCATGCGGGTTGCTCCGCCGACCAGCACCACGCCCTTGATGTCAGCCGCAGTGAGCTTGGCATCACGCAGTGCCTTCTTTACCGGCAGCAGTGTCTTTTGCACCAGATGTGCGGTGAGTTGCTGGAAGTCGTGGGCAGTCAGTTCCTGATCGATGACCTGGCCGTCGGAGAGGACGGCAGTAATGCGCGTGCTGTCGTGTTCGGTGAGTGCTTCCTTGGCTTCGCGGGCACGGGTTAGCAGCAGCCGCTGATCCTGTGCCGAGGGGGTCATCAGGCCGGCTTGCTCCAGCACCCAGCAATACAGGCGGTGATCGAAATCGTCGCCGCCCAGCTGAGCATCGCCCGAGGTGGCGCGCACTTCAAATACGCCGCGCGATAGTTCCAGCACCGATACGTCAAAGGTGCCGCCGCCCAGGTCGTAGACCACGAAAGTGCCTTCGGCGCCATTATCCAGTCCGTAGGCAATGGCCGCCGCCGTCGGTTCATTCAGCAAGCGCAGGACGTTCAGCCCGGCAAGCCTGGCTGCATCCTTGGTGGCTTGGCGCTGCGCGTCGTCGAAATAGGCCGGAACGGTGATGACCGCGCCGACCAGTTCGCCGCCAAGGCTGGCCTCGGCCCGGGTCTTGAGGGTTTTCAGAATGTCCGCCGAGACTTCGACCGGGCTTTTTACACCGGCACGGGTCACGAGCTTGAGCATGCCCGGTTCGTCGACGAAGCGGTACGGCGTGGCCAGTTCGCCGATGTCGACCAGTCCGCGTCCCATAAAGCGCTTGACCGAGACAATGGTATTGGCGGGATCATCGTTCTGGCGCGTCTGGGCACTGCGGCCGACCAGAATTTCGCCATCGCGACCATAGTGGACGACGCTGGGCAGCAGGCTCTTGCCGTCTTCGTCGCGCAGGCAGCTGGCGCTGCCGCTTTTGACAGAGGCGACGAGGGAATTGGTAGTGCCCAGATCAATACCGACGGCCAGCCGGTGCTGGTGTGGGGCGGCGGAGAGTCCGGGTTCGGAGATTTGCAGCAAAGCCATTGGCTGTCGTCCTGTGTGCTTGGCTCAGATTCTAATCGTCAGTCACGGGTATATTTCCGGAGGCTTTTATCCATAAGACCTTGAGCTTGATGCTCTGGTCGGTATCTCCGTGACTCAGGGCTGGAATCTGGGGGTCAATGATATTCTCGTGCTTAAAACATCACGGCTTCGATCGCGTCGCCGATTTCCTGGTCGAGCTTTTCCAGGAAGCGCAATTTGCGCACGGAGGTACTGGCTGCATCCCACTGCGCCGCATCCAGTTGACCGCCGAGTAGTCCCTCCAGTGCAGCAATTTCCTCGCGCAATTCGCTATTGAGGCGTTCGAGCTGATCAAGATGGCGGCTGGCACGGGCAGAGGCAATCGCCTCGCGCCATTCCATTTGCTGCATCAGGAAATCCATCGGCATAGCGGTATTGGTGTCTTCCTGCGTATCCACCCCGTTCAGGCGCAGCAGGTAGCGGCCGCGTGCCAGCGGACTCTTCAGTGTCTGCCAGCCTTCATTGACGAAGGTCGAGGCTTGCAGCGACAGCCGGCGGGCGCTGTCATCTTCGCTGGCGTAGCGATCCGGATGCCATTGTGCCTGCAACTCACGGTAGCGGCGGTCAAGTTCGGGGGTATTCAGCGCAAAGCGTGGCTCGATACCGAATAGCGAGAAATACGTCTGGTTGAAATCAAACTGCATGGCAGGGCCTGTTCAAAAACATTCACCACAGTCCGGACGGGGCACATTGGCGCCCGATCCGGCTGTGGTGTCAGTGGGTATTGCCGATCAGACGTGGAAGCTTTCGCCGCAGCCGCACTCGTTCTTCACGTTCGGATTGTTGAACTTGAAGCCCTCGTTGAGGCCTTCCTTGGTGTAGTCCAGCTCGGTGCCGTCGATGTAGGGGAGGCTTTTGGCATCGGTGAAAATCTTCACGCCGAAGCTCTCGAACACCAGGTCGTTCTCGGCCTGTTCATCAACGAACTCCAGCTTGTAGGACATGCCCGAGCAGCCGGCGGTCTTGACGGCCAGCCGCACGCCCAATCCCTTGCCGCGCTTGGCGAGAAAGTTGGCGACGTGTTTGGCGGCGCTTTCGCTCAGAGTGAGTGCCATTGCTATACCTTTATGTGTAACCACCTGCGGGCTTTTAAATATCTCGGCCGCAGGTATATACCTTCAATTAGCCGTGCTTCTTCTTGTAGTCTTCTACTGCTGCCTTGATGGCATCTTCGGCAAGAATCGAACAGTGGATCTTCACTGGAGGCAGAGCCAGCTCTTCGGCAATCGCGGTGTTCTTGATGGCCAGTGCTTCGTCCAGCGTCTTGCCCTTCACCCACTCGGTAACCAGCGAGCTTGAGGCAATTGCCGAGCCGCAACCGTAGGTCTTGAATTTCGCGTCCTGGATCACGCCATCTTCACCGACCTTGATCTGCAGCTTCATCACGTCGCCACAGGCCGGCGCGCCGACCATGCCGGTGCCAACCGTGTCATCGCCCTTGTCAAAGGCGCCGACGTTGCGCGGGTTTTCGTAGTGGTCGAGGACCTGTTCGCTGTATGCCATTTTGTGTACCTCCAAGTTCTATCCGCATTGATCGCGCACATCCGGGTAATTTGGCCGGGTCGCGGTGTCCTGCAAGGCGCGGTGTCGCGCAGTTTACTGCTGTAAGCAAGCGGCAACGCAACGCCGCAGGGCGCTGCGAGCCGGATCAAATTTAGTGGGCGGCCCACTCGATGGTGGAAATGTCGATGCCTTCCTTGTACATGTCCCACAGCGGCGACAGTTCGCGCAGCTTGCCGATCTTGGCCTTGCACAATTCGATGGTGCGGTCGATGTCTTCCTCAGAAGTAAAGCGGCCGATGGTGAAACGGATCGAGGAGTGTGCCAGTTCGTCGGAGCGGCCCAGTGCGCGCAGCACGTAGGACGGCTCGAGCGAGGCCGAGGTACAGGCCGAGCCACTGGAGACGGCCAGATCCTTCAGCGCCATGATCAGCGACTCGCCTTCCACGTAATTAAAGCTCACATTCAGGTTATGCGGCACACGCTGGGTCATGTCACCATTCAGGTGAACTTCCTCGATTTCCTTCAGGCCGTTCCACAGGCGGTCACGCAGTGCGCCGATGCGGACGTTCTCGGTGTCCATGTCCTCGCGGGCAATACGGAAGGCCTCACCCATGCCGACGATCTGGTGCGTGGCCAGTGTGCCGGAACGGAAGCCGCGCTCATGGCCACCGCCGTGCATCTGGGCTTCCAGGCGTACACGCGGTTTGCGGCGGATGTACAGTGCGCCAATCCCTTTCGGGCCGTAGGTTTTGTGCGCGGAGAAGCTCATCAGGTCAACTTTCAGCGCATTCAGGTCAATCTTCACCTTGCCGGTGGCCTGTGCCGCATCGACATGGAACAGGATTCCCTTGCTGCGGCACAGCTCGCCGATCCCTTCGATGTCCTGGATGACGCCGATTTCGTTGTTCACGAACATCACCGAGATCAGGATGGTATCGGGGCGGATCGCCGCTTCCAGTGCTTTGCTATCGATCAGGCCGTTTTCCAGCACATCGAGGTAAGTGACCTCGAAGCCTTCACGCTCCAGCTCGCGCATCGTGTCCAGAATCGCCTTGTGCTCGGTCTTCACCGTGATCAGATGTTTGCCCTTGGTCTGGTAGAAGTGGGCAGCACCTTTCAGCGCGAGATTGTTCGATTCGGTCGCGCCGCTGGTCCAGACGATTTCCTTCGGATCACAGTTCACCAGCGCGGCAACCTGCTCGCGGGCTTCTTCCACGGCGGCTTCGGCTTCCCAGCCATAAGGGTGGGAGCGGCTGGCCGGGTTGCCGAACAGCTCGGTGAGGTAGGGGATCATCTTGCTGGCCACGCGGGGATCAACCGGCGTGGTGGCGGAGTAGTCGAGGTAGATCGGTTTGCTGGTCATGGTACCGGTACTCAATGTGCGGCAGGGGTTCCTGCGGATTCTTTCAGGATGCGGGCGTCGATCAGGGCTTCGGCGCGGCGTTTTTGCTTGGCCTGGTGTTCATCGATCAGGGTGCCGAGACTGACGGCAGAGAGGTGATCGTAGATCACGCGGTTCAGTCCGGACCACAGGTCATGTGTCATGCAGCGGTGTTCATCGCGGCAGTTCTCCTTGCCGCCGCATTGCGTGGCATCCAGTGGCTCGTCAACGGCACAGATGATTTCTGCCACGGTGATGTCGTGCGCAGCACGAGCGAGGCAGTAGCCGCCGCCGGGGCCGCGTACGCTTTCCACCAGTTCACGGCGGCGCAATTTGCCGAACAGCTGCTCCAGATAGGAGAGCGAGATGTGCTGGCGCTCGCTGATGCCGGCGAGCGTCACCGGACCATTCGCTTCGCGAAGCGCCAGGTCGAGCATCGCAGTGACGGCAAAGCGGCCTTTGGTAGTCAGGCGCATGCGGGTTTCCTCGCAGTTCTAGTTCGTCGCTATCGTAAAATAACCTAGTGTTTTAGTCAACTAAAAACCCGACTGGTTCAGTCGGGTTTGGCTGGGAATGCGGAGGGCTTAGTCGACCAGCTTGTTCAGGTAGCCTGGGTCGAATTTGTCATCGCGCGCTCGTTCTTCGGCGCAGTCCACACCCAGCTGTTCGAGCTTTTTCAGGATGGCGTTGAGCCGGGCATCGGTGGTGACGGTGTGATCCAGCAGGCCATGAATGGCTTTCACCATCGGATCGTTCATGTCACTGGAGATGCCATATGCCGAAAAACCCAGTTCGGCAGCCTTGGCGGCGCGGGCCTGATCTTCTTCGGTGCAGCTTGCGGGGGCCGCCTCGACAATTCTGGCCGGAATGCCGACCGCCGTGGCTCCGGCGGGGACGGCCTTGACGACGACTGCATTCGAGCCGATTTTGGCGCCTTCACCGACGGTGAATCCGCCAAGTACCTTGGCGCCGGCGCCGACGATCACACCACGCTCCAGTGTCGGGTGACGCTTGGCGCCTTTCACCAGCGAGGTTCCGCCCAGCGTGACGCCCTGATACAGGGTGACGTCGTCGCCCAGAACGGCGGTTTCGCCGATGACCACGCCCATGCCGTGGTCGATGAATACGCGCCGGCCGATGGTGGCACCGGGGTGGATTTCGATGCCGGTGAGAAAGCGTCCGAGCTGCGAAACAACCCGTGCCAGCAAGCGCAATTCACGCACCCACAAACCGTGTGAAACACGATGCAGTGCCAGCGCATGAAAGCCCGGATAGCAAAGCACGACTTCCAGGCGGCTTTTGGCCGCAGGGTCGCGCTCCAGAATCACATTGATGGTTTCGCTGAGGTAGGCAAGCATGCGAGAGGGGCGAAGAAATAATCCGACAATTTTACTCGACTATGTTGCAGAGGGCTAGCCGGATTGAATGGCAAGGCTATATCCGAGGAGGGCAAGAATAAGGGTACGGTTATGTAACGAGAATGCATACAATGGCCTGATTGATAGGCCAATCATCTAATCGCAATGTCGAAAAAACATGCACTCTCCAGTTTGATTGCTCTCTTGCTGTGCTGGCCGGCGCTGCTGCCGGCTACCGCGCTCTTGCCCGTACAGGACGAGGGCAAAACTGCGCCCGAGCCCATTATTCAGGCGGTCGCGATCGAGGATATTCCCGCCCAGATTGCCGCGGACACCACCTTTGCCGAAGGCGTGCTGTCACGCAGCGCGCTGGCGGCTGACCCGGCCGGGCTTGAGCGCGAGTTGCAAGAAATCGAAGGGCGCTCTCGCATCGTTATGGCCAATGCCGCGCCGGCGCACGCACGGGTGCTCAGTTATGTTCATCTGCTTTCGCTGGATCAGCATCTCACCTTGCTCCAGCGTCAGCTCGCCAGCTGGCAGGAAAGGGCGGAGAAGGGCGGGCAGTCCTTGTCGGTGGATGCCGCAAAGCTCGCGCAGCGGCGTCTGCGCTGGCTCAAGACCAGTGAGGCGCTTGATGGCGGGCTGGCGCCGCCGCTACTGAGTAGCATCGCCGAATTGTCCGCCGTATTCGAGCAAGCTGAAGGCGCCATTGCGCCGCCGTTGAGTGCATTGATTGCGCTGAGCAAGCGTGCGGCTGCCTTGAAGCAGGAGCTTGACGGTAGTCGTCAGCAGTTGGGTGGGTTGCTGGCCAGTAGTGGTCAGGGCGTATGGAGCAAGGATGCACCCGGGCTATGGCAGATCTTCAATGAGAAAACAGAAGGGGCTGCGACGAGCTCCTTGCGCCTGCTGGAGACGCTCAAGGTTGAGGCTGATTTCTATTCGCTGTTCGAGGAACATACCCAGCGGCAACAATTTGCCGCCACCCTGTTTGGATTGATCCTGCTGCCCGTATTGCTCTGGATCAGCCGTGCGGCGCGTCGCGAGGGGCTGGCCGGCAGCGATTTTGCCAATTACCGCAAAACCCTGTCTCGTCCGATTGCGGCGCTGATCCTGCTGTATCTGGTCATGCAGCTGCTGATCACGGTGCACGGTCCCTATCTGCGCCAGCAGCTGTTACTGCTGGCGGCTTGGTTGCCGGTAATGCGCTTGCAATCCGGGCGCATGCAGCAACTTGCCGGTCATTGGGTGTATGCCACGCTGGTGTTCATTCTGCTTGAACTGGCCGGCAGCCTGTTCAGTGCCTCGCCTCCGGTCTATCGTTCGTTGCTGCTGGTGCAAGGGTTGTCGGTGATGCTGGTGTTGTCTTTGGTCTGGCGGCGCGTTGCTAGTCTGAAAGATGAATTTGCCTGGCCGCGTTTGCGCAAGGTCGTGCAGTTGCTGCTGGGAATCGGCATTGTGCTGATGGCGGCTGCACTGCTGGGCAATGTGACCGGACGCGTCTATCTGGCTGACCTGCTCAGCGATGGGGTGATTTCGGCGATCTACACCGGGTTGTTCCTGCTGGCGGCGCGCAATGTCTTGCAGGCCTACACGCATTTCGGATTGCGTCGACTATTTCAGAGAGGGCAGCAAGGCAGAGCAAATGCTGCCCGGCTGTTGCAGTTGGCTGGACAGCTGCTGAATGTGCTGGTTGTGCTGGCCTGGTTTTCCGGGGTGCTGCAGCTTTTCCATCTGTGGCTACCGCTGCGCAGTCTGCTTGCCGAAGGGGCGGCGCTCTCGCTGGGCGTTGGCGCGGTGACGGTCACGATTGGCGGCATCGTCCTGTTCTGTGTTTCCGTCTTTCTGTCGTTCTGGGTCGCCAGAATGCTGCGCTTGATTCTCAATGACGATATTCTGCCCATGCTGACGCTGCCACGCGGCGTTGCCAACAGCGTGGCCACCATGAGCTATTACGCTGTACTGCTATTGGGCTTGGTGCTGGCGCTGAGTGCGGCCGGCTTCCAGCTCGGACAGCTGGCGATGGTGATCGGCGCATTGAGTGTGGGGATCGGTTTTGGTCTGCAGACCGTCGTGAACAATTTTGTTTCCGGGCTGATCCTGATGCTGGAGCGCCCGATTCAGCCCGGCGATACCGTCGAGGTATCGGGTACGGCGGGTACCGTGCGTGAAATCGGCATGCGCACGACCACGGTCACCACCTTCGATGGTGCGGATGTGGTCATCCCCAACGGCATGCTGTTGGCGGAGAAGCTGACCAACTGGACACTGAACAACCGCCGTCGCCGCATCGAGATCCCGGTTGGGGTCGCCTATGGCAGCGATCCGCGGGCGGTGCAGGCGATGCTGCTGGAGCTGGTAAACAAGACGGCCGGGGTGAGTCATGTTCTGCCGCCGGTGGTGCTTTTTAGCGGTTTTGGTGCCAGCTCGCTGGATTTCACCGTGCGGGCTTGGACCGATAATTACGACCTTTCCAACGAAATTCGCAGCTCGCTGGCGCTGGCCATTCATGACCGCCTGCGTGAAGCCGGGGTCGAGATCCCCTTTCCGCAGCAGGATATCCATCTGCGCAGTGTCACCGAAGCGGCGCAGGCCATGCTGGGGGGGAGTTCCCCTCCCGCTCCCGCGCGCTGAGCAGGTGCGGCCCCGCACAAGGTTCTGCCGCAGCAAGCTGACGGTTTACTGCGGCGGTTGCGCGCTGTCTTGATCGCGCAGTTCCAGCTGGACGCTATTGGCGCTGATGTGGGAAATCAGCGGCAGGTGAAGCCCCGGGAAGGCCAGTGCTGTGATGGCGCCGCGCTCCAGATACGGGCGTAGCGGATCGAGGGTCTTACCCTTGGCGCGTACGCAACCTTTGCGGTCGATGCGGCCCTGAATGGGCACTTTGACCGCCTCGTACATTTCTTCGTAGGCGACCAGCCACCAGTCCAGCCCTTCGCCCAGTGACGATTCATTTCTGCCCAGACCGCATACGGTCAGACTCAGCGGCAGGGCGGGCAGTGGTTTGGCGGCAGCCTTTTCGCTGGCGAGCAGCTCGCCCCAGGCGATGCGATCTTCCAGGGCAGAGTCGGGAAAGGCGAAAGCTTGAGGATCAATCCGGTGCAGCGCCGCCAACCTTTGCTTTCCCGTCTCCAGCTTGGCCAGATCCGTTTCGCCGGCTAGCGCTTGCAGCAGTTGCTGGCGCGCGGGTTCAACCGCGACTTTCAGTCCCAGCAGTGCTGCGGCTTCGTAATGTTGTAATGCCTGCCCGAAATCGCGCTGTGGCAGGCCTCGTCCGGCATAGGCCAACTCAGCCAGCTGGAAATGCGCAACCGGATTATTCAGTGCTGCCCCGCGTTCCAGCGCGGCACGAGCCTGTGCATAGTCGGCAGCTTGTGAGCGGCCGCTGGCGGCATTGGCTTCTTCCATCAGTAGAATGCCGTAATTGGCCCAGGCTGCAGGGTTATTGCGCTGCTGGCCCTTGCTCAGCCAGCTGATGACGCGCTGGCGCAGCGCGGCCTGATCAAATTCTTCCTGCACATCCGTGCGGGCCTTCAGGTAATACAGGTAGGCCCGCAGGTATTGCCCAGCCGCTTCCTGTTCCAGTGTGAGTACGTCTGGCTGCGCTGCCAGTGCCGCTGCGAAGTAGTCACCGGATTGGCTATGGGCGCGGATGGTGTCCGCATCGACCAGATACAGCGGGGCATCGGGACTGACTGCGCGGGCCAGTACCTGCAGTGTCGGTACTTTCATGCCGCGTGCCAGTGCTTCTTCCAGCAGGGCTATGCCCGCGGGTTTGTCGCCCTGCTCGATGAGCAAAAGGCCCAGATTGTGGCTGGCGCGCGCGGAGCCCTTGGCGCGCGCTTGCTCGTAATAGCGATGCGCCAGCTCCAGCTCTTCTGCTTCGTCGTAATCGGCTGCATCCGGTGTTTTGATCAGGTGCAGATGGTGTGCCTTGCCCTGCAGAAACAGCGCTTGCGCATCGCCTTGCTCTGCCGCTGCCAGGGCTTTGGGCTGGAATTCGGCAAATTGCTTCTGTTCAAACAGTTGCTCCAGTGTGGCCGCTTGGGAGCAGCCAAGCAGAAACAGTGTCGTAATGCAGAAATGGCGAAGTGGCATGATGAGCGTTTGCAAGGGTCGGGTGTCGGGTATATTAACGGAAGGCTTGTTTTTCATGGGTTATGTGTCGATACCTTCCCGCTATCAGTGGTGCACTTCACTCTTTCCGCGGTGGGGGCGGTGTCAGAACAGTGCGGCGAGCAAGAGTAGCGCCATGCTTATCCAGGCCAGGACCAGCAGGGAGCCACAGGCCAGGACCTCGATCAGGCGCGCAGGCTCACGCGGCACGTCGAGCTGCCGGTAGCTCTTCCAGCCGGCAAACAGCGCCATGGCGGAAAGGACGATTCCTGCAAGTACTGACAGCAGCATCGCGCCCAGCAGTGGCATTCCGCAAACGGGGCCGGTTTCGCCTGCGGTACGCGCCCCCCTCCCGAAACGCTTGCTCCTGCAATGCATAAAGCAGGATGGGAACAATCAGCGAAGCGGCGCCCAGCAGCCAGGACCAGCCGCGCCAGCTACGGAAAAGCATGTCTGATGTGTTCGAATTCACGGCGTTGCGGTTCAAGGCATGCATTCTTGTACGTTCAGCCAAAGGTGCGCCAGCATGCTGACCGCGCCGCGGTTGGACAGGTTGCGAAAACCGGTGCTGCCGAATCTGACCTGATGTTTTGAGCGCTTGTAGGTGCAGCTGCCAAGGAAACGCGGCAGGCGGGGCGCGGCCGTCTCCGCTGTAAGAGTAATGACTAGTTGCAGCTGCATGATCCCGTTGACATCGAATTCCTTGGCATCAATCTCCTCCACCACCGTCCAGGGCAGGCGGTGACCGAGTTTGGCAAGGAATATGCTGTGCTCGTCGGCGGCTAGTCGTGGCTGATGCCTGTTCCGCCAGGTTTTTAGGCTCACCCAAAGTCCGGCAGCACCTAATCCGCCAAATAGCAGCACAAAAATCCAGATTGCTGGTTGCGGAGTATCGGCGGCTAGTTGGGGGGCTATCAGCGCGATTGCTACTCCAAGGGCAAGGCACAGGATGTTTAGCGGGAGGTGCCACCACAGCCTTGCCCAGAGCTTGTCATAACAGGCTAGAGATGAAGGGAGGCAAGCGGCTCTGTCGCTCATGAGCCGGGTTCTCCTTGACGAGGTAGGTCAAGTCTAAGGGCCATATTCAAGCAGCTCGTGCACTTGATTGTAAAATTCTGGCAATTGCTGTCTTTGGTATTTGGCTTTTTGTTATGTTTGTAAGTTTCAAGGCGCGCAGAGCGACTGTTTTTGATCGTGTACGCTTTGTCCTCAATCCAGCCCATTGCCAGATGCGGCTGATTATTCCTTCCGTGCTACAGGATGTGGACTAATCAAAGGCGGGCGCAGCAGTTTTCCCGAAATCACGCCCCTCAGTGTCTGGGCAAACACCAGCAGCCACGCGCACAGCAGCACGGCATACAGCAACAGGGCGATCCAGCGAAACAGCGGCAGTTTCAGCATGATCGACAAAACGCAGGTTCCGGTGACACAGGTGCCGACCGGAAAGGTGAAGGACCACCAGGTCAGGGCAAATCCCATCTGGCGGCGGATTGCCCGCCAGGTGAGCAGGATGGCGAGGGCCATCCACAGCCACATGAACCCCCACATCACCAGCCCGTAGAACAATCCGATGTTCAGCAAGCCCTCCGCAAAGGGCAGGGTTGCGCCATCATAGGCCACAGCCGCGATCCCCAGCCCGCCTGCTGCCGTAATCGATTGGCCAACCGGCCCCAGCACGATCCACAGGGTCGGGACGCGCACGCCGCCCGAGGAGCCATAATGGGCTAGCCGGCTCCAGATCAGTGAAATGATGACCAAGGAGGCAATCAGGCTCATGCCGAAGAGCGAATAGCTGATGACCAGCAAGCTATGCCGCCAGAGGGCATCTTCAATGTATGGAATGAGTTGCGCTGCCGCCGCCGCCGAAACCATGGGAGGCACGACGGGCATCAGCCAGCCACCGAAGGCGGAGTCATGCTTGACCTGCAGGCGGGTAAACAGGCGGAAGGTGACCAGCACCGCGCAGGCGAAGCCCAGTATGGTTCCGGTCAGCCAGCAGCCGATCTTGATGAACATCGCCAGTTCAAGGCCGATGTGCTGGGGCCCGACCAGCATCGTGGCTGTTCCCACGGTGAGAATGGCCATCGGAGGCGCCCCGAAAAACTGGATGCCGACCGGGTCATCGAGCAGGGCGTTCAGAGCCGCTGGGCGGCTGCACCAGTTCCAGGTCGCTGCGATCAGCAGCACGATCAGCAGTAGCGTTGCTGCCAGCCAGGCGCTGGTGATGATCAGCTCAAGCCCGGGGAAGCGGATGGGCTGCAGTTTTCCGGCTATCGCCAGGATGCCGGTGCCCATCACCGATGCAAACCAGTTGGGGCCGATTAGTATGCCTGCCGGATTTGCGGCGCCGGGCGTGGCTGGAGGCAAGGCGGGTTTGTCTGTGGTCATCATCAGGTTATCCTTCCCGGAGCACGCGTGACGGTGTTGCAGTCAGGGAGGCTCCAGGCTTTTGCGCTAAATACAGTGTTGGGTATATAGGTGTATCCGTTTTCCTGTTTTGCGTCTATTCGTATACGTATTGGCTTTATGGTGCCGAGGTACTCAGCCCATTGCGCCCGTACAGCTGGCTCAGGTACTTCAGTCCCTCGGCTTGCCCGCTGTTGAGCGCGTCGGCGCTGAAGCGGTACTGCCAGTTGCCGCTGGCCGTGCCAGGGGTGTTCATGCGCGCTTGTGCTCCGGCACCCAGCACGTCCTGTACCGGGGCGATGGCGAAAACGGCATTCGTCGACCAGGCCAGCCGGATCAGGTCCCACCCTGCGGCTTCGCCCGAGGTGTTCAGATAGCGGCGGAAATAGTCGCGTGCCTTGTCATTGGCCGCGCCATACCAGCCCAGCGTGGTGTCATTGTCGTGCGTGCCGGTGTAGACCACTGTGCGGCTATCCGGATAGTTGTGCGGCAGATGGTCGCTGGCCGCGTCGGCATCAAACGCAAACTGCAGCACCTTCATGCCGGGCAGACCCAGCTTTTCGCGCAAGGCGGTGACGTCCGGCGTGATGATGCCGAGGTCTTCGGCGATGATGGGCAGGTTTTTGCCCAGCGCCTTTTCGATGGCGGCGAACAGCGCCTTGCCCGGCGACTTTTTCCACTGGCCGTTCACCGCCGTGGCTTCGCCGAACGGCACCGCCCAGTAAGCTGCAAAGGCGCGGAAGTGGTCGATGCGCACGATGTCGGTGGTGGCGAGCAGTGCGGCGATGCGGTCTATCCACCAGGCAAAGTCCTGCTCCTGGTGTTTGGCCCAGTCGTACAGCGGGTTGCCCCACAGCTGGCCGGTGGCGGAAAAATAATCGGGCGGTACGCCGGCGACTTCATTCGGGTCGCCGGCGGCATCGAGGCAGAAGAGGGATTGGTTTGCCCACACGTCAGCCGAATCGAAGGCGACGAAAATCGGAATATCTCCAATCAGCCGGATTCCGCGCTCATTGGCGTAGGTCTTGAGTTGCCCCCACTGGCGGAAGAACAGGAACTGCAGGAACTGATAAAAAGTCACGTCATCGGCCAGCGTCTTGCGCCAGTGGCTCAATGCCTTGGGATTGCGTGCGGCCAGCTCGGCGGGCCAGGAATTCCACACCGCGCCGTAGTAGCAGTCCTTGATCTGGTTGTCGCTCAATCGCCCGGCCAGGCGCTGGTAGTAGCTCTGGTATTCGGGCGTTTCATAGTCATTCTGCCGCGCGGCGATGAAGTGGAATTTGCAGGCGACAAACAGCGCAAAGTCATCCAGCCAGGCGTGTTGCTTGCAGAAGGTTGCGAACTCCTTTTTCAAGGCGGCAGGCGGGCTGGCCTGATAGTTGCGCCATGCCGCACGCAGCACGGTCATTTTCCACGGGATGACGCTGCCGAAATCGACGCGCTGGGCATCAAAGGCGAGTGCCGGGATATCGGCGTCAGTGAGCAGGCCGTCGGCGATCAAGAGCTCGGGGCTGATCAGGTAGTGGTTGCCGGCAAAGGTGGAAAACGACTGGTAGGGCGAATCGCCATAGCTGGTCACGCCCAGCGGCAGAACCTGCCACAGCGTCTGGCCAGCGGACTGCAGAAAATCGGCGAAGCGGCAGGCTGCCGGACCAAGGTCGCCGATGCCGTAAGGCGAAGGTAGCGAGGTGATGTGGGCTAGCAGGCCGGATGCTCGGCTGAACGTCATTGTGCGCACCTATATGACAAAGTGTAATAATTTGGTAAGTAATATTTCGGTAAACTAGCTGGTAAGCAAGCTGCCGCTGTCGCATATTGTGCTGCTGCGCTGCCGCAAAGCTGGCCTGCATCGCCCGTTATGTGGCATTTTTGCTGCAAGCGCAAGCATTTCCGCCCTGGAAGTGCAGGCTTACGAATCTGGTGTATCAGCTGACAATTGACAGCGTCGGGCGCCAATAAAAACAATGACCAGCGAGGATTTACATGCTGACCCTCCCGTGCGCAGAAATCGAAGCCGCAGCCCTTGACGCCTCCGCAATCGAGGCCATCTGCAGCGGCACGCATGACAATCCCTTTGCCCTGTTGGGCATGCACTCCACCACCGTCGGCCTGCAGGTGCGGGCCTGGCTGCCTGGTGCCGATCAGGTCAGCGTTCTGGATGCCAAAACCGGCCGCAAGCTGGTCGAGCTGACCCGTTTTGATGATCGCGGTTTTTTTGCCGGCAGCGTACCGCGCCGCAAGAATCCTTTTGCTTATCGGCTGCTGGTACGCTGGGGCGAACACGAATTCGATCTGGAAGACCCGTACCGCTTTGCCCCGACGCTGGGCGAACAGGACGTCTGGCTGCTGGCTGAAGGGACGCACTTGCGCCCCTACGAGCGCCTGGGTACCCATCCGCGCACGATGGAAGAGGTGGGCGGCGTGGCGTTTGCCGTGTGGGCGCCGAATGCCCGGCGCGTGTCGGTGGTCGGCGACTTCAACGGCTGGGACGGCCGCCGCCATCCGATGCGCAAGCATCTGGGCTGCGGGGTGTGGGAAATCTTCCTGCCCAATATTCCGGCTGGCAGCAATTACAAATACGAAATTCTGGATGCCAACGGCCAGATCCGCCTGAAGTCGGATCCCTATGGCTTCGCGTCCGAGTTGCGCCCGAGCACCGCATCGAAAATCGCCTTTCTGCCATCTTGGGTCGAGCCCAGTGAAGCGCGCCGCAGCGCCAACCGCTTCAATGCGCCAGTGTCGATTTACGAGGTGCATCTGGGCTCCTGGCGCCGCGTGCCGGAAGAGGGCAATCGCTGGCTGACCTACCGCGAACTCGCCGAGCAGCTGGTGCCCTATGTGGCCGATCTGGGCTTCACCCATATCGAGCTGCTGCCGATCAACGAGCATCCGTTTGATGGGTCCTGGGGGTATCAGCCGCTAGGCCTTTATTCGCCGACTTCACGCTTCGGTACCCCGGAAGATTTTCGCTATTTCGTCGAGGCGGCGCATGCGGCTGGCGTCGGTGTATTGCTGGACTGGGTGCCTGGCCACTTCCCGACCGATGATCATGGCCTGGCGACGTTTGATGGCACGCACATCTACGAGCACGCCGATCCGAAGGAAGGTTTCCATCAGGACTGGAACACGCTGATCTACAACTTCGGTCGCAACGAAGTGCGCAACTATCTGATCGGCAATGCACTGTACTGGGTCGAGCGCTTTGGCATCGATGGCCTGCGCGTCGACGCGGTGGCGTCCATGCTGTACCGCGACTATTCCCGCCGCGAAGGCGAGTGGGTGCCGAACCAGTTTGGCGGCCGCGAGAATCTGGAAGCCATCGATTTCATGCGCCGGATGAATGCGACCGTTGGCACCGAGCGCCCCGAGGCGATGACGATGGCTGAAGAATCGACGGCGTTTCCGGCCGTGAGCCGGCCGCCGGAAATGGGCGGCTTGGGTTTCCACTACAAGTGGAATATGGGCTGGATGCACGACACGCTCAGCTATTTCCAGAAAGAGCCGATTCACCGCAAGCATCATCACAACCAGCTGACCTTCGGGCTCTTGTACGCCTTTACGGAAAACTTCGTGCTGCCGCTGTCGCATGATGAAGTGGTGCACGGCAAGGGCTCGTTGCTTGGCAAGATGCCGGGCGACTGCTGGCAGCAGTTTGCCAATCTGCGAGCCTACTACGCCTTCATGTGGGCGCATCCGGGCAAGAAGCTGGTGTTCATGGGCGGCGAATTCGGGCAGGGGCGCGAGTGGAATCATGACAGCAGCCTCGACTGGCATCTGCTTGCCGAGGGCCCGTGGCACGCCGGCGTGCAGGCGCTGGTGCGTGATTTGAACCGGGCTTACAAGGCAGAGCCGGCGCTGCACGAGATCGATTTCGACCCGCGCGGCTTCCAGTGGCTGGTGGCGGATGATGCCGAGCATTCGACGTTGGCGTTTGTGCGCTATGCGGACAATGGTCGTCCGGTGATCGTGGTGTGCAACTTCACGCCGGTGCCGCGTCATGGCTATCGCATCGGCGTTCCCGATGCGGGGCATTACCGCGAGATTCTCAATACCGATTCGACCTTCTATGCCGGCAGCAATACCGGCAATGGCGGTGTGGCCAGTGAAGCGCATCCGCTGCATGGCCACGCGCAGTCGATCACGCTGACCTTGCCGCCGCTCTCGGTCATTTATCTGGCGCGTGACGATGGCTGATCAGGCTGTGAGCCTATCAACCGGGCTGCCGTATCCGCTGGGCGCGACGCTGGACGAGCGCGGGGTGAATTTCGCGCTCTATGCCGGCGCGGCCAGCGGCGTAACCTTGTGCCTGTTCGATACGAGTGGTGCGCAGGAACGGGCCCGCTACACACTGACCCAGTGTGAGAACGGGGTATGGTTTGGTAGGATCGATGATGTAAAGGCTGGGGCTGTATACGGCTATAGAGTAAGTGGCGAGTGGGCGCCCGAGCGCGGCCTGCGCCACAATCCCGAGCTGCTGCTGCTCGACCCGTATGCCCGCGAAGTTGTCGGCGAATTCGGCAAGACGCCGCTGCTGGCGCGCGTCACTGCCGAAACGTATGACTGGGGCGACGATGCGCCGCCGTGCACGCCCTGGGGCGAGACGGTGATCTACGAAGCGCATGTGCGCGGGCTGACCATGCGGCATCCGGAGATTCCGGCCGAGCTGCGCGGCAGCTACGCGGCGCTGGCGCACCCGGCGATCATCGCGCACCTGCAAATGCTTGGCGTCACCGCCATCGAGCTGCTGCCGGTGCAGTACTTTCTGGATGAGCCGCGGCTCATCGATCTCGGTCTGAAAAACTACTGGGGTTACAACCCGCTGGCCTGGTTTGCACCGGCATCGCGCTACTGGTCGGGCCGGGCCGGTACCACGCCGCTGTCGGAATTCCGCGACGCGGTAAAGGCGCTGCACGCCGCCGGCATCGAGGTAATACTCGATGTGGTGTTCAACCACACGGCAGAGCTGGATGCGCCGGGGCCGGTGCTGGGCTATCGCGGCATCGATAACGCTGCCTATTACGTGCTCAACGGGCATGGCGAGTATGAGAACTGGACCGGCTGCGGCAATGTGTTGAACCTGTCGCACCCGCGCGTGGTGCAGCTGGTGATGGATGCGCTGCGCTACTGGGTAGGCGAATGCCATGTTGATGGCTTCCGCTTCGACCTCGCGCCGATTCTGGGGCGTGTCAACGGCGGCTTCAGCGCGCTTGCGCCCTTGCTGGTGGCGATGCAGCAGGATCCGCTGCTGACCCGGGTCAAGCTGATCGCCGAGCCGTGGGACATCGGCCCGGGCGGTTACCAGCTCGGCCAGTTTCCTGCAGGCTGGGGCGAGTGGAACGATCAGTACCGCGACGCCATGCGCCAATTCTGGCTGCACGACGGCGTGAATCGCGCCCTGTTCGCACGCCGCTTTGCGGCATCGAGCGACCGTTTCCAGCATGCCGGACGCGCACCGCAGGCCAGCGTGAATTTCCTGACCGCGCACGACGGCTTCACCCTGCGCGACATAGTCAGCTACAACCACAAACACAACCTCGCCAACAAGGAACACAACCGCGACGGCCATTCGCACAATCTGTCGTGGAATTGCGGCGCGGAAGGCCCGAGCGATGACGCCGGCATCAACACCCTGCGCGAACGCGCGCAGAAGGCTTTGCTGGCGACGCTGCTGCTGTCACAGGGCACACCGATGCTGCTGGCTGGCGACGAGCTGGGGCACAGCCAGCAGGGCAACAACAACGCCTATTGCCAGGACAACGACATCACCTGGCTGGACTGGCAGAACGCCCAGTCGGGGCTGGCCGATTACGTTGCGGAACTGATCGCCATTCGCAAAAGCTGCCCGGCACTGACTGCTGCGCACTGGTGGCGTGGCGCCGAGGCCGGAGCGACTGCCGATGTGCAATGGCTCAACCCATCTGGTGATGCGCTGCACCCGCACGACTGGGACGATGCCGCAGGTCGTGCGCTGATGATTCTGCTGGCGGGTGACTTGCTGATCCTGCTCAATGCCTCGGCGCACCAGTTGCATTTTCATTTGCCGGCGGGCAGCTGGCAGCTGAGGCTGGCCAGTACTGGCGATGCCCAGACTTCACACAAACTGCACGACTGCCGCGTCGCCGCGCGCAGCGTGACCGTATTAACCCGATTTGATGGACAGGAATGAACGCATGAGCAAGACCATTGCCACCACGGCCTTTGCCGGCCAGCGCCCCGGGACTTCGGGTTTGCGCAAGAAAGTGACCGTCTTCCAGCAGCCGCACTATCTGGAAAACTTCGTCCAGGCGATTTTTGATTCGGTGCCGGAACTCAATGGCGGCGTGCTGGTTGTCGGCGGTGACGGCCGCTATTACAACCGCACGGCGATCCAGACCATCCTGAAAATGGCCGCCGCCAACGGCGTGGCCAAGGTGCTGGTGGGCAAGGGCGGGATTCTCTCCACACCTGCAGCCAGCTGCGTGATCCGCAAATACGGCGCGGTCGGCGGTATCGTGCTGTCGGCCTCGCACAATCCGGGTGGCCCGGATGGCGATTTCGGCATCAAGTACAACATCAGCAACGGCGGCCCGGCACCAGAAGCAGTGACTGAAGCGATTTACGCGCGCACGCAAACCATTACCGAATACCAGCTTGCTGATGCCGCCGACTACAACCTGGATACGCTGGGCGAGGGCGAGCTGGCCGGCATGCAGGTCGTGGTGCTCGACTCCGTACTCGACTACAGCGAGCTGATGGCCAGCCTGTTCGATTTCGCCGCGATCCGCGCCTGGTTCGCGGCCGGTCACACCATGCGTTTCGATAGCCTCTCGGCCGTATCCGGCCCGTATGCCAAGCACATCATCGAAGGCGTGCTCGGCGCGCCGGCGGGTACGGTGGTCAACGGCGAGCCGCTGGAAGACTTTGGCGGCCATCATCCCGATCCGAATCCGGCGCATGCGCATGAGCTGATGGAGGCGATGTTTGCCGCCGATGCGCCCGATCTGGGCGCCGCCAGCGACGGCGACGCCGACCGCAACATGATCGTCGGCAAGAAGCTGGCCGTTACCCCGTCCGATTCGCTGGCCATCATGGCCGCCAACGCCACGCTGATCCCGGGCTACAAGGATGGCCTGGCCGGCGTGGCTCGCTCGATGCCGACTTCGCAGGCGGTTGATGTGGTGGCGAAGGCGCTGGGTATCGAAAGCTTCGAGACGCCGACCGGCTGGAAATTCTTCGGCAATCTGCTGGATGCCAACCGCGCCACGCTGTGCGGCGAAGAGTCGTATGGCACCAGCTCCAACCATGTGCGCGAGAAGGACGGCGTCTGGGCCGTGCTGTTCTGGCTGAACCTGCTGGCCGCCACGGGCAAGAGCGTGACCGAACTGGTCAGTGCGCACTGGGCACGATTCGGGCGGCACTTCTATTCGCGCCACGATTTCGAGGGGCTGGATACCGATGCGGCCAATGGATTGATGGAACACCTGCGTGGCCTGCTTGGCGGACTGGCTGGCCAGAAGCTGCACGGTCTGACGGTGAAGCTGGCCGATGATTTCGCCTACACCGATCCGATTGATGGCTCGGTGTCGGAAAAGCAGGGCATCCGTGTGCTGTTCGAAGACGGCAGCCGCGTGGTGTATCGCCTGTCCGGTACCGGCACCGAAGGGGCCACGCTGCGCGTGTATCTGGAGCGCTATGTGGCCGATACCGCAGGGCACGGCGAGGATACCCAGTCGGCGCTGGCGGCGCTGATCACGATTTCCAGGGAGCTTGCGCAGATCGCTGAGCGCACCGGCCGGCTTCAGCCGACTGTGGTGACCTGATTGATGGGTATATATTTGTAAATCAATAAAATAAAAGGCGCCAGCCGTATACATGCAAATGTATAAATGGCTGGCGTGCCGTCACACTCGCACTGTGACCAAGCGGGCTTTGCCCACCGAGGATGAGTTAGGGAGAACAAACACTATGACGACGCAAACCCTGGACAAGATCACGCTGGCGCGCCAGCTACCCAATAAATCCGTGGCACTGGTGCTGGCCGGTGGCCGTGGCTCGCGCCTGAAGGCGCTGACGGATCATCGCGCCAAGCCGGCGGTGTATTTCGGCGGCAAATTCCGCATCATCGATTTTGCACTGTCGAATTGCCTGAACTCCGGCATTCGCCGCATCGGTGTTATCACGCAGTACAAGTCGCACTCGCTGCTGCGCCATTTGCAGCGCGGCTGGTCGTTCCTGCGCGGCGAGCTCAATGAATTTGTCGACCTGTTGCCGGCCCAGCAGCGCGTGGATGAGGAACACTGGTATCGCGGCACGGCCGATGCGGTGTATCAGAATCTGGACATCGTGCGGACCTACAAATCCGAGTATGTGGTGATTCTGGCGGGCGATCACATTTACAAGATGGATTACTCGCGCATGCTATTGGATCACGTGGAGAAGGGCGGCAAGTGTACGGTGGCGTGCATTGAAGTACCGCGCAACGAAGCCAGCGCCTTTGGGGTGATGGCGGTGAACGAAGACCGCCAGATTACCGCGTTTGTCGAAAAACCGGCCAATCCGCCGGCGATGCCGGGCAAGGACGATGTCTCGCTGGCGTCGATGGGGATCTACATCTTCAACACCGACTATCTGGCCCAGCTGCTGGAAGAAGACATCCGCAATCCCGATTCCAGCCACGACTTCGGCAAGGATCTGATTCCGAAAGCAGTTAGTCAGGGCGCTGCCTTTGCGCATCCCTTTGGCCTGTCCTGCGTGCAGAGCGATGAATCCGGCGAGCCGTACTGGCGCGATGTGGGGACCGTGGATGCCTATCATGCCGCCAACCTCGATCTGGCATCCGTGACCCCCGAGCTGGACATGTATGACCGCGACTGGCCGATCCACTCCTATCAGGAGCAGCTACCGCCGGCCAAGTTCGTGCAGGATCGCAACGGCAGCCACGGCATGACGCTCAATTCGCTGGTGTCCGGTGGCTGCATCGTCTCCGGCTCGCTGGTGCTTAATTCCGTGCTGTTCTCGAAGGTGCGCGTGCATTCCTTCTGCACCATCGATTCGGCGGTGATTTTGCCGGATGTCACCATCGGCCGTTCCTGCCGTCTGCGCCGCGTGGTGATCGACCGCAGCTGCGAAATTCCGGATGGCATGGTGATTGGTGAAAACGCCGAAGAAGATGCCCGCCGCTTCTACCGCACCGAGAATGGTGTGGTGCTGGTGACGCGCGACATGCTTGCAAAACTGTAAGTCGTGTCGCAAAACTGTGTGATGTTGCTGCTGTGCAATCGGGTTGTCATATCGGGCAACCAGACTGCACGGCATTGTTCTGGATGACTGGAATCACTGAATGCGAATTCTGCATGTAGCTGCCGAACTCTTTCCGCTGCTGAAGACCGGTGGGCTGGCCGATGTCGCTGGCGCTCTGCCACTGGCATTGGCCCCATTAGGCGTTGATGTCCGGGTGCTCTTGCCGGCCTTTCCGGCCATCCGTGCCGGTGTGAGCATCGAGGGCGAAGTAGCCACGTTTGCCGCGCCGATGGGGGCGGGGAAGCTGCTGTTTGGTCGAACAGCCGATGGCGTGGCGGTGTACCTGATTGATGCCCCAGCGTATTACGACCGGCCGGGAAATCCCTATCATGATGCCGAACAGCGCGGCTATGGTGACAACCATCTGCGCTTTGCCCTGCTGGGCTGGGTTGCTGCTCAACTGGCACAGGGCATGGATGCATACTGGTCACCGGTCGTCGTGCATGCCCATGACTGGCATGCCGCACTGGCGCCGGCTTATCTGGCTGCTAGCGGCCGCCCGGCAAAGTCGGTGATCACGGTGCATAACCTCGCTTATCAGGGGGTGTTCGGGCGTGAATGCTTCGATGCACTGGGTTTGCCTCCCTCATTCTTCGATCGTGAAGGGGTCGAGTTCCACGGGAATGTGTCGTTCCTCAAAGCTGGGCTGTTTTATGCCGACCACATCACCACCGTAAGTCCGAGCTATGCGCGTGAGATCACGACTGCCGAGCAGGGCTGCGGGCTGGAAGGACTGTTGCAGGCGCGTCGCTCTCAACTTTCCGGCATTCTCAATGGTGTCGATGAGGCAGTATGGAATCCGGCTTCCGATGACCTGCTGCCAGCGACCTACAGCGCCGACAAGATGACTGGCAAGGGCAAATGCAAGGCCGCATTGCAGCACGAGCTGGGGCTGGACGTGCAGGATGCCAAACCGCTGTTTGTCGTGGTGTCGCGACTGACTGATCAGAAGGGGCTGCCCTTGCTGCTGGAGGTGCTGCCGGAGCTGCTGGCCCGTGGTGGGCAGTTTGCCTTGCTGGGCAGTGGTGATGCCTGGCTGGAGGAGGCCTTCCGCCAGCTTGCGCATCAGCATCCGCGCCAGCTGGCTGTGAAATTGGGGTATGACGAGGCCTTCTCGCACCGCTTGATTGCCGCTGGTGATGTGATCATGGTGCCGAGCCGCTTCGAGCCCTGCGGGCTGACCCAACTCTACGGTTTGAAGTACGGAACGCTGCCTCTCGTGCGGCGCGTGGGTGGCCTTGCTGACACGGTCAGTGATTGCTCGCTGGAGAATCTGGCGGACGATTGTGCCACGGGGTTCGTATTCCGCGACCTGGATGTGCCGGATTGTCTGGCCGCCGTGCGCCGCACATTCGCACTGTGGGAGCGTACCCGTGAATGGAAAAACGTGCGCAAGCGCGCCATGCTGCAAAGCGTGGGCTGGCAGGAGTCGGCCTCGCACTATGTCACGCTCTATCAACAACTGATGACTGCCTAAGGAGAATGCATGAGCATTCCGTTTACCTATGATTCGCCGGCTGAAAACAACGATGTCGAATCGCTCAAGCGAGCCATTTCCAACAAGCTGATGTTTTCCATTGGCAAGGATCCTTACGCAGCCAACGACAAGGACTGGATGGATGCAGTGTTTCTGGCGGTGCGCGATCGCATGGTAGAGCGCTGGATGGAAACCACCCGCGCACAGTATTCGCAGGATGTGAAGCGGGTTTATTACCTCTCGATGGAGTTTCTGATCGGTCGTGCTTTCGGCAATGCGCTGATTGCGCTGAACCTGCAGGATGAAGTCCGGCAGGCACTCGACGAGATGGGGGTCAGTCTCGAAGACCTGCTGAAGGAAGAATCGGATGCTGCTTTGGGTAATGGTGGTCTTGGTCGTCTTGCCGCCTGCTTCCTGGATTCGATGGCCACTCTGGGCATTCCGGGCATGGGCTACGGCATCCGCTACCAGTTCGGGATGTTCAAGCAGCGCATCATCGAAGGCCGTCAGGTCGAGGCTCCGGATACCTGGCTGGGCTCGGTCAATATCCTTGATTTTCCGCGCGACGAGGTTTGTTACCGTGTCTGCTTTGGTGGCCGCCTCGAGCTCGATGGCGAGAAAGTACGCTGGGTGGATACCCAGCATGATGTGCTCGCGGTAGCTCACGACATCATCATTCCGGGCTATGACACCACTGCCACCAACACGTTGCGCCTGTGGACAGCCCGCTCAACGCGCGAAATCAATCTCTCCAAGTTCAACGAGGGCGATTACTTCTCCGCCGTGGCCGAGAAAAACGTCTCGGAAAATGTGTCGCGCGTGCTGTATCCGGATGACTCGACCTACTCGGGCAAGGAGCTGCGCCTGCGGCAGGAATATTTCTTCTGCTCGGCCAGCCTGCAGGACATTCTGCACCGCTATCGCCTGACTCACGAGTCACTGGATGAGCTGCCGAACAAGATCGCCATCCATCTCAACGATACGCACCCGGTATTGGCTGTTCCCGAACTGATGCGCCTGCTGCATGACGAATACCAGCTGGACTGGGATACCGCATGGGAATACACCGGCAAGATCTTCAGCTACACCAATCACACGCTGATGAGCGAGGCGCTGGAGTGCTGGCCGGTTGACATGCTGGGGCGCCTGTTGCCGCGTCACCTGCGGATCATCTTCGACATCAACGACCGTTTCCTGAAGGATGTGGCCGCACGCTTCCCGAATGATCCCGATCTGCTGCGCCGCGTTTCATTGATCGAAGAGGGAGGGGAGCGCAAGGTACGCATGGGTTATCTTGCCGTCGTTGCCAGCCATACGGTCAATGGTGTTTCCGAGCTGCACTCGGAACTCATGAAAACCTCGATCTTTGCCGATTTTGCGCGGATCTTCCCCGAGCGCTTCACCAATGTGACCAATGGAATTACACCACGCCGCTGGCTGGCGCTGGCCAATGAGCCGCTGTCCCGGCTGATTGACGACGCGATTGGCAAAACCTGGCGTGTGAGGCTGGATGAGCTGGCGGAGTTGCGCGACAAGGTCGATTTCCCGCAATTCATCCAGCATTTCCGCGACGCCAAGCATGCCAACAAGGAGCGGCTGGCGAAGTATGTCGCGCGCACACTGGGCGGCTACATCAATCCGGATGCACTGTTCGATGTGCAGGTGAAGCGCATTCACGAATACAAGCGGCAGCTACTCAATGTGCTGCACGTGATTACGCGTTACAACCGGATCATCAAGCATCCGGAAAAAGCCTTCCAGCCGCGTGTGGTGATCTTCGCCGGCAAGGCCGCGTCTGCGTATAAGACTGCCAAGCTGATTATCCAGCTGATCAACGATGTCGGTGTGAAAATCAACAACGACCCTCGTGTTGGCGACAAGCTCAAGGTGGTGTTCATACCGAATTACAGTGTCAGCCTTGCCGAAATCATCATTCCGGCAGCCGATCTGTCCGAGCAGATTTCCACCGCCGGCACCGAAGCATCGGGCACCGGCAATATGAAGTTTGCGCTCAACGGTGCACTGACTATCGGTACGCTGGATGGTGCCAACGTGGAAATCCGCGAAGCAGTTGGTCCGGATAACATCTTTATCTTCGGTCAGACGGCCGATGAGGTGGAAACTCGTCGCAAGAACGGCTACAACCCGCGCGAGATCTACGAAGGCAATCGTGAGTTGCGCGAGGTCCTCAATCAGCTCGCCAGTGGCTTCTTCTGCCCGCAAGAGCCGGAGCGTTACCGCTTCCTCTACGATGTGCTGGTGAACTGGGGCGATCACTACCAGCTGCTGGCAGACTACCAGAGCTACATTGATGCGCAGGACAAGGTGGATGATCTGTATGCCCGTCCCGATGAGTGGGCGCGACGCGCCATTCTGAATGTGGCGGGCATGGGCAAGTTCTCGTCGGATCGGACCATCGCCGAGTATGCCGAGCGGATCTGGCATACCAAGCCGGTCAAACTCTGAGCAGGGATGTGCTGAAACAAAAACGGACTACGCTGTAGTCCGTTTTTCATGGGTATATCCCCGAAGGTTAGATATTACTGGGGCGCTGGTGCAATACAGATGCGGGTATTAGTTTGGTGCCGGTGGACGATACTCTACCAGCTTCACCACTTGCTGTACGCCGCCCACCTTGCTGGCACTGATGGCCGCCTTGTTGGCCAGTTCAGGAGTGGATAGCCCCATCAGGTACACCACCTTGCGCTCGGTCACGACCAGAATGTGCACACTCTGAGCATCTCCGCCTTCGGTGAGGATTGCAGTCTTGACGCGCGTGGTGAGTTGGCTGTCGTTGAGGCGTTCGCCCGCAGATGAGGGTGGAGCAATCACCGTTTCATTGATGACCTGGCGGATGCGCTGATCTTCGCGGCTTATCTGCTCGATTTTTTGTCGTGCCTCGCTATCGGGTACTTCACCGGTCAGCAGTGCCACGCCGTTATAGACGGTCACGTTCACATGGGCCTTTTCTTTCCATGTGTCGATGATCTTGGCACTGATGGTTGCGCCACTGTTGGTGTCCTTTTCGATCAGCGCTGTCTTGCGCGGGTCGGAGCCGATCCAGGCGCCAACGGCGACGCCGCCGACAACCAGTAGCGGTACGCAGGCAGTCAGGCCGATGGACGAGACGGCTGCGGCAAGCAACAGGGCGCGTTTCAGCATTACTGATCACCCCCGAGCAGCATGAAGTCGACCGCATCACACATGGCATGAATCGCGGTAATGTGGACTTCCTGTGTGCGAGCAGTGCGCGGAGTCGGTGCACAAATGTGAACATCGTCGCCAGTCAAAAGATCTGCGATCTGGCCGCCACCCTTGCCGGTCAGCGCGATGATGCGCATCTGGCGCTCATGTGCGGCGTGGATGGCCGCGATGACATTGGCGGAGTTGCCTGAAGTGGAGATGGCAATCAGGATGTCACCCGGACGCCCCAGTGCATGAACCTGCTTGGAAAACACCAAGTCAAAGTCATAGTCGTTGGCAATCGCAGTGAGTGCCGACGTATCGGTGGTCAGCGCGATGGCCGGGAGGCCCGGGCGCTCACGCTCGAAGCGGCCCACCATTTCAGCTGCAAAGTGTTGGGCATCGGCAGCCGAGCCGCCATTGCCGCAAGCCAGAATCTTGCCGTCGGCGATCAGCGTCTGCACCATCAGCTCTGCTGCAGCGGCAATGGCCGGAGCGAGTTCATCAGCGGCGGTCTGCTTGACCTTGATGCTTTCCAGAAAGTGGTGCTGTACGCGGGCGATCAAATCCATTGCTGTTCCTTCGTTAACCTTCAGTGGCGTCCAGGCAGTTCTTCAGCCAGTTGACTGTCGTGCCTTCGATGCACAGGGCATCGAAGCGGCATGCTGGCGTGACACGCAGACTGCTCAGGTAAGTTTGTGCGGCGATCAGGAGTTTAGCGCGTTTTGCCTGACTGATGCTGGCTGCTGCACCGCCAAAGCGTGCCGACGCGCGGGCGCGAACTTCTACAAATACCAGTGTTTCCCCTTCACGGGCAATCAGGTCTATCTCGCCCCTGCGGCATTGCCAGTTCCGCTCGACAATCCGCAAGCCTTGTCTTTCGAGATAGCTTGCGGCCATGGCCTCGGCCAGC
The DNA here is from genome assembly GCF_015223195.1 of Chitinilyticum piscinae. Taxonomy (GTDB): domain Bacteria; phylum Pseudomonadota; class Gammaproteobacteria; order Burkholderiales; family Chitinibacteraceae; genus Chitinilyticum; species Chitinilyticum piscinae. The sequence goes on along the minus strand of NZ_JADFUA010000008.1, from coordinate 17,067 downwards.
CGGCCGCGTTCGTTCATTGCCCGCTCGGTGTGGGGTTAGAGTCGGCGGGTTTGCTGGCCGGTAGCCTTCCGGGTACGGTGCGCAAGACCAGTTCACGCTGGATCTGGCCATTGTCCCCGACACTAAGCCAGCCGCTGACACCTTCCCACTCCTTTTCTCCGCTCTGCGTCGCGAGGGAAGCCGCAATGCGCCAGGCATCGATTCCCAGGGCATACAGTCGCTCCAGATCGGCGGATGGCGAGCGTTTGCGTTGGTAGGCCATAAAGGCATCGTGCTCTGGCGCGGCCAGCCAGGGCATGTCGAGGAAGCGAACGCCGGCTAGATCAACCGATGCCTTCAGCGTCCCGGTATCGATCTGGCTGGTCGCGTAGACAAGCCGGTCATTGCCCAGGTACGGGCGGATCAGACGGGCCTGTTTGGCCGTGGTAGCCAGTATGACGGCATCACAGTCGCGTGCTGCCAGTAATTCGGCTAGCGCGGAAGGTGTTGCAGCCGGCTCGGCAAGATCAATGACCTCGGGGGCATTGCCAGAGGTACGGGTCCAGTGGCTGGAGAAGCCTTGAACCATACGCGCAGCCAGAGAGCCTTCTCCTTGCAGCAGCACGGGTTTGTTCAATCCGCCTTCCTGAATCGTGCGGGCAAGTTGTGCGGCTTCCGCTTCGATCGAGAGGCTGAAGCTGTACAGACCCTTGCGAGGCAGGGTTGTGTCATCGAAGCTGTTCAGCGCCAGTATGGGTACATCCAGTTCGGCCATATCGGCCACATAATTTACGGCGGATTTGCTTAATGGTCCGATGATCGCGCGGGCCCCATCGGCTCTGGCTTTGTCCAGCTGCGCCAGTATTTCGGTTTCTGCGTCGCCGGTGTCATAGAGTCTAATCGTTGGAATGTCAGCATTTCCGTGTGCTTTTTCGGCGGCCACAATGCCTGCACGAATCTGCTCGGCTGCAGGGCGCAGGGATTTGCTTTTGATCGGCAGCAGCACCGCAATGCTTGCGGGCTGGTGGGCGACAGCGACGTCATCCTGGACCTTGTCTGCCGCGGTAGCCGTAATGGCTGCAGCACCGTATAGTACCGCCGCAGTGAATCGCAGACTGCGCAGTAGGAGGTTTCTGGCGTGCATGACGATACTTTTCTGGTGAGCAAGTGCTCATTATATGTGGTTGCCACGCCAATCGGGAATCGTGGGGATTTCACCTCGCGTGCGCTGGATGTGTTGCGGCAGGCTGATGTGATTGCCGCCGAGGATACCCGGGTCACCGGTTTGCTGCTCAAGCACTATGGCATCAGCACCCCAATGGTCAGCCTGCGCGAGCATAATGAGCGGGGCATGGCTGAAAAACTGGTGTCACGCATGCAAGCCGGCGAAGTGGTCGCACAGGTGTCTGATGCGGGCACCCCGGCCATTTCCGATCCGGGTGCGGTGCTGGTGGCGACGGCCCATGCCGCCGGAGTCCCCGTAGTGCCCATTCCCGGCGCATCTGCCCTGACCACCGCACTCAGCGCTGCTGGATTTACTGCGCCCCACGCGCTCTTTTATGGATTTCTGCAACCCAAAAGCGGTCAGCGCAAAGCGGAGCTGGCTCAACTGCAGGCCTTGCCCTTTCAGATCGTATTCTACGAGGCGCCGCACCGCATTCTTGAATGTCTGGCCGATCTGGTCGAGGTGCTGGGGCCTTCCCGCGAAGCGGTACTCTGCCGTGAGCTGACCAAAACCTTTGAAACGATCCGGCGCGGTTCGCTGGCCGAGCTGCATGCCTTTGTTGCCGCAGACAGTAACCAGCAGCGTGGCGAATGTGTTCTGGTTCTTGATGCGGCTGCGGCGCAGCCCAAGGCCGCCGGTGACGAATACGATTCGCTCCTGTTGCCACTGCTGGCCGAGCTGCCGCTCAAGCAGGCTGTGGCGCTTGCCGTACAGATCAGTAGCGCCCCCCGCAACCTGCTCTACGAGCGCGCCTTGCAGCTCAAAAAAGCCGGAGATACTTAAGCGCTTGTCAGCCGGGGAGTGGCAAGGCATAATGCCGCTCTTCGTGCCCGGGTGGCGAAATGGTAGACGCAGGGGATTCAAAATCCCCCGTAGAAATACGTGTCGGTTCGAGTCCGACCCCGGGCACCACCAAAATCAAGGTCTTGAGCGATTTTCGCCAAGGCCTTTTTTGTTGTCTGCCTATCTGTGCTGCATGCTTCTTGGCTGATTGCTGGCGCGGAAAGGTGGATTGGCAACGCTTGCCGAATGGCAAGTTCGCTTCTCGGCGTTCTTCGCTATAGTGGCGCAAGGAGGTGAGTGGCGTTGGTCGATCAGGCAGATCTGGATGACATGCAGTTAAAAGTGCGGCGCTTGCAGCGCGGGCGCCGGCTGGCACTCGGTTTGCTGCTTGCCGCAACCGTGCTGTTTGTGGTTGCCGCTTCGCTCAGGGGGGGTAATCCACTCTGGGGCTACGTGGCGGCATTTGCCGAAGCCGCGATGATTGGTGCTCTGGCAGACTGGTTTGCCGTCGTGGCACTTTTTCGCCATCCCATGGGCATTCCGCTGGCCCATACTGCGATTATTCCGCGCAACAAGAGCCGCATCGCCGAAAGCCTGGGCACGTTCATCACCAGCAATTTTCTTTCCACCGAGCGCGTGCTGAGCGCGGTGCGCGAATTCAATCCGGCGAGCCAGATGATGCGCTGGCTGGCCAAGCCACATGCGCAGCAGTGGCTCAATGAGTTGCTGTTTACCCTGCTGGGGCAGCTGTTGCTGGCTCTCAATGATCGTCGGGTCATGGCTTTTTTTGGTCACAGTGTTCAGCAACGGCTGCAGCAGCTGGATCTCTCCCCGCTGCTGGCATCACTCCTTGATGGCCTGGCTTACGGCAAGCGGCATCATCGCCTGTTGGAAGAGGTGCTGCGTGAGCTGGATCGGCAGCTTGATGACCCGGATATTCAGGAGCAGCTGGTTGGCGTGGTGGCCGCTGAAATGAATATTCTGCGCTATGTCAGCCTGGATCGTGCGGCGGCGCGCTACATCACCGAGAAGCTGGTGCATGGCGTGCAGCGGGAATTGCGTTCGGCCGGATCGGATCACCAGCATCGACTGCGCCAACGTCTGGATGGCTGGCTGGCCGAGCTGGCCAATCAGCTGCGGCATGATCCCGCGTTGCAGCAACGGCTGGCCCGAGCCCAGCATGAACTCCTGGTCCAGCCAGAGCTGGCCGCACAGTTGCATTCGCTTTGGCTGGGGGTGCTGGACTGGGTGGCTCAGGACATCCAGCAAGAGAATTCCAAGGTACGGCTGCAGCTGGAAGGGCTCACGGCGACGCTGGCAGTTCGGCTGCGCAGAGACCCGGCAATGCGTGCCTGGATCAACGAACAGGTCGAAGCAACCATTCCTGGTGCGCTGGCGCGCTGGCGTGAGCCCATTGCAGATTTTATCGCCCAGCAGGTCAAGGATTGGGATGACCGTACGATGGTTGAGCGGCTTGAGCTGAATATCGGCACAGATCTGCAATACATCCGCATCAATGGCACATTGGTCGGGGGGCTGATCGGTCTGCTTCTGTATGGCCTGGCCCAGTTGCTGCGCCTGTATTGACAGCGGATTGTTGAGCGCGGGCATCCTGTACAAAGCGCATCCGTCAGCCTAGTCTGCAGAGCAGGCTGTGTCACTGGCGGCAGCCACAGGACGGATGGATGCTGAATAATCGAACACTGGCCCCACAGGAGTTGGTGCAGTCCCTTGCCAATATCACCGGATTGCAAGATCGCGATGATCTTGCGGTGAGCATGTGTCTGACGGTGTACGAAATGCTGCCGGTGATGGCTATCCGCTTTTACCGCACCGTAGTGGCCGGCAATGGTACGGGGCTCGGATTACTCGTCGAGTTCGACGAGCACGGGGTCAGGCAGCATTCGCTGGCCGCTAGTTCAGGGCGAAGCTCTGCTCGCCCTGAAACCGATCCCTGGCTGCAGGGTGTACTGATGAGCGAAAGCGCACTTCATGTCGCGCCAGGTGGTGAGTGCCTGATCATGCATTTGCGCCGCAAGGGGGAGATTTATGCCTTGCTCGATATCCGGGTGCATGAAGGGCTGGAGCCTTCCGATCTGCGTCTGCTGCAGGGAATCGCCCGAATCTATGAAAACCATATCGCCCTGCTGGATTATGGCGAGACGGATACGCTGACCGGGCTGCTCAATCGCAAGACGCTTGAGCGCCAATATTTCAAAATCGTCACGGCATTGCAGAACTTGCCGGCGATTCAGTCGCAGGGCACTGGGCGCAGGCAGGATCAGGTGCCCGCACAGTACTTTCTTGCCGTATTCGATATAGATCACTTCAAACAGATCAATGACCGGCTTGGCCACCTTTTTGGTGATGAAGTACTGCTACTGGTCGCGCAATTGATGCGAAGCAGTTTCCGTAGTGATGATTGTTTGTTTCGCTATGGCGGCGAGGAGTTTGTGGTAATTCTTGGGCCGCAGAGTCGCGAGGGCGTAATGCTGGCGCTGGAGCGCTTCCGGGAGCAGGTCGAGCAGCATGATTTTCCGCAGATCGGCCGGGTGACGCTTAGTGGCGGCATTGCAGCAATCCAGCCATTCGAAGTGCTGAGCATGACGCTGGGTCGGGCCGATCAGGCGTTGTATGAAGCCAAGTCGTCGGGGCGCAACCGGATGGTGTTTTCCGAGCCTCCGCCTGCGGCGGATGCTTCAGGTTCCGCCGGGGATGATACCATTTTCTTCTAGTGAGCCAGCCTGACGAGGTTATCGTCAGGCTGGGGGTATGCAATCTCAGCCCTTCTGCATTAGAGCGTTCATACCCATACCCTTGAAGATTACTTCTTGCTCAGACGCTTGTTCCAGTCTGCCGCGGCCGCATCGAGCGCCGCTTTTACCGGTTTGCGGCCGGTGATGGCCAGCTGCATTTCGTCGTTGAATTTGCGCATCATGGTGGTTTCATCCGGCAGGATGCCCGGCTCCATCATCACGGTCTTGGCACCTGCCATCGAGCCAGCGGCCACGGCGCGGGCTTTTTCGACGGGATCCTTGCTGGCGGTACCCGCGGTGAAGAAGCTATCCTTCGCAGCCTGTTTGGTCGACGGGAAGGTGGTGCTGGTCGCCTTCGAGAAACCCAACTGGTTCGTGTCGTTGGTCAGGAACATGCCCAGCTTGCCGGCTGCTTCCGGATTTTTCACGCCCTTCGGGATGACATAGGCCATCAGCCAGCCACCCCATGCCATTTCACCGGCTGCGGTCGGAAATGCCGCGATGTCGGTCTTCGCATAGGTACCCTTCGCGTCATTCTGCGTGCGCTTCAGCGCTTGAGGTGCCGTGGTCATCATGGCCAGCTTGCCAGCATTGAAGGCCGCGATTTCCTGTTCAAATTCAACCTTGAATACGTCCTTGGGCATGACGCCTTCCTTGTAGAGGTCGGCAAATTGCTGAACCATTGCCACGTGCTGCGGCGAGTTGAATACCGCCTTGCCATCCTTGATGACCGGCAGTCCGGCGTAATAGAACCAGCCGATGACGCCGCCGCCACTACCCGGGGCCAGTTTCGGCACAAAAGCCGGAACCCCGGTTTTCTGCTTGACGGTTCGTGCTTGGCTAACCAGTTCATCAAAGCTCTTGGGCTGGCCGTTTACGCCAGCTTTGCCGAACAGTTCGGTGTTGTAGGCAATAACCGAAACCGAGTTGTACCAAGGGAAGGCATATACCTTGCCGTTGACCGTCACGTCCTTGATGGCATTGGTTTCATACTTGGCCTTGTCGGCGCCCATATAGGCATCAACCGGCAGGATGTTGCCCTGACGAGCAAAATCGTGTGTCCAGGGAACGTTGAAGTTCACCAGTGCCGGCGGGTTGCCAGCGGCCAGAGCCGCGATCAGCTTCGGCTGGATCTGGTCCCAGTTCATGTCGACCCATACGGCTTCCAGACCCGGGTTCTGCTTGTTGAAGTCAGCAGTGAGTTTGGTGAAGTAGTCCTTGAAGGTTGGTGCCATATTCATGGTCCAGTATTCGAGCTTTTCGGCTGCACTGGCCGGAACAGCGGTCAGGAAGCCCAGGCCCAGCAGTGCGCTGGCGAGCAGTTGGGGGCGAAAACGCGTCATGGTCGAACTCCTTGTTATTGGTGGAATTGAAAGCTTCCACGATGGATTGTTCTCCCCTTGACGACGGGGTGCGTGGCAGAAATGCCATGTGATCTGGTAAATGCATCATGGCATTTTTCAATCTATGCGCCGTGTCATTGCATGGGTATGGCTTATCATGCCTTGTTGATATTGGCTTGCGCGTCAATGCGGCTATGGGTATGTATGAAAGACGCATAAAAAACGGGGCCAGAGGCCCCGTCCGATGGCAGCGCTGAGTATTACTGCGTGTTGCTGCTGTCTTCGGCTTGGCGAGCCAGCCATTCCAGGCGGCGAGCTTCCTTTTCGGCGGCCTTGCGCACACGGTTGGCGGCCAGCTCGGCTTCCTTGTCCGCTTTGCGTTTGGCCTCGGCTGCGGCCTCCAGCTTGCGCGCTTCCTTGGCGGCCTGACGCGCGGCTTCTTCGCGCGCTTCCAGGGCCGCCAGTTCCTCGGCATTCAGTCCCGGGCCGGTTTTTTCGAACCAGGCGATGGATTCCACATGCGTGGTGTGCGGGAACATGTTCATGATCCCGGCGGATTTCATCGTGTAGCCCTTCACGTTCACCAGCACATTGGCATCACGTGCCAGCGTCGATGGATTACAGGACACATACACGATACGTTTGGGGCCATTTACGGGGTCGATGGCCTTGACCAGCTCGATGGCGCCGTCGCGCGGCGGGTCGATCAGCATCTTGTCGAAATGGCCGAGCTGGTTCAGCCAGTCTGGGGTCATCTCGAACAGATTGGCGACCTTGAAATCAACCTTGTTTCTGAGCTTATTGTGTTCCGCGCTCTGGAAGGCGCGCTCGACCAGTTGCTGGCTGCCTTCCATGCCGAGAACTTTCGCGCCGCGCTTGGCGATCGGCAGCGTGAAGTTGCCCAGGCCGCAGAACATGTCGGCAATGGTTTCGCCAGGCTGCGGGTCGAGCATATTGATCGCGCGCTCGACCATGACGCGATTCAATTGATGATTCACCTGCGTGAATTCGGTCGGCTTGAACGGCATTTCGATGCCGAATTCCGGCAGTTCGTAGGAAAGCTGCGGTGCGTCGAGCGGGTAGAGCGGGTAGGCGGTATCCGGCCCCTTGGGCTGCAGCCAGATCTGCACCTGCCACTCGTCCGCGTAGGCTTTCAGGATCGCTTCATCGGCCGGCGTGATGGCTTCCATATTGCGGAACACCAGCACGGTGACCTTGCTGCCAACGGCCACTTCGATTTGCGGCATGCGGTCGAAAATCGACAACTTGCTGACCAGCTCGCGCATGGCCGGCAATTGTTTCGCGACATGCGGCACCAGGATGTGGCACTCGGTCATGTCGGCGATGTAGGACGAGCGCTTCTCGTGGAAACCAACCAGCATGCCGCCCTTCTTGGCGACATGGCGCACCGACAGGCGTGCACGGTGGCGGTAACCCCAGGGGCTGCCATAGATCGGCGGCAGCGAGACTTCGGCCGAGACATTGCCGATGCGCTGGAGGTTGTCTTCCAGTACGCGCTGCTTGGCGGCAACCTGCGCGTTGAATTCCATGTGTTGCAGCGAACAGCCACCGCAAATGTCAAAATGCGGGCATTTCGGCGTGACGCGCATGAAGCTTTCTTTATGGATGGCTGTTGCCTGCGCGTTTTCGAAATTGGGCTTCTTGCGGTAGCTGGAGAAACTGACCGTTTCAAAAGGCAGTGCACCGTCGATGAAAATGGTTTTGCCTTCATATCGGGCAATGCCGTGACCTTCGTGGTCCAGTGATTCGATGGTAGCGATCTTGTCAGCCATGGTGGGAAATGCTTCGAGCGAAAACAGCGCATTATACGCATGCCGGCGCATCATCGCTTGCGCAATGCCCGGTGGCTGGCAACAATACAGCAAACAAGAAAATCACATTAATTCAATGCTGGAGATTCATGTGCGTATCCGTTCCATTTTGCTTGGCCTTTCCCTGACCCTCTTGCCGCTCCTGAGTGCGCACGCACTGGAAAAACCTCGCGGTGAGGTTTTGCTGACTGTGAGTGGTACGCTCGGTGTGACCAATGATGGTGAGAAGGCCGTATTTGACCGTGCAATGCTGGAGAAGCTGCCTCAGTACAAATACACCGTCGTCGTGCCATGGTTCAGTGGCCCGCAGGTGTTCGAAGGCCCCCTGCTGGCAGATGTTCTGGCAGCAGCCAAAGCGAAAGGTAGTCAGCTGACGTTCAAGGCGCTCAACGATTACATGATTGGCATGCCGCTGGAAGACGCAAAGGCCAATGCCGCCATTCTTGCCATGAAACACAATGGCGAGGTAATGACACCCCGGAACAAGGGCCCCTTGTTTGTGATGTTTCCCTTCGAGCGCGCCGAGTTGCGCAAATCGGAGTTCTATCAGCGTTGCGTCTGGCAGCTGGCTTCGATTGACGTGAAGTAGGGCGGCCTAATCAGGCGATATCGTGAATTTTCTTCTTCATCACTTGCGCTGGGTTGCCCTGACAGTCATCACCTGTCTCGGGTTGGCGTTGTTTTCGGTGTTGCAGCTGGAAGTCCAGCAGCGCAGTGAGTTGTCCCGCGTCACCGAGTTTGCCGTCGAGAATCAGCTCTGGCAGTTCTTCCAGTTGCGTTCGGAATATCAGAGTCTGCGGGAAGAGGTGCTCAAATTGCGCCAGCAGCGATCCCCGGAGCAATATCAGCTGGTCCGGCGCTGGCAGGATATTTTCGTTGGCCGCATCAATATGCTGCGCGACCAGGCTTTCACCGAAATCTATCGGGATGCACCGGAAATGGAGGCCCGACTGGAGCAGCTGTCGCGGCGAGCCGAGGCGGTCGATGCCCATGTGGCTGCGATGGAGCGACCGCAGGGCCCGGAGCGCCTGCAGAAGGCTGTGTTTGCCTTGCAGGAGGACGTGAATTTCATCGTGCAGGAAGCGCGCACCCAGTTTGTCGAACACAATTCCGTGCGCAAGCAGCGAATTGATGAGATGGCAGGCAGCCGCATCGTCTTGTCCGTACTTGAATTCACCTTGCTCTGCGTTTTTGCCGCTTTCATGTTCTGGGCACTCTGGCGGCTTGAGCAGCGGCAGGAAGTGCAGGAAGGCCTGTCCCGCCAGCTGGGTGAGGCGTTGCTGGCGGCAGAGTCCGCCAACGATGCCAAAGGCCGCTTCTTGGCGCATGTCAGTCATGAAATCCGCACACCGCTGACCGCGATTCTTGGCTATGGCCAGCGCCTGCGCGAGTCGGGAGGGTTGGCTCCGCGGCAGCAGCAATGGCTGGAGCGCATTGCCAGTAGTGGCGAGTATCTGCAAAACCTGCTGAACAATGTACTGGAGCTAAGCCGCATCGAAGCCGGCAAGGCCGAGTTGCAGCAGGGCGCACTTTCGATGTCGCAACTTACTCGTGAACTGGATGCCTTGTTCCGCGAACAGGCAAGACGCAAGGGCTTGTATCTGGAGTTGCGCGTGGACCCGGGTGTCGATGATGTGCTGATTCTGGATACCGGCAAGATAAGACAGATTCTGGTCAATCTGATCGGAAATGCGATCAAGATGACGATGCAGGGGGGGGTGCATGTCAGCTTCTGGCAGACGCTTGACGCCAAAAGCAACCCCTGGCTGCATGCGGCGGTTCGTGACACCGGGCCGGGCATTCCCCCCGAGGCGGCACAGCGGGTTTTCCGTCCGTTCGAGCAATCCCTGGATGGCAAGCGTGCCGGCGGCTCGGGACTGGGTCTGGCGATCAGTCGCGAATTTGCCGAGCTGATGGGCGGAACACTGCATTTCGACAGCAAGCTGGGGGCTGGAACCAGTTTCTTCCTGCAGTTACCTGTCCGGCACAATACGCAGGAGGGTGGGCAATCTGAACCGTCGTGCAGTTCTACGCTTACCGGGTTGCATATTCTGATTGTCGATGACCAGGAAATGAATCTGGATCTGCTGGATGATCTGCTTCAGCGAGCTGGAGCGACGGCGGCACAGGAGCTGGATGGCTATGCCGCACTGTCACGGATGCTGACAGAGGGATTTGACGCGGTGATCGTCGATTATCACATGCCGCTGATGAATGGGCTTCAGCTTGCGCGGGCACTGCGTGCGCGGGAATTTTCGGGGCGAATCATTCTCAGTACGGCGGGAATGTTCCCTGAGGCTGATGTGATGGAAAAGGCCGGGATTGATGGCGCAATTGGGAAGCCGTTTGTTCGCGAGCAGATTCTGGCCGCGCTAGCACCAGAAAAGCGCGAACAGCCGAGTGCCTTGTTAGCGCCAGTTGCGCCGGGGAACGAATTGCAGGTTGCTGATACCCGGCCGCTTTGGTCACTTACCCCTGCTGCCAATGCCCTTGGATATGCGCCTGCACGTTTTCTTGGGCTGGCTGAACGGGGGTTGCAGCGTATCGGTGATCTGCTACAAAGTTGGCCGCAGGCCAGTGCGGAAGGGGACCGGCATCGTTTGGCACATACCTGCAAGGGTATTGCGGGGCAGGTCGGCGCATTGGCGTTGCAACAGGCGTGCCTGGCGCTGGAGCAGGAGCCGGAGGACTCCGGCCGTTTTGCAGAATGCATGGATTGCTGGCAGCGCTCCCGCGAAGCATGGCCTCGCGCCAGCGAGGAATGGCGAAGCGGGAGCTAATCCGCCACTGCGCGCTGCGGTGCTGCTCCGCTATACTGGCGCGCCGCACGCGATGTGCGCAGATGAGCGGAGCAGTCGATGAAGATTACAGCGCTGACGCTGTCGCAGAAAATTGGCCAGTTGCTGATGGTTGGCTTTGATGGCCTGGAGCCGGATGCGCAGATTGAGAGTCTCCTGGACCAGTTACAGGTTGGCGGTGTCATCCTGTTCAGGCGGAATGTGTCTGATCCGGCGCAGGTCGCATCGCTAACTCGCAGCTTGCAGCAGCGCAATGCGCTGAGCAGTGCGCTTCCGCTGATGATTGCCATTGACCAGGAAGGGGGCATGGTAGCTCGTCTGGAGCAGGGGCTGACCCCGCTGCCTTCGGCTCAGGCTCTGGCCGCGACCGGCGAGCTGGCTGCCGTGCGTGAGCTGACGTGCATCGCCAATCGTGAGCTGAAGCAGATGGGCATCAATGTCAATTTTGCGCCTGTGCTGGACGTCAACAACAACCCCCGCAATCCGGTCATCGGTGTCCGTGCTTTTGGAGACTCTGTCGAGACCGTATCCAGATACGGCCTGGCGGCATTGCGTGCGGTCAATGAGGCCGGTGTCGTTCCGGTGATCAAGCATTTTCCGGGTCACGGGGATACCGAAGTTGATTCGCATCTTGGTTTGCCTTCCGTACCGCATGGACGGGAGCGTCTCGATGCCGTCGAACTCGCACCGTTCCGGGCCGCGCTTGCGGCAGGGGCGCCGGCGGTGATGAGTGCGCATGTAGTGTTTCCGGCTATCGAAGCCGATCGTGATACGCCGTCCACTTGTTCGGCTGCCGTGCTGAATGGCCTGTTGCGGCGTGAACTGGGATTCGACGGCGTCATCTTTACCGACTGCTTGGAAATGGACGCGATTGCTGCCGGAATGGGGGTCGTCCAGGGGGCGCTGGCGGCTTTCCGTGCCGGAGCGGACATCTTGTTGGTTTCTCATCGACTGGATCGCCAGCGCGCGGTGCATGCGGCCTTGCTGGAGGCCGTGCTTTCGGGCGAGATCTCCGAAGCGCGTGTCGATCAGTCGCTTGCTCGCATACTGCGTCTCAAGGAGGCATATCGTATGGCGCAATGGTCTCTGCCGGAGGCAGTAGTGCCTGATATTCTGGCAAGCGCTGACTCACTGGCACTCTCTGCCCGGTTGCATGCGGCCGCGCTGCATTGGGAAGGGGGTGTCGCACGGCTTGATCCGCAGTTCGCTGCGCTGGTGGTGCAATGCGAAGTGCGGCAGCGTACCGAGATGGATGAAACTGAAACGCGTGATGGTTCGCTGGCTGCGCAGTTGCGGGAGGCGGGCATGCCCGTGCGAGCGGTTTATCTGCCACTGGTGCCGGAGCAGGAGGATATCGAAACGGTTCTTCGGCTTAGCGATGATTTTGCCCAGGTCATCGTTGTGAGTTACAACGCCATGCTGCACCCGCGGCAGCGGCAATTACTTAATGAATTGTCCAGGCGGGCCGCCGCGCGAACCTGGCTGGTTGCCGGGCGCATTGCCGGAGATCTGGCGGAGTGGCCGATGCTGCGTGGACGCCTGACTTGCTATGCCAATCGGCCAGCTGCCCTGCGCGCGGTAGCCGCAGGGTTGCTTGGCTGGAACGCGGCATGACTGTGAAATGCCACGCTCGGATCGGCTGTTGTTGCAGGTATAATCCCTGCTGACAAGCTGGTCAGCTAACTACACAGAGACAGGCGCAAAGGAAAAGCAATGCAGGGGATGAAACGTGGGCTGGTTTTGCTCGCAGGCATGGCGCTGTTGATGACGCAAATGTCGGTGCGAGCCGAAGATGCACCATTACCTTTTGACGAACCGGCAGCGGCGACCCCGTTACCCAAGAAAAAATCAGCGCAGGCTGCGCCCGTAGTGCAAACGCGCGAGGCCAAGCGCTCTACTGCCAAGGGTAAAAGCAAAGCCGTGCGCCAGCCCGGCCGCAAGGGAAGTGTCGCCAAGTCCGGTGCGCAAAAGTCGCCCAAATCGGCTTCTGCCGGCAGCAAAAAAGTCAGCAAGCCGGCGAAATCACGCGGGCGCTAATCGGGGTGTCTGGTTGCAAGCCATATCCAGTATCGGCTTTGGCTATATACCCAATAAAAACGGCAGCGCTTGCTGCCGTTTTTATTGGGATGTGCGAGTCTAGAGCAAATCATCCACTGCCAGGCAGATTTCGCGCCCTTGCTCCAGATTGGCCAGCAACTTGTCACGATTGATGTTCAATAGTTGCAGCATGTTGTCCGGCAATGCCTCGGCGCACTGTTCGGCAGTACTGTTGTGGGTGAATTGGTGAACCACGAGCTCGGCCAAGGCAATCAATCCTGCATAGGGCTCGAAGGGCGTGTGTGCGGCCGGATTGCGCTGCTGGCGGATGGCGCGCTGGATATCGGCGGGGAAGTGCCAGCGTTTGGCGAGCTCTTCGCCCACCTGGGTCAGATCCAGGCCCAGTTCCATGCTTTCCAGCTGGATGCGGTCCGCACCGCCTTCGACCAGCCGATCGATTTTCAGTGCTTGCCCCGGAAAGGCAACATGGATCAGCAGCTCGCCGATATTGGCCAGCAAGCCGCTGGTATACGCCTGATTGCCATCCAGCCCCGCGTACTTCGCCAGCCACTTGCAGGTATTGGCAACCTCAAAGCTGTGGCGCCAGAAGGCTTGCCGGTCGAAGGTATCGTTGGGTACCTGAATGGATGATACGCCGGATGCAATAACCAGTACCCGCAGGGCATCAAACCCGAGACGGACTACTGCGTCATCAATGGTCTTGACCGAGGAGCCCGCGCTAAATTTGGCGCTGTTGGCCATGCGCAGAACTTTGGCAGTAATGACTTGATCGTGCGAAACCTTGCGGGCGATCTCGTCGATGTCGGTGTCTTCTTTTTCGAAGCTGGCGATCAGTTCCTGCACGACTTTGGGAACGCTGGGCAATTTTGCGGCAGCGCGGTCGAATACTTCAGCTAGATCCATGGTGTCGTCTCCCTTGCACTTTGGTTATGTCTGACAGCTGCGCTTTCATGCTAGGAAGGCTTTGCCCTAAACACCAAGCAAGAAATGCATCTTTGCGCGGTTTGCCCGAATCCGGGAGGGCGTTAGACTATATCGCGTAGCGCATCGCCGCTTGGGCAATGCGACGTTGATACGCAGGTGGTGGAGATCGCATGACGATTGCCGTGATCGGCAAGGCGGACTGGACGGAAGTACATGCCGTACAGCTTCAGGCCTACCCTGTTGAATTGCATGAATCGGTGGTGGTTCTGGCTGACAAGCAGCGACTGGGTCCGGATAGTTGCTGGTGCTGGCGCGAACAGGGCGGGGTATTGGGCTATCTGCTGGCCCATCCTTGGGCGGGCGACGCTCCGCCGGCTTGGGGCCTCGGTGGGCAGCAGTTCACGGGTGAACCAGATCAATTGTTTTTACATGATATGGCGATCTTGCCGGCGCAGCGTGGCAAGGGAATTGCTGCCGCCTTGCTGGGGCAGGCCAGTCGCTGGGCACTGCTGCAAGGTATTGGGCACTTGCGCCTCGTTGCCGTGATGGGAGCGCATAGCTACTGGGAAAGACAGGGCTTTGCCGAAGTAAGGGGGGCGCCCCCACTTCCGGCTTACTATGGGGAAGAGGCTGTACTGATGGGGAAGGCCGTATAGGGCGGGTATTGACCTTTATGTCATGTCGGGCATGCCTTTTCGGCTGATACCGGTAAGCCTATCTGCGCAGCCAAGGCGGTTCACAGCCTTGTTTTGCCCAGAAAGCCTCCAGTCGCTGCCAGATCGGCTCGCGGGCTGCCTCGTCCAGCGTTACCCACATTGCCACTTCCTGACTGCTGCGCCCGCAGCCGCGGCAGACTTCGTCACCCAGCGCCGTCGAGCAGACCGCGATGCAGGGGGTGTCGGGGCGCGAGGAGTGCTTCATGAATCTGCTGCCGGTAATAAATAAACCCCGAACCATAACACAGCCTGCCGAACCAGGTGGTGTTGTGCCGCTGTGTGGTGGTATGTCATTGATTTGACTTGATAACGTCACGCCGTATACACGAAACCGTCACCGATCTGTCATTGCTGTCACGCAAGATGCTTGGAAATGCAGCCAAGACAGGAGCCTTGAATGGGTGATGAGCCGCGACTGAAGTTTCGCAGCATCTGGATCTCAGATTTGCATCTGGGGACGGCTGGGTGTCAGGCCGATTATCTGCTCGACTTTCTGAAGCATACCGATGCCGAGCATTTGTACCTGGTTGGCGACATCATCGACGGGTGGGCGCTCAAGCGATCCTGGTACTGGCACCAGCGACACAACGACGTGATCCAGAAAATCCTGCGCAAGGCCCGCAAGGGGTGCAAGGTCACCTTCATACCCGGCAATCATGATGAAGCAGCTCGGCAGTTTCTGGGGCTAATGTTCGGTGAAATCCGCATTGAAGATGAAATTGTCCACACCACTGCGGATGGTCGTCGTTTTCTGGTGCTTCACGGCGA
Organism: Chitinilyticum piscinae; assembly: GCF_015223195.1. Lineage (GTDB taxonomy): Bacteria > Pseudomonadota > Gammaproteobacteria > Burkholderiales > Chitinibacteraceae > Chitinilyticum > Chitinilyticum piscinae. The sequence goes on along the minus strand of NZ_JADFUA010000008.1, from coordinate 1,885 downwards.
TCGTTTTGACGGCGTGGTGCAGTGTGCGAAATGGCTGGCCGTGGTGGGTGACCGACTGTATGGCATCACGCTCAAACTCAATCAATGGTTCAACCAGTTACGGGCCCGAATGGGTCTGGGCTACTGGTCCTTGTCCCAGTACCTGAAGCATAAGGTCAAGTCGGCAGTGAATTTCGTCAGTGATTTCGAAGAAGCCGTGGCCGCTGAGGCGCGCCAGCGCGGACTGGATGGCGTGATCTGCGGGCATATCCATAAAGCAGAGCTGCGCGAGATCGACGGCATTCTCTACTGCAACGATGGTGACTGGGTGGAAAGCCTAACCGCACTGGTCGAGTTGCCATCCGGAGAGCTGCGCATTCTGGGTTGGCAGAAGACCTTTGCGGAGCAACAGCAGGAATTGCAGCACCTCATGATGATCGATAACCCCACCAAGGAATATGTGCAATGAAAGTACTGATCGTAACGGATGCCTGGGAGCCACAGGTTAACGGCGTGGTCCGCACCCTCAAGCAGACCCGGCTGGAATTGCAAAAGGCTGGACATGAGGTTGAAGTGGTTTCACCCCTGGAATTCAGGACTATTCCGTGTCCTACCTATCCGGAAATCCACTTGTCGCTATTCCCGGGGCGCAAACTGCGCGAGCGCATTGATGCGTTTGCCCCCGATGCCATCCACATTGCAACCGAAGGGCCGCTGGGTTTGGCTGCGCGCAAATATTGCAAGCGCAAGGGGCTGCCATTTACCACTGCGTACCACTCGCGCTTTCCGGAATATGTGCAACTGCGCTTTGGCATTCCGCTGAGTTGGACTTATCGCTTCCTGGCCGGTTTTCATAATGACGCCTGTGCAGTGATGGCGCCGACCCGCGTGGTGGTCAGTGATCTGGAGGCGCGAGGCTTTAAGAATGTAGTGATGTGGTCCCGCGGAGTAGATTTGGAAATCTTCAAGCCGGGCGCCCGTGACCGCTTGCAAACGCGCCGGCCGATCTTTGTTTATGTTGGGCGTGTGGCTGTTGAAAAGAATGTTGAGGCATTTTTAGAACTTGATCTGCCTGGGTCGAAGTGGGTCTGTGGTGATGGCCCAGCTGCGGCATCACTGAAGGCCAAATATGGTACCGAGCAAGGGGTGAGCTGGCTCGGCGTGCTGAACCAGCAAGAGCTGGCTCAGGTATATAACGCTGCCGATGTGTTTGTTTTCCCGTCCAAAACGGATACCTTCGGACTGGTGCTGCTGGAGGCAATGGGGTGCGGCTGTCCGGTGGCAGCCTATCCAGTTACCGGGCCGATTGATGTCATCGGCACTGATGGGCCGGGTGCGTTACGGGATGATCTGCGCCAGGCTTGTCTTGATGCCCTCAAAATTGATCGTGCCGAAGTGCGCCGGTTTGCCGAGCGCTACTCATGGGCGGCGGCATCACGGCAGTTCCTTTCGCACCTGCATCCGTTTACCGATAGCGCACAGGCGGAGTTGCAGCTGGCTATGCAGGGTAGTGCTGGCGAATAGCGGTATACGACTACCCGAAAACGCCATCTGCTCGCACGGATGGCGTTTTTTATTGGTAATGAGAACTGTGAAAAGCGCAATCCTAGGGGTATTGCCCTGGGGGTGGCGGTTGTAGATAAGACTGGCGATATACTGATCTGGGTATTTGTGGTGGCGGCGCTGACGATTGACTGGTTTTGTGTGTATTACAAAACAACGACTTATCGACTTGGCGCGCAAAATTGTCGGGCGGGGTGTTGACGCTTCGAGGGTTGGGCCGTATAGTTCGGCCTCTCTGCTGCTGACGCAGCGAAACAAACGAAGCGAAACGACGAGTTTAGCGAGTTTGGCGGCGTCAGGGCAACGATCTTTAACAAATTACAGCCGATGAGTGTGAGTGCTT
>NZ_JADFUA010000007.1 GCF_015223195.1 Chitinilyticum piscinae | reverse complement strand
CGCTGACGCGTTATGTCTGGCTCTATAACCAGCATTTGCCACAGCGGGCGCTACAGCACCAATCCCCCCTTCAAGCGATGAAGCATTGGCAGAAGCAAAGGCCCGAGTTATTCAAAAAGCGTGTAATCAATCGAGCGGGACTGGACAGCTAATCGTTTGAAAGATAGAGGCATAGTAGGAGAGGAGATGGGCGAAGTTCTTGTGAATACTGTGCCAGCTTTCACGTTTGAAAGCAAAACAGGCAGCCAAGGCTGCCTGTTTTGTTGTGGAGTGATGCGACGAATTATTTCGCCAACCCGGTATGGCGCAGCAGCGCGTCGATCTGCGGTTTGCGGCCGCGGAAGGCCACAAAGTTGGAGAGCGCGTCACGCTCGCCGCCACGAGCGAGAATTTCGCTGCGCAGCTTCGCACCGACCTTCGGGTTCACAATCGGCTCGCCGGCTGCGGCGGCTTCCTCGAAGGCCGCATAGGCGTCGGCACTGAGTACTTCGGCCCACTTGTAGCTGAAGTAGCCCGCTGCGTAGCCGCCAGCGAAAATGTGGCTGAACGATTGCGGGAAGCGGTTGTAGTCCGGCGGCAGCGGGATGCCGAGTTCCAGCTGGATTTCGCGCGCGAGTTCGACCACGTTCTGCGCGGGCAGGCGCTGGTGCAGTTCCATGTCGAAGATCGAGAAATACAGCTGGCGCTGCATGAAGCTGCCGGACTGGAAGTTCTTGGCTGCCAGCATCTTGTCGAACAGTGGACGCGGCAGGGATTCGCCGCTGTCGATGTGGCGGGTGAGCTGCGGCAGTACCTGCCATTCCCAGCAGAAGTTTTCCATGAACTGGCTGGGCAGCTCGACCGCGTCCCATTCGACGCCGTTGATGCCGGAGACGCTGAGTTCGTCGACTTCGGTCAGCAGGTGGTGCAGCGCGTGGCCCATTTCGTGGAACAGGGTGATCACGTCGTCGTGCGGGAACAGCGCCGGCTTGCCGTCGACGCCCTTGGCGAAATTGCAGACGATCAGCGCGATCGGTGTCTGCACGCGGCCATCGTCGAATTTGTGGCGGCCGCGCACGTCGTTCATCCACGCGCCGCCTTTCTTGCCTTCGCGCGCGTAGAGGTCCATGTAGATGCCGCCGACTGGACTGCCATCAAGGTTTTCCAGCCGGTAGTAGCGCACGTCCGGATGCCAGATCGGCGCGTCTTCGGCGACAAAACGGATGCTGTAGAGCTGCTCGACCAGCTGGAAGAAACCGGCCAGCACCGTAGGCTCGGTGAAATACTGCTTCACTTCCTGCTCGGAAAACGCGTATTTCGCTTCGCGGATCTGTTCGGCGATAAAGGCCGCGTCCCAGGGTTGCAGCTGGTCGTAGCCCAATTTCTCTTTGGCCCAGGCTTCCATCTCGGCGCGGTCTTCCAGCATATAGGGCTTGGCGCGTACCGCCAGGTCGCGCAGGAAAACCAGCACTTCTGACGGCGTATCGGCCATCTTGGTCGCGAGCGATTCTTCGCCGAAGGTGGCAAAACCGAGCAGCTGCGCGGCTTCCTGACGCAGCTGGTGGATTTCATGAATCAGCGGCGTGTTGTCGCGCTCAGTCGGGCCGAATTCGGACGCTCGCGTCACATAGGCCTGGTAGAGCTTTTCGCGCAGGCCGCGGTTGCAGGCGAATTGCTGGATGGGCAGGTAGGACGGCATCTTCAGCGTGATCTTGAAGCCGCTCTTGCCCTCAGTCTCGGCGGCCGCCTTGAAACCTGCCAGGGTATCGGCCGGTACGCCATCAAGTTCGCTGGCTTCATCGATATACAGCGCATAGTCGTCGGTAGCATCCATCACGTTCTGCGCAAAGCGGGTGGTCAGCTCGGCCAGCTTTTCGGCGATCTCGGCATAGCGCTGCTTTTGCGCGTCCGGCAGCTCGGCACCGGAGAGTTTGAAGTCGCGCACCGCGTGTTCGACGATGGTCTTGCGAGCCTGCGAATAACCGGCAAATTCACCGCTGGCCAAGAGCGCCTTGTAGCCGGCATAGAGCTTTTCGTTCTGGCCCAGCTCGGTGTAGAAATTGGAAATGCGCGGAATGTTGGCGTTGTACACCTCGCGCAGTTCCGGGCTGGAAACGACTGATTCCAGATGCGCAACCACGCCCCAGGCACGGCCAAGCTGTTCCATCGCATCGTGGCCGGGGGCAACAAAGGTATCCCAGCGGATATCGCCGGAATCTACGACGGATTCGCTGTGTTTTACGGCGGTTTCCGCAGCGGCCAGCAGCTCGTCCAGTGCCGGGTTGACGTGTTCGGGTTTGACCTCGGCGTAGCGCGGCAGGCCGGAAAAATCGAGAAGCGGGTTGGCAGTGCTCATGGCGGGTAACTCGGCAGCTTGGGTGATCTCAATTACATGGGGCTGGTGGCAGCAAAAACAAGCGCACCGCTAATGGCATAATCGACAGCCCGAATCACGATCCTGTCACGGAAGCGCATGCCCGCCAGAAAGCGCACCAAGCCCCCGCAACCCGCTCTTGTGGCCGGCACCCTGCAACTGCAGCCCGTCACTCCCGCCAGCGAGCGGCTGGAAAAGCTGCTGGGCGCAGCCTTGCTGGTGTTCGTGCTGATTGCGCTCAATGGGGTAATGCTGTGGCTGCTTGGTGACCGGGTGCTGCCTTCTTTCGGGCGGCCGTGGTGGCTGTGGCTGGGCGGCGGCACGGCTGGTGTCGGGCTGCTATTCTGGCTGGCGCCCCGCATTGAAGATACCCCACTGATGTATACGTCCACAGCCCTTCAATTGGGCGATTGTAGCCCGATACCCTGGGGCGATGTCCGGCTACGCTGGCGTTTGACCAATGCCGTTGGTGCTCCGACCCGTCGTGCGGCAACGGTGCGGCAGGCGCGGCTCTGGCTGCGGCTCCCCGGCGAGCCCGAGCGGCAGTTCAGCCTGGATCGGAACAGTAATCCGGAGCTGCTGGCGCACTTGGCGGCCCTGCAGCGACTGCTGCCGGCCGGTGCGTTTGCCAGCCGCCAGTTTGACTGGCCCCTGCCGGGCGGCGTGCAGGCAGGGGGCTGGCGGCGCTGGCAAAGCTGGCTACCGTGGGAGCGCGGTGCGCGCTGGCACCCGATGGCCGAGCGAGCACCGGTGGGGGCGGGCTGGCGTTCTTTGGCAGCCTTCGTCCTGACCTTGCTGCTGTGTTTTGCGGGGATGTTTGTTCTGCAGGCGCTGGGGCCTGCGGTTCCCGACTGGCTGGCTGTATCGTTACTGATGCTGTGCATGCTTGCGGGCGTGGGGGTGATGATCGTGCAGCAAAACGACACGGTCGATTTTGACGAGGCGGGCTTTAGCAGTCGCGTGTATGGCCGGGTGAGCTGGCAGGACATCCGCGCGGTGGATGCGGAGGTGACCGATCTTTCGCAGGGGGCTGATCAGTACAGCGTGCTGCTGCACTTTCATGATGCCAGTCGCGCGCCGCTGCGCTGGTCGTGGCCTGAGCTGCTGATTGGCAGCCGGCGCGCGGCCGATCTGAGTGCTCTGTGCGAGGATGCGCTGCGGCGTTTTGGCAGGCCCGATTCAGGAAATAAGGCATGAGCAAGAGCAGGAGAAAACAGGCGCAGGGAAGTGATTTGCCTGGCGGGCACAGGGAAGGGCGGCTCAGTGTGCAGTGCATGACGCCACTGCAGCAGTTGCTGGATCAGTACTCGGTGCTGGTGCTGATTGTCGGGCTGGTGCTGTTTTTGCCTGCGCTGATCTTCGTGATGATTGATGGCGGCTCGTATCTGCTTGGCGGTGGATCGCTGCTGAGCCTGCAGGGAGCGGCTGTACTGCTGCTGATCCCCCTGGCGTGGCTGCTGGTCGGCATTTATGGCTATCGGCATTCGCCACCCGAGCTGGCGTTGCGCTTCGATCACACAGGCTTGCGGCTGGAAAGTGGCGAGTCATGGCGCTGGGATGCGCTGACGATGCGGGTCGAGTTGCAGATGATGGCGGGATTCGGCCATGCACAGACCCGCAATCTGGCCGATGCCATTCAGGCCGTGCTCTACCTTGATGCGCCCGGCAAGCCGACACTGCGCATGCTGAGTTTCCCCGACCGTACGGGATGGGGTGATGACAGCGATCCCGGCGTGCACTTCCGCACCGAACTGGGCCGATTGCTGGGCTATCTGCCCGCCGCCGCAAGTGCGCCGGTTTATCCTGCGCACGTCTGGCGCAAGGGCGCGGTGTTTTATCCGATGCAGGAACAGGGCGGGCTGTTCTTCTGGCTGCTGCTCGTGGGCCTGATGACGGCGGTGCCCGCCGCACTGCAGTTGCGTGATGCCGTGTGGCTGTTTCTGTTTGGCGTGATTTGCCTGCTGTACGCGGCCGGTCTGGCGATTGCCTATCTGGATCGTGTCGTGGTCAGCGCTGCCGGCATCCGCAGTCTGCGGCATGGCAGCTTGCGCTGGCAGCAGATCGAGTCGGTCGAACTGGAAACCGTTGCCGTGATGGGCTGGGCCGAGCGGCGCACGCACGAAATCGGCCGCCAGCCGCGCGATATTCCCGAGGAAAGCTATGTGCAGACTCCCCTGCCTGCGGCATTCATCCTCTTTCAGGGCCGCAGCGCGCCCGCCCGGCGCTATGTCTGGAGCCATTGGCCCGGTGGCGGCCGTCGCGCCAGCCGCTTTGCTTTACTGTGCGAAACCTGCCGCAGTCATGCCAGTCCTTGAGCTCTGAAGCAATCTGCATCGGTTCGCGCTCTGTTTCTGTATGCACTTCCGGCGCAATCCAGAAGTGGCCTGAGCGATCAGGGCATGCCGTGCCTGATCCAGCTTTCGTAGTCCAGGTGCCAGCCAAACTGCTGGCTGAATGTGGCAAACAGCAGGCTCAGAACCGCAATCAGCAGGGCTAGCTGGCGCGGGCGGACTGCGCCGGTTTGTGGCCAGAGTGCGGCCAGCCCGGCCAGACAGGCAATCTGGATCAGCAGGGGGAAGGGCAGGCTGCTGCGGGCGTCGGGGCGGGTAAACCATTCCCGCGTACCCAGTAGCCATGCCCCCAGCAGGATCAGGGTCAGGATGACTGCCAGAGCCTGCATCAACCGGTCCGCGAACGGCCACCATTCAGGCCTGGAGTTGGAGATTGCGCTGCGCCGTGTACGGTAGTGCCAGCCTAGCAACAGCAATACCAGCAGGCTGCCCAGCGCCGTACGGCAGCCCGTCGTGATGTATGGCAGCGCATCGGGCCAGAACGCGGCAAGCAGCAAGAAGGGCAGTTGCGGTGCGACCAGTCCCAGCAGGATCAGATGCGCGACCAGCAGCAGGATTGCCTGGCTGCTGTGCCATATGGCAGCAGGCAGCGTGTGCTGCCGGTTCATCAGGAAACGATCTGGTTGTAGTGATTGATGATCGTGCCGCGAATCTGGTCCATGCGCTCAAGATATTGCAACGCCTGTCCGGATTTGCTCAGTGAGCGTTCCAGCAGGCGTGCCTGCACGATCAGCATGCGGGTTTCGCGTGCCAGATTTTCCAGTTCGTACTGTTTCAGGTCTTCGGTTTTCAGCTGGGCCGGATCGTTGGCCATGGCTTCCGTCTGCGCGGCGAACTGCTCAAGCCGGTCGATTTGCTGGCTCAACTGCTCGCGGGGATGGCGGGCCAGTTGCCCCTTGTTGTGAAGATCAATCATCTGCTCGACCAGTGCGGTGGCGGCATCGTGCGTTTCAAAAACGCTCAGCAGTGCTTTTTGCCCGCTGCTTCTGAGCTCGGCCAGTTCTTGCTGGTGCATCTGGGCGTAAACGATTTCGCGCTCGGCTGACAATTGCTCATTCAAGGCCGCCAGTGCGGCATAGGCACTGAGGAAGTCGCGATGCAGGGTCTTGGCCTGGGCCAGATCATCAAGCTTGTAGGCTTCGCTCTTGTAGTAATCGAGCAGCTTGTTGTGTGCTTGTGCTGCCGCCTGCAGGGCCGCCGGCAGCTGGCCGGCGATCTCGTCAGCCTTGGGATAGGCCGGCTGCATGGCGCGTAGTGTCTTGATGGCTTCCGCATAGTTGCTCACGCTATCACTACTGATCGGGCTCATGACTTTCAGGCTGACGCTGATGCCATGGTTGGGCATGCTGAACACCTTGCTGCGGATCGGTTCACCCTGTGCGTTGCTCATTTCGGCAATCATGTCATTGCTTTGCTCGAGACGGCTCAGTGTATGGGTCAGGAAATGATTTTGCCGATTGCCATTGGCATCGCCTGCGCGGATGCTGCCGGCCAGTTCGATCACATCAAGGTAGCCATTCATCTTGTCGGCCGGATTCACCCCGGCCTTGTTCTGCATGGCCTGGCCGGCCTGTGTGACTGCGCTGGCCGCGCTATCGCGAGCTTGCTGCAGGCGGTCGCAACCGCTGAGTACTGTGCTGAACACTAGGGCCAGAGAAACCCCGATAATTGCCTTCATGAATATTGCTTTTTGAGAAAGTTGATGTCGGCATCGTAGCAGATTGCATCCCGGCAGAGCAGGCTGGCTGAAGGGGGCTGTGCGCGGCCTCACTACGGGCCGCACCGGGTGCCAATTATTCGGGCGTTTGGGTCTGCGCGCTGGGCTGTCGACCGGTTACGGTAAGTGACCCGTTGCCGAGTGCTGGGCGATAAATGCCGATATCTCGTTTTCGACAAGCGGATAGAAGGGGTTGTAGCGCAGGCGGAGCAGGCTGGCCGGAGCAAGATCGAGCACACCGCGTTCGCCGACCAGCCGGCGGCTGAGATTGAGCGGGGCCGTGGCCGCTTGTCCATTGATGCCGAGCAGCGGGTCGTCTTCCGGAAAGGGGAGCGAGACATGCGCCAGGGCATAAACCCCGACCGGCCAGCTCAAACCGGCAAAGCGGTCGGTGTGCACCGTTGCCCCAGCCGGGTAGTCCTCGATCAGCACTTCGTTGCTGGCGGTGTCGCGACGGTTGCTCACGAACTCGATCGCATAGCCGCGCGGCACGGGCTTGCCAAGCATGGCCTGCGCCCATGCCCCGGCTTCGCTGCGCATCAGCGGCGCCAATTCGGCACGTCGGTTGCGATCAAAGATCGTCAGCCGGTGGCCCGCTCCCTTGAGCCGATCCATAAATTCACTGACCGCGGCCTCGGGGAGCACGGTGTCATCGACGGCGCTCAGAAACACCTGCGTGGCAGGCCAGTCAGCGAGGGGAGCGTGGCGCTGGATGCCAGTCCGGATGTGGCTGGTCAGACGGTCGATCTGTACGGCAGCATTGAAGGGAAAGGAGTTGTACTTGTAGGGGTCATACTCCGGGACGATTTCGCTCCACGCGGCAGCGCCAATTCCGCTGATTGGCGCCAGCTGCTTGACGAAGCGGGCATAACCCGCCGCAGGGGTGACCGCGATGGCTGGCGAGATGAGTGTCATGCTGGCGATCTCGGGCAGCCCCTCGCCGTCCAGGCGGGCCAGCTGGTATTCCACCGCCAGCGTGGCGCCAGTGGAATATCCGATGATATGAATGGGATGCTGACGCTCGGCCAGATGGCGCATGGCCAGCCGGACTGCCGCAGCGGCATCTTCCCAGACCAATTCGGTCAGCGCAGCGGGGGCTGTGCCGTGCCCAGGCAGGCGCAATACCAGCACGTGGTAGCCCTGCCGGTTTAGTGCCTGCGCCAGCGCCCGCATGCTGTAGGGTGAGTCGGAAAGCCCGTGCAGCAGTAGAATGGCCGGCTGATTGGCACCGCCGGGCAGCTCGATGGTGCGGTTCCAGTTCTGGGCGTAATGCAGCGGGTTGGCGAGCGAATGCTGGGCATACCGGTTGAGCAGGCGCTGCTCGGCGCCGGGTGTGGCAGCCACGATGCGGCTGGCCACCTCGGCAAACAACTGATCTTCCTGTTGGCGGTACTCCGCCAGTGTCCGGATAGAGCTGCGGGCCGTATATTCGCCAGCTGGAACTTCGGTATGCCAAGGCGACAGTCTGGGCAGGTTGTGCAGCCACAAGGCCGTGAGCAGAACGACCGGCAGCAGCGCACCGGCAAGCAGGGTCAGCAGCAGACGGATTGGGCGTTTGCGCAGCAGGGTAAGCAGCATGGTCGCGGGCCGGGCAAACGGCACGATCGGTAATGACGGAGACATTAATCATGCCGCAACCGCGCACGGGCGGCAAAGCCGGCGTGATGTCAGTTGCCGGCAAGCCGGAAATGTTCAACCAGTTGTACCAGTTCGCGCGCGGCCTTGCGTACTCGCTGCGCAAGTGCTGCGTTCTGCTCGGCACTCTGCGCATTGTTGCTGGCCATGCCGGCAATCTGCTCCACGCTTTGTGCAACAGTCTGACTGGCTTGGCGTTGCTCGGCCATGGCATGGTCGATCTCTGCGGCGGCCTCTCTTTCCTTGCCCGCGCTGTGGCGGATGACCACCAGGGCTTGGGTCGCTTCGCCTACGCGTGTGCTGCCGCGTTGCATTTCGCTGCGGGCATCCTGCATGCCCGCGGCGGCGGCGGCGGTATCCGTCTGGATACTGCCGACCAGCTTGCTGATGTCCTGGGTCGCGCTGGCGGTGCGTTCGGCCAGCTTGCGAACTTCGTCGGCCACTACGGCAAATCCGCGACCCTGCTCGCCCGCACGGGCCGCCTCGATCGCGGCATTCAATGCCAGCAGGTTGGTCTGGTCGGCAATTTCCCTGATAGTCTGCACGATGCGGCCGATTTCGGTGCTGTGAGCCTGCATGGTGTCGATGCGCTGCCCCAGCGTGTCGATGTTCTGCGCCAGTTCACTGATCTCGTGCAGGACGGCCTGCATGATGTCTTCGCCGCGGCGGACTTCGGCATCGGCCAGCTTTGCTTGCTGCGATGATTCGCTGGCATGATCGGCAACATTGGCGATGCTCACGGTAATCTGCTCGATGGCTGCAGCCATGCTGGATGAGGCATTCGCCTGCTGCTGCGAAGCACTGACAATCTCGCTGGCATTGCTGTCGAGCTGACCGGCACTCTGCTCGACATGCTGACTAGTCGTCCGTATTTCGCGGATCAGTCCGGTCAGGCTGTCGGCCATTTGGTTGAAGCTGTCGCCAACGAGCCGCAACTCGTCCCGGCCGCTCAGGCTCAGGCGCTGGCTCAAGTCGCCGGCTGCCATCGCCGCACTGCCTTGCTGCAGCTGGCGAACTACTCCGCTGATGGAGAGATAGATGGCCGTGAAGCCATAGGCCGCCAGCAGTACCAGCACCAGACTGATGCCGAGTGCCATCCAGCGTGCCTGCTCGAGTTCCGCCTTGCGCGGCAGCAGCGAGGAACGGATGGTGTCGCTGATGCTGCTCATGAAGTGGCCTTGTTGGCCGATCAGCGTACTTACACTGGCAAAGTAAGTGCCTGCATCGATCTGCGGGGTTTCACTGGCAAACGCGCTGTCTATTGCATCAGCCTGCAGCCGGATGGCCGCCGCCAGCCGCGACGCATCCTCCTGGCGCTGTTCGGCGCGATTACCCTGGCCGGCAATCGCACGAGCGAGATTTTCTTCAAGTCGTGCAGCCAGAAAACGCATCTGCGCGGCAAGGGCGTGCATCTGTACTTGATCGGCCTGGCTAGCGGTGCCCGCGGTGGCGATGCGGCTGCCTGCGCCGCGGGCCTGGCCGCTGATTTCCGTCAGCGGGAGCAGCGTGTTGAAGTAGAGCTCCTGCAGGTAATACGTTTCTTCTTCAGGATCCAGTGACAGCGTCGATAGCTGGGCCACATCGTTGGCAAAGACCAGTTCGCTGGCGATTAGCTCGGTATGCAGGCGGAAATTGTCGGCGGGTTTGCGGCTTTGCCACTGTTTGAGTTGCGCTTCGATCCCCGCGCGAAGACTGTCCCAGCGTGTACCGACTGGGGCCTGCTCCTGGTGTTTGGTTTGCAGTGCATCGAATTCCTGCAGCAGGGCGGTCAGTTTGGTTTGTGTGTCGCTGATCGCGCCGGCGAAATCCTGTTTGCCTTGCAGGAAACTGGTGGTCAGGCCGCGATGACGCTGGCTTTGGTCAATGATCTGTTGTGTGAGCACCGCCAGCTCCAGTCCGGCGAGCTCCCTGTCGACCAGATGGATGGTCTGCTGATAGCTGCGCAACTGACCAGTTAAGACATAGCCCAACGGGATCAGCATGATCAGGGCAATCAGCAGAAATTTCTGGGGAAAGCGGAATACCTGCAGAAGACGCAGCGCGGGGGCAAAAAGAGCATGCATGCTGGAAACTCCATCTGAATCCTTTTCATCCTAGATCCTGTGTTAGCTTTGTGACAGCTTTTGCTTGGGTATTTGCCGGGCAGGCAGGCTTTGCTATCTCGGTGATTCTGTTAAGCTCGCGACTGAATCAAGTCGACAAGGAGTAGAGCGTGGCTATCGGTAAGTTTGACGGTATGGCGCCAGTGCTGGGCGAAGGGGCATGGGTACACGAGGCCGGGCAGGTCATTGGCGACGTCAAGCTGGGGCGCAATGTCTCGGTCTGGCCGTGTGCGGTGCTGCGGGGGGACGTGAACCATATCCACATTGGTGACGATTCCAATGTGCAGGACAATGCCGTGCTGCACGTTACCCACAAACGGCCGGATGATCCGCAAGGCGCGCCGCTGGTCATTGGGGCGCGGGTGACGATCGGGCATGGCGTGATTTTGCACGGCTGCACCATCGAGGATGAAGTGCTGGTCGGTATGGGAACCATCGTCCTGGATCGCGCGGTAATCCAGAAACGCGTGATGATCGGTGCCGGTTCGCTGGTGCCGCCGGGCAAGGTGCTGGAATCCGGCAAGCTCTATGTCGGCCGGCCGGCCAAGGCGGTGCGGGATCTGACCCCGGAAGAGCTGGAGAGCTTCAACTACTCGGCCGCGCATTATGTACGGCTGATGAGCAAATATCGCGACGCATGAGGTATGTGTCTACAGGCTATATCGATAAAGCGCTGTGGCTGCATAGCATGGTATGTATAAAAGAAAACGCCCTCGTTGTGAGGGCGTTTTCTTGTCCGTATGACGGGCTTATTTGCGGGTCATGTTGGCGTTCCAGAACGCCGCGGCGCTATCCAGTGCCGCTTTTGCGTCCTTGCGACCGGTTACGGCCGATTCGACTTCCTCGACCAGCTTCTTGCGCAGCGGATCGGGGTTGGCCACACCCAGCAGGGTCAGCGTACGCACATTTTCCAGCGAGGCCGCGCCGATTGCGCGACCCTTTTCCAGCGCGCCGGCATTGGCGGGCAGCTTCTGGAAGAAGCTATCCTGCGCGGCCTGGCGCACCGACGGGAAGGTACCACCGGTAGCCTTGGAGAATTCCAGCTGGTTGGCATCGTTGGTAAGGTATTTTGCAAACTTGGCCACTTCCGGCAGGATGGCCGGGTTCACGTTTTTCGGGACCACGAAGTTGAACAGCCAGCCGCCCTTGACCACGCCGGTCGGGCCAGCCGGTGCCGGCATCACTTCGGTAACGCCATACACGGCCTTGCCTTCATCCTTCACCGACTTCAGTGCGGTCGGCGGGGTTTCCAGCATGGCGAGCTTGCCGGCGTTGTACAGTTTGATCGTGGTCTGGAAACTGTCTTCCGCAAACAGGTCGTCCTTGGCGAGAGCCCCCGCGGCGTAGGCAGCGGCATATTTGCGCAGCAGCTCGACGTGTTTGGGGGAATTGAAGACGGCCTTGCCGCCCTCGACGATGGGCAGACCTTCGGCCATGAACAGACCGATTGGCTGGCCAAGTCGCGGTGCCAGCCCCGGGATCTTGGTCTTTTCCGCGATGATCTTGGCGGCAGCCAGTTGCTCATCGAGGTTATTCAGCCGCTGGGTCGGGTTCAGCCCGGCCTGCTTGAAGATATTGCTGTTCACCGCCAGGATCGATACCGCGTTGTACCACGGGAAGGCGTAGGTCTTGCCACCCTTGAATGTCACGTCAGCCAGTGCGCCCGGGCTGTACTTATCCCGGTCGGTACCCAGCAGATCGTCGATCGGGCGGATGTTGTTGAACTGGGCAAAGTCATATGCCCATTCCACGTTGAAGTTGATCAGCGCCGGGGGCTGGTTGACGGCGATGGCGGCAAAGGCCTTGCCGCGGATCTGGTCCCAGGGGTAATCCACCCAGACCACGTCGATATTCGGATTTTCCGCTTCGTATTTCTTTTCCAGTGCCTTGAAGTAGGGCTCGAACTTGGGAGCCAGGCTCATGGTCCAGAATTCGATTTTCACCTTGTCGGCCAGTGCCGGTTGCGCCAGCAGTGCCAGCATGGCTGAGGTACACAAGGCTTTCCACGGGTGTTTCATGCACGTTCTCCGCATCGCTTGATCTGGGGGCTGACGGCCATCATGGTGTGTCAGCTTTATGGATGGCTAATGTTAATGGGTTTTTGCCCGCAGCGGTGCTTCCGTGTGCTGCACCGGCACGTAGCGGGCAGAAATGTGTCGTATCCGCGTAAAAGGCGGGATCCTGGTGTGGCCACCAGCCCGGAATGCCGAGCCAGGGCAGCACGGGCAACTGGCGCGGGCTTTCGAGCCAGCCAGCAGCCAGCGCCCGGGCGAGGGTCCGGTCCAGCAGCCGCAGTTGCTGCGTGTGCGGCAGGGTGAAAAATGCCTCCGGAACCAGTACCGGAACGCATTTGGCAGTCAGCCCGGTAAAGGGGGCGAGCAGGCTTTCCAGTGTAGCGTGACCAATTATGGTTGCGCTGATTTGCACGCCCCAGTGTTCTTCTTTGAACAGGGCTGACCAGTTGCGCTGTGCGAGTGCGTCCAGTAATGCCGGATCACTGCTGGCAATCAGCATCCCGCATTCATCGAGCAGGGTGGCCGCATCACGCCGTGGTCCGCGGCGGGTGAGGCTGCCTTGGCGCTCGATTTCCTGCTGGTGCAGGGCGTTGAAGGCAAGCTTGCTGTGCGGGAAGTGATGCCAGATTACTGCATTGAAGCAGTCGTGCCAGTCGTGGTGGCGTGTGGCGACCGTGCCGGCCGAGGCAATGGCCAATTCATAGTAGAGGGTGATCGTCTCCGGCGGCACGAAGCGGATGGGAGCGCCTGCCGGCAGGCAAACCGGGCTGCCGAGCCTTTCCCAATCAGCATATTCGGGGAATTCCGGCAATCTTGCGAGTAAGGCGCGAAAGGGGACAAAGGCCGGATGAGCAAAGGCTGGATGTGGCCAGACGGGGCGAGTTGACATGCTGCTTGGGGCGGAAGACAAGCCGGCACTATAGCAGGAAGGCCCGGAGCATGGGCTTGGGCCCGAAACGACAACGCCGGCTGGCGCCGGCGCTGTTGCGACTGTGCTGTGCGAATCAGCCCAATGCAGCCAGGGCTGCAGCGTAATCCGGTTCATCCTTGATTTCGGGAACGAGCTGGCTGTACAGCACGGTATCGTCTGCATCCAGCACGACGACGGCACGGGCGGCCACGCCGGCCAAGGGGCCTGCGGCGATCTCAACACCATAGGCATTCAGGAAATCACGGCCGCGCATGGTCGACAGGGTGACAACCTTGTCCAGACCTTCGGCGCCACAGAAACGGTTCTGGGCAAAGGGCAAGTCAGCCGAGATGCAGAGCACGACCGTATTGGCATACGTGCTGGCCTCGACATTGAAATGGCGGACTGAGGCGGCGCAGACAGGGGTATCAACGCTCGGGAAAATGTTCAGGATCTTGCGCTGGCCAGCAAACTGGCTCAGGGCGACGTCGGCAAGGTCTTTGCCTACCAGGGTGAACGCAGGTGCTTTGCTGCCGACTTGCGGGAACTGGCCGTTCAGGTTGACCGGATTACCGCCGAGGGTGACGCTTGCCATGACAATCTCCTTAGTAAGTGTGTGGCTATTGCAATTAAATTTGCGATTGAATTTAACGATTATTGCGGCGAAAAGCAAGCCCGCCGAAGCGGGCTGCCTGAATCAGGTTTCTTCGTCTGCTGGCGGGGGCTGCAGGGCGTCCACTGCGGCCTGATAATTCGGCTCGCTATTGATTTCACTCACCAGCTCCGCGTACACCACCACATCGTCCGCATCGAGTGCAATCAGTGCTGTTGCCATCAAACCGGATAAGGGGACGTCCGTGATCATAACACCGTAGTCCTTGTGAAAATCGCGGCCGCGCAATGTCGACATCAGTTGAACCTTGTG
Source organism: Chitinilyticum piscinae (assembly GCF_015223195.1). Lineage (GTDB taxonomy): Bacteria > Pseudomonadota > Gammaproteobacteria > Burkholderiales > Chitinibacteraceae > Chitinilyticum > Chitinilyticum piscinae. The sequence goes on along the minus strand of NZ_JADFUA010000007.1, from coordinate 138,952 downwards.
AAAGCCTTCGCTTTCACTGATTCTTGATAAGGCATAGGGGGTATCGACGGATACGGTAAGCAAGATGGTGTTGTCCAGCTCATACCCCAGCCCCTCAAGCCGTTTGGCGATTTGCAGGCCAATCGCTGCATCCAGGCTGGGAACACTGGCAATCAGCTTCTTGCGCCGCCAGTATTTGGATAGCGCCACATCCTGCAGGCTGGTGTCGACCAGCATGAAGCTGGGTGCCGGATCACCGACTCGCGGAAAACGCCCGCCAACGTTGATCGGGGTGCCATTAAGCAGAACGGTGGACATGGACGCTACCTCCGAAATAGGGACGAAAACTACTTCTTAGCGTAGGCCAGTCTGCCGGCAAGTGCCAGTGCTGATCTGGGGACTGGGGACGTCAGGCTTTGCTAGTTGTAAAACCAGAACAAAGAAAAATCGGTGGCCTGAGCCTCACCCTGATCCAGTTGCAAGAAGGCATGTAACTCGTCGGCGGGCAGCAGCGAGGTGCGCTGTTTTTCGCCCGGGGCCAGGTATTCGGCGGGTTTGAATACCCGCTTGGCAATGACCCGCTTGTTGTCATCGGTCAGTGTCAGTTCCAGCAGGGGCAGATCCTGCTCGTACTGCGCCAGATTGCGCAGGGTGGCCGTCATCTGGATCAGGTTGCTGTGGCCGGGAACGAAATTCAGCTCGGAGAATTCGAGCTTCAGTTGCTCGGCCTCGCGGGGCAGCGGCATGATGCATTCGAACTGCCGGCACAGTTCGACAAAGTAAGGCCGCAGAACTGGATAGCGCATGCTCAGCGACTGGCGAAACAGGAAGGCTCCCTGGGCTAGCAGGACGGCCAGCATCAGCCCGGACAGCAGTGACCACTTCCATTCCCCACGGCGATCCGCTGCGGGGGCAAACAGCGCCTCGTCCTCGGGCAGGCGGATCGGGTTGAAATCAGTGCCAGAAGGTAGGCTGCTCGCGCCGTCAGCCTGCGCAAAACTGATCGCGGGGATGCTGTCGACTCCGGTGGTCGCCTGTGCCGCAACATCGGGCAGGCTGGCGCGGCGGCTGCCGCGACGGGGCTTATGAGCCGGGGGAGGGACAAACTCGCTATGGCGCCACTGGGTTTCGGTCGTGTGGTGGCGTGCAGTTTTTTTCTGCGCCGCAGCGCTTGCCACGGAGGTGGCTGGCTCCTCATCCTGTTGCAGAGCTGGAGCTGGAGCTGGAGCTGGAGCTGGAGCTGGAGCTGGAGCTGGAGCTGGAGCTGGAGCTGGAGCTGGAGCTGGAGCTGGAGCTGGAGCTGGAGCTGGAGCTGGAGCTGGAGCTGGAGCTGGCACCGAAGCCGCCGTGGACTGTTCGCCGTCGGCATTTAGTGGCGCGAGTTCAGGCTCGACCAGACAATTGAGGGCATTGAAGACAAACGCGCACTTGCCGCAGCGGACCTTGCCCTTGTGTGCCGCCAGTTGCTGGTCGGAAACACGGAAGGAGGTGGCACAGTTGGGGCAGCGGGTGATCTGGGTCATGGCGCGTATTCTAGCCGGTCAGCCTGGTATTTTGCGACTCGCTGGCAGATTGGGTCAGTGGCGTGTGCCGGATAGACACACCCAGCCTTCGTGCGAGGCGACCGGACCGAAATCGAACCACTGACGATAGATGGTCATGACATCCTCGGCCTGTTCACTGAGGATGCCCGACAGGGTGATCCGTCCGCCTGATCTGACTCGGCCGGCGAGCATTGGGGCCAAGGCTTTCAGCGGATTGGTCAGGATGTTGGCGACGACGACATCGTACTGGCCCTCGGGCGCCGCATCGGGCAGGAAGAAGGCAATCTCGACGTTATTCTGCTGGGCATTCTGTTCGGACGCGATCATGGCTTGCGGATCAATATCGACACCGATGGTGGTGCCGGCACCGAGTTTTTTTGCCGCTATGGCCAGAATGCCCGAACCGCAGCCGTAATCGAGTACCGTCTCACCCCCTTGTAGATGGGCATCCAGCCATTGCAGGCACAGTCGCGTGGTCGGATGGCTGCCAGTGCCGAAAGCCAGACCCGGGTCGAGCTGGATATTGACGGCGGCCGGATCGGGGCATGCATGCCAGGTCGGCGTGATCCACAGGCGTTGCGAAATCGGAATCGGGTCGAATTGCGACTGGGTCAGCCGTACCCAGTCCTGCTCTGCGACTTCGACCACGTCGACCTTTTCAAAGGTTTGGCCGATGGCCTGGGCTGCGGCCATGACGGTCAAGGCCGCATCCATGTCTTCGTCCAGATGGGCGACGACGATGCTGTGATCCCACAGCTGATCCACCGGCTCGCCAGGCTCGCCGAAAATCGGTTTTTCGGCATCGGTACCGGCTGCGGCATCCTCGATGGAAACAGAGAGGGCCCCCAGATCGAACAGGGCGTCGGAGAGGGCTTCGGCGTGGCGGGAGTCAGTGGTGATGCGCAGTTCTTGCCAGGGCATGGGAAATCCGGAAATCGAACAGAATCGGCAGTATTGTCGCACCGCACCGGCTGTGGTGGAAGCGTGGCGCAGGGTGGGGTCTTGCTTAAGGGGTATGTGGGTGCTGGCAATGTCTTTTAAGGCATTTGGCGGCATACATCAGCGGGTATAAAAACAAAGGCAACCCCAAGGCTGCCTTTGTTGTGTGCATCAGCGCAATTTAACTGGCGAGTTTTTTTTCCAGTACCGCACGGATTTCCGGCATCTGGTGTTCCAGATGATGAATGCTGGTGCCGCCCTTGATGAACTCGGCGTCCAGCAGGAGTTGCTGGTGCAGCGGGATGTTGGTCGAGATGCCCTGAACCACCATTTCCGACAAGGCAATGCGCATGCGAGCCATAGCCTGTTCACGCGTCTTGCCGTAGGTAATGATCTTGCCGATCATCGAGTCGTAGTTGGGCGGGACGAAATAGCCGGTGTAAACGTGCGAATCAACGCGCACGCCCGGGCCGCCCGGCGTGTGCCAGGTGGTAATGCGACCTGGGCTGGGGATGAACTTGAGCGGGTCTTCGGCATTGATGCGGCACTCGATCGAGTGACCCTTCAGTACGACGTCATCCTGCGTGTATTGCAGCGGCAGGCCGGCAGCCACACGGATCTGCTCCTGCACGATGTCGATGCCGGTAATCAGCTCGGTCACCGGGTGCTCGACCTGCACGCGGGTGTTCATCTCGATGAAGTAGAACTCGCCGTTTTCGTACAGGAACTCGAAGGTGCCGGCGCCGCGGTAGCCGATCAGCTTGCAGGCGGCCACGCAGGCTTCGCCAACCTTGCGGCGTTGTTCGTCGGTGACGCCCGGTGCCGGCGCTTCCTCGATCACTTTCTGGTGACGGCGCTGCAAGGAGCAATCACGCTCGCCCAGATAGATGGCATTGCCATGCTGGTCAGCCAGCACCTGGATTTCGACGTGGCGCGGGGTCTGCAGGAATTTTTCCATGTAGACGACCGGGTTGCCGAAGGCAGCCTGTGCTTCGCTCTTGGTCATTTCGACTGAGCGCAGCAGCTCTTCCTCGTTGTGTACCACGCGCATGCCGCGACCACCGCCACCACCGGCAGCTTTGATGATCACCGGATAGCCGACCTTGCGACCGATTTCGAGCATTTCCTTCGGATCGTCGGGCAATGCGCCGTCCGAACCGGGAACGCAGGGAACGCCGGCTTTTTTCATTGCATCCTTGGCCGACACCTTGTCGCCCATGATGCGGATCGATTCGGGGGTCGGGCCGATGAAGGCGAAGCCGGATTCTTCGACCCGCTGCGCAAAATCGGCATTCTCGCTCAGAAACCCATAGCCGGGATGGATGGCCTGTGCGCCGGTGACTTCAGCAGCCGCGATCAGGGCAGCCATATTGAGATAGGACTGCGGGGAGGGGTTCGGGCCGATGCAGACCGATTCATCGGCCAGCTTCACATACTTGGCTTCGCGGTCGATTTCGGAATGCACGACCACGGTCTTGATGCCCATTTCGCGGCAGGCGCGCAGCACGCGCAGGGCGATTTCGCCACGGTTGGCGATCAGTACTTTTTCAAACATTGCGGTACTCCGTGAGGGGTGACAGGGCGGCACGCATGGCGTGCCGGGCGCTCACAGAATCAGCCGATCACAAACAGCGGCTCGCCATATTCAACCGGCTCGCCATTGTTGATCAGGATGGCCTTCACGGTGCCGGAGGCGTCGGCTTCGATCTCGTTCATCAGCTTCATCGCTTCGATGATGCACAGGGTGTCGCCAGCATTGACGGTCTGGCCGACTTCGACAAAGGGTTTGGCATCCGGGCCAGCGGCGCGGTAGAAAGAGCCAACCATCGGGGACTTGACCACATGGCCTGCCGGCAGGCCGCTTGCGGCGGCAGGGGCTTCTGCTGCGGGCGCGGACGGCGCAGCCGGTGCAGCAGCCGGCAGTTGGTATTGCATCGGCGCGGCGGCGTAGGCAGCCACATTCTGGTTGACGCGGGTGATGCGTACCTTTTCTTCGCCTTCGGTGACTTCCAGCTCGGCAATGCCGGATTCTTCTACCAGGTCGATCAGTTTCTTCAGTTTACGCAAATCCATGAATGCAACCTCTTCTCTCAAGTATTCTGGGATGTGGTCAGTCGGATGCCCGCCCGGTTCAGGCTGGCTGGAGCTGGTCCATGGCAAAACGCAGCGCGTATTCGTAGCCACGCGCGCCCAAGCCGCAGATCACACCGGTCGCCAGATCCGAAAAATAGGAGTGGTGCCGGAATGCCTCGCGGGCATGCACATTGGACAAGTGGACTTCCACAAACGGTTTTTTGACTCCGGCCAGAGCATCACGCAACGCCACGCTGGTGTGCGTGAAGGCGGCCGGATTGATGACGATGTAGGCCGTGCCGTCAGCGAGCGTGGCGTGGATGCGCTCGATCAGCTCGTACTCCCGGTTGGACTGGAAGCACTCGACGGGTATGCCGCGCTCTTCGCCCATGCCAACCAGCTTCCCGTTGATACTGGCTAGCGTATCCGCGCCGTAGTGCTGGGGCTCTCGTGTGCCCAGCAGGTTCAGGTTTGGTCCGTGTAACACCAGTATCGACTGCTGCTGTGCCATGCAATCAACCCATCGTCGTCGTATAACGGGCGGAGTTTGCCGCAGGATGGACGAACTTGTCCAGAAAAAGCCGGCATTTTCCGGCAACTTTCCTGTACGAAACAGGTCGATGTAGCAGGAAAAACTAATACTGACGCGGGTTCCAGCCGTAACGGATGGTATCATCGCGTAGTTTTGCTACTTACTGCATTTTGTGGACATTCTCGATGCACATTGCCGATTTTGATTATCACCTTCCCGAACACCTGATCGCCCAGTTTCCGCCCGAAGTGCGCGGTGCCAGTCGCCTGCTGCATGTGGCGGGCCAGGAGCGTGCTGATCTGCACTTTGGCGATCTGCTGCAATTGCTGCGTGCCGGCGATGTACTGGTCTTTAACGATACCAAGGTGATCAAGGCGCGCCTGTTCGGTGAGAAGGCCAGCGGGGGCAAGATCGAGGCGCTGGTTGAACGGGTTCTCGGCGAAAATCGCGCGCTGGCGATGATTCGCGCCAGCAAGTCGCCCAAACCCGGTGCCATGCTGCATTTTCAGGGTGGTTTTACCGCGACCATGCTGGAACGCCAATCCGAGATGTTCCTGCTGGAATTTGACTTTGCCACCGCCCCGCAAGGCGTGCGCACCGTGCTGGATATGCTGGAAGTCTCCGGCGCCTTACCGCTCCCCCCTTACATTACACACACACCGGACGAAGAGGATGCCAAGCGCTACCAGACGGTTTACGCCCGTGATCCCGGTGCGGTTGCTGCGCCGACGGCCGGGTTGCACTTTACCGACGAATTGCTGGCAGAATTACGCTCCCGCGGCATTGCTATGGAATTTTTGACTCTGCATGTCGGGGCGGGTACCTTCAAGCCGGTGCAGGTCGAGAATATCAAGGATCACACCATGCACAGCGAGCGCTACCGCATCGCACCGGAAGTGGTCGAGCGTCTGAAGGCCGCCAAGGCGGCAGGTGGGCGTATCATTGCAGTGGGGACGACCTCGTTGCGGGCGCTGGAAGCCGCTTCCCAGCAGGGCTTGCTGGCTGAGCCGGAGGGCGATACCAATATCTTCATTACCCCCGGCTACCAGTTCCGCGTTGTCGACCGCCTGATCACCAATTTTCACCTGCCACGCTCGACCCTGTTGATGCTGGTGGCCGCCTTTGCCGGGCTGGAACCCATGCGTGCCGCGTATCAGCATGCGGTGGCACAGGAATACCGTTTCTTCAGTTATGGCGATGCCATGCTGCTGGAAAAACAAGCGAATTAATCCCAGGGTATTTGCCTGTGATCATTTGCAAATAATGATTGCAGGTGCATACATTGCAACCTATTGCGCCGGACTGTTTATCCGGGCTGCGAGATATTAATGAGTCTGAGCTTCGAACTGAAAACGACCAGTGCCGGCGCACGCCGCGGCACCATGACACTGAATCACGGCGTGGTGGAAACCCCGGTCTTCATGCCGGTGGGCACCTATGGCACCGTCAAGGCGATGACCCCGCGTGACCTGCACGAAATCCAGGCGCAGATCTGTCTGGGCAACACCTTCCACCTGTGGTTGCGGCCCGGCTTGGAAGTGGTCAGCCAGTTTGGTGGCCTGCACGACTTCATGGGCTGGAACAAGCCCATCCTGACCGATTCCGGCGGCTTCCAGGTGTTCAGCCTTGGCGACATGCGCAAGATCACCGAAGAAGGCGTGCGTTTCCAGAGTCCGGTGAATGGCGACAAGCTGATGCTGACGCCGGAAGAGTCGATGCGGATCCAGAAGGTGCTGAATTCCGATATCGTGATGATCTTTGACGAATGCACGCCGTACCCTGCGGACCGCAAGCAGGCCGCCGATTCGATGCGGCTGTCGCTGCGCTGGGCGCGCCGCTCGCGCGACGAGTTTGACCGCCTGGAAAATCCGAACGCGCTGTTCGGCATCGTGCAGGGTGGCATGTATGAAGATTTGCGCGACGAATCGCTGGCGGGGCTGGACGACATCGGCTTCCATGGCATGGCGATCGGTGGCCTGAGCGTCGGCGAGCCGAAAGAGGATATGGCGCGCATTTTGGCGCATACCGCGCCGAAGCTGCCGGTCAACAAACCGCGCTACCTGATGGGTGTGGGCACGCCAGAGGATCTGGTCTATGGCGTATCGCAAGGCATCGACATGTTCGACTGTGTGATGCCGACGCGTAATGCTCGCAACGGCATGCTGTTTACCCGTTATGGCGACATCAAGATCAAGAACGCCGTACATCGCCAGGACAAGCGCCCGCTGGATGAATCCTGCGATTGTTATACCTGCCGCAATTTCAGCAGGGCTTATCTGCATCATCTGTTCCGCAGCGGCGAAATTCTTGGTGCCCAGCTCAATACTATCCACAACTTGCGGTATTACCAGGTGCTGATGGCTGAGATGCGCACAGCGATCGAGCAGGATGCTTTTCCGGCTTTTGTAGCCCGTTTCCATGCAGAGCGCGCTCGCGGCGTGTGAGCTTTGGGCTGGCTAGCCAGCCGCCTGCACGAGTGAAAAACAAAACGGCTCCGCTGGAGCCGTTTTGTTTTGCGTGATGCCTGCCTAGACGCCGAGTTCTTCGACCCAGGCCAGTGATTGCACGTGGGATTTATTCAGCATCTCCGGGCTGATCTGCAGTTGCTCGCAAAGTCGCGGAACTTCGGTCATTTCCGGGTCTTCGCAGGCTTCAGCAAGCTCGAGGAAGGGGCCGTAAATCCCCTGTCGCTGCAGCAGGGCATCGGTAACGTTTTCCGGCAGAATCAGTGTTTCCAGTACCTGATCCATCGGCATGTCGAGCAGTACGTCCAGCAATGAGAACATGCCGACGATGAACAGATTGTCGCGCTCCTGCCCATCAAGGAAGTGGCTGCCCAGCAGTTCGACCAGTCGGCCACGGGTAACCGCTGTTTTCAGTAGTGCCGGAGCGGCCCCCGTTTCTGCGCCAGCCGTAACCAGAAGCAGGGTCAGCCAGCGGTACAGCTTCTGATACCCCAGAATTGTGACTGCATGACGGAAGGACTGGATTTCGCAGGACAGACCGAAGCCCGCCGAGTTGATGTAGCGCAGCAGCTTGAATGACAGGGCAACATCGCGTTTGAGTGCATTTTCAATGTCACGGATTTCAGCATTGTTCCGCAGCATGTTCAGCAGGTTCAGGATATTGGCGTAACCCGGATTGATGACTTTCGCTGAGAGGGTCTCGGGGTGTGCAAAATAATAGCCCTGGAAGCAGTCAAAACCGATGTCGAGGCACTGCTTGAACTCGTCCTTGGTTTCGACCTTTTCGGCGACCTGCAGCGCGGGGTAGCGGCGCAGTTCCTTTGACAGCCCGGGGATTTGCGGCATTCCCAGTTGCTGGATATCCAGCTTGATGTAATTGGCATGCTCCATGAACGGCGCGGTTTGCGGCGTGAGTACGAAATCATCCAGTGCGATGCCAAAGCCCTGGCTGCGCAGATCCTTCAGGCGCTCGAGCAGTTCCGGGGTGGCTTGGGTGCTTTCGACGACTTCAAGTACTACCCTGTTGGCTTGCAGCAGTTCGAGAAAGTTGCTCTCCAGCATGGCTTCGGCCACGTTGATAAACGCCAGCTTGTTGCCGACCAGCCAGTCCGTGCCCATGTTCGACAACGTATTGACCAGTACGTTTGTGCCAGCCTGCATGTCGCTGGAAAACTCGGCGGTCTTGGCTTCCTTGTTCAGGCGGAACAGGAGTTCGTAGCCGATGATTTGCTGCTGCCGGTTCAGAATGGGTTGTCGTCCGACAAACGCATGTTCTTGCATGTTGTGGTCCATGTACGGGTTGTTCGCAGTTCGTCAGTTCAGGTCATGTTCTGACCCGAACTCCGGTTACAGTTGTTCTACAAGTCGCGAGGTCATGATGGCCGAGCTGTCGGCATGGGTCGATGAAAGCAGGTCTTCCATGTCGAGAACCAGAACGATCGAGCCATCTCCGGATAGTGTTGCCCCGGCGATGCCTCTGGGGCGGATATTCTGCAGCGGTTTGATGACGACATCATCACGACCGACAAAACTATCCACGGCGAGAATGAAGGAGTGCTCCGCTGACTGCATCAGGACACCGAACTGCGGCAACTGCGTTTCCTGCCAGCCGATCAGGTGGGCAAGGGATCGAACTGACAGTATCTCGTCGCGAACCACAATGGTTGCTCTGCCCGACACTTCCTGTACCTGTTCTTGGCGAATGGTGATGATTTCGCGAACCATGGCCAACGGCACAGCAAACGGCTGCTCGCAGACCTTGACGACCAGTACGGGCAGAATCGCTAGCGTCAGCGGCAGGGAAATGGTGAATCGGGAGCCTTCCCCGACGACCGACTGGATATCGATGCGCCCATTGAGTCGCTGGATGTTGGTTTTTACTACATCCATGCCGACACCGCGACCGGATACGTTCGAGATCTGGTCCTTGGTCGAAAATCCCGGCATGAAAATCAGCTGCAGGCTCTGTTTGTCATCGAGACTGTTGGCTGTTTCAATGTCGATCAGGCCTTTTTCGACTGCCTTGCGCCGGATGACGTCAGGGCGCATGCCGCGGCCATCGTCCGTAATTTCAATCAGGATATGGTCGCCTACCTGGGTGGCCGACAGTTCGACAATGGCCTTGCTTGATTTGCCGGTGGCCTGGCGCTCCTCGGTGGTTTCAATGCCATGATCTACTGCATTGCGCACCAAGTGAACGAGTGGATCGTTCAGATCCTCCAGCATGGTTTTATCGAGTTCGGTTTCTTCACCTGAAATCACCAGTTCGACATCTTTGCCAAGCTGGCGAGCTAGGTCTCGTGCAAGTCTGGGGTATTTCTGGAACAGCCGGCCGATTGGCTGCATGCGGGTTTTCATGACTGCGTTTTGCAGATCCCCCACCAGCAAATCCAGTTGCCCGATGGCCTCATCAAGCGATTTCAGTGTGGGGCCATCAATTTTGCCGGACATGATGTCCGAGCGCAGTGTGGTCAGACGGTTTTTGGTCAGGCCAATTTCGCCAGAAAGGTTCAGTACCTGATCCAGGCGTACGGTGTCGATACGGATCGTTGTTTCCGGTGCAGACAATTGCTGGCCAGTGGTTGCAGGTTTGTTCAGTGTTGCAGCCGGCGCCGGTTTGAGTAATGTCATCGGGTCCTGGACAACCGCTTTGGGTGATACAGGTGTTTGGACTGGCATCACGGGGATTGTATGAGTCTGGGGGGCCTCATACGCTGGTACAGTTGCTGAAGGCGTTGCCGCCGGTGGCGCAGCCTGCGCCGTATTGGTTCCAAGTAATCCATCATAAAGCTGATTCCAGTCCGGACTGCCTGGCTGAGGCATGGGAGGGCGGACTTCTGTCGGAGTGACATCGATCGTGACGGGTTCGGCTGCTTGTGCAGGGGGCTCTGCGTGCGTAGCCCGCCCTTCCAGTACGTTGTCCAGCAGTTGCAGCAAGTGTTGATCCGCTGGGGCGGGTTGCCGGGATTGTGACATGGCACCGAACATGTCGCGAACTACGCCTGTCGCAGCGAGAATGGCATCCATGATCTCCGGGGTAAGCGAGAGTTCGCCATTGCGGAGCTTGTCGAACAAATTTTCCGTCCGGTGACACAGGCTTACCATCGGGTCGACGTTCAGAAAACCTGCACCTCCCTTGATGGTGTGGAATCCGCGGAAAATGTCATTCAGCAGTGCACGATCATTCGGCCTTTTTTCCAGTTCGACCAGTTTATTGTCTACTTCAGACAGCAGTTCCGACGATTCCGTCAGAAAGTCCTGCAGCAGATCTTCCATTCCGCCAAAGTCACTCATGTCGCTCTCCTCGCAGGGCTTAGAAGCCGAGACTTTCCAGCAGGTCGTCGACCTGTGCCTGATTAGTGACAATATCCGTGCGGCCTTCTGCCTTGACGACCGGGCCGTTTAGTAGCGAACCATCATCCTGCTTGACGCCTTGTGGCGAGAACATCAGCAGGAAGTCGAGTAGCTGCTGCTCCATTTCCTTGGCCATGCCCAGTACTTTCTTGATGACCTGGCCGGTCAGATCCTGGAAGTCTTGGGCCATCATGATTTCGAGCATTTGGCTGTTGATTTTTTCCGAGTCGGCATGAGCCATGTTCAGAAACGCCTTGGTGCGTTCAGCCAGTTGCTTGAATTCATCAACGCTCAATTGGTTGGCGAACAGCCGTTCCCATTCTGCCGCTAGCTGAGCTGAGTCGTTGCTGATGCGATCTTGTAATGGTTTGGCAACATCCAGTGCGTTCAGCGTCCGCTCTGCAGCCTGTTCCGTCATCGTCGCGATGTACGACAGTCGATCACGCGCATCAGGTATCTGCGAGGCAGCTTGTTCAAGAGATTTGTCCAGACCAAGTTGACGCAAGGTGTCGTGAAGCTTCCGTGTCAGTTGTCCGATATGGGAGAACATGGACTTGGCCGGCTCGGCAAGCTGATCTCCCTCGTTTGACGGGCTCATTTCCACTGAAGGCGCTGCAGGTTCTGCGACCGCTTCCTGTGTGGCGGGGGCCGGCGTTGACACGGTAGTTGTGAACTCGGGTGACGCGGGGGGCGCAGAGTCATTGCCTTGGCTGGTGGCCAGAATGCTGTCAAAGAGTGCTTCGAGTTCTGCCGAATCGCCGCTATTGAGTGCTTGGTCGCTCACAGTGTTCTCCTGTGTATTCGCTTTGTTCTGCCGATCACTTGGCCATGTTGGCGAAAATTTTCTTCAATTTCTCATCAAGGGTTGCAGCGGTGAACGGCTTGACGATGTAGCCATTCGCACCTGCTGTTGCGGCCTCGATGATGTTTTCCTTTTTTGCTTCGGCGGTAACCATGAGCACCGGCAGGTGTTTGAGTTGAGCATCGGCACGAATCTGGCGCAGTAGTTCGATGCCGGTCACATTCGGCATATTCCAGTCGGTGACCACGAAATCGAAAGAGCCATTCTTTAGTTTATGCATTGCAACCTGGCCATCCTCGGCTTCGTCCACGTTGGAGTAGCCAAGTTCTTTCAGCAGATTCCGGACAATGCGGCGCATCGTGGAGAAATCATCCACGACGAGAAAGCGCATGTTCTGATCATTCATTGTGTTTCACTCCGCGCAGCCTGAGTGCTGCTAATCAAATCCGTCATTTTAACCTGCGAGCAGAGGGGTCAGGGTGTCGGCAAGGATGAGGGCATCGAATTTCGCGACGTATGCGTCAACACCAACGCTTGATCCCATGGCTCTGTTCGCGTTCGAGGAGAGCGACGAATGCATGACCACGGGGATTCCCTGGAAGCGATGGTCAGATTTGATGTGCTTGGTCAATACATAGCCATCCATCTCAGGCATTTCAGCGTCAACCAGCACCAGCTTGAGTTTGTCCTTGAGGCGTTCGCCATCGTGTACCGCTCGGTTTGCCAGATTTTGCAGTTTGTCCCAGGCTTCCTTGCCATTGTTGGCCTGATAATATTTGATGCCGATTTTGTCCAGGACCCCGACAATTTCCTTGCGAGCGACCATGGAGTCGTCAACGAAGAACATGAATGTATCGGGGTCAATCGTTGCTTTGGGGAGTTCAGGGATAACCGGCTCTCCGATTACGGTCGATAGGATCTGTTCCACATCGAGAATCGACACCAGTTTGCCGTCTGGCAGTTCGGTAATTGCCGTGATCAGTGCCTGGTTGCCGGCAAGCATTGTTTCTGGCGCCCTGACCTTGTCCCAGTCCACGCGGATAATCCGGTCTACGGCGTGAACCAGAAATGCCTGGGTGTGCTTCGAGAATTCGGTCACGATCATGGTGCTGGTCGTGTCCGCATCTGTTGGCTCTTGGGTGGCGACAAAACGGGATAGGGCGATAACCGGAATGATGTTTCCGCGCAGCGAAATTACGCCCTCTACGCCGTGTGGCATATTGGGTGTTTTGGTAATTTTTGGGGTCTGGGATACTTCCCTGACTTTGAAAACGTTAATCCCGAAAATTTCACGCGTGCCCAAGGTAAACAACAAGATTTCCATCTTGTTGGAGCCGGCGAGCTTGGTGCGCGCATCGACACTTTCCAGCAGGTTAGCTTGTTGACTCATAGTGGTTACTCGCTCTCAGGTAAGGCTGGCGTTGAATCACATATCCTTGAGCAGGAAATTGGCGATGGTTTCGGAGAGTTTGTGGGGTTCGAACTTGGCGACATAACCATCAACACCGACCGAATGCCCGAGCTTCTGGTTGGATAAACCGGATAGCGAGGAGTGCATCAGCACAGGGATGCCGGCAAACCGGGGATCGCTCTTGATCATTCTGGTTAGCATGTAACCATCCATCTCGGGCATTTCCACGTCGGTCAGGATTAATTGCACCAGATCCCGTACATGCTTGCCCTGAATCTCCGCTGATTGCGCAAGCCGCAGCAAGTCATCCCAGGCGCGCTTCCCGTTGATGGCATGCATGTGCCGCACTTGCATGGCATCCAGTGTCATTTCGATCTGGCGGCGAGCCACCACCGAGTCGTCGGCGAAATAGACTGTTTTGGTGACGAAATTTTTGTCTTGAATGATGACATTGACATCGATTTCAGTTGCGCCAGCCGTGGTTTCGGCCAGTACTTTTTCGACGTCCAGCATCATGACAAGCTTGCCATTTTCCAGTTCTGTCACTGCGGTCACCAGTCCGCCCATCTGCATGGTGAGCATGTCCGGTGGCACTCGCATCACCGACCAGTCAAGCCGCAGGATGGTGTCGACAGCTTCGACCAGAAAACCCTGGGTATGTCCGTTGTACTCGGAAACAATCATGATTTCCGGGCGGCTTTCCGTACTGATTCCCGCATACTTGGCAAGATCAATGACCGGAACCAGTGTCCCTCGCAGGCTGACCATGCCTTCAACGGATGAGGGCATTTCTGGTGCTTGGGTGATTTCGGGTGTGCGCATGACTTCGCGCACTTTGAAAACATTGATCCCGAAGGTCTCGCGGCGTCCTGAGCGTTGATCCAGTCCGAGTGTGAACAGCAGTATCTCGAGCTTGTTGGTGCCGGCCAGTTTCGTTCGGGCATCGATATTTTTCAGAAGATCAGACACAACGTCCTCCTGTTAGAACCTGGTCGTGCATAAGAAAACACTGTTATCGGCAGTTTAACCCGTAGATTGAGGAAATGGCACGGCTGGGTGAGTACTTCGAAGAAAAACCGCACAGCATCTCGCCTCTTTATAATCGAAAAGAATCACAGCAACAAGGAAGCCGAACTGATGGACTCACAAAGCGAGCGACTGGATCCGCAAGAGCTGGAGGCCGCATTCTCTCTGTTTGCCGAAGCCTCAAAAGCGCTTAGTTCATCGTATGCCGATTTGCAGCAGCAGGTCGTTTTTCTGACATCCCAGCTTGAGCTTGCAAATGGGAAGTTGCGCGAGCAGCTGGATGAAAAGGCGGCCTTGTCCAGAAGATTGTCATCCTTGCTGGACCAGCTCCCGGCGGGCGTTGTGGAAATTTCGGCAGAAGGGCGCATTTCTTCGCTGAATCGAGCTGCAAGAGCAATGTTTCCGGGGCTTCTGGCCGATTGTTTGTGGGCTGATTGGGTTTCCGCGAACCTTGAGCCTGTGCGCGAACAAGAGCCGCAACTGCACAAGGCGGTCGGCAAGGAAGCTTGGTTCGCACTCGCAGAGAGTCCTGTGCCGGAAGAGTCATGTCGTCTGGCGCTAATCAATGACATGACGGATTTTCACCGCATGCAACAGGCGCTAGCCAGGCATGAGCGACTGGTGGCCATGGGCGAAATGTCGGCGGGATTGGCGCATCAGCTGCGTACTCCTCTGGCAACGGCAATGCTTTATGCCGGGCATTTGCAGGCCGAGCAGATTTCCGGTCCGGATCGCCAACGTGTTGCTGCCAAGCTACAGAGCAGGCTGCGTCATCTCGAAGTATTGATTGGAAATATGCTGCGATTTGTTCGTGGGCAGCAGCAGGAAGTGGAGTCTTGCCTGCTGGCTGACGTGGTGAAAGAGGCGTTGTTACAGCAGTCAGAAGCGATTGATGCGGCAGGAGTTCAGCTGGAGTGTGTGATCGAAGACGAAGCCGTCGCGGCTGTGCTGAATCGTCGGGAGATGGTGGGGGCGTTGGGCAATCTGCTCGACAATGCCTTGCATGTTGCTTTTGCTGGGATGCCGTTGCGGGTTAGACTTTGGCGTGATGGATCGTACGCCTGCATTTCTGTTTCCGATGCTGGGCCGGGGGTTTCTGCCGAGCAGTTGGAGCGATTGTTCGAGCCGTTTTATACAACCAAAAAGGATGGCACTGGCCTGGGGCTGGCGATTGTACGCAATCTGCTGGTCGGATGGGGTGGGGACGTTGTGATTGATACAACACGTACACAGGGGGCGACATTCATATTACGCTTGCCTGTCGCTTCATAGCATACTAACTTAAGCACGTGCAGCGCTGCCGTTTGGGCAGGGAGTGAGGCTCCAGTGGATTAGGGGTTTCTGCGCTGGATGTCCATATTCGAAAGCAAGTTTTATTTAGAGGTCGTGATTTATGACGCCGACAGTACAGATCGAGGGCAGCACTGGTCGTGTAATTTTGTCCGGGCAATTTGATTTCAGTGCGCACCGTGAGTTTCGCCAAGTCTGCGAATCACTGATCGCCAATCCCGAAGTGCGTGAAGTGCTGGTTGATTTCCAGAATGTCAATTATCTGGATAGCTCTGCCCTGGGAATGTTGTTGTTGTTAAAAGAAAAGATCGGCTCGGCCAACAAGACTCTGGCACTGGTCAATTGTCGTGATGCGGTCAAGCAGGTGCTTGAAATCGCCTGTTTCGGCAAAATTTTCACGATCCGCTGATCATTCAGAAAATCGCATGAAAATCCTTGTCGTCGACGATACGGATGCAGTCCTGCTACTGATCTCCCGTTTCGTCGAGGCTCTGGGACATAGCGCAGTACAGGCCCGGAATGGGCAGGAAGCTATCGATACCTGGCGTGCCCACCGGCCCGATCTGGTCTTGATGGACATGATGATGCCTGTCATGTCCGGCCCCGAGGCTGCCGCCATCATCAAGGCCGAATCTGGTGCTGTCTGGGTGCCGATCGTTTTCGTTACCGGTGTCGGTGAGGAAAACAGGCTGGCCGAGGCCATCGAACAGGGCGCAGATGATTACATCAACAAGCCCGTCAATTTCCGCGTGCTTGAGGCAAAGCTGAAGGCTTTCAGTCGTACGCTGGATCTCAATCGTCAGGTTGTCGAGCAGTCGACCAAGCTTGCCGATTACTATGATCGTGCCGAAGAAGAAAAGCGTGTGGCGCGTCATCTGATCGAGCAGATGGTCAATGCCGAACGATTGTCCGACCCGGGGCTGGAATACTGGCTCTCGCCTGCAGAAAGCCTGTCGGGCGACCTTATCGCGGCGGCCCGGACCCCCGGGCAGGTTCTGCATGTACTGCTTGCGGACGGAATTGGTCACGGACTTACTGCGGCGCTCAATGTTTTGCCGCTGACCCAGCCTTTCTACAGCATGACCGAGAAGGGCTACAGCATTTCCGACATTCTTGCGGAGATGAATAACAAGATCCGGCAAGTTTTGCCTGTTGGGCGTTTCGTCGCCGTGACCTTGCTCGCACTGGATGAAGCCAACGACTGTGTGGAAATCTGGAATGGCGGCATGCCCGCGCTTCAGATACTGGATCCGTCCGGGCGGTTGCTGAAATCTGTGCCGTCCTCGAATTTGCCTCTGGGCATCATTCCCAGTCACAGCATGGATTTTGTGCCCGTCAGGCATTATTACGACCAGCAAGGGCTGATTGTGGCCTGTTCCGATGGCTTGATCGAGGCGCATGTTCCCGGCGCGGATGCCTACGGTTTCGATCGCCTGCTCGGAGCCATCGCTGGCAATCTGGCGGGTAACCGGATTGATAGTGTCAAGGATAGTCTGGCTGGCTATTTGCAAGGACACCCCCACCATGATGATGTATCGCTGGTGTTGATGGCCTTTGGGGGCGATACGCCACCGCCTGCGACGCAGGATCACGGTGATGCACAGCCAGCCAGCGACTTTACCCTGCCAGCCTTGTTGGCTATCGATGAGTGCAAGTGGCGTTACAGCCTGACACTCGGGGCTGACGAGCTGCGCTACATCAATACGGTGCCTTTCATGATGACATTCGTGAATGAAATCAGGGCGCTCAACCACTCCCAGTCGGATGTGTTCCTGATTCTGACAGAGCTGTTCGTGAATGCGGTCGATCATGGCTTGCTGCGCATGGATTCTCGCCTGAAGCACAGTGCCGCGGGTATGGAAGAGTACCTGCTGGAGCGTAGTCAACGGCTGGCCAATCTGCAGGAAGGCCGAATTGAAATCGATCTGGCCGGGCTGGATTATGGTGGCAGCGAACTGCTGCAGATCAGGGTCAAGGACAGCGGCCCGGGCTTCAACTGGGCCGCCTGGAGCCGGGTCGAGGCAGGAGAGCCCCAGCAGGCCCACGGGCGCGGCATACTGCTTTTGCGCGCGTTGTGCAGTGGTATCCAGTTCGTCGGCAATGGCAGCGAAGTGCTGGCATTTTATCGGCCCCACTCCGGATCCGACGCACTGCATTAATACCTTTGCCTTGTGCGGTTCAGTATACTCTTGAATGGCTTGGCATATCTGGGGTTGTTGTCGATACGGTGCCATGTATCCCTCCTAGGGCAATACCGTATGGGGGATCCCGCCTGCCAACCTTATGCTCTGTAACATGACACCTCCATTCCGGATACGTTTTCGTGCCTGGCGCTTCGGCCAGTGGCCCTGGCATCTCGGCTATGCCCTGCTGGGCTTGCTGGCATTTGCGCTGGGTCTGTATCTCTGGCTCGACTGGCAGAAAGAGTCCGCCCTGCAGCAGGCAACCATGGCTCAGGATCTGCTCTGGCAGGAGCAGGAGATTCGTGTGCGCCTGCAGACCAACCAGAATGTTCTGGAAAATCTCGCCTATGCACTGGCCGCCGGGGTGATCAGCACGGATGATTTTCGTGTCCGTGCGGAAGCCCTGATGCGTGGCAACCCGGAAATTCTAGCGATCGAGTGGGTTGACTCTGCTGGCGTACGCCAGGCTGGCCTGCCTGTTTTCAGTAGCCGCCCCTCTTCCTTGCCGGCGCTCGATGAATCGCGGGTCCAGGAGATGCTCGATGGCGCGGCCATTCTGGGTTATCCGGTCTACTCCAATGTGCTGCTTCGGCATGAATCAGCCATGGTAATGCAGGCCGTACCGTTTTTTCGCGGCACGGCTTACCGCGGCGCCGTGCTGATTACGTATGCATTACCCGGATTGCTGCAACAGCGCGTGCCGTGGTGGATGGTGCAACGTTATGACCTCCAGCTGGTTGATGTGCAGGGCAAAGTGTTGGCGCCCCTGCGGAATATGCCCTTGCTGCAGGGTACGATGGTGCGGGAGGTCAGCTTTGATCCGCCCGGGCAGGGCTTGCGCTTGCGGGCCGTGGCAGTGAAACAGCAGCATGGAGCCTGGGTCAGGCTGGGAATCTGGGGGTTGGTTCTGAGCTTTCTGCTCTTGCTGGCCTGGATGCTGCGGTTGATGAAGCAGCGTCTGCTTGAACGCCAGCAGGCAGAGCGGGAGCTTACCGACGAAATTCTGTTCCGATCGGCCATGGAAAATTCGCTGGTCAGTGGTCTCTGGGCCATGGATCGGGACGGGCGGATGATTTATGTCAATCCCGCATTCGCACAGATGGTGGGCTGGCGGAGCATGGAGTTGGTCGGCTGTCGGGCTCCGCTGCCGTTCTGGCCGGCCGAACAATTGCAGGAATGTACCGCCACCTACGAAGCCATGTTGCGCGGCGAATGCCCGCCCAATGGCTTTGAATCGCGCTTTGTCCGTCGTGATGGCGAGCGTTTCGATGTGCGTCTTTATACTTCGCGACTGGTGGATAGTGCCGGGCAGGAGCGGGGCTGGATGGCTTCGCTGTATGACATTACCGAATTGCGCCAGGAAAAGGAGGCGCTTGCGGCATCCAGGCAGCAATTGCTGACCGTGCTGGATGGATTAATGGCGGCTGTCTCGGTCTGGGATATGCAGACGGGGGAGTTGCGTTACCGCAATGGGCATCACGCTACCACCTTCCGGTTGCCGGAAGATGCCGGGGCGGTATGCTTGCTGCCGATGCAGCATGATCGCAGTCAGCCCGGCGAGGGCGTGGTGGCCGATTGCTACGATCAGCTTTCTGCCCGCTGGTATCAGGTCCAGCGCCGTCCGATTGTCTGGGTGGATGGCAGGGGGGCATGGCTGGAAATCGCCACCGACATCACGGCACAACGCCAGGCTGAGGATGCCGACCGGGTTCGGGATGAAAAGCTCCAGCTGACCGCCCGGCTGGTCAGCATGGGTGAGCTGGCCTCCAGCCTTGCGCATGAACTGAATCAGCCACTGGCGGCGATCGCCAGCTATAGCGCCGCGTGCGGCAGTTTGCTCGATATGCCAGAGCCTGCTCTGCCGAAAGTCAGAGCAACGCTGGACAAGATCGGTGAGCAGTCGCGGCGGGCAGGGAAGATCATTCGCGGTATCCGCGAGTTCGTGCTGAAGCGTCAGCCCACCAGCGAGTGGTTTTCCATCGACGAGTTGCTGGAAATGCCCAAGCAGTTGCTGGAGCCGCTGGCACGCCGCAGTAGCGCGAGCATTGTTGTCAATCTGCCACGGCGTTTGCCTCAGGTTTGTGGTGACCGGGTCATGCTGGAACAGGTCATCTTCAATCTGCTGCGCAATGCCATCGAAGCCATGGCCGACACCCCGGTCGAGCGGCGTTCGGTGAGCGTGACCGCCAGCAGGGATGACCATTACGTGATCATCCATGTCGCGGATCATGGCTCGGGTCTGGCCGAGCCGGCGCGGCTGTTTCAGCCCTTTTTCAGCACCAAGCCCGACGGAATGGGTATGGGGCTCAATATCTGCCGCTCGATCATCGAGCAACACCGTGGCCATCTCTGGGCGGAAGCCAATCCCGAGGGCGGCACGGTATTCTCTTTCCGGCTACCCTTGATACAGGCTGGAACAACGAATCAGGAGTCGACATGAACCCATCTCCCCGCATTGCCGTGATCGATGACGATGTTGCCGTATGCGACTCGCTGGACCTGCTGTTCGAAACGCGCCAGTGGCCAGTACGCACTTTTGCATCGGCGGAAGCCTTTCTGGCTGATGCCAGACTTGATGATTTCGGTTGCCTTATCGTGGATGTGCGCATGGCCGGAATGAGTGGTCTTGAACTCTTTGCCCGTCTGAAAGAAGAGCACGGCTATGTGCCTCCGGTCATTTTTCTGACTGGTCATGGCGATGTGCCAATGGCGGTCAACGCGGTCAAGGAGGGTGCCAGCGATTTTCTCGAAAAGCCTTTCGATCATCACCAGTTGCTGGCCAAGGTCGAGGCGTGTCTGGCGCGTGATGCCGCTGTACGCACCAGTCGTTCGCAGCAGGATTCGGTCCTTAGTCGGCTGGAGGAGCTTACCCCGCGCGAGCGGCAGGTGTTGCGTGAAATCCTGGCCGGCAAGCTCAACAAGCAGGTCGCAGATCGCCTGGATATCAGCATCAAGACCGTTGAAGTCCATCGGGCCCGGATTTTTACCAAAATGCGTGTGCACTCTGCGATGGAATTGGCGGCAATGCTGAAAGATATTCCGCTGGAGACCTGGTGTCCCAGTGCCTGATGGGGCGTTGCGACATGGCTGATATGCAAAAAGTGTGTTGCGCACTCCGCCCGGCAGCAGGCCTGTGCAGCCTGCTGCTCACGCTGGTTGCAGCTTACAGCCGGGCGACCGAAGTGGAGGTGCTCCACTGGTGGACAGCAGGCGGAGAAAGCCGGGCGCTGGGGGAGCTGCGTATGGTGATGGAGCAGCGCGGCCACGCCTGGCGTGACTTGTCCGTTGCGGGAGGCGGTGGCAGTAATGCCATGACCGCACTGAAAAGCCGGGTCATGGCTGGCCATCCTCCGGCTGCGGCCCAGATCAAGGGGCCTGCCATTCAGGAGTGGGGGGCAGAGGATAGCCTCGCCTCGATTGATGCGGTGGCGGTTCCTGGGCGCTGGGATGCGGTGCTGCCTCCGGTGGTGGCGCGGATGATGAAGTACCGTGGCCAGTACGTTGCTGCTCCGCTGAATGTGCACCGGGTCAACTGGTTGTGGGTCAATCCGCGGCTACTGCGGCAGGCTGGCGTCAAGCCCCCGGCCTCGCTGGATGAATTGTTTGCCGCACTGGACGCGCTGAAAAAGGCCGGCATTTTGCCACTGGCCTATGGCGGCCAGCCCTGGCAGGATGCAACGGTGTTCGAGAGTGTTGCTCTGGCCGTTGGTGGGCCGGAATGGTACCAGAAAGCCTTTGTCGAGCTGGATCAGGCCGCGCTGAAGGGCGCGGTAATGCAAAAGGCGCTGGAGAGTTATCGCCGGCTCAAGCCGTACACCGACGCGAATGCGGTTGGGCGCGAGTGGAACCTGTCGACGGCCATGGTCATTAATGGCCGCGCAGCCATGCAGTTCATGGGTGATTGGGCCAAGGGGGAGTTTCTCGCAGCCGGCAAGCGCCCGGGCATCGATTTTCTGTGCATGCCGGTACCGGGAACGGCCGGCATGTTTACCTTCAATGTCGACAGTTTTGTGTTCTTCCGTCATACCAGCCATGAGGTCAGTCGTGCGCAGGCCGAACTGGCCGCCATCCTGATGGACCCGGCGTTCCAGGAGCGCTTCAGTCTGCAAAAGGGGTCGATCCCCGTGCGCAGCGGCGCCCGCCCGGATCGTTACGATGCTTGCGGCAGGCAGGCGCTGCAGGACTTTCAGGGGGCGGCGCAGTCCGGCTTGCTGCTTCCGTCGTGGGCGCAGGGTATGGCAACCTCCTCGACGGTACAGCAGGCCATGCAGGATGTGCTGACCCGGTACTGGAATGAGCCGGGTATGACCGCTGCCCAGGCAGCCTGGCGTCTCGCGGCGGCGGCAAAAACGCGCTGATAGGTATTGCGCTGAAATCTTTGTCATGTGAAGGCTATGCGCTTATACATGGCTATGTATGCTGAATGAGCGTCAGCGGGCTGGTCTTGTTACAGGGGTGGGCCATACTGGTAGCTGCATCGTTCCGGAGAAAGCTGTGCGTGCCCTGCTTTTGCTGCTTGCATCATTCTGGCTGGCCATCGCCGAAGCCGCGCCGCGGGCAGTCGTGCTGTATGGTTACTACGAATATCCTCCGTTTGTCCTCCCCGAAGAGTTTTCCGGTGGCTTGAGTCCTTTGCTGGCCGAGCGGATGGGCGCGCTGTCCGGGGGGCGGTTTACGTTCACCCTGCAGATGGTGCCGCGCAAGCGGATCAGTAGTCTGCTGGAGGAACCCCAATGGCGTGGCGTGGTCAGCTGGGCCAATCCTGTCTGGTTTGCCGACGAACGCCAGCAGCGTTACAGCTGGTCGCCGGCCCTGTTGCGGGACGCGGATCTGGTGCTGTTCCGTGCGGATTTGCCGCTGGAGTGGGAGGGGCCGCAAACCTTGCAGGGCCGCCGACTCGGGGGGCTGTTGGGGCATCGCTATGCCGAGCTGGACGACTGGATTGCAGACGGACGCATTGCCCGTGAGGATGTTTCCACCCTCGAAGCCAATGTGCGCAAGCTGATGGCCGGGCGGATCGATGCAACCTTCATCCCCGCCAGTGCTTATGGCTGGCTGAAAAGGCAGCATCCCGATCTGCCTGTGCGCAGCTATCGGTCCAGCAAGCCGCGCAATGCTTATGACCGGTTTCTGTTTACCAATCCGGCGGATGCCGAGCTGGCCGCCTATGTGAAAGCCTTGCCAGCGCTGCTGGCTGGAGACCCGGTCTGGCGCAAGCGGCTGGATGAACTCGGGCTTGAGCCTGCGCCAATTTCCGGCAGCAAATCGCCTTAGCACTTTCCGCCGCGTTTTCCGCAAGCCGGGCAGTGGAGCATCCGCTGCGCAGGAGTATACTCGGCACTTGCCCACTCTCACTGCTTGCTGACAATGTCCCGGCCACTTCATGCCACGATCGATTCCACTGCACTGACCCATAATCTTGCGCAACTGCAGGCGCGAGCGGGGAGTGCAAGGGTGCTGTCGGTGGTCAAGGCCAATGCCTACGGTCATGGGCTGGCGCGAGTGGCTCCCGCTCTTGCCAATACGGATGGCTGGGCCACTCTGGAGCTCGACAGCGCCATCCACTTGCGCGAGCAGGGTTATACCCAGCCGATCGTGTTGCTGGAGGGGGTCTTTGCCGCCCGCGAGCTGGAAATCTGCAGCCAGTACCGGATTGGCTGCGCCGTGCATGGCGAGCACCAGCTGGCCTGGCTGCGGGAGGCGAAATTGCCAGCCCCGGTGGATGTGCTGCTCAAGCTCAATACCGGCATGAACCGGCTGGGGTTTCCGCCGGAGCGTGCCCCGGAGCTGGTCGGACAAGTGCGGCAGCTTCCGGCAGTCGCAGCCGTGACGGTGATGACGCACTTTGCGACAGCGGATGAGCCGGACAAAGGGATCGCTGTCCAGTATGAGCGCTTCCGGTCCGCTATCGCCGGGCTGGATGTGCCGGTCAGCCTGGCCAATTCGGCTGCGCTGCTTGCCTACCCGCAGGCCCGCGGCGATTGGGTGCGTCCCGGGATTGCGCTGTACGGCAGCTCTCCCTTTGCCGATCGGTCGGCACAGAGTCTTGGCCTGCGCGCGGTCATGACCTTGCAGAGCGCGATCATCGGTGTGCAGGAACTCCATGCCGGGGATGCTGTCGGTTATGGCGCAACGTTTGTGGCAGACCGGAACATGCGGGTTGGTACGGTGGCCTGTGGCTATGCCGATGGTTATCCGCGGCATGCCGGTACGGGAACGCCGGTGCTGGTCGCCGGCCAGCGCACGCGGCTGCTCGGCCGTGTTTCGATGGACATGCTGGCGGTTGACCTTACACCGATTCCTGCTGCAGGCATCGGCAGCCCGGTCGAACTCTGGGGTCGCTCGCTCTCCGTCGATGAGGTCGCCGCCGCCGCAGGTACGATTGCGTACGAGCTGCTGTGTGCTGTGGCGCCCCGTGTCCCCTTCACAGTTGCCTGAGTTTTTTTGCATCACAGTCGGTCTGTGGCTCGCACAAGCATGGCGTGTTGCATTAGAATGACGGGCTTATTTTGAAACACTTATCAACCAGCAGGTTGCATCATGGCACTGATTGTCCAGAAATATGGCGGCACGTCGGTCGGCTCTCCCGACCGCATCAAGAACGTGGCGCGGCGCGTGGCCAAATTCAAGGCGCAGGGGCACGATCTCGTGGTCGTTGTTTCTGCCATGTCCGGCGAAACCAACCGACTGATCGCACTGGCCAAGGAAATCCAGTCCCAGCCCGATCCGCGCGAGCTGGACGTCATCGTCTCCACCGGCGAGCAAGTCACCATCGGCCTTCTGGCCATGGCGCTGAAAGAGCAGGGCGTTGACGCAGTCAGCTATACCGGCGGCCAGGTCAAGATCCTGACCGATTCCGCGCACACCAAGGCCCGTATCCAGCACATCGACGACGCTAACATGCGCGCCGACCTGAATGCCGGCAAGGTGGTCATCGTTGCCGGCTTCCAGGGTGTCGACGCCCAGGGCAACATCACCACACTGGGTCGTGGTGGTTCGGACACTTCCGGCGTGGCGCTGGCCGCGGCGCTGAAGGCCGACGAATGCCAGATCTACACCGACGTTGACGGCGTGTACACCACTGATCCGCGCGTCGTGCCGGAAGCCCGCAAGCTCAAGACCATCACGTTCGAGGAAATGCTCGAACTGGCCAGCCTTGGCTCCAAGATTCTGCAAATCCGCTCGGTCGAATTTGCCGGCAAGTACAACGTGAAACTGCGCGTGCTGTCCTCCTTCCAGGAAGAAGGCGAGGGCACGCTGATCACTTTCGAGGAAGACTCTACCGTGGAAAAACCAGTCATTTCCGGCATCGCCTTCAACCGTGACGAAGCCCGCATCAACGTGATCGGCGTACCGGACAAGCCCGGCATTGCCTACCAGATCCTCGGCCCCGTGGCCGATGCCAACATCGACGTGGACATGATCATCCAGAACGTCGGTCAGGATGGCACGACTGATTTCTCCTTCACCGTACCGAAGGGTGAATACCCGCGTGCACTGAAGGTGCTGGAAGAAGTGAAGAAGCACGTTGGTGCCCGTGAAGTCAGCGGCGACGACAAGATCTGCAAGGTCTCCATCGTCGGCGTGGGCATGCGCTCGCATGTCGGCGTAGCCTCCACCATGTTCCGCACCCTGGCGGAAGAAGGCATCAACATCCAGATGATCTCCACGTCCGAAATCAAGATTTCGGTGGTGCTCGACGAGAAATATCTGGAACTGGCCGTGCGCGTACTGCACAAGGCTTTCGGTCTGGAACAGGCCGCCTGATCGGAGCCACCAGCGGGTGGCGAAACAGGCAGAAACCCCGGTGACCATGCCGGGGTTTTTTATTGCGCACGGGTAAGCAATGCACGCGGGGTAAACACAATGCAGCAGATCGATGTGGTGGTTCTTGGCGCCGGTGCCTCGGGCATGATGTGTGCAGCGACGGCAGGCCAGATGGGGCGGCAGGTGGTATTGATCGATCACGCCGAGCGACTGGCCGAGAAAATCCGGATTTCCGGAGGTGGACGCTGCAACTTCACCAATCTGTACGTGCGTCCCGAGTGTTTTCTGTCGGCCAACCCGCATTTCTGCAAATCGGCGCTCAAGCAATACACCCAGCATGATTTCATGGCACTGATGCAGAAGCATGGGCTCTCCTGGACAGAAAAAACACTGGGGCAACTGTTCTGCGACCAGGGATCGGATGCCGTCATTGCCCTGCTGAAAGCCGAAGCCGATGCGGTCGGGGTGCTCTGGCGCATGGCGACACAGGTATTCGACGTCGAAGCGCATCCGGATGGCGGCTTCATCGTCCGTACATCCCGGGAAAACTGGCATTGCCAGTCACTGGTCGTCGCCACCGGCGGCCTGTCCATTCCGCAGATAGGGGCAACAGGTATTGGCCTGGATATAGCAAAACAATTCGGTTTGCAGCTTATACCCACTGCGGCCGCACTGGTGCCACTGACATTTCAGCCGGCCGATCTCTGGGGGGAGCTGGCCGGGATCGCGCTGGAGCACAGCGCGGCCTCCACAGCGGACATTACCTTCCGCGAGGCCATGCTGCTGACGCACAAGGGGGTTTCCGGGCCGGCCATTCTGCAAATTTCCAGCTACTGGCAGCCCGGGCAAGCCATCGTGATCGACATGCTGCCGGGGCTCGATGATGAGGCGATTTTTCCGCATGCCGGACGCGACAAGTCAGTGCTTAATCTGCTGGCCGAGCATCTGCCGCGCCGGCTGGCGCAAGCGATACTGGGGGACGAGGTGCGTCCGCTCAAGCAGCTTGCCCCCAAAGAAGTGGCCGCGCTGCTGCAACGGCTGCACCACTGGGAGTTCATTCCATCGGGCACGCAGGGCTACCGCAAGGCCGAAGTCATGCGCGGTGGGGTCGACACTAACGAACTCTCATCCAAGACCATGATGGCACGCAAGGTGCCAGGGCTGTTCTTTATCGGTGAAGTGGTCGACGTAACGGGCTGGCTGGGCGGGTATAACTTCCAGTGGGCCTGGTCGTCCGGCTATGTGGCGGGAATGAATGCCTGACAGACGGTCGTTTTGGCGCGTTTTTCGGCTGGTATTCGTGTCAGTCGTGGGCTAAGTTGGAAATGCATCGATAACACACGGAAGGAGGAAAGCTTGAAGTTGAGCATTTCGCAGTTTCGTGACGCGGCCTGCGTGGCCGCCTAAGCTGACCCGCCCAAGGGTTGCCGTAACCGGGTTCCTGCTGAAGCAGTTGCAGTGTTTGCAGTAGATGTTGCAGTTGGATACAGGTAGTCGATGTATGGATGTATGAAGTACCGCAAGCCTCCCGATTCGCTGCCATCCGTGGCAGGAGCACAAAGCGTGCGTAGTTTGCAGTAAGGTGGAGGCATCGATCTTTGGTCATCGCAGTTCCTGAGCAGTCTGTTTTGTTCAACGCCGATTGTTTGATACAAGGTTGTGCATTGAAGTGAGGCAGTAAGCAGGACAGCGGAATCCGGCGGTATCAACGGGGTGCAGATGCACCCCGTTTTCATTGGCTGCTAGCCAGCCTGTACTTTCTGTGCCGCGAGGGCTTTCTCGAGTGCCGGGGGCGGGGTGATGCCCATCGAGACATAGATGCTCGTCAGGCGGTCGACGCCAATCTGGGCCGGGCGGATCCATTCACTGGGAACATACAACAAGCCCCCGCCAATGGGCACCGGCGCGGTGGGAACCAGAATCGCCAGGTAGTTGCGGCCTTCCAGCTCCACCGGCTCCGGGTTGGGCAGCAGCGCCAGTACGGCAACCCCCTCGCCGCCGAAAAAACACCAGACCGGGCTCATGGCGCCAATATCGGCATCCTGTTTCTGGTCGAGCAGGCTGACAAAACGATCCGCCAGATTGTAGAGATTGCCAAAGAGCGGAATCTTGCGCAGTGTGCTGTCTACCAGGCGGGTGAGTGGCCGGTTCAATCGTGATTGCACCAGTACGCCGAGCGGGTAGATGGCGGCAATCAGCAGAACGCTGCCAAGCAGGTATTCCAGCAGCGGATTATTGACGAAATGCTGGCCCAGATAGGCAAACAGCTTGCCGATCTTGCTGCCGGGGCCGATGTACTGATACAGCAGATTGGCAGCCCATCCCAGCAGCGAGATAGTCAGAATCAGGGGGAGCAGGGCAAGCAACCCGGCGAACCAGGTGGCGAGAATGGCTTTCAGACTGCGTTTGATGATCATGAACTGGCCGGCATTTGGCCGGGCTGGGTTGGTCTTGGCGCACCCACTTTACCACCGAAGTGCTTGCAGCGCTGTCCGGGAGTTGTCCCGTATTAGCCGGCCAGCTGCGCTTGCAGCAGCAGCATCGCCCGGGCGAGGTCATCACGGCCATTCGCTGCGCCGATGCTGATTCTCAGTGCGTTACATGGGGTATGTCGCTGAACGGTAAATAGATAGCCGGCTGAGCAGGCAATACCCTGTTGGCGTAATTGCTGCTGGGTCTGTTCGGCATCCCGTCCGGCAGGGAGTCGCAGCCAGCCGTGCGGGCTGGCATCGGGCAAATCAAAGTGAATGCCCTGTCCGGTCAGGGGCGCGAGCGCATTGCGCGCAATTTCCTGTCGCGCAGCCAGTTCCTGCCGCTGCCAGTGCAGCCGGCGCTCGGCGGTGCCATCGTTGATCCAGTTGCAGGCCAGCTGTGCCGCCAGCGGGCTGACCAGCCAGCTGGTGTTGTGCAGGGCATCGTCCAGTGTCTGACGGCTGGCGTTGGGGTCATGCAGGATGCCAAAGCGCAAGCCTGGGGCGACACTCTTGGAGAGGCTGGTCACATAGATCACCTGCTGTGGCAGCAGTGTGGCCACTGGCGGTGGCGCGTCGGTCGGCAGCTGCCCGTATACATCCTCTTCGATCAAGAGCGCATCGTGGCGGGAAAGCACTTCGGCGATCGCGCGGCGGCGCCCGCTTGGCATGGTGATCGTGGTCGGATTGTGCAGGGTCGGCATCAATACCGCGATGCGTCCGATGCGCTGGCTCAGTGCGGCATCGAGTGCATCCGGGCGCACTCCGGCGGCATCCATCGCCAGCGGGTGCAGCTGCAGGCCAAGCTGGCGGGCGATCGCCATCATGCCCGGGTAGGTCAGCGCTTCAACCAGAATCGTGTCGCCGCGCCGGCTGTGCAGCGCCAGTGCGGAGGCAACGGCATGCTGCGCGCCACCGCAGAGAATGATGCGCTCGGCACTGGCTGGCATGCCGCGCAGGGCTAGCCAGCGTGCCGCTGCCAGCCGCTGCTGCTGCCAGGCCAGATTGCTCTGGTAATGCAGCAGCAGCCCGGCATCGCCACGCGCCAGCAGTGCGGCCAGTGCTTGTTGCAGATCGTCGTCGTGCTGCGGATACGCCGGGGTATTGGTCGAAAGATCAATCAGCCGCCCGCGGTCGGCCAGCGCAAACAGGTTCAGGCTGTCGGCATGCCCCAGCACATAGGTGCCTCGTCCGTGTTCGCCGCCGATCAGGTGCCGGCTGGCGGCCTCCTTGTAGGCACGCGTCACGGTGCTGACATTCACGCCCAGCAAATCCGCCAGCAGGCGATGCGGTGGCAGCTGGCTGCCGGCGGGGAGCCGCCCGGTATCAATATCATGAGCCAACGCGGCCACGATGCCGCGATACACCGGGCCTGGAAAACGGCTCAGATCAGGAATCCACGTTGTCATGCAGACACTTTACCTGTTCGATGCATACACAATGCAGCATACACATCACTCAAGGAGCGCGCCATGCCACTGCCGGATCGCAAGGAACTGGATAACGCTGCCGCACTGGTGCGCGAGCTGCTGCCGGCTACCCCGCAATACAACTGGCCGCAGCTGTCGCAACGGCTCGGTGCCGAAGTCTGGGTCAAGCATGAGAACCATTTGCCTACCGGCTCGTTCAAGGTACGGGGCGGGCTGGTCTATCTGCAGCGCCTGCTTGAGCGGCAGCGGCCAGCCGGGCTGATCGCCGCAACCCGCGGCAATCATGGCCAGTCGATCGGCTTTGCCGCGCAGCGGCTGGGGCTGGCGGCCACCATTGTGGTCCCGCATGGCAATAGCCGCGAAAAAAATGCCGCAATGAGGGCGCTGGGGGTTGAGCTGATCGAGCAGGGCGAAGACTTCCAGGCCGCCCGCGAGCTGGCGCAGCGCCATGCCGAATGCGCCGGCTTGCATGCGGTTCCTGCACTGCATCCTGACCTGATCGCCGGGGTGGCCAGTTATTGCATGGAATTTCTGCAGGCGCAGCCGCGACTGGAGGTGGTCTACGTCCCGGTCGGGATGGGCTCGGGCATCTGTGCCATGGTGGCTGCCAAGGCCGCGCTTGGCCATGCCGTCGAAATTGTTGGTGTGGTGTCGGCGCATGCACCGGCGTATGCCTTGTCGTTTGCCAGCAACCAGGCGGTGTCCTGCCCGGCAACCACGCGGCTGGCCGACGGCCTGGCGTGCCGCACGCCCGATCCGCTGGCGCTGGCCATTATCCGCAAGGGCGTCAGTCACTTTGTTACGGTCAGTGATGCCATGGTCGCCGAGGCCATGCGCTGCCTGTACACCGATACGCACAATGTTGCCGAAGGTGCTGGCGCGGCATCGCTGGCGGCCGCGATGCAGGAAGCCCCGCGCAACCGTGGCCGCCGGGTGGGCGTGATCCTGACCGGCGCCAATGTCGATCACGGTCAGTTTGCCAGTGTGCTGGCAAAGGCTGACTGGCATTGATGGGTATGTATTTGAAGATCTTTACCTGAAGGACCTTTGTGAACATACCCTTCTGGGTAATCAGGCGGCGCTAACGCCGCCGGCGCTGCCTTCGCCATCCTTGCCCTTGCGGGGCAGCTCGACCTTGTCGCCTTCGGGCAGGCCTTCTTTTTCCCAGCGGTCGAATTCCGCCATGATCGTGTCGTAAGTCTGCTTGCTGATCTCCGGCAATTCGCCGCCCAGCACTTCTTTGGCTTGATCAAAACCCAGCTTCACGGCATCGCGGATTTTGTCCAGATTGGCCGGATCACCCTGCATGGCAAACTTGGCGAAGCTGAGGATGCGCTCGGACACCTTGCGCACGCCGAATTCGCCATCCTCGCCGATGGCCTCCTTGGCTTTGTCGATGGTGGCCTGATCAACATTCAGCTGCTGGCGGCCGCTGACCACTTCACCCATTTTCAGCCCCTGCTGCTCCAGCAGCGAGCGGATCATGCCGATCATTTCATCGGCCTTCCGGCTGGACTCATCCAGCATGGCCATGATGTCGGGCGGTGTGGCGGTGGTGCGCGGCTTGTCATAGGTCAGTGCTTCGCTGCTGCCCTGATTCAGCTTCACCTGCTCCTGGGGTACGCCGGCGGGCTGCTCCGCCGGTGCAGGCGGGCTGCTGCGGCTGGTGGTGATGCTCAGACTGCTGCTGCTGCGTTGTTCGACGCTCAGGCTGGAAAGGGTGAGGCTCATGGCGGTCGCTCCTGGTGCTTGCTCCGCTTAGTCTGGTGCATAGCCAAGGCTGCGGATAGACAAATAATCACGCCGGATCAGCGTATTACCCATTGTCGGCAGCCATCCTCCGGACTTGAGCCACCCGGCCGTTTCAGGTCGATGAATGGTGCTGTCCGCTGTTCAGCGCGGATTTGGCCTGTCCCTGGACCGCATCTGCCGGGTATTTCTGCGCATTGAGCTGCTGCTTGCGGGCCACGGCTGCCGGCAGGTCGATGCCGGTGCGGTCGGCCAGTCGCAGCAGGTAAAGCAGGATGTCGGCCAGCTCTTCGCCCAGCCGCGTGGCAAAGGCCGGATCATGGCTGGCGGCTTCGGCCTGTTCGGGCGTCAGCCATTGATACAGCTCGACCAGTTCGGCGGCCTCGACCGACAGCGCCATGGCCAGATTCTTCGGATTGTGGAACTGGTCCCAGTCGCGCTCGGCGCTGAACGCGCGCAATTGTTGCTGGATGGCGGAGATATCCATGAATGAACAAGCCGGGCAGAAAGCCCCGATGATACGGGGTTTCGGCCCGGCTTCGCCATGCGCAATCAGTCGGTATGACCCGGCGCGGAATTGAGCAGCTGCGTGCCGCTGCTTTGCGCCAGCAGCAGATAGCGTTCGTACTGGCGCAGCACGTCGGCAATCACTTCCTGGCGGGTCAGGTACTGGATGTCGTACCCGGCGCGGCCATCGGCAAAGAAGGTCACCGGCTCATGGATCGGATCATCACCCCGGCCGCTGTGCGCTGCTGCCAGCGGATTGAATGCCGGAGCCGGCCGCGCCGCTGTCTGAACCCCGTAAACGAAATCCCGCCCGTTTTCCTGCGGGACTGTCAGCGTGATCTGGTACTCATCGGCCTGCTCGACGCGGCTAGTGAGTCCCCGGCGGTTCAGCTCGGCCGATACCTCGGCCAGCGCCGGCTGGACCTGATTGCGGATGAAATTTGCCACATCCGCCTTTTCCGGCAGCCGCAGCAGCTGATCCAGCCGGGATTTCCACAGCTGGCCATTCCAGAAATTGGTCGCCGGCGACAGCTCGCGCGAGAAATGCAGGCGATCCGCTAGGAGCCCCCGCCACAGCCCGACGCACAGCAGCAGCATGATCATCGCAAACGGCAGTGCGGCGATCAGCGTCATGGATTGCAGCGCCTTCAGTCCGCCGGCCCCCAGCAGCAGCGCCGCGGTCAGCCCCAGTAGCGCCGCCCAGAACAGACGCTGCCACACGGGCGAGCGTTCGTTGCCCTGGCTGGCGATATTGTCGATCACAAAGGCACCCGAATCGGCCGAAGTAATGAAAAACACCCCGATCAGCACGATGGCCACGGTCGAGGTGACGCCGGCGAACGGCAGCAGATCGAAGAAATTGAACAGCAGCGCATCGACATTGCCCGCTGTCGCACCCAGCGCCCCGGCTGCGGAATGCATGTCCAGCCAGATGGCGGTATTGCCGAATACGGTCATCCACAGCAGATTGAAGGCTGTCGGCACCAGCAGGACGCCAATGATGAATTCCCGGATGGTGCGCCCGCGCGAAATGCGTGCAATGAACAGCCCCACGAACGGTGACCAGGAAATCCACCAGGCCCAGTACAGAATCGTCCAGCCGCCAAACCAGCCTTCCGAGCTGGCTGCTTCATAACTGAAGGTGCGGAACGTCAGCTGCACGATGCTGGAAAGGTAATTGCCGATGTTCTCACTGAACATGCCCAGCACCGCCAGCGTCGGGCCGGCAAACAGCACGAACAACAGCAGGCCGATGGCCAGCAGCAGATTCAGCTCGGACAGGCGTTTCACCCCCTTGTCCAGCCCTGTGGCCGCCGAAATGCCAGCCAGCAGCACCACCAGCGCAATCAGCCCGAACAGAAAACCATTGCCGGAGGTATCCCAGCCGGTCAGCCGGTGCAGGCCAGCCGAAAGCTGCATCACGCCGTAGCCCAGCGTCGTGGCAATGCCGAACACGGTACCGACCAGCGCGAACACATCCACGGCATGGCCGATCGGCCCGTGAATGCGCTCCTTGAAAATCGGATACAGCCCCGAGCGCAGCGTCAGCGGCAAGCGATAGCGGAAACCGAAATACGCCAGCACCAGCCCGACCATCGCGTAGATCGCCCAGGCATGGAAGCCCCAGTGGAAAAAGGTGGTGGTCATTGCCTCGCGGGCACCGGCACTACTGCCGGCTGCGGCGCTGGGCGGGGCCAGAAAGTGCATCATCGGCTCGCCCACGCCGAAATACATCAGCCCGATGCCCATGCCGGCGGCAAACAGCATCGCCAGCCAGGAGGTAAAGCCGAAATCGGGGCGCGCATCATCCGCACCCAGGCGGATGTCGCCATAGCGGCTCATCGCAATGGTGATCAGCACGATCAGGAAGGTGGCCACTGCCAGCACGTAGAACCAGCTGAAATGGCCGGTGATCCAGCTCTGGCCCGCGGCAAAGAACGCCTCGGCGGCTTTGGGGTTGAAGGTACAGACGGCCAGCAGGCTGGCGATGATGATGATGCTCGGGATGAAAACCGGCATCGACAATGTGGTGCGGCGACGTGCCGTGTTGGTCTGCGGTGTGTCCAACGTCTCCTCCTTGTTAGTGTGGATAGTGGCCACCCCGGCTGCAAAAGATCACAGTTGAGGGGTCCGCATAGTGTCGCATAATCAGGCACCTGCACACTGTGGCATATTTCCCTTGGGGTCTTGTCGCCGCTCGCCCGTCCTATCCTGCATACCTGATTAGGCAAAATTCGGAGTGCTTTCCCGAGCGAGGGATGGGATGTGCCAGTGCCTGGCAGAGGCAAGGGCTCGCATGCAGCTATCAAGTGCGCACCAGCGGGCTGCACGGCACTCTGCAAAGGTTCTTGCCGCACGGGGTGTCGGGGGGGCGCGGTGGTAGCCGTAGCTGCGGCTGAGGTGGGGCTCCAGCTCGGCGATCAGCCGCATGCCGTCCGAGAGGAAACGGGTGGCCGTGGCGGGTATGTCGCTGTTGCCATTTGCTGGTAAGGGCTGTGGCGCTATCCGTGTTTGGGTATTGGGGTGGGTGCAACGAAAAAGCCCCGCAATGCGGGGCTTTGGGCTGCAACGACAGGGCGATGCGGCTTTGGCGATCAGAACGCCGGTACGACGGCACCCTTGTACTTGTCCAGAATGAAGGTCTTTACTTCCGGGGTTTTCAGCGCGGCGGCCAGTTTCTTCACCGCGGCCTTGTCCTTGCTGCCGGCTTCCACCACCAGGATGTTCACGTACGGCGATTCGGCGCCTTCGATCACCAGCGCATCCTTGCTCGGGTTGAGCTTGGCTTCCAGCGCGTAGTTGGTGTTGATCAGCGCGAGGTCAACCTGGTTCAGTACGCGCGGCAGGGTGGCGGCTTCCAGCTCCTTGAATTTCAGCTTCTTCGGATTTTGCGCGATGTCTTTCGGGGTGGCGAGGATGTTCTTGCTGTCCTTCAGCTTGATCACGCCGGCCTTTTCCAGCAGCAGCAGGGCGCGGCCGCCGTTGGTGGGGTCGTTCGGGATGGCGACGGTGGCGCCTTCTTGCAGGTCGGCCAGTTTTTTCACCTTGCTGGAATACGCGCCGAAGGGCTCGACGTGCACGCCGGCCACGCTGACCAGATTGGTGCCGCGGCCCTTGTTGAATTCGTTCAGGTAGGGCTGGTGCTGGAAGAAGTTGGCGTCGAGCTTTTTCTCGGCAACCAGGACGTTCGGCTGCACGTAGTCGGTGAACACTTTCACGTTCAGCTCAACACCCTGCTTGGCCAGTGCGGGCTTCACGAATTCGAGGATTTCGGCGTGCGGAATGGCCGTGGCGGCAACGGTCAGCTTTTCTGCGGCGGAGGCGGTGAAGGCCGTAAAGGCGGCGGCAACAGCGGCGACAGCAAAGAGTTTTTTCATGGCGTCATTTCCTTTTGGGATGGGTATATGGCTACAGCCCTTTAAGGCTTTTGCGTACAGGCGCATACATTTGTGTTCGCGCCTTTGCTGAAGAGGGAGATTATCATTGGCTTATAAAATCAAAAAGATTGATTTGCGATAACTACAGCGTCATTGGTTATTAGTGGCGTCACTTGCGGCTGAAGTGCTGTACCAGCTTGTCGCCCGCCATCTGCAGGATCTGCACCAGTACCAGCAAGAGCACGATGGTGACCATCATGATTTCAGTCTGGTAGCGGTAGTAGCCATAGCGGATCGACAGATCGCCCAGCCCGCCGCCGCCCACCAGACCGGCCATGGCGGTGTAGGACACCAGCGTAATGGCGGTGACGGTGATGCCGGCAAGCAGCCCGCCCAGCGATTCCGGCAGCAGTACGCCGCACAGGATCTGGCGGGTGCTGGCGCCCATGGCCTGTGCCGCTTCGATCACGCCGTGCTCGACTTCGCGCAGTGCGGTTTCCACCAGCCGCGCCAGAAAGGGCGCGGCGCCGATGACCAGCGGCGGAATCATGCCCAGCAGGCCGATGCGCGTGCCGGTGATGAATTCGGTGACCGGCATCAGCGCGATCAGCAGGATGATGAAGGGGATCGAGCGCAGCACGTTCACGACCAAGCCCAGTGCCCGGTTCAGTGCCGTGTTGGCCAGCAGCTGGCCTTTCGAAGTCAGGAACAGCACGATGCCCAGCGGCAGGCCCAGCAGGACGGTGAACAGTAGCGAGCCGCCCAGCATCAGCAGGGTATCGATGCTGGCGGTGCCGATTTCCGGCCAGTCGATGTCGCTCAGAAAACTCAGGTCCATCAGCGGAGCTCCTCGATGTCGATGCCGCGGCTGCGGAATTGGGCAAAGGCGGCGGCCAGTGCGGCCTCGCAGCCGGTGAAGGCGAGCAGCATCTGCCCGCAGGGGGTGTCCTTGATGCGCTCGATGCGCCCGGAGAGGATGCTGAAATCAATCCCGAACTCGCGTGCGGCATTGCCCAGAAAGCCCTCGTAGGTGGTCTCGCCGATGAAGGTCATGCGTACGACCTTGCCCGGAACATGCGCAAAGGCTTCGGCCTGTGCCGTTTCGTCGATGTGCTCGGCCTCCGAGACAAATCGCTGCGTGGTCGGATGCTGCGGGTACAGGAAGACTTGCGTCACCGGCCCCATTTCGACGATTTTGCCGCCATCAATGACGGCGACCCGGTCGCAGATGCTGCGGATCACGTCCATTTCGTGCGTGATCAGCACGATGGTCAGATTCAGCTCGCGGTTGATTTTCGCCAGCAGCTGCAGCACCGATTGGGTGGTCTGCGGATCCAGCGCGCTGGTAGCCTCGTCACACAGCAGGACTTTCGGGCGGTTGGCCAGCGCGCGCGCAATGCCGACGCGCTGCTTTTGCCCGCCAGAGAGCTGCGAGGGATATTTGTGCTTGTGCTCCGCCAGCCCGACCAGCTCGAGCAGTTCATCGACGCGGGCGTCGATTTCGGCGCGGCCGAGTTGTCCGGCGATTTCCAGCGGGAAGGCAATATTGCGTGCGACGGTTTTCGAGCCCAGCAAGTTGAAGTGCTGAAAGATCATCCCGACCTGCTGGCGCAAGCTGCGCAGGCCCGCGCCATCGAGGGCGGTGATGTCGGCACCGTCGATGCGGATGCTGCCGGCGCTGGGGCGCTCGAGCAGATTGATCAGGCGGATCAGCGTTGATTTGCCGGCACCGGAATGGCCGATGATGCCGAAAATTTCGCCGGCCGCGACCGTGAGGTCGATGCCGTTGAGCGCCGGAATGTCGCGTCCGTCGACGCGGTAGGATTTGTGAATCTGGCTTAGTGCGATCAAGGGGTGACCTTGCAGGGGTAAGCGGATGGTTTTGTTATAACACCCTGCGCCAAAGCCGTATCCGGAAATAATGCCGGGGGAATGCGCAGGCTCGCCCAGCATACCGGCTGCGCACGGCGGGCGGCAGCAGGGAAAGCCCCAGTACGGGCGCAAAAAAGCCCCGCCTTGGCGGGGCCTGGCTGCCGGCTGGCGGGCTATTTCTTGGCCGGAGCCGATGCCTTGGCCGCAGGCGCCGAGGCTTTGGCTGCCGGCGCAGCCGCCTTGCCACCGACACTGATCTCGCCCTTGATCTTGGCGTAGGTGCCTTCCTTGATGCCGGGTACCTTCATGATGTCTTCGGTGGTCTTGAACGGGCCGTTCTTGCTGCGGTAATCGATGATGTCCTTGGCCTTTTCCGGGCCGATGCCCTTCAGGCTTTCCAGTTGCTGCTGATTGGCGGTGTTGATGTCGACAGCGGCCAGTGCGCCGGCGCTTAACGCCAGGCCGGCAAACAGGGCAAGGAGCAGTTTTTTCAGCATGAGTTCGATCTCCGGTCGGTTAGAATGGCGCAATTGCATTGCCTGCTCACTATAGCAGGCTTTTTGTGTTCATCAATTTAGTGTCAGATTTTCAAAAGGAATGGACCTTGGCCGGGCTGACTCCCAACCAGTGTGTCGAACACTACGAGAATTTTCCGGTCGGCTCGCTGCTGCTGCCCAAACGGTTTCGCAAGCCGATTGCCGCGGTGTATCACTTCGCCCGGCATGCCGATGATCTGGCCGACGAAGGGGAGGCCAGCGTCGAGGAGCGGCTGGCGCAGCTGGCCGAATGCAGCGCCGAGCTGGCGCGCATCGATGCCGGGCTGGATCCGCTGACGGCACGCTACGCCGCGCTGGCGCCGGTGATCCGCGATTACGCGATTCCGCTGCAATTGTTCGAGGATCTGCTGTCGGCATTCCGTCAGGACGTGACCAAGCAGCGTTACCAGGATTTTGGCGAGGTGATGGATTACTGCCGCCGTTCGGCCAATCCGGTCGGACGCATTTTGCTGCACATCTTTGGCCAGATGGACAGCCGCCAGCTGGCGATGTCGGATGGCATCTGCTCGGCCTTGCAGCTGGTGAATTTCTGGCAGGATGTGGCCATCGACTTCAACAAGCCGCGCCGGCGGATCTATTTGCCGCAGGACGATCTGGCGCGCTTTGGGGTGAGCGAAGACGATCTGGCCGCCGGAGTGGCGACGCCGGCCTTTCGCCGGCTGCAGGCCTTCCAGTGCGAGCGCACCTGGAAGATGCTGCGCGCCGGCTCGCCACTGGGGCTGACGCTGCCCGGCCGTGTGGGGCTGGAAATCCGCACCATCGTGCTGTCGGCCGATCGGGTGCTGACGAAGCTGAAGCAGGTGGATTACGACGTCTTCAGCGCCCGGCCGATGCTCGGGGGGCTGGACTGGCCGCGTATTCTCGTCTTGGCGGCCGTCGCGCCGTGGTATCGCCCCAAGCCGGAACAGGGAGGCTGTCATGGCTAATCGGCAAATGAACGGCGTGCTGCGTGGTTTCAGTCAGCTGCTGCGTGCACGCAGCTGGCCGCAGCGGATTGTTGCGGCAGTAGTGCTGTTGCTGGCGCTGGCGGCCTGCCTGCCGCAACTGCAGGGGCCGGCAGAGAAGGGCAAGCTCAGTCGCGGCATGGTATTGCAGGGCGAAGTGGTTGGGGTTTCCGACGGTGATACGGTCACTTTGCTGGGCGAGGGACGGGTCGAATACAAGCTGCGCCTGGCGTACATCGATAGCCCGGAGAAAAAGCAGGCTTTTGGCCAGCAGGCCAAGAAGTCGTTGTCCGATATGGTGTATCGCCAGCAGATCGAGGCCACGATTACCGATGTCGATCGCTACGGCCGTGGCGTGGCCGAGCTGCGACTGAATGGCCGCTATGTGAATCTGGAGCAGGTCGCCGCCGGTTATGCCTGGGTGTACCGGCAGTACGCCAAGAAGGATCTGAGTGCGGGGGAGCTGCGGGAGTTCGTTGCTGCCGAGGAGGCAGCGAAAGCGGCGCAGCGTGGCCTGTGGCAGGATGGCAGCCCGACGCCACCGTGGCAGTGGCGGCGTGAGCAGAAAGAGAACTGATCAGTATGTGCCTGCAGGCTTTTTCTGGAAAAGCCTGCGGCAGTATGGGGTGTAGAGTATTAGTTGCCCGGGTCGGCTTTCTGGCCGATTTTGCCTTCCTTGCCCGAGAGCAGCCCGGTAATGTTCGATTTGTGTCGCCAGATCAATAGTGCGGCGATGATGGATACTGCCATCAGCCAGCTTTGGTTCTGAGTGAACAGCCAGCAGGCGAGCGGCGCGACCAGCGCCGCGCACAGCGCGGACAGCGACGAGATTTTCATCACCTTGGCGACAAACAGCCATACCGCCAGCACGGCCAGCCCCATCCAGCCATTGAGCGCCAGCAACACGCCCAGCGAGGTGGCTACACCCTTGCCGCCCTTGAAGCCGAAAAACACCGGCCACATGTGGCCGACGATGACGGTCACGCTGGCAATCGCGATGTCTTCGTTCGTGAGCCCCAGCGGCGCGGCCAGCAGGCGCACGGCGCCGACGGCAATCAGGCCCTTGAGCGCATCGCCCAGTAGCGTCAGCGCGGCAGCCTTTTTGTTGCCGCTGCGCAGCACATTGGTCGCGCCGGGGTTGTTCGAGCCATAGGTGCGCGGATCGGCCAGCCCCGAGAGGCGCGAAACGATGACCGCAAAGGACAGCGAGCCCAGCAGATAGGCGGCCAGCGTGCAAAGCAGGGTAAGGACAAGCGGGGTCATGCCGATTCCATTACAATCGAAAGCTTCGGATTCTAGCGATTCTTGAGGATGCCGGCCAAGGCTGGCGACATTTGTAGCGTGGACATCATCTTTTTGCACGGTATCCGTGCCCGTACCGTCATTGGCTGGTACGACTGGGAACGCACCGCCCCGCAGGCGGTCGAGATCGATCTGGATGTCGGCCTGCCCTCGGCACGCGCCTGCGTGACCGACGAGCTGCGCGATACGATTGACTACGACCAGCTGGTACAGCACCTGCGCCGCGTGCTCGCCGAGCAGCATTTTCTGCTGCTCGAGGCGCTGGCCGAGCACATCGCCCACGTGATCCTGCATGACTTCGGCGCACCGTGGGTGAAGGTGACGGTGGTGAAGCCGGGCATTCTCACCGAAGTGGCCCGTGTTGGCGTGAGCATCGAGCGCGGGCACCGCGCCTGAGTGCAGGGCGAGTCCATTCCGGCGCAGTGTGGTGCGCGGTGCGGATCGGGGAATGTGATTACTGCACAAGCGGTATTTCTTCGCTTACAATCATTAGGGAAATGATTTAGCGAGGGGCTGTCTTGTGCAAACACTATGTAAGCTGATGCTGGCGCTGCCCCTGGTTCTGGCGCTGCAGGGGTGTGACCAGATCAATCAGGCACTGAACAAACAACAGGCCAACGGCAAAGCCATCGGCGCCGCCTGCCGGCACAGCGGACGGGCGCTGGAGGACTGCTACCGCCGCAACCCCAAGATCGCCAAGGCCGACATCTACGCCGGCTGGCGTGAAATGAACGAATACATGGTCAGCAAGAAGATCGACATCGTTCCGCCGCCGCCCGATGCGCAGATGAGCAAGCAGGATGTCGATGCGCCGGCGGCCTCGTCATTCAGCGAGCATGGCGCAGAGCCCAAGACCGAAGCCAAGGATGCTGCGGCCCATGATGCCAAGGCTGCCCCCAAAACCGAAGCCCACTAAGGCAGGAGCAACTGATGAGCAAGGCTTCGCCGCTGACCGCGTTTGATATTTTTGCCAATCTGACGGAAGAATCGCTGGCCCGTATCGAGGCGCTGGCGATCCGCCGGCGGCTGCAAAAGGGGCAGCTGCTGTATACCGACGGCGAGCTGCTGGAGCAGTTTTGCATTGTGGCCTCCGGGCGAATCCGCTTTTATGCCTCCAACGAGTCCGGCAAGGAGTTCGTGCTGGGAACGGTGGAAAGTGGTGCGCTGGTCGGTGAGGGCGCCATGCTGCTGGAAGAGCCCTTCGGTGCCAATGCCCTGGCGGAGGATGATTGCGAGTTGCTGGTGATTCATCGCCGCGACCTCGATACCCTGCTCAACGATTGTCCGCAGATCAAGGATCAGCTGCTGCACTCGATGATTGTCAAATGCCGTGCGCTGGGCAATATGGTGAAGAGTCTGGCGCTGATGGATGTTTACGGCCGGGTGCGGCAACTGTTCGAGCGGCTGGCCGTCGAGCGCGATGGCGTCACCATGCTGTCCGAGCCGCTGACCCAGCAGGCCATCGCCGACCGGGTTGGCGCCTCCCGCGAGATGATTGCCAAAATCATGAAAGAACTTGTTTTTGGCGGGTATGTCCGAATCGACAATCGGCAGCTGGTGCTGCTGCAGCCGCTGCCCGAACGTTTCTAAACCCGAATACAACACGGCCCAAGTGCCATAACGCCATGGATGATCCGATGAAAGAACTGTTACGCAGCATTCCGCTCTTTGCCGGGTTCAATGATGAAGAGCTCGATTATGTGATGCGCGCCGTGGTGCGCCGCCATATTCCCAAGGGTGGTTTCCTGTTCCGCGAAGGGGATCCGGCCGACGCGATGTATATCCTCACTGATGGGCGTACGCGCATGTTCCACAGCGATGCCCAGGGCAAGGAGTTCGTCTTCATGATTGGCGAGCCCGGCACTGCGATGGGCGAAATTTCGCTGATCGATGACGAGCCGCGTGGCTGGTCGGCGCAGGCGGAAGAGGACTGCGAATTCCTGATGTTTACCAAGAGCGATTTCCATGCGGCGCTGGAAGCCTTTCCGCATGTCAAAGATCTGCTGATCGTCAATCTGGCCGGCATCGTGCGCCGCCTGTCCTACACCATGAAGAATCTGGCGCTGCTGGATGTTTATGGTCGTTTGAGGGCGCTGCTGGAGTCGCTGGCAGTCGAGGTCGACGGCCAGGAGCAGGTGACCGAGCCGCTGACGCAGCAGGCGATTGCCGACCGCGTCGGTTCCTCGCGCGAAATGATCGCGCGCATTCTCAAGGAGCTGGTCTTCGGCGGTTATATCCGGCTGGAGAACAAGCGGATCATCCTGTTGCAGAAGCTGCCGGAACGATTCTGATCCCGCGAGGTCAGCCAGCAGGCGGGAGCAATCCCGCCTTTTTTATTGCATTACTGCCCTGACGGGGCGCTGGCGCTGCCCTTGGCGCGTTGCTCCCGCTCGGCGGCGGCTGAAGCGCGCTTCTTTTCGTTCTCGGCGCGTTTCTTGCCCTGTTCGCTGTCGGGCAGATAGAGCGCCCCCTTGTAGCCGCAGGCGGCCAGCAGGCCAAGGGACAGACTGATCAGGATGAATTTGCGCATGAAGGCTCCGCTTGCCGCTGCAGATGGTGCAAAATCGCGATTTTACCATGCTATTGGATGAGGCCATGACCGAAGGGGAATTCCTGGTGCTGACCGATGCGGTATTTGCCCGCATTGAAACCTGTCTGGATGAACAGGATCTCGATATCGACTCCTTGCGTGCCGGCAATGTGCTGGAACTGGAGTGTGATGACGGCAGCAAGGTGATCGTCAACCGGCATACCCCGAACCAGGAGTTGTGGCTGGCGGCCCGCAATGGCGGTTTCCATTATCGCTGGCAGGCGGGGCGCTGGTGCAGTACCCGCGGCGAAGGTGAATTCTTCGCGGATCTGTCTGCCGCGCTGAGTCTGCATGCGGGTGAACCGGTGGTGGTCAGCGCAGCATGACCTTTTGGCTGCTGGCCGGTCTGTTTGCCTCGGCCTTTCTGTCGGCGACGTTGTTGCCGGGCAATTCCGAGGCGGTGCTGCTGGCGCTGCTCGGGCAGACGCAGCGCGACTGGCTGCTGCTGGTGCTGGTAGCCACCGTGGGCAATGTGCTTGGGGGCTTGCTGACGGTATGGCTTGGCCGGCGCCTGCCGGCGCCGCAACGGCAGGGGCGGTTGTACGGATTGGCCGAGCGCTGGGGGCCGGTGAGCCTGCTGCTGAGCTGGGTGCCCGTGGCTGGCGATGCGCTGTGCGGGCTGGCTGGCTGGTTGCGCTGGTCCTGGGGGGCGGTATGCGTCTGGCTGGCGCTGGGCAAGGCGCTGCGCTATCTGCTGCTGGCCGGACTGGCATTGCAGCTGCTGTAACACGGTCTTGGAGGAGAGGGCGATTTTGGCAATCCTGCGTACTACTGTCCTGGGCGGTCTGCTGCTCTGTCAGCTGCTCGGCGCGCCGCTGCAAGCGGCGCAATCACTGCCCGATATCGGCGATGTGTCCTCGCAGACGCTCAGTCCGCAGCAGGAGCGCGAGATCGGCCAGGCGGCGATGGTGGAAATCCGTCGCAGCGGCGCCATGATTGATGATCCCGAGGTGGTCGCCTATCTGAATCAGGTGGGGTATCGGCTGGTGGACGCTGCTGATGCTGGTGATACGCGCTATACCTTCTTTGGTTTGCGCGACAAGTCGGTGAATGCCTTTGCCATGCCCGGGGGGTATATTGGTGTGCACAGCGGCCTGATTGTCATGTCGCAGCACGAATCCGAGCTGGCCAGCGTGCTGGCCCACGAAATTGCCCACGTCAGCCAGCGCCATGTCGCGCGGCTGCTGGACGGGACGCGCTCCGGCGTGTGGATGTCGCTGGCCTCGCTGGGACTGGCGATTCTGGCCGCGCAGGCCGGGCGGGGTGATCTTGGGGGGGCGGCGCTGGCGGTCGGGATGGGGATGAATGTCCAGAAGCAACTGGACTATACCTACGCCTTCGAGCAGGAGGCGGACCGTATCGGCATGCAGACGCTGCAGGCGGCCGGCTATGATCCGGCGAGCATGCCGGCCTTTTTCGAGCGCCTGCAGAAACATAACCGCGCGGTCGAATCGAATGCGCCGGAATTTCTGCGCACTCACCCGGTGACCTACCGGCGGATTGCCGATGCGCAGAGCCGGCTGGATGACAAGCCCTTCCGTGCGGTTCCCGATTCGGCGGATTTTCTGTTCTTGCGCGAGAAGTTGCGTGCGCAGCAACTGGGTAATCGCAACGCGGTCGAGTTTTTCCAGAAAACCCTGGCCGACAAGCGCTATGCCAGTGAGGCCGCTGCGCGTTACGGGCTGGCCTACGCCTATTACCAGGCACACGATTATGAGCAGGCAGCGGCTGCACTGCAGAAGGCCCGCTCGGTGTTTGGCGGCAAATCGCATCCGGCGCTGGAGTACCTGGGCGGCCAGATCCTGCAGGGGCAGGGGCGCAATACCGAGGCGGTGGCCTTGCTGAAGGCCGCCGCGGCGCAGTTCGTCGGCAGCCGGGCGCTGACCTACGGCACCATTGATGCGCTGACGGCTGCTGGCCAGTTGCCGGCAGCCCAGGCGCTGGTTGATGACAGCCTGTCGCTGTATCCGGGGGACGCCTGGCTGTATCTGCGGGCCGCCCGCGTTTATGGCTTGCAGGACAAGCGCATGCAGAAGCACAAGGCCATGGGGGAATACTATGTCCGGTTGCAGGAGTATGCCCCGGCACTGGAGCAGTTCCAGCTGGCCTTGCAGCAGCCCGGCGATGATTTCTACCTGCTTTCCGCCATCGAGGCGCGCATCCGCGATCTGGAGTCCATGCGCAAGAACTAACGGGTATTGCGCTATGGATTCGGGTTTTTATGGGGAGTGGGCATATGGGGTTATGGGTATGCCTGTGGCTCCAGCCCCAGTCTTTGCCTCAGGCCATTCAGGTAGACGGCCGGGTCGGGTGCGCTCTGGGTCCGCTGTGCCTGCCAGAGCATTTCACCTAGGCATTCCAGCATGTCGTGCAGCGCCTTGTGCGCATCGCCGTGCCGGGCATGCAGCTCGTTATAGAGGCCGCGCACGCCTGCCGGCTGGTCGATGGCCAACTGCTCGGCAATGGCCAGATGCAGGCTCAGGTGCAGAAAGGGGTTGGTGTCACCGTGTTCGGGCGGCCAGTCCCGGTCGAGGTAATCCTCGCTCAGAAAACCGTGGTATTCGGGGTGTGCTTCGAGAATATCGACTACCACGGCCTCCAGGTCGGCCAG
The DNA here is from genome assembly GCF_015223195.1 of Chitinilyticum piscinae. GTDB lineage: Bacteria > Pseudomonadota > Gammaproteobacteria > Burkholderiales > Chitinibacteraceae > Chitinilyticum > Chitinilyticum piscinae. The sequence continues at coordinate 94,177 of NZ_JADFUA010000007.1, read as the reverse complement.
GGGCTGGTTGCGCAGGTGTTTCTGCCAGGCATGGATGAAAAAGCGGCGGGCTTCTTCCCGGCTTGGATTGAACAACATCGTGGATTCCCTTGGTCAGTCAAACAGGATGACAAGCACGCTATTGTCGAGAACCTGCAGCCCCTTGGCTAGGGGCGCCAGCTGGCCATTGCCGTAGAAACCGGCAAAGGGGACGCCGGGAAGCCCTTCGCGCAGTGCCTGCCACACCGGGTCGCGTCCGCCGCCGCTGTAGGCGCCGCCTTGCTGGTTGGCGATGGCCAGCGCGAATCCGGGGCGGCGCTGGCGGTAGAAGCGTGCCAGTTCCTGACTCAGGCGGCGAGCCGACTGTGCCGGATGCTGTTGCCCCCAGGTCAGTCGGTCGCCCGCGTGCGTGGCGGCTGCCAGCAGCAGGCTCTGGCGCGCCGCATCCTGCCCGACCAGTGCGAGCCAGCGTGAGTGGCGGCTGCCAGCGGGGGTCCAGCGGGCGCCGATGCTGGCGCGCTCGTGCTGGTGCATCTGCAGCCAGTGCTGCAGTTGGGGTAGGGCGGGCAGGCCGTTGAGCCGGGTGACGTGCAGGCCGTCGCTGGCGGAGACGCGGTGGGTCGGGCCGTCGGGAATGAATCCGTCGACCAGCAGCCAGCGTGGCTGCCGGCAGGGCAGGTCGATGCGCCCGGCGCTGATGTGGCGCCCCTGCCACAGGCAGTAGGGGCCGCCGCCGGTTGCATCGCCGGCAATGCCGCCCAGACGCAGCTTGCCGTCGCGCTGCCAGTCGCCTTCCAGTGCATTTGGTGCGGCCAGCGTAACGCGCCAGCGCGGATGGCTGGGCAGCAGGCGCTCCAGCAGCACTACGGCGGCTGGCGAGTCGAGTGACCAGTCCTCATCACTGAATACGCCGCTGGCTAGGCAGCCCACGACATTCAGGCTGCCGGTTTCCCGGGCGACTTGCTCGACACAGGCGCTGGCGCAATGCTGGAAATGCGAGCTGAGCAGCAGCCAGACGCGCCAGTTGCCGGTCAGGGCCAGTGTCGGACTCTGGCTGCGGGCCCGTTGCAGTGCCTGAGTGGCCACGGCAGGCGTAGCCCGTGCGGCATGGGCGAAGCCGCTGTAGGCAATCTGGGCTTGTTCTGCGGTGTGTTGTGGCATAGTTTGGCAAGCATACGTCAAATCGGAGTCAATCAGCGTGTCAGCTCTACAGGATTTTTCGGTCGCACAGATCAATGGGACGGCGAATTCACTGGCGCCCTGGCAGGGGCAGGTGTTGCTGGTGGTGAATGTGGCCAGTCGTTGTGGCTTTACCCCGCAGTACGAAGGGCTGGAGGCCCTGCAGCGTCGGTTTGCCGGGCGCGGCTTTAGCGTGCTGGCCTTTCCCTGTAATCAGTTCGGCGGGCAGGAGCCGGGCAGTGAGGCCGAAATCGCTGCGTTCTGCCGCACCAGCTATGACGTCACCTTTCCGCTCTTTGCCCGTATCGACGTGAACGGGACGCAGGCTCATCCCCTCTATGTCTGGCTCAAGCAGGAGGCGCCGGGCCTGCTTGGCAGTGAGGCAATCAAATGGAATTTCACCAAGTTCCTGCTCGACCGGCAGGGGCGGGTGGTGCGCCGCTATGCCCCCCAGACGGCGCCCGAGGCGATTGCCGACGACATCGTGGCGTTGCTGGAGCAGGCATGAGGCAGGCACTGGCCACGCCCTTCACGACCGCGTTGCGCACGCTGTGTTTTCTGCGTGTGCCGGTCAGGGATGCGCCGGTGCCGCGTTGGCCGGTGCTGCCGCTGCTGGCTTTGCTGTTGCTGACTGCGCTGGCTGGGCAGCTGGCCTTTGCAGATCGGCTGGGTGAGTTGAACTGGTGGGCTTTGCCGGGCTGGTTGTTGCAGGCCTTTCTGGTGCTGCTGCTGACCAGTCTGCTGGCTGCACGGGCGGATAGTCCGGCGGGGTGGGTGGCATTGCAGCTGCACTGGGCGCAGGGCATGCTGCTGACGGTGCTGCTGTTCCTGCCCGTGCTAGTGTGGGTCAGCCCGGGGTTGACTGCACTGGCGCAGGGGTGGGGCGGGCTGGTCTTCTACCTGCTGATTCAGTTGTGGCAGTTGCTGGCACTGGCGTTCTGCCTGGTGCGCTGGCAGTTGCTGGGGGTCTGGCGGGCGCTGATTCTGGTGGCGGTGCTGCTGCTGGTGTCGCTGGCGCAGATCTGGCTGTACGGCGATAGCAGCCGGCTGTGGTCCTGGCCCGAGGAGGTGCAAGAAGGTGGGGATGTTGCTCCGCCGGCGAGGCTTTCCGAGTCGCGCCTGTATAGCGAGGCTGCGGTGCTGCAGGAGCGTTTGTCTGGCGTGGCGTCCGGCGTACCGGGGCGTCCGGAATTGTTTGCCATCAGTGTCGGTGGTGATGGCGATCAGCAGGTGTTTTTGCGTGAGAGTGGTAGGTATGCTTCGCTGATCTCTGAGAAATATGGTTCACAGGCGCATACCCTGTGGTTGGCCAATTCGCCGCAGGCGCCGGAAGGGGTGCCGATGGCGAGTCTGACCAGCATTGATGCGGCAATCCGGCGCATGGCGGCGCAAATGAATCGCGACGAAGATGCGCTGCTGCTATATCTGACCTCGCACGGCAGTGCTGCACCCGGGCATCAGCTGCTGCTCAGCTATCCGGGTGTTGAGCTCGAGCAGCTAGACCCCCGCTGGTTGCGCCGAACGCTGGATGAAGTGGGCGTGCGCTGGCGGATCATCATCGTTTCGGCATGCTATTCCGGCGGCTATCTGGCACCGCTGGCCAGTCCGGAAACCCTGGTGATGACCGCTGCTGATGCACGCAATACATCGTTTGGTTGTGCCGATGAAAATGAATTCACCGATTTTGGTCAGGCATTGTATGCCGGTTTGGCCAAATCCCCGGGCTGGCGCGAGGCATTTGCCAGTGCGGCCAGCACGGTGCGCGAGCGTGAACGCCAGCAGGGGCTGACGCCGTCGAATCCGCAGTGGCAGTCCGGGGCGGCCATCGCGCCGAAGCTGGCGGGCTGGTTCCGTCGACCGGATTGAAAGAAAAGGGTGGTTCGGGTAGAATTCGGCCAATTTTGCGCACGAAAAACGGGATGGGCTCGACCTGTCCCGTTTTTGCACCTAGCGCCCCCAGAATTCCCCCCATTAGGAGCCGCCCGTGTCCACACCCGCCCTTCTTGCGCTTGCTGACGGCACCCTGTTTCACGGCACCAGTATCGGTGCTGACGGTGAAACCATCGGCGAAGTCGTTTTCAATACTTCGCTGACCGGTTATCAGGAAATCCTGACCGACCCGTCCTACACCAAACAGATGGTGACCCTGACCTATCCGCACATCGGCAACTACGGCGTCAATGCCGAAGACGCCGAATCGCGCGCTGTTTTTGCCGCCGGCCTGATCATTCGCGATCTGCCGCTGATTCACTCGAACTTCCGGGCCGACATGAGCCTGGGCGAGTATCTGGTGAAGAACAATGTCGTGGCAATTGCGGATATCGATACCCGCAAGCTGACCCGCATTCTGCGTGAAAAGGGCGCCCAGCCCGGCTGCATCGTGACCGGTGACAACATCGACGCCGCTGCGGCGGTGGAGAAAGCCAAGTCCTTCGGCTCGATGGCCGGTCAGGATCTCGCCAAGGTGGTCACCGCCAGCGACAAGTACGAGTGGCATACCGCCGAGTGGAAGCTGGGCGTGGGTTACACCGTGCAGTCCAACCCGAAATACCATGTGGTTGCCTACGATTTCGGCGTGAAGCACAACATCCTGCGCATGCTGGCCGAGCGTGGCTGCAAGCTGACCGTCGTTCCGGCGCAGACCCCGGCTGCCGAGGTGCTGGCGCTGAATCCGGATGGCGTGTTCCTCTCCAACGGCCCCGGTGATCCGGAGCCGTGTACTTATGCCATCGACGCCACCCGTGAATTCCTGGCCAAGGGCTTGCCGCTGTTCGGCATCTGTCTGGGGCATCAGATTCTTGGTATTGCTGCCGGCGGCAAGACCAGCAAGATGAAGTTCGGCCACCATGGCGCGAACCATCCGGTGCAGGATCTGGACAGCAAGCATGTAATGATCACCAGCCAGAACCACGGTTTCCAGGTGGACGAAACCAGCCTGCCGGCCAACGTGCGCGTGACGCACCGTTCGCTGTTTGACGGCACCGTGCAGGGTATCGCCCTGACCGACAAGCCGGCCTTCTCCTTCCAGGGGCACCCGGAAGCGAGCCCGGGCCCGCACGATGTGGCCTACCTGTTCGACAAATTCATCGCCAGCATGGCTGAGCGCAAGTAAGAGGTTATCAGCATGCCCAAGCGTACCGACATCAACAGCATCCTGATCATTGGCGCTGGCCCGATCATCATCGGCCAGGCCTGCGAATTCGACTACTCTGGTGCCCAGGCCTGCAAGGCGCTGCGCGAAGAGGGGTACAAGGTCATTCTGGTGAACAGCAACCCTGCCACCATCATGACCGACCCGAACATGGCTGATGTGACCTATATCGAGCCGATTACCTGGCAGATGGTCGAAAAGATTATCGACAAGGAGCGCCCCGACGCGATCCTGCCGACCATGGGGGGGCAGACCGCGCTGAACTGCGCGCTGGACCTGTGGCGTCATGGCGTACTGGACAAGTACAAGGTCGAACTGATCGGCGCCACGCCGGAAGCCATCGACAAGGCCGAAGACCGCCAGAAGTTCAAGGTGGCGATGGACAAGATCGGCCTGGGTTCGGCGCGTTCCGGTATTGCCCACAGCTTGGAAGAAGCACTGGCCGTCCAGGCGCAGGTCGGCTTTCCGGCGATCATTCGTCCGTCATTTACCATGGGCGGTTCCGGTGGCGGCATTGCCTACAACATCCAGGAATTCATCGAGATTTGTACCCGTGGTCTCGACCTCTCGCCGACCAACGAGCTGCTGATCGAAGAATCGCTGCTGGGCTGGAAGGAGTACGAGATGGAAGTCGTGCGTGACCGCAACGACAACTGCATCATCGTGTGCTCGATCGAAAACCTGGATCCGATGGGCGTGCATACCGGTGACTCGATTACCGTGGCCCCGGCGCAAACACTGACCGACAAGGAATACCAGATCATGCGTAATGCATCGATCGCGGTATTGCGCGAAATCGGTGTCGATACCGGCGGCTCCAACGTGCAATTCTCGGTCAATCCGAAGGATGGCCGTCTGATCGTCATCGAAATGAATCCGCGCGTGTCGCGTTCCTCGGCGCTGGCCTCCAAGGCCACCGGCTTCCCGATTGCCAAGGTGGCCGCCAAGCTGGCTGTCGGCTACACGCTGGACGAGCTGAAAAACGACATCACCGGTGGCAAGACCCCGGCGTCGTTCGAGCCGTCGATCGACTACGTGGTCACCAAGATCCCGCGTTTTGCTTTCGAGAAATTCCCGCAGGCCAACAACCGCCTGACCACGCAGATGAAGTCGGTCGGCGAAGTCATGGCCATGGGCCGCACCCAGCAGGAATCGCTGCAAAAGGCCCTGCGCGGTCTGGAAACCGGCATGTCGGGGTTTGACGAAATCACCACTGACCGCCAGCTGATCGAATCCGAAATCGCGGCACCGGGCCCCGAGCGTCTGTGGTACGTGGCGGATGCCTTCCGTGTTGGCATGAATGTCGACGAAGTACATGCGCTGTCCAAAATCGATCCGTGGTTCCTGGTGCTGATCGAAGACATCGTCAAGACCGAAAATACGCTGCGCGGCCGTGCGGTGGATAGCATTACAGCGGCTGAATTCCGCGCACTAAAGCGCAAGGGCTTTTCCGACCGCCGTCTCGGCGCGTTGCTGGGCTGCGACCAGAATGCGGTGCGCAAGGCGCGCCACGCGCACGGCATCCGTCCGGTGTACAAGCGCGTTGATACCTGCGCGGCCGAGTTTGCCAGCAATACAGCCTATATGTATTCGACCTACGAGGAAGAATGCGAGGCGCAGCCGACCGACCGCAAGAAGGTGATGATTCTGGGCGGTGGTCCGAACCGCATCGGTCAGGGTATCGAATTCGACTATTGCTGCGTGCACGCCGCACTGGCGCTGCGCGACGATGGTTACGAGACCATCATGGTCAACTGCAACCCGGAAACCGTGTCGACCGACTACGATACCTCCGATCGCCTGTATTTCGAACCGCTGACGCTGGAAGACGTGCTGGAAATCGTGGCTGTCGAGAAGCCGGTTGGCGTGATCGTGCAGTACGGTGGTCAGACGCCGCTGAAGCTGGCACGTGCGCTCGAAGCCAACGGTGTGCCGATTGTTGGTACCAGCCCGGACATGATTGATGCTGCCGAGGATCGTGAGCGCTTCCAGAAGCTGCTGCAGGATCTGCAGCTGCGTCAGCCGCCCAATGCCACTGCCCGCACCGAAAAGGACGCGCTGGCGCTGGCTGCACAGCTGGGTTATCCGCTGGTGGTGCGCCCGTCCTACGTTCTGGGTGGCCGTGCCATGCAGATCGTGCATTCCGAAGACGATCTGGCGCGCTACATGCGCGAAGCCGTCAAGGTATCAAACGATTCGCCGGTGCTGCTGGACCGCTTCCTGAACGATGCCATTGAGGTGGACGTGGATGCGCTCTCCGACGGCGAGCAGGTGATTATCGGCGGCATCATGGAGCACATCGAGCAGGCCGGCGTGCATTCCGGTGACTCTGCATGCTCGCTGCCGCCATATTCGCTCTCCAAGGCACTGCAGGACGAACTGCGTCGCCAGACCGTCGAAATGGCCCGTGCGCTGAACGTGATCGGTCTGATGAACGTGCAGTTCGCCATCCAGGGTGAAACGGTGTATGTGCTGGAAGTGAATCCGCGTGCCTCGCGTACCGTGCCGTATGTCTCCAAGGCAACCAGCGTGCCGCTGGCGAAAGTGGCCGCGCGCTGCATGCTTGGCCAGAAGCTGGCTGATCAGGGTGTGACCGAGGAAGTGATTCCGCCGTTCTACTCGGTGAAGGAAGCCGTTTTCCCCTTCAACAAGTTCCCGGGTGTGGATACGATCCTCGGGCCGGAAATGAAGTCGACCGGCGAAGTCATGGGCGTGGGTGACACCTTCGCCGAAGCCTTCGTCAAATCGCAGCTGGCGGCTGGCCTGGTGCTGCCGACCAAGGGCAATGTCTTCATTTCGGTCAAGGATGGCGACAAGGCTGCTGCGGTCGAGTGTGCTCGCGTGCTGACCGGTATCGGCTTCAAGGTTGTGGCAACCAAGGGCACTGCCGCCACCATCGATGCCGCCGGTGTGCCGGTGACTGCGGTCAACAAGGTGACCGAAGGTCGTCCGCACATCGTTGACATGATTGTGAATGGCGAAATCCAGATGATCTTCAATACGGTTGAAGAGCGTCGCCAGGCCATCCAGGATAGCTACTCGATCCGACACGAAGCGATGAAGGCCAAGTTGCCGGTGTTCACCACGATTGCTGGCGCACGTGCTGCGTGCATCGGCATCAAGGAACTGGGCGAGATGAAGGTCTACGATCTACAGGGCTTGCATCGCGCGCTGAATCGCTGATAAGGTATTGCTTAATTGAAAAGCCGCCGTCCTCGTGACGGCGGCTGTTGTTTTTGGTGCTGCCGGTGCAGCACCGTTCAGGAGAATCGAAGACGATGGTTACTATCCCGCTGACCGTGGCTGGTGCCGAGAAACTGAAGCAGGAACTGCAACACCTCAAGAGTGTCGAGCGTCCGGCCGTGATCCAGGCGATTGCCGAGGCACGTGCGCAGGGAGATCTCTCGGAAAACGCCGAGTACGATGCGGCGAAGGAAAAGCAGGGCTTTGTCGAAGGCCGTATCGCCGATCTGGAAGGCAAGCTGTCCAATGCCCAGATCATCGACCCGAAAACACTGGCCGACACGGCGGATGGCCGCGTGGTGTTTGGTGCCACAGTGGAGCTGGAAGATCTGGAAAGCGAAGCACGGGTGACCTATCAGATCGTCGGCGACGACGAAGCCGACATCAAGGTCAACAAGATTTCCGTATCCAGCCCGATCGCCCGGGCCCTGATCGGCAAATATGCCGGCGATGTCGCAACGGTGATGGCTCCGGGTGGCGAGCGCGAGTACGAAGTACTTGATGTGAAATATATCTGATGTATGTCTACGCAGGCTTTTAGTTTAAAGGCTTGTGAACGGATGGCTGTGAGGGTATCTGATGGGTAACGGCTTTCGCCAGTTGATGACCACCTTCTGGATCGGTGGCATGTGGGTGGTGGGGGTGCTGGTCGCGCCAACCCTGTTCGACTCGCTGGAGCGTGCCACGGCAGGCATGGTGGCTGGGCGCATCCTGCATCTGATGGGCTGGGTCGGCATTGTGGCCGGCAGCTACCTCACCATCTGGTGGTTGTGGGCGGAAGGTCTGCGCGCACTGCGCAATGGCCGATTCTGGCTGGTGCTGGTGATGCTGGCCTGTACCCTGGTCAACCAGTTTGCCGTTTTCCCGATCATCGCAGGCCTGAAGCCGGCGATGGTCAATGCCAGCGAGGGCTTGTTCGGTGGTGGATTTGCCACCTGGCATGCCATCTCAACCCTCATTTACTTGCTGCAGGCCGTGCTTGGTCTGCTGTATGTCTGGGGCGAGGGCGGGCGTTAGCCAGACCAGAAAAAAGGCAGCGAGGTTCCGCTGCCTTTGTGCTGTTGCTGGTGCTGATCAGGCTTTTTTCGGCTTCGGCAGAACGATGCGCGATTTGCCTTCTTCGGTCGGGCGGTAGATGATCAGCAGCTTGCCAAGCAGCCCAACCGGCGCAGCCTGCAGATCATCACAGATCTGCTGCATGTACTGGGCGCGCAGTTCGCGGTCGTCGCCCAGAACACGGATCTTGATCAGTTCGTGGGCGTCCAGGTTGACGGCGATTTCACGCAGGACGGCGTCCGTCAGGCCGTTATTGCCGATCATGACCACCGGATTGAGGTGGTGAGCCAGACTTTTCAGATAGCGACGCTGATCTGCTGTGATATCCATAAATTCGAAATCCTTGAAAAAACAGGGAAGTTTACCCGATGGCTCGAAGTAAAACCAGTAACGCCTGGTTGCAGGAACATGTGAACGATCATTATGTGCATCAGGCACAGAAAGATGGCTACCGCGCCCGCGCCGCCTACAAGTTGCTGGAAATCAACGAAAAAGACAAGCTGATCAAGCCTGGCATGTGGGTAGCCGACCTAGGGGCCGCACCGGGAAGCTGGTGTCAGGTCGCCCGGCGATTGATGGGGGATAACGGACGGGTGTTTGCGCTGGATATCCTGGATATGGACCCGATTCCCGGGGTCGAATTCGTGCAGGGCGATTTTCGCGAGGAGGATGTGCTGGCCCGTTACCTGGAATTGCTGGGTGGGCGCCAGGTGGATCTTGCAATTTGTGACATGGCGCCCAATATCAGTGGGAATGCCGTGACGGATCAGGCCCGCAGCATGTATCTGTGCGAGCTGGCACTGGATTTTTGTCGCGAGCAGTTGAAACCCGGCGGCCATTTTCTGGTCAAGGTATTTCAGGGCAGCGGTTTCACCGAATATCTGGATGCCATGCGTGAGGAGTTTGCCTCGGTCGTCACGCGCAAGCCCAAGGCCTCACGCGATCGCAGCAGTGAAATTTATCTGCTGGGCAAGGGCAAGAAGGCTTGAGTCGCCAGCCTATGGCGGCGATAGCAATTTTTCGGGGCAATGCACGGCTCAGGCCGTTACAATGAATCATCCCGGCACAGGCCGGATTGAAGGAGCAAGGCCGTGAACAATCTCGGCAAGAATATCGCCATCTGGCTGATTATCGGTCTGGTGCTGATGACCGTGTTCAATCAGATGACCAAGCGGCAGGCGCAGACCAATTCGGTGGCCTACTCGCAGTTTATGCAGGAAGTCGAAAATGAGCAGATTGCCCAGGTTTCGATCGAGGGCAGTCCGCTGCGCCCGCAGCTGATCAAGTTTACCCGCAAGAATGATAGTCAGGTCTTCACGACCCTGGCGCCGTTCGATTTCCGTCTGGTCGACACACTGATCAAGCACAACGTGAAATTCGAGGCCAAGCCGGAAGAAGAGCCGTCGCTGTTGATGAACATCTTCATCAACTGGTTCCCGATGCTGCTGCTGATTGGCGTGTGGATCTTCTTCATGCGTCAGATGCAGGGTGGCGGCAAGGGTGGGGCGTTCAGCTTCGGCAAGAGCCGTGCCCGCATGCTGGATCAGGATACCAATGCCGTGACCTTCGCGGACGTGGCCGGGTGTGACGAAGCCAAGCAGGATGTTGCCGAAATCGTCGATTACCTGCGCGATCCGAGCAAATACCAGAGTCTGGGCGGCCGCATGCCGCGCGGTATCCTGATGGTCGGCTCGCCGGGTACCGGCAAGACCTTGCTGGCCAAGGCAATTGCCGGCGAGGCCAAGGTGCCGTTCTTCTCGATCTCCGGTTCGGATTTCGTGGAAATGTTTGTCGGTGTCGGTGCCGCCCGCGTGCGCGACATGTTCGAAAACGCCAAGAAAAACGCACCCTGCATCATTTTCATCGATGAAATTGATGCAGTAGGCCGCCAGCGCGGCGCCGGTCTCGGCGGTGGCAATGACGAGCGTGAGCAGACGCTTAACCAGATGCTGGTGGAGATGGATGGTTTCGAAGGCAACTCCGGGATCATCGTGATTGCCGCAACAAACCGTCCTGACGTCCTGGATCCGGCGCTGTTGCGCCCGGGGCGTTTCGACCGTCAGGTGGTCGTGCCGCTGCCCGATATCCGTGGTCGTGAGCAGATTCTTGGGGTGCACATGCGCAAGGTCCCCGTGCATGCCGATGTCGATGCCAGCATTCTGGCACGTGGCACGCCGGGCATGTCCGGTGCCGATCTGGCGAATCTGGTCAATGAAGCTGCACTGTTTGCCGCCCGTCGCAACAAACGACTGGTTGACATGCAGGACTTCGAGGATGCCAAGGATAAGATCTTCATGGGGGCCGAGCGCAAGTCCATGATCATCCAGCCCGACGACAAGAAAAAGACGGCCTATCACGAATCTGGTCACGCCATCATCGGTGAGCTGCTTGAGGGCTGCGATCCTGTGCACAAGGTCACCATCATTCCGCGTGGCCGCGCGCTTGGGGTGACGTGGTCGCTGCCCGAGCAGGATCGTTTCAGTCTGTACAAGAATCAGATGCAGGCGCAGATCACCATGCTGTTTGGTGGTCGCGTGGCGGAAGACCTGTTCACTGGACAGATTTCGACCGGTGCCTCGAACGATTTCGAGCGTGCCACGCAACTGGCCCGTGACATGGTGACCCGCTACGGCATGAGCGAAAAGCTGGGGCCGATGGTGTACGGCGAAAATGATGGTGAGGTGTTCCTCGGCAGATCGGTTACCACGCACAAGAATCTGTCGGAAGCAACCATGCAGCAGGTCGATGCGGAAATCCGCCGTATTCTCGACGAGCAGTACGCGCTGGCCGTGAAGCTGCTGGACGAGAATCGCGACAAGGTGGAGGCAATGACCACCGCGCTGATGGAATGGGAAACCATCGATCGCGAACAGATTCGCGACATCATGGAAGGCCGCGATCCGCGCCCGCCGAAAAACCCGCCAGCGCCCAAGCTGACACTGCCTTCGGATGACAAGCCCAGTGGCGATGTTCCTGCTCCGGCTGCTCCGGCCGCTCCCGAGGCCTGATCGGAATTTGTAATGCAAGGGCGGCCGTCAGGCCGCCTTTTTCTTTGCGGCATCTTGGCCGCATGTCTTGCTGAGGTTGCTGCGGATGTCCCAGTTGCATTGTGGTCGTTTTCGTTTGTCCCTTGATCGCCCGCTGGTGATGGGGATTGTAAATGTGACCCCGGATTCGTTCTCGGATGGCGGCCGCTATGTGGCCCGTGATGCCGCGCTTGCGCATGCCGAGCAGTTGCTCGCTGCTGGTGCCGATCTGCTGGATATCGGGGGTGAATCGACGCGTCCTGGCGCGGCACATGTGCCCGTCGAGCTTGAGCTCGAGCGGGTATTGCCGGTTCTGGAGGGGTTGCAGTCGGCGGGCGTGCCCCTGTCCATCGATACCCGCAAGCCGGCAGTGATGCGTGCTGCATTGGCTCTGGGGATCGATCTGGTGAATGACATTGCTGCTCTCGAAGGGGAGGGCGCGCTGGCGCTGCTGGCGCAAAGTGATGCCGCCGTCTGCCTGATGCACAAGCAAGGCGAGCCCCAGACGATGCAGCAGGCGCCGGTTTATGACGATGTTGTTGCTGAGGTTTGTGGGTATCTTTCTGGGCGCTATGCATCCTGCCTTCAAGCTGGAATTACCCATGAGCGTATATTGCTTGATCCGGGCTTCGGATTCGGCAAAACCTTTGCGCATAATCGGGCACTCTTTCGTGCATTGCCACAGCTGGTGCACGACTTGCCGGCGCCGTTGTTGATCGGGGTGTCGCGCAAGCGCATGCTTGGAGAGATCACCGGTCGTGATACGGGCGAGCGCATGCCGGCGAGTATTGCTGCGGCACTACTTGCGGCTCAAGCCGGTGCCGCAGTGATCCGCGTGCATGACGTCAGTGAAACAGTGGATGCATTGCGGGTACTGGCCGCATTACAATCCTGATTTTCTTAAATCTGCTGACAGGGTGATGGGTATGGCGCGCAAATATTTCGGTACTGACGGGGTGCGTGGTCTGGTCGGTGAGTATCCGATTACTCCGGATTTTGCGATGAAGCTGGGGTATGCCGCTGGCCGTATTCTGGCTGCGGAGGCCAAGCGCCCCAATCAGGAGCATGCTGCCGTCCTGATTGGCAAGGACACCCGGGTTTCTGGCTACATGCTCGAAGCTGCGCTGCAGGCAGGATTTAACGCTGCCGGTGTCGACGTCTACCTTACCGGCCCGCTTCCGACCCCGGGTGTGGCGTATCTGACCCGCGCGTTGCGTCTCTCGGCAGGCGTGGTGATTTCTGCCTCGCACAATCCCTATCATGACAATGGCATCAAGTTTTTCGGGGCTGGTGGCAAGAAGCTGGATGATGCCGTCGAGCTGGCGATCGAAGCGGCCATCGATGACACCCAGCCCTGTGTGGGCCCGAGAAAAATCGGCAAATCCTGGCGGGTGAACGATGCTGCAGGACGGTATATCGAGTTCTGCAAGTCCACTTTCCCGAACGAGCTGGATCTGCGTGGTTTGAAGCTGGTTGTCGATTGCGCCCACGGTGCAACGTATCAGGTTGCGCCACACGTCTTCCACGAGCTGGGGGCTGAAGTGATCAGCATCGGCGTCACGCCGGATGGCTTCAATATCAACGAGGATGTCGGCGCGACGCATCCGGAAACGCTGCGTCGTCGTGTGCTGGCCGAGGGGGCGGATCTGGGGATCGCACTGGATGGTGATGGTGACCGCCTGATCATGGTCGATCGTGATGGCACCATCGTCGATGGAGACCAGTTGCTCTATGTTCTGGCGTTGCACCGGCAGAAAAAGGGCACGCTGGGCGCAGGAGTAGTCGGCACGCTGATGACCAATCTGGGGGTTGAAACCGCGCTGAAGCAGCGCGGCATCGGATTTGAGCGCGCCAAGGTCGGCGACCGCTATGTGCTGGAAAAGCTGCTGGCAAACAACTGGGTGGTTGGCGGTGAGGGATCTGGCCACTTGCTGTGTCTGGATCGCCACACGACTGGGGACGGTATTGTTTCGGCTTTGCAGGTGCTTGAAGCACTCAAGGATTCAGGGCTTTCGCTGGGAGACTTCTGTTCCGGGCTGAAGCTCTATGCCCAAGTCCTGAAGAACGTGCGCATTCGCAAGGGCTTCGACTGTCATGGTTCCCAGGCAATCCGTGACGCTGTTGCTGCCGCCGAAGCCGCGATGGGTCAGGATGGGCGCGTGCTGCTGCGCCCCTCCGGAACCGAACCGGTGGTTCGGGTGATGGTCGAGCATCTCGATGCAGCTCAGGCTGAGGCGTACGCCGCAAGCATTGCCCTGGCAGTGGCTGCCGAGGCCGAACAGGACTGATGCCCGGCCCCTGATGCGTCAGCAACTGAAGGGGCGTTTGTTTCCTGAGCAATCCTGCACGGTTCGGGTTGTCAGCTTCGCGGACGCCGTTTATCCTGAACGGACGAATGACGTTCCGAGTTGCCGTGCAGATTCCATTTCTCCAACGCGCGCAAAGCGCTTATCAGGAAAACCGCCTTGCTGCACGGCTGGTACTTGCTACCGTGCTCGCCGGGCTGGCTGTCTGCCTGTCGCTGACGCTGTTTCTGCTCAAGCGCGAGTATGATCGCAGCCTGCATCAGATCCGTGCTGATCTGGTTGCCCTGGGCAAAAGCACCACACCGCAACTTGCTGCCAACCTCTGGCTGGTCAATACCGATGCAGTGCAGACCCAGCTTACCGCCATGCTGCAGACACGAGCGGTAGACCGAGTCGAGCTAACCGAAAGCGAAGGGGCTCACTTCAGTGCCGGCCGCACGCTCGATCCCGATACCCAGTACCTGAGCGAGACCTTTCAGGTTGCCTATCTGCATCCACTGACCAATCGCACCGTGATTCTCGGCGAGATGAAACTGTATGCGGGTCTGGATGGATTGCGCAGCCGGCTCAGTGAAACGTTCCGTTCCATCCTGTTGATCGAAGGGGTCGGGCTGTCTGTTGCCGCATTGCTGTTCCTGGGGCTTTATCACCGCCTGATTGCCAGACACCTCAAGCACATAACGGCCTACACCCGTAACTTCGATTACAGCAATTTGCCTGCCCCTCTGGTGCTCAGCCGTCAAACCTCCGGCAAGCGCGATGAATTGCAGACGCTGGTGAATGCCTTCAATACCATGCGTGGCAATCTGCTGCAGGGGGTTCAGGAGCGGGATGATGCCGAGCGGGCGCTGTTTCTGGAGAAAGAGCTGGCTGAAGTAACGCTGATTTCGATCACCGACGCCATCATCACGACCACTCCGGAATTCCGGGTCAAACTGCTGAATCCGGCGGCTGAAAAACTCATCGGCCAGTCGCATAACGACAGTCGTGGTCAGCCGGTGAGTGCAGTACTGTGTTCGCCCGGCAGCGAGCTGACTGCGGAGGTACTGGAAACGGCTTTGCTGGCAGCCCGTGATGGGCGTCAATCCCTGAGGGGGAACAAGGCCCGGATCATCAACCGGCAGGGCTTGCGCATGACTGTTGAGTATGCGGTTGCGCCGATTCGTGACTGGGATGGGGATGTCGTCGGCATGGTGCTTATCCTGCACGATGTGAGTGCTGCCGAGGCCTTGACCGAAAAGCTCGCGTATCAGGCCAATCATGATGATCTGACCGGGCTGATCAACCGCCGCGGCTTTGATGCTCAGCTCAACGATGCATGTCGCCGGGCATCTTCGGGGGCGCGTTCTTATGTGCTGATGCTGCTTGATCTGGACCAGTTCAAGCTGGTGAATGACACCTGCGGCCATCAAGCCGGCGATGAGCTGTTGCGCCAGGTTACCGAGCAGTTACAGGTGCTGGTCGCGCCCAGTTTTGGCCTGCTAGGGCGTCTAGGTGGTGATGAGTTCGGGATTTTGCTGGCCGATGGCAATCGTGATCATGCGCGCCAGCTCGCTCAGAGTATTCTGCATGCCTTGCAACAATACCGCTTTGTCTGGGAGGGGCGGCCGTTCGGGGTTACGGTCAGTATTGGTCTGGTTCTGATCGATGCCACCACCATCAGCCCGCAAGAGGCCATGAGTCAGGCCGATGTCGCCTGTTTTGCCGCCAAGGATGCGGGCCGCAACCGTCTGAGCTGGTATGCCGGAGGCGAGGATGATTTGCAGGAGCGGCACAACGAGTTGCAGCTGCTGGCGACTTTGCGCGAGGCCATCGAGCAAAACCGCTTCCGGCTGTATTTCCAGAAAATCGAACCGCTGCGCCCCTCTGCCAGTGGCGGAACGCATCTGGAGATCCTCCTGCGCATGAGCGACGCGCAAGGGCGGATCATTGCTCCTGGCGCCTTTATTCCTGCGGCTGAGCGCTATGACATGATGTCGCAGGTCGATAGCTGGGTGGTGGCCAACAGCATTGCCTATCTGGCCAGCCAGCAGGCAAATGGCAAGCACCTGCCGCATCTCGCTATCAATCTTTCCGGCAAATCACTGAACCGGCAGACGCTCTCGTTCATTTTGCAGCAGCTCGACACTGCACGGATTCCGGCCTCACTGCTCTGTTTCGAGATTACCGAGACCAGTGCCATTTCGAACATGAAAGAATCCTCGCTGTTTATCGAAACGTTGCGCGAGCGGGGATGCCGCTTTGCGCTGGATGATTTCGGCAGCGGCTTTTCTTCATTCAATTATCTGAAAAACCTGGCCGTCGATTACCTGAAAATTGATGGCAGCCTGGTCCGGGATATTGCCAATGACCGGGTGAGCCGACAGATGGTGATCGCGGTGAATGACATCGGGCATAGTCTAGGGATGCGCACGATTGCGGAATTTGTCGAAAATGAAGACATCCGCAGCCACCTGGCGGCGATTGGTGTCGACTTTGCGCAGGGCTATCACATCGGCAAACCCGAGCCGCTGCTCTGAGATGGGATGGATGAACAAAGCAAAAACGCCGGCATGCGCCGGCGTTTTTACACGCATCAAACCAGGGGCGATCAGTTGATCTTGCTCCACTTCGCGGTCGCCTCATTGAAAAAGCCGGATTCGCGATAGGCCTTCTCGATTGTGCCGTTGGCCCGCAATTGATCCAGCCCGGTATTGAGTGCCTTGGCTATCTGCGCACTATTGGGGAAACTGCGGCTGACAAAGAAATGCCGGCTGCCTTGCAGGCCAACCCGAATGTTGGGAATGGGCACAAATTTCTGCCCGGCCGCCTCGAAGGAGAGGTCTGGCGTTGGCTGAAAGGGGGCCAGAATCACATCGGCGCGTTGCTTGCTGACCATGCCCACCATCGATTCCCAGCTCTGGGTTTTTAGAACATTCGGAATGGGGATGCTCTCCAGCGTTGCGATATCCGGTTTCCAGCTGTCTGCGACCACGGCGGTTAATTTTTGTACCGCGGCCTTGTCCTGTGCTGCGAGTGCGGCTTTGTTGCCCGGCGTGGTGTAAAGGCCCGCAGTGAATTCGCCTTGCCGGATGCTGGGCTCACTGATGTAAACCTTGTCTGCCAGCGGTTTGAGGTCGATCAGCCAGACCGAGTTGCCACCCAGTGACGCATTTCCGCTTGAGACTTCCTTCAGATAGCGGTTGTAGGAATCACTGGTGTTGTTGACGGTTACCAGACGCAGCGGTCGGGTATTGCCGCCGGCTTTCAGCGCCTGCTGCACCAGCACCAGTTCGACCACGTCCCGGCGGGAGTGTTCGCCGCCGAACTGGGTGATGCCGAGTGGATCGCGGCCCTTCAGGAATTTCTGGTAGTCACTGAGCACATCCTGTTGGGTCAGGATGGTGATGGTATTGTCTTCGGCGCTGGCGAACGGGCTCAGTGCTGCAAGCAGCAGCATGGCCAGCAGGTTTCTACGGCTGAGGGTCATGGCACTCCTCCATGCTTGTTCAGTGCGGTGCTTACATCATGACTGCTGTGTGCATAACTGGCAACTCGGGAGCGGCGCACTGAGGGTGTATAGCTTCCATCTATCAGTAGAATGAAAACTCTTGAATTGACGCTGCCGCAACCACATCTTAGCCTTAAGCGTTTTTTCAACCCATCAGGAGATTCAGCATGGCCGTACTCGTAGGCAAACAAGCCCCCGACTTCACTGCAGCCGCCGTTCTGGGCAATGGCCAGATCGTCGACAGCTACAACCTGAAGCAGGCTACTGCCGGCAAATACACCGCCGTATTCTTCTACCCGCTGGACTTCACCTTTGTCTGCCCGTCCGAACTGATCGCCTTCGATCACCGTCTGGAAGAATTCAAGAAGCGCAACGTCGAAGTTATCGGCGTGTCCATCGACAGCCAGTTTACCCACAGCGCTTGGCGCAACACCCCGGTGGAAAAGGGCGGTATCGGCCAGGTTGGCTATACCCTCGTTGCCGACGTCAAGCACGAAATCTGCAAGGCCTACGATGTTGAACTGGAAGCGGCCGGCGTGGCTCTGCGCGGTACCTTCCTGATCGACAAGAATGGCGTTGTTCAGCACCAAGTGGTGAACAACCTGCCGCTGGGTCGCGATATCGACGAATTGCTGCGTGTGATCGATGCACTACAATTTGTTGAAGAGCATGGCGAAGTCTGCCCGGCCGGCTGGAACAAGGGCAAAAAGGGCATGAAGCCGTCCGCTGATGGTGTGGCTGACTATCTGGCCAACAATGCCAAAGAACTGTAATCGGGTTTCCTGATTCAGTGACTAAAAAAGGGCGCCGATGGCGCCCTTTTGTATTGCTGTGCGGAGTTGTCGCGCTTAAGCGGTATGCCTGCTTCGTCCCTGACCGCGGCATCCGTATAATCGCGGTATTCTCACGAACATGGCCATTTCATGTCGCAGCATCAGCTTCCTCCTCCTGTCGAGGGCATCAGCCCGCTGGCCTGGTATCAGAGTCTGGCCGGTAATCCCGCATTCCAGTCCGATCCGGCCCAGCATGATGCCATTGCCCGTCTGGACACCCTCTGGCAGCAACTGGTCGAATTCAAGCAAGTGCGCAGCCGGCCGTTTCGCAAGACCGAGCTTTTCGGCAAGCCCTTGCTGCCGCAGCCGTCCCTGCCGCGCGGGCTGTATTTCTGGGGAGGGGTAGGGCGCGGCAAGAGCTTCCTGATGGATGCCTTTTTTGCCAGCCTGCCTTATCGGCGCAAGAAGCGTCTGCATTTTCACCGTTTCATGCAGGAAGTCCATGCCGAATTGCGTGCGCAACAGGGGGCGGCTGATCCTTTGCTCGCGGTCGCCGAAAAATGGGCCAGATCGGTTCGGGTGCTGTGTTTCGACGAATTCCATGTTTCGGATATCGCCGATGCGATGATCCTTGGCCGGCTGATGGAGCAATTGTTCGCGCGCGGAGTGGTGCTGGTGGCAACCAGCAATTACCCGCCGGATGGCCTGTATCCGAATGGGCTGCAGCGGCAGAATTTTCTGCCGACGATTGAGTTGCTCAAGCGGCAGCTGGATGTGCTCAATGTTGATGGCGGGACGGATTACCGGATGCGCACGCTCAGTGCAGCCCGCACCTATATCTCACCGATCGGGCCGGACACCGAGGTCGAGCTCGACCGATTGTTCAGCAGTATTGCTACGGCGACAGATGGGGGGGCAACGCTGATGCTGGCCGGTCGCCGCCTCAAGGTGCACCGGCAGGCGCCCGGGGTGCTGTGGTTCGATTTTGCCGTGCTCTGCGGTGACGGTCGCGGTCAGGCCGACTATCTGGAGCTGGCGCAGCTCTATCACACGGTGATCCTCTCCAATATCCCGAAGCTCGGAGTCGCGCAAGCCAATCAGGCACGGCGCTTTACCTGGCTGGTGGATGTGTTCTACGACCATCGTGTCAAGCTGATCATTTCGGCTGATGTGCCGGTTGATGAGCTCTATCGTGAGGGGCCGCAGGCTGGCGAGTTTTTCCGTACGGCCAGCCGCCTGACCGAAATGCAATCCCATGAGTATCTGGCGCTGCCGCATGAGCAAGGGAGTAGCCAGTTGGCAGGGCTTGATGGGTAGTCAAGGGGTATTGTTTGCAGGGTTAAGAATGTAATGGCATTGGGCTCTATACATTGCAATGTATCCGGGGTGCCTGAGCGGATGCTCGCCGTCGATCCCGCTAGCTACCCAGATCTGCAGCTTTCTGCGCAGCCAGTGCCCATGCCGGCAGCCGGGCAATTACTGGTCCGCGTACGGGCGGCAGGCATCAATCGCGCCGATCTGGCGCAGGCCGCCGGCAAGTATCCGCCTCCGGCGGGCGAGTCGGCGATTCTGGGGCTGGAGATCGCCGGTGAGGTCATCGCGATCGGACCGGAGGTAAAGGGCTTTGCTCCCGGAGCACGGGTCTTCGGGCTGGTGGCGGGGGGAGGCTATGCCGAATGCTGTCTTCTGGATGCCGCACTGGCCCGGCCTCTGCCCGAGTGGCTTGACTGGGCTGCTGCCGCCAGCCTGCCGGAAGCCTGGCTGACTGCCTGGCTGAATCTGATCGAAATCGGGCGGATTCAGCCTGGAATGCGGGCGCTGATTCATGCCGGGGCCAGTGGGGTCGGCGCCGCGGCAATCCAGCTGGCCAAGGCGCGTGGCGCGTGGGTGGCGACCACGGCCAGTGCCGGCAAGCTGGATTGGTGTCGGGGGCTTGGTGCAGATCTGGCGCTTGATTACGCCCGTGATGATTTTGCAGCCGAAATCCGTGCAGCAGGGGGGGCGGACCTGATCTTGGATGGTGTGGGTGGCGATTATCTGGTGGCAAACCAGCGCTGTTTGAATCCGGATGGGCAACTGATTTTGATCGGCCTGTTGCGGGGTACGCTGGCCGAGCTGAATCTGGGGCTGATGCTGGTGAAACGGCAGCGCCTGCAAGGCTCGACCTTGCGCAGTCTGCCACTGGAGCAGAAAGCTCGCCTGAGTGCCGACCTGTATGCGGATTTGTTGCCCGGATTGGAGCAGGGACGTTATCGCCTGACGCTGGATAAGATTTTTGCACTGACCGAGGTGGCAGAAGCGCATCGCTATATCGCCGCCAATCAGAATCTCGGCAAGGTGGTGTTGCAGATGTAAGCCTTACGCCGCCTCACTGGCGCGCGAGGAGTGCGGCACAGCTGATAAAAAGCAGCCACGCCAGGATGGTCATGATTTGCAGAATAAGCAGGGTATTGCCCATTAGTTAGCTCCATGGCTGGTTTTGATGGTGATACGGTAGATGGTTTATGTGTAATGGCGATTGCTGTTACATGACGTGACGGTGACATGAAAGGAGTCGGGTGATGGAGGATGCAGTGCGGGTTGAACGGGGCCTGGATGAAGTGAGGCTGCAACAGCTGGGGGTGCGCAACTGGCCCGTATGGGAAAAGGAGCCGAGTCGTTTTCCCTGGCACTATGACGTGAGCGAAACCTGCTATCTGCTTAGCGGTCGGGTGACGGTGTATCCGGATCATGGGGAGCCCGTCGAGTTGGTTGCCGGTAATCTGGTGACGTTTGCTGCGGGATTGTCCTGCGAGTGGCAGATTCATGAGCCGCTGCGCAAGCACTATTGCTTTGCCTGAGGCGGGTATGGCTGATTAATCCTTGTATTTCGAGGGGTTCTGCTAAATAGATGGGTGGGTATCGTGGATTTGGTAGATAAGGTACGGATTGATAAATGGCTGTGGGCGGCGCGCTTCTTCAAGACCCGTTCACTGGCGACGGATGCCGTGGAGGGGGGGCGGGTCCATCTGAACGGCGAACGGGTCAAACCGGCGCGCAGTGTGAAGGCGGGGGATCTCGTACGTGTACAGGTCGAGCATGGCGAATTCACGCTGACCGTGCTGGCGCTCGCCGAGCGGCGAGGCCCGGCCGAGTTTGCCCGCACACTCTACACGGAAAGCGAGGACAGCCGGCTGCGCCGCGAGCAGCTGGCATTCGAGCGTAGTCTGGCCCCGCAGCTGGATCACGCGCAGATCCGCGGGAGACCAACGAAGAAACACCGTCGCCAGCTCGATCGATTCAATTCGGGCAGCTAGGCGGCTTGCTGCTATGCTGTGCGTGTATGCTGATACGCAGATCCTTCCATGAATGCTCCCGCTACTTCCTCCCCGCTCCTGATCGGCACCAGCCGCCGCGAATCGATTGAGCTGCTGCAGGCTCAGCTAAGCAGCTACGGCTTTCCGGTACAGGTTTTCGGCCGCAAAAGTGCCCTGCTTGCGGCCCTGCATGCGCAGACGGCTGCTGCAGTACTGCTGGATGCCGATGGCCTGGAGGATGGCGCGACCGAAGATGTGCTCCCGCTGCTGCGACGTCTTTTCCAGGGGCCGGTGCTCTGCGCCGGTACTGAGCTGACAGTCAGCCGCCAGATTGCGCTGATGCGTCTGGGGGTTACCGGATTCATGAGCTGGCCGGTGGATGTCCAGGTGCTGATCGACCGGCTCGAGCAACTGGAAGAAGCGGGACGGCATAATCCGTACCGAGTACTGATTGTCGATGACTCTGAGACGGTTACCCGCTGGGTAAGCCAGATCTTGCAGCAGGCCGGCATGCAGGTGCGCAGCCTGCATAATCCGCTGGACATCTTTATCGCACTGGAGCGTTTCCGCCCGGAAATCATCCTGATGGATGTGTATATGCCCGAGTGCGGCGGTGATGAAATGGCACGGCTGATCCGTCAGCACCCCCAGTTCGACAGCGTACCCATCGTTTTTCTCTCGACCGAAACCAGCCGCGGACGGCAATGGCTCGCACGCAGCATGGGGGGCGATGATTTCCTGATCAAGAACCAGGAAAGCGAGGAGTTGCTGGCCTCGGTGGTGATTACCGTCGAACGTTACCGGCGCCTGCGGCACTGGATGACGCGTGATGGGTTGACCGGACTACTTGATCACACCCATCTGATCCAGCAACTGGAAATGCAGATTTCCGCGACGGCGACGCAGAGCGTGCCCTTGAGCTATGCAATGATCGATATTGATCATTTCAAGCAGGTTAACGATCAGCATGGTCACGCGGTCGGAGACCGGGTGATCAAGAGTCTGGCGCGGCTGTTGCGCCAGATGGCCCCCTCGGCGGATCTGATCGGTCGCTATGGCGGGGAAGAGTTTGCCGTGATTTTCCCCGGGCTCTCGCAGATCCGGGCCGCCCAGCGTGTCGATGAGATGCGCGCAGCCTTTGCCGCGCTGAAGCATCTGGATGGCGGCGGGGCGCTGCAGGCGACGTTCAGTGCCGGTGTCGCGGTGCTGGGCAATAACATGTCGGCCGCACAGCTGGTCGAAGCGGCCGATATGGCCCTGTATCAGGCAAAACGCGCTGGCCGTAATCAGGTCGGCATGGCAAGTTGATTTTCCGGAATTTTGATCATTCATGTTGCAGTACACGCTGTCATTTCCCGAGCCCCATACCCATCTATTCCATGTCGAACTCGAATTGGGCGACCCCGATCCGGCAGGGGTGATGCTCTCCTTGCCGGTGTGGATTCCTGGCAGTTATCTGGTGCGCGAGTTTGCCCGTCACATTGTCCGGCTGGAGGCCGAGCAGGGCGGCTCAGCCTTGCCGGTGCGCAAAGTCGACAAGCATCGCTGGCAACTGATGCCCGAGGCCGACGCTGGCAGCGTACGGATCCGCTATCAGGTCTATGCCTATGATTTGTCGGTGCGTGGCGCATATCTGGATCAGTTCCGGGCGTTTTTCAATGGCACCAGCGTGTTTCTGGCCGTGCTCGGGCGTGAGCAGGAGTCTTGCCGTGTCGATATCCGTCTGCCAGTGCAATGCGCGCACTGGCAGATTGCTACGGGGCTCCGCCCGCTCGCTGCGGGGGGCTATGAGGCGTACGATTATGATGAGCTGATTGACTGTCCGGTCGAGATCGCTCAATTCCAGCGCCTGTCGTTTAAGGCCTGCGATGTTCCGCACGAGTTTATTTTGTCTGGCGCGGTATGCGAGGATGCCGAGCGCCTGGTGGCTGACGTGAAGGCCATCTGCGAATACCAGATCCGCTTCTGGGGGGCGCCTGCGCCTTTTTCCTCCTACCATTTTCTGACCATGGTGACCGCCGACGGCTATGGCGGACTGGAGCACCGTAATTCCACCGCCTTGCTGTGCAGCCGGCAGGATCTGCCGCAGCCCCATGAAACGGCGCGCAAGCAATCCTACCGTCAGCTGCTCGGTCTAATCAGTCATGAGTATTTCCATACCTGGCTGGTCAAGCGCATCAAGCCCATGGAGTTTGTGCCCTACGATCTTGCGCAGGAGAACTACACAAGGCAGCTGTGGCTCTTCGAAGGGGTAACCTCTTACTACGATGATCTGCTGTTGCTGCGTAGTGGCTTGATTACTGCGGATGAGTATCTCGAGACGCTCTCGCAAACCATTACTGCCGTTTGGCGCAATCCCGGCTCGGCCGTGCAGACGCTGGAGGAAGCCAGTCTGGATGCCTGGATCAAGTACTACCGGCAGGATGAGAATAGCCCGAATTCACTGGTGAGCTATTACACCAAGGGCGCACTGGTGGCTTTGTGCACCGATCTGCTGATCCGCAAGCACAGCGGCGGAACCCGTTCACTGGACGATGTGATGCGTGCGTTGTGGCTGCATTACGGGCAGACCGGGCTGGGCGTCCCACCGGGGGCTTTCGAACAATTGGCGACTCAACAGGCTGGCGAAGACTTGTCGGCATTTTTTGAGCTGGCATTGCGCTCTTCGCACGAGTTGCCGCTGCGGGAGTTGCTGGCCGAGCAGGGGATCGAATGGCAGCAGCGGCAGGCGCTGAATCAGGCTGATAAGGGAGGCTGGCTGGAGCGCCTTCCAGAGCCGCGCGCCGGGCTGGGTATTAAGGTCGAGGCAGTACCCGAGGGGCTGAAAGTAGTGCAGGTGCCCAGCGGTTCTGCGGCCGAGCGGGCAGGATTGGCAGCTGGTGATGTCATCATGGCTGTAGAAAACCACAAGGTTGGCGGAGAGAGTCAGCTGCAGTTTCCCTCAGCCAGACAGGGGGAGGGCATGCTAGTTCATGCATTCAGGCGAAATCAGCTGCACTGTTTAGTTGTTGTTTTGCAGTGCCAACCTGAACTGACCATTGGATTGCGTAGTGCGAGTGGCTTGGTTTTTCTTGGAATGGGCTTATCCGATCAAATGAAAAACCAGCCTTAAGGCTGGTTTTTCATAGGGGGTCCCCAGGTTTAGAAGTCTGTGCGAACGCCCAGGGTGATCAGTTGTTGGTCGGAGCCATTGAGCGGGTCGCTAGGGGTGCCCTTCTCGTAATAGGCTTCGGTCTTGAACTTCGCATTCTTGTCGTTGTTCAGGTTTGCATAGGTCAGGTTGATGCTGGTTTGCTTGCTTAGCGCATAGCGGGCGCCAATAGTGAACTGCTTGGCACCAGAATCATCCTTGCCGGAGACATCATCAGCTACAGCGTATGCGCCTTGAAAAGTCAGTTTGTTCCACTTGTACATCAGGCCAAGGCTGTAGGAATCTTGATCGTAATCAGTTTTGCCATCATCCCAGTTGATGCGTTCGTAAAGCGCGCTGAGAGTGAAGGCGTCAATGAATACGGATCCGCCGATCATGAAGCCATCAATGCTTGTGCCCTCAACCGCCTTTTCCTTCTTCAAGCTAACGGATCCCGGCTTGATTTCGCGGTCGTCAGCACGTGCGTAGGCAGCGCCGAGAGCAAAGTATTCATGCTTGTATGCACCAGCAATGGTATAGCTCATCTGGTTTGTGATGTCGGTTTTGTTCTGATCGAAATCAATGTCGGCACGAACATTGAAGCCAGCCCACTTCGGGCTTTCGTAAGAAACAATCTGATCCATCCGATCACCCATCCGGCGATGGATACGGCTGCCGCCAAAGTAGCCAGAGTCATCGTTGAAGTAGCCGTCGAGTGCCTGGATTGCATCGCCTGACCAGTTCTTGTATGCGTTGTCGTACTTGCCGAAGCGCAGGGTACCCATGTCAGCGAACTGATAACCGATAAATGTATTGCGGGTACCGAAGACACCAGCACTGCCGCCATAGCCAACATTGACGCCGCTTTCCACTTGCCAGATCAGGCTGCCGCCCAGATCGTCGAATTTGTCCTTGCCTGCAAAGCGGATACGGGAACTTTGATCTGCAATACGGATTTTTCCGGCAGGGTCTTTTTCCGATTCGTGGTCTACGTCAACATAGTCGATGGCCGTGCGGATGGAGCCGCTAACGGTAACTTCCGCCATGGCGGCCGGCGCGAGGAAGGCTGCAGCAACGGCGGCTGCGATGATCTTTTGCATGAAACTCTCCGATTTGATTGTTATTGCGGCTTGTTGAACGCAGTGGTTCGGTAGCCCCTGTCCGCAGCGATGCCTTGGAAACGGGTGTATTGTCTGATCGTAACGTTAAAGAGATGTGACAGGTCTCGCCAATTGGCTGGCGTGACTAGTTAGTGTGGGGGATATGTAACAGTCGTGGACGCTTAACCGCGCTTGACTTCGTTCCGCACGAGCCTGGCTTTTTCGCGTTGCCATTCGCGTTCTTTTTCACTTTCGCGCTTGTCGTGCTGTTTCTTGCCCTTGGCCAGGCCGATTTCCAGTTTGATGTAGCCGCGGGTGTAGTGCAGATTGAGCGCTGCCACGGTGTAACCGGAGCGATCGACCTTGCCGCCGAGGCGCTCGATTTCTCGTTGCTTGAGCAGCAATTTGCGTGTTCGGGTCGGGTCCGGCTTGACGTGAGTCGATGCGGTCGGTAATGCAGAAATGTGGGCGCCGAAGAGCCAGAATTCGCCATTCTTGTAGATGACGTAGGATTCCTTGAGCTGGATACGGCCGGCGCGAATGGCCTTGACCTCCCAGCCCTCAAGCACCAAGCCAGCCTCGAAGCGCTCTTCGATGAAATACTCGTGAAATGCCTTGCGATTATCGGCGATGACCATGGGGGTGGATTCTGTGCTGTGCGGCAAAAGCGACATTCTAAGTAAACCGCTCGCGCTTGGCTATGTACAGACTGACAAGAAGCCAGTCGACATGGCTTGGCGCATCCAGTCATTTCAACTACAATCGGCATCCTTCTGTTGAGGGTGTAACAGCCAATTGGCGGAAACTGAAAGGGCCTCTAGCTCATGCTTGGTTAGAGCAGCGGACTTGAGGGTATGTGTGCCTAAGCCTTGATAGGTATGGCATTCAGACGTATGGGTTGCCTTCTGGCAAGTTTGCTCTGCTGGTTGGTAGAACTGCTCAAATTCGGGGAAGCCTCTGGCGCTGGTCGCCGTGGTAATCCCGAGCGAAGCCCGGCGCAGGCCGGGAACGTGTAGAGACTGTACGGGCAGGTCGTAATGACAAGAGACAGTCCAGACCACAAACCCGAAAGGGGCGGCGAAAGCCGTAGCTGGTAAGCATAATCCGTTGGTGCCGGGTTCGACTCCCGGGGGGCCCACCAGATCTGCAAAACCCCTGACCACTGCTGTGGCAGGGGTTTTGCTTTTGCGCGCGGCATGAACCTTTTTCGTGACGATTGTCAGATAGCGGTTCCGTGGCCGGTCGTGGCGGTGGATTTTGCCCTCACCTAGGGCTATGATTGGCCGTTTTGTCAGTTTTCAACTTACAGGGTGTATCCAATGTTTATCGCTCCCGCTTATGCCGATTCCGCTGCTGCTGCGGCTCAGGCGCCTTCCTTTGTTGCTCAGATTCTCCCGCTGGTGGTGATTTTTGCGCTGTTCTGGCTGCTGATCATTCGCCCGCAACAGAAGAAAGCCAAGGAGCACCAGTCCATGCTGCAGGCACTGCAAAAGGGTGATGAAGTAGTCGTTGGCGGTACAGTCGCCAAGATCGTGAAAATCTCCGATGCCTATGTCACTGTCGAAGTCGCTGACGGTGTGGAAGTGCTGGTTCAGCGTGGTGCGATTGGCCAGAAGCTGGAAAAAGGCACCATCAAGAACAACAAGTAAGTCCATAACAAAAAATTGGCCGGCGCGACCGGCCATTGCTTTGCGTGATCTTCACGCCCAGGGGAAGCCCCATGAATCGTTATCCTTGGTGGAAATATGGCCTGATGCTGGTGGCACTGGTCGTCGGTCTGCTCTACACCCTTCCAAATTTTTATGGCGAAAGCCCTGCGGTACAGGTTTCCGCCGCTCGCTCATCTGCCCAGCTGGATGCTGCCCTGCAGGCGCGGGTGCTTGCCGATCTGAAAACAGCCGGGCTTGAACCTACCGCCGTGCTGCCGGGGGCGGACACCCTCAAGCTGCGCTTCAAGGATGTGGAGCAACAGATCAAGGCCAAGGACATCATTCAGCAGTCGCTGGGTGAAAGCTACATCGTTGCCCTCAATCTCTTGTCCAACACCCCGCAATGGCTGTCTGAGATTGGGGCCAAGCCGATGTTCCTCGGTCTGGATCTGCGTGGTGGCGTGCACTTCCTGCTGGAGGTGGACATGAAGGCTGCGGTGGACAAGAAGCTGCAGAAGACTGCCAGCAGCATCCGTCGTGAACTCAAGGATGGCAAAGTGCGCTACGGGCGCGTAAGTGTGGATCGTGACAGCATCACGATTCAGCTTCGCGACGACCAGACCGTCGATGCGACCATGGCAGCCCTGAAAAAGGCGATGCCGGATCTGCAGCTCACCCCGAGCAAGGGCGAGGGCAATTTCAAGGTGGTCGCGTCCTTCAGTCCTGCCTCGCTTGCCCAGCTCAAGACTGACGCCGTGGCGCAGAACATCACCACACTGCATAACCGTGTGAATGAGCTGGGTGTGGCCGAGCCCATCATCCAGCAGCAGGGTGAAGGCCGTATCGTCGTCCAGTTGCCGGGTGTGCAGGATACCGCCAAGGCCAAGGATATCCTGGGACGCACGGCGTCTCTCGAGGTTCGCATGGCAGAAATGGATCCGGGCAAGATCGCCGAAGCGCAGCAGGGAAATGTACCCGCGGGCTTCGAGCTGCTGCCCATGGCTGGCGTGCGCAAGGGGCAGGTGCAGGAAATCCTGATCAAGAAGGAAGTCGAACTGACCGGTGACAACATCGTCAAGGCCGAGCCGCGCTATGACCAGAACAACAACCCGGTGATCGGGATCGAGCTGGATTCGCTGGGAGCCAGCATCTTCCGTGATCTGACCCGCGAGAATGTCGGCAAGTACATGGCGATCGTGCTGGTCGAAAAGGGCAAGGGCGAAGTCATTACCTCGCCGCGCATCAACGGCGAACTGGGGGGCAGCTTCGTGATCGAAGGCGGTGGCATGACGGTGAAGGAGGCTAGCGACATTTCGCTGCTGGTGCGTGCCGGATCGTTGGCCGCACCGATGAATATCGTTGAAGAGCGGACCATTGGCCCGAGCCTTGGCAAGGAAAACATCAAGAAGGGGTTTGATTCGACGCTGTACGGTTTTGTCGCGATTGCCATCTTCATGATGATTTACTACCGCATGTTCGGTGTGGTTTCGGCCATCAGCCTGGGCATGAACGTACTGTTCCTGCTGGCGCTGCTGTCGATGCTGCAGGCGACGCTGACGCTGCCGGGTATCGCCGCGATTGCACTGGCTTTGGGTATGGCGATCGACTCGAACGTACTGATCAATGAGCGTGTGCGTGAGGAAATCCGCAATGGTGTGACACCGCAGCTGGCAATCTCCGAGGGCTATCGTCATGCATTTGCGACGATTCTGGATTCCAACGTGACCACCTTTATTGCCGGTGCGGCCCTGTTCCTGTTCGGTTCCGGGGCGGTCAAGGGCTTTGCCGTCGTGCACTGCCTGGGCATTCTGACCTCCATGTTCAGCGCCGTATTCTTCTCGCGTGGCCTGATCAATCTGGTTTACGGCTACCGTCGCCGCCTGTCCGCGCTCGCGGTCTAATCGGAGTACGCAAATGATCGAATTTTTCCATATCAAGCGCGACATCCCGTTCATGAGCTATGGCAAGCTCACGACGGCCATTTCGCTGCTGACCTTTGTAGTTGCCGTCTTTTTCCTGGTGTTCAAAGGCCTCAATTTCGGTGTCGAATTCACCGGCGGTACGGTTGTTGAATTGCGCTATGAGCAGCCGGCGGATTTTCAGCAGATTCGCCATCAGGTCGATGGTCTCAAGTACGGTGAGTCGCAGGTCCAGTCGCTGGGCACTGCGCGTGACGTAATGGTTCGTCTGCCGAACATCAAGGGCAAGAGCAGTGCACAGATCTCCGAAGAAGTGTTCAACGTGCTGAAAACCGCTCGTCCCGACGTGAAGGTGATGAAGGTCGAATTCATCGGCCCGTCGGTGGGTGAAGAGCTGGTCACGCATGGCTTGACCGCATTGACCATCGTCTGTCTCGGCATCATCGCTTATCTGGCGATCCGCTTCGAGTGGCGCTTCGCCGTTTCAGCCGTGATTGCCAACATGCACGACGTGGTCATCATTCTTGGCTGCTTTGCCTTCTTCCAGTGGGAGTTCTCGCTGGCCGTACTGGCAGGGGTGCTGGCTGTGCTGGGCTACTCGGTGAATGAATCGGTCGTCGTGTTTGACCGGATCCGTGAGAATTTTCACAAGCCCAATATGCGCGGCAAGACGGTTCCGGAGGTGATCGATAATGCCATTACTGCGACGATGAGCCGTACCATCATCACCCACGCGTCCACCGAAGCGATGGTGCTGTCCATGCTGCTATTCGGTGGTGCCGCCCTGCATGGCTTCTCGATGGCGCTGACCATCGGTATCGTGTTCGGTATCTATTCGTCGGTACTGGTCGCGTCGCCGCTGCTGCTGATGTTCGGAGTTTCCCGCGAGAACATGGCCAAGCCGGTCGTCATCAAGGAAGAAGCTGTCGTCTGATCGTTATTTGGGATGACTGCAAAACGCCGACGATGCTTCGTCGGCGTTTGCCATTACTGGGGGCTATGCGAGAGAACTCATGGAATTCAATTTTATCGATCTGTTTCTGCATCTGGATCAGGTGCTTGAGCAATGGGCCATGTTGTATGGCACGCAGATTTACCTGATGCTCTTTCTGATCATTTTCTGTGAAACCGGCCTGGTTGTAATGCCGTTTCTGCCGGGCGATTCACTGCTGTTTGTCGCCGGCCTGGTGGCTGCGCTCGGGAAAATGGATCCGCTGGTCCTGGCGGCAACGCTGATTGCGGCAGCAATTCTGGGGGACAGCACCAATTACCTGATTGGCCGAACGCTGGGTGAGCGCCTGTTCCGCAACCCGAATTCGAAAATCTTCCGGCGCGATTACCTCGTGCGCACCGAGGCATTCTATGCCCGCCATGGTGGCAAAACGGTCACGCTGGCGCGCTTTGTGCCGATCGTGCGTACTTTTGCGCCCTTTGTTGCCGGGATGGGCAGGATGCCCTATCTGCGATTTCTGGGCTTCAGTGTGTTTGGCACCCTGGTCTGGGTTGGCAGTCTTGTCTCGCTGGGGTACTACTTCGGAAATGTCGAGATCATCCGCAAGAATCTTACCCTGATGGTCTTGGGCATCATTGGAATTTCCTTGTTGCCCATGTGCATCCATTTCGTGCAGCACAAGCTGCAACAACGCAAGGGCGGGGCATGAGCGAGGCGTTTTATACCGACAAGAAGGCGGTGCAAGCCGCGTTTGATCGGGCCGCACAATCGTATGATGCTGCAGCGGTATTGCAACGCGAAGTCGCCGACCGCATGCTTGAACGCCTGGCGCTGATGCGCATTGAGCCCGTCCGGGTGCTGGATGCCGGTTGTGGTACGGGGTATGCCCTGCCGGGGCTGAGGCAGCGTTTTGGTAGTGCCGAATTGCTGGCGCTGGATCTGGCGCCGGGCATGCTGCGAGTTGTCCAGCAGAAGCAGTCGGGGTTTCGGCAGTTGTTCGGCTTGCTGGATCGGCAGAAAGCGCTGCCCCTGTGTGGCGATATCGAAGCACTGCCACTTGCGGATGCCTCGGTGGATGTCATCTGGTCGAGTCTGACTTTGCAGTGGTGCAATACGCCGGATCGCGCATTTGCCGAGTTCCGTCGGGTTTTGAGGCCGGGTGGACTGCTGCTGTTCGCGACCCTGGGGCCGGATACGTTGCATGAATTGCGCACCGCCTTTGCAGGGGTGGATGGTTACAGTCATGTCAACCAGTTCATCGACATGCATGATCTGGGCGATGCATTGGGTCAGCAGGGTTTCAGCGGCCCGGTAATGGATATGGAATACCTGACATTGACTTATCCGGATGCCCGCGCCGTCATGCGTGATCTGAAGGACATTGGTGCCGCAAATCACATGCATGGCCGGCGCAGCGGCATGATGGGGCGCGCAGCCTGGCAGCGTGTGGTTGCGCAGTATGAGGCATTGCGCCGTGACGGCGTGCTGCCATGCACCTACGAAGTCATCTATGGCCATGCCTGGAAAACGGATGCACCAGCCAGCAGGACGCTTGCCGACGGTGCACAGATTATCGAGTTCAGGCCGCGTAAATAGCAGGGTATGCGACTGATTTCCTCAAGAATATTGATGTGCAGGGTGATAGGTTGATGGGTAAGGTGGTATTCATAACAGGCACCGATACCGATGCCGGCAAAAGCGTGGTAACCGCACAGTTGCTGCGCGGACTGGCGCGCCAAGGGCTGCGTACCGTCGGGATGAAGCCTGTGGCGTCTGGCTGTGAAGCGCGTGATGGTGATTTGTGGAGTTCGGATGTGGCATTGCATGCCTGCGCCAGCTCGCTGAAGGCGGACCGTGCCCTGACGTCGCCTTACCGGTTCGAGCCGCCGGTTTCACCACATATTGCTGCTAGCGAAGCGGGAGTCCTGATTGATCTTGCGCGTCTGCGTTCGGCGCTGGATGCGCTGCGCCAAGCCAGCGATCTCGTGCTGGTCGAGGGGGCTGGAGGTTGGCTGGCGCCCCTGTCAGACACGATGAGCATGGCTGATCTGGCTGATGAGCTGGCACTCCCGGTGGTGCTGGTGGTCGGCATGAAGCTGGGCTGCATCAACCATGCCCTGCTCAGCGCCAGGGCGATCATGCAAGGCCAGTGCCGCCTGCTGGGCTGGGTGGCCAACCAGCTGGATCCTGCCATGTTGCGCTATGACGAAAATCTGACCTATCTGAAGCAGGCAATGCCGGTGCCGTTGCTGGCCGAAGTGCTTTACGAGCCTGATGCCGCCAACAAGGCTTTGCCTTGTCCGGCCTTGCTTTCCCTGCTGGATCAACTGGAAGGATGACGATGCCGAGCCGATTTGGAATTTTGCTGGGCCAATTGCTGCTGCCAGCAATGCTTGCGGGATTGACTGCCTGCGGGCCAAGCGCCCAGTTTCAAGGCGTGGATCTTAGCGAGCAGCGTTATGGCGGTGATTTCACCCTGATTGATGGCCAGGGTAAACCGCGAACGCTCTCCTCCTTCAAGGGTAAAGTGGTGGTGTTGTTTTTTGGCTATACCCAGTGCCCGGATGTGTGTCCGACCACTTTGGCCGAATTGCGTGATCTGCTGCCACAATTCGGGGCCGCAGCACGGGACATCCAGGTGCTGTTCGTGTCGGTGGATCCAGCCCGCGACACGCCGGAATTGCTCGCGCAGTATGTGCCCGCATTCCACCCTGATTTTCTGGGGTTGACGGGCTCTGCGTCAGCCGTGGCGCAGGTTGCGCGCCAGTACGGCGTGGCTTACCAGCGACGCGGAGAGGGCGAGCACTATACGATGGATCACACCGCTGGCACCTATCTGCTTGATCGGCAAGGCAGGGTCCGCGTAATGATCAACTACGGCAGTGACCCGTCGGTATTGCGCCATGATCTACAGTTGCTGCTTGAAGAACGAGCTGACTGAAGCATCTTCCCGGCTAGGACAGCGCGGCCTGGCTGCTCTTGGCTAGAATGATGCCCTGAATAACCGCATAACCAGCTAGTAGCAATGCCATGAGTACATCTGCCGACCATTCCCAGCCCATTCCCTCAGAAATCGATATTTCACCTTTCGTCCAGCAGGCGCCGCTGGCCATCGGTTACGAGTTGCGTCAGCTTGCTGCACATAATGTGCCGATTGCGGTTTATTTCAACAACGGGCAGGGCATGATGATTACGCGGGTGCTCGATGTGGATAACAAGGCCCGCGAGTTCATTTTCGATCTCGCAGGGCATGAACCGACCAATGCGGCCTTGAGTCAGGCAAACCGGATTCTGCTGGTGGCGGCTCCCGAAGGGGTCAAAGTGCAGTTCACCATCCAGGCCGCCAAGCGTTGCACGTTCGAGGGCAAGCCTGCCTTTGTGGCGCCATTTCCTGTCGATCTCATCAAATTGCAGCGGCGTGAGTATTTCCGCCTGCCTACCCCGCTAGCCAACCCGTACCGCTGCAGTGTGATGTTGCCCGATGGCCGCAAGACCGGGCTGGAATTACACGATCTGTCGCTGGGAGGTTTTGGCTGCTGGGTCCCGGATGGCTTGCAGGCCAGCTTCGAGCCGGGAAGCCTTTTTCCGGAAGCCTGGTTCGAAATGGGCCCCCTCGGGCAGCTCAAACTCGCTTTCGAAGTGCGCAGCCTGCGTGAGCTGGATCGTGGCAATGTAAAACGCTGGTTTGTCGGGGCCAAATTTGATGGGTTGTCGCGTAATGCCGAGGCCGCAATCCAGCGCCTGCTGGTGCAGCTCGAGCGTGACCGCAAGGCGCTGCTTGGCTGAGTTTGTACGCATTCTGTTGCAGTTTGCCAACAGAATGCGGGATCGATGGGGTGCGGCTTTGCGTGGTCGGCGGTGAGTGCGTATGCTGCGAATCGTAGACATTGATCAGAGATGGTCGGTGTTAATACAGGTGGTTTATAAAACCTCTCGTGTCTAGGAGAAAACTAAATGTTCAAGCGTGTTCTGGTTGCTGCTGCTGTAGCAGCTGCTTTCGCCGCTCCGGCAATGGCCGAAGTTTCCATCAGCGGTTCCGCTGAAATGGACTTTTTCGTTCGCACCAACAACACTGTTGATGGCGATCCTAAGGTAATGCAAGAAATTGCAATCGTGATCAACGTTGACGGTAAGGACAAGCTGGACAATGGTTCCACTCTGTCCTGGCGTCTGGCTCAGAAGGTTGCTACCCCGGATCGTTTCGATGCGTGGGGCATCCGTGAAGCTTGGATTGCTTACGGTGGTGACTGGGGTACCCTGAAGTTTGGTAACCAATGGTCCAACACCTACCTGATCCAAGACTGGCCGTATGGTTCCAAGGGTTTCTCTGGCACTATGGGTGAAGTTCCGAACGTAGGCTTCGGTCAAGGCATTTCCTATGCTTCCCCGGCTTTCGGTCCGTTCAGCTTCACTGCTCAGTATGACTTCGGTGATACCGTAAACAATGCTGGTAGCCCGTATGCTTACGAAGTAACTGGTAACTTGGCTCTGGGTGGCTGGAACATCGACGCAGGCTGGTATCAGTCCGTTGATTCCACTCCGGTTCCGGCTGGTCGTGACTGGGCTGGCGGTGCTACTTCCGGTCGTCCGAATGGCCTGAGCGGCGCCAAGGGCACTGACTATGACAACTGGATCGTTGGCGCTCGCGGCAACATCGGTGATCTGGGTCTGCGTCTGGCCGTACGCGGTGCAGACGTAAATGTTGAAGGTGGTGCTGATGCTAGCCAAATCGGCTATCTGATTGGCGGCACTTATGGCTTCGGCAAGCACGCGATCAGCCTGGGCTATATGTTCCAAGAAGCAGAGCGTGATGGCGCGGACCAAAACGACAATGACTTCCAGACTATCGGCTTCCAGTGGGACTACGGTCTCTCCAAGAATACCGGTGCTTTCCTGCAGATCCGTCACAACATGGTCGGCAAGAACTGGGGTTCCAACGCAGTTGTATGGCAAAATGCTGATGGCAAGATCGCTTCCGAAGATAATGCCACCCGTATCTTGGTTGGTACTTGGACCGGCTTCTAATCGTTTGACTGCATGAGTCTTACTGCTTAGATGAAAAGGGTGGCGCAAGCCACCCTTTTTACATGTATTTATCGCCTTTTCTTACCTAAACAACTCAAGAGCCTCACGCTGCTTTCGTAAGGTGGGTATGATCAATCCTCTCTGCCCCAAAGAGTTCAAGATCGAAGCCGTCAAACAGATCACTGGAAGCGGCTATCCCGTCTCAGGAGTCGCAGGCCATCTTGGCGTATCTGCCTACAGTGTGTATCAATGGCTGAAACTTTAGGTCTCAGTCGCTCCAAACCAGCTGACTCAGTCGACCGGCAAGCCGAAATCTGGGGCACAGGACTGAACTGAAACGGGTGACCGATGAGCGCGACATCCTAATAACGGCCGCCGCATACTCTGCCAAGGAGTCCGGGTAAGGTATGTCTTCATCCTGGCCCACGAGCAGCAGTTTGCAGTTCTACGCCTGTGCCTTGTCATGTCTGTGCTCCCTTGTGGTTACTACACCTGAAAAGCAAAGCCGCATTCACATCCCGACGCCCACCCCCCACGAGTTTGAGCAGAAGGCTGCTTTGGAGTCCAATCCCCCTATCCAAGGAGACTGGACATGAAAAAGCGTTATTCGGAAGAACAAATCATCGGCTTTTTGCGTGAGGCCGAAGCGGGCATCCCGCTCAAGGAACTCTGCCGCCTGCATGGCTTTTCCGAGGCCAGCTTTTACCTGTGGCGTAACAAGTTCGGCGGCATGAGCGTCTCCGATGCCAAACGGCTCAAGGAACTGGAGGCTGAGAATGCCCGGCTCAAGCGCATGCTTGCCAACGCGTTACTCGAGAACGAAATCATCAAAG
Source organism: Chitinilyticum piscinae (assembly GCF_015223195.1). Classification (GTDB taxonomy): domain Bacteria; phylum Pseudomonadota; class Gammaproteobacteria; order Burkholderiales; family Chitinibacteraceae; genus Chitinilyticum; species Chitinilyticum piscinae. The sequence continues at coordinate 58,070 of NZ_JADFUA010000007.1, read as the reverse complement.
AAGCGCTGCAAAAAAGTGGTAGCCGCACCGGCAAGACGTGAGCTGGTGCGGTATATGACCAGGCGTGGCCTGAGTGAGCGACGAGCCTTGTCGGTGGCCTGCATGAGCGCCAGTGCGTTGCGCTATCGGCCACGACCGGATCGTAACGGACCACTGCGCGAACAGCTCCTCTTCTTGGCCCATCGACATCGTCGCTATGGCGCCGGCATGATTTATCTGAAGCTACGTCAGTCGGGCTGGGTGGTGAATCACAAACGGGTAGAGCGGCTATACGGCTTGGCGGGTTTGCAGGTGCGGCGGCGCAAGCGCAAGAAGGTGCCGTTGCGGGATCGTCAACCCCTGGTCCGGCCCATTGCAGCCAATCAAGTCTGGTCCATGGATTTCGTGTTTGATCGTACCGCCGAAGGGCGAGTGATCAAGTGCCTGACCATCGTCGATGATGCGACGCATGAATCCATTGCCATCGTGGCGGAACGATATCCGCTGACGCGCCTGCTGGATCAACTGACCAGCACACGGGGTTTGCCGCAGGTGATCCGGACCGATAACGGCAAGGAGTTCTGTGGTCAGGCCATGCTGATGTGGGCGCAACTGCGTGGCATTCAGTTACGCCATATCGAGCCCGGCAAACCCAATCAGAATGCCTACATCGAGTCATTCAATGGACGGTTCCGCGACGAATGCCTGAATGAACACTGGTTCACAGGCCTGGCTCTGGCATGGGTACTGATTGAATCCTGGCGACGCGAGTACAACGAGGAGAGGCCAAAGAAATCACTGGGCGGCCTGACGCCGTCTGCGTATGCCAGACAACTGGCCGCAAAGTTGGCTACATTAAACTCCGGTCTCTAAAGTCGTGTGCTACTGAAACCGGGGTGACGTGGCAATCCGAAGCGAAGTAATTGTTCCTCAACCGGGCTATTACCGGTAGGGTTTGAGAAGCAAAAATACCAACAGCTCGAGAGCAGGGACGACTTACTTGGCAAGCTTCGTGTTGGGCACTCGGCTTGCGAGTGGCAAGAGGCCCATGCCGAATTTGATATTAATAGCCATTATCATTTATTAAGTTTTAGCTACTGAATCCCGCTATAATCCATCGTCATTAGTGCAACCTGTTCAGGACTGAATCATGCCCATTTTGCCACGTCTTATCGTCGTTTCCCTGCTGGCCATCAGTGGTGGTGCCTTTGCTTATGATGATGCCGGAACGACCGGGGCAGGGAACGTGGATCTGGAAATCGCAACGGAAAAAGCAGTGGTGAAGGCTGACGCACATCGCAGCTGGACAACGGCGCTGACGGCCAGTTATGGCCTGAGCGAGGAACTGGATCTCAGCGCTTCGCTACCCTATGTCGATTCCCGCAGCGGTGGCGCTGACTCCGCCGCGGCGCGCGGCATCGGCGACATCAGTGCCGGGTTCAAATGGCGTTTCCTCGAGCAGGAGGAGGGCCTGTCCCTGGCTCTCAGTGCCAATGCCGTACTGCCTACTGCCAATCCGAACAAGGGTCTGGGCAATGACCGCCTGGGCGCGGATGCCACTCTGATTGCCGAGTATGCTCTGGGTGATGTGACCCTGTATGGCAATGCCGGTTACGTCTTCAACAATAACAAGGCGGGAGATCGCAATCATCTCTGGACTGCGGCCATCGCGGCTGAGTACGCCTTCAGCGAGCAGTTTGCCGCCAATGTCGAACTGGCGTCGCAGCGCAATGCCAGCAAGGAAAACCACCGAAATCCGCTGTCGGCCGGCTTGGGAGTGACCATCACTCCAAGTGAATTGATCGACATTGATCTCGGCTATCAATGGGGGCTGAACGACGCGGCGGATGATTATGTCATCAGCGCCGGATTGACCTTCCATCTTTGATGGCGCCGAGGTCACCCGGAAGAAAAGTCCTTGGTGAATGATAGGGTCTGCTTTTGATATGTGTTAGCTGGTGATGTTGTGATGTAGCCGTTTGCGCACTGAAAAAGTGCATGCGTTAGTTTGTTACTACTTTGCGCTTGCCGATCCGAAGCGAGAAGAGCAGCAAGTCGACAGGGAGAGCATCGCGCCAATATTGCGAGCCAGTCGTGCCAGATTGGCGTGCGCCAGATGTAAGGCCTCTGCTTGGTCCATACAGCGATCGACACTGGCAAACGCCGCGGCAATTCCGGCTTCATGCACAGTATCGACGCCTTCACCGAAACAGCCTGCAAGGGCAATAACAGGAACGCCGGCGGCGCGAGCGCGGCGCGCAACGCTGACTGCTACTTTGCCATGGCAGCTCTGGCCATCCAGTCGGCCTTCGCCGGTGATGAGCAGGTCTGTGTTGGCAAGCTGGGCATCCAGCCCTACGGCATCCATCACCATGTCTGCACCACGGCGCAGCTGCGCGTTGAAAAATCCAGCTGCGGCCGCGCCCAGCCCGCCTGCAGCGCCAGCGCCGGGCAGGCCGGCTATATTGCGGCCAAGAAGATGGCGCGCTCGTTCGGCATAGTTAGCCAGTGCGGTGTCGAGCTCGGCGACCATGGCCGCTGTGGCACCTTTTTGCGGTCCGAACACGGCGGAGGCGCCAAGATTTCCGGTCAGCGGGTTGTCGACATCGCAGGCTGCTTCGAAACGGCACTCGGATAACCGTGCGTCGAAGCCAGTCATATCAATGCGCACCAGTCGTGCCAGTGCGGCCCCACCGGCCGGGAGTGCGTTCCCCTGCGCATCCAGAAAGCGCATCCCTAATGCCTGCAGCATGCCACAGCCGCCATCGTTGGTGGCCGAGCCGCCCAGGGCTAGCAGGATATGGCGGGCTCCCGCATCCAGTGCGGCGCGGATCAACTCGCCAGTGCCATAGCTGCTGGTGAAAAGGGGATTGCGTTCGTGTTCTGCCAGCCGGGTCAGGCCGCTAGCCTCGGCCATTTCGATGATGGCCATGTCGCCGCGCAGGCCCCAGCTTGCCCGGGTCGGCCTGCCGAGCGGATCCTGCACACTCAGCGAATGGCGGATTCCGCCGCTGGCCAGTAGCGTGTCCAGTGTACCTTCGCCACCGTCCGCGAGTGGCAGGCAGATCAGTTCGGCATCAGGAAGGGATTCCCGCAATCCGTTGGCGATGATCTGCGCGGCGGCACTGGCGCTGAGGCTTTCCTTGAAGGAATCGGGAGCAATCAGGATTTTCATTATGGGTATATTCCTGCAGGCTATTCTCATTGTGGCCTGCAGGCTGATACAGGGGGGTGTATTACCGGATGGTGCGCAGCTTGCGGCCGAACAGCTCCAGTGCAAGCTGGTAGCCCTGCAGCGCCAGTGCCGCATCGTAGCGGTCACCCTCGTCGCGCATGAATGCATGTACGCCGTTGAATTCATGCCAGGTGAATTCGAGATTCGCGGTGGCCATGTCCTGGTAGACCTTGGCACGCCCGGCCGGCGGAATGTGCGGATCCTGCTTGCCCCAGACCATCAGCATCTCACCCTTGATTTCGCCGATGCGGTCCATGCTGTGCTGGCCTGGCTGGTTGGGGATGACTTGCGAATGCAGATCGGTGGCGTAGAAGCAGGCGGTGGCCTCGATTTCCGGCTGCAGTGCGGCACGGAAGGCCAGGTGGCCGCCAATGCAGAAGCCCATCGCACCAAAGCGCTTGGCCGACCAAGGCTGCTGCTTGGCCCAGTCGAGCATCGCGCGGTTGTCGCTGTCGTATCCGCTGACATCCTTCGCTGCCTTGTCGGCATTGCCCTTGTCGCGGCCGGCATCGTCATAAGCCAGCACGGTGCCGATCGGGTTCAGCTCGTGGAAGACTTCGGGTACCAGCACGGCGTAGCCGTGGCCGGCAATGAGGCGCGCTGCGCGCTCGATCGGGCCGGTCTGCTGAAAAATCTCCGAATACAGCAGGATGACGGGGTACTGGCCTTCGGCCTGCGGGCGGTGCACATAGGTGCGCATTACGCCTGTGGGGGTTGACAGGTCGACGAATTCGCTCTTGATCAGCATGCTGGAGTCCGTGGTTAGGGAGGTTGAAACGGGGTTTACTGGCCTGCCGGCAGGATGGCCAGCAGCAGCCGGGCCAGCTGGGCGGCTGGTGATTGGCTGGCCGATTCGGCATACAGGCCGAACTGGCGAGTCTGGTGGTGATGCGGGACAAAGGGTTGCATCCCGTCACCCGTTTGCTGCAGATAGTGCTCCGCCAGCATCCGCAGGCTGCGCAAACTATCAAGCTGGGTACCCATGAATTGCTGCAGGGCCAGCAGCAATTGCTGCTGATCCGTGGGACTGCCCAGCGGCTGCGCTTGGAATTGCTGGCTCAAGCCAGCCAAAAGTGGTGCCAGTCCGTTGCTGCCAAGGCGGAGCACGAGTTCGCCGCAGAAACTGGCCGACGCGATCGGCCCGCTGTGCAGCCAGCCCTGTGGCAGCGGAGCCAGGGTATCCAGCAGGGGGGCAAACAGATCGAGCGCCGCAGGCTGTCCGCCTGCCGCCAGCATGAAGCCATACTCTGCTGCCGCCGGGTTGGGGAGGAGTGCAACATCCGCACACGGCAGCTGACAGGTCGCCGCCATGGCCAGTGCCATTGCCAGCGGTTGCTGGACCAGCAGCAGGGCATCGGCCTGCTGCCCGGGCAATTGTTCGGGTGAGCACAGTTGCCACTGTGCATCCGGTGGGCGATTTTCCCAGCGCCGGGTCAGCAGCGCCCCGATGTCCGGCTGGCAGATGACCAGCAAAGCGGGGCGCGCCATGGCGGGGGTCCGTTTAGCCTTGGCAGCTGTTCAGCAGACGCTTGAGGCTGTCGACATCGACGAGCTCGATCAGGCGGTTCTGCACCTTGATGTAACCCTGATCCTGGAACTTCGACAGCGTACGGCTGACGGTTTCCAGCTTCAGGCCCAGGTAGCTGCCGATTTCCTCGCGGGTCATGCGCAGGTGGAAACTCGATGAGGAATAGCCGCGAACTGCGAAACGCTGCGACAGGTTCAGCAGAAAAGCCGCCAGGCGTTCTTCGGCCTTCATATTGCCCAGAAGCAGCATCACCCCGTGGTCACGGACGATTTCGCGGCTCATCACCTTGTACAGATGGTGCTGCAGTGCCGGCACATCGCGTGCCAGTGTCTCGATATCGGCAAACGGCAGCTCGCAGACTTCGCTGTCTTCCAGTGCAATCGCATCGCAGGTGTGGAAATCGGTGCTGATGGCATCCATGCCCAGCAGCTCGCCGGTCATGTGAAAGCCGGTAACTTGCTCGCGGCCGTCCTCGGAAATCACGCTGGCCTTGAAGAAACCCAGGCGCACGGCGTACAAAGAACGGAAAGGCTCGCCTGCGCGGTAGAGTGCCTCCCCCCGTTTGACCGGACGCCCCTGGGCGATGATGGTATCCAGCTGGCGCAGTTCATCCTGGTTCAGGCCGATGGGCAGGCACAGTTCGCGCAGGCTGCAGTTGGAGCACGATTGGCGCAAACCCCGGAAGGAAACGTCACGAACGGGGATGGGCGATTGAATTGACATGGAGTAGTCCGAAAGGCTTAGTCGATCATAGGGTATCGGTTTGATACACCCATTTTAATTGATTCAGGTCAAGTTCGGATAGGGCGGATTGCTGCATTCTCCGCGCGACAAAATGCGCAAGACTTACCCATTAAAAGCATAAGAGCGTGCCATGGCATTACCACTGCCCCCTGCCCAGACCGAACATCTGGTTTTTGATCGCGAGCTGATTGTCCGTTACGACGGCAATGGCCCGCGCTATACCTCCTATCCGACCGCCGACCGGTTTGGCCCGGGCTTCGGTCCCGCCGAATATCGTCATGTGCTGCAGCAGCGGGCACCGGGCACGCTAGCCAAGCCATTGTCATTGTATTTCCATCTGCCATTTTGCAACACCGTCTGTTACTACTGTGCGTGCAACAAGGTCATTACCAAGGACAAGTCCCGCGCCGACCAGTACCTGGACTACCTGATCCGCGAAATCAACCTGCAGGCCGACCTGCTGCCGAAAAAGGGACTGGTGCGCCAGCTGCATTTTGGTGGCGGCACGCCCACCTTTCTGAGCCATGAACAGCTTGAACGCCTGATGGCGGCCATCCGCCAGCGCTTTGACCTGCAGCAGGGCGGCGAGTTCTCGATCGAAATCGATCCGCGCAAGGTCGGCATGGATACCGTGCAGCTGCTCGCGCAACTGGGCTTCAACCGCATGAGTGTCGGTATTCAGGATTTCGAACCGGCCGTGCAGGAGGCGGTGAACCGAATCCAGAGTTACGATGAAACCCGCGTGGTCATCGAGGCCGCGCGCATGTACGGCTTCAAGTCGGTCAGCGTCGACCTGATCTATGGTCTGCCCAAACAAACGCTCGACAGCATTGCCCGCACGCTGGAGCTGGTGATCCAGCTGCGCCCCGAGCGCATTTCGCTGTACAACTACGCGCACCTGCCCGAGCGGTTCATGCCGCAGCGACGCATCAATGCTGCGGAGCTGCCCAGTCCGGAAACCAAGCTCGATATCCTGCAGATGGCCATTGCCCGGCTGGAAGACGCGGGCTACGTGTTTATCGGCATGGACCACTTTGCGCTGCCCAGCGACGAGCTGACCATCGCGCAGCGCCGTGGCCGGCTGCACCGCAATTTCCAGGGCTATTCCACCCATGCCGATTGTGATTTGCTGGCATTCGGGGTCTCGGCCATCGGCAAGGTTGGCGCGAGTTACAACCAGAACACCAAGGAACTGGACGATTACTATGCTCGGCTCGATGCCGGTGATTTGCCGGTCGTGCGCGGCATGCATCTGGGGCCCGATGATCTGCTGCGGCGCGCGGTAATCCAGGCGCTGATGTGCCAGTTCGAGGTGTATTTCCAGCCTTTCGAAGTCGGCTACATGATCGATTTTCCGCGCTATTTCGAGGAGGAGTTCGGCCTCTTGCAGCAGTTCATCGATGACGGGCTGGTCGAAATCACCGACGAAGCTGTGCGGGTGCTGCCGCGCGGGCGCCTGCTGGTGCGCTCGGTCGCCATGGTATTTGACCGCTACCTGCGCACGCGGCAAACTCAGGCACGCTACTCGAAACTGATCTGAGTGGCCTGGCAGGCTGTTGAAAAACAGCCTGCGATCCATTTTTCCCGGCAAAGCCGGGAGAAATGTATGAAAAGCAAAAAATAAGTCGTTGATTTTTCAGTGAGTGCATCGCGCCGTGCTTTGTCCGGTGCTTGATGTCAGAGGAAAAACCGACTTTTTCAACTCATGGCTAGCTGCCTGCGCAGCAATCCGTATCCACGGGGCAGGGCGGATCACCGTCGTGCCCCGCAGCATTTTTACAGGTCTGGGATGCCCGAACTAAACTTCCTTGCGCTGTTTCTGGCCGGCCTTTTGGGCGGCGGGCACTGTCTGGGCATGTGCGGCGGCGTGGTCACGGCTTTCAGTCTGAACCTGCCGGCCGGCTCGCGCTGGCGACATCAGCTGGCGTTCAATATCGGGCGGATCGCCGGTTATACGCTGATTGGTATGTTGCTGGGGGCTCTGGCATCGTTTGCCTCCATCGGTATACTCCAGGGTCTGAAGCAGGTGCTGTATGTGCTGGCCAATCTGCTGCTGATCCTGATGGGCTGCTATGTTGCCGGCTGGAATGCCTGGCTGTTGCGACTGGAAAAGCTGGGGGCGCCGGTGTGGCGACACATCCAGCCGCGATTGCGCACCCTGCTGCCGGTACGCCATCTGGGGCAAAGCCTGACGGTAGGCCTGCTGTGGGGCTGGATGCCCTGTGGCTTGGTCTATACCGCCAGCCTGTCCGCGCTGGCCAGCGCCAGTCCGCTGACTGGTGCCGGGGTCATGCTGGCTTTCGGGCTGGGTACTCTGCCCAATCTGCTGCTGATCGGCGGTGCGGGCAGCTGGCTTGCCGGCGCCTTGCGTCGCCCCTTGTGGCGGCAGCTCTGCGGCGGGCTGCTGGTGGCGCTGGGGCTGTGGCGTTTGCTGGCGATGCTGCCTGCCGGAATTCTGATTTGATGGAAACAAAAGCGAGATTGCAATGATTGAAACACTGGAGCTGATTGATCTGGTCGAAGGCGAGGGCAAGGCCTGCGTCAAGGGCGCACTGATTACCGCGCATTACACCGGCTGGCTGGAAGACGGCACGGAATTCGACTCCTCGCACCGTCGTGGGAAACCCTTTCAGTGCGTGATCGGCTCCGGCCGCGTCATCAAGGGCTGGGATCTGGGCATGATGGGCATGAAGGTCGGGGGGCGCCGCAAACTGCTGGTACCGGCCGCACTGGCCTACGGCGAGCGGCAGATCGGCGAGCACATCAAGCCGAATTCCGATCTGATTTTCGAAATCGAGTTGCTGGAAGTGCTGACACGCGACGAGTGATTGATGGGTATAAGCCCGAATTCTTTTTAATGAAAAGGATTCGGGCTTATGGGTGTTGGGGTATTACAGAGCAATGCGGCGGGTATGCGCCAGCCGGTCAAAAGTCAGATAGATCACGGGTGTGATGTACAGCGTGATCAACTGCGAGAAGATCAGCCCGCCGACCACGCTGACGCCCAGCGGCATGCGCAGCTCGGCACCGGCGCCGATGCCCAGCGCAATCGGCAGAGCGCCCATGATGGCGGCCAGCGTCGTCATCATGATCGGGCGGAAGCGCTTCACGCAGGCGTCACGGATGGCGTCCCGTGGCGAGCTGCCAGCGCGCTGCGCCTCCAGTGCAAAGTCGATCATCATGATCGCGTTCTTCTTCACGATCCCCACCAGCAGCAGAATGCCGATCATGGCGATGAAGCTGACTTCCAGGCCGGTGAGCCGCAGCGCCAGCAGGGCACCGACTGCCGCGGAGGGAATGCCCAGCAAGATGGTAACCGGGTGGATCCAGCTCTCGTAGAGCATGCCGAGAATCACGTAGATCACCGCAATGGCAATGGCGATCAGCCACAGCTGGCTGGTCTGCGAAGACTGGTAAAGCGCGGCTTCGCCAGCGAACGCACCAAAAACATGTGTGGGCAGGCCGATGGCTTCACCCGCCTGCCGGATGTCGCGCGCGGCGTCCGACAGCGACGCATTCGCAGCCAGATTGAACGACAGCGTGATTGCCGGCAGCTGGCCCTGATGGTTGACTGCCGTAGCCGCGACCACCCGGTCGACCTTCACGAAGGCCGACAGCGGTACCAGCGCACCGCTATTGCTGCGGATCTGCAGGCGCGTCAGGTCGCTTTCGTCGCGGCGGTCATCGTCATTGAGCTCCAGAATCACCGAATAGCTGTCCTGTGGCGCGTAAATGGTGCTGACCTTGCGCCCGCCATAGGCGGCGTAGAGCGTGTCGCGTAGCGTCTGCATGTCCACGCCGAGCAATGCTGCCTTGTCGCGGTCGATGGCCAGTCTGGCCTGCAGGCCGCGTTTTTGCGCATCCGAGCTGATGTCGGTGATGGCATGGCTCTCGCGCAGCTGGCGCTGCAATTTATCAACCCAGACGTCGAGCTCCTGCGGGTTTACGGATTGCAGGGTGTACTGGTATTTGCTGTTGCTCGAACGCCCGCCGATGCTCAGGTTTTGCGTCGGGCGGAAGAATGCGCTCACGCCTGGCACTGCGCCGGTGTCCTTGCGCAGGCTGGCCAGCACTCCTTCCATTTCGGCGCGCTGCTGGCGGGGTTTGAGGGTAATGAACAGCCGCGCGCTGTTGCCGCTACCGATACTGGCGGCGACAAAGGCGACATTGGGGTTTTCTTCGACGCGTTTGGCGATGCGCTGCAGCTTATCGCGCAGGTTGTCGTAGGAAATATCCTCGGGGCCCTGGATGGTGGCCTGGATCTGGCCGATGTCTTCCTGCGGGAAAAAACCCTTGGGTGAGCTGACATACAGCCAGCCGGTCAGGCCGAAGGTCGCCAGTGCCACCAGCAGCACCACTTTGCGGTGCTGCAGCGCGCGATCCAGCGTGCGGCTGTAGGCTTCAAGCAAAGTGGAGAAGCCGCGCTCGAACCAGCGGCTCCATGCAGGCGGCGCCTGCATGATTTCCTGGTCATGTTCCCGCACAAAGCGGGGCACCATCAGCGGAATCAGGGTGAGCGAGACGACGGCCGAGGTCAGGATCGCCAGCGATACGACCCACGCGAATTCGTGAAACAGCAGCCCGATCGTGCCTGGCATGAAGAAAATCGGGATGAACACGGCGACCAGAGATACCGAAATCGAGATCACCGTAAAGCCGACTTCGCGCGCACCCAGCAGCGCGGCCTGACGTACCGGCATGCCCTCCTCGACATGGCGCATGATGTTTTCCAGCACCACGATGGCATCGTCGACGACCAGACCGACCGCGATGGTCAGCCCCATGAGCGAGATGTTGTTCAGGCTGAACCCCAGCCAGTACATCAGCGCAAAGGTGCCCAGCAGCGAAATCGGCAGGCTGATCGCGGGGATCAGCGTTGCCGAGAGGCGGCGCAGGAACATCAGGATGACCAGAATGACCAGCGCGATTGTCAGTAGCAGCGTGAGGTTCACGTCGTGAATCGCTTCGCGGATGGATGCCGAGCGGTCATTCACTTCGCGTATCTCCACCGAAGCCGGCATCTGCTCCTTCAACCGCGGCAGCATCGCGCGGATGGCATCGACGGTGGCCACCGTATTGGCACCGGGCTGGCGCTGGATGGCCAGAATGATCGAGCGCTCGCCATTGATCCAGCTGGCGCTCTTGATGTTTTCCACGCTGTCCTCGACTTGCGCGATGTCGGACAGGCGCACCGGCAGGCCGTCGCGGCTGGTGACGATGAGCTTGCCGAAATCGGCGGCCTTGAGCAGATCACTGCCGGTTTCCAGCGCCAGCGTCTGCCGTGCGCCATCAAGCTGTCCGATTGGCGTGTTGGCATTGGCGGTTTTCAGCGCTTTTGAAAGCTCGTCGAGCGTGATATTGAGCGCTGCCATGCGGTCGGGGCGTACCTGGATCCGCACGGCATAGCGCTTCTGCCCGTAGATCTGCACTTGGGCTACGCCATTGATGGTCGAGAGCGAAGGGGCAATCAGATTGTCGGAATAATCGTTGAGCTCGGCGAGGCTCAGCGAAGGGGAATTCAGTGCGATCAGAAGGATGGGGGCATCGGCCGGATTCACCTTGCGATACGACGGCGGGCTGGTCATGTCGTCCGGCAGCGAGCGGCTGGCGCGGAACAGTGCCGCCTGCACATCGGCGGCGGCGGCGTCGATATTGCGGTCAGGTTCGAATTCCAGCGTGATCGAGGCGCTGCCCTGGGTGCTGGACGAGGTAATCAGCGCCAAGCCGGGGATGGTCGAGAACTGTTTCTCCAGTGGCGTGGCCACCGACGTCGCCATGGTTTCCGGGCTGGCACCGGGCAGGCTGGCCGATACACTGATGGTCGGCGTGTCATACGTTGGCAGCGCGGCAATCGGCAGCTTGAACCAGGCCAGCAAACCGGCAATGCTGATCGACAGCCAGAACAGGATCGTGGCAACCGGACGCTGCATGCACAATGCGGAGAGATTCATGGCTTATTCCCCGCTGGCGGAGGCGTGTCTTGCCTGCGAGGCTTTGGCCGGTTTGCTGGCGATGCGTACTTCACTGCCGGGGCGCAGGTTCTGCCCTCCATCCCGCACGACTTTTTCCCCGCCTTGCAGTCCGTCAATGATGGCCAGCCTGTCCTGCAGGCGCAAGAGCGTCACAGGTCTAGTGCTTACCGTGTTGTTGCCGGCAATTTGGTAGACAAAACGGCCGTCCGGTCCGGTCTGGACCGCTTCGGCTGGCAGGACGACGGCGTGCGGGGTTATACCGGCGGTGACGCTGACCCGGACGAATTGTCCCGGCCAGAAACGCTGGTCGTGATTGGGCAGGGTCGCTTTCATGCGGATGGTGCCGGTGGCCCGATCGACCGTATTGTCGATGAAACTGAGTGCGCCGTTGCGCGGCTGGCCACCCTGCGGCGTGACTACGACGCTGACCTGGCCCTGTTCACGGGCAGCCAGTACTGTGGTCAGATCGCGCTCCGGTAGCGAAAACTCGACCGATAGCGGGTCAAGCTGGGTAATGGTAACCAGCGCGGTAGCCGCATTCTGTTGTGCGAGTGAGCCCGGATGCACATCGACCCGACCGGCTTTGCCGGCCATGGGGGCAGTGATGCGGGTGTAGCCGACCTTTACCTGGGCCGCCGCGACATCGGCACTGGCCGCCGCCAGCTGGGCTTGCAGCGCATCAAGCTTGCTCGCGGCGGTATCGACGGCGCTATCGGACAGGAATTTCGCCGCAGCCAGCTCGCGGGCGCGCTTGAGATTCTTGTCGGCCTCCACCAGTTGTGCCTTGACCTGTTTCGCCTGCGCCTGGGCTCGGCTGAGTGAGGCCTGGTCGTCTGCGGCATCCAGGGTGAAGAGCAGTTGCCCCGCTTTGATCATGTCGCCTTCGCGGAAATGGATGTCGCGGATGATGCTGGTGAGCTGCGGCCGGATTTCGACCGTATTCAGTGCAGCGATATGTCCTTCTGCGGCCAGCAGTACCGGCAAGTCGCGCTTTTCCGCCGTGACAGCGCTGACCAGTGCCGGGGGGCGGGTTTTCTTGCCGTCGGTTTCGGCTGCTTTCTGGCAGGCTGTCAGTGAAAAGGCCAGCACTAGGCTGGCCGCGGCAGGGAGGAAATACTTCCTGTCAGTCATGCATGATTCCCGCAGCAACACCGCGCCGGTAGCGGCGCTGGATATAGATCATGGTCAGGGCGACAAACAGCCCGAAGCCGATGATGATGGCATGCATCGGCGGTAGGCCGCTGGCCCGGAAAACCGTGTGGATGACTTCCGGTGCATCGACGGGAACGGGGCTGCTGAAGAATTTCACCAGCAGCATGTGCAGGCCCACCATGACCAGAATGCCAAGATTCTCGTTGAAGTTCTGCACGGCAATCGAATGGCCCGCTCCCATCAGCATATGCCCGCGGTGTTGCAGCATGGCGTTGAGCGGTACCACAAAGAAGCCCGACAGCACCCCGACGATGAACATCAGTAACGCTGCCAGCCAGTACTGGTTGACAAACAGCATCGAGATCACGACCACGCCCATGGCGATGCCCGCCGGCAGCACCCTGAAGGCACGCTTGAGCGGAATGTAGTGGCCGGCAAGCACGGCGCCAGCCGCGATACCGACCGCGACAATGGCAACGAGCTGGGTGGCTTGTTGCATGGTCAGTGTCAGCCAGATTACCGCCCAGTTGAGTACCACCAGCCGCATGGTCGCGCCAGCGCCCCAGAATAGCGTGGTCACCCCCAGCGAGAGCTGACCTTGCGGGTCCTGCCAGAGGCGTTTGACGCAATGCCAGAACTCGGCCACCAGCTTGCTGGGGCGCAGTGACAGGGGTTTGAGAACGACGTTGAGTTGCGGAACGTAGAGATTGAGCCAGGCCGCCGCCAGATACAGCAGCACGATGACGGCAATCGCGAACTCGGCAACGGAGAAATGGCTGCCGATCAGTGTGCCTTGCAGCCAGGCATCGACGGTGTGGCTGGCGAGCATGCCACCCAAAAGCGTGCCGAAAATGATGGCCCCAACCGTTGCTCCCTCGAGCCAGCCATTGGCGGCAACCAGTTTGTCGTGGGGCAGGTATTCGGTAATGATGCCGTACTTGGCCGGCGAATACGCGGCGGCGCCGAAACCGACCATCGCGTAAGCCAGAATCGGCGGTGCGCCGGCCAGCATCAGCACACAGCCGCCCAGCTTGATGCCATTGCAGATCATCATGGCGCGACCCTTGTGCATCGAATCGGCAAACGATCCGGCAAAGGGGGCCAGTACGACGTAGGAGACGGTGAAGCACCACAGCAGCATCGAGAGATGCCATTCCGGTGCGTGCTGTTCCTTCAGCAAGGCAAGGGCAGCGAAGAACAGCGCATTATCGGCCAGCGCAGACAGGAACTGCGCGCCCAGAATAGTGAAAAAGCCTCGATCCATTGTGCTCGGTCGGAGATGGCGTTGCGGGGTTATACCACGAAACCCGACACTCTACATGGGCAGGATGTCAGAACGCTGACAAGACACAATTTGCCGTCCGGCTGCGTGGCGCTTTCCAGCATGGTGGGAACGTGTCACAGTAAGGTTGAGGAACAGACCGGCTGCAGCCGGCACGGAGTGTCATGAGAAAAATCTGCTGCCTGCTGCTGGCTTGGCTCGCGCTGGCGATGAATTCGCTGGCCGCCATCGAAGTGGCTGTGCCCAACGATGTACTGCGCGATTATCTGCGGCTGGTGCCTGCCGGACGCGATATCGATGCCATCCGTGACTACAGTGGCGAGGGCGCCCGCCGCGATACGGTCGAGCTGATCCTGTTCCAGCAGGCCCTGCGTCTGGGGGGCGTCAGCGATGAAATCCGCTTTGTCCCCGTCGACAGCTACCAGCGCAATCTGGTCGAGGTTGAACAGGCGCGGCTCTTGGCGACGGCAACCTCGGTGTGGGCCAGCGATGTCAAAACCAGCCCGGCCCGCCTGTCAGAGCCCCTGATCCGCGAAGGCGAGTACGTGGTCGGCTTCTATACGCTTGCTGGCAACAGCAAGGTGGAAAACGCCACGATTGATGAACTGCGCCAGCTCACCGCCATTACCAACAAGGCCTGGAAAACCGATGTTGCCACGCTGGAAAGTCTCGGTATTTCCCGCATCATCAGTGCCACAACCTTTCCGCTGATTGCGCGCATGCTCAATGGTGGGCGTGCCGATTTCACCATGATTTCCTTCAAGCCGACACCGGACATGGCCTTCGAGGTTGAAGGCATCCGGCTGGTGCCGGTGCAGGGAATCAAGGTGGCGATGCCCGGTAGCCGGCATTTTCTGGTGGCGCCGGGAGCCGAGGGCGACCGGGTGCTGCTTGCGCTCAATAAGGGGCTGAACCAGTTGCGCCGCGAAGGCCGCATCCGCCGTGCCTACAGTGACGGTGGTTTCTTCAATCGCAGGGTGGAGAACTGGCGCTTGCTGAATCCCTCTCTCTATCGACCCTGATGGGTATGTCTCTGTAGCCCTTTACTCTAAATGGCTGTGGGTTGATACATTTCCTAGTATTTGTTCGACGGCCATTTGCCCCGTCTCCCAAGCGATCTGCTGCAGCACGCTGGCAAAGCCGGCATCCAGTGCGCTGGCAATCCGCATTCGCCGCCCGTCCTGCGGGTGCGGAAAGCTCATGGCCGAGCACGCCAGTAGCATGCGGCTGACGCCGTATTCGGCGGCAAAGCGGCGATTGTGCTGGCCCTTGCCGTAGGTGGCGTCGCCGATGATGGGATGGCTGATGTGCTTCAAGTGCCGCCGCAGCTGGTGGCGGCGACCGGTCAGCGGCTCCAGCTCGAGAAACGCGTAACGGCTTTGCGGGTAGCGGTCGATCTGCCAGGGGAGTGTCACGGTGGCCAGGGTGCGGTAGCGTGTCTGCGCCTCCTGTACACCGGTCGGCACCGGCCCGCCATACAGCTCGGCATCGTCGAGTTTGCGCTCCAGCGGATGATCAATGAGTCCCTCGGCAGCAGGCCAGCCGCGCACCAGCGCGTGATAGGTCTTGTCCACTTGCTGCGCCTCAAAGGCCATCGCCAGTGCGCGCCCGGCTTCGGGGTTCATGCCGAACAGCAGTACGCCGGAAGTGCCCTTGTCGAGCCGGTGTCCCGGATAGACGCGCTGGCCGAGCTGGTCGCGCAGGATCTGCACGGCAAACCGGGTTTCCCACCTGTCGAGGCTGGTGCGGTGTACCAGCAGTCCGGAGGGTTTGTGCACGGCGACCAGATGCTCGTCGCGGTAGAGGATGGGCAGTTCTTCACGCATCGGCGGATTGTACGGGGCAGTGGCTTGTTTGTCCCTCCGGCAGATGGAAAAGCCACCCGGCATCATGGCCATCATGCCAGGTTTGTCCGCGCCGCCAGCCCAGCGCCGCGGCCACCTTCAGGCTGGCGTGATTGTCGCTGGCTATGAAGATATGCAACCTTGCCAGATCCAGCTCGCTAGCGAGCGCGCCCAAGGTGTGCTGGCACATCTGTCTGGCCAGACCATGCCCCCAGAAGCACCGGCGCAGAAAATAGCCAAAGTCCAGCCGGCCGTCGAGTTGCTTGACACCACAGAAACCGATCAGCTCACCATCGGCGTCGTTGCGGAATACTCGCCGTGAGGGGCGCTGCAACTCGGATTCAAACCAAGCCTGCGCTTCGGGTGTGCTCAGAGGCCGGCGCGGACCGAGAAAGCGCATCACTTCCGCATCCTGCAGCAATTCGAGGACGGCGGCTTCATCAGCTTGTTGAAGGCTGCTGGGAATGGGGTTGATCACCATGCACGTTCTTCAGAACTCAAACGAGGCCAGTCTGCCTGAAAGGTGCTCAGGCAGATACTGCCTCGAACCACTGCGGGTAGCGCTGGCGGATGCGCATTTGCTGCGAGCGCGCTACCGGAACCAGCTTGCCGGCCACCGACAGCGCCAGCCCGCCGCGTACCTTGACCGCGCCCGTGACGGCGGCTGGCGCCACCAGATACGAGCGGTGCACCTGCAGCAACACCGTGTCGTCGAAATACTGCCGCAGCGTGCGCAGGCGCAGCGTGATGAAATGCGGCTCGCGCAGGTCGGCGGCGTGAATGCCGCTGTAGCCTCGGCTGGCTTCGATGAAATGCAGCCGGTCGCGTCGGCTGGCCACTTCGAACAGTTCGCCCAGCAGTTGCTGATGGCGCAGCAGTCCTTGCACTTGCTGGCGCAGCAGCAGGATCTGCTCGGCGAGCTGGCGGAAGTAAGCTTCCGCGTCAGGCTGCAGTGGTGCATGAAAGCGCAGCGCCAGTGTGTAATCGCCCAGCAGCGGGTGGCTCAACTGCGCTGTGTGCCGGTCGTCACTGACGACAAGGCCGTCGGCGAGCGCATCCTTGTCTTCGTCATCCTGCCGCAGCGTGCTCTCGCACACCCGCGGATCGGCGGCTGCAAAGCGCTGCAGCACCGCCAGCAGCTCCTCGACGCTGCGCTGGCCCTGCAGTGCCCGGGTAAATCCTGCCAGCTGCTGCCAGCTGTCCGGCTGGCGGTCATCTGCCGCGGGCAGCGCTGTCGTCGCCGTGGCATCGTTCCCGCTCAGGGGGATGCCGGGAACGGCAAAGGGCTGCATGGCAGCCTGCAGCAGCTGCAATTCATGACGCGCCTGATGCAATGCAGCCTGTGCGGTATCGGGCGCATCCGGAAAGCGCTGCGCGAGCAGGGCTGCGTGCACGGCGGTGGCGTGCAGCTGTTCGGGCAACTGGCGGAATTGCTGTTGCAGCCGCCGCACGGTACGGACTTCGTCCTGCTGGCGGAACTGCTGGCGCTGCCGCCACAGCCACCACAGGCCAACCAGACAGCCGGCTGCCCCGAGAATGATGCCGATAAGCCAGGGTATCAGGCCGGACGCCATGTTTGTCGAGCGTTGCAGCCAATAGGTGGTAGGGTAATAGTGTCGGAAGCTCTGCGCGACCAGGCTCTCGCTGCCGCTGCGGTCGCTGCTGACATCCCAGAGCCCGATACCCCCCAGCGCGTGCTGGCTGGCGAAATCGAGCTTGGCCTGCAGGCTGCGTGGTGATTCGTAGCTGATGAACTGGCTTGACCCGGGCAGATAGAGGGTGTCGGCCGCACTGGCCGTGTCGTAATAGGCCTGCGTACCGGGCAGGGCAGCCAGCCGCGGCAGATCCGCCAGCGCAATCTGCCCGCTGGCCGGCCAGTCGGGGCGATCCCAGCTGCCGCGGCTGGCTCCGCTGGCTGGCTGGCCGATGCCATGATTGTCGGCCGCCACACCTTCCCAGCTCATCGCCAGCGCCGAGAGCTGCAGCACCATGCGCTGCGGCGGAATGCCGGCTTCGTGCAATTTCGCAACCAACGGTGCTATGGCGGCCTGCTGGCCGCTGGGGGCAAAAAGCGGTGAGCGATGCCCGGTTTCCGGGGTCCATGGTCCCCGGTAATCGCCAACCAGCAGCGTAATGAAATCGGCATAGAGCAATAATGCCGGCCAGTCAGCCTGCTGACGCTGGGTGGCATGGGGACCGGCCGTGATGCTGAATTCGCACTCGCGGCATGCGGCACGCAGTGCCGCCAGCGTATCGCGCAGCGATTGCCAGTCCTGCGGACTCACCGGATTCCCGGCCGCGCCGCCACCGACCGGAAAGCGCCAGTCGATTTCCAGGCCATCAAAACCATAGTCACGGCGCAGCTGCAGAAAGCTCTGCACGAAGGCCTGCCGCTGCTTCGGGCTGGCAAATGCACCGGAAAAACGTGCCGAGCGATCCCAGCCGCCAACCGCCAGCAGGATTTTCAGTGCCGGATTGCGCTCCCTCAGGCTGGCCAGCACGCGGTAATTGCCCTGCCAGGTACGGCCATCCGGCCCGGTTTCGACGCGCAGCGTGTCGGCAAAGGCATCACCGGGAATGATCTGCCCCTGCTCGTCGAGTGCGGCATAGGCATAGACCAGATGGGTCAGCTGCTCGACCGGTGTGGCGCTCAGCGCGACACCGCGGTTGTAACTGGCCCAGAAGGGGTAATAGGCGACGACGCGCGGGGCAGCTGCAGCATCCAGCAGGATGCAGCAAGCCGCCAGCGCGGCCAGCAGGCGCAGGGGTGACATCAGAACTCTCCATCCATTCCTCGATGCGCCATCTGTGCGGCGATATCGGGTGTTTCCATCTACGGGAAATCATGGAGGCGGATTGTCCGGTGTGGACTGCTGCGCGTCCATGCGCGCGCGCCCGGCGTCGCATCGTGCATACACTTTGCTGCGCCATTCGTGAAATGCCTGGAGGCGGGTGTGAGTGCAAGTTACTGATAATAAATGGATAAGTTGTGATTTTCTTGCTGTTCGTGAAAAGAGGCCTGTGCACCGGTAGGCAAGTGCCGCTGACACGGTAATAGTCGGTTCCGGCTGACTAATCCGGCATCAGACCGGTGTGCGGCCTCTTGCGGCATTGCCGCGGGACACGAACAACAACAGGAAGATGGAGACCTTTTGATGATGAAGAAGCTGCACATCACCACAGCACTGGCGGCACTGAGCTTTGCCGGGATCGCCCTGGCTGCGGCACCTGCCTGGCAGGAGGGGACAACGTATCAGGCCGGCGCCCAGGTCAGCTACAACGGCAAAACCTACCAGGCACTGACGACGCATACGGCCTATGTCGGCGCCAACTGGAATCCGGCCGGCACGCCGACGCTGTGGAAGGAAGTCAGCGGCAGCACCGCCACGCCGACGCCGCTCGTGTGCCCGCCCGGCCCCACGCCTCCCGGTGCCAATGCCACCCCGATCTATGACCAGAACGGCTGCACCATCGGCTGGAACTGGCAGGGCACACCGACTCCGACGGCGACGGCCACCCCGACCGTGACGCCGACGGTCACGGCAACGCCGACAGCCACTCCGACGGTCACCAGCACGCCAACCCCGACCGTGACTCCGACCCCGATTGCTCCGGCCATTCTGCCGTGGGACCCTGCCAAGCAGTACAACGGTGGCCAGCGGGTCAGCTACAACGGCAAATACTACGAAGCCAAGTGGTGGACGCAGGGCGACGATCCGTCCAAATCCGGCGAATGGGGCGTGTGGAAACTGATTGGTGGCATTGCGACCCCGACGCCGACCACCACGCCAACCCCGACGGCTACTCCGACTCCCACGGCAACACCCACCCCGACTGCCACTCCGACACCCACGGCAACGCCTACGCCCACCGGTGGTGCACTGGTCGGCTATGTGTCGACCACCAACTGGAAAAACGGTGCCAAGGGCGCGTATTCGCTGGTGCACGATGACTATTGCTCGATGTATTACGCCAATGATCCCTACATCAAGATCATCGATCCCGAGCTGACCAAGCGCGGGCTGGTGGCGAGCTTCGGCATGATTACCAGCAACTGCTCGGATCAGCACTGGGCCGCCGCCAGGGATTTCATGGCGCACGGTCACGAAATCCTCAACCATAGCCGCAGCCATCCCAATCCCTATATTCCGGATGCCAGCCTGGAAACCGAAATCAATGCGGCCACGGCGGATATGGCTGCCAAGCTCAATGGCTACAAGCCCAGCTATTTCATCTGGCCGGGTGATGTGGCCTCGAACAAGGCGATCGAATTCCTGAAGGCGCAGCCGAATTTCATCGGCGGGCGTGCCACGCATCTGGTGGATGGCTCCGCAGCGAATAATCCGGTGGATTACACCACCATGCCGGCCGGGGTGAACGCGCCTGATTTCGGCAACCCGTATCGCGTGCTGTGGGATCTGTTTACGGTTGATGGCAAGTGGTCGCTCTATCCGATGGGCAGCGAAATCCTCAATCTGCATATCGACGCGGCGATCAATCAGGGCGGCTGGGCAACGCGCACGTCGCATAGCGTGGATACCGGCTACTGGGAGGTAATTCCGCTCGCTCGCTACCAGGCTCATCTGGACTATGCCAAGGCCAAGGTCGATGCCGGTCTGCTGTGGATGGATACCCCGAGCAATGTGATCCGCTACCGCTATGCCCGCCAATACTGCAAGCCCTTGCTGGGCAGCGATCTGCGCAGTGTCACCTTTGATACCAGCGCGCCGGAGTGCGGCAAGTACGCCACGCCGATCACGCTGCAGCTCAACCCGATCAATGCCGCAGCACCACTGGCTGCCAGCCAGAACGGCAAGGATCTGCCGGTGGTGAAGCGCGACAACCAGTATCTCGTCACGGTTGATCCGCTCGCCGGCAAGGTGGAATTGCGCTAGACGCACAAACCAACCACGGCGGCCAAGCGGCCGCCGGTTTGCAGCAACCCCGTGCCCTCGGGGCCCTGGCCCGGCAGCCTGTCTGCCGGGCTTTTTTTTGGCTGGCCGCGGTGGTTCGCCCGGGTTGCCTCTGCCGCAGCAGGCACGATTAGCTCTGATTTTCATCAGGGTATGTCGTGATGGCTGTTTATTGATAATGATTGGACGTTGATAGGGTTGCGGGTATCAGTAGGTGGCTGACCAGAGCGGTGCTTCGTTCATCCGCTCCAGCTGCTCCTGCAAAGCGCCGATGTGTTCCTGCCAGTAGGCGTGCGTGTTGAACCAGGGGAACGCTGGCGGAAAGGCCGGATCATCCCAGCGGCGGGCCAGCCAGGCGGCGTGGTGAATCATGCGCAGGCTGCGCAGCGCTTCGATCAGGTGCAGTTCGCGCAGATCGAAATCGCGGATCTGCTCGTAGCCGGCCAGCAGGTCGCCGAGCTTCTGGCTCATTTCCTGTCGCTCGCCACCCAGCAGCATCCACAGATCCTGGACCGCCGGCCCCGTGCAGCTGTCGTCCAGATCGACAAAATGCGGTCCGCCGTCGGTCCACAGCAGGTTCCCGGGATGGCAGTCGCCATGCAGGCGCAGGGTTGCGGGCTGGCCGGCTCGCTGCCAGCAGGCGTCGATTGCTGCGAGCGCCGCAGTACTGATGTCGCGATAGGGGCTGACCAGCTCGGGTGGCAACAGCCCGCTGGCCAGAACAGAAGCTTGCGCGGCATCGCCGAAATGTGCGCGATCCAGCGGCAGACGGCACTGGTAGGCGCTGCGGGCACCAACATCATGAATGCGCGCCAGAAAACGCCCCAGCCATTCCAGCACGGCCGGATCGTCGAACTCCGGCGTGCGCCCGCCCTGGCGGCGAAACAGCGCAAAGCGGTAGCCCTCGTAATGAAACAACGTCTGGTGCTGGATCTGCAGCGGCGGCACGGCGGGGATTTCATCTTCGGCCAGCGCCAGGGCGAAGGCGTGTTCTTCCAGTATCGCGGCATCGCTCCAGCGTTCCGGACGGTAGAACTTGGCAATCAGCGGCGGACCCTCTTCCTGTCCGGCCTGGTAAACGCGGTTTTCGAAACTGTTCAGCGGCAGCAGGCGGCCATCGGTGTAGCAGCCGGTGCTGTCGATGGCGGCGAGCACCAGATCGGGGGTGAGGCGGGAGTAGGGATGCGATGTCATCGGCGCAGTTTACCGCGCTGGCCTGCGAATTCCACATCCGCCGTGCACAGTGGTGTGAGTGCCCTGTGGAAAGAGTGTGCAAGTGACTGATCAAAGAAGGTATTTTCTTGTTGCTTGTTTTTTGTGCGCCGCCATGAGTCGCTCACAGGCGAGGTGCACAGCCGTGTGAAGCGCCTGTGGAAAAGCGGGCTAAGTGCCTGGCGGCAAAGCCCTTGGGAGGTGTTGCCTGGTTTTTGTGCAATTCCGAGTGCCAGCAAGTCGGCAGGGGCCGCTGTGCACAGGCATCACCAATGTTCACAGTGGCGGTGTACGGCAGTGTGAGGCGGCTGTGGATAGTAGTTCCAAGCTACTGAACCCAAAGCGCTTCTTGTCACTGCCTGTTTTTTGGTCAAGCCCCAGCGGGTTTGCACAGCCACCGTGCACAGGGATGTGCAGTGCTTGTGGATAAGCTAATGGGGGCCCTGATTCGTAAGGAAAAAACGAAATTGATTAAAATTTGCGCAGGTTTTGGGCGGAAAAATTCATGCACAGGCCGCGTGGACAGTGGTGTGAGGGGCTTGTGGAAAAGCAGGCTAAGTACCCGTTTATCCGGTACTTTTTGGTGATGCCTGTTTTTTGTGCTACGGCTGTCGCCTGTCGCTAAGTTGCTGATCTGTTTGTGATAAAGTGCGCGCCTGTTCTGCGTAGGCCTGCGGCGCCATCGGCAAAGTCCCCGAAACTCTACGGGATTGTGCCAAGCGACAAGCTGTTCGCCCCGGCGCACACTGGCCAGCTACGCTACCCGAATTGTTTGTAAGGTTGTGCCTGAAATGAGTCAATCGCCTCTCGATCTACTGCAGCCTGCCCGTCTGTGGCAGCACTTTGCCACCTTGTGCGACATTCCGCGGCCCTCCAGGCATGAGGCCGTCTTGCGCCGGCATATTGCCGACTGGGCGCGCGGGCGCGGTTTCGGGGTTGAGCAGGATGATTGCGGCAATCTGCTGATCCGCAAGCCGGCGACCCCGGGCATGGAAGATCGTGCGGGCGTCGTGCTGCAAGGGCATCTGGACATGGTGGCGCAGAAGAACGAAGCCACCGCGCACAATTTCCATACCGATCCGATCCGTCCGCGTATCGACGGTGGCTGGGTCTATGCCACCGGCACCACGCTGGGGGCAGACAACGGCATTGGCGTTGCCGCGGCGCTGGCGGTGCTGGAAGACGACGGTATTGCACATGGGCCACTGGAAGTGCTGCTCACCGTCGACGAAGAAGCCGGCATGACCGGTGCGCGCGCCCTGCAGCCTGGCTGGCTGCAGGGCGAGCTGCTCTTCAATCTGGATACCGAAGACTGGGGCGAGTTCTATCTCGGTTGCGCCGGTGGTGTGGATGCCGTGCTTGCACGCAATCTGATCAGCCAGCCCATGCCCTCGGGCTACCAGGCGGCGGAATTCGTCGTGCAAGGGTTGCGTGGCGGGCATTCCGGGGTCGACATCCACCTGGAGCGCGGCAATGCCATCCAGCTGCTGGCTCGTGTGCTGCAGGCGGCGGACGAGCGTTTCGGCGGTCGTCTGGTCGAGCTGCGCGGCGGCACGCTGCGCAACGCGCTGCCGCGTGAAGCGTTTGCCATGCTGGCGGTGCCGGCCTGCGATCTGCCGCTGCTGGCGGCGCTCGCGGACGAATTCACCCGTGTCTTCCGTGCCGAGCTGGCGGGAACCGATGACAAGGTGGAAGTGCTGGTACGGCCAGCTGCGGCCGGTATTGCACTGTCGGCGACGGATTCGCGGCTGGTGCTCAATCTGCTGCAATCGCTGCCGCACGGCATTCGCCGCTGGAGCAAGGCTGTTCCCGGTGTCGTGGAAACCTCGAACAACCTTGGTGTTGTCAAGGTCGAGGCCAAGAAGCTGCACATCGACCTGATGGTGCGCTCGCTCACCGACTCGGGCATGCAGGAGCTAACTGGCAGCATCGCTGCGGTGGCGCGACTGGCCGGTTGCAGTTGCGAGCTGCAAGGCGCCTACCCGGGCTGGGCGCCCAAGCCGGCTTCCCGCGCGCTGGCACTGCTGCAGGATGTTTACCGCAGCCACTACGGTAAGGATGCCGCAGTCAAAGTCATCCATGCCGGGCTGGAATGCGGCCTGATTGGAGCGGCCTACCCGGGGCTGGAGATGGTGTCCTTCGGTCCGACCATCCGCGGCGCGCATTCGCCCGACGAAGGCGTCGAGATTTCCACTGTGGCCAGCTTCTGGGAACTGCTCTGTGCCGCTCTCGCTGCGGTACCGCTGGCACGTGTGGGGGCTACGACTGCTGAAATGGCAGATGCGTAATGTATTGCGTTATATGCTTTGACATATAAGACCTGCAGGATAATACGGCATGGAGTATCAAGGAGTCGGCAGGTCTTTTGTGGTTTGCTGCGGGAAGTTGTGAAGGGGGGCGCGTCCGCTGAGGCTGTGCTGCCTTCAGGGGATTTCGTAGACGGTCATGCAGTCGCTCAGGCCACGCAACGACTGCTGCTGCGCTTGCGGTACCAGTTGTTTGGCATTCAGCAAGCGAAGCACGGCGTCCTGGCGCAACACGGGCTCGGTCACGCAGATGCTTTGTGAATTCGCCAGCGCCTGCACCCTGGCTGCGATGTTGACCGTCTGACCGAAATAATCCAGCCGGTCGTTAAGCGATACGGCCAGACACGACCCCTCATGGATGCCGATCTTGACCAGCAAATCCTCGCGCCCCCGCTCCTCGTTGAGTCGACGCATCGCAGTGCGCATCTGCAGTGCCGCTGCAACGGCCCGCTCCGGTGACGTAAAGGTGGCCATGACCGCATCTCCGATTGTCTTGACGACTGCACCGTGCGCCGCGTTCACTGCTTCGGTCAGCACCCCGAAATGCGCCCGGACCAGATCAAATGCCTGCAGATCCCCGACCCGCTCGTACAGCTCGGTCGAGCCCTTGAGATCGGTAAAGAGAAAGCTCAGGCTGGTCAACTTGAGGCGCTGGTCGACATCCAGTGTGTCACCCCGGTAAATGTCACGGAAAGCTTGATTAGTCAGCAAGCGTGAGGCAGTCAGATAGCGGCGGTGATGGGAAACCATATCCTTGAACACGGGACCGCCGATGTAGATGCCGGGGAGCAGTCGCTGCTTGGTGCGGTTTTCCAGCGTTAGCCGTACCGGGCCCGGCCTGAGTTTGCGCGGCGGCAGCTGCAAATCGTCGCAGGTATATACAATGGACAACTCATGCCTTTGCTCGGGTTGCTCCCCGCGCACGTTCAGATGTTGCGCCGTATGCGTTACCGGCTCGAAAGCCAGCAGATGGTTAGGTTGCAGCACCAGTGAAATCTGGCATTTCTCGCCGGGAGCAAGTTCGACCGTATCAAGGGCAATCTGGCTTGCCAAGTGGTCAAACTGGTCGCCTTCCGGCAGTTTCAGCCCGGAACTCCAGAAAAACTGGCGCAGGTATTCCCAGAATGGCAGTGAATCCGGCTCGTGACCGGCAATGTGCCGAACCCGCCGGTGGACACTGAAGCTGGCCTCGACCATCTCATCCAGTGTCGGCGCGTAGCCGACACTGCAGATTACGCACTGGTATTCGTCCCGGCGCATGGACTTCAGCGAGGCATTGGCACCCAGCACGCCACCGCAGCCGGGGCAAAGCGATTCCACGACAGATCAAACAATCCGGCCCGCACGGCATGCACAAAGCCGGTAATGGCATCCTCCTCATCGACGCCATAGCGGCTGGCAAAATCCAGGACGTTAACCCGGTTGAGTTCCCGATCACTGCCTTCCTGTACCAGCCGTCTTAATGCAGTCGCAAATGCGGGTGTCGTGCTTTGCGCCAGCGACTGGAAACGGGTTTCGACTTCGGCATCAAACATGGCGGCACTCCCGGCTAGCAGCAGATGCCAGTATAGGCACAGCGCACCGGGTGGAGGACCGTGATCAGCCAGGCTGGAGCTCAGCTAACCAGTTTCAACCCGGCTACGCCGGCGACAATCAGCGCCAGACAGGCGATGCGTGCCGCGCCCAGCGGATCACCAAACCAGATGATGCCGCCGATGGTCACGCCAATGGCGCCCAGCCCTGTCCAGATCGCATAGGCGGTGCCGGCGGGAATATCACGCATCGCCCACGACAGCAGGCCCATATTCAGGAAAGACAGCAGCGCCGATCCGGCAATCAGCCAGCGGTTGGGGGACACCTGCACCAGCTTGAGCGACAGAGCCCAGATGATTTCGGTAATGACGGCAAGGGAGAGAACGAGCCAGCCTGACATGAGAGCCTCCAGAAGATCGGGCTCGGTCGGGAGTACTGCCGGAAACCCGCAAGAGGCAGCGGGCAGGATTATCGGCTAGGCAGCGCGTATGCGGCAAGCATGACAGGGGGGAACTATTTACTAGTGCGCTGTACTCTGTCGAACTATCTCGACCCCCAGTGTCATCGGTGGGAATTGATGTCTGATAGCCAGTGTCAAACCAGTCTGTAGAACAAGTTGGATGGCCGAGTCAGCGCCCTCGCCTATGCAGTCCCAAACCTTTACCCCTGTAATCAAAGCAGGGAGCGCATTTTGAAGCTCTTTGCATTGCACCATGTGAATGGAGGCAGGAAGCCCGCCAGCCACGTTGATCACAAGCGCATCCAAAGGACCAGAAAGAGCACCGCATTCGATTCCCAATGCTGGATATCGTTCGTCAGGTAAGAAAACCTCACAAGGCCTAATCTGAATGGACGTAGCCTTCTCAAAGGACAAGTTCACGCCATATGACATGGCGGCAGAGGCCTCGTTAACCCATGCAGAATGTACTTCTTGCAACGGAGTCATCCAGACAGATTCAAGTACAAGCCCCAATAGGGAAGAAGAACTAATCATTCGGCTGACTTTAACTTATTCGATTTTGGGAGCGACCTCAAAACCATGAAAGATAGGTCACAGCTTTCGGGATGACGAGTGAAGGACCTCCGCTGGCCGAATCAGTCATGTGCGAGCGCCAATCAGATCACCCCGTCATCCGGGCTGATGGTGAAGTTGAGCTGGTTGGCGAGGCTGCGGCGCAGGTTCTTGCGCGATAGCAGCTTCTGCTGGGCGGGTGGTGGCAGGTCGGTAAGGCGCAGCTGGTTTTTCTGGATCATCACGTCGATCAGGTCTTCCAGCACGCGGATGAGGCTGATGTCCAGTTCCTGGAATTGCGCGGCGTCGCCGCTTTGGCCGAAGAATTCGGCCAGTTCGCCACTGTGGGCCGGCAGGAATTCGTCGGCGCCCGGCTCCGGCTCGCGGTAGATCGCGGTTATGTCACCCTGGCTGTTGCGGCGTACGTAGGGCATGGGCGTGCTCCTTGCATTCGGCATGTGGTTTCACGATAGTAGCAGTCTCTGATGAAAATGGGACGGCAGGATGGCCGATGAACTGGAATTGCTGCATGTGCCAGCGGCCCGGCCGGGTGATCGCCCGCCGGTGCTGCTGGTGCACGGTGCGTTTGCCGGGGCGTGGTGCTGGGAATCCACGCAGACGGCTCTGGCCGATGCGGGCTGGGACAGCTATGCGCTGAGCCTGTCCGGGCATGGTGGTAGTGCCGGGCGCGAGCAGCTGCATGCGCTGACGCTGGCCGATTATCTGCAGGATATCGAATGGGCGCTGGAGCAGATCGGCCGTGCTCCGGTGCTGGTCGGGCATTCGCTGGGCGGCTATCTGCTGCAGCGGATCGCCGAGCATGTGCGCGTGCCGGGACTGGCGCTGCTGGCCCCGGTGCCACCGTATGGCCTTTCCGGTTCGCTGACCTATATGGCGTCGTGCTATCCGGGCTTGCTGATGTCACTGCAGCGCTTTGCCAGCGGCTTCGACCCCGAGCCCGACCTGGAATTCGTGCGCGAGCTGCTGTTTGCCCCGGATACCGACAGCAGCCATCTGGCCGGCTTCGCCGCACAGGCACAGCCGGAATCGATCCAGGCACTGTCGCAACTGTGGTTGCCGCAGCCGTGGCGGCTGTTTCCCAAGGTGTTCGATCTGCCGGTGCTGGTCGTCGGGGCCGGCAGCGACCGCATTCTGCCGTTTTCCGATATCTGGCTGACCGCGCAATCCTGGGGAACGCGGCCGCAGATGATTCCCGAGGCGGGGCATGCGCTGATGTGCAACAGCCATTTTCCCGAGATGATGAAACTGCTGCTGGACTGGCTGGGCCGGCTGCCGGCATTCAGGGAGTGAAGCAATGAGCGAACGGGATGACAACTGGCGGCGCGAGCTGTCGCCACTGGCCTATCGCGTGACCCGCGAGGCAGGCACCGAGCCACCCTTTTCCGGGGTGCTGTACCGGCATGCGGGGCAGGGAACGTATCACTGCGTCTGCTGTGGCGCCCTGCTGTTTGCCGCCGATACCAAGTTCGATGCCGGCTGCGGCTGGCCGAGCTTCTGGGCCGAGGAGGGCGATGGCCGCATCCGGCGCATTACCGATTACAGCCACGGCATGGTCCGTGTCGAGGTGCGCTGTGCGCAGTGTGATGCACATCTGGGGCACGTGTTCCCGGATGGTCCCGAGCCGACTGGCGAGCGCTACTGCATCAATTCGGTTGCGCTGCAGTTTCGCGGTCATGACGGGGTAACCCTGCAGGATTGAGTGCTCAATCTGGCATTTGCCCGGCTGATTGACCGAGTAGCTCGGTGTTGCCGCCGATGGCTGCGGTATTGATCGTGATGCAGTATTCGTGCCGCAGGCGATGCCAAGGGTAACAGCCGTCGTTGCCAGGGGCAATGACAGGCACCAGATCACGTGCCGTGTGTGCCCACTGGTGCTCGCGAGCCGTATAGTCACTGGTGCTTGCCAGTACCGCCCCCAGATGTTCGGGGTGCGCATCGGCGGTGAGCAGCAGGGCAGGCAGGTGCTGTTGCCAGCGGCGGTGCTGCTCGCAATCGCTGACCAGAGGCTGGTTGCCGGTGGCGAGTGCCGCGCCGATCTGATGCAGCAGCTCCGTGGTGTTGCTGGCGGTGCAGAACAATTTGCCGGCGGGGCGATGGCCGTAGCGGTTGCGCTCGCCGGTACAACCGGGACGATCCGGCAGTGCTTCATCTGCGCCCAGCGCCGGATAGCGAGCGAACAGTGCTCCGAGCTGCTCGCGTTCGGTGAAATCCAGCTCCAGATCCAGCAAGACCTGCAAGCCCTGTGGCGCGTGCCAGCGAGCCTGCGGCATTGGCGGGCTGCCATCCTGCACCAGCTGCCACAGCAGCCACGGGCCGCCGGCCTTGGGGCCGGTGCCGGATCTGCCGGTGCCGCCAAAGGGCTGGCTTTCCACAATCGCGCCGATCTGGTTGCGGTTCACGTAGTAGTTGCCGATATGGCTGGTGGCGATGATGGCGTCGGCCTCGCTGGCCAACCGGGTGGCGATACCCATGGTCAGCCCGTATCCGGACAGGCGCAGCCTGCCCAGCAGCCGGGGGCGATCATCGCGCCGGTAACGAAGCAGGCACAACAGGGGGCCGAAGATCTCGCTGGCAGGCAGATCCGCCTCATTGATTTCCAGCAGCGTGGGCGGTACGAAATAGCCGGTGGCACAATCCAATGGTACGGCCAGCTGGCAGCTGCGCAGGCTGCGTGACAGCAGGGTGCTGATGCAGCCTTCCAGACGCTGGCGGGCGGCTGCATCGATGACCGGACCGACATCGCAATCCAGCCGCCAGGGATCGCCGAGTACCAGCGTCTGCAGGGCCGCACACAGACGCTCCCACAGCAGATCCGCGACATCGTCCTGGACACACAGCAGGCGCAATGCCGAGCAGCGCTGGCCGGCACTGTCGAAGGCCGATTCCATGACCTGGGCAACAACCTGATCGAGATGGGCGCTGCTGTCGACAAACAAGGCGTTGACCCCGCCGGTTTCGGCAATCAGCAGACGTCGGGCCGGACTGGCTGCAAGGGTGCGACGGATGGCTTGCGCGGTGGCCAGCGAACCGGTGAACAGCACGCCGGCGATGCGAGGATCGCTACACAGCGCGGCTCCGGTTTCCCCATCGCCGGGCAGGAGCTGCAGTTGCTCGCGCGGGACCCCGGCCTGATGCAGCAGGTGCACGAGTGTCGTGGCGATCAGCGGCGTTTGCGGTGCCGGTTTGGCCAGCACGCGGTTACCGGTAGCCAGTGCGGCGGCGATCTGTCCGGTCAGGATGGCCAGCGGAAAATTCCACGGGCTGATCACTACCAGTGTTCCCAGCGGGCAGAGCGGGGCATCCGGCCAGTTGCCGCGGGCCTGCAGGGCGTAATAGCGGCAGAAATCGATGGCTTCGCGCCACTCGGCCAGGGCATTGGCCAGCGTCTTGCCGGCCTCCCGGATCAGCAACTGGATCAGCCGGGCTTGTTGTTCCACCAGCAGGTCGGCGGTTTTCTCTAGCCAGCTCGCGGTTTCCGCAGCCTGGCGCGTATTCGGCGGGGTAGCTGCCAGCGCCAGTGCCTGTCCGAGATCCTGTGCACTGCTTATCGTGATGCTTCCAAGGGTATCTGCTTCATCGGCAGGATTGAAGGCGGTTTCGGATTTATACCCTTCAGGGTAACCCTGTGCCAGCAGTGGTGCGGCTGACAGATGGTGGGGGGCATCGTGCTCGCACGCATCCAGCAAGGCCGCCAGTTGCTGCGGCCGGTTCAGATCCAGCATGGCCGCCGTGCGCCGACCGGCAAATAGCCGATCCGGAGCGGGGAGCGATGTGCCAGTGGGCTCATCGGCTTCGCTTTGATGCAGCTGGTGCAGAAATGAGGTATTTGCGCCATTTTCCAGTAGCCGGCGCACCAGATAGGGGAGCAGGCTGGCCTGTTCGCCCACTGGCGCGTACAGGCGGCAGGGAACGGGGATGTCGTGCTGCGGCAGCAGGCGGTACAGCGTTTCGCCCATGCCGAACAGTGCCTGGAATTCGTAGTCCTGCAGCGGATCGGCATGCTGGCGGATCATGGCGATGGTGTGCGCATTGTGCGTGGCGAATTGCGGGTAGATCCAGTCCTGGGCCTGCAGCAGACGCAGCGCACAGAATTCGTAGCACAGATCGGTATGAGCCTTGCGGGTAAAGACCGGATAGCCCGGCAGCGCCAGTTGCTGGGCACGCTTGATCTCGCTGTCCCAGTACGCGCCTTTCACCAGACGCAGCATCAGTGGAGTTCCCCGTCGGTGTGCGAGCTGGATGACCCAGTCGATTACGCCCGGTGCGCGGGTCTGGTAGGCCTGCACCGCCAGCCCCAGCCCATCCCAGTGCTGCAGGGCGGGCGAGAGTGCCAGTTTTTCGAACAGCTCCAGCGACAGCAGCAAGCGCTCGCTTTCTTCGGCGTCGATGGTCAGTCCGATGTCGGCGTCGCGAGCCTGTGTGGCCAGCTCCAGCAAGCGTGGCAGCAGCTCGGCAAAGACCTCATCGCGCTGCAGGGGGTGGTAACGGGGGTGCAATGCCGACAGCTTGACCGAAATGCCGGGGCCCATGCGTGCGCCGCTGCCGTTGGCTGCCGTGCCGACAGCCGCGATGGCATCGCGGTAGCTGGCGAAGTAACGGTCGGCATCGGCATAACCGAGTGCGGCTTCGCCCAGCATGTCGAAGGAATACAGAAAATCGTTCTTGCGTCGCAGCAGCGCGGTATGGATGTCTTCAGCAATCACGAATTGCTCGCCCAGCTGCTCGATGGCCAGCTTCAGCGCCGGGCGTACCAGCGTTTCGCCGGCGCTGCTTGCGGACCAGTCGCGGGCATGCTGCAGGGCCCAGCTGGCCAGTCGAACCAGCCAGGGGCTGTTGCTGCCCTTGCGCCCCCGCCAGTTGGACTGCTGCAGTTTTTCGCGGATCAGCAGATCCTGCGTGTGCTGGTCGGGAATGCGTGGCAGAGCTTCAGTGAGTTCGAGCAGTGCCCGGCCTTCGGGACTGCTGAGCGGAAACTCGGCCAGCAGCGCATCGATGCCGCCGGCGTGCCGTCTTGCCTTGCCAAGCTCACTGGTCAGGGTATTGCCGAGAATGCGGCGTTCTTCAATGCTTTCAGGGCTATGGGTTGGCAGGTTTTGCTGCAGGTAGCGCACCAGAGTGGCTTCATCCTGCTGCAGATAGCGTTCGAGATCGGCAAGCTTGGAGTGCGACGGCATGATGGCGGCATGGTGCAGTGCGAAACGATGGTTTCAACTTAGCAGCTGCCGCCACTTTCGGCTGCCCGCAGATAAAAAAACAGGGTGGCGTAAGCCACCCTGTTGCTGCGGAGCCAGTCGGGGGTTACTTGGCCGCCGGCTTGCCGCCAACCACTTCCAGTACTTCCCACTTGCCACCCTTGGCCTGGTAGACGGTGATCGCACCATCCTTCAGGTCACCCTTTTCGTCAAAGGCGATCTTGCCGGTCAGGCCGGTGTAGTCGGTTTTGGCCATTTCCGGCAGATACTTGGCCGGATCAGCCGAACCGGCACGCTTCATCGCTTCAACCAGCACCATCAGGGCGTCGTAGGAGTTCGGTGCATACAGCTGCACATCCACATTGAACTTGGCCTTGAACTTGGTGAAGAAATCCTGGGCGCCTTGCAGCTGTTCCTTCGGCTGGCCAGGCTGGCTGGTGATGGTGCCTTCGGCATCGTTGCCGGCCAGCTTCAGGAATTCACCGGTGGACAGGCCGTCCGGACCGAGCAGCTGGGCATTCACGCCGAGCTTGGTCATCTGCTTCTTCAGCGGGGCGCCCTGGGCATCCATGCCGCCGAAGAACACCAGTTCCGGCTTGGCCGATTTCACGTTGGTCAGGATGGAGCTGAAATCGGTTTCCTGCGCGCTGGTGAATTCGCGCTTCACGACTTCGGCGCCGGCGGCCTTGGCGGCCTTCTCGAATTCGTCTGCCAGGCCCTGGCCGTAGGCGGTGCGGTCATCGATGATCGCAACCTTCTTCACTTTCAGCTTCTCGACGGCGTAGCTGCCGAGCACCTTGCCCTGGGCGGCATCGTTGGCAATCATGCGGAAGGTCGTCTTGAAGCCCTGATTGGTAAACGGAATCGCGGTCGATGACGGGGTCAGCTGCGGAATGCCGGCTTCGGAATAGATCTTGGATGCCGGGATGGTCGCCCCCGAGGTCACGTGGCCGACCACACCGGCCACCTTGGCGTCCACCAGACGCTGGGCCACGGCCGTGGCGGTCTTGGGATCGGCCTGGTCATCTTCGGCCACGATTTCGATCTTGTACTTCTTGCCTGCCAGTTCCAGACCGCCGGCTGCATTGATGTCGTCCGCAGCCATGCGCACGCCGTATTCGGTGTCCTTGCCGATGTGGGCCAGCGGGCCGGTCAGCGGGCCGGCCACACCGATCTTGATCACTTCAGCGCCGGCAGCGGGGCTGCTGGCGGCGGCTTCGGATGCGGCGTTCTGGGCTGCATCCTGCTTCTGGCAGGCGGTGAGGGCGAGGGCGGTGGCAGCGGCCATCAGGCTGTAGCGGGCAATCGTCATGATCTATCCTTGGTGCGCGAATTCGATGCGGAATCTAATTGTGTGCCGGGTGCGCGAAGAGGCCTTCGGCCGCCGGTCATGGGCGGATATTGGGGGTTGTGATTCGCGCAGCGGTATTGGGGCTTTCCTGTAATGACCATTACAGTTGGCCGTTAATGCGGCTGGCACAGTTCGGATCTGGGCGAACTGTTATGCTGCCTTGTGCCGTTCAGCCGCGCGTTGCCCGTGCTGGTCCTGCGCAACGCCCCCGCTTCAGACCGAGAGGTCGATCTGCTGCAAGGTGCCCGAGCTGCCGTTCTCGCGCAGGAAAACGCCGGTGCTGCGCACCAGCCCCAGTTCGGTATTGGTGGCCGTGGTCAGGCTGAAATCTCCCTTTACCCGGCCCAGATACAGGGCGCCAATGCCCAGATCGGCCAGTGACAGCAGCTGCTCCTGGCCTTTGTTGTCTTTCAGCCACACTCGGAGGCGGGTGAAGGTCTGGTCCCCCGCATCGATCCAGCCGTTGCCATCGTCGTCGAACCGCGCCAGATCGGCGAAGCCGTCACCGCTTTGCGTGCCAAACAATTCGCGCCCGTCGTTGATCCTGCCGTCGCCGTTGCGATCCAGCGCCAGATACGCGCTGCCCGCATTGAGCGTGGCCACGCGTTCCTGCTGGCCGTCGCCATCCAGATCGAAGCGCATCGTGTCATTGCTCAGGCTGGCAGCCGTTCCCGCGTAATTGAGCACCAGCGGGTCTTTCTTCGGTCGCGCCAGGCTGCCGGTAGCAAGGCGCAGCGCGCTTTCTTCCTGATAGCTGCGGGCCAGTGTCAGTTCACTGCTGAAACTGATTTCCTGCCCGTCGGCGGTGCGAACCACTCCCGCTGCGGCGAATTGCAGGGTTTCCGCTTCGCTGAAGCGGTACTGGTAGTTGATTTCGCTGCCGCCTTCGTTGTCTGGCGCAGCAGCTGGTGCTGGGGAGGCGCCTGCAGCCTGTGCATCGACCGGTTGGGCCAGCCGAATTTCCACCCCCAGCATCGCCTCCAGCAGCGATTTGATCAGCTGCATGCGCGGGTCGAGCTGTTCCTCGTCCCGGGCCGCGCCGCTGGCGGCGACGGCCTGCTTGCCAGCCGGTGAGAGTGTGACGTCCTCGCGTGGCGGGGCGGGCGGGCGGGGGCGCTCGATGCGCACGGTCAGGGATTCCTGCTGCTCGCGCTGGTATTGGCGCGCTGCGGTCATGGCAACGCTGCTGTCGGTGATGCGCATGATGGCGCTCCGCTGGCGTATCGATAAGACCTTATCGGCCCCGCGCTACCCGGACTTAGAGCTGCCCCTGCTCGGCCAGCGATTCGATCCGATGGGCGGCAACGATGAAATGATCCAGCAGGCGGATTTCCACCAGCTCCAGCGCCGCCAGCAGCTGGCGGGTGAGCGCCAGGTCGGCGGCGGAGGCGTGCGCCTGGCCGGACGGGTGGTTGTGCGCGACGATGACCGCGGCAGCGTTGTGCGCCAGTGCGCGCTTGACCACTTCGCGCGGGTAGACGCGCGTTTCTGCCAGACTGCCCTTGAACAGCAGCTCGGCCGCCAGCAGGCGGTGCTGCTGGTCCAGAAAAAGCGCATGGAATTCCTCATGCGGCAGGCCGCGCAGGCGCAGCCCCAGCAGCGCGCGCACACGCTCGGGACTGGTAAGCGCATCACGTTCGCTCAGCTCCTCGTGCAGCGCGCGGCGTGCCATTTCAAGCACCGCCTGCAGCTGCGCGAATTTGGCCACACCCATGCCATGAATCTGGCACAGTTCGTTGGCTGGGGCGGCAAACAAGGCCTGCAGGCTGCCGAAGTGACGCAGTAGCTGGCGCGCCAGATCGACGGCCGAGTAACCGGTGACACCGACGCGCAGGAAAATCGCCAGTAGCTCGGCATCGCTCAGCACGGCCGCTCCGTGTTGTAGCAACTTTTCGCGGGGGCGATCTTCCGCGGGCCAGTCGGTGATGGACATGCGTGTTCTGCTCCCGCTTGCGTTACACTACCTCATTGCTATAGCAGTGCTTACAGGTGCAGTCAAAATATGTCGAAACGCATCGTTCTGGGCATTACCGGCGGCATCGCCGCCTACAAGAGCGCCGAGCTTACCCGTCTCCTGGTCAAGGCCGGCTTTGAGGTGCAGGTGGTGATGACCGAATCGGCCATCCAATTCGTGACGCCTGCGACCTTCCAGGCGCTGTCGGGCAATCCGGTGCATACCTCGCTGTTCAGTAACAGCCAGGCGAATTCGATGGCGCACATCAATCTGACCCGCGAAGCCGATTTGCTGCTGGTCGCCCCTGCGTCGGCCAATTTCATCGCGCGCGTGGCCAATGGCCTGGC
This sequence comes from Chitinilyticum piscinae, assembly GCF_015223195.1. Classification (GTDB taxonomy): domain Bacteria; phylum Pseudomonadota; class Gammaproteobacteria; order Burkholderiales; family Chitinibacteraceae; genus Chitinilyticum; species Chitinilyticum piscinae. Next base: position 22,493 of record NZ_JADFUA010000007.1, on the reverse strand, counting down.
CGACGATCTGCTGACCACGCTGGCTGCCGCGCGCACCTGCCCGCTGCTGGTCGCGCCAGCGATGAACAGGCAAATGTGGGATAACCCGCCCAATCTGCGCAATATCGAGCAGCTGAAGGAAGATGGCGCGTTGATTCTCGGACCGGCGTCCGGCAGCCAGGCCTGCGGCGAAGTCGGCATGGGCCGCATGCTGGAGCCTGAAGCACTGCTCGACGAAGTCGAGGCCTTCTTTCAGCCCAAGCTGCTGGCCGGCAAACGTGTGCTCATCACCGCCGGGCCGACCTTCGAGCGCATCGATGCCGTGCGCGGCATCACCAATACCAGCTCGGGGAAAATGGGCTTCGCGATTGCCCGTGCCGCAGCCGAAGCCGGTGCGATGGTCACGCTGGTTGCGGGCGACACGCCGCTGGCCACGCCGCGCGGCTGCGAACGCATCAATGTGAAATCGGCGCAGGACATGCTGGCCGTGGTCGAGCCGCGCGTTGTCGCCTGCGACCTCTTCATCAGCGTCGCTGCGGTGGCGGATTACTACGTGCTCAACCAGAGCGAACACAAGATCAAGAAAGACGCGCACATCCTTACTCTGGAGCTGGCGCCGAACCCGGATATTCTGGCCAGCGTGGCCTGTGCGGCGAATCCGCCGTTTTGCGTCGGTTTCGCCGCCGAATCGGAGAATCTGCTCGAGTACGGCGAGGCCAAGCGCAAGCGCAAGCAGCTGCCCCTGCTGGTGGCCAATCTGGTGCAGACCGCGATGGGCGCGGATGACAACGAGGTCATCCTGATGGATGACGACGGGCAGCATCGCCTGCCGCGCGCGCCGAAGATGGACATTGCCCGGCGCCTGATCGGCCACATCGCCCGCCTGTATCCGCGCTGGCAGCAACAGCGCAACTCCAATACCTGACTAGGTAATGGCGTTTAAGCATTAAAGATAATTGATTACGGAGATATACCCATGGCAACGCTCGATGTGAAAATCCTCGATGAACGTCTGAAAGACAATCTGCCGGCCTATGCCACGCCGGGCTCGGCCGGTCTCGACCTGCGCGCCTGCCTTGAAGCGCCGCTGGAGCTGGCCGCCGGCGCGACCACGCTGGTGCCGACCGGGATGGCGATTCATCTCGCCGACCCCGGTCTGGCCGCGATGATCCTGCCGCGTTCTGGGCTGGGCCACAAGCACGGCATCGTGCTGGGCAATCTGGTCGGCCTGATCGATTCCGACTATCAGGGCCAACTGTTTGTTTCGGTATGGAACCGCGGGCAGGCCAGCTTCACCATCCAGCCCATGGAACGCATCGCGCAGCTGATCGTCGTGCCGGTGGTGCAGGTCGAGTTCAATGTGGTGGACGAATTTGCTGATTCCGACCGTGGCGAGGGCGGTTTTGGCAGTACCGGCAAGCACTAAGTCGGCCAAGAGGGCAATCTCTGCCATGCTTGAGCACATCGCTGACACAGCCAGTCCGGATGAAGAGCTTGCTGGGCTGTTTGCCCATTACTCCGGGCCTGGAGAGGTGGAGCGCTTGCTGGCCGCTGCGCACGCTCAGGTTGTGAGCTGGCGCTGGGCGACGGAATCCATGAGTTTCGCTGCCCCGTTCGCCCGTGAATTGTACGGAGCGGCGCCCGCACGCTGGTTGGCCGACGACAAGGCCAAACCGGAAAAGCATGTCCGCCACGGGCTGGATGCTGCCGGCCGCATTCTGATCGAGTTTTCGCAGAACGGGCACCGCCTGCAAGCCAGCCTGCACACACCTCAGTGCTGCGTTCGGCTCGATTGCGGCGAGGGGGACCGGCTGGCTTCGATTGATATGTCCCGTTATGACGCAGGTCGATTGCTGGAGTATGCGGTGCACTTTCGCAGTCACGGGTTCACGACACGCTATGTCTATCAGGGAGAGCGCCTGCAATGCACGGTGACGCGCAACTGGACGGCAGGTGAACCGCACTGGGATTGCCGTGAGCTATACAGCTATGACGCCGCCGGCCAACTGGCAAGAATCGATCTGCAATATCTGGACGCGGCTGGAGAGGTCAAGCCCGCCACTGAGCGCCTGCTCTATCTGGCCTTGCCCAGGGGCGAAACGCTGAAATCGATTGAAGCGCGCGTGCAGAACTTGCTGCTGGCGGCTTTGCAGGACGCGCTTGCGCGACTGCCGCGCGACGAGCCGCTGTATTGTCTGCTGCTGTGTTACACCAGTGGGGATGTGACCGCCACCTGGCCGCCGTTTCTGGTCTGCGGGCGCGAATCCTACCGTCAGAACATTCTGGCAGCAGGAGAAGACGTCAGTTATTACCTGTGGGCACCTGACGAAATAACTGCGGAAGTGGCTGGCTGTGACTACTGGCTTGACGAACCGGCACTGAAAGAGACCTGCCTGCTGCATGCCCAGCTGATGCAGTTGAAGCAAAGTGATGCGTCCGCGCTGCGGGTGCTCAAGCAGGTGATGACGCCACTGGAAGAGATGGTCAGGGCGGCGGGGCTGAAGCTGGCGGATGATTTTGTGGTGGCCTATGCCGACAACACCGGAGCGGTCGATCCGCTGTCAGCGATCAAAGCCCGGCTACCTGCCGAGCATTGGGCGACACTGAAACAACGCGGCTGTGTGTGATTTCTCGCCCTCAGTGGTAAAAGGAGTGACCATGCAAGAGCAGGATGTGGTGGTATCAACGGCCGTGCACGCTGAGCTGGCGAAGGGCAACAAGATTGCCGCCATCAAGCGGCTGCGCACTGAGCAGGGCTTGGGATTGCAAGAGGCCAAGGAGCAGATTGAGCGCTATCTGGTTCGGCATCCGGGTCTGATGCCGCCCACGCAGCCAATCAGTAATCAAGGCCTGCTGATGCTGTTGGCAATCCTGATCGTGGCCGTCTTGATCTATTCCTCGCTCTGAATCTGCAACGTCAGGGGGGGGCATTTTCCAATGAATGATTCCCTGTTTCGCCGCGAGTACACCGCGCGCTTCAACCGCGTGCTTGATCACATCGACCATCATCTGGCCGAGGAACTGCGGCTGGAGACGCTGGCCGGGCTGGCGCTGTTTTCACCGTTTCACTTTCACCGCCTGTTTCTGGCCTGGCAGGGGGAGACGCTGGCAGACTATATCCGCCGCCGCCGGCTGGAAATTGCCGGGATGCGCCTGGTGATGCAGGCGGACAAGCCGGTGCTGACGATTGCGCTGGATTGCGGCTTTGGCTCGGGCGAGAGTTTTGCGCGGGCCTTTCGCCAGCAATTCGGCTGCTCGCCGAGTGCCTGGCGCAAGGAAGGCTACGCGGCACAGCGCAAGTCGCGGCATGGCAATAGCAAGTTTGGTCAGGTCGATCGCAAGCTGGATCAGGACATCGCGGCAGGGTACGGAGATGATGGTGGCATGACTGCGGCGCCGTCGCTGCAGCGGTTTGAGGAGACCATCATGAGCTTTGACCGATACGCTATCAGCATTGAAACCCTGACCTCGGTGCGCATTGCCTACCTGCGCCGCACCGGCCCCTATGGCGGGCCGGGTATCTGGGAACTCTGGCAGCGCTTCAACCAGTGGTGCGGCGCGCACGGCCTGCACGGCGGGCGGGCGATGTACGGCATCAGTCTGGATGACCCGACCATCACCGCACCCGAGCAGTGCCGCTACGATGCCGCGGTGGCCGTTGATGCGGATTTCACGGTTGGTGGCGAAGCGGCCGTGCGCGAACTGCCGGGCGGGCGCTATGCGCTGTATGAATTCTTCGGACTTCCCGAGGAATGCGGCGACATGTGGATGACCCTGTTCCGCGAGTGGTTGCCTGACAGTGGCTTCCAGCTGGATGATCGCCCCTGTTTCGAAATCTACCTGCCACGGCACGGCTTCGAGGCGGAAACGCGCCGCTTCGGCTGCCAGATTGCCATTCCGGTACGGCCTCTCTGATTGTGTGCAAGGTATGGTCTTGAAGCCTTTGCTGGTATTGGGCTTTAGCCCTATACGCCAAGTCTAGCGTTCCGGTAGCCAGGGGAGCGGGTCGACCGCCTTGCCGTCACGGCGGACTTCAAAGTGGATCATTATCCGATCGGTTCCCGTGCTGCCGGCCTGGGCGATGGTCTGGCCGGCTTCGACCTGCTGCCCTTCCTTGACCAGCAATTTCGCATTGTGCGCGTAGGTGGTCAGCAGGCCGTTGCTGTGTTTGATGATCAGCAGCAGGCCATAGCTGCGGATGCCGTCGCCGGTGTAAACCACCTTGCCGGCGGCAGCGGCCTTGACCGGGCTGCCACTCGTCGCGGCGATGCCGATGCCCTTGCGGCGCTGGCCGTCATAGCGATACAGCAGTGCGCCGTCACCCGGCCAGAGCAGAATGGGGGTGGCCGCGGGCGAGCTGCTTGGCGTTGGCGTCGGTGTTGGACGCGGGGTGGTGTTTGCGCTGCCGGAGCTGGGGCGACTACCGTCCGGTGGGCTCACGCGCAGCAGCTGACCGACTTCGATGGCGTCGGCCGATTTCAGCCCGTTCCAGCGCACCAGATTGCTTACTGACTGGCGGTTGGCACGGGCAATCCGGTAGAGCGTGTCACCCGCCTTCACCCGGTAGTGTCCAGCCGGCGTCGGCCCGGTGACTGGCGCGGGCGTGCTGCTGCAGGCAACCAGCAGGGTGGCCAGCAGCAGCGATAGAAGAGGGCGCAGGGATCTGGAAAGCGTGAGCATGCCGTCATTCTAAGGGGATCTGCCTGTTTGCTGCGTGTCAGTTTTCACCATTTGCCGTCTCTGGAACCTTTTGCACAGCCACTGGTCTATCGGTCCGTGTGGCCATGTCGGCCCTGCTTTGAGGATATCTCGCGCATGAAACGTATTCTGATTGCCCTGTTTGCAGTCGTCCTGTCGTTCGGGTTGCTGGCACCCGAAGCCGAAGCCAAGCGCGTCGGTGGTGGCAAGAATTCCGGCATCCAGCGTCAGGCGCCGGCACAACAGCAGGCCGCTCCCGCGCCGGCGCCGGGCAAGACAGCCCCTGGCGCCGTCGCCCAGCCGAAAAAGAACTCCTGGATGGGCCCGCTGGCTGGTCTGGCGGCTGGCCTCGGTCTGGCTGCACTGTTCTCCTCGCTGGGGATCGGTGAGGGCATGGGCAGCTTCATCCTGATGCTGCTGGCCGGCATGGCCATCTTCATGGTGATTCGCTGGATCATGAGTCGCCGCAGTGCCCCGGCCCAGGCCAGCCCCTACGCTGCCGCAGGTCATGCTCCTGCCTGGCAGGCCGCTCAGCCCGCTGCTCAGCCGGGGACGGTGCCTGCCCAGTTCAGCAATGCCGGTTTTGGTGCTGCCGCTGTGGCCGCTGCCCCGGTGCTGTCCCTGCCCGCTGGTTTCGATGCCGAGGCCTTTGCCCGGGAAGCCCGGCTAACCTTCATCCGCATGCAGGCGGCCAATGACAGCGGTGATCTGAACGATCTGCGCCAGTTCACCTCGCCGGAAATGTTTGCCGAAATCAAGCTGCAACTGGCCGAGCGCGGCAATGCAGCTCAGCAGACCGATGTGGTGAATATTGATGCTGCGCTGGTGGATTTTGCCGTGGAAGGGAATCGCCAGATTGCCAGCGTGCGTTTCAACGGCCTGATCCGCGAGGAGACCGGTGGTGTGGCGCAGCCGTTTGACGAGCTGTGGCATTTCACCCAGTGGCGCGATAGCGGCCAGCAATGGGTGGTGGCAGGTATCCAGCAATTGTCCTGATGCTGCTTGGGACAATCAGCAAAACGGGAAGCCTTGGCTTCCCGTTTTTATTGGGTATTGCTTTGCATGCCTTGCTGTTGATGGCTTGTGCGGCAATACCCAAACGGGCCGTTCAGGGCTTGCTGCGGTAGGCACAGTAGCCCGGGCGCGGGCCGATTTTGGGATGGTTGCGACAGGTGTTGGGGCGCAACTCGTAAATCGTGCAGCGCCGGGTCTCATTATCCAGATAGCGGCAATCGCCGTTGGCCATGCGGGCCAGCGTGAAAATGCTCTGCTTGAAGTTGAAATGCTCGATCACGCCAGCCTTTTCGAGTCGCTTCGCGATGTTTTTCGGGGCATCGTGCTCGGCTTCAAAGGGATCAACCACGCCCATGCGCACCAGATCGGGCAGCTTGACTTCGGCCGGCATGGTGCAGCAGGTCGCCTGGCAGTCATTGCACAGGCTGCTGCGGTATTTCACCCAGGTGTCCAGACGTTCCAGAGTGGCCAGGTAGATCAGTTTTTGCGCCATGCTCTCAGCCGCAATACCAAAAGCGCAGGATTATACCTGCGCTTTTGGTGTAAACCCTTGCCGCTTAGCGCAGCAGGCTCAGTACCTGTGCCGGTTGGGCGTTGGCCTGCACCTGTATGGCATTGGCCGCTTGCTGGCGGATCTGCTCTTGTGCCAGCCGGGAGGTCGCCGCCGCATAATCCGTGTCGCCGATGCGACTCTTGCTGGCGGCCTGATTGATGGCCGTGGTCTGCAGATTGCCGATGCCGGCCTCGATACGGCTTTGCACGGCACCAAGATTGCTGCGCTGCTCACTCAGGCGCTGCAGGTCACCATCCAGCTCGTCGATGCTGGCGCTGGCCGCGGCAGGGCTGGAGAGGTCAACCCGCCCGCGGGTGCTGGCAAGCCCCTGGCTGCCCGAGAGATTGTCGGTGTTGATCGTGAGCCGGTCACCAGTGTTGGGGCCGCTTTGCAGGGTGAAGCTGTTGCCCTGCAGCAAGGGCTGGCCGTTGAACTGGCTGTTGCGCACGATGTCGTCATTGGCCTGGCTGAGCTGGTCGGCTTCGGCCTGCAGTGCCTGACGGTCACTGGCCGAGAGCGTGCTGTTGCCGGCGGCGACCGAGAGCTCGCGCAGTCGCTGGGTATTGTCCGAAATGCCGGACAGAGCCCCTTCGGCAGTCTGGCTGAGCGAGATGCCGTCATTCAGATTGCGCACGGCCTGGTTATTGCCGGCGATCTGCGCGGCAAACTGCTCGATGATGGCGCTGGCGGCGGGATCGTCGGCAGCGCTGTTGACGCGCTTGCCGGAGGCCAGCGCGCTGAGTGTCTTGTTCTGGGCAATGCCGGCGGTATCGCCGAAACGCTGGGTGGCCAGGGACAGAGTGTTACTGCCGATGCTGCTGATCATGATGCACCTCCGCGTTTGCAGGTGACTGATTCCATTGATAATACTCCGCATTTTTCTTGCGGCGCCAGCAAGCTGACCGCCCCGCAGACAGGCGGTTCATGCCGCCTGTCGGAAGGCCGCCGTGCCGGCTGGCCAAGGCCGATTTTGCAGCTACGATGCACGCATCGGAGTTAGGGGAGCGCCAATGACCCACGCCATTCTTCATCCCGAACGCAGTTGTGACCGGGAAGCTGTCGAAGCCCTGCTGCAGGCTGCGCTGAACGAATCGCTCCCCTGGCCGGCCAGTGTGCTGCCGCAATTGCTGGCGCTGCGCGTGGCGGGCCAGCTCAGTATTGTGCGGGTGGCCACGGTATCGGGCAGCTTGGCCGGCTATATCGCCTTTACGCCAGTCAGTGCCGATACGGCTCAGGAGCAGTGGCATTTGCTGCAGGCGCTGGTCGTCGCGCCAGCAGTACGGCAGCTCGGCATCGGCTCGGCGCTGATGCGCTGCGCCTGCTCCGCGCTCGCCCACCAGGGGGCTTCGGGTTGTCTGGTGCTGGGGGGCAGTCCCTGGTTCACCGCCCAGGGCTTTCAGCCCTTGTCGGGCAAGAATGTGCTGCCCGAGGCGCGCGAGCATCTGCTGCTGGCGCGTTCGCTGGGGCAACCGGATGCGGTTCCGCCCGAGCGTCTGCAACTCCCTTGGGCATGTTCACCACGCACACTCATTACCGCCGCCATGCATTAAGCTGGCTGTCAGCGTGGTATGCTGGCCGGTCAATTTGATCGAGGACTGGTCCATGCGTCTGCTGCTGAATGTACTGTGGTTTGTGCTGGGAGGCTTGCCACTGGCGCTGGGCTGGTGGCTGGCCGGCCTGCTGTGTTTCATTTCGCTTGTCGGCATTCCCTGGGGGCGCGCCTGTTTCGTGATCGGCGGTTTTGCGCTGTGGCCTTTCGGACGCGAGGCGGTCAGCCGGCGTGAGCTCACAGGCCGTGATGACATCGGCACCGGCAGCCTTGGCACCATCGGCAATATCCTCTGGTGTCTGCTGGCGGGCCTCTGGCTGGCCTTGGGGCACCTGTTTGCTGCGGTCGGCCTGTTCTGCACGCTGATCGGCATTCCATTCGCCCTGCAGCACCTCAAGCTGGCGGGAATTGCACTGGCGCCGATCGGCAAGACCATCATCACGCGAGCCTGAGCGCGGATGCTCTATAGTGACGAAGTAGCCTTGCACGGTGCCCGTCATGACCTTATCCGATACCGCACTCAGTTTGCCTGACCTGCCCGCCGGCCAAGCCGGCAAGCCGGCGGAAATCCGCTTCTTCCTGTATCTGAAGCAGCTGGTGGTTTCCGGTCACTGGCAGGGGGACGATATCCTGCCTTCGCCGGAAGAGTTGGCCAGGCTTGCCGGGCTGCCGCTGCCCACCGTGCAGGTGGCATTCAATCTGCTGGCACAGGAATGCTGGATTGTGCGGCGCGAGTGGGGTGGCTACCAGATCACGCCCAAAATCAACCAGCCCATCAGCCGGGCGTCCGGTTTTTCCGAGCTGATCCGGGAGCGCGGGTTCACGCCGAATTCGGTCTGGCTGCGACGCGAGCTGGCTGAACCCAGTCGTGAGGAGCAGTGGCGGCTTGATCTGGATGAGGGCGAGCGTGTCGCGCGGCTCGAGCGCATCCGCCTCGCCAATGACATTGCCATCGGCTACGAATGCAGCAGCATTCCGGCGAGCTTGCTGCCGTATCCCGAGCAAGTCGAGCATTCCTTGTACGACTGGATGCAAAAGCACCAGCTGGTGATTGTGCGGGCCAGCGAGGAAGTCGGTGCAGAAACCTGCAATCCGGCGATGGCGATTCAGTGCGGGCTGACCAGCGGGCAGGCCATGCTGCGGCTGACGCGGATTTCCTATCTGGCCGACGGGCGCCCGGTCGAGCTTACGCACTCCTATTTCCGCAGCGACTATTACCACTACCAGGTCGAACTGGCGGGCTGACGCCGCAATTGCCACCAGGTTGCCGCAAGCCGGAACAACAGGGTTCGCACGGAGGCGTCTGCCGTTCGCCAGGGGTGACAGCGCCGGCCGCGAGTGTGATCATCTCCGTAGGCCTTCGCGCTCTGCCTTGGCACTAGGAGACTGCATGACAACCCTGAATTCCGCGACCATGACCTTTCTGGCTGATCTGGCGGCCAACAACCGGCGCGAATGGTTTGCTGCCCAGCGTGATCGCTACGACGCGGCGCGCCTTGACGTGCAGCAATTTGCCGCTGCGGTACTTGAAGAGGTGTTGTGCATTGATCCGCTCATCCCGCCCCAGCTCAAGGGCAGCCAGTGCGTGATGCGGCTGTTTCGCGACACCCGCTTTGCCAAGGACAAGGCTCCGTACAAGACCAACTTCGGCATCGGTATTTCGCGTTTTGGCAGCAAGCTGGTCGAGCCGGGCTATTACGTGCACATCGCACCGGACGCTTGTTTTATCGCGGCTGGCTGGTGGATGCCGCCTGCCGACGGATTGAAAGCGATCCGCATGGCGATCGCCGCGCGCGGTGACGTGCTGCAGGGCGTGCTGGCTGCACCGGCCTACCAGCAGCATTTCGCCGGTTTCGACGATTATGCCGTGCTGAAAACCATGCCGCGCGGCTTTGCCAAAGACCATCCGCACGCCGAACTGTTGCGGCTGAAGAGTTTCACCTGCAGCCAGCCACTGCCCCCGGATGCCTACCAGCAGCCTGACTGTATCGCCCGGATTCCTTCAGCGTTTGCCGCAGCGCGCCCCATGCTTGATTTCCTGCGCGGCGCCTTGGGCGAGGCCGGCTATGCCCCCGGCAAGGGTGAGCGCTGATGCGGCTGATCTGGGCAGATAGCGAACTCGCCCGAGTCGAACACGCAGATGGCCTGCTCGCGCTGCACTTTTCAGCCGCTTTGCTGCGTGATGCCCGCGGTGATGAAGGCTGGCAGCGCGGGCTTGTCGTCGAATTTGCGGCCAGCCAGGTACGGGGCACGCCGGCCGACTGGCTGGGGCGCATCGTTTCAGCGCGGCTGCAGCTCGCAGGCATGCCGCAAGCACAGTTCGGCCCCGGGGGGCATCTGACCGGCCCGATTGTCTGTGACATTTGCTTTGCCCAAGGGGGCGAGTTGCAGCTTGAGGCCTGCAGCGCCAGTTGCCGTGTGCTGGAGGGCCATCCCTTGCAGGGAAATTTCAGTTGCTAGTTCTCGATCGTTATGCACAGTTCCGCCAGAGGCTTGGCGGCCAGAACACCCGGAACCAATCATGAAGCCAGCACTCAGTGTGGCGTTGCTCGGCTGCAGCCTGCTGCTAGCCTGCCAGACGCCGACTGCCAGCCTCAGCCAGCCCGCTACTGCGGCGGCAATAAGCACCGACCGCGCCGTCATTCCTGCGGGCGTCGCCTATGCCATCATTCCCGAGGCCAGCGAATTGCGCCTGCTGGTCTACCGCGCCGGCCCGCTGGCACGGCTGGGACATAATCATGTGATCCGCAGCAATGATCTGCAGGGCGATATCGTCGTGGCCGAGGATCTGCGGCAATCGCAATTCCGGCTGCGGATTCCCGTAGCGGCTTTTCGTGTCGACGAACCGCAAGCTCGGCAGGAAGAAGGGCAGGAATTTGCCATTCTCCCCGATGACGAAGCCATTGCCGGCACTACGCGCAATATGCTCGGTGAACGGGTACTCGATGCCGGGCGCTACCCCGAAATCCGCATCGAATCACTGGCGCTGAGTGGCCCGGACTGGGGACTGGATGCCACCCTGCACATCACCCTGCACGGTGTCAGCCGGATCCAGACCATCCCGGTTGCCATCGAGCGCGAGGGAAAAACGCTGCACGCTACGGCATTGTTTACCATCCGCCAGCGCGAATTCGGCATTACCCCGCTGAGCGTACTGGGCGGTGGATTGAGCGTTGATGATGCGGTGCGGGTGCGCCTGCGGCTGGTGGCGCGGCAGCAAGATTGACGGTTGGATCGTGGCTGACAGAAACGGAATCCTGCCTGGCTCGAACTCCTGGGCAACTCACTGCTTGTAGAAGTTCGCAACTTAAGCACCGCGTGCCTCACACAAATTGCTTACTGTATTTCAAAAAAAGGTCTGTGACGGTATAGCGTAGGTTGAGCAAAGCGAAACCCAACTTTCCGTCGTCATAGTTGCATGCGCGGGGAAAAGAAAACCGGCCAGTGGCCGGTTTTCTTTGGGTATGTTCCTGAGGGTTTTTATTGGAAAGGCCTGCAGGTCAATACGTGGTCATGTATTACGCCATGCTCAGCATCAGGCTATTGAGGCGCTTTACAAACGCGGCCGGGTCGTCGAGCTGGGCGCCTTCGGACAGCTGCGCCTGATCGAACAGCAGCTCGGTCCAGTCGTGGAAACGTGCGCTGGCGATTTCGCTCTTGAGCTTTTTCACCAGCAGATGCTCGGGGTTCAGCTCCAGAATCGGCTTGGCACCCTTTACGTCCTGCCCGGCGGATTTCAGCAGGCGTTCCAGATTGGCGCTCATGTCGGCGTTGTCCACCACGATGCATGCGGCGGAGTCGGTCAGGCGATGGGTGATGCGCACGTCCTTGACCTTGTCGGCCAACACTTCCTTCACTTTTTCCACCACGTCCTTCAGATCAGAAGCGGCGGCTTCCTGCTGTTTCTTCTCTTCCTCGTCCTCGAACTTGGAGAGATCCAGCTCGCCCTTGGCGACGGATTGCAGTTTCTTGCCGTCGAACTCGTGCAGGCTGGATACCACCCACTCGTCGACACGGTCGCCGAGCAGCAGCACTTCGATGCCCTTTTTGCGGAACACTTCCAGGTGCGGGCTGTGTTGCGCGGCGGCGAAGGAGTCGGCGGTGATGTAATAGATCACGTCCTGGCCTTCCTTCATGCGGCCGATGTAGTCCGCCAGGCTGACGACTTCCTCGTTGGTATCGAGGTGCGTTGAGGCAAAGCGCAGCAGGCCGGCGATCTTGTCCTTGTTCGCAAAATCTTCGCCGACGCCTTCCTTCAGTACGCGGCCGAATTCCTTCCAGAACTTGGCGTACTTGTCCTTCTCGGCCTGCTCGTCGGACGTGGCCATGCTTTCCAAGAGGCCCAGCACCTTCTTCACGCAGCCGGACTTGATCTGCTCGATGTCCTTGCTGTGCTGCAGGATTTCGCGGCTGACGTTCAGCGGCAGATCGGCGGAATCAATCACGCCACGCACGAAGCGCAGGTATTGCGGCATCAGCTTGTCGCTGTCTTCCATGATGAAAACGCGCTTCACGTACAGCTTCACGCCGTGGCGGCGCTCGCGGTCGTACAGGTCAAACGGTGCACGTGCCGGGATGTAGAGCAGCTCGGTGTATTCCTGGCGGCCTTCGACCTTGGCGTGACTGAAGGCCAGCGGGTCTTCAAAGTCGTGTGCGACGTGCTTGTAGAACTCGTTGTATTGCTCGTCAGAAATTTCGGATTTGGGGCGGGCCCACAGGGCGCTGGCCTGATTGACGGTTTCGATTTCGTCACTGATTTCGACGTTGCCGTCCTTGTCGTAGCCAGGCGCTTTCTGCATGCGGATCGGCAGGGTGATGTGATCCGAGTATTTCTTGATGATGCTGCGCAGACGCCAGTCGGACAGCAGCTCGTCTTCGCCTTCCTTCAGGTGCAGCACGATTTCGGTGCCGCGGCCGGCCTTTTCCACCGCTTCGATGGTGAATTCGCCATCGGCCGCCGATTCCCAGCGCACGGCCTCAGTCGCCGGAGCACCTGCGCGGCGGGTCGTGAGGGTGACTTTGTCGGCGATGATGAAGGCCGAATAGAAGCCCACGCCGAACTGGCCGATCAGGTTGGCGTCCTTCTTGGCGTCGCCGGAGAGCTGGCTGAAAAATTCCTTGGTGCCCGAGCGGGCGATGGTGCCGATATTGCTGATGACTTCTTCGCGGCTCATGCCGATGCCGTTGTCCGCGATGGTCAGCGTGCGGGCGTCCTTGTTGAAAGACACTGCGATGGCGAGTTCGCCGTCGTTTTCATAGAGGGACGCATGGTTGAGCGCCTCGAAGCGCAGTTTGTCACAGGCGTCAGAGGCATTCGAGATCAGCTCGCGCAGGGCGATTTCCTTGTTGGAATACAGCGAGTGGATCATCAGTTGCAGCAGTTGCTTCACTTCTGCCTGAAAGCCGAGTGTTTCCTTGGCCATGGTGTGAAAACTCCGTCAAAAAATGAGTTGGTGGGTGTTGTGTGCAGCACATGGGGGCGGGATGAAAGCGCTTCAAGTACCCCTGGGTGCAACAGGGCCTTGTTTTGCTGATGACCTTCGTCAGACTTGCCGTGCTATATTGCCGAAAACACGTAGCGGGGCACGATATGCAGGTACGGGTGGTTTTCAACCAGAAGGGCGGGGTGGGCAAGTCGACGATTGCGGTCAATCTGGCCGCGGTGGCCGCCAGCACCGGACGCCGGGTGCTGCTGATCGATCTGGATCCGCAGGGCAATGCATCGCATTACCTGCTTGGCGAGGCTGCCCGCGCAATCAGCCCGAATCTGGCGGATTTCTTCGAGCAGGTGCTCAATTTCAGCCTGTATGCCAAGCCGCCGCGTGAATTCATTCATGCGACTCAGCACGCCAATCTGCATCTGCTGCCTTCAAGCCCGCTGATTGCCGAGCAGCAGGCCAAGCTGGAAGCGCGCTACAAGATCTACAAGCTGCGCGAAACCCTCAATGAACTGGATGGGCAGTTCGACGAGGTATATATCGATACGCCGCCGGCGCTAAATTTCTTTACGCTCTCGGCGCTGATTGCCGCGAGCGGCTGCCTGATCCCCTTCGATTGCGATTCCTTCTCGCGCGATGCCTTGCTGGGGCTGCTCGCCCGGGTCGAGGAAATCCGCCAGGATCACAACGGCCGCCTGCAGGTTGAGGGCATCGTGGTGAACCAGTTCCAGCCGCGCGCTTCCTTGCCGGTGCGTCTGGTCAGCGAGCTGGAAGAACAGGGCTTACCGGTGCTGCAGTGCCGGCTGTCCAGTTCGGTGAAAGTGCGGGAATCGCATGAACAGGCGGTCCCGCTGATTGCACTCGACCCGCGCCACAAGCTGGCCCAGGAATTCGTAGCCCTCTATGGTGAATTGGCGACAGCCCCGGCCTGAGCTGCCGGCTAGATGGGCGAATACTGATATAGTGCCGTAATTACCCGGTAGGGTATGGATAGACTCAAGTGGAAAACAGCATGACAGATTTAAGCCGGCCGGCAGGCCGTGTTCTGGTCGTTGATGACGAGCCCTTCAATCTGGAAATTCTGTCGGAACACCTGCAGGATGCCGGGTATGAGGTGGTGCTGGCAGAAGACGGCTTGCAGGGCTGGGAAATCCTCACTAGCGACGAGCAGGGCTTCGATGCCATTTTGCTGGACCGGATGATGCCCCGCATGAACGGGATGGAGTTGCTGGCGCGCATCAAGCAGCGAGGTGATCTGCAGCATGTCCCCGTGATCATGCAGACGGCAGTGGGGGCGGCTGAGAATGTGCAGGAAGGCCTGGCAGCCGGTGCCTACTACTACCTGATCAAGCCCTTCCAGCGGGAAATGTTGCTGGCGATTGTGTCGGCCGCGGTCAGTTTCCATCACGAGCGAGTACTGCTGGAGCGCCAGCTGGCCGAGCAGGTCGGTGCCTACCGCATGCTGGAGCGCGGCGAATTCAGCTTTCGCTCGCTGGATGAAGCACGGCAGTTGACGCTGCTGCTGTCCCAGACCTGCCCGGAGCCGCAGCGCGTGGCGCTGGGGATTTCCGAGCTGCTGGTCAACGCGGTCGAACACGGTAATCTGGGTATCCGCTACAGCGATAAAACGCGGTTGCTGCAAACCGGGCGCTGGCAGGAGGAAATCGAAAACCGGCTGCGCGATCCCTTGTTCGGCGAACGCCGGGTGCGGGTATTGGTCGAGTCCAGTGCGGATTATGTGAGTATTCGCATCGAAGATGAGGGCGAGGGCTTCGACTGGCAGCCCTATCTGCAATTTTCGCCCGAGCGGGCATTCGATCCCCATGGCCGCGGCATTTCGATGGCCAAGCTGATGTCCTTCGATGAGCTGGAATATCAAGGGCGGGGCAATTGCGTGGTGGCGCGCGTGCGGCGCTGATTGCCCGCCATGAAATGCAAAAGCCTGCAGGTATTGCCCTGCAGGCCTCATTTTTTATTGCCTGCAGCCGTATACCCGTTAATCAACGTATTCGAGTATGTCCACGGCCATGCCGGCCTGCAGCATGCCGTGTCCGCGGGCAATGGCGTTCATGCCGAAAATCACCCCTTTTTCGCCGCGGCGCAGTTTGCTCAGCGCCCGTAGTGGCTGTTGTTCCGGATCGGGGTGTGCGGTCATCGGATCCAGGGTGGTCATGATGCAGCGCTCGCAGGGTTTGACCAGCTCGATGTCGATTTCGCCGATGCGGATGCGTTTCCAGCGATCTTCGGCGTAGGGGTCGCTGCCAGCGATCACCAGATTGGGGCGGAACCGCTGCATGGGCAGCTTGCGGCCGATGGTGTCATTCAGGGCGTTGAGCGAGCCCTGCCCGATGATCAGCAAGGGATAGCCGTCGGCAAAGCCCAGCGGGACATCGCTGGTGTGTTTGACTCGCCGCTGCGGCGCGGCGCCGGCCCAGTACAGCTGCACGTCGCGCTGCAGGTAGCGCGACAGCCAGCGATCGCCATGCTCCGCACCCCGCCAGCCGCTAAACCGGGTGCCCCAGACCTCGCAGTCGACTTGCTCGCTGAATTCACCGTTGCGTACCGACACCGGCGGCAGACCGGGGGCCGTCAGCGTGATCTGCTGTGCATCGGCCTGGGCATCGATCAGCAGCAGTTCGGGACAGCTGCGCGCGCTCAGGAATTGCCCGTCTGCCGTGCCGACCATCCACTGCCGGTCCAGTGCCAGCCCCTGCGGGCTGACCGTTGTTGCCGCAGTCGCCTGGCCGCGGCCGGATTTGAGCGGGTAGTGATACAGGGCGGAAAGGCGCATCAGGGAGCATCCGGAGAGTCAGCGTTCCCCGCAGTGTACCAGTAGCGCGGCTGCAGTTCGCGCCAGGCATGGAGCTCCAGCAGCCTTCCGCCGCGAATCAGGATGGCGCCTTGCAGGTCAGTACGCCACTCCCGGCTGCCTTGTGCCTGAACGCGCTGCCGGGTCGCCGCTGCCGGGTGGCCGAAGCGGTTGCGGTAGCCGGCAGAGTAGATCACATGCTCGGGCTGCAACGCGGCGAGCCAGTCGCTGCCGGTCGAGTTTTTGCTGCCATGGTGACCGGCAACCAGCACATCGATATCGGGCAGTGCATCGGCCAGCAGCAGAGCCTCTTCGGGGAGGCCCATATCGGCCGGAATCAGTATCCGCTGGTGGCCGTTGTCGATCAGCAGCGTGCAACTGCTGGCGTTGTCGCTGCCGCTAAACCCGGCCGGCGGCCACAGCCAGCGAAAGGCGATGCCATTCCATTCCCAGCTTTGTCCTGCAGTACAACTGTGAACGGTGCGCCCAGCCAGCAAGGGATGATGAGAGGGGAGTGAATGCCAGAGCGTGCTGTGTGGAAACTGCGCCAGCAGGGCCGCGGCAGCACCGATGTGATCGTTGTCGTTGTGCGATAACACCAGCACATCGGGTGCAGTTGGAAACTGGCTCGCAAGCAGGCGCTCACTGCCGGGCGGGCCTGTGTCGAACAGCAGCGAGTGCGAGCGGGTTTGCACTTGTACACTTAATCCCTGGCCGATATCGAAGACGGTGACGGCAAATTCACCGTCAGCCAGTGGCTGTGGGGGCGAGCCAGTCAGTGCCGGCAATAAGGCTATGCCTCCCAGCCAGCGACCGCTGAGCCCGCGCGGTGCCAGTAACAATGTCACGCCGCCAGCTGCAAGCAGTAGTGCCCAGGCAGAGGGGGCGGCCAGTCGCAATGTGGCATGCGGCGCAGCGGCCAGTTGCTGCAATACAAGATCCAGCCAGCCAAACAGTTTTGCGGCCAGTTGCAGTAGTTCGTCGCTGGGGTCGAGCAAACCCAGCAGGGTCAAGGGGGTGACCAGCAGGCTGACAAGGGGAATCGCGATGGCGTTCGCCAGTGGCGAATAGAGGGGCAACTGGCCAAACCACAGCAGCAGCAGGGGCGCCGTGGCGAGTGTGGCCGCCCATTGGGTTTGGATCCAGCCTTGCCAGCGTGCTCCGGTCCGCAGGGAGGCGAGGCCAGCCCAGAGCAGTGCCCCTACCGTCAGGAAGGAAAGCCAGAAGCCGGGGCTAAGCACGGCAAAGGGATCAAGAGTGACCACCAATGCCAGTGCCGCCAGCCAGATCAGGCTGCCGGGCCAGGGGCGCTGTTGCCAGAGCGCGAGCGCCGCGAGCAAAAGCATGATCAGAGTACGCTGGGTGGGTATGCTCATGCCCGCAAGAAGGCTATAGATGATGGCAGTACATACCCCGGCAATGATCGCGGCGCGTGGCGCGCCGAAACGGCTGCATAGTCGTGGTATTCGGCGCCAGATGCTGCGGGTTGCCAGCGCCGCCAGTGCTGCCAGCAAGGTGATGTGCAGGCCGGAAATGCTGACCAGATGCGTGATGCCCGTTGCGGCAAAGCGTTGCCATTGTTCGGCTGGAATGGCGCTCTGCTCGCCAATTGCCAGCGCGATGATGACCCCGGCGTATTCACTGTGCCCTAGTGCTGTTTCCATGCGCTGCTGCAGCAGGCTGCGGAGCTGATCCACAGGTGCGGACAATCTCGAGTCCTGCAAGGGTGTGCCGCTGCGGATGGTGCCGGTGGCGCCGAGGTTCTCCTGCAACAGCCAGCTCTCGGCATCAAAACTGGCTGGATTCTGCATGCCGTGCGGGCGCTTGAGCGAGACCGTGAACTGCCAGCGTTGTCCGGGGACAGGGGTGATTGAAGGTTTGTACCAGCGCAACAGGATGCGCGCGGGTAATCCGTCCTGCTGGCCAGGATCCGGGGCAAACACCAGACGCAGGCCATTGCGGGCGTTCTGTGGCAATCCTTCAATCCGGCCGCGCAATTCCATTGTCTGTCCTTCCAGTGCGGCGGGCAGGCGTTGTTCAAGGCGAGTTCTGGCCTGCCAGCTGGCATGGCAGATGCCCAGCGCCAGGGCGAGCAATAGCGACCCGAGCATTCGCGTGCGCCGCAAGCTCATGGCCAGCAATCCGGGCAGAAAGAGTAGTGGCAGGCTGGATGCTGCCGGCAGGCTGGTCTGCTGGTGCAACAGAACCACGCCGGCGACAAAAGCCGCCATGGGAAGAAGCAAGCGCAGCAACATGGTTTCAGTCTAGGCTGTTAAACTGCCCGGCATGGATAAGCTTGATTTCGACGTGATCATTGTTGGTGGGGGGCTCGTTGGCGCTGCGCTGGCGCTGGCGCTGCGGAATTCGCCGCTGCAGGTGGCGTTGCTGGAAGGCGCTCCGCCAGTCGCGGACGTTCCCGAAGACTGGGATGCGCGGGTCTATGCCATTAGTCGCGCCAGCCAGCGCCTGCTGGAGCGCATTGGCGCCTGGCAGCGTCTGGATGCGTCCCGTGTCGCGCCGGTCGTGGCTATGGACATCCGGGGCGATCGCAATGCCCATCTGCGCTTTGATGCGCTGGAGGCCGGCAGCGAAACGCTGACACATATTCTGGAAAACCGCCATCTGCAACATGCACTGTGGCAAGGGCTTGCGGATAGTCCGAACGTGACCGTGATCACCCCGGCTCAGCCCGAGACGCTGCAGATCGATGCGTCCTGTGCTGCCCTGCAGCTCAAGGATGGTCGCCGCCTGCGTGCGAGCCTGATTGTCGGGGCCGATGGCGCGAATTCCTGGGTACGCCGGCAATTGGGGATTACGCCGAAGATCATGCCCTACGAGCAGTTTGGTGTGGTGGCCAATTTTGCGACCGAGCGCCCGCCACAGGGGCTGGCGCGCCAGTGGTTCCGCACCGACGGCATCCTGGCCTGGCTGCCGTTGCCGGGTAGGCGGATGTCGATGGTCTGGTCATGCAATCAGGCCCGCAAGGATGAGCTGCTGGGCCTGAGCCCGGATGCGCTGGCTGCCGAGGTGGCTGCGGCAGGGGGGCGACTGCTGGGCAATCTGGAGGTGATTACGCCGGCACAAGCCTTTCCGTTGCGGCTGAATCATGTTCCCGAAATCGTGCGCTCAAGGGTGGCGCTGGTTGGGGATGCCGCCCATACGGTGCATCCGCTCGCCGGTCAGGGAGTGAATCTTGGCTTTGGCGATGTGGCATCACTTGCTGGTATTCTTACAACGGAACTTCCCGCGCGGGTTGGCGACTATCTGGTGTTGCGCCGCTACGAACGGGAGCGTCGTGAAGCTGTGCTGCTGATGCAGGGTGTCTGTCATGGCCTGCAAAAGCTTTTCAACAATGAAAACCCGGTACTGGGGAGTTTGCGCAACTGGGGGCTGGGGCTGACCAACAGCCTGCCCTGGGTCAAGCAGCAACTGATCCGCCATGCCATGGATGCCTGACTGAAAGGAATTGCAATGTTGCAACATCGTCGTATTGCCCTGGGTTTGCTGCTGGCCGGCACACTGATTTCCACCGGTTGCTCGGCGGCGGCTGACAGTGGTGCGCCTCCAGCGGACCTGAAGGCCAAACTGAGCAAGCACATCAACCGCGAAATCACCTCGATCAGCAAGACCCCGATCAAGGGCTTGTACGAGGTCGTCATCGACAAGCGCGAGATCATCTACAGCGATGCCAAAGGCGAATACATTGTGCAGGGCGATCTGGTTGATCTGGCCAAGCGCATCAGCCTGACCAAGGAACGCGAAGCCGAGTTGTCCGTCACGGATTTCAGCAAGATACCGCTGGCTGATGGCATCAAGGAAATTCGCGGCGATGGTTCACGCAAGCTGGTGGTGTTCTCGGATCCGGATTGCCCGTTCTGCAAGAAGCTGGAGCAACAGAGCCTGGCCAGCATCGACAACGTGACGATCTATACCTTCCTTTTCCCGCTGTCGATTCATCCTGATGCCGAGCGCAAGTCCCGCCTGATCTGGTGTGCGGACGATCAGGCTACAGCATGGAAAGGCTTCATGTTCCAGAATCAGCTTCCGGATAACAAGGGTGAGTGCCCGAATCCGGTGGCCAAGAACCTGAAACTGGGTGAATCGCTGGGCATCAACGGCACGCCGGCGCTGATTTTCGAAAACGGTCGCATCGTCGCGGGTGCGGTGCCGGGAGACGTGATTGACCGCTTGCTGAACGAGGCCAAGGCCGAGGCGGCCAGCAAGAAGAAATAAGAGCAGGCGGTTTTCGCTGCTGTTCAAGGGGTATGGCCTGGGGTTCCTTTTATAAAAGGGTTTTCCGGCTCATACCCCTTCGTTTTTGACAAAATCCAGTGCGCAGGGGTGTTTCAGCCGGACGCGCAGTTCTGTTTTCATTCGCTGGTTATCCAGTTGCCTGGATTCGCGCATGAATGACCAGAGACTGGTGCCGACGAGTGCGGGCGCTTCCTGCCGGCAGATGCGTTGCGGGAGCGGCAGCTGATAAGTGTTAGCCAGAGCATCGAACCAGTCTCCCATTTTGACCGGACAGTCGTCGCTGGCGTTGTAACTGCGCAATGGCCTGCCACGAAAGAGCGCCAGGCAGCAGATTTTCGCCAGATCATCAGCATGGATATGATTACTGAAACTGTCTTCGGCTTGGTGCAACACCGGCGTTCCGCGTAACAGTCGCTCCAGCGGCAGTCGATCTTCCGCATAGATTCCCGGTGCGCGCAGGATGGCAAGCTGGATGCTTTGTCGCTGTGCCCAGCGACGTAGCGTACGCTCGGCACTCACCCGTCGCTTGGCGCGGGCGGATTCAGGCTCGGCGGGGTGGGTTTCATCAATCCGTGCACCCTGACAGTCTCCATAAATGCCACTGGTGCTGATGTAGACGGCATGCCGGGGGGGGTGTGATACCATTCCCTTACGGCGTGGGCGGCCTAGCGCCTGGCAGAGTCTGACTGTACGCAAATCCTCGGGGTGCTCTGCAGAGGGCGGGGCTGAGTGCAGCACGTAATCGGCCAGGCCGGCCAGCCGCTTCAGGCTAGTGCGATCATCCAGATCCCCGTGCAGCAAATGTACTCCAGCTGCACGCAATGCAGGCTGCTCGATGCTGCGAACCAGTGCAAACAGCTGGAAGCGCTGACTCAGCCACGGCAGGGCTCTGCGTACGACATCGCCGCAGCCGATTATCAGTAGACGTTTTTTGCGCATCGCTGGGTCTCCGGTGTCTGGCGCTGCGCGCCATTGCGAGAGTATATCGAGTATGAGCAAGCAACTTACCATTGAGCCTTCGGGCCAGCAAATCGAGGTTCGTGACGGCGAGACCTTGCTGGATGCCGCATTGCGTTCCGGTTTCAATATGCCCTATGGCTGCAAGAATGGTGCTTGTGGCGCCTGCAAGGGCAAGCTGCTTTCCGGTGAGGTGCAGCACGATAGTCACTCGGATTCGGCCCTTTCGAAATTCGAGGCCGAGCATGGCTGGGCGCTCTTTTGTTGTGCGCACCCCGAGACCGATGTCGCCATCGAGTGCCGCGAAATCGCGGCGACCAAAGATATCCAGATCAAGACGCTGCCTTGTCGTGTGCAGAAAATTGACAAGGTGTCGCACGACGTGGCGGTATTGTCATTGAAGCTGCCAACCACCGAGCGTCTGCAGTTTCTGGCTGGACAGTACATCGATATTCACACCAAAACAGGCAAGAAGCGCAGTTTCTCGATCGCGAATCCTCCGCATGCTGCCGAGTATCTTGAACTGCACATCCGCAATGTGCCGGGGGGCGAGTTCTCCAATTACGTCTGGAACGAGATGCAGGAGAAGGAGATCTATCGTTTTACCGGGCCACTTGGGTCATTTTTCTTGCGTGAGGAGAGTGACAAGCCGATCATTTTCCTGGCTACCGGTACCGGTTTTGCGCCGATCAAGGGCATTCTCGAGCATGCCTTCAATAAGGGTATCAAGCGTGAAATCATTCTTTACTGGGGTGCGCGTACGCTGGCGGATCTTTATATGCCGCAGTTGCCGGGGCAATGGCAGCAGCAGTATGTGAATTTCACCTTCATTCCGGTGTTGTCCGAGCCGGCGCCGGAAGATGTCTGGCAGGGACGAACCGGCTTCCTGCATGAGGTGGTGCTCGAAGACTTCGGCTCGCTGGCGCATCATCAGGTCTATGCCTGCGGTGCCCCGGTGATGGTGGAGGCGGCATACAAACACTTTGTCGCGCGGGGTCTGCCTGAAGAAGAATTCTTCTCCGACGCCTTTTTTACTGCGCGTGATTTAGCCAAGCCCTGATTTGTTGTCTTAAGAAACAGCCGCTTATCGATTTATGCGGCTTTTTTCGTGCTGCGGGTGTTGACGCTTTGAGGGTTGAGCCGTATAGTTCGGCCTCTCTGCTGCTGACGCAGCGAAACAAACGAAGCGAAACGACGAGTTTAGCGAGTTTGGCGGCGTCAGGGCAACGATCTTTAACAAAT
>NZ_JADFUA010000006.1 GCF_015223195.1 Chitinilyticum piscinae | reverse complement strand
CGCGCCCGTGCAAACGGAGATTCATTGGCCTGACCTGGAGATCGACATGCAGAGCGTACCCAAAACCGAACGTGCCAGATAGAGTCGCCAACTGCGGATGGGTAAATTATGATCCGAGACCAGACAATTAGCTCACATCACTTTCAGTATTGGTATTCTTGGATTAACCATCTGGGGATTTTTTAAATTGCTACAGTTACTCTGGACTGCTTTCTCGCAAATCAATCCAACGATCGGAGCAGGAATTATTGCTGCAGCGGCTACTGTGGTTGTATCGGTAGCCTCAATACTAGTAGCAAAACGTCTTGAATTTCGAGCAATTGTTGCGAAAGAACATCGAGAAAAGAAAACTCCATTTTATGAGGACATGGTTAAATTCATTTTCCGCATAACCTTCTCGGACAAGCTTGGCTTACCTCCGCTTAGCGAGGAAGACATGATTAAGCAAATGGCTTCGTTTACTGAAAATTTAGTTGTCTGGGGAGCTGACGATGTAATAGATGCTTGGTTCAAATTCAGAAACAACAGCATAAAAGGTGAGTCCTCTGGGATTACCATCATGTTTGACATCGAAAACTTACTACTGGCAATACGCCAAGATCTTGGGCACCCCAACAAAGGCCTGACAAAAGGAAAAATTCTCGGTCTATTCATCAACGACATTCACGATCATATCAAGTAAGTCACCAAAAAATTGAATGATTGTGCGATCAGTAAGACGGAAACTAGTAATCAAGCTAAGCAGTGAGCAAATCGGCATTCAGATACAGTGCATCCAGCCCGATTCGCATTTTGTGAAAGATCTGGGGCTTAGCTGAGAAAGTTACCCCCGCCAGATACATGTCGCGCCTTGGCGGCAACGGTCAAGTGCCCCCCTGCCTTTTCCAGTGCGCGGCGTAGCCGCCTGTGACCTGGCTCACACACGGTAGCGACATACCACTGCGCACAAAACCAACAAACCTTGTCAGCTTCAACCAGCCAAGGTATAAGCTTCAGCCTTGCCCGTATCCAGCTACGCCAGTGGCGCCTTTTTTGCACGACTGCCAAGGTTCGTTCATGCGATCAGTCCTCCTCGCCTCCCTCTGCATCCTCGCCATCCTGCCCGGCCAGGCTCTGCCCGAAGAAGCAACCGGCATCACGCCGCGCATGTTCATGGCAGAGGCCATCGAACGGGCGATTGGGCCCGACAAGGACGCGGTTACCCAGGAAGAAGACGCGCAGGGGCAACCGGTCATTCTGGTCAACCGCAAAAGCATGCCCTATCAGATCACGCTGCGCGGCTGCAAGGCGCAGCAATATTGCAAGCAGGCAGAATTTACCGCCCGCTGGCCCGCCAGCAAGGCGGTGACGCTGAACGTGGTCAACGAACACAACCTGCTCAAGGGCCGCTATGGCCGCATGCAGCTGGACAAGCAGCAACGCCCGGTGCTGCAGGCCTACTTCCCGCTCTACCCCATGATGGGCCCGGATGACATCAGCACACTGCTCTGGCACTGGCATAACGAGCTGAAGGATGCCAATTGGGTGGTGACAACCATCCTGCCCAAAGAGTAAGCCGCACCATGATCGAGCACATCCGCTACGCGCAACCTTTTCTGCGCATCTATCCGCCCGACGAGCAGGTCTTTGCCGAGCCAGTGGCGCGACAACGCCAGCATCTGATGCCGCTCGTCTCGGTCGATCTTTCGGCGGTCAATCCAGGCTGGCAAGGCTGGCTGCACGTGGTCAATCCGTATGAACCTCTGGATGGCCAGGTGGGTGATCAGACTGGCGAGTATCACAGCGGTTACGTGCAGAACAACTGGCTGGCATTTTGCGTTGATGACGCGCAGCGCTATCACTGGCTGGGTGACTGGCGCTATTTCCTGCTGGAATGCGATTTGAGCACCGACGATACCGGGCAGGCGAGCTTGCGCAATTTCCAGCAGCAACTGGCCCACCACTACGCCAAAACCGAGCGGGGCTACCAAGACCGCAAAGCCAAATATCTGGCCAAGGGCTGTCTGCCCTGCCCGTGGTCGGACGAGCCCTTCCCGCTCGTCGAGCAACTGGGCGGCACGGCGGCCTACGACAACTGGTGCTGCATGGGCCGGCGCGAAGCAGTCCCGGTGAATATCGACGACCGTGATGATGTGTATCCGATGACACCGGACGGTGAACGCTTCCAGTTCGTCTGCAGCGTCGACGCCAGCCATTACGGTGACTACGGGGCACTGATTCTGCTCTTCTATCACCCGGGCCTGCGCATTGCGCTGCAAACGTTCAACTGGTCATAAACCGGAGGCTGAGCTTGGATAATCCCTTGTGGGGCAATTTTCCGGATCTCGCCATTTTTCGCCAGCGCGAAAAACTGCACGGCTACTCGCTGGAAGACATGCGCCCCAGCCTGAGTCAGGGCTTGCCCTATCCGCCGGTTTTCGTCAGCCGCTTTCCCCGGTTGGCCGAATTGCTGGATCGGGCGCGCGTAACGGATTTTGTGCTGGATGACCAGCACAAAGAGATCAGGCTACTGGCATGGACAACGCACAGCGGGGCCTGGGTATGCTGGACGTGCTGCCCTCCACAGGACATTGCCCTCCCCGATAAGGATTTGCTCTCGCCCGAACAACAGCTGCTTCTTGAGGTTCTCGGTGGTATCCGCTTGTGCCCGGGCATCGTCAACGCGGGCGAACTGGATGGCAGCCCGGCCGACAATTTCGCGCTCAATCAGGATTTTGTCTTTTTTGCTTCCGATACTCCGCTCGATACGCTGCTATGGGTTGAAGACTATGACGATGCCTTCGCCAATCAGGACGACCGCGGCAATGACGGCGAAACCGTGCAGAACTACACCCGTTTTGCTGACGGCAGCTGGCTGGTGTTGGCGCATGCCGCCGATGGCGGCGAAGTGCTCTGCCATCGCGAGACAGGACACTTGCTGGTCTTCTCTGGCAGCCACTGCAATCCACGCTTGCAGCCACACCCGGTATATCGCTGGACAGCCCGCTACAACGGCCAGAGCACGGACTACCTGCTGCAAATCGAGGGCATTGCCAGCTGGCACGACTGGGTTGAAGCGCTGGCCACACAGTGGCTGGTAGCAACCCAAGCAGGAATATCACCTGGACAGGGCTGATCGACACCTGGATCACCATTCGCCTATTCGATACGCCATGGAAATTGAGTATGTTTGAACATGAAACAAGACAGCCACTATCCCTCACCGGTCCCGATAGCCATACCCTAATCAGGGAAGCTGGGCTGGGTTCGCTGACCATAGCCCCGGCAGAGCAATGCAAACACCGCTGTGATTTGCGCGTGAATGCCGATGACCCAATCAACTGGGATTGCTTGACCCCCTTCACCGTACCCGCCGGTTCTCCCTGGCCACGCTGGTTGAACTATGTTGGCAGCGATACCGGCGTGTTTGCCTGGGCAGAACAGCGCGTCATCGAATCACTGAGCTGGACTCCAACACGCTCGTGCGAGATTGATGCCAGTGCGGCAAACATTCAGCGGCTTTCAATTCATTTGTCCAAAGGGATTGCGCTGCGCATCAGGTTGCCAGCCGCCACCTATCTCCACCTCAGCGGTGATCTGAGTCAATTCACGGCGATCAACGCTGCCGAATATAGCGGTTCCCTGGCGTTGGCCCCCGACACAGACCGCCAAGGACCTCCACAGGTGATACCGCTTCTGGACAATTTTCTCTCCTTGCGCGACTTGACTCTTTTCAATGAACCATTGCGCCAGCCACTTGATGCAGCTAGCGCTCTGAAGCTGCCTCAGTTAAGCCGATTATCCCTGTATGGCGCGATCGCCAATTTGGGCGAGCTGGCCAAGTTAACTGGACTGGAAAGTCTGCAATTGCGTTTTATGAATGATCTCAGCGAGCTACCGGCGCCAGAAAGCTGGCCGAAGCTCACCAATCTACTGGCTTGGAATGTCGACGAAGTCGCTGGCAAAGCGCTGCGGGCATGGCATCGACGCCACCTGAAAGCGGTTGGCGAACAAGCATGCATTTCACTCAGCGCCACGCAGCTGCGGAAGCCGGACTGGTTTGTAACCGAATATGGCCTGCCTTTTGCGGATTGGACACCCAAGAATGCCAAGGCGGCTACCAAAGCCTACCGGATCGCTCAGGCGGCCATAGCCAAAGCCAAGCAAGCCGCCGAGATCGAACAAGCCCTGATTGTCTTCGGGCAGGTGCTCAATAAACTACCGGGGCTGGAAACTTGCGAACGTGATGACGCCTATAGCGCTTTTTGCATGCTGGCTGCGCATACCGAGGTTAATGATGACATCGAAGACATTTTCGGCTCGGTTTGCGATTTTTAGCCCCGCACGCATGCCGGGCGATGAGCATGCTCTCTCGGCCCCACCATCTGCGTAATCGCCAGCCATCCGGAACGTGCCTGCATGAACCACACAACACCAATCGGTCTTCTGCTGCCGTTTGCGAGGGCCAAAGTCCTGACAGATGCCCTCGCCTGGCATCCTCTGGTGCGCACGCTGGATGCACTGGTACTGGACGACACCGGTACGTCGGAACATCACCTGCTGCTGCGTCATCCGGCGCTGGCAGGGTGCGTCCTCTATCTGGTGCATGACGGCGAGAGCCGGCTGGTCGCGGAGAGCCCGGCTCAGTGGCAAACACTGCTGGCGCAGGCAATCGCGGCGGGGTGTGCGCTGGTTGAGCTACACCCCGCCCAGGCTCCCCTCGCACCCGATCAGCCGGCACTCCAAGCCCTGTTGCAGGGCGCCGAGCACCACGATAACGACAGCACCCTGCTGACGACACTGTTACCGTCGCTGGATTTGGAGCAGGCTGATCAGGGCTGGCTGAATACGCTGGCCACCAACGAGGATTTTTATCTGGGCGAAGCACTGGCACGCACCATCTGCCTGCGCCCTGCCCCAGAACTGCTACCGCTGGCCGAGCGCTGTCGTCAGCATCCACACCCGCAAGTTGCCCAAGCCGGACAGTTGGCGGTACGCGCGGTGCGCAAGGCGATGCATCAGGAGGACAGCAACAAATACCCGTAAGCCTATACAGCTAAACAGCTTTTTTTCACAAAGAATACATAAGCATACCCATACAAACGCCACTTCATCCCGCTAACTTCACAACAAAGCCCCCTTGATCCCGCAGA
The DNA here is from genome assembly GCF_015223195.1 of Chitinilyticum piscinae. Classification (GTDB taxonomy): domain Bacteria; phylum Pseudomonadota; class Gammaproteobacteria; order Burkholderiales; family Chitinibacteraceae; genus Chitinilyticum; species Chitinilyticum piscinae. Next base: position 215,186 of record NZ_JADFUA010000006.1, on the reverse strand, counting down.
CACAACAGCATCTGGGCCAAGCAGGGCGGGCAACTGGTATCCGTGCCTGCCACCATTCGATGCCATGACGATGGTGTCTGCACCAAAGCACCACGCCCAGCGAGAATCGGGAGCGAGATTGGAGTCGGCGCTGGAGAACTGTGTTGACGGCCACAGCGGAATGATCGAATTGCGCGGGCCTTTCATACAAGGCTTGTCAGCGTAGCCAGCCCGTGTAACAGTCCGCCTCTCTTTCAATTTCCCCTGATTCCCATGCTGCGCCAACTTGCCCTGCTCACCGCGTTCCCCGTTCTGCTGCTCACCAGCTCCGCGTTTGCCGCCCCTGGCGATGCGGAACTGGAGAAAGGCATGGACGCTTCATTCAAGGAAGGCAATTCAGCCAAGGCCCTGAAGTATTTCCAGGCCAGTGTCGCCAAAGGCAATGCGCTGGCGATGACGTATCTCGGCCAGATGTACGAGCATGGCCAGGCCGGCAAGGTCGACACCACCAAGGCGCTGAGCCTGTATCTGGCCGCGGCCGAACAGCAGGAATCCGAGGGCTACGTACTGCTGGGCTATTTTTTCCATGAAGGGCGCCCGCCAGTGAAGAAAAACTGGGCGATAAGCTGGGCATTGGCCAACAGCGTACCACCGCGCGAGGGCTATTCCACCAGTCTGCGCGATGCGGTCAACTGGCAAGCCAGCGAAGCCGAACAGCAGGCTGGCAAGCTCCTGATCGAGCGTTTCCGCCAGGAAGGTGTGCGGGCCGTGCTGCGCTCCTATCTGCCAGCCGGGGTGAAATAGAAAGGGAAAGCAAGCCTTGGGCATCATCCTTGCTCAGCAGGAACAGGCCTTGTGCTTTGCCGCGCAATTCACCGCACCGGCGTTGAAGTTGCAGGTCTACCCAGATGGCTTCTGGGGTCAAACGTGAAAGACTCGCCCTCTTTTCAGACCGTACGGATCATCGCCTTACTGGCCACGCCGGCCGAAGTGGAAAGCCTGCCGGCCAGCGTAGCAGGTGCTGGCGAATACCGGATCGAATGCGTGCCGTTCTTCTGCTACAACCTCTCCTACGGTGACGTGGTGTGCTGTAGCAGCGATGACGATGGGGAAGGCCTGTTTCTGAATCGCATTGTGCGAAAGTCCGGCCACCGGACACTGCGCATCCGCTTCGCCGGTACCGCTGGGCTGGCACATACCCAGGCGCAGTCATTACAAGATGAATTGCTTGCCGACGGCTTGCGGGTCGAACGCTTCGCACCAAGACTGCTGGCGATCGATGTACCTCCTTCCTATCCCTTTGACGCTCTTTGCGAACGGCTGAACAGTCTGGCGGCCGGACTGACAACGCTTGACTGGGAATGTAACTGGGAATGCGCAGACCCCGATCCGGAAGTTGGAATAGACGGAGCAGAACTCTACTGAAGGAGCCCATTAAATCACGTCTGCCTGCTTACCGGCCTCTGGCCGCAGCCGCGCTACACCTCGCCCCAGCGGCGCAGCAGGTTGTGGTACACCCCGGTCAGCTGCACGGCCAGCGGCGTATCGCCCTGCTCGGTACGCAACTGGCGGATCGCGCAATCGAGCTCGAACAGCTGCTGGCGCTCGCCCACGTCGCGCACCATGCTCTGCAGCCACATGAACGAGGCCACGCGCGTGCCGCGCGTCACCGGCTCAACCCGGTGCAGGCTGGACGAGGGGTACAGGATCATGTCCCCGGCCGGCAGCTTCACTTCGTGCAGACCGTAGGTATCTTCGATGATGAGCTCGCCACCGTCATATTCTTCGGGCTCGGCAAAGAACAGCGTCGCCGACAGGTCGCTGCGCACCCATTCGCCGGTGGCGGTCACGCGACGAAAGGCGTTGTCGACATGATTGCCAAAGGTTTGCCCCGGCCCGTAGCGGTTGAACAACGGCGGGAAAATGCGCTTGGGCAGCGCGGCCGAGAAAAACAGCTCGTTTTTCTCCAGCGCAGCCAGAATCACCGCACGCACGGCCTCGGCCTGCGGGTCATCATTGGGCAGCTGTTCGTTCTGCTTCACCTTGGCCGACTGGCTGCCGGCGGTGATGCGTCCGTCGACCCAGCCTGCCCGATCCAGTCGTGTCCGGCAAGCGCGGACGGTTTCGGCGTCGAGGACACCGGGAATATGCAGCAGCATGGCAACTCCATCGGGCGGGCATGCCGGCCTACCGGCATACCCATACCCCTATCAACCCCAAGGGCTTTTGGTTAAAAGGTTCAGAAGGAATACTTCGCCGTCAGTCGCGCCGAACGGCCGGTTCCCGGAACGGCAAAACCACGATACAGACCTTCGTAATGGTCTTGGTCAAACAGGTTATAGATATTGAGCTGCAGCGAGACATCCCGATGCGTCCACTCGGCCATCAGGTCAGTGCGAACATAGGATGGCAGGTAAGTGAGATTTTCCTTACTGGTGTAGCGCTTGCCGACCGCAGTAAATCCACCGCCAATTTTCCAGTTACTGTCGACTTGATAAGTCGTCCAAAGATTTCCCGTATATTTCGGCGCATTGTCCGGCATATTGCCTTCCCACTGCGGATCATCCTGAGGGCCAACCTTATCGAGCACCGGATCCATCAAGGCCACGCCACCAAAGAGTTGCCATTGACGGGTCAGACGACCGGCCGCCTCCAGCTCGATACCATCGGTATGGCGTTTGCCAGACAACAGATATGGCTGAGGCTCACCGCCCGGCTCAATGTCGGTGACTCGCTCATTGGTTTTTTCACTGCGAAAAATGGCAGTCCGCAACGCCAGGTCACCATCAAGCAAATCCCATTTGGCGCCAATTTCGAAGTTGCGGTTTTTCTCCGGCGGCGTATTGGTACCACGGGCATCGAGTGAATATGCCTCGGCCGATGGGTTGAATGAGGTGCCATAGGAGGCGTAGTAGGATTGCACGGCATCGGGCTGATATAGGAAGCCTGCGCGATAGCTCCAGACTTTATCCTTTCTGTCTCTAGCGGTTGCCTCGGGCTGCTGATCAAACTCGATACTCAGTTTGTCCCAACGGGCACCGAGAATTACTTTGAAAACGGGCGACAACTGGATGGTATCCTGCGCGTAAAAGGCCAGCGTATCGGCACTCAGATCGGAATAGCCGGATACGTGCACCGCATCGCAGCTGTAGGACTGAAAGGGGTCAGGATTGCCATAGGTAGCCGATGGCAGCTCGCAATCCGACTTGCGCGCAGTCGTCAACAGGCTTTCGCGGCTAACCTCCATACCCGCCAACAGCTGATGCCGGACTGCACCGGTATCGATACTGCCGCTAAGCTCGGTGATATTGGCCAGAATATCCTGATCGCGCATGCGCAGCTTGCGGTTGCGCTTGATTTCGGTCGCATCCGTCAGAACGCCTCCGGTGCTATCAAGATTCAGGCGCGGTGCCGATGACGACAGATCCAGCTCGTATTCGCCATAGCGGGTCATATTGCGCAGCAATACACCCGGCGCGATGTCGTAACTGATGTCTGCAGTAAACACATCCGACTTGGTTTTCTCATAATCGAACTTGTTCAGGCCATAAAAGCGGTTGGCCGGCCCCAAGGGCTTGTCCTCATAGTAAGGAACTCCGTAATCCGGAACATTGTCTTCTTCGTAGTGCAGGTAGGACAGATTGATGCGTGCCTTCTCGCCAGCCTTGATGGCAAGGCTTGGTGCCACACCCCAGCGATTCATCTCCGCACCTTCACGGAAGCTGCCGGCTTCCTGCCCCATGATATTCAGGCGTGCGGCGACGTTCTCGCTCAGCTTGCGGTTCAGATCGGCCTCGATGCGGTAATAGTCATCAGTACCAAGGGTTGCACTGATTTCATGCCAGTTGCTGAAGAACGGGGTCTTGCTGACCTGATTGATCACACCACCGGTCGAGCCACGACCATAGAGCATCGACGCCGAACCACGCAGGACTTCGACGCGATCGAGATTGAAGGTATCGCGGTTGTATTGCGCCGCATCACGGAAATTGTCCAGATAGAGGTCATTCGAGGTATTGAAACCCCGCAGCCGCACCCCGTCACCACTGGCTCCGCCTTCGGCCGCATTGAAGGTTACGCCAACCGCATTGCGAAGCGCATCCTTGAGGGTATTGGCATCCTGATCCTGCATCAGCTGCTGGGTGATCGACGTGACCGACTGCGGTACATCACGCGGTGCCTCCTTGCTGCGGCCTACGCTCACGGTCGGTGCGCTGTAGGTGTGGGCAGTACCCTGCGGATCCCGGACGACCTCACCGGTGACTTGCACCGTATCGAGAACCGCGTCTTCCGCCTGCACCTGGGCGGCGACCACACCAAACAGTGCCATTGCCGCCGGCAAGCGCGCCAGATGCCGGATCACCACTTTTTTATTGCCACTACTTCTCATTATCGTTTTCTCTCCAGAGTAAAAAAAGGCGGGGAATCTCCCCGCCCGTTTCATTCGGTACAGGACAGCGTCACTCAAGCGCCTCCGGCGGTCATCAGTCCGATCCGGCTCAGGCCGGCGCGTTGGGCCGCCGCCATGGCCTGGGCTACCGCGTCATAACGGGCCGCCTTGTCGGCAAACACATGGATTTCGGTGAGTGGATCGCGCTTGAATACCTCGGCAAAGCGTGCATCCAGTTCGGTTTGCAGCACCGCCTGCCCATCCCACTGCAGAGCCCCATCAGCGGCAATCGCCAGCCGGATTGTCTGCTTCTGCGCCAGTTGCTTCGCAGCGGTAGCCCTAGGCAATTCGACCTTGACGGCGTGATGCATCACCGGTGCTGTAATAATGAAGACCACCAGCAGCACCAGCATCACGTCGACCAGCGGCGTGGTATTAATTTCCGCCATCGGAGCCTGTTCCGGTCCGCCGAAACTACCGAACGCCATGATGAGCCTCCGTCAGCAACTGAGCATGCAGGTCGTGGGTAAAGCCATCCAGCTCCTGTCCAAAACGGCGGTTGATTCGCACGAAGGCGTTGTAAGCCACCACCGCCGGAATTGCGACTGCCAGCCCGGCAGCCGTCGCAACCAAGGCCTCGCCGATCGGCCCGGCCACGGTATCCAGCGAAGCATTGCCCGCAGCTGCAATCCCCAGCAGCGCGTGGTAGATCCCCCAGACCGTGCCGAACAAGCCCACAAAGGGCGCCACCGAACCAATCGTGGCCAGCCAGGTCAGCCCGCGTTCGAGCTGGCCGGTTTCCTGCTGCAGATGATTACGCAGCTTGCGCACCAGATAATCGTCCAGCGATACCGATTTGCCGAGGCTGCCGGCCTGATGGGAGGTGTAGTGCTGCAACCCCTCGCCACCGGCGCACGCGATGCGCGCAGCAGGCGAATCATGTTCGGCGGCCAGCCGGGTGGCGGCCTGCCAGTCGGCAGCCTCCCAAAACAGGCGCGTGAAGCGACGCTGCCGGCGCCCGGTCAGCAGCGAATGCCGCACGCGCAGCACAATCACGAACCAGCTGATTACCGACATCAGCACCAGCAGAAAAAACGTCGACACCAGTACCGGATCACCGGACTGCAGGACCAGGGCGAGATTCATCGTCTTAAGCCTTTTTGATGGAAAAATTCACCGGCACCAGTACGGTACCGGGCACAGCCTCATCACCGACACGCGCCGGCACGAAGCGCCAGCGGCGCACTGTTGCCTGGGCAACCGCATCCAGCCGGGGAAAACCACTGCTGCGCGCCAGCTCGACACTGGCTGCGTCACCCTGCGCGCTAACCTCGACCCGCAGCATCACTACCCCTTCCTCACCCAGCGACAGCGAAGCCGGGGGGTACGGGGGACGGGGATTGTTCAGATAATTGGCGTGAAAACTTGGCGCCACACGCTCGGCGACCGGACGAGCATCGCCTGCGGCAGCCGGTGCAGCAGGCGCCCTGTCCGTCAATGGACGTGCCGCTTCTGCCACCGGCGCCTCGGCGCGCTGCACGGTCAGGCTGGCAAGGCTGTTCTGATTGACGGCCTCGCGAGCCATGGCCGCCGGTTGCCGCGGCTGAATGGATGCTTCGCGAGCCTTGAGTTGCGGTTTCACGACCGGCTTGACGGCAGGCAAGGGCAGGGGCGCAGGCGGACGCGGGGCCTCCTGCCCCATTGCCAGCAGCATGGGCACGATAGGTTGCGGCGGCAGCGACTGCGGAGCCAGCCGCAGATGGGTCAGGGCATACAGCGCAGCGGCATGCAGCCCTGCGATTAGCAACAGGCAACCCGCATTCGCCGGAAGAGATGTTCTGTTATTGAGAATCATACTCGAATGCTATCAGCAACCATTCTCATTTACAATCAAAACTTACAAGACAAAACGCGCACTCGGCTTCAAGAGAACGTCGCATCACCGGCCGGGCGCACTCCATGTCTGTGGCATACCCATGCCAATAGCAACCGCAACGTCAATCCAGTAAGGCTCTGCTGGCACATACCTTCAGGCTTGCCGCCTGCGTCGGTTCTGCAGCCACCGCTACCGGCAGCAGACTTGAGCGAGAGGACCATTCATCCCGTGCAGGCGCCATGCAACCTGCACCATCCCTGTCCCGCCTGCGGTTTTCAGGTAGAATTCCGCTTTTGTTCTGCCTTGTTCTGGACTTGAGTCGCCATGGATCTTTCCGCACTGACCGCGCTGTCCCCGCTGGATGGCCGCTATGAGAAGCAGCTTGCCGAGCTGCGCCCGCACTTCAGCGAATTCGCGCTGATCAAGAACCGCGTTGCCGTTGAAGTGGCCTGGCTGAAAGCACTCGCAGCCGAGCCGGCCATTGCTGAAGTGAAGCCCTTCTCCGCCGCGACCATTGCCGAACTGGATGCGGTTGTAGCTCAGTTCAGCCCGGAACATGCGCTGGAAGTCAAAACCATCGAGCGCACCACCAACCACGACGTGAAGGCAGTCGAGTACTGGCTGAAAGAACGCCTGTCCGGCAATACCGAAGTTTCCGCCGCAAGCGAATTCATCCACTTCGCCTGCACCTCGGAAGACATCAACAACCTCAGCCACGCGCTGATGCTCAAGGGTGCACGCGAACAGGCACTGCTGCCGCAACTCGCGGGCATCATTGCCAAGGTGAAGGAGCTGGCGCACGAACTGGCCGACGCCCCGATGATGAGCCGCACCCACGGCCAGCCGGCAACCCCGACCACCATGGGCAAGGAACTGGCCAACGTGGCCTACCGCCTGGAACGCCAGTTCAAGCGCATCGAACAGGTCGAGCTGCTGGGCAAGATCAATGGCGCCGTGGGCAACTACAACGCCCACCTGTCGGCCTACCCGGGCTTTGACTGGGAAGGCTTCGCCCGCCGCTTCGTGGAAAGCCTCGGCATCACCTTCAACCCGTACACCATCCAGATCGAGCCGCACGATTACATGAGCGAGCTCTACGACAACTTCGCGCGCGTGAACACCATCCTGGTCGACTTCAACCGCGACGTCTGGGGCTACATCTCGCTGGGCTTCTTCAAGCAGAAGGTCAAGGAAGGCGAAGTCGGCTCGTCCACCATGCCGCACAAGGTCAACCCGATCGACTTCGAGAATTCCGAAGGCAATCTGGGCATCGCCAATGCGATCCTGACCCACCTGAGCCAGAAGCTGCCGATCTCGCGCTGGCAGCGTGACCTGACCGATTCGACCGTGCTGCGCAATATGGGTGTCGGTCTGGGTTACTCGCTGCTGGGTTACGTGTCCTGCCTGAAGGGCCTGAACAAGCTGCTGGCCGACCGCAATGCCATGCTGAAAGATCTGGACGCCAACTGGGAAGTCCTGGCCGAACCGATCCAGACCGTCATGCGCCGCTATGCGGTAGCCAACCCCTACGAACAGCTGAAGGCGCTGACCCGCGGCAAGAGCGGCATCACCCGCGAAACGCTGGCCGTCTTCATCGACGGGCTGGACATCCCGGCCGACGAGAAAGTCCGCCTGAAGGAACTGACTCCAGCTACCTATCTGGGTATTGCCGAGGAACTCGCGCGCCGCATCTGAGTCTGACGGCATACCTGCCCGGATGATTCATCCTGACGAGGCACAGCAGCAAAACGGGAAAAAGCGCCACAGCGGCATTTCTCCTGTTTTGCTCTGTGCCTCAAGTCTTATATGCTATCGCTGTTGCCGTGCATGCCGTGCTGCACGCGCAAGCGCCCACCGGGCGCTGATCTGCCTTACCACCGCACTACCTGGAGCACTGAACGAGTGAAACGCAAACTGTTGATCGCTGCAGGCAGCACCGCCGCGGCACTGGCCATCGCCTACCTCGGCGGCAGCTGGTACGCCGGCCAGTCCATCCAGGCCACCATGAAGAAGCAGCACGACTGGATCGCCAGCCTGCCCTACTTCATCGTCAAGAATCACAGCTACACGCCGGGCTGGTTCAGCTCGACGGAAAGCACCACCCTGCAGCTCGATCCCGGCATGTATGCCTTCCTGATCGAGCGCGAAGGCCAGCAACTACCCAAGCTGGAATTCACCTTCATCAACCACATCCAGCACGGCCCGCTGCCACTCCTGGGGCGCTTCAATCCCACGCCGTACAAGGCCGTGGTGACGACCGAAATCAAGTACAGCCCGGAAACCGAAAAGCTGCTCAAGCAGTTCTTCGGCGACAAGGCGCCGATCGAGATCGAAAACCGCATTGCCTTCAATGACGACGGCGTGATGAAAATCCGCATCCCCGACTTTGACTACTCGGAAGCCGTATCCGGCTTCAAGGCCAAATGGGGCGGGCTGGATGCCACGCTGGATTACGGCGGCGATTTCAATCGCGTGAAATTCGAGGCCGCCGCGCCGCTGCTGGAAAGTCAGGCCAAAAATGTCTTCGAGGCCAGCCTCAAGGATGTCAAGGTCGTCTTCGACAACAGCCGGGGCAAGACCGGTGTGATGCTGGGCACCTCCAGCGCCAGTGTCGGGGCCTTCGACCTCAAACTGCTGGAGGGCGCTCCGATGCAGTTGCGTCTGGAGCAGCTCACCTACGCCGGCCTGATCAAGGAAAATGGCGACTTCATCGACGCCACCGCCGACATCGGCCTGCAAAAGCTGGTGCTGGACGAGCAGCCCTATGGTCCGGCCATCCTGCAGACCGAAGCCACACACCTGCATGGCCCAACCCTGGCCAAGGTTGCAGACTCCTTCACGGCCTTGCAGAAAAAACAGCTGCCCCGCGAGAAATTTACCGAAGAAGTGATGAAGCTGGCGCAAACCGAAGGGATGCCGCTGCTCACCCACGACCCGCATCTGGCCATCCGCAAACTGGAGGTCAAGATGCCCGACGGGGCACTGCGCTTTGCCGGCGGCGTCGGGCTGAAGGGCTTCAAGCCCGAAGACCTGAACAATGGCGTGCAGTTCTTCCAGCGCCTGGAGGCCAGCGCCGACTTCGCCGTACCGCGCAAGGCCGCGCAGACCATTGCCATCTGGCAATTCCGCGCGATGCTGGGCAGCCTCAACAGCGAAGCCAATCAGGATGACATCGATTTCCTCGCGACCCAATTTGTCGAAGGCCAGATCGCCAAGCTGACCGAGCAGAAACTGCTGCTGGAAGACAAGGGCGTCCTGTCGGCGAAAGCCACGCTCTCGGGTGGCTCCTTCGTGCTCAATGGCGTTCGGGTTCCAATGCCCTGGCAGGAAGGCGGGCAACCTCAGGAATAGCATGATCAGACTCGGAGAAAGCCACCCAAGCGGGTGGCTTTTTTCATGCCGCGAACACAACAGCAATGCTACCGCACGTTGACCAACTATGGCGGCTTGAGCAAGCATCGGGCAAATTCATCCCGGGGCCGCGCATGGAGCAGCCGCCGAATCCCTATGCAGCACCAAACACCCCAGTCAGTGATTCACCAGGCGAACCACCTTCGCTCTTACTGCGCATGCTCGCCAGCCTTGGGCGCGGCGTCACCTAGGGGCTGTGCATCTGGTTGATCTATGCGTTTGTTTTTCGCCCCTTCCTGACGGATCCAGGTAGCACGTCCGGAACGAATGAAACGCAGATGCGCGCCTATCAAGAGCAACTGAAACGCTCCAATGACATGCTGGCTGAGAGTGAGCGGCAGCAGAAACGCATGGCCGAGCTTCTTGCCAAACAGGAAGAGCAGGCTAGGCGGTTGGATCAGATTCTCAGCGCCTGGGAACGACAAAGCAGCGCATCCCGCCAATAGCGGGCAGCAAAAAGCCGCAACAGCTGTTGCGGCTTTTATACACGACCACCTATCACTCCGTAGTCTTTATAACACGATGGCTATAGCCAGATACGTGCCTAGCGAACTCCGTGCATCCGCTTTTGCAGCACACCGGTGAGCAGCAGCAGCACGGCGCCGGCCACAAACGCCATCACGACAAAGAGGGTGAAAAAGTCAGCCAGATTGCTGATCTGCCAGCCCATGAACACCGGCAGCGGCCTGCCTGCTTCGGGATAGAAGCCAGCCAGAATGCCGGCAAACCAGTTGGCCGCCGCATTGGCCAGGAACCACACCGCCATCAGCAGCGAGGCAAAGCGCACCGGCGCCAGCTTGTTGACCAGCGACAGCCCGATCGGCGACAGACACAGCTCACCCAGCGTATGCAGCCAGTACATGGCCACCAGCCATAGCATCGACATTTTCACGCCGTCACCGATCTGGCGCACACCCAGCGCAATCACGAGGAAGCCCGCCGACAGCAGCAACAGGCCGATCGCCATCTTGGTCGGCGAAGCCGGCTCGCGTTCGCGCCTTGCCAGCGAGCCCCACAGCTGCGCCAGTACCGGAGCAAACAGCAGCACGAAGACCGGATTGAGCGACTGGAACCACGACGTCGGCATGGTCCAGCCAAAGATCGTGCGGTCGGTCGATTCACTGGCGAGGAAGGTCAGCGACACGCCGGCTTGCTCGAAGGCCGACCAGAAGAAAATCACGAAAAAGGACAGCACGCCGATCACCAGCATGCGGTCGAGGTCGATGGTCGTCAGCGACTGATCGACCTGGCGCTTTTCCTCGGCGCTCAGGCGCCTGGGCGGCAGCCCGATCGCCGTGCCATCCGGTGTGTGCAGATAGCGCTGTTGCAGAGAGCCGAACACCAGCAGCGACACCAGCATACCCACACCGGCGGCCAGAAAGCCCCAGCGGAAATCGGCCGGGTTGCCGGTATCGCCCAGCGTGCCACAGACCAGCGGAGCAAGGAAGGAACCCAGGTTGATCCCCATGTAGAAGATGGTATATGCGGCGTCCTTGCGCGCATCCCCGGCATGGTAGAGCTGGCCGACCATGCTGGAAATATTCGGCTTGAAGAAGCCGTTACCGGCAATGATCAACCCCAATCCGCAGTAAAACAGCGGCACGGCCAGCTGCAGATTCTGGTAGACCGAGCCGGCGAAAAACAAGGCAAACTGCCCGGCGGCCATCAGCAGGCCACCCACCATGATCGAACGGCGGTTACCCCAGAACCGGTCGGCAATATAGCCACCGACCAGCGGGGAGAGATACACCAGCCCGGTGTATTGCCCGTAAAGCGCGGCGGTGAACTGCTTGTCGAACGACAGCGCCGAAATCATGAACAGCGCCAGCAGCGCACGGTTACCGTAATAGGAAAAACGTTCCCACATTTCTGTGGCAAACAGCAGATATAAGCCGCGGGGATGTTGGGCGAGCATGCAGCCTCCTCCAGTTCAAGCCAATGTCATTGTTATGATGCGCGCCCGAGCGCCAGATTGCGTCGAACAATTTACACAGTAGAACTAATGCCGACGCCATGCCCTTCGAGCTGCAGCCGGATCGCCTGAGCCAGCCGGACTGCAGCAGGATTGTCGCCATGCAGGCATAGCGAATCGATGCGGGATGTCACCCATTCGCCGCTGAAACTGCGTACTTGTTGATGCAGCACAAAGGCCTCGGCCTGGGCGATAGCTTCTGCATCGTCCAGCACCGCACCGGGCAGATGGCGCGAACGCAGAGTGCCATCCTGTTCATAAGCGCGATCGGCAAAGCCCTCGCGTATCACCGGCAACCCGCGCTGAGCCGCACGATCCAGCAGCAAGGAGCCGGGCAAGCCCATGATGCCCGGCGCCCCCAGCACGCGGATGCTGGCATCCAGCAGCACTTCGGCGAGCTCCGGGTCCTGCATCGCCGCGTTATACAGCGCCCCGTGCGCTTTCACATAGGCCACGCGAGCCCCCTGCGCGGCAGCGATCTGCTGCAGGGCGGCGAGCTGGCTCTCGAGACTGTGCTGCAATTGACTCACTGGCATGGCAAGCGGCTGGCGGCCAAAACCGGCCCGGTCCGGATAGGAGGGATGGGCGCCGATGGTCAGCCCATGCCGGCGCGCCAGTGCGACTGTTTCGCGCATGCTGTCAGCATCTCCGGCATGCCCGCCACAGGCAATGTTGGCGGAACTCAGCCAGGGCATCAGCGCGGCATCGAGCCCGCAGCCTTCACCGAGATCGGCATTCAGATCAATGTGTCGCATTCTTTATGGGTATCAACCTATAACCCTTTGATTGTGCCAGTCATGGGGCAATACAGTCAGCAGTATCCCGCCATTTGCGCCGAGCGGTAATAGTTCACGGACACTCTTTGCTACACCATGCACAATTAACTCATGCAGGTAACGCGTTACCTCTTCATCTCTCCTCAGATCTACCTGTCAGCCACCGTCCGCGGTGGCTTTTTTCCGCCCGCCATGGTCATCTGCCAGGTATTGCCACCCCGCCCCTTGGCCTTGTAGAGCGCCATATCCGCCAGTCGGCGCAGCTCGAGCTCGGTAGTGGCATGCAGCGGCGCCAATGCAATGCCGATGCTGCAGGCAATCCGCACACTGCCATCCATCAGGTCGAATTGCCGTGCCAGCGCATGATTGAGCCGTTCGGCCACCTCGGCACATTCATGCTCCTCCCGCAGCGAGCCGAGAATAACGGCAAACTCGTCCCCCCCCAGCCGGGCCAGCGTATCAACCTCGCGTACGCACTGCTGCATGCGCTGCGCAGCCTGCACCAGCAATTCATCACCGGCAGCATGCCCCAGTGTGTCATTGATGCGCTTGAACCCATCCAGATCAATGAAGAGCAGACCAAGCTGGCTGCCATGCCGCCGCGAGAGGGCCAGCGCCGTGCCAAGCCGGTCGGCAAACAGGCTGCGGTTGGGCAGCCCGGTCAGTGCATCATGGTTGGCCCGGTGCAGGATGATGGCCTCGGCCTCCTTGCGCTTGGTGATGTCGGTATACGAGCCGACAAAACACTCGCCGGTGCTGCCGCTGGCAATCGTCGAGATGGCCAGCCAGACCGCAAAGGGCTCGCCATCCTTGCGGCGGTTCCACAACTCGCCCTGCCAGCTGCCCTCCCGCTGCAACTGCTCGCGCAACTGCGCATAGAACGCGGCATCATGCCGCCCAGAGCGCAGCAGTGCAGGCGTCTGGCCGATCAGCTCGGCCGCCGAATACCCGCTCATTCGGCAAAAGGCCGGGTTGACCCGCAGAATATGCGCCTGCGGATCGGTGACAATCAACCCTGCCGTGGCACTGTCAAAGACAGCGGCAGCGACGCGTTGCTCGTCGGCCGCCTGCGACAGCTCGCGGGTGCGCTCGGCAATCAGCTGTTCCTGATCGGCATGAATCCTGGCGACATGCTGCAGCGCGGCGCGGGCACGCCAGATCAGCAGATGTCCAAGGCCCGCCAGCGCAAAACCGACCAGCCCGAAGAGCAGCCAGATCTGGCGGTTGCGTTCACTGACCAGCACCTCCAGCCGTTTGGCTGGAATGGTTACGGAAATCCCGCCACGCACATCCCCGACACGGTAGCCCTGTGCGGCATGGCAGCGCATGCAGGCCTGCTTGACGTGTAACGGCGCCATATAGCGGTAGACCGGTCCGGGCAATCCGGCGGCCCCATCGGGAAGGAAATCAAATTGCTCGCTCGCCTCCACCCGCTCGAAACGCCCCAGGGCGGACGCCTCCCACGCATCGGGCTCATTGCCCGGGCGCAGCGGCCGCAAACTGGTGAGGTGAAAGCGCACGCCTTCGCGCGCCGCCGCCAAGTCGGCAATCTGCCGGGTCATATAGGCCGGGTTTACCAGTGTCAGCTGGCGGCCGCTCTGATCGGTGATGTCGCGCTGCGGATGATGCAGATAGGTATTGGGCTGCATGTCCGGGGTCACCGGCACATACACCCCGCCATGTCGGGCATTCCATTCGCGGCTGAGCTCGACCATCTGAAAAAGGGCGGTGCCGCGCTCATGCGCCAGGGAACGGATATCGCGATCGATCTCGCGCATGCTCACCCATGCTGGCGGAATCATGACCAGCGCCGCCAGCAGATAGATGCCGCTGACGATCAGGCGATAATGGCTAACGATGAACGCAGCCCGGCCGGGCAGTACCGGACGGGTTTCGGTAGCGGACATGGGCTCCTGCCATGACTGAATCAACTCCACCAGTGTAGAGCACAAACAGTCCCGGCGCCGTTTCCGGCGTGCAAGCTCCGCCTCAGAATCCTTTCGGCGGCGTTAGCTGCTTTGATCGATAATCGCACACATCGTTGACCACGCAACGCCAGCACTCGGGCTTTCTGGCCTTGCAGACATAGCGGCCATGCAGGATCAGCCAGTGATGCGCATTGAGCAGGAACTCCGGCGGGGTGACTTTCAGCAGTTTGTCTTCCACCGCGCGCACATCCTTGCCGGGCGCCAGCCCCGTGCGGTTGCCCAGACGGAAGATGTGCGTATCGACCGCAATGGTCGGCACGCCGAACGCCGTGTTCAGCACCACGTTCGCGGTCTTGCGCCCGACGCCGGGCAGCGCCTCCAGGCTATCGCGATCATTCGGGACTTCGCCACCGTGCTGCTCGATCAGGATGCGGCAGGTTTCCAGCAGGTGTTTTGCCTTGCTGCGGTACAAGCCGATCGTGGCAATGTAGGACTCCAGCCCTTCCTGCCCCAGCGCGAGAATCGCGGCCGGCGTGTTTGCCACCGGAAACAGCTTTGCGGTCGCCTTGTTCACGCCGACATCGGTTGCCTGCGCCGAGAGCAGCACGGCCGTCAGCAATTCAAACGGGGTGGTGTAATGCAGCTCGGTCGTCGGATTCGGGTCGAGCTCGGCCAGCCGGGCGTAGAAAATGCGGCGGGTTTCCTTGTTCATCGCGTGTAGCCTCTTCCTGCTGCCGCCATCCGCGGCGCGATTACATAGTAAAGTAGCGGGCTTGTTTCCAAGCGATCACCAGCCATGTCAAACGACGACGTCATCCAGCAAACCCGCCACTGGCTTGAGCAGGCCGTGATCGGCCTGAATCTCTGCCCCTTTGCCAAGTCGGTCTATGTGAAAAACCAGGTGCGCATCGTGGTTTCCTCGGCACGCCATCTCGACGCCTTTCTGGAAGAACTGGATCGCGAGCTGGCGTTGCTGGCCGCCGCCAACCCGGACGAAATCGACACCACCCTGCTGATCCATCCGACGCTATTCGGTGATTTCGCCGATTTTACCGACCTGCTGGCGATTGCGGATGACACCATTGCCGAACACGAGCTGGAAGGGATCCTGCAGATCGCCAGCTTTCACCCGGATTATCAGTTCGACGGCACCGAGCCCGACGACATCAGCAACTACACCAACCGCGCGCCCTACCCGACACTGCATCTGCTGCGTGAAGCCACGATCGCCCGCGCGGTGGCAGCCTTTCCCGATCCCGAAGCCATTTACGGCCGCAATATCGAAACCCTGCAGAGAATCGGGCTCGCCGGCTGGCTGGCGCTGGGTCTGCAGGAATCACAGGCCGGCAAGCAGCGCTAGAAACAACTCGCCCCGCGGCAGGCGGGGCGCAGCCATGTGCTGCGTCAGCAGTGGCTCTGCCCTTCGGAAAAGCCCACCGGCTCAGCCGGCTTGGCGGCCAGTTTCGCCTTGGCATCCGCGCGACGATCCAGCGCCATCTTGCCGGCGATCAGGAAACCCAGACCAATGAATGCGCCGGGCGGCAGGATGGCCAGCAGGAACTGGTAATGCATCTCCGCCGGAATCACATGGATCACCCAGCTTTTGGCGGCCGGCCCGAACACCAGATCAATACCGGACAAGAGCGTCCCTTTGCCCAGCAGTTCGCGTCCCGCACCGAGAATCCCCAGCACGATGGTCAGGCCAATACCCATGAAAAAGCCGTCGAGCGCCGAATGCGCAACGCTGTTCTTCGAGGCAAACGCCTCGGCACGCGCCAGCACAATGCAGTTGGTGGTAATCAGCGGAATGAAAATCCCAAGTACCACGTACAGTTCGTGCACGTAGGAATTCATCAGCAGATCAACCATCGTCACCAGCGCGGCAATGATCAGGATGAAGATCGGGCTACGCAGCTCATTGGGCACGAATTCGCGGATTGCGGCAATTGCAGCGCCGGAGACCAGCATCACCAGGCTGGTCGCCAGCCCCAGCGAGACGCCATTGATGATGTTGTTCGACATCACCAGCACCGGACACATGCCCAGAATGGCAACGACGCCCTGGTTCTGCTTCCAGATGCTGTTGTGAATGATGGCCTTGGCGTCGGCCCAGCTCATGATGCTCATCGTGCTTCTCCGTTCACGCGCCAAACAGGTTGGCGCGCTGCCCGTTTACAAAACCCAGTACATTGTGGACGGCCTTGACCACCGCACGCGGGCTGATGGTTGCGCCGGCGGTGTAGTCGAAAGCCCCGCCGTCCTTTTTCACCTTCCAGGCATTCTCCGTCGGGTTGGACAGGCTCTTGCCCGAGAACTGCTCGCTCCATGCCGATTTGGCCGCGTCGATATAGTCACCCAGCCCCGGCGTTTCCTTGTGGGCAATGACGCGCACGCCCTGCACCACGCCATCGCGGTTCACGCCGACCAAGAGGCGTATCTTGCCGGAATACCCATCGGGCGCCACGGTTTCGATCACCGCCGCCACGGCTTGCCCACCCTTTTTCGCCAGATACAGCTGGCAACCGGCCTCGACATTCAGCCGCTGGCAATCAACTGGGGCCAGCGTTTTCGCGGCAGCCAGCAGGTCATTGTCATAGCTCCCCTTGGGCAATACCTGCGCCAGCAGCGCGGTTTTGGCGTCCAGCTCGTTTTTTTGCACGATGCTGCGGGTCAGCGCATAGGTGCCGGCCATCAGCGCGGTAAATACCACGGCAAAGACGAGCAGGGTCAGCGCGCCGCGGGTGCTGTTTTTCAGCATGGTTTTCATGCTTTCGCTCCCTTCGTTTTTCTACCGAAGACCGCAGGTTGCGTGTACTGGTCGATAAACGGTGCGGCAATATTCATGATGATCACGGCAAAGGCCACGCCGTCGGGGTAACCGCCATACACGCGGATGCAGTAAGTCAGAATGCCGATCAATGCGCCATAAATCAGGCGGCCACGCGGTGTAGTCGGGCCGGTGACCGGGTCGGTCACGATAAAGAAGGCCCCCAGCATCGCCGCGCCGCCAAACAGATGGAATAACGGGGAGGTGTAGTGATTCGGGTCATACGCGTACATCCCACCGGCCAGCACGCCCAGACCGGCGAGGAAGGACAGCGGCGTCTGCCACGGAATAATGCGGCTGAACAACAGATAGAGGCCGCCGGCCAGATAGGCCAGTGCAATCCAGCCCATCTGGCTGGGCAGCATCCCGCCACTGCTGAACAACAAGCCGTGCAGCACCTCGCCGAGATTGCCATGCTGGATCAGCGCGGTCTTTACCGTATCCAGCGGCGTGGCTGACGCAATCGCGTCAAAGCTCAGCCCGTCGGGCAGGCTGCCGGTAAAGATGTAGGCGAGTTGGTCGCCGGCATCCAGATCCACCGCCGGCAGCGCCAGCGGTGCCACCCAGCGCGACATCTGGGCTGGGAAGGACACGATCATCACCGCAAAGCCGATCATCGCCGGGTTGAACGGGTTCTGCCCCAGGCCTCCATACAGATGCTTGGCCAGCGCAATCGCAATAAAAGTTGCCAGCACCACCATCCACCAGCCGCCCAGTGGCGGCATCGACAAGGCCAGCAGCCAGGCTGTGACGATCGCCGAACCATCGGTCAGGAAGGGCTTGAGCGGATACTTGCGCAGCTTCAGGCAGGCCGCCTCGGTCGCCAGCGCAGTCGCGGTGGCCAGGGCGAGCTGTACCAGAATGCCGATACCGAACACATGCACATAGACGGCAATCGCCGGCAGCAGTGCCGCGGCGACTTTCAGCATCACTACCTGCAGCGGTGTCGGTTTTACAAAAAACGGGGAAGTAATCATCGTTGGTCCATCACTTGATCACGGACTGCGTTTGCAATTGTTCCAGCAGCGCCCAGCCCTGCGGCCAGTCGCCCAAATTTGATTCGGCATTGATATGCCCCGCCTCGCCGGCATCGACCAGCTGCGCGCCCCAGGCGGCGGCAGCCGTTTCGGCGAAATCATAGCCGGCATAGGGATCGTTGCGGCTGGCCACCACCAGGCTGGCAAAGGGCAATTGCGCCAGCTCCAGCGTGGCAAAGCTCATGCAGGCTTCCGGATAATCATCGCGCCAGGGATTGGGCGGCGCCACCAGTAGCGCGCCGGCGACCTTACCGCTATCGTGCTGTGCAGCCCAGTGGGCCACCAGCAGGCAGCCCAGGCTATGCGCGACCAGATAAACCGGTGCTGCGGCCGCCTGCACGGCCGTTGTCAGCACGGCCATCCACTCGGCGCAGTCGGGCTGCTGCCAATCCCGCTGCTCGACCCGGATCAGCTCAGGGTGGAGTGCCTGCCAGCGGCTTTGCCAGTGCGTCGGGCCCGAGCCAAAATAGCCCGGCAGAATCAGTACGCTCATGCCTCGCCGCCTTCTTTGGCCGCCTTGCGGGCCTTGGCGGCGTCCATGGCCGCGCGAATCTTGGCGGCCTTATCCGCATCGATCGCTGGCTTTGCAGAGGTATCAGCAGCTACACCCTGTTCATCATTGGTTACCTCGGCATCCCCTACCGGGGTATCTGCTACCGGCGCGGCAACCGGTTCACGACCTTCCTTCCTGGCCTTGGCGGCTTCCATTGCGGCGCGGATCTTGGCGGCCTTTTCCGGATCAATCGCGGGCTTTACCGGGGTATCAGCAGCCACGCCTTGATCATCGTTGGCTAGCGCCGTATCCCCTGCAGGAGTATCCGCTGCAGAGGTCACAGCCGGTGCGCGGCCTTCCTTCTTGGCCTTGGCAGCTTCCATGGCGGCGCGGATCTTGGCAGCCTTTTCCGGGTCGATAGCCGGCTTGGCCTCGGCGGGCGTAGCGACAGCTTCTGCCGCACAGCCCTCGGCAGCAGCCTTGCGCGCCTTGGCCGCCTCCATCGCCGCACGGATTTTTGCGGCTTTTTCTTCATCCAGCGCTGCGGCTGGTTTGGCAGCCGGTGTTTCGCCATCCGCTTCAGCAGCCGCCCTGGCGGCCTTTTTGGCAGCGGCAGCTTCCATCGCGGCGCGGATCTTGGCGGCCTTGTCGTCGTCGACACTCACGGCAGGCGAAGCGGTCTCGGTAACGGGTGCGGCGCTGGCCTTCGCGGCGGCGGCGCGCTCCATCGCCGCCTTGATCTTGGCGGCCTTGTCCGGATCAACCGCCGCGGCAGCTTCCGGCTTGGGCGCGGCGCGCGCAGCAAGGCGTGCGGCCTTTTCTTCCTGCTCCCGCTCTTCGCGGAACTGCTTGAATTCGTGACGTTGCCGCGCCAGGTCGGCAGCCTTTTTCGCCGATTCGGCAGCCCAGATTTCCGACTTGGCAAAACGGTAATAATCGACCAGCTGGATGCTGGACGGGCAGACATAGGCGCACGCCCCGCATTCGATGCAGTCAAACAGGTTCCATTCCTGCGCCTTGCCGAAATTCTTGCTGCGCGAGAACCAGTACAGGTCCATCGGCTGCAGTTCCTGCGGGCAGGCCGTCGCGCATTCGCCGCAGCGGATGCACGGCATTTCCGGCTGTTTGGCGGGGAAATGCGCGGCAGAGCGCGCGATCACGCAGTTGCCCGCCTTGGTCAAACCCACCTGGGTATCAGGCAGCTCGAAGCCCATCATCGGGCCGCCATAGATATACCCCTCGGAATCACTCTGATTCCCAGCAAAATCGAGCAGATCGGCAATGGGCGTACCGATCAGCGCCTCGACATTGCCCGCACGCGCGACATTGCCGGTCAGCGTCACAATCCGGCTGATGACCGGCTCGGCATGCTCCAGCGCGCGGAAAATGGTGTAAACCGTCGCCACGTTGAAGCACTGCACACCCAGATCGGTCGAGCGCACGCCACTGGGGACTTCCTTGTTGGTCAGCAACTTGATCAGCTGCTTGGCACCGCCCGAGGGGTACAGCGTCGGCACCACCACCACATGCGCGTTGGCAATGCCGCTGGCCGCCAGCGCTTCGCGCATGGCCGCGACAGCCTCGGGCTTGTTGTCCTCGATACCAACCAGCACCTGCCGGGCAGCCAGCAGCTGCGCGACAATCGCAATGCCGGCGACAATTTCGCCAGCGCGTTCGCGCATCAGCCGGTCATCACAAGTGATGAAGGGTTCGCATTCCGCGCCGTTGATGACCAGCGTTTCCAGCCCGTCGCGGCCGCCGAGCTTCAGGTGCGATGGGAACACCGCGCCCCCCAGCCCCACCACACCCATATCGCGCAGGTAGTCGCGGATGGTCTTGCCATCGCCCTTTTCGAGCGCGGCGCGCCAGTCCAGCGGCGAACGTTCGCCCCACTCATCACGGCCGTCGCTTGCAATGGTCACGCACAGCTCGGGCAAGCCGGAGGGGTGGGCCACAATCTGGCCGTCAATCGCCACCACGCGTCCCGAAGTCGGTGCGTGTACAGCCACCGAGACCGTACCGTCAGCGGCAGCGAGCAGCTGGCCCTTTTTGACGTCCTCGCCAACACTCACCAGGCATTTGGCGCGATTGCCTATGCTTTGCTGCAGCGGCACGACCAGCCTGGCTGGCACGGGCGCGGCGGCAATCGGGCTGCCACTGGAGAGGTGCTTCATCTCCGGCGGATGCACGCCGCCGTGGAAACGGTAGACCGGCTGGGTATTGGCCGGCAGGTTCACGGGCGCGTTCATGCAGTCACCTTCAGCTTGATCACGGGGTAACGCCACTTCCAGTTCTGCACGGTTTCACCCACCGGAACCATGCTGATGCAATCCACCGGACAGGGCGCCAGACACAGCTCGCAGCCGGTGCATTCCTTGGCAATGATGGTATGCATGTGCTTGGCCGAACCGACGATGGCATCCACCGGACAGGCCTGGATGCACAGCGTGCAGCCAATGCAGGTGTTTTCGTCGATGATGGCGACGCTTTTGGGTTTCTCTTCACCGTTTTCGGCATTCAGCGGCTTGAAATCGACGCCCAGCAGATCGGCGAGCTTGCGCACGCCATCGTCACCGCCCGGCGGGCACTGGTTGATGTCGGCCTCGCCGTCGGCAATGGCCGTGGCGTAGGGCTTGCACCCCGGGAAGCCGCACTGGCCGCATTGCGTCTGCGGCAGGATGGCGTCGATCTTGTCGACCAGCGGGTCTTCATCGACCTTGTACTTGATGGCGGCCCAGCCCAGCACGGCCCCCAGAACGATGGCCAGCACGGCCATCAGCGCTACGGCAAGCAGAAAACTCATTTACTTCACCAGACCGGCAAAACCCATGAAGGCCAGGCTCATCAGGCCGGCAGTAATGAACGCAATCGGCGTTCCCTTGAACGGCGCCGGAATGTCGGCACCTTCGAGCCGCTCGCGGATCGACGCGAACAGAATCAGGATCAGCGAAAAACCCAGCGCGGAACCGAAGCCGAATACCAGCGAATCGACAAAGCCGTGCTTGACGCTGGAATTGATCAGCGGCACGCCCAGCACCGCACAGTTGGTGGTGATCAGCGGCAGATAAATCCCCAGTACCTGATACAGCACCGGACTGGTCTTGTGGATGAACATCTCGGTGAATTGCACGATGGCGGCAATTACGACAATGAACGCCAGCGTGCGCAGGTATTCAAGCTGCCAGACGATCAGCAACTGATCGATCAGCCACGAGGTGCCTGACGCCAGCGTCAGCACGAAGGCCGTCGCCAGGCCCATGCCGATCGAGGCTTCGAGTTTTTTCGACACGCCCATGAACGGACACAGGCCGAGGATGCGTACCAGCACCACATTGTTGACCAGCACCGCGCCGATCAGCAGCAAGACATAATGACTGAAATCCATGGCCTCAACCGCGCCCTTTGCGGGCATCACGCAGACAGGGCGGAATTATCCGCCCATATCCACACTTCCAGCAATATTATTGCGATCTATCCAAATAACCGATAAACCACTTCAACCTTACAACTTGATCGCGACTCAGCGCGCCATCACCGGCAGCAGCGCCTCGACACAGTCGTGCACCAGATGCGGGCCACGGTAGATCAGGCCGGAATACACCTGCACCAGCTGTGCGCCTGCCTTGATCTTTTCCACCGCGTGCTCGCCCTCGGTAATGCCGCCCACACCGATGATCGGCAGCGCGCCATCCAGCGCCTCGGCCAGATCGCGGATCACATGCGTCGACTTGGTGCGCACCGGCGCACCGGACAGACCGCCCGCCTCCTGTCCGTGCGGCAGATGCTCGACGCCGGTCCGCGACAGCGTGGTGTTGGTGGCAATCACGCCATCGATGCGGTGTTCGATCAGCAGTCGCGCGACGTCCTGAATCTGGTTGCCATCCAGATCCGGTGCGATCTTCACCGCCAGCGGCACATAGCGGCCATGCTGCTGCGCCAGTGTTTCCTGCTCGGCTTTCAGCTTGCCCAACAGGCCACCCAGCTCGTCGGCCTGCTGCAGCTGACGCAGATTCTTGGTATTCGGGCTGGAAATGTTCACGGTCACGTAGCTGGCATGCTCGTAGACGCGACGCAGGCAGACCAGATAGTCATCGGCCGCATTCTCGATGGGGGTATCGAAGTTCTTGCCAATATTGATGCCGAGTACACCGCGATACCTGGCCTTCTTTACATTCTCGAGCAGCGCGTCGACACCGTCGTTGTTAAAGCCCATGCGATTGATGATGGCCTCGGCCTCCGGCAGGCGGAACAGACGCGGCTTGGGATTGCCCGGCTGCGGACGCGGAGTAATCGTGCCGATTTCGATGAAGCCGAAACCCAGCTCGCCCAGCGCGTCGATATAGTCACCATTCTTGTCCAGGCCGGCCGCCAGCCCAACGGGATTGGGAAACTCGATCCCCATCACGGTCACCGGGCAGGCCGCTGGCTGGCTGACCGTGGCACGCAGCAGATTGGCGCTGTGCAGCGCCTTCAGCCCCTTCAGTGCCGCGTGGTGCGCCTTTTCGGCATCAAGCATGAAGAGGAAGGGTTTTGCAAACTGGTAAGCCATGATCAACCCCGGCGCTTTTCGCAAGCGTCGATGGTGTTCTGCATCAGCGTGGCCACGGTCA
Source organism: Chitinilyticum piscinae (assembly GCF_015223195.1). Taxonomy (GTDB): domain Bacteria; phylum Pseudomonadota; class Gammaproteobacteria; order Burkholderiales; family Chitinibacteraceae; genus Chitinilyticum; species Chitinilyticum piscinae. The sequence goes on along the minus strand of NZ_JADFUA010000006.1, from coordinate 191,887 downwards.
TCAGGCCGACACCGCCCGGCACCGGGGTGATCCACGAGGCGCGCTCCTTGGCGGTGTCGAATTCGACGTCGCCGCACAGCTTGCCGCTTTCCAGACGGTTGATACCCACATCGATCACCACCGCCCCTTCCTTGATCCACTCCCCCTTCACGAAGTTGGGGATGCCTACGCCGGCCACCACCACATCCGCACCGCGTACCTTGTCAGCCAGATCCTTCGTCTTGCTGTGGCACACCGTCACGGTGGCACGCGCCAGCAATAGCTCGAGCGCCTGCGGGCGGCCGACAATATTGGAAGCGCCGATCACTACGGCATCCTTGCCGACCAGATCGATGCCGGTTTTTTCCAGCAGCGTCATCACGCCGCGCGGGGTGCACGGGCGCAGCAACGGCATTTTCAGCGTGAGACGACCGATGTTGTAGGGATGGAAGCCATCGACATCCTTGTTCGGGTCGATCAGCTCGATGATTTTGTCGCCATCCAGATGTTTCGGCAGCGGCAGCTGCACCAGGATGCCGTCCACATCCTCATCGGCATTGAGCTTCGCTACCAGATCAAGCAATTCCTGCTCGGACGTTTCCGCCGGCAGATCAAATGCCAGCGAACGGATGCCGGCGTTTTCGCACTGGCGTTTCTTGTTGCCGACATACACCTGCGAGGCCGGGTCGGAGCCCACCAGAATTACCGCCAGCTGGGGGGCCGGCTTGCCAGCGGCCACACGGGCATCGACCCGGGCGCGAACGCCAGCAATCAGTTCCTGGGAAATCGCCTTGCCGTCAAGGATTTGGGCGGTCATCGGTGCACTCCGTAAAAGATGAATATCGGTGGAAAATTGGCGCGGATTTTCGCATTTTTGCCGCGCCGACTCAATCAAAATGCAAAAAGGGGGTTGACCAGCTTCGGCGGCTGACGCTATAGTTCGGCCTCTGTTCGGGGCGTAGCGCAGTCTGGTAGCGCACCTGTTTTGGGAACAGGGGGTCGTGAGTTCGAATCCCACCGCCCCGACCAGACCAGCCTAAATAACCAGTACGTGCCCGTAGCTCAACTGGATAGAGCAACGGCCTTCTAAGCCGTAGGTTACAGGTTCGATTCCTGTCGGGTGCGCCAAAGCCTGACAAGTTGCAAAAAACGCCGGCATCGTTATAATGCCGCACCGGTTTCAGCGGTGGCTGTAGCTCAGTTGGTAGAGTCCAGGATTGTGATTCCTGTTGTCGTGGGTTCGAGCCCCATCAGCCACCCCAAGTTGAAAAGCCCAGTCCTCGGACTGGGCTTTTTGCTTTCCACGCCGCCATACTTAGGGGTATAGGCTGTCACGTCCTTATTTTTGGTGCCTGACAGCCTATACACCATCGTCAATTACGGCTGATGCCCGAGGCGAACGCGGATTTGCGGATGCCGTGCCACCAGCGCCCGCAAGGCCATAAGGCTGCTGCGGTTGCCCGGAAGATCGCGGCTAAAATCGCCCGGCTCCACGCCATTTTCCCAGCCCCAGCGTGTATGGCTGACATCGCCGGCAAGCAACACCGGTCCTTCTGGTGTGCGCACCAGATAGGCCGTGCTGCCGGCGGTATGCCCGGGGGTGGCGAGTGCAAAGACCGAAGCATCGCCAAACACATCGATCACTCCCGCCGGCCGGCCATCCGCCCCGCTGGCAAATTCCCATTCCCGCAGCTCGGGCCGGTTCGCCAGCAGCGCATCACTCGCCCCCTGGACGAAGGCATGCAGCCAGTAACGCTCATCTGCCTCGCCAGCCCCGGTGTACACGGGCACAGTCTTGTCGATGGCCGGCAGGCCGCTGATGTGATCCAGATGCAGATGGGTCAGAAACACCCCCTGCACCGGCGCACCCAGCCCTGCCAGCACCGTTTCGGTGCTCTGGCGCAGCTGCAATTGCGCAAAATTCATCGCCCGCTGCAGCATGCCGCCAATACCGTAAACCGCAGGGTCGGCCAGCAACTGCGCCGAGACTCCGGTATCCACCAGAAACACACCATAGCGCGGATGCCGCAGAACATGCAGATACACCTGGATAGGCTCGGGACGATCCTGCAAGCCGGCCGCCTTTGCCCTGGGATCATCCAGATTAAGCAGCCCCGACAGCGGCACCTGCCAGTCGGCACTGGCCACCGTCTGCAGCTCGACAGGGCCGGCCTGATCGATGACGGCCTCCAGCGCCACGGAAGAAATCGCACCTCCCTGTGCGGCGGGCTTAACCGGATGCGTAGTGCTGGCACATCCGGCTAGCATCCCGGCAAACAGCAAAGACAATAAAAATCCTAGCCTCATACCCACCCTCACATGCATAAAAATCACCACGCCAGCCACATTACACATGCAATAATCGGCCATCAATTCGCCAAATTCGGATACATCCATCCGTTTATGAATACCAAGGAGGCGCGATGGCACTGGATTGGGAAAACCTGCGCCTGTTTCTGGCCGTCGCCGAAACCGGCAGCCTCAGCGCAGCAGCACGCAAACTGCGGCTGGGGCAGCCAACACTGAGCCGGCGCATGGCGGAGCTGGAAGAAAGCGCCGGCAACCCGCTGTTTATCCGGCAAACTCAAGGCTGCGTGCTGACCTCCACCGGCGAAGCACTCCTGCCGGCGGCAAGGCGAATGGCGGAATGGGCCAGCGAGGCTGAAAGCAGCCTGATTCCCCAACCGCACCGCCCCAGTGGCAAGGTGCGTATTGCGGCGCCACCGGGCGTGGCTTTCGAGGTGCTCGCACCACTGGCCGCCGACATCCGCACGCGCTATCCCGAGCTGCAGCTCGAAATCCTGTCCGGCGTGGCCACGCTCAATCTGGCGCGCGGCGAAGCCGACATCTCGCTACGCACCCGCCGCCCAGGGGATGCCGACCTGCTGTGCCTGGCCGAAGTCCACTGCCCGGTCCGGGTTTTCGTCGCCAGTCAGTACGCGGCCCGCCTCCCCGCACAGCCGGCACTGGCCGATCTGGACTGGATCACCTGGGCTGCGCCTTATGAGCAGCTCTACAGCAAGCAGGCTCTGGAGCAGGCCATCCCCGGGCTGGTGCCCGCGTTTACGTCCGATGATTTCAACGTGCAGCTGGCGGCCTGCCGCGCCGGAGTCGGTGCGATGGTACTGGCTCGCGCTCTCCACCGGCGCTCGCTGCTGCACGAGCTGGTCGAACTCGACCTTGACCTTGGCCCTGAGGCGATCGGCGAGCTGTATCTGGTGGTGCACAAACGCCAGCAGCACCTGCGACGGGTGCAGTGCGTGGTCGAGGCACTCCGCGACGAATTTGCACGCCTGGAGCAGACCGGGTCACACGTCCCCTCGCCGTGATGATTTACATCACACCACGCAAGACATGACATTGCGAGACAGCACAGACAAGCCTAGCATCGCTGCTTCACTTACTCGCAAGGAGATTCACCATGCTGGGAACCATGCTAACCGGAATGCTGGCCGGCGCAACGCTGGGGTTTGTCGTTCTACTGATCACGGTCGCAATCGCGCAAGGCAAAAAATCGCGCGCACAAACGAGCCTCGAACACAACGGCGATCTGTGGCCGCAGATCGAGAACTGGTGCAAGCAGCATGGCTACCGGCTGCGTGAAGAAGACGGACAGCGCCGCCTGTACCAGCGCGGCAAAGGCTTCTGGCAGGCGGCCAGCCGCTTCCAGGTTACCCGCAACGGCAATACCTGGCTGCTGGAAGGCTGGCTGCACATGAACGCCCTCGTCATCACCGCCGAGCTGGCGCTCGACGAAAAAGGTGTAATCGCCAAGGTCCCGCGCGACAAGAGCAAGAAGGATTTCAATTTCCTGCTGGGCCAGCTGGGCGCGCCAGCCATCTGATGCGCCCAAGCCATGCGCTGGCAGCCGCGCAAGCTACGCGGCCACCAGCGCAACCAGTACAATACGCGGCAGTTCACCTCCCAACAGCCCGCGCGCATGAGCCTCACTTTTTTCTGGCACGATTACGAAACCTTCGGCGCAGTGCCGCGCCGCGACCGACCCAGCCAGTTTGCCGGCATCCGCACCGACGAAAACCTGAACGAAATTTCAGAACCCGTCATGCTCTATTGCCAGCCAGCGCCCGACTACCTGCCCTCCCCCGAAGCCTGTCTACTTACCGGCATCACACCGCAGCTCTGCCAGGAGCAAGGGGTGAGCGAAGCCGAATTTGCTGCGGTGATTGAAAGCGAACTGGCCACGCCTGGCACCATTGGAGTCGGCTACAACTCGATCCGTTTCGACGACGAAGTCACCCGCCACCTGTTCTGGCGCACGCTGCGCGATCCGTACGCGCGCGAATGGCAGAACCACTGCAGCCGCTGGGACTTGCTTGACGTGGTGCGCACCTGCTTCGCGCTGCGCCCCGAAGGCATCCAGTGGCCGACGCACGAAGACGGCCGCCCGTCCTTCAAGCTGGAGGATCTCAGCCGCGCCAATGGCCTCAATCATGAAGCAGCGCACGATGCGCTCTCCGATGTAAGAGCAACCATCGCGCTCGCCCGCCTGATTCGCGACACGCAGCCCAAGCTGTTCGACTTTTGCCTGAATTTGCGCAAAAAAGACCGCGTGCAGGAAGAAATCGGTCTGCCGCAGAAAAAACCCTTCATCCACATCAGCGGGATGTTCGGCGTCGAGCGCGGCTGCTTAGGCCTAGTCTGGCCACTGGCGATGCACCCGAGCAACAAGAATGAAGTCATCGTCTGGGATCTGGCCTTCGATCCGGCGGAACTGGCCACACTCGACGCGGAAACCGCGCGGCTACGCATGTTCACCAAGGCCAGCGAGTTGCCCGAAGGCATCACGCGCCTGCCGGTGAAAACCATCCACATCAACAAATCACCCATCGTCATCGGCAATCTGAAGGTACTCAGCGACGAGCGCGCCGCGCACTGGGGCATCGATAAAATCCAGGCTCTGCGTCATGCCGAATGGCTGGCCGGCAACGAACCGGCGGCAGAACTTTGGGCGCAGGTGTTCCAGCGCGACAATAGCGGGCAGAAGGCCGACGTTGACGAGGACCTGTACGGCGGCTTTGTCGGCAACAACGACCGGCGCGTACTGAATCGCCTGCTGGAACTCGACGGCACCGCGCTCGCCGCGCACCGCCCGAGCTTTGCCGACGCGCGCCTGGACGAGCTGCTGTTCCGCTTTCGCGCGCGCAACCACCCGGACACGCTCTCGGAATCAGAGACCCAGCGCTGGCAACAGCACTGCGTGGCGAAGCTCATCAATGGCGACGGCAACGCCCGCACGCTGCAAAGCTTCATGGACGAGCTGGAAACGCTGTTCGAAACCGTTTCGGAAAACGGCGACGAACGTTCTGAAGCGATTCTGGAAGCGCTGAGCGACTACGCCGAGCTGATCGCGCCGGAATACTAGAGTAGGTATTATCCTACAGCCCTTACAATGAAAGGCCTACAGAAATATACCCAAACAAAAACCCAAGCCAGGTTGAGCAACTTGCCGCGAGATTCATCTCAGCATGAATTGATCAACGATGAGGAACAATCCATCGTGCTTTCTACCAGACAGACCGTATTCATACTCGACGGCGCGGTAGCCATTCTGGCTTCTACCCTTCCCCTGTGGTTTGATTATCTGTTCATTGCCCCGCAAGTGGCGGCCTTGTGGGCACTGCTGTTGGTTGTGATACTGAAATCGAGCAGAAAAACTGATTTTGACCGGCTGACGCTGGATGAGTACTTTCTCTGGCATCTACCTTCATCGGTTTTCGGCAGTTTCCGCTTTTACCACCGTGTCAGCGCTACATCTGCCTCGCCAAAGACTGCCATTCTCGCCGTGGACAACGCCTTATCAATCGGGCTATATCTCACCGCCACGGCAACGGTCTTCATGTTTGACTACGCCTCTTCGCATGGAATTGGCTCTGCTCTGGTCAGCATGCTAGGCGAAGGCCCGACCGAAGTGCTGTTCACCGCATTGTGTTATGCCATGGCATTTTCAAGTGCGTACGGCTTCTTTCTAAAACTGGCACTCAATCGCAAACTTGGCTGAAGAAACGCATCCAGTCATCGGGCATACGCATGCCCGCGACTGCTAGCGAACTGCTTTCATCACCAGACCACACCCTCCCGGATAAACCAGAATGCAAAGGGCATCAATGTAATTGCCAGCGTCAACAGCACATCGAAAGCGCGGCGAGACCGATTCCAGAGCAATGATCGCAGATAGAGTGCGGCGGAGAACAGCGGGGCAAAGGCAAACAGCGTGACAAACGCAGACGCGCGCGCCGGAGCCACGCCCAGCAGCTCAGGCCTGTACCAGCCAAGGGCGGCAAACACCAGGCAGACCGCCGCGCCCGCCAGAACAATCAGCCCTTCGGGCATACCCAGAAATGCGGTCTTGAGAAAATCAGCCGCCGCGTCTTCCGTTGCGACATGGCGCGGCGTGGCTTCACGCCGGAGCAGGCAGCCCAAACCAAAGACTATCGCCCCCAAACCGAGCATGGCCAGCAGCGCAGCCCATTGCTGCGCACGAATCGCGACAAAAACGGCAAACAGCAGCAAGGGCAGCAGCAGCGCCAGTCCAAACCATGCCAAGTACCTCACCACGTTTCTCCTGCATTTTGCCCACCCCGGACAATGCGTTGAGCCTAGCGCAGCGGCAGTGTTTGCACCAGCAGACGGAAATACTCGGGCAAAACGTTGCGCAGATTGTGCTCGGCCTGCGGCAGGATCATCAGCCGGGCCACCCCGGGCCGGAAGGCCGCCAGCAAGGCACGCGCATGCTCGGGCGGAATCAGCCTGTCATTGCCGGCGGCAATCAGCAGGGTCGGCGCACTGATCTGCGGCGCCACGCGCCAGGATTCGAAGGTATCGTGCAGCAGCAGGCTGACCGGCACCCAGGGGTATTGCTCCTGTGCGACATTGAGCACGCTGTCGTAGGGGGTCACCAGCACCAGTTGCTCAACCGGCCGCTGCGCCGCCAGCCGGATCGCCACGCCGCTACCGAGGCTGCGACCAATGACGGTGATCCGGGCATGCTGCTGGCGCACCCGCTGGTACAGCGCCAGCGCATCGGCATGCAGCGCGGCTTCGCTGGGTTCGCCTGAGCTGCCACCATAGCCGCGGTAATGCAGCATGTAGATGGCCCGCCCCGGAAAGGCAGCGGCATAGTCGGACAGCGTCTGCGAGACATCCTCGCGATTGCCGCCAAAATAGATCAGCGCTTCATCGCCGTCATGGTGCTGCACGGCAAGCTGCAAGGTGGCATCCGGCACACGCAGCGTTTCGCGGTGCGCCGGATCGGTGCGCGCGGCGGCCACCGGAAAATACAGTAGCGCGCGCTGCTGCAGATACAGGCCCAGACAGGCCAGCAGATACAGCAGCACGCCGGTACCGGCAAACAGCAGCAAGAGGCGGTGCAGGCGGGCCTTGCGCATCATGCGCAATCTCCCGCGCTGCCGGCAACGATCAATAGCGCACCATCATCCGCTGTGATGGCGATACCCCGCCCGAGCAAGCGTGCACACAGCTTGATGGCCAGCACTTCGACTGTGGCGCGCTTCCCCTGCAGGGACAAGTGCATCTGCTCTTGAGGTAATTCCTGCTCCCAGCGGTCACCTGCCAAACGAAGCTCAACGCCCTCATGCCGGGTATGCCAGTAAAAGTCCATATCACCATTGCCGAAGTGCTTTTCAACATAACGCCAGCCCGAGACATTCAGCCATTGCGCACAGCGATCAATGCTTGCCTGCAAGTTGACAGGGCTTTTGCCCATATCAATCTTCAACGTAAGCGCCTGATGCTTATTCAGCCCTTTGCGCAGCAGGATGACTTGTCCGAACGCAGCCAGCAGCTGCCTCAGGCGCTCCGCTTCAGCAAGCCCGCCCTTTCCTGCGAACTCCACGCGAAAACGTGTATCAGGCAAGTCCTGTTCCCAGATCGAGCCCCTGAGCTGGAGCTGCACGTCACCAAGCCGCGCGCGCCAGCCAAAATCGCAATCCTGATTGGCTAGCGGGCGGAAAAAATACTCCCCCTCCTGCGCACCCAGCATGCCAAACACGGCCAAGGCGGCATCCTTGAGGCACAAGCCCGGCGCCGGCAGGGTCAATTCAACCGTGTGCGCGAGCGCCTTCATCCTTGGCCGGCCATCCCCTTGACCAAGGTATCCAGCAATTCGCCTGTCGCGTCTTCCATCAGCTCCCAGAAAAACACGCCGGCCAAGCCGCGCGCCCTGGCGTAGCGGCATTTCCAGGCCAGGGATTCCGGGTCGTCATAGCTGATGTAATGCTCGCCATCAAACAGCCACGGCGCCTTGGCATCGGCATCCCAATAGCGGGTATAGCGCCCCGAGGGAATCAGCTCGTTGACGATGGAGGTATACGAGTGGGAGGTATTGGATTTGGGAGTCCCCGGTTGGCCATGGCCGCCGTCCACATTGGCCACGCCGTGCAGGCCACGGCCGTAAAAAGCACCGCCCAGCACCATTTTTTCGACCGGCACACCAGCCCGAACAAACAATTCGATGCCATCCGTGGCGCTCCAGCCCTGCGGATCACGGCGGCTGGCGTAGAGCGGTGAATGGTGGCCAGCCTTGACGGCCCAGCCGTTGTAGAGATCGTAGGTCATCATGTTGACCAGATCGAGCTCGGCAGCCACGGCGGCCATTTCCACGCCGTCCAGATAGAACTGCTCGACGCCCACGGCGGCGGTGAGCAGATACGGCGCATTGCGCTGTTCGCGGGCAGCCAGCGCGGTCAGCTCACGGCGCAGCTCGCGCAGCATCAGGGTGAAATTCTGGCGGTCTTCGGGACGGGCCTTGATGCTGGCCATGTCGTTGGAGGGGTATTCCCAGTCCATGTCGATGCCGTCAAAACCGCGGGCATGCATGAATTCAACGGCAGAACGGGCAAAGCGGGCACGGCTTGCCGCGGTCAGTGCGGCATCGGAAAAGCCGTCAGCACTCCAGCCCCCGATCGACAGCAGTGTCTGCAGTCCGGGATTGCGGGTTTTCAGCGCCGGCAGCGCCCGGCAAATGGCTTCGCGGTGCGCCGCATCGCCCGGCTCATGTTCGGCAAACACCACTTCCCCGTCGACCACCTGGGCAAAGGCCAGGCAGAGGTGGGTGAGCTTTTCGGCCGGAATGACCTGGACATCACTGAGGCGGTTGCTGGCGACATAGGCGAGCAGTACGGGCTTGGACACGATGGGCGACTCCGGCAAATCAAGACAAGCCATCCTAAACGCCGCCTTGCGCCGGGCAAAGCGGCTTTTTCACGATTGCGGCAAACGCGCAATCGCGGACAAGTTCTTACAGCGCGGCGACCACGGTCATTTCGACCTTGTAACGCGGATCGGCCAGCCTGGCCTCGACGGTGGCACGCGCCGGGGTGTGGCCGTGCGGCACCCACTCGGACCAGGCCTCGTTCATGCCGTCGTAATCCTGCATGTCGGCCAGAAAGATGGTGGTAGTGAGGATCTTGCTCTTGTCGGAACCGACCTGCTCGAGCAGGCGATCAATGCAGCCGAGTACTTCGCGGGTCTGCTGCTGGATGTCGCCATTCAGGTCTTCGGCAATCTGGCCGGCCAGATACACGGTGTTGTTGTGGACGACGATTTCGCACAGGCGCGGGCCGACGTGGTAACGCTGGATCGAGGACATGCAGGGCTCCTTGAAAATGACAAGGGCGGACCACCGCCCGCCCGGGGTTGATGCAATCAGTGTATCAAACGGCAGCGATGCGCCGCAGCCGCAGCGAGAATTCCTGCAGTGCCTGGATGCCGCTGGCCTCGGCGCGGGAGCACCAGTCCTGCAGGTGCTGCACCAGTTCCTGCCGGGAGAGCGAGGAGCGCTCCCACAAGCGGCAGAGCTCCTGACGCATCGCATAGACTTGTTCGAGCACCTGCGATTGCGCCAGCCATTGCGCCAGCTGCTCGCGCTCGGCGGCGGGGGTATCCTTGGCATCCTGCTTGAGCCAGATTTTCATGCTGCGCCAGTCCAGTTGCGGCAGTGATGCGCTTCTGAGCTTGCCCAGCTCGGTTTCCACCGTGTCGCGCAGGCTGCGCGCGTAGCTGGCGGCAATCGCGTAGCGGTTGGCGACGATCGCCGCCAGCGCCTGTTCGTCCAGCGCATGGCTGGCTGGCTGCAGTTTCAGTCGCGGCGCCACACGGCGCACGCTGGCCAGCCGCAGCGTTTCCAGGGTGCGGATATATAGCCAGCCGATGTCGAATTCGAACCACTTGTACGACAGCCTGGCCGAGGTACCAAAGGTGTGGTGGTTGTTGTGCAGCTCTTCACCGCCGATCAGGATGCCCCAGGGAACGATATTGGTGGCGGCATCCTCGTTCTCGAAATTGCGGTAGCCCCAGTAGTGGCCGATGCCGTTGATGACGCCCGCAGCAAAGAAGGGAATCCACAGCATCTGCACCGCCCACATCCAGATGCCGTTGGTACCGAACAGCGCAAAATCGATCAGGAACATCAGCGTCGGCCCCCAGGCACTGTGCGGGGTATACAGATGCCGCTCCAGCCAGTCATCCGGGGTGCCGTGGCCGAATTTCTCCAGTGTCTCGGATTTGGCCGCTTCGGCACGGTATAGCTCTGCACCCTGCCACAGCACTTTGTTCAGGCCCAATACCTGGGGGGAGTGTGGATCATCGGCGGTTTCGCAGCGCGCGTGATGCTTGCGGTGGATGGCCGCCCATTCCTTCGTCACCATCCCGGTGGTCAGCCACAGCCAGAAGCGGAAGAAATGGCTGGGCAGCGGGTGCAGCTCCAGCGCGCGATGCGCCTGGTGGCGATGCAGAAAGATCGTCACCGCGGCAATGGTGATGTGCGTGAGCAGCAGCACCACCAGCAGATAGCCCCACCAGGGCAGATCGATAGCGCCTTGCAGCAGCGCCAGAATCAGGTCTTGCATGGTTTACCTCCGCAACGGCGGGCGCAGCGTGGCTGCGCCCTGTAAGCCAGTGTATTCCGATCCGGGCGGCCGTGCAGGCGGCTTAAAACGTTTCGGCCTGCCGTGCGTCGCCTGCCTGATGCACATAGACATCGCGGCGCGGGTACGGGATCTCGATGCCGTGCTGCTGGAAGGCCTTCCAGATGGCCATGTTCAGCTCGTGCTTCAGCCCCAGCTGGCCGTTTTCCGGATCGCGCAGGAAAAAGCCCAGCGTGAGGTTGATGCCGCTGTCGGCAAACGCGGCGACAAATCCGCCCGGCTCCGGCGTATCGCACACGCGCGGATGCGCGCGGGCGATCTCGGCGAGCAGGCGGGTGGCCAGCTCCAGATCGGTGCCATAGGCCACCTGCACCGGCAGCCCCACCCAGATAGACCGGTCGGTGTAGGACTGGTTCACCACCGTGGACGTGACCAGCGTTTCATTCGGAATCAGCGCCTCGGTGCCATCGGCCGAGCGCAGCACCACGTAGCGCGAGGTCAGCCCGCGGATGATGCCGGTGCGGTTGTCGACCTGGATCATGTCGCCAAGCTTGATCGAGCGATCCAGCAGGATGATGAAGCCGGAGACATAGTTCGACGCGATTTTCTGCAAGCCGAAACCCAGGCCGATACCGATGGCGCCCCCGAAGACCGACAGCACGGTGAGATCAATCCCCACCAGCGGCAGCGCAACAATCACCGCCAGCACCACCAGTGCGGACTGGATCACCTTGACCATCACCACTCGGACATTCATGTCCAGCGTTTCGCTCTTCATCAGGCGGCGCTCGGCCTCACGGCCGATCCACATGGCCACCAGCATGGTCATCGCCACCGAGAACAGGCCGTAGATGATGGTCAGCAGCGAGATGTGCGTCTTGCCGACATTGAACGCCAGGCTGTCGAGGTACTCGGTGATTTCCGGCAGCACCCCAATGATGTGCAGCGCATACAGCACCCACACACCAAGCGCGATGCGGCGCTCCCAGTTCTGTACCCAGCGGGCGTTATTGAATACATGCCGCAGCACGTAGACCAGCACGCGGATATTGGCCATCGCCATCAGCAGCAGCGCGGCCAGTGACAGCAGCTTGTATGGTCCGGCCATCGACTGCTGCAGCGCCAGATGGCCGATCTTGACCAGCAGGAAGGCGTTGAGCGGGAACCAGATTCGCGTCAGCCCCTCACGACCGATGCGCAGGGCCGACGAGGCGGTGTCCGCCTGCGCGGCCACTTTGCGCCGTACCTGCCGGCTGATCAGGCCAGCCACCACCAGTGCCACGGCAACCACCGCCAGCTGCCACCAGAATGTCGCGGAATGGATGCCGACGCGCTGGACATCGGCAATCAGCTCGATAACGAGATTGTGCTTTTCGATCATGAGGCCTGCCGGATTTTGTTCAACGTTTGCGTGGTCGAAGTCTGGTGCAGGAAGGGAATCGAGTGCACCTGACCGCCCCAACCCAGCACCTCGCTGCTGCCGACGATGCGGTCAATCGTCCAGTCGCCGCCCTTGACCAGAATATCGGGCCTGACCTGCATGATCAGCTCATACGGCGTGTCCTCGTCAAACCAGGTCACCAGATCAACCGCCGCCAGCGAGGCCAGCACGGCGGCACGCATTTCGGTGCTGTTGATCGGGCGGTCATCGCCCTTGCCCAGCCGGCGCACCGATGCATCGGTGTTGATCGCCAGAATCATCGCCGCACCCAGCGCACGGGCCTGGGCCAGATAGCTGACGTGACCCCGGTGCAGGATGTCGAAGCAGCCGTTGGTAAACACCAGCGGGCGCGGCAAGCTGGCCAGCCGGCCGGCCAGTTGTTCGGGCGGGCAGATCTTGTTTTCGAATTCGGGTGCGGGATAGATCATCATTCTCAACCAGTCGGATCAGTAAAACCGGAGCACCATTGTACGGATGTTCCGGCTTATCATTACAACGGAATTAGACCGGCACACCCGCGCCGGCCGCAACCCGAAAATTCACGGAGCACAGGCATGGCGCGTTTCCAGCTGCTGATCATCGGTGATGAAATCCTGTCCGGCCGGCGCCGCGACCGGCACTTTGCCGCCGCACAGGAGCGGCTTGCCGCACGCGGCCATCGCATCGCCAGCGCCCACTATCTGCCCGACGATCCGCTGGAGCTGGAGGAAACCTTCCGCCGCACGCTGGCCGCGGGCGTGAATGTGATTGCGTTTGGCGGCATCGGCGCCACCCCGGACGACCATACCCGCCCAGCGCTGGCACGCGCCGCCGGCGTCCCCTTGCGCCAGCACCCCGAAGCCGCACGACTGATACATGAACGCTTTGGGGAGGCCGCTCTCCCCTACCGCATTCACATGGCCGAATTTGCCGAAGGCAGCACGCTGATTCCCAATCCGGTCAATCAGGTCGCTGGCGCGTGGTTCCGCCAGCATGCACTGCTGCCGGGTTTCCCGGAAATGGCCTGGCCAATGCTGGAATGGGTACTGGATACGCATTTCGAGGTAGGCGAGCCGGACACCTGCCGTACGCTGATCGTTCCCGATGCCCGCGAAGGCGAGCTGGTCGGGCTGATGGAAGAGGTCGTGCTGCGCAACCCGGGTGTGGCCTTCAGCAGCCTGCCCAGCTACGGCAACGAGCGCCATCCCGGGCCCCACATCGAATTCAGCGTCACCGGCAGCGCCGAAGCCACGGCCAAGGCAATGCGCGAGTTGCAGGACGGGCTGGCCAGCCGGCAACTGCCCGCCCGTTTGCCGGCCGATTGAGCGCAGACATGAAAAAAGCCGGATTCTGACGAATCCGGCTTTTAGTGTTCTGGAGCGGGCGATGGGAATCGAACCCACGTCATCAGCTTGGGAAGCTGAGGTAATAGCCATTATACGACGCCCGCAGAGGCAGCGATTGTAACACAGTCGCGACTGAATGCCAGCACCGCGTCGAAATCCGCATGCAATATACCTACATACCGATAGGCATGGAGCCTAGCTACTGAAAAAGCTGCATGGCCATACCCTGCCAGCAGCCTGATCAGACCGACATCCGCACAATCGCGGCGCAGTCTGCCGGGGTCAGCTTGCCATGCTCGCCAACCGGCTGCGGCTTGTGCCGCGGCAGATTGGCCTCGACACGCAATGCGGCTTCGGCGGCATCAATGCCCGCTTCGGCCAGCGTCACCGGCAGCCCCATGCGCACAAAGAAATCGCGCGTCGCGGCGATCGCCGCGTCGATGATCCCGGCATCGCTGCCGGCCAAGCCCCAGACGCGCTGGCCGTATTGCAGCAACTTGCCTGCCTTGTCGGCACGGCAGTACTGCAGCAGCGCCGGCACGATCACCGACAGCGAACGCGCATGATCCAGCCCGTACAGCGCGGTCAGCTCGTGGCCGATGGCGTGGCTGGCCCAGTCCTGCGGCTGGCCGGCGCCGACCAGCCCGAACAGCGCCTGATTGGCCGCCCACATGTAGTTGGCGCGCGCATCGTAATTGCCCGGCTCGGCCAGCGTCTGCGGGCCGACCTCGATCAGCGTCTGCAGAATGCCCTCGGCCATGCGGTCCTGCACGCGCGCATCGACCGGGTAGGTGAGGTATTGCTCCAGCGTATGCACGAAGGCATCGACCACGCCATTGCCCACCTGGCGCGGCGGCAGGCTGAAGGTAAAACAGGGGTCGAGCACGGCAAAGCGCGGAAAGACGTGCTCACTGCGGAAAGACTGCTTGTCCTGCGTTTCGCGGCGGGAAATCACGCCGACATGATTGCTTTCGGCACCGGTGGCCGGCAACGTCAGCACCACACCGAGCGGGCGCGCGCTCCTGACCCGGGTCTTGTTGCCAACCAGCAGCCACGGATCAATTGCCGGATCCAGATCAAGCGCGGCAGCGATCCACTTGCTGCCGTCAATCACCGAGCCACCACCGACCGCCAGCACCCAGTCGGCCTGCTCGCGCCGGCCCAGCTCGACGGCGCGCCTGAGGGTTTCGAACTCCGGATTGGGCTCGATGCCGGCGAATTCGATCACCGTGCAATGCGCCAGTTGCGCCAGCACCGCTTCCAGTACGCCGTTGACCCGGATGCTGCTGCCACCGGATGTCAGCAGCACCCGGCTGCCGGCGGGAATTTCGCTGGTCAGCTGGCGAACCTGGTCGCGGCCAAAGTGGATACGGGTCGGGGCATGGAAGGAGAAATTGAGCACGGTGATCTCCGCAAGACGCTGGCAAAACCAGACTGTAGCAAAGCCTGGCCCCCCGGTCATTGCGGCGCAGCAAAACCGCCCATCGGGATGATGCCGGAGCGGGCTGTAAGCCAGCCTAGCCGGCAGACATACTGCAGACACATCCCTGCCGGAGATTGCCATGTCTGTCCTGCGCCGCCTGCTGCCACTGCTGTGCCTGCTGAGCGGGCCGCTCCTCGCCGCACCTGCCGGAAAAATCCAGCATGTCGGGGTAAGCGTTGCCAGCCTGGGCAACCCCTATTTCGTCGCGCTCACACACGGTGTGCAGCTGCAAGCGCGCGAGATGAATCCCGATGTCCGCCTCACTGTCCGCGCGGCCGAATACGATACCCGCCGGCAGATCGCCCAGATTCGCGAGCTGATGGAACAGGGCATCGAGGTGCTGGTCATCAGCGCCTCCAGCGAGGACGGGCTGGCCGGCGTACTGGAGGAGGCCCGGCAGAAAGGCATCGCCGTCATCGGCGCCGATGTCCGCGTCAAAGGTGCGGCACAAACGGTGCTGACCAACAATGTCCGCGCGGGCGAACTGGTGTGCACGCATCTGGCTCGCGAACTGGGCGGCAAAGGCCGGGTGCTGATCCAGAACGGGCCACCGGTTTCCTCCGTCATCGATCGGGTGGCCGGCTGCAAGCAGGCCTTCGCCGCCCACCCTGGCATCCGTCTGCTGGATGACCGGGACGATGGCAAGGGCTCAGTCTGGGGCGGCAACGCGGCGATGCTGCAGGCGCTGAAAACTCACGGCCAGATCGATGCGGTGTTTACCATCAACGACCGGCAGGCGCTGGGCAGCCTGCAGGCCATCCAGAAAGCCGGGCTGGGCCGCCCGCTAATCGGTTCGGTGGACGGCTCGGCTGCCGCAGTCAAGGCCATTTCGGCGGGCTCGCCGCTGATCGTTTCCGCGCGGCAGGATCCGGTACGGATGGGGCGGCGCGCAGTCGAGCTCGGGGTTGCCTTATGGCAGGGAGGCAAACCCGAACCGGCACTCGAGCTGCTGGAAACCACGCTGGCAACCCGGGCGAATGCCAGCCAGATCACGGCCTGGGATGCCGACAAACCGGATGCCCCCAGCAAGCAGCCTTGAGCCTTCCCGCCAGGGGGTCATCGACAAACAGAACGATCGTTCTATAATGTAGCGATTCCCCTTGCTGCCGGAGTAGCACATGCCCCCCATTCTGCTTGGCCCGTTTGCCGCCGCAAGTACCCCGCCTGCCCGCCAGTTTCCGCTGGCCGGCGTACGCGTGCCAGCCGGCTTTCCGTCTCCGGCCGAAGACTGGGCCGAAGAGCGCGTCGATCTCAACCGCCGCTACGTTCCCTGCCCGGAGGCCACGTTCCTCTTTACCGTCGGCGGCGACAGCATGGCCGGCCCGGATCCGCAGCGCTGCATTCCCGATGGCGCCACGCTGATTGTCGATCGTTCGCGCAGCGCGGCACACAACGACATCGTGATCGCCGTCATTGATGGCGATTTCACCGTCAAACGCCTGTACCGGCGCGGCCAGCAGCTGGCCCTGCTGGCAGAAAACCCGGCCTACCCGCCGATCAGGCTGGGTGACGAGCAGGAGCTGGTGATCTGGGGCGTGGTGACCGCCTGGGTGGTGAGTGCGGCATGATTGCGCTGGTCGACGTCAACAATTTCTACGTGAGCTGCCAGCGGGTATTCGAACCGGCGCTGGAAGGCAAACCGGTGGTGGTGCTGTCCAACAACGACGGCTGCGTGGTTTCGCGCAGCGCCGAGGTCAAGGCCCTGGGCATCAATATGGCCGCGCCGTGGTTCCAGCTGCAGGCACTGGCCAGGCAGCACGGCATCATTGCCTACAGCAGCAATTACGCGCTGTACGCCGACATGAGCAACCGCGTGATGCGTATCCTGGCGCAATTCTCCGCGCAGCAGGAAGTCTATTCGATCGACGAGTGCTTTCTGGATCTGGCCGGCCAGCCCGCGCCACTGGCAGCACTAGCTCAGCGCATCCGCAGGACGGTGCTGCAATGGACCGGGCTGCCGGTATGCGTCGGGATTGCCCAGACCAAAACACTGGCCAAACTGGCCAATCATCTGGCCAAGCGCCATGCCCGCTACGCCGGTGTCTGCGAATGGCCGGCACTGTCTGCCGCAACCCGGCAACAGCATCTGCGCGAGGAGCCCGTTAGCGAGGTATGGGGTATAGGCCGGAAGCTTTCGAGATCATTGGCTTCTGAAGGTATACATACCGTATTCGATCTAATGCACGCCGATCCGGAAGGGCTGCGCCAGCGCTACGGCGTGGTCGTGCAGCGTACCGCGCTGGAATTGCGCGGGCAGCGCTGCCACGCGCTGGATGAGGCGCCAGCCGACAAGCAACAGATCCTGTGCAGCCGCTCCTTTGGCCGCCCGGTGCTGCACGCGGGCGAGCTGCAGGAGGCCGTGAGCATCTACACCGCGCGCGCCGCCGAAAAATTGCGCCAGCAGGCCAGCTGTGCCGCAGCCATCGGCGTGTTCATCCGCAGCAGCCCGCACCGCGAACGCGAGCCACTCTACGCAGCCCAGCTGTTCGCCCCCCTGCCGGAGCCCAGTGACGATACGCTGACCCTGACTCGGCAGGCTTTGCAGCTACTGAGCCAGCTCTACCGCCCCGGTCCTGCCTACATCAAGGCGGGCGTGATGCTGACCGCGCTGCAGCCGGCCAGCCTGCAGCAGCCCTCACTGTTTCCCGAACTGGCCGATCCGCAACGGCGGCAGGCGCTGAATGCCACGCTGGATGCCATCAACCGGCGCTGGGGGCGCGGCACGCTCCAGCCTGCCAGCTGCGGCAAGGCACAGCACTGGCAAATGCGCCGGCAATCGCTGTCACGCAGCTGGACGACCCGCTGGCAGGAACTGCCCGTTGCACGCTGATAGGCGGCCCGTGTGAACCGCCTGCCTGAGACCAACTACGCCGCGATCCACATCCTGCGCCGGTGCAGCGGCCAGGCCAGCACCCCGCCCGCCACCGCCACTGCCAGCACACCGGCCAGCCCCGCCAGAACGGTTGACCAGAACGACTCACCCAGTGCGGCCACATTGTAGTCAGCCAGCGGGCTGACAAACAGCGGCGCACTCTCGCGCAGGAAGCCATATTGCTGCGCCACCCATTCCAGCCCGTCAGGCTGGCTGCTGGCCAGCGGACTGAGCAGCAAGGCGACCAGTACCCCGCCCAGCACGGGCAGAAGCGCCTGCCAATTGCCAGCCTCGCTTCGCTTGCCGGCAAACAGCGGCACCAGCAGTGCGGTCAGCAAGGCCTCACCCGCGCCGATGCGGGCATGCACCCCCAGCATGGCCGGCAATACGCTCGACCAGTCCGCCACCCCACCCAGCGCCAGCAGGAATGAACACATCGCGGCAGCCAGCAGCACGGACAACCAGGCGGCCAGCAGCAACGCCATGTGCTGCGAGAGGCCGCGCTGCTGCAGCCAGCGATTCAGCATCCCCCCCGCACCGGCACCAAGCAGTGCCATGACCAGCACATTGGCTCCCAGCGCGGCAAGGCCACCATCGGCAAACAGCAGGGCCTGCACACCCAGCACCAGCGCAATCGCCAGCACGCCGAAAGGCACGCCCAGCAAGGCTGCCGCCAGCACGCCCCCCAGCAGGTGACCGGATGTGCCGCCCGCCACGGGGAAATTGAGCATCTGCGCCACGAAAATCAGCGCGCTTACTGCGGCAAAACGCAGTACTCCGGGTTGTTGCGGCGACTTGCGGGCAGCGTGGGCCGCCAGCGCAATGCCGGCAATCGCAAGAGCAGCACTGACGGAACAGACGCTGCCATGAAGCATTTCAGTTGGGATGTGCATTGGAAGGCCTCCAAAAAAAGCACGTGCGGGATGTGCCTCTATTCTTCTACCTAGTCATTTTGACCTATTTGACATCGCGCAAGATTGGCGATAGGCGAATCGTTACACTGGATCGAAATAGCAATTCGCCAATCGGCAATCTGTCCCGATGCCGGGCGGAACATGAAATTGCACAAGAACACCGGACGAGTACGCAACCGGCTACTGCCCCTGCTGCAGAACTGGCCGTACCCAGTCCGGATAGAAGCTGTCAAATCAATACCTTGCAAGTTTGATTCACGCAGTGGAGGATGAGGTGTACCTGCGCAACGCCATCATGAAGGCAGCCTCGCGGCTGCCCGCAAGCCCCCTGAACCAGCCGGTATCACGGATACCGGCGGAGTACTCCGTTACGGCTTGCACGCGCCCTCCCGTTTTCCCCAGCGAAACAAATGAGATCGATTCCGGATTGAATAGCGGCCGGCAAACCGCCAATGCCGATCAATCCGGAATGATTCGCATCCATTTCACCGGATACAGCCAAAAGGCGGCGATTTATCGTCCGCCTTTTTTTATTTCCAGCAACGCCTCTGCGCAAAACAAAAGGCCCGGAGACTTATGAATCTCGTTAACTATAAGCCGTGCGTGTGCAATCTTTGCGGCACGGGTTGCGGACAGTTCCTCAAGACCGACGGGCACAAGGTCTACGGTGTCTCGCCGCTGATCGCGCACCCCGTCAGCAAGGGCAAGCTGTGCATCCGCGGCTGGCATTCCAATGAGCTGCTCAGCACCAACGAGCGCATCACCACACCGCTAATCCGCGAGAACGGCGAGTTGCGCGAGGCCAGTTATGACGAGGCCATCGCTTTGGTCGCCGCTCGCATGCAGGGCTTTGACGGTGCCGCAGGCGAGATCGGCGTGCTGGCGTCGGCGCGCTCATCCAATGAAGACAGCTTCACGCTGGCGCGTCTGACCCGCGACGTCTTCAAGAGCACGCTGCGCGGCATCGGCGCCGAAGCCGGCCACCGCAAGAGCATGGCTGCGCTGGAACATGCATTTGGCTACCCCGGCGCGCACGGCAGCCTGACCGCCATTGACCACGCCGATTACATTCTGGTCGTCGGCACCGACATCACCCGCCAGAACCCGGTGATCGGCGGCAATATCCACGCTGCCCAGCGCCGTGGCGCCCGTGTGGTCACCCTATCGAGTTCACGCACCCAGATCGCCAAGCTGTCCACCAAGCACTTCCAGGAAAAACCCGGAACGCTGGGTTTGCTGGTGAATGCGCTGGGCAAGGCTCTGATGGCAATTCGCACGGTCAACCATGACCGGCGCGCCAATATCGACCAGCTGCCGGGCTATGCCGACTACGCGGCCGCGCTGCGCAGCATTTCCTCGGTGGCCCTGGAGCGTGCCAGCGGCATCCGCTACGAGGAAATCGAGGAGGAAGCGCATCACCTCGAGCAGGCCAGATCGATTGTCATCCTGTTCTCCAGCGGGATTTCCGGGCTGGACAGACCAACCATCGACGCCATTACCAATCTGGCGCTGCTGTCCGACCGCATGGATCACCCGCACTCGGCCGTGATTCCGGTGGCCGGCATCAGCAATCTGCAGGGCAGCTTCGACATGGGCATGTCGGGCGAGCTGGGCAACAGCGTGTTCAAGGCCCTGGCAACGCCTGATTCGCGCATTCGCGCGCTGTTCGTGATCGACCACGACGACGGCATCATCCGCGACAAGGAACGCATCGCGGCACTGGATTTTGTCGTGTACGCCTGTGCTTACAAGAGCGCCTTCATGGAGCTGGCCGATGTGGTGTTCCCGCTGCCGGCGTACAACGAAACCGACGGCACCTACACCGCGTCGGACAAGCGCGTGCAGATCACCCACAAGAATGTCGACAGCCGCCATCATGTCCTGCCGGGCTGGAGCCTCTTTGAGCGCATTGCCAACACCTCGGGGCAACACTGGGGGTATCACAGTGCAACCCAGGTATTCAAAGACATTGCAGCACATACCCGTGGGTATGGCGACCTGAGCCACGAGCTGTTGAGCAAGGGTTTTGGCCAGCACTGGAATCCGAAAGGGTTTGCCGGCTGCGGGCGGCGCAAGTTCAACGCAATCAACATCGAGTACTGGGAATCCCCCACCACGCCGGAATTCCCCTTCGCGCTGATGATTGGCAAGGCCCAGCACTACTGGCACCAGAACAACCTGATGCGCAAAACCATCGTGCCGCGCCGCGAGTACGACCAGACGCTGTGGCTTTACCCGCAGGGCTATATCGAGATTTCGCCCGATGATGCCACCCGCCTGAAAGTCAGGGACAAGTGGCTGGTCAATGTGCGCTCCAGCATCGGCACGCACATGAAAATCGCCGTGAAGATCTCCCCGGATGTGCAGGACGGCACCGCCTACATCCCGTACTTCATCAAGAACATGATTTCCGACTTCCTGCTGCCGTATGAAAACGCCTACGCAGCCGGCGAGGAAAGCGTGATTCCCATCCAGATCCAGGAATAAGGAGCAGGAAGAATGAGCATGTCCATGTACATCCTGTCCTCCGGCGAAATCAGCGCGCTGGTCACCGAGCTGCAGGCCAGCTACGACGTGTACGGCCCGCAGGTCGAGCCGCAGACCAAACAGGTGTTTTTCGACCAGCTGGCGACGCCCGCCGCGCTGGATCTGGAGGCGCCGATTCCGTCGATGCCGGTGAAGGAAATCCTCTTCCCGCAGATGGAGCGCATCCTCAAATACAAGTACGACGCCGAGAACCAGAGCGTCGCGATGAGCAAGCAGTATTTCGAACGCCCCAAGGCGCTGTTCGGCCTGCGCCCCTGTGATCTCTCGGGCATTCTGGTCCTCGACCGCTTTTTCCTCGGCCAGGAGTTCGTCGACGACGTGTACCTCACGCATCGCCGCCAGTGCCTGCTGATCAGCAACACCTGTCTGCATCCCTTCCCGCAGTGCTTCTGCGTGTGCACGCACTCCGGCCCGGACGCCGATGAAGGCTTCGATCTCGACCTGACCAAATTGCAGGACGGCTATCTGCTGCGCGTGGGCAGCGAGAAGGGTCAGGCGATTGCCGACGCCCATCAGTGGCAGGTCGCGACGCCACTGCATGCCAAGGAATTCAAGGCGGTGGTCGATCGCAGCATCGACCTCTTCCCCGAAATGGCGACCGACAACAAGGCCTGGGTGGCCAAGGTGATGAACCGCATCACCACCGGTTTCGTGAAACAGGAAACCTGGGAATACATTGGCGACCAGTGCTTCGAATGCGGCGCGTGCTCCTTTGTCTGCCCGACCTGCAGTTGCTTCAACATCGAGGACACGCAGACCCCGTGCGGCGAATGCGAACGCTTGCGCATGCGTGATTCCTGTTCCTTCGAGGGCTATGCCCGCATGGCCGGCGACCACAACCCGCGCCAGCCGGTGGAAGACCGCCGCAACAAGCGCTTCTTCTGCAAGCTCTCCTACCCGCAATCGAAAAAATACCTGCGCCCCGGCTGTGTCGGCTGTGGCCGCTGCCAGTGGGTTTGCCCGGGCGACATCGGGCTGCCCAATGTCGTGCAGTACATCCGCAGAGAAATCACCGGAGGGCAAAACTGATGTCCAACTGTCACGGCAATCACGAGCACGGCAACTGCAAGACCACCGGCCTGTGCCCGATTGTGACCTTCCCCGAAGTGGTGAACATCGACGAGATCCGCGACGAGATCCCCGAGGTCAAAACCTTTTACCTGTCCTTTCCCAACAAGGATGTCGAGCGCGAGTTCCGCATCAAATCGGGCCAGTTCATCATGTGCACCGTGTTCGGTGCCGGTGAATTTGCCGTGTCGCTGCCACCCAGCCCGGAAAACGATCGCTTCCACATCTCGGTGCGCGCGGTGGGCAAAGTGACGCACGCCCTGCATGCGCTGAAGCCCGGTGACAAGCTGGGCGTGCGCGGCCCGTTCGGCAACGGTTTTCCGTTTGACGAGATCAAGGGCAAGAACATCATCTACGTGGCCGGCGGCATCGGCCTGATTCCGCTGCGCAGCTCCATCGTGCATGCACTGCAGCACCGCGAGGATTTCGGCCGCATCATCCTCTTGTACGGCGCGCGCAGCAGCAAGGACCTGATGTACCAGCCGGACATCCGCGAATGGCAGCAAAACGCCGGCTTCGAGACCTTCATCACCATCGATCGTCCCGAGGAAGGCTGGACGGGCGAAGTGGGCTACGTGAACCAGCTGATCGAAAAGGCGAATGTGCCGGTGGACAACAGCGTGGCCTTTGTCTGCGGCCCACCGGTGATGTTCAACAGCGTGATCGGTGAGTTCCTCAAGCGCGGCATGAGCGAGGACGCGATCATCTCGACGCTGGAACGCCAGATGAAATGCGGCATCGGCAAATGCCAGCATTGCGCGGTAGGCCGTACGCTCGTCTGTACCGACGGGCCGGTCTACACCTACCGCCAGATCAAGACACTGGGCGAGCAGATATGAGCCGAACAGATTCAAGCTTTTCGGCCGGTCTCTCGCACATTTTCACGCGGCCAACCGGCATCGTCGGCATCGGCAATACCCTGCGCAGCGACGATGCCGTGGGCTGCTACATCGCCGACCAGCTGGAAGCCTGCCTCGCTGACGGCACACCGCATCAGGTGCTCAATGCCGAGGACGTCATCGAGAACTACGTGTTCCGGCTGGCCGAGAGCCCGGTCGAGCACATTCTGGTCGTCGATGCCGTGCAGGGCAGCGGGCAGCCGGCGGGGTCGCTGGTACTGGGCCGGCTGACCGAGCTCGAAACAGGCAGCGGGGTCTTTCTTGGTCAAAGCACCCACAAACTGGCGCTGTCGATGGCGAGCAGCATTCTGGAACAGCACGGCAAGCAGGTGTATCTGCTGGGCATTGCCGCAGAAAACATCGATTTTGGCATGCAGATGAGCCCGGACATCCAGGACAGCGCCGAGATGGTCATCGCATTGCTGGCGGGACACGCAGGAAGGAGTCACTAAATGGATCAGTCAATTTACCAGAGCCTGCAGACCGGAATCGGGCTACTGCTCGGCTGCGCCGTCATCACCCCCTGGCTTTCCGGCAAGCGCCAGTGGGCCGGCGCGCTCAATTTTCTCGCCACCCTGGCCGCCGGCCTCGTGTTTAGCGGCCTGGCCATCCAGGTACTCAACGGCAACAGTGCACCGGCAAGCTTTGATCTGCACCTGGGCGGGCTCGCCATCCCGCTGCTGATCGACGGCTTTTCCGCAGTGTTCATCGTCCTGATTTCGCTGGTCGCGGCCGTGACCGCGTTTTACTGCATCGGCTACATGGAGATGGATCATTACCGCCATTACAGCCTGCGCAGCTTCCATTTCTGCTACCCCGTCTTCATCGCCGGCATGATCGCACTGGTCACGGTCGATGACCTCAGCACCGGCTTCACGATTGCCTGGCAGATGATGACGCTCGCGTCCTTCTTCCTGATCCGCTTCGACCACAAGGACCCGGTCATCGTCAGAAGCGCCAACAAATACCTGATCCTGATGGAACTGGCCTGGGCAGCGGTACTTGCTGCCGGGCTGATGATTCCGGGCTGCGGCTGGGGTACGCCGCTGCACCAGATTGCCGATCAGCTCGGGATGCTGGATACCGGCCTGCGTACGCTGATGCTGGCGCTCGTGCTGCTGGGCTTTGGCATGAAGGCCGGCATGTTCCCGCTGGGCCAGCTCTGGCTGCCCGATGCCCACTCGGTGGCCCCCTCGCCGATCAGCGCACTGCTCTCGGGCGTGATGCTCAAAACCGGCATCTACGGCATGATCCGCACGCTGTTCTGGATGACCCCGGAGAGCATGCCGGCCCGCGAGCTGCAGTACTGGGGGCTGGCCGTGGCACTGATCGGTGTGGTCACACTGTTCATCGGCACCTCCCAATCGCTGAAACAGGTCGATGCGAAGCGCCTGAATGCCTACAGCTCGATCGGCCAGATCGGCTACATCATTCTGGCGATTGGCGCGGCGCGCTTCTACCTCGGCCCCGATGCCGCGCTGCATACGCTGGCGCTGCTGGCCATCCTCGGTGCCTTCCTGCATGTGCTCAATCACGCCATCTTCAAGAGTCTGCTGTTCCTCTGCGTGGGCAGCGTGCAGTACACCACCGGCACCAAGGATCTGGACAAACTCGGCGGTCTGTTCGCACTGATGCCGGTCACCGCCATCATCGCCGGCATCGCCGCGATTGCGGTATCGGGCGTTCCCGCCTTCTCGGGCTTTACCAGCAAGTGGGCCATCGTTGCCTCCACCCTGCTGTCGGGCAAGGCAGCCGGCATCTTCGTGATCTTCGGCGTGGTTGCGCTGGTCACCAGTGCGATGACGCTCGCCACCTACGTGAAGCTCTACGGCATGACCTTTACCTCGGTCGGCGTGGAGTGGAATGAAAAGAACAATGTGCATGAAGTCAGCAAGGCCATGCTCGCGCCCAAGGCCATTCTTGCTGCGGTCTGCCTGCTGCAGGGCTTCTTCCCCTGGCTGTTCGTGGCCCTGTTCGGCCGCGTGCTGGCGACATCGGAAGGAACCCTCTCGCAGGCACTGGGCACGCCCGCCGTCTTCGACACGCTGGCACAGAGCTATTCCGGCATCCGTTTCCTGGGCAGTGCCGGGACACCTGTGGCCTTCTCGCTGCCGCTGGTGATGGTGGCCATGCTGCTTGTGGCAGGACTCGTCGCGCTGTGGCTGCGCCGCGCCGGTGGCGCCGAAGAGCGCAGTGCGCCGGTCTGGCTGTGCGGCTACCAGACGCTGAACAACGCCAACCGCTATCTGAGCAGCCACATCTTTGATGCATTCAAGAAATTCATGAAGTGGACCGGCGGCAACGTGCGCGCTTGATTGGGAGCAAGGTGATGTCAAAACGAAAAGAACTCGAAGCCAAACTGATCGCCCACCTGCGTGACGATGTGGTGTGTGTCGAGAAAACCGACCCGCGCACGATCTTCATCGACGTGAAGCGCGCCGGAATCCGCGAAGCCAGCAAAATCATCACCACGGCAGGTGCGCGCTATCTGTGCAGCGTCGGCTACGACAACATCGAGCGTGACGGCACGCTGGGCATGATCCACACTTTCGCGCTGGACGACAGCGACCAGTTTGTCTGCTGCCGCACCAGCGCACCGGTGGGCGACCCGGTGATCGAATCGATCACCCCCGATCTGCCCTCGGCCGGCTGGTCCGAGCGCGAAGTCACCGATCTGCTGGGCCTGCGCTTTGCCGGCCATCCGAAACCGAAAAAACTGGTGCTGGCGGACGACTGGCCGGACGGCATCTACCCGCTCAGAAAGGATGTGCCGCACAACTTCGTCCCCAAGGGCGCCGAGGATGTCGCCTACGAGCTTGACGAAGCACCGCCTGGAACCAAGATCGTCCCCGTGGGCCCCTTTCACCCCAGCCTGCACGAGCCCGAGCACTTTGCCGTGTATGTCGACGGTGAAACGATCAAGGGCTGCGACTATCGCGGCTTCATGACCCACCGCGGGATTGAAAAGCTCTGCACCACGCAGATCAGCTACAACGAAGTGCCCTTCATTGCCGAGCGCATCTGCGGCATCTGCGGCTCGGTGCATGCCACCGCATTTTCGCAGGCGGTGGAATCAGCCGCCGGGCTGGTCATCCCGCGCCGGGCCGAATTCATCCGCACCATGATGCTGGAATTCGAGCGCATCCACTCGAATCTCTTGTGGCTCGGCGTAGCCGGCCACCTGATCGGCTTCGACACCGTGTTCATGCAGGCCTGGCGCGTGCGCGAACAGATCATGTGGCTGTGCGAGCGCCTGACCGGCAACCGCAAGACCTACGGCATGATTCTGGTCGGCGGCGTGCGCCGCGACATCACGCCGGAAATCGCCGACGACATCCGCCGCGTGATGAAAAACATCGAGGATGACCTGACCATCATCCACCGTGCGATCGAGAAAGACACTTCGATCCACAAGCGCACCAAGGGTGTGGGCACCATCACCAAACAACAGGCGCTGGACTGGAGCCTGGTGGGGCCGGTAGCCCGGGCGCGCGGCGTGGATATCGACGCGCGGCGTGATCACCCCTATGCCGCATATGACGAAATGAAATTCGAAGTACCGGTGCTCGATAGCTGCGATGTGTGGGCGACACTGGTCATCCGCGTGGTGGAAACCTTCGAAGCCATCAAGATCGTGCGCCAGTGTCTGGACAAGATGCCCGGCGGCGAATTCTTTGTGGAAATGAAGGACAAGATTCCGGCGCAGCGCCATGCCATTACGGTCGTCGAAGCGCCGCGCGGCGAATCGGTGCACTACGTGATCACCGGCGAAGACAATCGCCCCGAACGCTGGCGCGTACGGGCCCCGACCTTCCCCAATCTGCAGGCCGTACCGCTGATGCTGCTCGACGAACAATTCGGCGACTTCCCCATCATCATGGGCAGTATCGACCCCTGTTTCTCGTGCACCGACCGGGTGGCGGTGGTCGATCTGCAGACCGGGCAATCAAGCTCGATCACCAAAGCCGAGCTCGACGCGCTGTCGCGCCGAGCGCAATCACCGTCGCACTCACTGCAAACCATGCTGAGGGGCTAAACCATGACCTCCACCCCGCTCCCCACATTGCTATCCATCCTGCAGGTGTTTCTCAACCTGCTGATTTTCCTGGCACTCGCGCCGCTGTTTGACGGTATCGTGCGCCGCGTCACCGCACGCGTGCAAAACCGCCAGGGGCCGCCGCTGGTGCAGTCGCTGTATGACATCCTGAAACTGCTGGGCAAGGAAAACATCGATTCAACCGGCATCCTGCCGTTCCGACTCGCGCCGCTGATCGCGTTTGCCTCGATGCTGTGCGTAATCGCCATCCTGCCGATGGCCGGCCGCGCCACCGCACTCACCCAGTATGCCGACGCGATCTCGCTGGTGTATCTGCTCACGCTGGGCGGTGTGGCGGTGCTGCTGGGCGCGTTTGCCAGCAAGAACATCTACGCCCTGATCGGCGCCAGCCGGGAAATGACGACGATGATCATGGTCGAGCCGATTCTGTTCATGATCCTGCTGCTGGGCGTACTGAAAACCGGCAGCCTCGATCTCGGCGCCGTGATCTACGGCACGCCGATGGCGGCATTCGGCCTGCCCGGCGTGGTGATGATCGTGGTCAGTCTCTTTGGCCTGCAGGCCTTTGTCGCCCGCCAGCCCTTTGACATGGCCGAGGCCGAGCAGGAACTGCTGGGCGGCCCCTTCATCGAGTACAGCGGCCCGAACTACGCGCTGTTCAAGTACTACATGATGCTCAAGCAGATGTTCTACGCCTATCTGCCGATCGCCATGTTCGTACCGCTCCTGGGCACCGGCTTCTATCTCGCCGACCTGGCGCTGCAGCTGGCGCTGACTGCGCTGGTGTTCCTGCTGATCGGGCTCTTGTCCGCCACCCACCCGCGCTACCGCATCGATCAGGCCATCCGCTATTTCGGCGTGCTGTTCCTGATTGCGCTGGGCGCGATTGCCGTCGCCGTCGTCCTCTGATTGGGAGATCATCATGTGGCTAACCAGCAAAATCAAACAGATCCTGATGGTGATGAAGCCGGGCGTGGTCACGCTCGACTACCCGAACGAGCGCCCGCCCGTGCCCGCCAACCTGCGCGGCCAGCCGGTATTTGATCACCAGAAATGCATCGGCTGTGGCGGCTGTTCGGATCACTGCCCGGCGCGCTGCATTCTGGTCCGCGACGTGTGTCAGGAATTGCGCGTGATGCTGTATGACGGCTCGCGTTGCACCTACTGCGGCCGCTGCGCCGACATCTGCCCGGAAAAAGCGATCACGATGAGCAACAGCTTCGAGATTGCGTGTGACCAGAAGGAAGACATCACCACGCGGATGGAGCTGTTCATGATGACGTGCCAGCGCTGCGGGCGCTGCTACGAGATGGAAAAGACCAACGCCATCGACCGCATCAACCTGAAGGGCTTCCGCTACGACAACCTCGAACAGCGCGCGCTGATCCGCAAAACCAGCGAAACCTTCGATCCCGCGCTGCTGAAGGAATCCGACAACTACCAGCGCCCGAGCGACAAGGAGTAAATCATGTTGAAAAATCTCTGCAAACGCATGTTCGGGGCCATCAATTTGACGGTGCATCACTGCAACATGCTGGATCGTTGCGTGTGTGACGAGGAGTAAGCCATGCTCAAAAATCTCTGCAAACGCATGTTCGGGAAATCGATCTGGGTTTATCACTGCAACACCGGCGCGTGCAACGGCTGCGACATCGAAATCCTGAACATCCTCACGCCGTTCTACGACGTCGAGCGCTTCGGCATCAAGCTGGTGGCCTCGCCGCGGCACGCCGATGCGATGCTGATTTCCGGCGCGGTCACCCGCCCGACACTGCCGCTGGTCAAGCGTGCCTACGAGGCGATTCCGAACCCGAAACTGGTGTTCGCCATCGGCTCGTGCGCCACCGGCGGTGGCGCGTGGTTTGATACTTACAACGTCACCGGCGGTGCCGATAAGGTATTGCCGGTGAATTACTATATCCCCGGCTGTCCGCCCCGCCCCGAGGCGATTCTGTATGGCGTGGCGCTGGCACTGGGTCTGGTCGACAAGCAGGCCGCGCCGGTGGAACTCAAGCAGATGGAATTCCCCATCGACATGTACGAGCGCAACGAAGCCTGGGAAAAGCGCAACGTGATCTACGAACTGCTGAAGTAAGCCGCCAGCCGAGTGACCATCACCATGAAAAAAATTCTGTTGATCGACAACGACAGCGCGCAGTGCGAACAGCTTGCCGCCCAGCTGGGCGAACAGGGCTACACGGTGTGCTGCGCGCACTCTTCTGTTGAAGGCCGCAAACTGGCGCTGGCCGAAAAGCCCGACGCCATCGTGACGGAAGCCATGCTGGAGACCGACACCGCCGGCTTCGAGCTGGTCTACCAGATCCGCGACGAACGCCCGGATTCCCGCTACCGCGAGATTCGCCACACGCCCATCCTGCTGCTCACCGGCATCGACCAGCACACGCACTTCCGCTTTTCACTGAACGAAAAGCAGAGCTACCTGCCGCCAATTGCCGGCATGCTGAGCAAACCGGCGCAGCTGGACACGCTGCTGGAAAAATTGCAAGAGATGGTGGGCTGAAACAAAACAGACCGGCGCAAGCCGGCCTGTTACTGTGCAGGTTTGCCGATATATACACGGCATCCCATATAGCCGCAGCCATTTACACAGAAAGGCTACAGAGCAATACCCAAATAAACCAGGTCTTTGGGGGTTGAGTAAAGCGAAGCCCAACGCACAAGAGATGCCATATTGGACTTCGCACTCGCTCAACCCATGCCACGCAGTCGAGCTCCTGAATACCCTCAGCAAATCCGCGGCAGCTGCTCGCCGTTGATCCAGTCGACCATGCGGCGGCCGCCAAATACCGTTTCCATCTGCACGAAGGCATTCGTGTCCGCGATCACCTCACCGATGATGGCCGCGTCGCGACCCAAGGGATGCGCGCGCATCGCGGCCAGCAGGGTTTCCGCATCCTCCGCCGCGCAATAGGCCACCAGCTTGCCTTCATTGGCCACATACAGCGGATCCAGCCCCAGCAGCTCGCACGCGGCGGCAACCTGGCTGCGCACCGGAATCGCCTTTTCATGGATCAGCATGCCGTGCCCGCTGGCCTGGGCGAATTCGTTCAGCACCGCGGCCAGGCCACCGCGGGTCGGGTCGCGAAGTGCATGAATATTTGGA
The DNA here is from genome assembly GCF_015223195.1 of Chitinilyticum piscinae. Classification (GTDB taxonomy): domain Bacteria; phylum Pseudomonadota; class Gammaproteobacteria; order Burkholderiales; family Chitinibacteraceae; genus Chitinilyticum; species Chitinilyticum piscinae. Next base: position 161,274 of record NZ_JADFUA010000006.1, on the reverse strand, counting down.
ACCGCATCCAGCATCGTCGCCACCAGGCCATTCAATGCCGCCGTGTCGGACTGGATGGTGGTCTCGAAGGTGAGATTCTCGCGTTGCGACATGATCGCCACGCCGTGATCGCCCAGCATACCCGACACCAGTATCTTGTCGCCCACTTTGATATTTGAGGGCTTCAGATCAATACCCTCTGCAACAACGCCAATACCGGTGGTGGTGATAAACACCCCGTCGCCCTTGCCGGCCTCGACCACCTTGGTGTCGCCGGTGACGATCGGCACGCCCGCCTCGCGCGCGGCCTGCGCCATGGATTGCACGATGCGCAGCAAATCCGCCAGCGGAAAGCCTTCCTCCAGAATAAAGGCGGCTGACAGATACAGCGGCTTCGCGCCCATCATCGCCACATCGTTGATCGTGCCGTGCACCGAGAGACAGCCGATGTCGCCACCGGCAAAAAACAGCGGCGAGACGACGTGCGAATCGGTCGCCATCACCATCTTTCCTGCGCCCACCGGCAGTGCAAAACACGCGCCATCGCCCTGTTCGGCAAGGATGGGGTTAGTGAAGTGGCGGGCGAACAGCTCGTCGATCAGCTGTGCCATCGCCCGGCCGCCGCTGCCGTGGCTCATGTCCACGCGGCCGTTTTTCAGATCAAGGGGGCGGGTGTAGGTTTTCATGGAAGAACCTAATGAGTTGTAGATCGGTGTGTAGTGTGGGTGGCGCGCAGCGCCGTTGGTGATAAATGATGGGTATCGCTGCGCTCCACCCATCCTACGGGCTGGTTTTATTGTTGTAGGGCGTATTCGCCGCAAAGCGGCAATACGCCGGAGGGATGTCATGCGGCGCAATGCCTGCGGCGATTGCGCCCTACTTGCTACGGCTCGATTACGCCGTACGCGGTGCACAAGCCATAGCCTACAGAATTTCCAACTTACCGCGTTGATTTATGCAACAAGGCCCATGAGAACTCTATATTCACTTGGTGGATAATATATCTTCTGTGGCGATCGGTATTCAATTCTAAAAAGCACTCCATCCACCAGGATAAATTTTACCTCAATGCGCCCTTCGAAAAAAACAACTTCAGCAGTTGCTAATACTCCATCCGAGGAAGTAGATTTAAAATGCTTAACCTGTCGTTTTTTGGCCAAATTAATCCCGAATCGGCATGTATAAAAATTTGTATATCCGTGCGATCTTGGGTCATTTAAAGGCTTAATAAAACGCCGAACAATCGTGAAATTAGACATCTGAAAATCAAGTATTTTTTGTCCATCTTCATCTAGTGACTTTCTTAGATGCTCAAGTAAATTTTCTTCAAACGGAGTAAGTACATACAGGCCAAAGAAGGACTTAATTTTAATACTTAGTGGTATACCCATATGATTCTTGACTCTATTGACACTGAAAGTTATTTATGCCAGAACGTAGGATGGGTTGAGCGTAGCGATACCCATCATAGCTCCCCAAACTCACCATCAGCATCAAAACCATCACCCCAATTGACCGGCAACAACCCCAGTTTCACATAACGATGAAACGAAGACCAAGGCCAGTCGCAAACGTGTTGTACGTGGCGATGCTTCACCGGATTGAAATGCAGATAATCCAGATGACGGGCAAAATCGTTGTCATCGCGAATCAGGTGTTCCCAATATCGCCGCTGCCAGATGCCCCGCTCGCCTTTGCTGCGCCGACTGGCCGAAATGCGTTCCACACGCGCAAGCGAACGGGAGAACCCGGTTTTGATCAGCCGCCAGCGCAAAGCGTAATCCGCATCGCCTGCCGGTAAAGTGAGGATGGCATGCAAATGCTCGGGCAATACCACAATGCCGTCAATCCTGAATGGATAAACCCGCATCACCTGCCGGAATGATTCGCGCAATACCTCAATCTGCTCCACCAGCAACTGCCGGTTACGCTCGGCGAGATTGACGGTGAAGAACCAGGTGCCACCGCAGGTACGATCACGACGATAGTTGGTCATGAAAGCTCACAAGGAATATTGGCCAGATTGGCGATGGGTATCGCTGCGCTCCACCCATCCTACCCGATTTGTTCAAGCCTCAACCCTGAACCGCCCATACGTATAGTGCGCCGCGCATGCGCCTTCGGATGACACCATGCATGCGCCGAGCGGGTGGTCGGGGGTGCAGACGGTGCCGAACACCTTGCAGTCCGCCGGGCGCTTGTGGCCTCTGAGAATCGCGGCGCATTCACAGGCCTTGTGGTCGGGCACTTGCGCGTAGCCGACCCGGTAGCGCAATTCGGCGTCGAATGGCGCGAATTCGGGGCGGATTTTCAGCGCGCTGAGTGGCACTTCACCCAGGCCGCGCCAATCGAAGGTTTCGCGCAATTCGAATACCTGTTCGCACAGGACCTGCGCCTTGCGGTTGCCCTCGCGCGTTACCGCGCGGGTGAATTCGTTTTCCACCTCCGCGCGGCCGTCGTTGATCTGGCGGATCAGCATCAGGATGGCCTGCATCACGTCCAGCGGCTCGAAGCCGGCGATGACCACGGGTCGTTGGTAGCGCGCGACAAAGCCTTCGTACTGCCCGGAGCCGATCACGGTGCTGACGTGCGCGGGGCCGACGAAGCCGTCAATGGCGACTGCTGCGGGATCGTTCTGGCTTTCCATGATGTGCACCATCGCCGCCGGCGTCAGCACGTGGTTGCACAGCACGCTGAAGTTAGAAAGCTGCAGGCGCTGCGCCTGCAGGATGATGGCGGCGGTGGGCGGCGTGGTGGTCTCAAAACCAATGGCGAAGAACACGACCTCGCGCTGCGGGTTGTCCTGCGCGATGCGCAGCGCGTCGTCACAGGAATACACCATGCGGATGTCCGCCCCCTGCGCCTTGGCCTTCAACAGCGACAGGCCGTTGCTGGCCGGCACGCGCAGCGTGTCGGCATAGGTGCAGAGAATCACGTCGTGCTGCGTCGCCAGTGCAATCGCGCTGTCGATGCGGCCGATCGGCAGCACGCACACCGGACAGCCGGGGCCGTGGATCAGCCGCACGTTACTGGGCAGCAAATCCTGCAGGCCATAGCGCGAAATGGCGTGGGTATGGCCGCCGCAGAACTCCATCAGCCGGTACTCGCGCGCGGGGTTGACAGCCGCGGCAATCGCTTTCGCCAGCCCGCGGGCCAGCTCGCCATCACGAAATTCGTCGATGTATTTCATGCCGGCCTCACTGGTAGGGGGTGGGATTGGCGGGGTCAATCTTTGCCATCTGCGCGAACAGCGCGAGCGTTTCCTCGGCCTCGACCGGATCGAGCTTGCCGATGGCAAAGCCGACGTGGACGATCAGGTAGTCGCCAACCGCGACCTCCTCGACCAGCGCGATGGAAACGTCCTTGTGAACGCCGCCCAGTTCGATACGCGCCCGGTCGCCGTCAAGCAGCTCGGTGACACGCGCGGGGATTGCCAGGCACATGGGGATACCTCGTTTGCATGATTGAATGGTTCTGACAGGGCAACCAGCGCGGCCAGAACGATGTTTGCAGGAATTGCAGCGCCTGCGGCGCGGAATTTGAGTGCCGGGGGTGCCCGGCGGCACGTCAGGGGGCTTGTCTTGCCAAGCCCCCCGACACCCCCAAGTCGCGCCCGCTCCGTCGCCCCGCTACGCGGGGTACCCTGTGATGCTCGTTGCTGGCAGCGACGGGGGGCAACTCGGGCTTCGCCCTCAAACACTCCCCCCGTCGAAACCCTGCCAGCAACTGCGCTTCTCGGCGACTGCGAGGGCACTCGCGCTCTTAATACGAGCGGTGGTTTAACAACCGTTGATAACAGCGAACCATGATTAGAAAGCGAACACCCTGAAAGCCGCCGAGAAGCACAGCCATGACCAGGGTTTCGGCGTGACGAGTGTTTGAGCCCCGCGGGGGCGAGTTGCGGCACGCCGCTGGGCATGGCGAGCATCGCAGGCCACCCCGCGCAGCGGGGCGGCTGACCGGGCTCGCCTTTCTTTGGGTACTTTCTTTGGCGAAGCAAAGAAAGTACCCCGTGGGCGCGGCGGAAGCGCGCATGCAAACCCCGCGCCGCAGGCGCTAAACCGCCATCCACCATCGACAAGAGCGAGCCGCAATTGCACAAAGTGCTCATACCAGGCTCCTCTGCGCCACCCACGCCTGCCCCAGCGCCAGCCCGCCATCGCCGCAGGGCACCAGCTGATTCGTGTAAAAGCACAGTCCACGCGCCTGCAGCTTCTGCCGCACGCCGCGCAACAGGATCGCGTTGAGGAAACAGCCACCGCCACCGGCCACCGTGCGGATGCCGGTACGTTCGGCAGCCTCTGCCACCCAGTCCGCCAGCGCATCGAGCAGCACAGAATGAAACAGCGCCGCGCCGTGTGCCGGATCGGGGCTATCAGCCAGCACCGCCAGCAGCGGCAGCAGATCCAGCACGCCGTCAGTAATGCGGTACAGGCCAGACACGGACGCACACACGCCATGCCGCGCGGCCAGCCCTTCCAGCTGCATGGCAGCCTGCGCTTCGAAACTCATCACCGGCGCAACACCGAGCAGCCCTGCGGCGGCGTCAAAATAGCGGCCCATGCTGCTGGTGGCCGGCTGCGGGCGGCTCAAAAGCTGATTCAAAAGGCTGGCGGCAGGCTGCGCGGCAAAGCGGCTGGCGATCTCGTCGCCGCGCCCCAGCTCGGCCAGCACGCTGGCGGCCATCCGCCACGGCTCGCGCGCGGCCTTGTCCCCGCCGGGCATGGGCAGCGGGCGCAGATGGCCAAGGCGTTGATACGTCGCGCCGTCGACCAGCAGCAGCTCGCCGCCCCAGGCGGTGCCATCGTCTCCTAAACCGACGCCATCGAGCGCCAGCCCCAGCACCGGCTCGTCGAGCTGATGCTCGGCCAGCACCGCGGCGATGTGCGCGTGATGGTGCTGCACTGCGATGCACGGAATCTGCCATTGATCGGCCAGCTGCAGCGCCAGCTGACTGCTGTAGAAATCGGGGTGTTTGTCGTGCGCGATGCATTCCGGTTTCACTTGCAGCAGGTGCAGCAGGTGAGTGCTGGCCTCCTGCAGCGCCGTGCAGTTGGCGACGCGGTCGAGGTCGCCGAGGTATTGCGACAGATAGGCCTGACTTCCTCTGGTCACGCACAGCGTGTTCTTGAAAAAACCGCCCAGCGCCAGCACCGGCGGCAAAGCATGCGCCAGCGGCACCGCTTGCGGGGTATAGCCACGCGCCCTTCGGATGAATTGGCCTGCATCGTCATACCCGACTCGCAACACACTATCGTCGCAGCGAATCACGATATCGCGGTCGTGCATGAGGAAGGCATCGGCAATGCCGGCCAGCTGCACCAGCGCTTCCGCGTTGCCGGTCACCAGCGGCTCGCCCCTGGCGTTGGCGCTCGTCATTACCAGCAACAAATCCTGCGGCTCTGCCAGCCAGTCCGTGCCCGCAGGGCGGCCGGCGACCTCATGAAACAGCAGAAAATGAATTGGGGTATAGGGCAGCAATACGCCGATTTCAGCAAGCCCCGGCGCGATACCCGGCAAGGCATGCTCAGTCTGCGCGGCTTTCGGCAACAACACGATCGGCCGCGCCGCCGATTCGAGCCAGCGCTGCGCGCCCTCGTGCAGCTGTGCAATACCGGCGAGCGAGGCGGCATTCGCCGCCATCACCGCCAGCGGTTTTTCCTCGCGGTGCTTGCGTTCCCGCAGGCGTGCAACGGCGTCGGGATTACGGGCATCGCAGACCAGATGAAAACCGCCCAGTCCCTTGATGGCGACAATCTGCCCGGCCTGCAACAACGCCAGCGTTTCGGCAATCGCATCGCCGCCGATTTCGCCGCCCTCCCCGTCAAGCAAGCGCAGCGCAGGGCCGCAATCCGGGCAGGCGTTCGGCTCGGCGTGAAAGCGCCGGTGCAGCGGATTGCGGTACTCCATCAGGCACGGCACGCACTGGGCAAACGCCGCCATACTGGTCGAAGCGCGGTCATAAGGCAGGTGTCTGACCAGCGTGTAGCGCGGGCCGCAGTCGGTGCAGTTGATAAAGGCGTAGCGGTAGCGGCGATTGGCCGGGTCGAACAGCTCGGCCAGGCAGGCCGGGCAGACTGCGGAATCCGCGCCGATGCTCGCGCTGACGACGGATGCAGCGGTCGCGTCGCTATCGAGAATTTCAAACCCCCAATGCGGCTCGCCTGCCGCCACCATGATCATGTCGCAGGTGTCGATGCGCGCCAGCGGCGGCGCCTCGTCCTGCAGTCGCCGGGCAAAGTCCCGCAGGCGGGCCGGATCTCCGTCGATTTCCAGTGTTAAGCCCTGCCCGTCGTTGCGCACCCAGCCGGCCACGCCCAGATCGTGCGCCAAGCGATACACGAAAGGCCGAAAGCCAACACCCTGCACAATGCCACGAACGGTGAGGCGCAGGCGCTGGCGATCCATCTCAGCCCCGCTGTGCTTTGGCACAGCCGGCAGCAAGCCAGGCCAGCCAGTCGTCAAAACCCTCACCGCTGCGGGTCGAGAGCCGGATCACTTCCAGCCCCGGGCGCACCTGCCGCGCCATGCGAATTGCGGCATCCACATCGAAATCCAGATACGGCAGCAGATCGATCTTGCTCAGAATCATCAGGTCGGCAGCACGGAACATGTCGGGGTATTTCAGCGGTTTGTCCTCGCCCTCGGTAACCGACAGGATGGCAACCTTGTGCGCCTCGCCCAGATCGAACGCCGCCGGGCAGACCAGATTGCCGACGTTTTCGATCAACAGCAGGCTGTTGTCCTGCAGCGCATTCTCGGCCCGCAGCGTCGCCAGGGCACCGGCGACCATGTGCGCGTCCAGATGGCAGCCCTTGCCGGTATTGATCTGCACCGCCGGCGCGCCGGTCGCGCGGATGCGCTCGGCGTCGTTCGCCGTTTGCTGGTCGCCCTCGACCACCGCCACTGGCGTTTGCTGCGCCCAGCGCTGGATGGTTTCGACCAAGAGCGTGGTCTTGCCCGAGCCGGGGCTGGACACCAGATTCAGCGCGAAAATACCCTGCTGAACCAGCTGCCGGCGGTTGGCCTCGGCGAGTGCGTCATTGCTGGCGAGGATGTCGTGTTCGAGGCGCAGCGTGCGCTCGGGATCGACTTCGGGCGCATGCACCGCGCCCAGCGGCGCTGCTTCAGCTGCGTGCGCCGCGCCCTGCTCCAGCCGCCGGTAGGCGCCCAGCGGCCCGCTGGCGTGGCGTTTCCTGACCGGCGCAATGCCGTTGATCGTCGTTTCACCGTGACCGCAACCGCAAGTGGTGCACATAAGCCGCTCCTCGCCACCATCCGGCAATACATCAGCATGTATTGCCATGAAATCTTTTACATAAAAAGCCTAGCGCAACATACCCATCATCAGACAATCGCAATATCCAGCACCTGCATTTCCTCGCCCGCCGTCACGCGCAGCGCGAATCCGCCGCACTGCGGGCAGGGGAAACCGATGCGCTCCAGCGCCACGTCCTGCCGGCAATCCGCACAGTATGCTTGCCCCGGCGTTTGCTCGACCACAAATTCCGTCTCGGCCAGCGCCGTCTGGCGTGCCGCCAGCGTGCAACAGAACTGCAGTGTCTCCGGCTCGACATGCGCCAGCGCCCCCACCGCAAGCCGCACGCGCGTCACCCGCTGCGCGCCGGCCTGGTGCGCGGCATCCTCGACGATGCGGATCACATGTTCGGCAAGCGACAGTTCATGCATGACGCGGTTTCCTGATGGGCATACATCCCCAGACTAGCACCGCGCCATGGCAAAACCGTTGAGGCAAATCAGGGATGGGCAGCGCTGCGTCAACCGCCTGCGCAATGGTATCCCTGCCGCCGGGTTGACGCACTGGCTATGGCCTCGCTACGCAGCTGGCACCGCCGCAAGCGCTAGCGTCCTTTTCCGGCAAAGACCATGAACCAGCTTACCGAATCCACACCCGATGCTCCCCTAAAGACCCTGGGTCAGATCCTGATTGCTGAAGTTCGCGATGCCACCTTGCGCCGGATGGAGCTGATTATTGGCGGCAAGCTGAAATCAGCGACGGCACAGATGCTGCATCAGCAAATCACCGAAGGCTGCAGCCCCGAGCTGGCGCAACGCATTGCGACCGAAGCGATCGATGCGGCGCTCTTCCGCCTGCTGAATCTGCTCGATGAAAATGCCGCATTCAGCCTGCGCTGCTAGGGCGCCGAGGTAGCCAGCCTTAGCGATGGGCTGGGCGGCGAGCTGTTCGGAGACGAAGGCTGGATTGCGATGTTCAGCCAATACCCCGCAGCACCGCGCTGAGCGCCCCCCTGAATCTGCGACACCTCATGTCAGAATGGGTGGCACCAGCCGACCAAACACCATTATGCCGCTTCAGCGAGATCTGCCATGCTGCCACCGCGCTTCCTGCATCAACTGCAGCAATCCCGTGCTAGCGGAGATGACCCTGAGCTGCAGTGGGTTTGCCGCAGCTATCTGTGCGGAACCTGTTCCCTGCTGGGCCTGCTGGGGCTGCGGCTGAAACGCCTGCTTCACCGGCACCATTGATTGCGCTTACACCGCACCTGAGACAACAAACCCCTCGCAAGGAGGGGTTTGAGTGTGTGCGGCCAGCGGGCGATCAGAACGGGATATCGTCCTCGAAATCGTCGAAGCTGCGGGCAGGCTTGGCAGCCGGGGCCGGAGCCGCCTGGCGCGGTGCGGCCTGTTGCGGGGCCGGCGGTGCGCTGTATTCCTGGTTGTAGTCATTGCCGCCACCGTAGCCGCCCTGACCACCCCCCATCCCGCCGCCCATGCCGCCGTCACCGCGGCCACCGAGCATCTTCATTTCGTCGGCGACGATTTCTGTGGTGTAGCGGTCAGCGCCGGTCTGCTTGTCCTGCCACTTGCGCGTCTGCAGGCGACCTTCGACATACACCGAGCTGCCCTTTTTCAGGTACTGGCCGGCGATTTCCGCCAGACGGCCGTACATGGTGATGTTGTGCCACTCGGTTTTTTCCTGCTTCTGGCCGGTCTGCTTGTCCTTCCAGCTCTCGGTGGTGGCAATGCTGAAATTGCACACGGCGCCGCCGCTGGGCAGGAAACGGGTTTCCGGGTCGCGGCCGAGGTTGCCGATCAGCAGCACTTTGTTCAACGATGCCATTTAGTTTGTCTCCGCAATAAGCTGTTCTGCGGCCGCCTCGTCCCAGCCATCCTGCAGGACCTTGAGCAAGGCAACGCGCTCGTCTATCAGTACGACGGCTTCTTTCACGCCGTCAATGGCCGAGAGTTTAGCAGAGAGCTGCGCTGCATCGCCCTGCCATTGTTCGCCGATGTGGAACATTTGTGTACGCACCGGCAGCGGTGCGCGCATGCCCCAGGACACCAGCAGCCAAACCGCCATCAACAGCGCACACAGCGCAAACACCGGCTGCGGGCTGCCGTAATGCTGGAACAGCCAGCCCGCCAGCGCCGAGCCCAGAAACATGCTGGCCGACTGGCAGGTGTTGTACACGCCCATGGCCGTGCCCTTGGCCGCGGTCGGGGCGATCTTGGAAATCAGGCTGGGCTGGGTGGCTTCCAGAATGTTGAAGGCGATGAAATACAGTCCCAGCCACAACACGATGGCCGTGAGGCTGGGCAGCCACAGCGTCATGCCCAGCTGCGCCACCAGCATCAGCGCGATGGCAAACAGGAATACCCGCTTGAGCTGACGTTTTTTCTCGCCGTAGATGATGGCGGGCACCATCAGCACAAAGCCCGCCAGCACCACCGGCAGATACACCCACCAGTGATGCGCGACATCCAGCCCGCCCACGCGGGTCAGCAGCAGCGGCATCACGGTAAACATCGCCATCTGCGCCGCGTGCAGCGCAAAGACACCGTAATTCAGCCGCAGCAGCTGGCCATCACGCAGCACCAGCGGCAGGCGGCTGGAGCTGGTTTCGGCGTCCGAGTGAAAGCGTGTCACGGTCGGATCGGGAATGATGCGCCACACGCCGATCAGCCCGGCCAGCCCCAGCACGGCCACCAGCGCAAAAATCCCCGGCAGGCCCAGCCACGCCGCCAGCTTGGGCGCGGCGACCAGCGAAATGGCAAACGTGGTAGCAATGCTGCCGCCGATCATCGCCATAGCCTTGGTGCGGTGTTCTTCGCGGGTCAGATCGGCCAGCAAGGCGGTAATCGCCGCCGAAATCGCCCCCGCGCCCTGCACCGCGCGCCCGACAATCAGCCAGACAATGTGCTCGGACAGCGCGCAGATCAGGCTGCCGATGATGAACAGCGCCAGCCCCAGATAGATGACCTTCTTGCGCCCGATGCGGTCACTCCACATGCCAAAGGGCAATTGCAGCAGCGCCTGCGTGAGGCCATATGCCCCGAAGGCCAGCCCCACCAGCGCATGATTGTCCCCGCCCGGCAGCTGGCCGGCATACACGGCGAACACCGGCAAAATCAGGAACATGCCCAGCATGCGCAACGCATACAGACCGGAGAGGCCCAGCGTGGCGCGCAGCTCGAGTGCGGAAAGTCGGGGTGCAGCAGCCATGGTTAACTGAGAGAAATTCGCAAAGACGCGATGGTAACAGCTTGCGCTGCCGGTATGTCGGCGGCAAAACGGGTCCACCTATACACTGCAATGTATACCTTCAGATGCTTTTATATTAAAAGCGCTAAAGCATATACCCTTAAGGCAATTAGCAAACATTCACCAGAACTGCACCCTGTAGCCGCGCTCACAGCCCGTCGCAGTATCGGCGGATTACACTGCGCCCTCTGCCAGAGGAACCCCGACATGCCCCGCTTGCTGCGTACCGCCCTGCTTGCCCTGCTGCTACCGCTTGGCCCATCCATGCTGCATGCCGCAGACACTGCCAGCATGGCCGAGGTCGCGGCCAGCCTGCCCGCCGAAGAAGCCTACCCGGCCGACTACCTGCGAGCCCGCGACCTGCCCAGCCATGCCCCCGCCTTTGCCGACTATGCCGTGCCCGTGTATCGCGGCAAGCTGGCCACGCCGGACGTGCGTACGCACCCGCGCTCAAAGCTGTTTCGCACCAGTATCCGCCAGGGCGCCAAAGCCGGGCCGAATTTTGCCGGGCATTACACCCTGGTCTTCTGGGGCTGCGGCAGCAATTGCCTGGAGCTGGCGATCGTCGACGCCCAAACCGGCCAGGTGTTTCACCCGGAAAACCTGCAGGCGGTCGACAACCTCAACGTTGCGTTCGAGGATTTCGACGTTCTCCCGCCAGCGGACAGCTTCGCCATGGTGAAATACCGCCCGGACAGCCGCCTGCTGCTGGTGATCGGCGGCATCAACGAAGACGAACGCCTGCGCGGGATTTCGTATTTCGTCTGGGATGGCAAGGCGCTGCAGCGCAGCCTGTTTGTGCCCCGGCCGCTCGAATCGAGCAATGAGTAAGGCATCAATGTTGGGCTTCGCTGTGCTCAACCTGCCTACGAATCACCACCAGCCCCCAATAAGCACGCCACGCCCTGAAGCCGCCGAGAAGCGCAGTTGCGGCCAGGGTTCCGGTGCGACGAGTGTTTGAGCCCGAAGGGCGAGTTGCGGCGCGCCGCTGGACGTAACGAGCCCCCCAAGGGGATTTCCTGCGGGGCACATCGCAGGGCAGCCGCCGCAGGCGGCAGGCTGACCGGGCTCGCCTTTTCTTTGGTTCATTTCTTTTGGCGAAGCAAAAGAAATGAACCCGTCCGCCGGGCGGAACCGGCATGAAAACATCGTGCCGCAGGCACAAAAACGTCGGTTCAATTCATGCGGCGCAATGCCTACGGCGATTGCGCCCTACCGTACTGGGATTTATTGGATAAACCTGAGGGTTTGGACACCGCAAGGAGAACCCCGATAAGTATCACCAGACCACCCACCAGCAAGTGCCCAATTTCACCAGTCTGGAAAAATTGATACATCAGAACACAACCAACCAAAACGAAGGCCCCGGCAACCACTCGTCTACCCAGAAAATTAAACAGCCTCCAGAACATTTACCTCAAGCTCCATGCCATCAAAACCATCAAGCGGATATTTGGTATTTCCATCAGAACCTGCAACTATCTAAGGATACAAAACACAAGCCTCACAGACAGGATCAACAACCACAAGTTGATTATCGTAAACCCATTCAAACACCCGTTCCATTTCGCAGAAAAGCACTGAACCCACATCAACATGCAGCCACCCAATGCATCGACCGAATGACAAATCAATAAATCTGGCCGCCACCTCTTCATCAATCGAATCCACATTGATTTCATGAGTCAGGCAGTAAGCATGTAAATCGGCGATTGAGACCTCGCCCTGTTCGAGACAGAATTTTAAAATCTCAGCGTCAACGCGACCGAAACACCAATAAAGCCCATAAAACTTGATCGCCTTGCAATCAAAATCCCGAGCAAAGCCATTCTCGATTTCCTTCCCAAAACATTCTGGTGCTTGAACACCAGGTCTGGACCAGATCTCCAGCTCAAGAATTGATTCCATTCCAGCTCCGATGCCAATTATTATTTCAGCAGGCATTAAGTTGGGCTGAACAGCGCGAAGCCCAACATTATTACAACGCCAGACTTCGTCCCTCACCCCAGCCCGCTCAGCGCCCCGCCAACTTCTGCTGCAGCCAGAAAATCCCGCTGATGGTCTTGCCATCGGTAATGCGGCCATCGAGCACGGCGGCAGTCAGTTCGTCCAGCGTCATGGCAATGCATTCGACAAATTCGCCCTCGTCAAGCTGCGCCTCGCCCGCCTTCAGGCCCTGCGCGAGGAAGACGTGGATTTCCTCATTGGTGTAGCTGATCAGCGGGTGGATCACGCCCAGGTAGTCCCACGATTCGGCGGTGTAGCCGGTTTCTTCCAGCAGCTCGCGCTGGCCGCAGGCCAGCGGGCCTTCGTTTTCGTCCAGTTTTCCGGCGGGGAATTCGATGAACACGCGGTGCAGCGGGTAGCGGTATTGCCGCTCCATCAGGATGCGGCCGTCAGGCAGAACGGGCAGGATCATCACCGCGCCGGGGTGAACGACATATTCGCGTGTTGCGAGCGAGTCATCGGGCAGGCGCACGGTGTCGCGGTTGATGTGCAGCAGATTGCCGTCAAACACGCGAACGGATTCGATGGGATGTTCGGCGAGATGCAGGTCTTCGGTCATGGTGTGTAATCGGTAAGCAGACAGACAGCCAGTCTACCTCTTGTCCGTGCCGCATGGGGATTGCGCCGTGCCATGCAGCCACTGCCGGATACAGTGGAAGTGTCCCTAGCCACCGCGATCCGCTGCATGCACGTTTCCCATCTTGCCGATGCCGAGGCGCTGGCCGGCCTTGGCAGCACCGCCACAGGTCTGGATAGCACCACGGCCGCGCTGCGGCTGGCCGAATATGGACCGAACCGGGTCGAAGACATGGCCAGCGCACCGCTGTGGCAGCGGCTGCTGCAGGAATTCGGCCATTTTTTTGCGCTGATCCTGTGGCTGGCGGCCGCGCTGGCCTTCTTCGCGGAATGGCGGGTCCCCGGCGAGGGCATGTGGCAGCTTGGCGTGGCGATTGTGCTGGTCATCCTCATCAACGGTGCGTTTTCCTTCTGGCAGGAATACCGGGCCGAGCAGGCGCTGGCCGCCCTGCGCCAGCTGCTGCCCCTGCAGGTCAAGGTGCTGCGTGATGGCGTGCTGCGCACACTGCCTGCCGAAGCACTCGTGCCGGGCGACCTGATCGAGCTGGAAGAAGGCGATCAGGTGCCCGCTGACTGCCGGCTGATCGAGGCCCGCGGTGTACGGGTGAATCTCTCCACGCTGACCGGCGAGGCGCAGGCACAAAGCCGCAATGCCGGCAGCGACCAGCCCGGCCATGTGCTGGATGCCAGCAATCTGCTGTTTGCGGGCACGGCGCTGGTCGCCGGAGCATGCCGCGCCATCGTGTTTGCGACCGGCATGCGCACCGAATTCGGCCGGATCGCACATCTGACCCAGACCGCGGGCGAAACCGGCTCGCCACTGCAGCGCGAAATCGGCCGGCTATCCAGGCTGGTGGCGCTGTTCGCGCTGACGCTGGGCACGGTGTTCTTTGGCATCGGCATGCTGCTGGGCCTGCCCTTCTGGAGCAATCTGATGTTTGCCATCGGCATCATTGTGGCAAACGTGCCCGAGGGGCTGCTGCCCACCGTGACCTTGTCGCTGGCGATGGCCACGCAGCGCATGGCCAGGCGCAATGCACTGGTGCGCCACCTGCCGGCGGTGGAAACACTGGGGTCAACCACTGTCATCTGCAGCGACAAGACCGGCACACTCACGCAAAACCGCATGCAGGTGCGGCAGATTTTTGCCGGTGGCCGGCTGCTGGCCGCCACGGAAGCGGGCGCCGCCGGTTTGCTGCGGCTCTATACCGGCGCGCACTACGGCCATCAGCTCAAGCTGGTGGTGCAGGAAGGCCAGCCACGCTGGCTGGGCGAACCGATGGAGATCGCGCTGCTGGAATTTTCTGCCGCTGCGCCGATTCCTTCGGCGCAGGTGCTTGATGAAATCCCTTTTACCGGCGAACGCCGGCGCATGTCGGTGATTGTGAGCCATGACGCGGCCGACTGGCTGTACTGCAAGGGCGCGCCGGAAAGCGTGCTGCCGCTGTGCGCGACCTGGGAATCAAGTGCAGGCTTGCAGCAACTGGATACGGCGACGCGTCAGCAGATCACCGCCGCACAGGAGGCCATGGCCGCACAGGGGCTGCGCGTGCTGGCCTTTGCCTGGCGGCGGGTGGACGACGCGGCAGACCGGGAAGAATGCAATCTGGTGTTTTCCGGCCTGATCGGCCTGGCCGACCCACCGCGCCCGGAAGTGCCCGCCGCGATAGCCCGCTGCCATAGCGCGGGGATCCGCGTCATCATGGTCACCGGCGACCACCCGCGCACGGCCACCGCCATCGCGCGCGAAATCGGGCTGATCCGCGGCGAGGCGCCTGTGGTGATTCTCGGTGATGCGTTGCGGCTGATGACACCCGCACAGCTGCAGATTGCGCTGGATGCCCCGGAAATCCTGTTTGCCCGCATCAGTGCGGAACAGAAAATGCTGGTGGTCGAGGCGCTCAAGCGCAAGGGCGAGATCGTGGCCGTCACCGGGGATGGCGTGAACGATGCGCCCGCACTGAAGGCGGCCCACATCGGCATCGCCATGGGGCAAAGCGGCACCGATGTGGCCAAGAGCGCGGCCGATCTGATCCTGCTGGACGACAATTTCGCCAGCATCGTCAATGCCGTCGAGGAAGGTCGCGCGGTGTTCGAGAACATCCGCAAATTCCTCACCTACATCCTCACCTCCAACATCCCCGAGCTGCTGCCCTATCTGGGCTTTGTGCTGCTGGATATTCCCTTGCCGCTGACCATCATCCAGATCCTTGCCGTTGATCTGGGCACGGACATGCTGCCGGCCCTGGCGCTGGGGGCGGAAAGGCCACAGCACGCGCTGATGCGCCAGCCCCCGCGGGCGCGCGACGAGCGCCTGCTATCCTGGCCACTGCTCGCGCGCGCCTACCTGTGGCTGGGGCCGCTGCAGGCGGCGGCCTCGCTGGCCGTGTTCTTCACGGTTCTCAGTGTCTCGGGCTGGCATTATGGCGACGCACTGGGCCGGCTTGAGCCGCTGTACCTGCAAGCCACCAGCGCCTGCTTTGCCGCCATCGTGATCGCGCAAATGGTCAATGTGTTTCTGTGCCGCCATCCGCAACAACCGGTCTGGCATTTCAGCCTGGGCAGCAATCCGCTGCTGCTGGCCGGCCTGCTCTTCGAGCTGGGGCTGCTGCTGGCGATCATCTACCTGCCCATCGGGCAGGCACTGTTTGCCACCGCACCGTTTGCCGCTGGATTCTGGCTGATGATGCTGGCGCTGGCGCTCTTGATCGGGGCTCTGGAAGAAGCGCGCAAAGCCTGGCTGCGACATCGGTCAGCACTGCGCCACCACCCTTGACCCAGCGCAGCAGACTTGCACCCCGGTCGGCTGGCGTGCCGCTTTTCTGCAATAATGCCCTGCCTGTTTTCGGTTCACGCCATCATGACATTCTGCTCCACCCGTTCTGCCACGATCGATCTCGATGACGACAGCCTGCTGCGCTACAGCCGGCACATCCTGCTCGACGAGCTGGGGGTGGAAGGACAGGAACGCATCTGCGCCGGCCATGCACTGATCATTGGCGCCGGTGGACTGGGCTCGCCGGCGAGCCTCTATCTGGCCAGCGCCGGCGTCGGCACGCTGACGATTGTCGACGATGACCACGTCGATCTGACCAATCTGCAACGCCAGATCGTGCACACCGAAGATCGTGTCGGGGTGAACAAAGCCGAATCGGCCAAGGCAACGCTCGCGGCACTCAATCCGCACATCACCATCAATGCCATCGGCACACGCGCCACAGCTGCGGAACTGGCCGGGCTGGTTGCCAGTGCCGACGTGGTGCTCGACTGCTGCGACAATTTCGCCACGCGCCACGCAGTGAACCGCGCCTGCGTGGCAGCCAAAGTGCCGCTGGTGTCCGGCGCAGCGGTGCGCTTTGACGGGCAGCTGACCGTGTTCGACCCGCGCCAGGACGATGCACCCTGCTACCACTGCCTGTTCGGCGAGGACGGCGAAGCCAGCGACAGCCCGTGTGCGACCTTCGGCGTATTCGCCCCACTGGTGGGCATCATCGGCGCGGCGCAGGCCGCCGAGGCACTGAAGATTCTGTCCGGCTGCGGCACCCCGCTGCTAGGCCGGCTGCAGCTGCTGGAAGCCCGCGAGATGCGCTGGCGCGAAATGAAGTACAAGCGCGACCCGGCCTGCCCGGTGTGCGGTAGCCGGCACGGCTGAGATGAGCGACAAACCGCGCCGCCCGACCTTGCAGGATGTGGCCGACCGTGTCGGCACGTCGAAAATGACCATCAGCCGCTACCTGCGCGATCCGCAGCAGGTGGCCGAGGCGACGCGCGCGCAAATTGCCGGTGTGATGGCCGAGCTGGGCTACATTCCCAGCCGCGTGCCGGACATGCTGGCCAACGCCAAGAGCCGTGCCATCGGCGTGCTGCTGCCATCAATTTCCAACCAGGTGTTTGCCAGCGTGGTGCACGGCATCGAGCGCATCACGCAGCCGGCGGGCTACCAGTGCCTCTACGCACACTACGGCTATTCGGCGCAGCGGGAAGAAGACCAGATCCGCCAGCTGCTGTCGTTTCACATCGACGGACTGATCCTGTGCGAAACCGTGCACACCGATGCCACGCTGCGCATGCTCGAAGTCGCGGCAATTCCAGTGGTGGAAGTGATGGAGCTGCCCGCGCAGCCGATTGATCAGGCCGTGGGGCTGGATCACACTGCCGCCGCCCGCGCGATGGTCGAGGCCATGCTGGCGCGCGGCAAGCGGCACATTGCCTATCTGGCCGCACGGCTGGATCGCCGCACGCAGCTGCGCGAGGCAGGCTATCGCGCCGCGATGCTTGCTGCCGGGCTGACGCCCTGTGTGGTGGCCAGCGAGGCGTCGTCGAGCTTTTCGCTCGGCAGCGAACTGCTGCGTCAGGCGCGGGTAGAGCACCCGCAGCTCGATGGCGTGTTCTGCACCAACGACGACATCGCCGCCGGCGCCCTGCTCGCCGCGCAGGCCATGGGACTGACTGTGCCGGATGACCTGGCCGTCGCCGGCTGCAATGCGCTCGACATCGGCCGCGCGCTGGCCCCGCCACTGGCCAGCATCGTCACCCCACGCGAAGCCATCGGCGAACTGGCCGCGCAGCGCCTGCTGGCACGCATCAACGGGGAGCGCTTCAACAGCACCGTCATCGACGCGGGCTTTACGCTGTTTGCCGGCGGCAGCATCTGAAATCATCCGAGGAAGTGCACCAATGTCCTGGGCCATAAGCGCGGCAATTCTGTCCGGCAAGCTGGATTGGCCACTGGCCCCCGGCAGTTATCCCTATGAAGGCGGCTGGCAGGATCAATACGATCTGCCGGCATGGCTGAGACAAACCCGCCGTAGCGAAACACAGGATGACTTTCAGACCAATCTCGGCAGCTGGCAGCATTTCCGGGACTGGCTACTGCAGACCTTGCCCCCGCAAGCGGTATCGCAGCAAGGCTGGGCACTGCTGCTGTTTGCCGGGCAGATGGCGCAGGCATCTCTGGCCATGCTGAATCAGGCCGGTGGCCATGGCGATGCAGCGCTGCTGTCCTTCACCCGCCAGCTGCTGGAAGAGCTCAATGCGGATGAAACCGGAGTACTGCGCCTGTACGAATGGGGTAAATTCTAGACACGCGGGCATGCTGCCTGCGCACGAATTGAACTGAACCAGCCCCCCTTCGCCATCCTTGCCGAACGTGACAGGCTCTACGTTCTGCTGTTCGTACAGTTCGCTAATTACTCGCGTTCGACAATCACCGCAGTGCCATAGCACAGCACTTCGGTGAGCCCGGCCATCAACTCGGTCGCGTCGTAGCGCACACTGATAATGGCATTCGCTCCCATGCTGTCTGCGTGGCGGCACATCAGGCGGTAGGTTTCCTCACGTGCCTGCTCGCACAGCTCGGTATAGATGGTGATGTTGCCGCCGAACAGGGTTTGCAGCCCCCCGATAAAATTGCCGACAATCGAGCGTGAGCGCACGGTAATCCCGCGAACCATTCCCAGATTGCGCACTACACGATATCCGGGGAGAGTCAGTGCTGTGGTGATCATGTCCTGCTGCATCGCATTTTCCTTAAATTGATTGACAGTGATCGCTGCCCGCAAAACTCAAGGCATGGCTTCCACTTTAGCAGGCTCGCATAATTGCCAGCATCACTTATCGACACGCTCCTGTGCGCTTCTGAACCGCACAGAGTACGTAAGCCGCTCCACCATAACTACGCGATTTCCCGTACACAACCCTCTGCAAGCCTCGAAAAACCGTGGTGACGGTGATTTTCACCCGTAACTGCTCTTGCGTAACTCCGTAATTCGCCGCATGATGTTACCCGTAACAAGTTACCGGTAACAAGCCAACCAGAAACCCGGAGTCGATACCATGAGCACACCACAAACCCACAAGGTTTATGTCCTGATGGGCGTTTCCGGCAGCGGCAAATCCGCTGTCGCCAGCGCCATTGCCTGCCACACCGAATGCGCCTTTCTCGATGGCGATTTTCTGCACCCGCGCGCCAACATCCAGAAAATGGCCAGCGGCACGCCGCTTGACGACGACGACCGCGCGCCGTGGCTGGCAGCACTGAATGACGCCGCCTTTGCCATGCAGCGCACCAATGCCGTCTCGGTCATCGTCTGTTCGGCGCTGAAAAGGCGCTATCGCGACCGCCTGCGCGAAGGCAATCCGGGATTGTCCTTCATCTATCTGCGCGGCGATTTCGCGACCATTGAAGCACGACTGGCGGCGCGCCAGGGACATTTCCAGAAAGCGGGCATGCTGACCTCGCAATTTGCGGCACTGGAAGAACCGCAGCCGGATGAAGCTGGTGTGTTCGTGGTGGACATCAACCAGCCGCTCGAGGGCGTCATTGCGGATACCCTCTCCCATATCCGGTCACAAGCCAGCGATCAAGGAGCATAGCCATGGATACCCTTACTCTTGTCGTGACTGCACTGGGCTCGGTGCTGCTGCTGCTGTTTCTGGTGATGAAGGCGCGCATGCATGCCTTTCTGGCGCTGATGCTGGTGTCGATCGGCGCCGGCGTATTTTCCGGCATGCCGCTGGAAAAAATCGCCGACACCATGCAGAAAGGCATGGGTGGCACGCTGGGCTTTCTGGCGATTGTGGTGGCGCTGGGGGCCATGTTCGGCAAGGTGCTGCATGAAACCGGCGCACTGGACCAGATCGCGGTGAAGCTGCTGAATCGCTTCGGCGAACACCGCGCGCATTACGCGCTGGGCATTGCCGGGCTGGTCTGTGCGCTGCCGCTGTTCTTCGATGTGGCCGTGGTACTGCTGATCGGCGTGGTATTTGCCGTGGCACGCCGTACCGGCGGCAATGTGGTCAGACTGGCAATTCCCCTGTTTGCCGGTGTGGCCGGTGCTGCAGCCTTCCTGCTGCCCGGGCCGACACCGATGCTGCTGGCTTCACAGATGGGCGCCGATTTTGGCTGGATGATCGCCATCGGCCTGGCGGCCGCCATCCCGGGCATGCTGCTGGCCGGCCCGCTGTACGGCAACTTCATCAGCAAGCACGTCACGCTGAAGCTGCCCGAGGACGTGAGCGAACCGAGCCTGGGCCAGAACCAGATGCCGTCGTTCGGCTTCTCGCTGGCACTGGTGCTGTTCCCGCTGCTGCTGGTCGGCCTGAAAACCATCGCGGCACGCTTTGTCGAAGCGGATACCACGCTGTATCACTGGCTGCAGTTCATCGGCCACCCCTTCACCGCGATTCTGGCGGCGTGTCTGGTGGCGATCTACGGGCTGGCGATCCGCCGCGGCATGAGCAGCGACAAGGTGATGGCCGTGTGCAGTGCCGCGCTGCAACCGGCGGGCATCATCCTGCTGGTGACTGGTGCCGGCGGTGTGTTCAAGCAGGTGCTGGTCGATTCCGGCGTTGGCCCGGCACTGGGCAACGCGCTGATCGGCGCCGGCCTGCCGATTGCGCTGGCGTGCTTCGTCCTGGCGGCGGCGGTGCGCGTGATCCAGGGCTCGGCCACCGTCGCCTGCCTGACGACCGTCGGGCTGGTGCTGCCGGTGGTGGAAACACTGGGCTTCTCCGGTGCCCAGCTCGCCGCCTTGTCGGTCTGCATTGCCGGCGGCTCGATCGTACTGAGCCACGTCAACGACTCGGGCTTCTGGCTGTTCGGCAAATTCACCGGGGCCACCGAGTTGCAGACGCTGAAAACCTGGTCGGTGATGGAAACGATCCTTGGCACCACCGGCGCGGCGGTCGGGATGGCCGCGTTTACAATGGTCTGATCATCCATCCCGGGTATGCACCTACCGGCCCGATCAATAAATGGCTACATCGCCATACCCGCCAGGGAATACGGAGTCCGGAAACAACAACAGCAGCCCGCGGGCTGCTGTTGTTGTCTTGCTGCGCGGCTGTCCGTTCAGAAATACTCCAGAACATACCAGGCAATGGCGCAAAGGAGCGTCAGCCCGATCAGCATGCAGAGGTTGCGAAGAAAACTAATCCATCTTTCCATAATCAGAGCTGGAATTGTTTGTTATTGTGCGCACTTGGTTTTGGTATGGCTCTCTCGCCTGCCGCCTGCATCCATCCTGATCGAGTCCGGAGCGCGCACGGGCCTGAGCCGCTTTTATGTGGCCGGAATACTACAAGCGCAAGCCGTGACGGACTTGACGAAAAACGCGATGTTCAGGTGAGGCGAACCGGCAGTCGCAGCTCGCCTTCGATTCCTGCCGCGGTCTGGCGATAGACATTGAGGTGCGGCCGGCGGCCATCCAGCGTCCAGCGGTGCTGCCGCTCCAGCCAGTCTCCGTACAGCCAGCCCCATTGCGCTCCATTCCCCTGATAGCGCAGGCACAGGTAAAAGCCACCGGGAAGGACATCATCAAACCAGCCCGCCGGGGCCGGTGTCTGGGCGAGCACGGCCCAGTCATACAGCCAGTGCTCGCCGGTAATGAAAGCCGGATCCTCGCGCAGGATCGCACAGCAGAATGGCGCCCGGCGCGGAGTGTCCAGTTCGGCGGCACACTGTTCTCGGAACGCTTCGGCACGGCTGCCCCAGATGCCGAAACCGCGCGCCAGCCACACCGGGTGCGCGCGGCAGTAACGGACAAGGGCTTGGCGGAGCACATCGGGTTTGCGGGCCGCCGCCGCCAGTGCCGCCTCACGCTGCTGACCGGCCGGATCCCGGGCGTGCAGGCTCTGCCACTGCGGGCAGACCACCTCGTCGTGATGCGCTCGCCAGGCCCCCTCCCGCCAGTCACGCGGGGCGTACCCGAAAGCCTGGCGGAAATTGCGCGAGAACACGCTATCCGAGGCAAAGCCGCTTTCGTGCGCCAGCTGCAGCATGCTGGTGTGCTCGTGACGCACCCGCAGTGCAGCCTGCTGCAGTCGCCGCTGACGCAGATAATCCATCGGCGTCAGCCCGGTCAGCTCGGCAAAGACTTTTTCGAAATGGTGGCGCGAATAGCAGGCGCGCTCGGCCAGTTCATCCAGCCGCCAGGCATGCGACAGCTGCGTCTCGACCAGACGGGCAACAGCGAGCAGGCGTTGGGAACGGGGAGCGGTATCCAAATGGCAACACCGGCACAAAGGGCCGGCCAGATCAGCAAGGCGCGCGATGGTAACAAAGTCTGTGGCACCCGCGTATTCGGGCTTACAGACGGTTTCGCTGGCGCAATGGCGCTCAAACGATGTGATCCGGCACGATTTATATTACTGTTGCTGTCTTGCTCTCAACGCACCTTCGCCCCACCCCGATGCCTGCAGCCAGCCCATCCCCCTGCCCTGTCATGCTGTACTGGTTGCAAAGCCGCCCCGACTGGCCGCTGCCACCCGATCTGATGCTGCAACTCAGCGATTCGACCCGCGCACGGCTGGCCGGCTTGCGTCCGGAGCGCGGCCTGCAGCTGCTGCTGGGGCGACTGTTGCTGCTGCATGCGGCACGGCAACAACTTGATCCGGCGCTGCAGCTGGCCGATCTGACCGAACATCCCGACGGCTACCCCTGGCTGCCTGCCTACCCGGAATGCCGGGGCAGTATCAGCCATACGGGTGAGCTTCTGGCAGTCGTCTTCAACCCGGCCGGGCGCTGCGGGCTGGATATCGAAATCGGGCGCCCGCGCCAGTTTGCCCGGCTGGCCGAAAAATTCTGCCCCGAGGACGCACGCTGGCTGGCCGCCGGTGGCGAGGCCACCGCCAGCGAGCGCTTTTACCAGCTATGGACCTTGCGTGAGGCGGCCTACAAGGGCGGCTGGCGCGAACACGTTGTCGGCGAGCCGCCGGCACGCTGCGGCACGGGCGGCCCGCTGCCGGGATGGGACAGCGTACTGCTCACGGATGAGGTACGCGCCACCGTGGTCTGGCCTACTACCTGCCGCATCGAGCCAGTCAGGCTGGATGCGGCAGGACTCTAAGCCCCAAAATATGCCACAGCCTATACACCCAGAAGCAATATATATCAACACATAGACGGATATACCCATACAAGTCAGCGTACAACAGTCTCGTGCTCCCTGCCTGCGCACACGGTCGCTGTGTGATCGGCACCACCGCGTGCACGAACAATCGGGCAAGGCTAAAGACATCCCGATGAAAGCAGGCTACAGTCAGCGCTCGTTCCGACTACCTGCCCTGCCTGACGCCCTTTCACGCCATGTCTGCCATCACTCCGCTGCCACTGGCGCGCCTGCTGCGCGTGCTGATCGTGCTGCTTGCCGTACTGGCCGGCATGCTGGTCAGCCGTTTCCCCGAGCTGGATGATATCTGGCAGGACCGCTTCATCCGGCATGCTGCATCAGCCCGCACCGCCAGTGACGTGGTGATTGTCGCCGTCGACGATGCGACGCTGGCGCGTTACCCCGATACACCGCTGGCATTCTGGTCGCCGCTGTTTGCCCGCGCCGGCCAGGCGGCACTGCAGGCCGGTGCCCGCGTGGTGGCGCTGGATTTCATGCTGAACATTTCCGCCGAGGAGTGGCTGGCAACCCAGAACAGCCCCGCCGCGCGCAACTACGATCAGCCGCTGCGCGAACTGATCGCCTCGGGCAAGCTGATGCTGCCCGCACTGCAACAGGCCGACCAGCTGCAGCTGCCTGCGCCAGCCTACAGCATCGCGGTGCCCGATTTCGACCTCACCCGCAGCGTCGGCCGCGTCGATATGCCGCCCGATGCCGATGGCGTCATCCGCCACCTGCGCACCCGCTGGCAGGGCGGCGATCCCGAATCACCGCGGCTTGCCATGCCCCTGCTGCTGGCGCGCCACCTGCAACCCGAGCTCAATCCGCCCGAGACGCTGCGCATTGCCTGGTCTGGCCCGCCCGGCAGCCTGCCGCGCCTGCCTATGCATCAGCTGCTGGCCAGCGATGCAGCAAGCAATCCGGCCGTGCGCCAGCTGGCCGGCAAGATTGTCATCATCGGCGGCGCCTATACCGGTCTGCAGGACTGGCATCTGACCCCCTACGGCGACGGTAGCGTGGCCGGTTTCATGAGCGGCCCGGAGCTGCTGGGACAAACCACGCAAATGCTGCTGGATCAGCGCAGCCTGCAACCGCTGTCACCGTCCGGGCTGGCGGGCTACCTGCTGCTGCAGGCCATGCTGCTGGTATTGTTCCTGCCGCGCCTGCCCACCCGCTGGGTGCTGTGCGCTTGCGCCATGCTGCTGGCCTCGCTGGTGCTGGCCGGTCTGCTGGCCAGTCGTGCCGACCTGATTTTCCCGGTATTGCCCGCACAGGCCGGCGTGCTGGTCTGCCTGCTGGGCGTGCTGGGGCTGCACCTGAATCTGGCCAATTCGCGCCAGCGCCGTGCAACCGAGCTATTCGGCAGGTATGTCTCGCCAGCCATCGTCAATCAACTGGTACACAGCAATACCCCGCTGGAGCTGGGAGGCGAACGCGTCGAGGCCACGGTGATGTTCTGCGATTTGCGCGATTTCACCCGCATGGCCGAGCAATTACCGCCCGAAGACGTCGTCGAGCTGCTCAATGGCTGGTTCGAACGCGCCACTGCTGTCGTGCTCGACGCCGGCGGCACGGTCGACAAGCTGATCGGGGATGCACTGATGGCCGAATTCGGCGCACCGGTACACCACCCCGACCATGCCCGCCGCGCCATCAGCGCCGCACTGCAATTGCAGGATGCTGCGCAGGACTATGCCCGCACGGTACGCCTGCGCTTTGCCGACGGGGATCTGCCTGCCTTTCGCGTCGGTATCGGGCTGCACAGCGGGCCGCTGGTGATCGGCCACATCGGCTCGAAGCGCAAGACCGACTACACCGCGATTGGCGATACGGTCAACGTCGCCGCACGGCTCGAAGCCATGAGTCGTGAACACGACAGTGGCATTGTCGCCAGCGAAGCCTGCGTCAGCCAGATCGCCGGCCTGCATCTGGGCCGCTGCAGCGAGCTGTCGCTGAAAGGCCGCAGCCAGCCCATCCGCGCCTATGCCGTGCTTGGCTGGCAATCCGCATCCCACCCGGAGGTCTCCCAGCCATGATCCGCGCCCTGTTTACCCTGCTGTTGTCGTGGTCAGTCGGTGCACTGGCCGCGCCACACATCGTGGCACTGCAAAGCGCGCGTACCGAGCTGCTGATCGATGCCAATCGTCGTGAAGCACTCAAGCCCTACAGCCGGCTCACCAGCGGCGACACGCTGGATATCGCCAGCGGCGGCAGCATGCAGATTGTGTGGATCGACGACGGCCATCAGGAACACTGGCAAGGTCCGGCACGCCTCACGCTGGGCGAAAACCGCGCCAGCGAAGCCAGCGGGCGCCAGCCAGCCAGCATCCGCACGCTGCCCCCCGCGATGCGCGCCGCGCTCGCACAGACCCGCAGTGATCTGCGCCAGATCCGCCAGCTCGGTGCGGTCAGCAATGTGCGCAGCAGCAAGCTGCCCGAATCCACGCTGGCGCTTTATCGTGACTGGCGCCGCGAGGCAGCCGCCAGCGACACAGGCCCCGAGCTCTACCTGTTGCACGAACAGCTGCGCCTGAACGACTGGGCGGGGCTTGGCGATACGCTGCGCCGGCTGCAGGCACTTGATCCGACCAACTCCGAACTGCAGGCCGCCAGCGCTGCGCTGGCGGCAGCACTTGCCGAGGCACCCACACCATGAGAACCCTGCTCACCCTCCTGCTTTGCACCCTGCTGCTGCCCGTGGCGCATGCGGGCAAACGGGTCGCACTGCTGATCGGCAATAGCCAGTACGCGCAGGAAGCCGCGCTGAAAAACCCCGGCAACGACGCGCGCTTGCTGGCCAGCGTGCTGCGTAACGAGCAGAAATTCGACACGGTGATCGTGCGCGAAAACCTCGGCCGGCGCGAACTCGTCCAGCAATTGCAGGAACTCGCCGCGCTGGCGAAAGATGCCGACACCGTGCTGGTCTATTACAGCGGTCACGGCATGCAGAACGCACAGAAGCGCAACTACCTGCTGCCGGTGGATGCGGCAGTCAATGCACAGGCCAGCGTCGAGAGCGAAGGCGTTCCCGCTGATCTGCTGCTGGAAACGCTGGAAAGCGCCAATGCCAAGCTCAATATCGTGATTCTGGATGCCTGCCGCAACAACCCGCTGGCCGCCAAAGCGCGTTCCGGCAACAAGGGGCTGGCGCGCATGGAAAGCGAGCGCAGCGGCTTCCTGATTGCCTACTCGACGCGGGACGGACAGGTAGCGCTCGACGGTGACGGCCAGAATAGTCCCTACGCCAGCGCGCTCGCCCAATGGCTCGGGCGCAAGGATCTGCCGGTACGCAGCCAGTTCGACGAAGTATTCGAAAGCGTGAAGCAGGCCACCGGCGGCAAGCAGTTGCCGGTGCAATACGGTGACATCACCGGCAAGGTCTACCTCGACCCGAACCGCAGCGGCCAGGCAACCACCCAGCTCGCCAGCACCAAGCCCGCCAGCGCACTTACCCGCAGCACCATGAAGTTGCCCGCCTATGCACCGGGCAAGGAATTCCAGGAGTGCGAAGACTGCCCCGCCATGGTCTGGCTACCCCAGGGCAGCGGCATCATGGGCAGCCAGCCCGGAACCGATATCCGCAGCGAAGAACAGCCACAACACGCGATCCGCATTGCCTACCCGCTGGCAATGGGGCGCAGCGAAGTGACACGCGGTCAATGGGCGGCCTTCGTCGAGGAAACCGGCTACGACGCCCCGCTGGGTTGCTGGGTTTTCAACGGGCGCGAGCCGCAGAAACAACCCGACAAATCCTGGCGCAACCCCGGCTTTGCGCAGAGCGAGAACGACCCGGTGGTCTGCGTGAATTATGAAGATGCCGAGCGCTACCTGGCCTGGCTCAGCCGCAAGACCGGCGGCAAATACCGCCTGCCCAGCGAAACGGAATGGGAATACGCCGCCCGCGCCGGCAGCAAGACCAGCCGACCCTGGGGCGACAGCCCGGACGAATCCTGCCGCTACGCCAACGGACTGGACCAGAGCAGCATCGGCAAGCTCGCCGGCACCGCCGCCGAGTCCCGTCCGGCCTGCACGGACAAGGCGATCTACACCAACGCCATCGCCAGCTACCAGCCCAATGCCTTCGGCCTGTACGACCTGATCGGCAACGTCAGCGAATGGACGGCGGATTGCTGGTTTGCCGACTATGACAAAGCCCCGAGCGACGGCAGCGCACGCAGCGAAGGATGGGGCTGCGATGCCGCCAGCCTGCGCGGTGGCGACTGGCTGACCAGCAGCACCGAATTGCGCACGGCAGTACGCGACCAGCGCCTGCGAACCTACCGCGGCCAGTATTTCGGCTTCCGGGTGGTGCGGGAAATGGCAGAGACGAAGTAACAATGCCCTTACATACACTACTGGATATAAGCACCAGCACCCCATCAATCAAAGCGGCCAGGCACATACACTTGCACGTGATTTCTCTGCATCGCTTTCGGTTCCCCGCTACCGAACCCTCTCCCCTTCCGGAGCGCAAATCTGCGCCGTATCGGAGTTGCTGATGCGTGGTATGGATATGAGCAAAAACCGCCGCAGAACGCCCATGCGCAGGACACGCTTTGCCATGCCTTTTCGCCATGCACAATGCAAGCTGGCAGCCCTGCTCACCGTGCTGGCGCTGCTGGGGCATGCGCAGGCCGCGGAATCTCCTGCCTATCGCATCAGCTATTCCAGCCTGGCCGAGCGCAGCTGTACCCAAGCGGTAACGAAGCTGGGCAAATACGGCAGCGAGGATGCGTTCCGCTGCCCGGGGCACCGCGACTTCGGTGTCGCCATTGCCGTGAATGATGCCTATAGCTGGCCACTCCTCTACCGGAGCAGCAGCAGACAGCTCTGGGATCTGCAGCAACTGGCGCTGGCAGCACTGCCGGAGGGCAGCAGCTTTCCCGCCGTGCCCGCGAATGCCCGTCTGGAATGGCTCGATTTTGCCGATGGCCGGCTCGGGATCATTTTTCGCATTGAAGGCTTTCAGGCCGAGCGCGGCAATACGGTTTCCCGGCTGCTGGCCCTGGAATATGCCAGGGGTGAGCTTTCCTACTGCGGCAGCGCAGTCAGCAATGAGATGGCACGCCAGCGTCTGCAGCAAGGCAGCAACTGCTCCCGGCAGATTGCTTCCGAGCTGCTGTCGACGCAGTAAACGCCTGCGAGTGCGCACTCCCGATGCATTGCTCCGATACCTACCATTCCGCCAGACACTGCTACTCGCTTGGCATTGAGCAGCACTCCGGACGGCCTTACCTCGCGATTCCGGTCAGCAATGCGCTGGTCGATTACGAGGAGTATTACGCGCTCAGCCCGGCACAGTACCAGCAGTTTCTGGCCAGCCCAGAATCGGCTGCAACCTTTGCCGATGCCTGCCGTCACCGGCAAAACGATGCACTTTGCTCCAGCCCCCCGGCAAGCTACGCTGGCCGTAGCCAGTGTCCAGCCATAGAGGCGTATTGCCTAACGGCGTTGGGGCAATCCATCCCCCTGCTGTATAACAAAAGAGCCGGCAAAAATCCCCTGAATGCTCGGAGCAAACCGCGACCTGAAAAATCAATACCTTTCTCTTGGATTTCCATTCTTTTTTTCTGCCTTCGCCACGAAAAATGGCCAACAGGCTGTTTATCAACAGCCTGTTGGGTCTCAAGCGGCTTAAAGCAAGAAAGAACTCGAAGTCAGGCTGCCTACCCCTGTGAGCTGAATTTCAAACTCGGCACTACTATCCGCATCGGTATTACCGTACAAGATCCCGTTCGCAAATCGGATTTGTCCAGCATGAGTAAACGCATTAGTGCCGATGAAACTGAAGGCTTCGTTCACAACCGTGGCAGTATTGGCATCCAATGTTGAAAGATCGATTTTGTCCCCTTCCACCGACTTGAAGTCGCTTATCACGTCACGACTGCTGCCGCTCAGAATCTCCGAGAGTGCGTTGAAGTCGAAACGATCCGCTCCCGCGCTGCCGGTGAGGACATCCTTACCTGCCCCCCCAATGAGCACATCATTCCCCGCTCCACCGTTAAGTGTGTTGTTACCCGCATTGCCGGTGATGATATTGCTCAGCCCATTACCGATACCGGAAATTGCCCCAGTGAGCAGAGTCAAGTTTTCCAGGTTGCTGCTGCTACCCAAGGTGTAGCTAATAGCACTCAGGACTGTGTCGATACCCGTGACGCTGGTTTCGCCGATGATCATGTCAGAACTGGAATCGACATAATAGCTATCATTACCGGCGCCGCCATTCATGCTGTCCGAGCCTACCCCGCCATTCAGCGTATCGTTACCATTATTTCCGACCAGCAGATCATTCCCGGCATTTCCGGACAACAGGTTTGCGGCAGAATTTCCTGTTAAATTATCATCAAATACAGAGCCTCTGGCATTTTCAATAACGCACCCATAAGCAATAGCCAAGCAATCATTGACATATGCCTTCTCATTCCAGAAAGTTTTACCGATACTACTAAACTGACCAGCATTCAAATTGATCGAGACTGAACCCGATTGATTACCGGCATCGATCGTATCAACACCACCACCATCCCAGATGGTTTGATAAATCGAGACATCCTTCGCCCATGAATATGTAGTATTACCCGAGTTGAAACTCATGTTTTTCCCATACATGAGTTGAATAGCGGCAATATCATCAAGCATTGGTGTCGTAGGAAAAAACCCCGAACCTACACCGTCCTCCGCTGAATCGCCTGCATGATCGCGATAAGACATCACGCTATATTTTAGTTGATCATGCAGCTTGCTTCCCCAATACGCCCCATCATGAGGGTGCTTCAACCCCAACGCATGCCCCAGCTCATGCATATAAGTTTGTCCTGCATAGTTACCAGCAGCGGGTGATTTGTATACAGGATTAGGGCCAATCCAAATATCCCCCTCTTCCGCCCCGCCGGAATATGGGAAATATGCGAAAGCCGTAGGATTGTGGTCAGCACTATTCGAATTCAGCCAGCGAATATCGCCAGCGCCAGCTTTGCTGTCCGCAACTTGCGTAAATTTGATATCTGCCACGGACGACCATGCGTTCAAGGCCATCGTCGCCGCAGTTTTTTGTGCGCTGTTAAACGCAGGCTTTGTCACAAACTGATTCCCATAAGAAATCGCATCCGCGCTAGTAACAAAACTGTACGTCAGACTGACTCCCGTGCCCAAGGGGCCGCCCCACTTGCGTCCGAAAAGAAGCCAGTTATAGCCCAGTTCTCCCTCAGAGAAAGAGGACACATTACTGATTGAAGCATGAACACCATCACGAGCAGCCATTAATACCTTCCCCTTGCGTTTAGATGTTGAAATTTTCGTTGCGAAGCACGCTGACAATATTACTTACTCGCAGTAGAAATTTGCAAGAATTTACGCGCAAGAAAACACAAGAAAAATCCAGAACTAATCGCTTCGACAGTTCGGGGCAGGCGAGAAGTAACTCATCACCTCCAGCTGAACCTCCCAACTTGGCAGTGACATGCCCCGTTTACAGCGGCACGTAGTTCAGTCAATCCGAAGCGCACTACCTCAGGCGATCGTAGATCGCCGCCGCTCTAGTGGCACCGCACCATGCGAGAGCGGCCACCTCGACCTCCTGCTCCCTTGGTAGCGCACCGCTGGGAGCTACAGCAAAACCAGCCCGCCTGCGGTCAGCCTTACCCTTGCCCCTAGCCAGTTTTCCGGCACGTCCGCCCAGGCCAGCGCCGGGATTTTCAGCTCGCGCAGCATGGTCGCGCCGTGCGACAGCAGGCCGCCGCTGCGCGTGACCACGCCGCGTGCCTGCCGGTAGTACGCGAAAAGGCCAGGGTCAAGCGCGTCAACCAGCAGGATGTCTTCGCCCAGCACGCCTTCGACCTCGCCGGGCGACAGCTGCAGCGCGCCATCGGGGGTGTCACTGCGCCCGCCGTGCTGCCAGAAGCCGCCCAGCTCGCCGCGCACGGCGCTCACCGGTGCAAACCAGTGCTCGCGCTGCGACGCCGGAAAGGCATGGTGCAGACGAAAGAACAGCAGCATCAGCCGATCGCGAAACTGCTCGCGCGTTTGCAGGTAATAGCCGCGCATACCCGGCAGACCGAACTTGTGCGCGAGCCGCAGCGGCCACGACCAGCGCGGCAGCGTGGCGAGCTCAACGGCGGCCACTGCCGGGCGCGCTGTCGCCGGGTCGGTTTCCCAGGGCAGGCGGTGCGGCCCGTGCTGCTCATTCTGGGTTTGCGGGCGCCCCAGCCAGGCGCCGCCGCTGCTGGCGATCGCCGCGCCGATGCACAGGTTCTGCTGCACCAGCCAGGTGTAAAAGCGCATCAGCCAGTTCGCCAGCCGCTTGGCCTGTCCTTCATCGTCCAGCGGATTGGCGATCAGCGCGTCGAGTTCAGCCTGCCAGCGCACCAGACCGGCATCCAGACCATCGAGCGCGCGGCGGCTGGCGATGAGCATGCGCAGCAGCACCGGCAATGCGCGCAGCCAGCGCCAGGGCCGCGCCGGCAGGCGCGGCACGCTGCCGCCAATTTCGCGCGCCAGCGCGTCCCCCGGAATCCCCCAGTCCGCCAGCCGCGCCAGAAACAGCTCGGCGTTGATGTAGCTGGCATCGGCATGCAGCGCAGTGAACGGCTCGGCGTCGTCCAGTGCACGCGCATCCCAGCGCGCGTAAACCTGCGGAATGCTCGCCGCCGCCTGCCTTTGCGCGGCCTCGATCAGCCGGCTGGGCTGTAGCGGCAGAATTTCGCCGATATTGGCATTGGTCAGCCAGCGCCGCCAGCCGTAGCGTGTTACCGGGCGTGCCTGCAGCAGCCACAGCTGCCTGCCGTCCCACGCCCATTCGATGTCGAGCGCCTGGCCGTGAAAGCAGCGCACCACCGCCTGCAGAAAATCCCACAGCACGCGTTCGCTCAGTGCACTGCCGCCCAGCACGCGGCGCGATGGCCGTTGGCCCCACTCGCCGCCCAGCTTTGAAAAACGCAGCCGTTGCGGCTGCACGCGGCCATCGACCAGCGCGGACAAATGACCGTCCACCCAGTCGATTTCGGCCGCCAGACCGCGCGCGAAGGCTACTCCGGAAAGGGTTGGTTCGATCATGCACTGCACGACCACACTGGCCAAGCCTGCCGCGTGCAGGCGGTCGACGTGCTCGGGAACATCGGCAGCCGGCACGCGCAGAAAGCTGTCGTGGCGGCCGGCGTTGGCGCAATCGATGCCGTCTTCGTCGTCACCCGACGAGCGCACCGCCCAGCCCTGCGGCGCCTCACGATCCGCCAGCCCCAGCCACACCGCGAGCCGCGGCCGGTCAAAACCGGGGCGCAGCACGCGCAGCGCCGGCACCGGCAAGCCAGCGACTTGGGCCAGCAGCAAGCGCCCGCCCTTGCTGTGCGCGTTGAAACCCGCGTCTTCCCCTCCCCTCTCCAATTGCGCAACGAAGTCGGCCGGACATTGCCAGAACGGGTAGTGCCCCCAGT
The DNA here is from genome assembly GCF_015223195.1 of Chitinilyticum piscinae. GTDB lineage: Bacteria > Pseudomonadota > Gammaproteobacteria > Burkholderiales > Chitinibacteraceae > Chitinilyticum > Chitinilyticum piscinae. The sequence continues at coordinate 128,869 of NZ_JADFUA010000006.1, read as the reverse complement.
CAGGCTTGAAGGTCACGGCAAGCGTGCTGCGGCACAGCACCGCCTCCCAGGCGGCGGCGTGCTGCGCGCCGATCACGCCGTCTCGCCCGCCCCACAGCAGCTCGATCGGATCGCTAATCTGGTCGAATAGCGTCAGCGCATTGTCCGGGCGCACCCAGCGGAAATACGGCGCAAAGGCGCGGCAGCGCGCATAGCCATTGCCAATCCGCCGGTAATCGGGGCTAAAGTCCGGCAGGGCAAACTGGCGCGAAAACACGCGGGGGCATTTCGCCAGCGGCAAAAGGCCGGGCAACTGCATCAGCCTTGGCAGGCGGCGGCGCCACAGCGCGACGCCAACCGGCGACAAGAGCACCGTGCGGCTGAAATGGCCGGGCTGGCGCACCAGCAGGTGCAGCACCGGCAAGGCGCTGATGCCGGTGGCGACAATTGCGTGGCCGGGCTCGGTCTGCGCCGCCAGCGCGTCGGCCAGAGCGGACAGCGAATCCGGCAACTCGGAGGTATTGCTACCGAACCCAGGCAGTTCGATGGCTACCGCCTCATACTTGGCGAAGTATGGCAGCACGTCGTCCCACCAGTCGGCCGCGCTGCCGTTACCGGCCAGCAGGTAGAGCTTGGGGCGTGGATCAGCATTCATGATTGACTCCTTGTTGACGCATGCCGGCACAGCCGGCCCCGTCACCCCGGTCTCGGGGCTTCGATGATGTTCAGGAGAACTCAAGCGGCGATGCCGTGCCCGTCATGCCGGCGCAAGCCGGTATCCAGCGACCTTGTAAATGCAGCCACTGGATTGCAGCCAGCGCCGCAATGACGGGCCGCAGGGGATTCACCGGCCTGCCAGCCGAATGACTATCGGCTGTTCAGCTGATCGCGCAGCGCGCTTTCCATCTCGGGAAAGGCAAACCGGTAGCCGGCCTCCTGCAGGCGCTTGGGCACCACACGTTGGCCACGGGTGAACAGCGCCCCCATTTCGCCGGCGAGGCCATCAATCAGCCACGCGGGGGTGACAAACCAGTTCGGCCGGTGCAGCAGCTTCGCCGCCAGCGCAGCGAATTCACCCTGCGTCAGCGCCTGCGGTGCAGTGAGGTTGTAGGCCCCCTGCAGGGTACTATCGGCGATCGCGCGGGCAATCACCGCCAGCACGTCGTCGCGGTGCACCCAGCTCATCACCTGCCTGCCGTCGCCCATGCGCCCGCCCACGCCCAGTTTGAAGGGCAGCAGGAGCTTCGGAAACGCGCCGCCGGGGCCGAACACCAGACCAAGGCGCAGGCGCACCACGCGCACGCCAAAGGCTTCAGCCTTGATCGCTGCGGCCTCCCACTCACGGCACAGCTGCGCCTGGAATTCACCGGTCGGTGAATCGGCGCTTTCATCAATTTCCTCATTGCCACGGCAGCCGTAGTACCCGATCGCCGAGCCATTCACCAGCACGGCCGGCTTGTGTCGCGCGCGGGCCAGCCAGCCAAGCAGTCCTTCGGTTGTACCGACGCGGCTGGCGAGCAGCGCCAGCTTGCGCGCGGCCGACCAGCGCGGCCCGACCACCGGAGCACCGGCCAGATTGATGATGGCGTCGAAATGTTCTTTCTCTCCCAGCTGATCCCAGCGCGCAAACGCTCCGACCCTCCCCGTGAACTGGGCGATGGCCTGTTGCGGGCGGCGGGAATACAGCATCACGGTATGGCCAGCCTGCAGCAGCAGCTCGACCAGTTCACGGCCGATGAAACCAGTGCCTCCAGTGACCAGAATGCGGGCAGCAGGCAAGGCGGTGAAAGGATTGCGGGTCATGGGCAGTTCTCCGGACAGAGGGTTTCCAGACATTACAGAATAGTGGGTTGCACGCCGTGGTGCTTACACCGGTTTGGCTACCATCAGCCAGTACACGATCAACAGGCCGCCAAAGGCTGGAAAACCCAGCAGCGTCCAGATTTTCTCATAGCGCCAGTAACGTGGCGGCAGCGCGGCACCGGCGGTATTCGCCTGCAGGGCCATGTCGCGCATCTGCAGTTGCAGCCACACCACGGGCAGCCAGCAGGCACCGGCCAGTGCGTACAGCGCCAATGCGGCAACAATCCAGAATGAATCCAGAGGGTAGCCGGCCAGCCGGATCATCAGCCATCCGGACAGCGGCTGGATGATGACGGCGGGCGTGGTAAACCACCAGTCGGCACGCACCACCCAGCGGCTGACCACCGCGATGGCCGCGACATTGCCGCTGCGGTTGGCAACAAACAGGTAAAACGCGGTGCCAAAGCCAGTGCCGAACATCAGCGTGGCCGAGAGGATGTGCAGCCATTTCACGAGCAGATAGTGTTCCATGATGGTCTCCAGCTTAGTGTGATTGGGAATTGGTTCGCCCCAGCACCGCCAGCAGCAGGCACAGCGCCAGCACCGGCAGGTTTTTCAGCAAGGGGCCAAAGGGATGCAACAGGAATTCGGGCAGGCGCAGCGCGATGATCGCGCTGTAGCCCAGCACCAGCGAACCTTGCGCCAGCCACAGGCCGCGTCGGGGATAAACGACGCTCGCCACGCCGAAAACCGTATCGAGCGCGACCGCGCCATAAAAGACCAGCGGCTGGACAGCGGCCGGCACGCCGGTGGCGCCCAGCAACTGATAACTGGCCTCGCGCGGCCAGCCCCACAGGCTCACCGCAGCGGTGCCCAGCCAAACGCTGGCCAGCGCCAGCCGCATGATCGGCAGCAGCCAGCGCAGTTGCGCGTTCAGCCGCACGGCATCGGGCTGATTCCAGCGGCACGCGCCCGGCTCGCGCCGCAGCAAGGCACGCAAGCCCGCCACATCGGCCGCACAGCCCTGGCGCAGCATGGCCAGGCTCTCCGGCCCCAGCAAACACCCAGGCAGGTATTGCCCGATAGCCGCTGTCCAATTTTGGCTCAAGGCCGATACCCTGATGACTCTTGCCTTCGGCAGGCCCATGTTCCGGCGCAGCAGCGCCAGATACTCGCCCAGGCCCAGCGCCTGCGGGCCGACGGCATCGACGCAGCGCTGCGGCGGTGCGTCGTTCTCAATCAGTTCAAGCAGTGCATCGACCACATCGGCAAGCAGCACCGGCTGCACCGGCCGGCAGCCAGCCAAATCTGGCAACAGCGGCAGGCTGGCCAGCGCGGCGAATTGCCTGCTGCTGCGCCCATCATCGGCCAGCACCAGCGACGGGCGAACGATGCGCCAGTCCAGCCCCCGCGCCTGCAAGACCTGCTCCGCCCTGCCCTTGCTGCGCCAGTACTCAGTCACCGCATCCGGCGCCGCGCCCAGCGCGGAAACCTGCACCACACGCCGTACGCCGGCTTGCGCACACGCTTCAAACAAGCAGGCCGGCGCGTGCTGGTGAATCTGCGCAAAGCTCGCGCCGGCCGACTCGCGGAAGATCCCGACCGCGTTGACTACCGCGTCGACACCTTCCAGCCAGGGCAGGCAATCGGCGGGCGAAGCCACCCGCGCAAAATCACCCGCCACCGCCTCGCAGCCGACAGGCACAGGGGCCGGGCGGCGCTGCAACAGCACCGGCCGATGGCCGCGCTCCAGCAGGCGCCCTACCAGCGCCGCACCGATCAGGCCACTTGCTCCACACACCAGAACCCGCATGGCGTTCTCCTTCATGCTTCTTGCATTCTTTTATTTCTGTCGAAACAGAAACAACAAATCACAAAAAATCGCCACGACACACACCGCCCTCGCAACGCGCGGGGGGATCGCGGCGCATGCCTAACCAGCCGCTAACGCGCTGGCGGTTATTGGCCAGCAACAAATAGGCACGGCTCATCAGCGGGCGCAGCGGGCGCCACACCAGCAGTGTGGCCCACACGCGACCATGGCCGATGGCGCGGTAGATTGCCGCAATCGCATCAATGCCCACCAGCCAATTGCCGGAGGCGTCGCGCACATGCAGGCGCGTCAGCATGTCCTCGACGCTGACGCCGGCCGGCGCCACGAAATCCGCCGCGCTGGCGTCGACCAGCGTCAGCGCGCCCTTGCGGTCCAGGCGCTTCAGGCGATGGATTTCCGCGCGGCACAGCGGGCAGGCGCGGTCGTAATAGATGGTGTAATGCCTCATTTCTGCTCCTCGTCATTGCCAAACATCGCCGCCAGCTGGCCGAGCTTGCTGCCCATCTTCAGCAGCTTGAGCACAACACCGGGAGGCAAGTGCTTGAAGTCGTCATAACCGGACAGCAGCAGCTCCAGAAACTCGAGCACCTTGTCCATCTTTACGCGGGTGGCGGCTTCGATCAGCGGATCACTTTCGGCCTCGATCGCGCATTCGCGCAGCACCGAGAGCGTCGGGTCCAGCTCGCGGCGCTTGCGCTCCTCGGTGATCAACCGGAAGATTTCCCAGACGTCCTGCAAGGCAACAAAATGATCGCGCCGGTCACCCAGCACATGCTGCACGCGGATCAGCCCCCAGGACTGCAGTTCTTTCAGGCTGTTGCTGACATTGGAACGCGCCACCCCCAGCGTCTCGCAGATGTCCTCGGCATTGAGCGGCCGGTTGGCCAGATACAGCAGCGCATGGATCTGTGCGACGGTGCGGTTTACCCCCCAGCGGGTTCCCATTTCCCCCCAGTGGAGGATGTATTTCTGCATGGTAGGACTGAGCTGCATTGCCTTTCCTTAATTTCTGTCTTTACAGAAATTAAAATACAAAGTAGCGCACAATGCAAGCCTCACACACAATCACCCAACAACGTGAATCAGCCGTCGACTTCCAGTTCGAGCTCGTCCGGAGCCGCATTACCGGCCGGTGGCAGATCCTGCGCCAGGGAAATGACCGAGGCCACCACCAGACACTGGCTGCGCGCGCTTTGCAGTGTCAGTGTGTAATTCCCACTCTCATCCTCGAAAGCCCAGATGAAGTCGTCAACATCACGCCAGCCTTGCGCTCCGGTCTTGCGCTGCAGGGTTTGCACCAGTTCGTCCAGCGGTGTTGGCAGGAAAAAAACCAGCTGGTGCTGCCCACAGGCATTCGCCCCAGGTGTCTTGCCCTCGAACAGGTAATCCAGCCGCTGTTGCAGCCCTGCCAGATCATTGACCCGCCCAAGCCGCCGCATACGGGCAGCCTGCAGCTTCTGCCGTATCAGTTCCGCACTGCTCATTTTGACTCATCCTCATCCGCCTGGATCTGCCTTGGATCCAGTTTGTAAGGAAGTCTCTGGTAGACCCGCGGGACGGTCAATAGCCGTGTGTCCGATTTCACTTGCGGTGGATCAATGGCAGTCTAAGTGGTGGACAGCCCTTGTGCGTGCAGCCACGCCAGTGCTTCATCGATCGTGTGACTATTGCGGTAACGCGCCAGGCTGCCCGCCTTCTCCGCGATGGTGCGAACCATGAGCTCATGGACCAGCGAAGGCAGAATGTCCGTCACGGCAAGCAGGTCGTGTCTGGCGGCATCGGCAAAGAACGCCCACCACGCGTCGAGCGCGTCCGGGGTTGCCCCGCCCCACTCGCGCAGATCACTGAGCATGCCCCACGGCCGCCCGCCGCGCTGCTGCCACTGGCCACGGACACTGGCATGCAAGGCTTCGCTGGCCTGGCGATTCCACTGGCCGAAATAGCGCACCACCAGCACATCGCCTTGCCAGTAGAGATCGAATTGACCATGTTGCTGCATTTGCATGATGACACGGGGACTAATGAAAACAGATCGTGCTGCCAGCCTAGAACATGTGCTTTCGCTTGCCAAACCGCAGCAACCCCGTATAATCGCGGCCTTCTTGCAGTGTCACTGCAGTGTTGCCGTTGTAGCTCAGGGGTAGAGCACTCCCTTGGTAAGGGAGAGGTCGCGGGTTCAATTCCCGCCAACGGCTCCACTCCCCACGCTCGCATCCTCTGCGATGCGGCACCCCAGAATCAGCAAATCCCGCTCCAGCCCATCCAGCACCGCCACCCGCGGCAGCATCCCCCAAGTCGTAAACCCCGCCTGCTCGAACAACGCAATACTCGGCCGGTTGTGCCCGAAGATAAAGCCCAGCAGGGTATGCAGGCCCAGAGCCGGCGCCGCACGCAGCGCCTCATCCAGCAACCAGCGCCCCAGCCCCTTGCCACGGGCACGCTCATGCAGGTAGATGCTGACCTCGGCGGTCCCGGCATACGCGGGACGGCCGTAAAAGCTGGAAAACGACAGCCACCCCAGCAAACCCGCCCCATCCTCGACCACCCACAGCGGGCGCTCGGCGCACTGGTGCGCGGCAAACCAGGCCTCACGGCTGGCAACCGTGACGGGTTCGGTATCCGCAGTCACCTGTCTTGATGCCACCGTACTGTTGTAGATCGCGACAATCTCGACCAAATCCGCAGGTCTCGCTCCGCGCACTTTCAGGCGATCCCAGTCCCTCATCGTTTGCACACTCCATGGCAATCACACTTGTTCCACACGATCGTAACGTAGTAACTGATGCAACCGCAGTGCCGTTTACCCTGATCGGCACACGGCAAAGCCAGGTACGCTGGCTATAGTTGGAGCTCCGCACAAGGAGGCACAGCGCATGAGCATTTCACCGCGACAAATCGAGCTGATCAGGCACAGTTTTCATCAGGTCGAACCGATTGCCGACAAGGCTGCCGTCATTTTTTACAACAAGCTGTTCGAATATGCGCCGGAAGTGCGCCCCCTGTTCAAGCGTCCGATCCCGGAGCAGGGAAAAATGCTGATGGGGGCACTGAAGGCCGCCGTCAACGGCTTGAATGATCTCGACAAGCTGGTCCCGGTATTGCAGAGCATCGCCGCCAAACATGTGCAATATGGCGTCAAGCCCGAACACTACACCCCGGTCGGCAATGCCCTGCTGTATACCTTGAAAACCGGTCTTGGCGAGCAATGGACTCCCGAATTGCGCCAGGCCTGGGTGGATGTGTACCGGCTGATGGCCCACACGATGAAGCGGCACGCCTACGGCCATATCTGAACCCGCACAGCGAATTTTCGAGCGGCTCAGGGCAGCGCCAGCACCCGCCTGACATTGGCCGAGGTCACCCGGATAACCTCAGGCAACGCTAGCTGCCGCAATTGTGCCAGTTCGGCGGCAATGCGCGGCAGCTCGGCCGGCTCGTTGCGGGTAGGGGGCGGGCCAGCCAGCCAGGCAGGCGGGATGTCGGGCGCGTCGGTTTCCAGCACGATGGCATCGAGCGGCAATTCACTGGCCAGCTTGCGGATGCGCTGCGAGCCGCTATAGGTCATCGCGCCACCAAAGCCCAGCACAAAACCCAGCTTGAGAAATTCATCCGCCTGCTGGCGGCTGCCGTTGAAGGCATGCGCGATACCGCCTTTGACCCGCCATTTGCGCAAGGCCTTGAGCACCAGATCCTGGCTGCGGCGGATGTGCACGATCACCGGCAGATCCAGATCGCGCGCCAGTTTGAGTTGCGCTTCGAAAAACTGCAGCTGCCGTGCCATGTCCAGGCCGGGCACGTAGCCATCCAGCCCGATTTCGCCAACAGCCACGGGCAAGGGCGCATCATCGCGTCCGGCGAGCCAGTGCGCCAGCAACGCCAAGTCGTCGTCACGGTGCTGTTGGATATACAGCGGATGCAAGCCATACGCCGGCCAGGCGCCAAACCGCAACGCCATGGCCTGCGTCGTCGCAAAGCTTGCTGCCGTCACCGCCGGCACCACCCAGTGCCGGACCCCGGCCTCGCGCGAGCGGGCGATCACCGCGGCCAGATCGGCGGCAAACTCGGGAGCATCCAGGTGACAATGGCTATCGATTAACGTGTCGTTACAGGGCATCAGGAACCTTTCACGTTCTGGACTATCATTCGCAGTGGGCCGGCATGCCGCAGGCATCGCCGTGCCACAGACAACACAATACAGGAAATGAGCTAATGGATTTTGCACTGTACTTGCCATGGGTCGTGTTCGCCGTCGTGGTGATTACCCTGCTGGTCTTCGATCTGGGCGTGCTGCACAAGGACAGCCATGAAATCAGCGTGGCAGAGAGCCTGAAGCTGTCAGCCTTCTACATTGCCGCCGGTCTGGCCTTTGGTGGCTATGTGTGGTGGAGCAAGGGCGCGCAGGCCGGCATGGATTACTACACCGGCTTTCTGGTCGAAAAATCGCTGTCGATGGATAACGTCTTCGTGATTTCGCTGATCTTCACCGCACTGGCCATCCCGCGCGAATACCAGCACCGTGTGCTGTTCTGGGGCATTCTGGGTGCCATCGTGATGCGCGCCATCATGATCGGTCTGGGTGCCACGCTGGTGAACCAATTCAACTGGATTCTGCTGGTCTTCGGTGCGTTCCTGGTATTTACCGGCGTGAAGATGCTGTTCGCCAAGGATGAAGAACCCAGCGTCGAGAACATGAAGCTCTACCAGTGGCTGAAAAATCATCTGCGCATGACGCCCAAGCTGCACGGCAACCAGTTCTTTGTCGAAGGCAGCAGCATCGGCGAGAAAGCCGGCCGCGTCGCCACACCGCTGTTTCTGGCACTGCTGATGGTCGAAGGCGCCGATCTGGTGTTCGCGGTCGACTCCATCCCGGCGATCTTTGCGATCACCCAAGATCCATTCATCGTCTACACCTCGAACATCTTCGCGATTCTGGGTCTGCGGGCGCTGTATTTCGCGCTGGCCGCAATGGTGCACCGCTTCCACTACCTCAAATACGCACTGGCGGTGGTACTGGTGTTCATTGGCGTAAAGATCGGTCTGGTATACATGAGCATCAAGATTCCGTCGGTGATTTCGCTGAGCGTCACCTTCGGCCTGCTGCTGGCTGGCGTGCTGTACTCGCTGTACAAGACGCGCGGCGAGCCGATCCCGGAAAAGCACTGACCACATACACCTAGCCCCTTAACCCCGAAAGCCATGCGCTAGCAGGGTGAGGTGGCGATACCCACAAAGGGCCGGATTAATCCGGCCCTTCGTCATTTCGCCCCTGCCGGACAAGCCAGACAAACTCTGGCAGACTGACGCGCTCAACTCGGCGGAGCCACCCATGCTGCACGCACTGGAACTGAAAATCATGCCCATGCCGCTGACCGCAGTGGTCGGCCTGCTGATGTGGGGACTGGCTACCGCCCTGCCCGGCCTGCAGATCGTGCTTCCCATGCATGGCGTCACCGCGCTACTGCTGGCACTGGCCGGACTGCTGCTGGTGTTCGGCAGCGCGGTTTTTTTCCGTCGCGCCCGAACCACGCTGGACCCACGCCAGCCGGCCCAGGCAGACACGCTGATCACCAAGGGGCTCTTTCGCATCAGCCGCAATCCGATCTATCTGGGATTTCTGCTGCTCTTGCTGGCCTGGTTTGAATACCTGGCCAATCTGGCATGCCTGCCGCTGCTGCCGGCCTTTGTGTATTACCTGAACCGTTTTCAGATCATTCCGGAAGAGCGTGCACTGACCGCGCGCTTTGGCGCGGCGTATCAGGCCTATTGCCAGCAAGTGCGGCGCTGGCTTTGATCAGCACAGGCAACGCCCGACACAGAAACGGCTGGCGCTGCTACCCGGATACAGCAGCATGTCCACGGCAAACGACAGCACAATCCCCCCGAGCCGCCAGGCAATCTGCCGCCCATCCCGCGGCAACAACCACCCCGGCCGCTGCGGCACCATCAGCAAAGCCAGCAGCGACCACTCCAGCCAGCGCACCGGCACATAGATCAGCACATAATCCAGCAGCAGATCCCGCCCGGCCTGCGGGTGGTAAACCACGAAAATAGTCACGCCGAACACCACGCCCAGCGCCAGGCGCAGCAGGCCAAAGCCCAGCGCCCCCGATAGGGTCGCCCGACCGCGCAGCAAGCGCAGACCAAGCCCAGCCCAGGCGGCATACGCCAGCAGCTTGGCGCCCACATACAGCGCGAACTCCACACTCTCCGTCATTCCACATCTCCCGTCGCGGGACCACTGCCCCGCCCTCGATCAGCATGGCAGGCAGTAGCAGCCAAGACGGTTAGTTAGTGAATAAAGCGTGAGGCTATAAAGGCAAGCCAGGCGCCTAGCGATCCTCGCGCTGACGGTCGAGCTTGCGCTGCGGTCGTACCAGCCACGAATGGATACCCGCCAGGATGATCAATAGCGCCGCCACGCCCCCCGTGACCGCCTCGGGAATATGCAGCCGGCTGGACAGCAGCATCACCAGTGCCAGCGCCCCGATGGCCCAGAAAGCACCATGCTCGAGGTAACGGAAGGTCGCCAGCGTGCCCTTGTAGACCAGCAGCAAGGTGAACGAGCGCACGAACATGGCACCGATGCCCAGCCCGATGGCGATCAGGAAGATATTGCTGGTCAGCGCAAACGCCCCCAGCACGCCATCAAAGGAGAACGAAGCGTCAAGCAGTTCCAGATAGATGAAACCGCTCCAGCCGGTTTTCGCCGCGGCATTGTCATCCCCCATCAATGTTCCCAGACTATTGACGAGGGTATAGACCACCACCCCCCACAGACCGGCGCTTAGAAAGCGATACCCCTCACCATGTCCTTGCAGCCCGGCCAGCAGCAACAGGATCAGCAGCGTGAGCACCAGTGCGGCCATTTCCACGCGACCGAGTCTGGCCAGCACGCGCTCCAGCGGTACGAACCAGTGTTCGTCCTTGTTGGCGTCGATGAAAAAATTCCAGAACACCAGCAGCAGGAATGTGCCGCCAAAGGCCGTGACCTCGATGTGCGCCGATTGCAGAATCTGCGAATACGCCTGTGGCTGCAAAATCGCCAGCGACAGCACATCACTGCCGGACCAGCCGCCGCCTTGCAGCCAATGCCAGAGCGACACCGGCCCCGGCAGCGGCGCCATGCCGGCAATTACTGCCACAATCAGCAGCGGGAACAGCATGCGCATGCCGAATACGGCGATCAGCATGCCCCAGAGCAGAAAGCGGCGGCGCCATTTCTCGTCCCAGTGCTTCAGGACCGAAGCATTGACGACGGCATTGTCGAATGACAGGCTCGTTTCCAGCAGCGCCAGGTTGAAGGCAACCCAGACCCCGGCCAGACCGCCGACCCAGCCGGCCAGCGCCAGCCCGAGTGCGGTTACGATGAACGAAGAGCGGAAATAATGCATCAGCAAGACCAGACAGCAAAAACCGGATTATGCGCTGTCGCGGCATCGCACAGAAAGCTGATCTTGCGCAGGTCAGCGGCTTTTTAGTCCGGCAAGATACGCCTATACTCCCGAATGTTTGTTTGAACACGCTTCACGCGACCGAATACGGAGACTTCTGCATGGCCAACCCTTATCTCGCCCTAGTTGAAACGCACGCTGCCCTGCTGCAGAAAACCGATGCCCCGCTGTTTGCCGACCTCTCCAGCCTGAGCCCGGCCAAGGACAACGCCGCGGCCGATGCGCCGGTCGTGGTCATCTTCGCACCGCACCCGGACGACGAGTGCATCATCGGTGCCCTGCCGCTGCGCCTGCAGCGCGAGGCGGGTTTCCGCGTGGTAAACGTGGCCGTAACCCAGGGGTCCAACGTGCCGCGCAAGGCTGAGCGCTGGGCCGAACTGAAAAATGCCTGTGATTATCTGGCATGGGGGCTGCGCGAAACCATTCCGGGCGGGCTGGAAGCCGTCACCTGCAAGACCCGCGATGGCGATGCCGCTGCCTGGGCCGAGAAAGTTGATGTCATCGTCAAGCTGCTCAACGAGCTGAAGCCGGCCGTCGTGGTCTGCCCGAACGACAATGACGGCCACGCCGCCCACATTGGCACGCACTATCTGGTGGTCGATGCCCTGAAGAAGGCCGGTCATGCCTGCCAGCTGGTACAGAGTGAATTCTGGCGCGCGATGGCGACACCGAATACCCTGATCGGCAGCAACAGCGTCGACACCGCCGATCTGATTGCCGCTCTGGCTTGCCACGTGGGCGAAGTGAAACGTAACCCCTATCACCTGCGCCTGACTTCGTGGATGGCCGACAATGTGCGCCGCGGCGCGGAAGTGGTCGGTGGAGCGGGTGTGGCCGCTCCGACCTTCTCGTTCGGCACGATCTATCGCATCGACCGCTTCGATGGCCAGCAAATCGCGGCGACCGACAAGAAATACGTGCTGTCCGAAAACGACGACATCCGCGCGGTTCTTTCCTGACAGAGCGCAAGATCGTTGATCGCCGGCTGGGGTTTAATGAACCCCAGCCGGTTTTTTTTGGAAAAAAAAAACCGCCTCCCGGCTAGGGGAGGCGGATAAGAAAGCGTGTATTACACGCCAGCAGGTTACACTGTGAGCCCTCCGCGGGCAACTCGAAGCAATGTATGCGTCAGCCAGCAATCGCGTCAAATTGCGGCGTTAGTACTGCAACATAAATCCCGACAAATCCTGCACCTATAAGGTGTTTACCTTATAAAAAACCTCAGTGGCTCGCGGCGATGGCGCGCAAGAAGGCGTCGCCGTACTTGTCCAGCTTACGGTCACCCACTCCGTTCAGACGGCCCAGCTCGTAATGATCAGCAGGGCGTTGCCGCACCATTTCCTTCAGCGTCGCATCGCTGAAAATCACATAGGCTGGGACGTCCTGCGCGTCAGCCAGTTCCTTGCGCAAGCGACGCAGGGCCTGCCAGAGCTCGCGATCCGCCGCCGTAGCAAATTCGCTGTCGCGATCCTTGTAGCTGAACTTCTGCGTGCGCTCGCGCAGGTACAGCGGCTGCTCGCCACGCAGGATCGCGCGCGCGGCATCGGTGAGCTCCAGGCCGCCCATTCCGCCCGGCTTGAGCTGCAGTGCGCCACAGGCCAGCAGTTGCCGGTACACGGCGCGCCAGTCCGCTTCATGTACCTTGGCACCGATACCGAAGGTCGAGACGCGGTCATGAAACAACTCGCCGACCTTCTCGGTTTTCTTGCCGCGCAGCACGTCGATCAGATGGCCGACGCCAAAGCGGTTGCCGGTACGAAACACGCAGGACAGCGCCATCTTGGCCGCCTCGCTCATGTCGATCAGCTTGGGCGGATTCAGGCAATTGTCGCAGTTGCCACAAGGCTGGGCTGCTTCACCAAAGTAGGCCAGCAGCGTCTGCCGCCGGCAGGCGGTGGCCTCGCACAGGCCCAGCATGGCATCGAGCTTGCGCTTTTCCACCGTCTTCTGTTCGTCGCTGGAGCCCCCCTGCGCGATCATATCGGACAGCAGAATCACATCATTCAGCCCGTAGGCCAGCCAGGCATTAGCCGGCAGGCCATCACGCCCGGCGCGGCCGATTTCCTGGTAATAACCTTCAATCGACTTGGGCAAATCCAGATGCGCCACAAAGCGCACATCAGGTTTGTCGATCCCCATGCCGAAGGCGATGGTTGCCACCATCACCACCCCCTCCTCGCGCAGAAAGATCTGCTGATGCTTCGCGCGGGTGCTGGCATCCAGTCCGGCATGGTAGGGGAAGGCACGGATCTCCTGAGTCCGCAGCCAGGCGGCCGTATCCTCAACGCGCTTGCGCGACAGGCAATAGACGATCCCTGAATCGCCTTCGTGCTCACGACGCAGAAAAGTCAGCAGCTGCTCTTTCGACTTCTGTTTCTCGACGATGGTGTAGCGCAGATTCGGGCGATCAAAGCTGGTGATGAATTGCCGGGCCCCTTGGAGCCGCAGTTTTTCGACGATTTCCAGCCGGGTCGCATGATCGGCAGTGGCCGTCAGTGCAATGCGCGGAATTACGGGAAACTCGTCAGCCAGCACTGACAAACCGAGGTATTCGGGACGGAAGTCATGCCCCCACTGCGAAACGCAGTGCGCTTCGTCGATGGCAAACAGATTCACAGGCGCGTTGCGCAACAGATCAAGGAAATACTGCGTAACCAGCCGCTCGGGGGCGACGTACAGCAGCTTGAGATTGCCGGTGACGAAGTCGCGGATGACCTGTCGCGCCGCTTCGGCATCCAGCGTGGAGTTCAGAAAGGCGGCCTCCACGCCCAGTTCACGCAAGGCCTCGACCTGATCCTGCATCAGCGCGATCAGCGGTGACACCACCACACCGCAGCCCGGGCGCAATAATGCCGGCACCTGATAACAGAGTGACTTGCCTCCGCCGGTAGGCATCAATACCAGCGCATCCCCGCCTTGGGCGACATGGCCGACAATGGCCTCCTGCTCACCACGGAAGGCGTGGTAGCCAAAGACGTGCTGCAGGATGGAATGCGGGGTATCGATCACGGTGCGAGCCAGACAGGGGCAAGCCGGCATTCTAGACGAATGCGCCAGCGTATGCGTCGCGGACGTGCCCGCATCAGTGCGAAGTTTGATCGTTGCCTGCGGCGCCGGATTCGGCCAGTGTTTCCGCTGCCTTGCGCGCGCGGACAATTTGACCGCGGCGCTTGACCCAGAACAGCAGCCAGCTCGGCAGCACACCCAGCAAGACAAACACCAGCAAGCCGTAGATCACGCCCTTGCTGGCAATCAGCGCGGCGCTGAACATAAGGATGACGTACAGATAGCCGATCAGCAGGATATACATCGGATACTCATAAACATATGAGGCTGCAAGCCATTAATCGATTAGCCCGCAGCCACATACCCATACTTAGCGCTTGTCGCACTCGATCAGTGCGTAGGCCGAATGATTGTGGATGGATTCGAAATTTTCCGACTCGACCACGTACGCCACAATGCGTGATTCGGCATTCAGCTGCGCGGCCACATCACGCACCATATCCTCGACGAACTTGGGATTGTCGTAGGCACGCTCGGTCACGTACTTTTCGTCGGGGCGCTTGAGCAAGCCGAACAGCTCGCAGGACGCCTGCTTCTCCACCAGATCAACGATTTCCTCGATCCAGACATGCTCACCCAGCGTGGCCGTCACGGTGACGTGGCTGCGCTGGTTGTGCGCACCGTAATCGGAGATTTTCTTCGAACACGGGCACAGGCTGGTCACCGGAACCAGTACTTTCAGCCGCTGCTCGAACTGGCCATTTTTCAGCTCACCGATCAGCGATACGTCGTAATCGAGCAGGCTCTGCACCCCGGATACCGGCGCCGTCTTGTTGATGAAAAACGGGAAGCGCATTTCCAGGTAACCGGATTCGGCTTCGAGGCGTTCGCACATCTGGCGCAGGATGGTCTCGAACGATTCAACGGAAATCTGCTTTTCGTGGCTATTGAGGATCTCCACGAAACGGCTCATGTGCGTGCCCTTGAAATGCTGCGGCAGGAACACGTACATATCGAAGACGGCCACGGTATTCTGCACGCCATCACTGCGATCGGCCACCTTGACGGGATGGCGTATGGACTTGATGCCCACCTTGTTGATCGCGATATTGCGGGTATCCGGCGAGCTTTGAACGTCGGCAATCGCCACAGTCATGGCTGAATCTCCAGTCGAAAACAGGTGCCGATTATAGCCGAGCGGGATACCCGAGTAAACAAGTCGGGAATTAAGTCCGCCTATCGCGGTGACAGCCCCACCCTATCGCGCGCCCCAGCCTTTCAAGAGCAACAGTCCGGCACGGGTAAACTCGCCCAGCATGTGATCAATAAACGGCGCCACATAGGGTAGCGACAGGTACATGGCCACCAGCCCGATACCCAGCGTCAAGGGAAAGCCCACCGCAAATACATTCAGCTGCGGTGCGGCGCGCGTCATCACCCCGATGGCCAGATTGGTAATCAGCAGTGCGGCCAGCACCGGCAGCGACAGCATCACGCCGGAGCGGAAAATGGTCGATCCATACTCCGCCAGCGTCTTGAGCGCTCCACTGCCGCTTGCCGTCCCCGGTGGCAGGGTCACGAAACTTTCCAGCAGCGCACGCAGCACAACCAGATGACCATCCAGCGCCAGGAACACCAAAAGCGTCAGCAGACTGTAGAACTGTGCCAGCACCGGGGTATTGGTCGAATGCAGCGGATCATACAGGGTGGCAAAGCCCAGCCCCATCTGCAGCCCCACTAGATGCCCTGCCATCTCCACCCCGGTGAAGATGATCCGCATCAGATAACCCAGGGACACACCAATCAGCAACTCGCGCACTGCGAACAGAATGCCCTGCGGCGAGACAATGGGCTGGGCCTGCGGCGCCACGGGCAGACTGGTCGCGATCAGGATTGCCAAGAGGATGCCCAAGCCGACACGTACCCGCACCGGCAATACGCGCATGGAAAACACGGGGTCAGTCAGCAATACGCCAAATATGCGCAGAAATGGCAGCCAGAACAGCGCCAGCCATTCGTTGACCTGGGCATCGGTAAGCTGCAGCATGCCGAGCTCAACCGATCAGTTGTGGAATGCTCTGGTAGAGCCGGATGGTGTAATCCATGATGGTCTCGACCATCCACGGCCCGGCGAGCACCATCACCAGAAACGCCACCAGCAGTTTCGGAATGAATGACAGCGTGGCTTCGTTGATCTGGGTGGCCGCCTGGAAAACACTGACAATCAGGCCGGTGACCAGCATGGCCAGCAGCATCGGCCCGCCCAGCAGGACAACGACCTCCAGCGCACGCTGCACGACGGTTACGACGGATTCAGGCGTCATCGCTAGCCACTCAGGTAGAAGCTCTGTACCAGCGAGCCCATCAGCAGCGTCCAGCCATCGACCAGCACAAACAGCATCAGCTTGAAGGGCAGCGAGATGATCATCGGCGAGACCATCATCATGCCCATGCCCATCAACACGCTGGCCACGACAAGATCAATGATCAGAAAGGGAATGATGATCAGAAAACCGATCTGGAAAGCGGTCTTGAGCTCACTGGTCACAAAAGCCGGCACCAGCACCTTGAGGCTCACGTCTTCGGGCCCCTGCGGCTTGGCCGAACCGGAGACCTCAAGAAAAAAGGCCAGATCCTTCTGCCGCGTCTGCTTGAGCATGAAATCTTTCAATGGCACGCTTCCCTTGACCAGCGCCTCGTTGAAGCTGATCTTTTCTTCAGCATACGGCTGGTAGGCTTCGGTATAGATGCGGTCAAACACCGGCCCCATGATGAAGAAGGTCAAAAACAGCGAGAGCCCGACAATCACCTGGTTGGGAGGCGACTGCATCGTACCGAGAGCCTGCCGCAGCAGCGACAGCACAATCACGATGCGGGTAAACGCGGTCATCATCAGCAGAATGGCCGGCAGAAAACCCAACGCGGTAATGAACAGCAGCGTCTGGATCGGCAGCGTATAGGCGGTACCGCCCCCGGTACCGGGCGCCGCCGTCATGAACGGGATACCGGGATCGGCAGCAAAGCCAGCCGGGGCAAGCAGCAAGGCTCCGAGCAGCAGCCAGCGCATGCGCATCATTGCACCCCCCCCTTGCGGCGGACAATCGCCTGCTGCAACCACAGGGCAAACGGAGGAATCGCTTGTTCGGGCTGATGCGCATCTTCGGGTTTGGGCAGCGTATGCAGCAGGTTTACCTGCTCCGAGGTGACGCCCAGCACCAGCCAGGTCTCGTTGAGCTCGACGATCACCACCCGCTCGCGCGTACCGACCATCACCCCGGAAACCACCCGCAGTCGCCCTTGCGCAGAGCGCGGCAACAGTGAAAAGCGCCGCATCAGCCAGGCCCCGACCACGATCAGTCCCAACACGATCGCCAGCGCTAACACCACCTGCAGCAGCGCAGCAACGCTGCCGCCACCACTCGTACCCAGAACCGGGGCGGAGGCGGCGGCGCGGGCAGCCGAGGGCAGCGCCAGCAGCAAAGCCAGACAGCGGATCATGCTTATTTGTGCAGCCGGCGGATGCGCTCGGCCGGGGTAATGATGTCGGTCAGACGGATACCGAATTTTTCATTGACGACGACCACCTCACCCTGAGCAATCAGACAGCCGTTAACCAGCACATCCATCGGCTCGCCGGCCAGCCCGTCAAGTTCAACCACGGAACCCTGCGCGAGCTGCAGCAAGCTGCGGATGGCGATTTTGGTACGCCCCAGCTCGACTGTCAGTGCCACCGGAATATCGAGAATCATGTCGATATTGTTGGGCGTGGCCGCTCCAGACGGCTTGGCATCAAAATTCTGGAATATATCGGCAGGCTGCGGGGTTGCACTTGTGCTCTGACTGGCCGCATCTGCCGTTTCCTGTTCGGCTAGCGCAGCCGCCCAGTCATCCATGACCGAATCGGCGTCGTCCTGGCTCGCTGCGTCGTTATCTTCAGCCATTATTCTCTCCCTGCCCCTGCTGCTCCTCGGCACCACCCAGCAGTTCGCTGGTACTGAGCAGTTTGTTCACCTTCAGGGCGTACTGGCCGTTGAGAATACCATATTTGGCTTCCAGCACCGGCACCCCATCGACCTCGGCAATGATGGCCTCGGGGATGTCCAGCGAAATGACATCGCCGGTTTTCAATCCCAGGATGTCTCCGAGCGTAATCGTCGCAGAACCGAGATTGGCCACCAGATCGACCTCGGCCTGCTGGACCTGCTTGCGCAACAGCGACAGCCAGCGGTTATCAGCCTCGATACGGTCAGCCTGCATGGTGCTATAGAGCAGATCGCGGATCGGCTCGATCATCGAATAGGGAAAGCAGACATGGAAGTCACCACCGCCTGCGCCGAGCTCGATCTTGAAGGTGTACGCCACGACGACTTCGGTGGGAGTTGCGATATTCGCAAACTGGGTATTCATTTCCGAGCGCACATAGCCAAATTCGCACTCGAATACCGGTTTCCAGGCTTTCTGGTACTCCTCGAAAACCACTTCCAGCAAGCGCTGGATGATGCGCTGCTCGGTTGGCGTGAAATCACGTCCCTCAACCCGTACATGATAACGGCCATCGGAGCCAAACAGGTTATCGACCACCAGAAACACAAAATCCGGATCGAAAATGAACAGCCCGGTGCCGCGCAGCGGCTTCATGTGGATCAGGTTCAGGTTGGTCGGCACAACCAGATTGCGGATGAACTCGCTGTATTTCTGCACGCGCACCGGCCCCACCGAAATTTCGGCATTGCGGCGCATGAAATTGAACAGTGCGATACGCAGATTCCGGGCAAAACGCTCGTTGATGATTTCGAGCGTCGGCATCCGCCCGCGGACAATGCGCTCCTGCCGGCCGATGTCATAGTCACGGACAGCCGAAGTATCGACGGCTTCGTCGCCTTCGTCCTCTTCGCCGGTCACACCGCGCAGTAGCGCGTCGACCTCTTCCTGGGAAAGGATATCGTCTGCCATGACGGAATTACTTCAGATAGCCGCTGGTAGGGTACTAGATCGGTTTATTGGTACAAATATTTAGTGAAATTCACGCTGAGGATGCCTTCATCCTTGCCCTCCGCGCCAAGAATCTCGTTGATCTTCTCACGAATCTGCCGAGCCAGCTCTTCCTGCCCCTTGGAAGTACGCACCTCTTCAATGGTTTTTGATCCGATCAGCCGGATAACCGCACTCTGGATCTTCGGCTGGTAATTTTTCAGCTTGTTTTTGGTTTCTTCGTCCGGAATTTCGACGAAAATTTCCACACTCAAAACCGACTCGGATTCGCCAGTCAGATTGACCGTAAATGGCTCGGCCTGCAGTTTTTCGAAAATCGGGGGATGCTCGTCATGAGCATCCTTCTTTTTCTTGTCCTTGTCCTTCTTCTTGCCTTCGTCATGCCCGCCCTGAGCCTCCGCAACGGCCTCATCGGCGCCACCATCAGCAGGCTTTGCAAAAATGAACCATGCAAGCAAACCACCAACGGCAAGCACCGCCACCAGCAGTACAACCACTAGAATGACCAGCAGCTTGCCCTTCTTGGAAGGTGCTGGTGCAGCATCGGTTTTGGCATCGGACATGGGTCACCCGTTATTCATTGCACACCGGCATCGGCGCGGATCGGACTGGACAAACACAAACGAGCCGCAACAGAAAAACCTGATACGGCTCGTTGTTTATAAAACAAAAGCATTATTGAAACAAGCAGTAAGGCGCCGCAGCTCAGGTAAAACCTGAGTCTGCCGACTACTGATCAGGCGTAAAAACTCACCCCGGAACGAGCAACCGGCACTCTGAGCTCGCCAATTACAGGAAGCGTATGGTTGCCAGCAACGCCATCACGCTCGGCAAAAGTGCCACCAGAACGGGGCGCACCACCCTGATTCGATTGGGCTTGCTGCTGAGCAGCTTGCTGCTGGTGCTGCTGGAGACTGTCACTAGCCACCTGCACATCGGTTAGCTGGATCCCCTGATCGGCAAGCAACGCCGTCAGCCTTGGGGTCGCGGCTGCCAGCGCCTCGCGAACGGCCGCATGTTGCGACGTAAATACAACACTGGCCTGCTCATTACCCAGGGTCAGCTTTACTTCCATTGGCCCCAGATGCGGGGGATTCAGCTGCATGTCGATCTGTTGCTCCTTGCGCCCCAGCATCATCCCTACCCGCTGCGCCAGCGCGTCACCCCAACCCTTGCTGCCAACCGGTTCAGCCAGATGGTTGACCTGCCCGGGCTTGAGCGGGGCGTGCGCGGACTCTCCCGCTTCGCTCTTCTGCGCGCCCGAAGCACCAGCCAGCATCTCGGCAAAACCGGTCGCTGCGCCAGCAGGCGAAGTTCCATCCGGCAATTCTTCGTCTAGGCCAGCGGCAAGGTTTGCCGTCACCGCACCCGTCACCCCTGCTGCCGCCTCTGCAATCAGTCCACCATTCCCATGTCCTGCAAAAGCCGGCGCAAGGAGCGCGGACAGCCCCTCGCTGGACTTTTCCTTCGCCGCCGATGCGCCTGCTTCAAGCGGAGAAACGGTCACAGCAAGCGGGTGCTCGGTCGTCACGGTCAGTGCTGCGGGCGCAGCCATCAGCACAGGTGTTGCTTCAGCCCCATCCTCGATCACAGGCGGCACAGACATAGGTACCACCACCGTCGGGGCTGGCTGCACGGCCGGCACCAGCCCCAGCATGGCAAGGATTGCCGCATCTGCGCCCGCCCCTTCATTC
The DNA here is from genome assembly GCF_015223195.1 of Chitinilyticum piscinae. Classification (GTDB taxonomy): domain Bacteria; phylum Pseudomonadota; class Gammaproteobacteria; order Burkholderiales; family Chitinibacteraceae; genus Chitinilyticum; species Chitinilyticum piscinae. The sequence continues at coordinate 108,110 of NZ_JADFUA010000006.1, read as the reverse complement.
GGCGCAGACTTGGCTTGCTCCTGTTCGCCTGAGGCCGCCTGCCCGGCCCCATCCCCGCGCGCTCGCGCATCGACTCGCGACGACAACTCCTGTTTGAATGCGCTACCGGCAGCCTCATCCACAGCCCCCTGGGCTCGGGGTGACTCCACCGGCGCTTTGGCGGATGGGGCGACACTGACTATGTTGATCGGCAACGACATGGCTCACCTCAAAAAAACGCTTCGCCAATACCAAAGCAAGTATGATGCCAAGCAGTTTCGCAACTCCCTCGCCCCAGACCCGGCATGGCAGAAGACTCAGACCTCGAACGCACCGAAGAACCCTCGGCGAGACGGCTTGAAGAAGCCCGCAACAAGGGGCAGATTCCGCGTTCGCACGAACTGACTACCTTTGCGACCCTGATGGCGGGGATGATGATGGTCTTCATGCAGGGTCCAGCCATCTATCAGATGCTGCTCCAGGTCATGCGGCGCACCTTCAGCTTCAACCGTCAGCAGCTACAAGAACCACAACTGTTGCTGGAATTGTTTATCGAACTGACTCGTACGGCACTGTTCGCACTCACGCCGGTCCTCGCAGCAACAACACTGGCCGCCATTCTCACCCCCCTGATGATCGGCGGCTGGCTCTTCACTTTCGAGACACTCTCACCCAATTTCGGCCGGATGAATCCGGCCTCCGGCATCGCCCGGATGTTCTCGACGCGCAGCGTGGTCGAAATGATAAAGACCATACTCAAATCCGCATTGATCGGTGGCGTAGCCACATTCGTACTGTGGAAGGAAAAAGAACAATTCATCGCCCTGATCACGATGCCGCCGGACACGGGGTTTCTCTATCTCTGGGAAATGATCCGCTTCACCCTGCTCAGCGTCGTCGGCGCCATGGCCGTGATTGTCCTGATCGATGTGCCCTTCCAGCTGTGGGATTACTACAAGGGACTGCGCATGACCAAGGAAGAGGTCCGGCAGGAAGCCAAGGAATCGGAAGGCGACCCGCAGGTCAAGGGGCGCATCCGCCAGCTGCAACGGGAAGCGGCTCGCAAGCGCATGATGGCCGAAATACCCAAGGCCGACGTGGTAGTCACCAACCCGACACACTATGCCGTCGCCCTGCGCTACACCGAAAACATGCGCGCGCCACAGGTTGTCGCCAAGGGAGCCTTCCTACTTGCCGAACGCATCATTGACATCGCCCGCGACAATAAGGTGGCAGTGATCCGCACCCCGCCCTTTGCCCGGGCGCTCTATCACCACGCGGAACTGGGGGCTGAAATTCCGGCTGCGTTGTATACTGCTGCCGCTGAAGTACTGGCCTACATCTACCAGCTCAAGCTTTATCACCGCTATGGCGGTGTCGAGCCAACCCTGAACGACAGCCTGCCCGTCCCGGTCGAGCTGGACCCGGAAGCCGCCGCGCCGCCAGAACAACCGTAACGACCTGACGCAACGAAGTGGGAAAATTCAATCTGAGCCGGCTTGCCGGCCCTGTCCTGATCCTGATGGTGCTCGGCATGATGGTGTTGCCGCTGCCGCCGCTCGTGCTGGATTTCTTCTTCACATTCAATATCGCCCTGTCGATCATCGTACTGATGGTCAGTCTGTACACCCGCCAGCCACTCGAGTTTTCCAGCTTTCCCACGGTCCTGCTGGTAACAACCCTCCTGCGGCTTTCACTGAATGTCGCGTCGACCAAGCTGGTCCTCACCGAGGGGCATACCGGGCCGGATGCCGCCGGCAAGGTGATCGAGGCCTTCGGGCACGTTCTGATTGGTGACAACATCACGGTCGGCATCATTGCCTTTGTGATCCTCACCATCATCAACTTCATGGTCATTACCAAGGGTGCAGGCCGGATTGCCGAAGTCAGCGCCCGTTTCACCCTGGATGCGATGCCCGGCAAGCAGATGGCCATCGATGCCGACCTCAACGCCGGACTGATCGGGGAAGAAGAAGCCCGCCGCCGCCGCTCCGAAATCGCTCAGGAATCCGACTTTTTCGGCTCCATGGACGGTGCCTCCAAGTTCGTGCGCGGCGATGCCATCGCCGGCATCCTTATCATGGTCATCAACCTGGTTGGCGGCCTCATCATCGGAATGATGCAGCACGACCTTGGCTTTGCCGAGGCCGGGAAGACTTATTCGATGCTGACCATCGGCGATGGTCTGGTTGCCCAGATCCCGGGCCTCATCATCTCGGTCGCCGCCGGTATTGTCGTCTCGCGCGTGGGCACCGAACAGGACATGTCCGAACAGATTCTCGGCCAGATGTTCGCGCGCCCGCAGGTGCTCTACATCACTGCGGCCGTGCTCGGCATCATGGGCCTGATCCCCGGCATGCCGCATGTAGCCTTCCTGATGATGGCCGCGATTGCGGCCGGACTGGCCTGGTGGCAAGAGCAGCGCGCTCAACAAGCTGCCGCGGAAGCGGCATCACCCGCTGCCGGTGCCGCCGGCGGCCAAGCCGGCGCCCCCGCCGAAGCCCCACCTTTGCAGGAAGTCAGCTGGGCCGACGTGCAACCGGTCGATCTGCTGGGCCTCGAGGTCGGCTATCGACTCATTCCGCTGGTCGACCGCAACCAGGATGGTGAACTGCTGCGCCGCATCCGCGGCATCCGCAAGAAACTGGCACAGGATCTCGGATTCCTGATGCCCGCCGTGCACATCCGCGACAATCTCGAACTCAAACCCAACCAGTACCGCATCCAGCTCAAGGGCGTTGATATCGGATTGGGCGAGGCTTACACCGGCCAGTGGCTGGCCATCAATCCGGGCAATGCGGCTGGCAAGCTCAACGGCACACAGACCAAGGATCCGACCTTCGGATTGCCAGCTACCTGGATCGACAGCAGCCTGCGCGATCAGGCCCAGGCAATGGGATACACGGTCGTTGACGCTTCCACCGTTGTCGGCACGCACATTTCCAACATCCTGCAGAACCATGCCGCCGAACTGCTCGGGCGTGAAGAGGTGCAGGCACTGCTGGATCACTTCGGCAAGGAATCCCCCAAGCTGGTCGAAGACCTGGTTCCCAAAATCGTCCCGCTGGGAACACTGCAAAAAGTGCTGCAAAACCTGCTGGAAGAAGGCCTGCACATCCGCGATCTGCGCACGATCCTGGAAACACTGGGCGAGCACACGTCCCGCACCCAGGATGTCGACGAACTGACCGCCGTAGTGCGGGTCGCACTGGGTCGCGCCATCGTGCATCAACTATTCCCGGGCGAGGAAGAACTGCAAGTCGTCGCACTGGAGCCGCAACTGGAAAACATCCTGCTCTCGGCCACCTCCGGGCGCAGCCAGGGTGGACTGGAACCCGGGCTCGCCGAACGCCTGCTGCAGCATGCCGCCAGTGTCAGCGAGCAGGTGGAAAGCCAGGGGCTCAACCCGGTATTGATCACGCCAGCGCAGTTGCGACCGATGCTCAGCCGCTTCCTGCGCCGCTCGGTACCCTCGCTACGCGTGATTGCACACACGGAAATTCCGGACAGCAAAACCATCCGCATCATCGCCCTGCTTGGCGCAGCCTAAGCGTTTGAGCAACATTCAATGCTAATATCGCCCCCTCCCCTGTCACCGGACTGGATCGGCGTGGCAGAATTGCGACATCTTTGCACACAGGCTGGGCAACCCGTTTTCACGGCATGACATAAGCATGGTGGTTAAAAAATTCTTCGGTGCCAGTACGCGCGACGCGCTGCGCCAGGTTCGCGACGAACTTGGCCCGGATGCGCTCATCCTGTCCAACCGGCAGGTGGCGGGTGGCGGCATCGAAATCATGGCGGTGGCCGATGCCGACGTCGCGGCGCTGACCAGCGTGCAGACCGTGAGCGCCCCGCCCAAGCCAGCCACGCGGGCGGCACAGAATGGTGCACGCCTGATGCAGAGCGCCCAGGCTGAAGCGCCGATGGCTAAAGCCCTGGCCCGCTCCTATGCGATCGCTGACGAAGACAATGAGCCGACACTGGCCGACCTGCCTCCGGCTGAAGCGCCCTCCGTACTGCGCAGCAACCGCAGCCAGCCGGTAATTCGTCCTGCGGAATTTCCCGCTTACGACAGCCCAGCGCCGGCACCTCGTCCACGACCGGTTGTCCGTCCCGCAGAGCCTGCACGGACAGAAGAAATACACCCACCCAGGTTTACCTTCGAAGAACCTGAAAATAAAAGCCCTCAAGCGCATACCCCCAGTGTTAGCCCCGAAGCGGTGAACGACATCGCCCGCGAAGTGCGCCTGCTGCGTGGCCTGCTGGAAAGCCAGCTGGCCGGCATGGCCTGGGGTGAACTGGCCAAGCATGCCCCGGAAAAACTGGAAGTCCTGCGCCAACTGCTGGGCTCGGGGTTTTGTCCGGCGCTGTCCCGCCAGCTGATCGACAAGCTGCCCGCCGGCCAGACCATCGAACAGAGTCTGAAATGGGTCAAGGCGGCACTGGCGCACAATCTCATGAGTGTCGGCGCGCACGATGATCTGGTGCAACGCGGCGGCATTTACGCTCTGATTGGCCCAACCGGCGTGGGCAAGACCACCACTGTGGCCAAACTGGCCGCTCGCTGCGCGCTGACCCACGGCCCTCAGTCGGTAGCACTGCTCACAACCGACAGCTACCGGATCGGCGCGCACGACCAGCTGCGCATTTACGGCCGCATCCTCAGTGTCCCGGTGCACGAAATCAAGGATGAAACCGATCTGCATCTGACACTGGGCGAGCTGTCCGACCGCCATCTGGTGCTGATCGATACCGTCGGCATGGGGCAGCGTGACCAGCGCATCAGCGAACAGCTGGCTCTGTTCAACCAGGATAATGTCGGCACATTACTGCTGCTGTCGGCCAATGCCCAGTCCGCCACCTTGGACGACGTTGCCCGTCGCTACCGCAACCGCCAGCTGGTCGGCTGCATCCTGACCAAGCTTGACGAGACGATGAATCTCGGCGGCTGCCTGGATGTCGCTATCCGCCACAAGCTGCCGCTGCACTTTGTCACCAACGGCCAGCGTGTCCCGGAAGATCTGCATCGCCCGAATACCGATTACCTGATCGACCGGGCATTCCGCACCCAGCAGGACAGCAGCATCTTCCAGCTGCAAAATGACGAATACCCGCTCTACATGGGCACCCAGGAAACCCCCACCGATTTCGCGCTGAAGTGGGGTGCTGGCCATGGCTAGACGGCCGGTTGACCAGGCTACCGGACTGCGCCAGCTGGTTCCCTCGTCACCGATCCGCAGCGTCAGCATTACCGGGAGCCTCGGCTCGGCCGGGGCCACCACGACCGCGATCAATCTGGCCGCCGCCCTCGCCGAGCGGCATCGTGAAGTACTGGTGCTCGACGAATTCTCTGGCAGCAACACGATCAGCCAGCGCTTGCGCCTTCCGGAACGTTTCCAGCTCGAGCACGTCCTGCAGCGCCAGATCGAACTTTGCTCGCTGCTGCAGATCACCGCCGAAGGCTTTGCCCTGCTGCCGTTTGCCGCAGCACCCGCGGCACTGGCCTGCCTGAACGACATCGAGCAGCGCTGGCTGGCCAGCGAATTCGAGCAGCTCAGCAGCTTTGCCGATTTCATCCTGCTCGACACGCGCCCTTCGACCACGCCAGGCGTTGCCAGCCTGTCGATTGCCGCAGACGATGTCGTGATCGTCCTGAACAACCGCGCCGATTCACTGACCGACAGCTACGCCAGCATCAAACTGCTGGCCACCGAACACGGCCGGCGCGACTTTCGCATTCTGGTCAATCGCGTCAGCTCGCTGGCCGAAGCCACAGCCTTATTCCAGCGCCTGAAGCAGGTGGCCCTGCAATTCCTTGACGAAACGCTTACCCTGCGACTAATCGGCTACGTCCCCGAGGATGACGCCATAGCTCAGGCCAGCCGGATGGGCTGCAGCGTACTGGCCGCCTTTCCAGAAAGCGAGGCCAGCGTTGCCTTCAGGCAACTGGCAGACAGCATGCTGCGCTGGGCAGCCCCCTTGCAGCCGGCCAGTTCGCCTGCCGGCTTCATCCATCACCTGGTCGAATCGTGCCGCCGGCGCTTTGACCGTTACGACGAGGCGCAGCAGCATCCATGACTTCCGCGGCCACGCCCTCCCTCGTACTGCAGCACACCGGCAGCGACTGGGCGCTGCAGGGTCGCCTGCAGCTTGGCGAACTCGACAGTGTCTGGCAGCAGGCCAGACAGACCCTCCAGCCCGGCGACGTACTGGAATTGGCCGGACTGAGCCACTGCGATGGTGCCGGGGCTGCACTGCTCTTCGAACTGCAGCACCGGGGCATCATTCTGCGCGGACTCGCTCCCGACTTCAGCCGCCTGCTGGCGGCCTTGCAACCGGAGCGGGCATTGCCAGCCAGCCCTGCCCCGCAGTGCCTGAATCCGATCAGCGAACTGGGCCGCTTGGTTGCCGGCAATCTGGACAATTGGCGCACCCGAATTGCCTTTGTCGGCGCACTGCTGTTGTCGCTGCGCAATTGCGCCCCGCAGGCTCGCACCCTGCGCCTGCGCGAAATCGTGCGTCTGTGCAACGATGCAGGCCTGAATGCGCTCCCCATCATGACGCTGATTTCGCTACTGCTGGGCATCATCCTCGCCTTCCAGTCGGCGCTGCCGATGCGCCAGTTCGGCGCGGAGGTCTTTGTGGCCAATCTGCTCGGGCTGTCGCTGATCCGTGAACTCAGCCCGCTGATGATGGCCATCGTGCTGGCCGGCCGCACCGGTGCGGCGTATACGGCCGAACTGGGCACCATGAAGGTGAACGAGGAAATCAATGCGCTACTGACCTTCGGCATCGACCCGCTGCGTTTTCTGGTTCTGCCCAGGCTCATTGCGGTCACGCTGATGGCGCCCTTGCTCACCGTCTTTGCCGAGCTGATCGGCCTGACCGGAGGCGCACTGGTCATGAAAGGCTTCGGAATTCCGTTCAGCACCTATTTCAGCCAGATTGCCGGTGCGGTCGACCTGGGCGACTTCGCCAGCGGGATGATCAAGGCCAGCGTCTACGGCATGGAAATCGCCGGCATTGGCTGCCTGTTCGGGCTGATGACCGGCAATGGCGCCAGCGCGGTCGGTCACTCGACAACCCGTGCGGTGGTCAGCATGCTGGTCACCCTGGTGGTGACCGACGGGCTGTTTGCTTTCGTCTATTACCAAATGGGGTGGTAAATGACGATTATCGAGGTTCGCGATCTGGTCTGCCGCTACGGGACACGCACCATTCTGGACGGGGTCAGCTTCGACATCCACCAGGGGGATGTGGTCACCATTCTCGGCGGATCCGGCTGTGGGAAATCCACCCTGCTGAAGCACCTGATCGGTCTTATCGAGCCTGCATCAGGGAGTATACACATCGGAGGCGACGAATTTGTTGGCGCCCAAAGCGATACTCGACAGCGTATCTTGCGCCGTATCGGCGTGATGTATCAGTCAGGGGCCCTGTTCGGCTCGATGAGTGTGCTGGATAACGTCCGGCTGCCGCTGGACACCTTCTCCGGCTTAAGCCCCGATGCCATCGAACTGATCGCCCGCCTGAAGCTGCGTCTGGTGGGACTGGAAGATTTCGCGGATCTCTACCCGGCAGAACTTTCCGGTGGCATGCAAAAGCGTGCGGCCATTGCCCGCGCGATGGCTCTGGAGCCGCAGATCCTGTTTCTGGACGAACCCTCAGCCGGGCTCGATCCGGTCACCTCGGCCGGACTGGACGCCCTGATCCGCAGACTGGCAGAGAGCCAGGGCATGACTTTTGTGGTTGTAACCCACGAGCTGGCCAGCATCCAGAACATCGCCGATTACGCGATTATGCTGGACAGGTCGGTGCAAGGTATCATTGCCACTGGCACCCCGGCCGAACTGGCCGGCCACCCCGACCCGATCGTAAGCGGCTTTTTCCTGCGCAAGGCCGAAGATTAGGACTCATGGATCAGTCTAACCATTTCAAACTGGGACTTTTCGTACTGGCCGCCCTGCTGGCACTGGGGGCACTGGTGCTGGTCATCGGCGGCAAGCAGCTGGGCAGCAATGCGGTACTGCTGGAAAGCTACTTCGATGAATCGGTACAGGGCATCGACATCGGCTCGAAGGTGAAATACCGCGGGGTTGTGGTGGGCGAAGTCACCAGTCTGGGCTTCAGCAACGAGCGCTACCAGCAAGCACTACCTCTGCAACAACGCCGCCAGTACGTCATGGTCCAGGCCAAAGTCAACAACCCGCTGTTCGGCACAGACGATGCCGCGCGTGCGCGCCTGCAAGCTGAAATTGGCCGTGGACTGCGTGTCAAGCTCACGCCGCAGGGACTGACCGGCACAGCCTATCTTGAAATCGATTACCTCGAGCCCGCCGGCAATCCGCCACTACCGCTGGACTGGCAGCCAGAGCAGCTCTACATCCCCTCGGCACGCAGCACCGTGCAGCAGATCGTCGGCGGCGCCCAAGATCTGCTTGGCCGCGTCAACCGCCTGCCGCTGGAGCAGACCGTCCAGAACCTGAACACACTGCTGCTGACCGCCAACCGCAAGCTGGAGCAGATGCCGCTGGAAAGCGTGAGCAAGCGGGCAGATCATATTCTTGCCGAGCTGGAAGGCATCCCGACACGGCAGATTGCCAGCGATGCGGCCGCCGCCCTGGCCGATCTGCGCAGCAGCAGTGCCAGCCTGCGCAGCATGCTGGCCGACCCGGCCCTCGCGGCGGCTCCGGCAGACGTGGCAGCAGCAGCCAGCAAGGCACGCCAGCTGCTGGAAAATCCCGAGCTGGAAGCGTCCATCCGCAAACTGAACCGGAACCTGGGACGGATTGACGCTGCGCTGGGCGGCCACGAACAGGATCTCGCCGGCACACTTGGCAACCTGCGCGAAACCAGCGACCAGCTCAAGGCGCTGGTCCAGCAACTCAACCAGTATCCGGGCAGCCTGCTGGCCGACCCGCCTCCTGCATACCGGCCACCACAATGAAGCTCATCCGCACGATCCTGCTCGTTCTGGGCGTCAGCCTGCTTGCCGCCTGCTCGCTCCGCCCGCCCGCCCCTGCACTCCAGGGCTATCTGCTGCAGGCTGCCCGGCCTGCCGCCCCGGCAAGCACCGGCGAGGCCCTCGGCATACGGGCTGCCGCCGCAGTCCAGCCCTTCGGTGAGCGGCAACTGGTTTATCGCGAAAGCGGCCAGCGCTTTGTGCAGGACTTCTATCATGTCTACCTGAGCCCGCCGGCTGAAAACGTGAGCACGCAGGCGAGGCACTGGCTAAGCCTGGCCGGTTTCGCCGCGCCCGCAGACCCCGGCGCCAGCAACCTGCTGGAATTGCGCATTGACGCGCTCTACATCGATGTGCGACAACCCAAGTCCCCTGCCGCAGTGATTGACATGAACGCCCGCCTGCTCGGCCCGGAAGGTGATAGCGGCCGCAAGCTGCTGCAGCAATGGCAACTTGGCAGCCGACAGCCACTCGCCAGTTCCGATGCCGACAGCGGAATGCAGGGGCTCGATCAGGCGCTGGCAGATACCCTGCAACAGCTGGAAGCAGCACTCGCCAAGCAGCCTGCAAACTAGGCTACACTGCCTAGACAGGCTCTCACTGTCCGGAACAACCGATATCCAGCATGGCTCATAAAGCCTTAGCCCTTTACCGCAGCACCCAGCTCACCAGTGAAGAAGAACGGGTGCGCCAGCACACGCCCCTGGTGCGCCGCATTGCCTATCACATGATCAGCAAACTGCCCGCCAGTGTCGACGTCGATGACCTGATCCAGGTCGGCATGATGGGCTTGATGGAAGCAGCGCGCAATTTCGATCCGGATGCGGGCGTGCAGTTCGAAACCTATGCCTCGCAGCGCATTCGCGGGGCGATGCTCGATGAGCTGCGCAGCGCCGACTGGCTGCCGCGCCAGGCGCGAAAGAACATGCGCGACATCGAAGCTGCCCTGCACAAGCTCGAACACAGCCTGGGGCGAGCCCCCAGCGAAGGCGAAATCGCACAGGCCATGGGCATTGCACTGAGCGACTACCAGAACATGCTGCAGGAGGCGCGCGGTCACCAGCTGGTGCACTATGAGGACCTTGGCGAAGACGAGGATAACGACCAGCTAGACCAGTTTGCGGCCGACCTCGGCGGCAACCCACTGGAACTGCTCAGTGACCTGCGCTTTCGCGAGCACCTGATCGAAGCCATCAAGCGCCTGCCCGAACGTGAACAGCTCTTGATGGCACTGTATTACGACGAAGAACTCAACCTGAAGGAAATCGGAGCCGTACTGGGCGTAACCGAATCCCGCGTCTGCCAGCTGCACAGCCAGGCCGTTGCCCGCCTGCGCACGCACCTGAAAGACTGGATTGCTTCACGCTAGCGGCGCGCCATCATGGACAAGATCAGCATTACCGGCATCATTCTGGGCCTCTCAGCCATCCTGCTCGGGCAATTTCTGGAAGGCGGCAGCATTTCGTCACTGATTCAGGTGACGGCGTTTCTGATCGTCATCGGCGGCACCGTCGGCGCCGTCATGCTGCAGACCCGCCCTCGCCATTTTCTGGCGGGCCTGCAAATGCTCAAGTGGATCTTCATCCCGCCCAAGCATGATTTCCAACGCCTACTGACCGTGCTGATCAACTGGGGTCAGCAAGCACGCCGTGGCGGCCTGCTCGCACTCGAGGCCTACATCAAGGGGGAAAAAGACCCTTACGTCCGACGTGCACTGCAGATGGTCGTCGATGGCGCCGAGCCCGACAGCATCCGCAAGGCACTGGAACTGGAAGTCGACGCCTTCGACCTGCAAGCCCGCACCAGTGCCCGCATCTGGGAGTCGGCTGGCGGCTATTCGCCGACCTTCGGCATTCTGGGTGCCGTCATGGGCCTGATTCATGTCATGGAGAATCTTTCGGACCCCTCCAAGCTCGGCGCCGGCATTGCGGTGGCCTTCGTCGCAACGATCTATGGCGTCGGTGTTGCCAACCTGCTGTTCCTGCCCATTGCCAACAAGCTGAAAGTCATCATCCAGCGCGAAGTCTCCTACCGCGAGATGCTCATGGATGGCATGGTCAGCATCGCCAATGGCGAGAATCCGCGGCTACTGGAGAACCGCCTCGCCGGTTACCTGCAGCATTGAGCGGGGTATTGGCTGCCAGATCTTTAATGATCGAGGCCACACTTACATACCCTCCTCTAATCGGTTTTTCATTCCACACCTGGCCATGCCGGTATAATCACCGCGTCACCGAGACCACGCGCCCGTAGCAATGGCCCTTTTCCGCAAGAAAAACGTCGCGAATGCCTCCACCCGGGCCGCCCTGCCGCCGCAGCTGGCCAATTTGCTGCGCGAGTCATGGTGGCTGCTGCTGGTTGCAGCCGTGGTCTACCTCTGCATCGTCCTGTTCAGCTACCACCCAGCCGACCCCGGCTGGTCACACAGTGCCACCAGCCCGGGAATCCGCAATCGCGGCGGCAGCGCCGGCGCATGGATTGCCGACGTACTGCTCTCACTGTTCGGCATGTCGGCCTGGTGGTGGATTCCCTTCTGTTTCGCCGCCATCTGGTGGGGCTACCGGCGCATCGACCGCGTCGCCGACTCTCCGCGCCCGGTGGTACTGTTTGCCTGTACCGGCTTTGCCCTGATCCTGCTGTTCAGCGCCAGCCTTGAAGCCCTGCGTTTCTACACCCTCACTCCGCCACTGCCCCAGTCTGCCGGAGGCATGATCGGTTACTGGATTGGCAGTATCCTGCTGCACCAGCTGGGTTTCAGTGGTGCAACACTGGCCTGCATGGTCGGGCTGGGTATCGGCATATCCTTGTTCACCGGACTATCCTGGCTACGGGTGATGGAAGTACTCGGCACCGGCATCGAATTCGTGACACTCTGGTTGATCCGCAGCACGCAGGCGATGCGCGACCGCCAGATCGGCAAGGCGGCCGCCCGCCAGCGCACCCGGCAAGTAACACAGGAAAAGAAAAAGCAGGATGAAAAGCCGCCACTCGTGATCCAGGAACCACAACTGGAAATCCCGGTCGCCAAAGCCGTCGTCAAGGCAGAAGAAAAGCGCCAAGCTGAAGCAAAAAAGCAGGCACAGCAACCAATGCTCTTTGATGACCTGCCACTGGGTAGCAGTCCCGACCTGCCCTCGCTCAAGCTGTTGGCCCCAGCACCGGCGGCGCAGGAATCGGTCAGCAAGGAGACCATCGAATTCACCTCGCAACTGATTGAGCGCAAGCTTGCCGACTTCAACGTCGAGGTCAAGGTGATCGCAGCCTACCCGGGTCCGGTCATTACCCGCTACGAAATCGAACCGGCCGTCGGGGTCAAAGGCAGCCAGATCGTCAACCTGATGAAGGATCTGGCGCGCGCACTGGGGCTGGTGTCGATCCGCGTGGTGGAAACCATCCCCGGCAAGACCTGCATGGGGCTGGAATTGCCCAATCCGACCCGGCAGATGATCCGCCTCTCGGAGATCTTTTCCTCGGAGGCCTTCGCCGGTTCGCACTCCAAGCTCACCCTGGCGCTCGGCAAGGACATCACCGGCAAGCCCATCGTCACCGATCTGGCCAAGGCGCCACACCTCTTGGTCGCCGGCACCACCGGCTCGGGCAAGTCGGTCGGCGTGAACGCGATGATCCTGTCGATGCTCTATAAGGCGACGCCGGACGAAGTGCGCTTCATCATGATCGACCCGAAGATGCTGGAGCTGTCCATCTACGACAACATCCCGCACCTGCTGGCGCCGGTCGTCACCGACATGAAACTGGCGGCCAATGCGCTGAACTGGTGCGTGGCGGAGATGGAAAAGCGCTACCGGCTGATGAGCCATCTCGGCGTGCGCAATCTGGCCGGCTACAACGCCAAGATCAAGGACGCCGAAAAGCTGGGCCAGAAGCTCACCAACCCGTTCACGCTGACGCCGGATAATCCCGAACCGCTGGAACACCTACCCTTCATCGTGGTGGTGGTCGACGAGTTCGCCGACCTGATGATGGTGGCTGGCAAGAAGATCGAGGAACTGATCGCGCGGCTGGCACAAAAGGCGCGCGCGGCCGGCATCCACCTGATCCTCGCCACCCAGCGGCCGTCGGTGGACGTGATCACCGGGCTGATCAAGGCCAATATTCCGACACGGATTGCCTTTCAGGTGTCATCCAAGGTCGACAGCCGCACGATTTTGGACCAGATGGGCGCGGAAGCCCTACTCGGCCAGGGCGACATGCTCTACCTGCCGCCGGGAACCGGCTACCCGCAGCGCGTGCACGGCGCCTTTGTGGCCGATGATGAGGTGCATCATGTGGTCGAATACCTGAAGCAGTTCGGTGAACCGGATTACGTCGATGGCATCCTCAATGGCGGCTTTGATGCCGAGGCCGCCGGCGGCAGCAGCGCGAGTGGCGGCGGCGAAGGCGGTGACGAAAGCGACCCGCTGTATGACGAAGCCGTAGGCTTCGTGCTGAAAAGCCGCCGGGCATCGATCTCCAGCGTGCAGCGGCAGCTACGGATCGGCTACAACCGTGCCGCGCGCCTGATCGAGCAGATGGAAGCCGCGGGGCTCGTCAGCCCGATGGAGAGCAATGGCAACCGCACGGTGCTGGTGCCACCGCAGGAATAAGTGCTGCAGCGCAATTTGCACACTTGCCACAGCAATCCGCAATTCAGGCTTGCCGCATGCCGGCGGAACATGGTATAAATGCCGTCTTTTCCAGTTTCAGAATCTCAGGAAAGCAACATGGCACGAGTATGCAAAGTCACCGGCAAGCGCCCGATGACCGGGAATAACGTTTCCCACGCCAACAACAAGACCAAGCGTCGTTTCCTCCCGAACCTGCAATCACGCCGTTTCTGGGTTGAAAGCGAAAACCGCTGGGTACGTCTGCGCGTATCCAACGCTGCACTGCGCACCATCGACAAGGTGGGTATCGATGCCGTTCTGGCAGATCTGCGCGCCCGTGGCGAACTGTAATCGAGGTAAATAACCATGCGTGACAAGATCAAGCTCGAATCCACCGCAGGTACTGGTCATTTCTACACCACGACCAAGAACAAGCGTACCATGCCGGAAAAGATGGAAATCAAGAAGTTCGATCCCGTTGCCCGCAAGCACGTGATCTACAAGGAAACCAAGCTGAAGTAATTCAGCCACCGGTGACCATACTCGAAGACCCCGCCTCGGCGGGGTTTTTCTTTGCACCAGAGCAGCAATACATCATAACCCATAGGCACAAGGGCCATTTACATGAAGGGCTAGCGGAACATACCCGTCAAGGCAAATCCCACACCTGCCGCAAGGCTCCCTTCAACATTCCAATGAGCGCATCATCCTCGCGCTCGGCCGAGTAAATGAACTGCAGTGGCGCCCGGATTGCCACCTCACCACCCCGCCACAGCATAATCGAACCATCGGCGGCATAGCGCTTTGCGGTGCGCTCGGCCAGAACAGCCACCCCAAGGCCCGCCTTGATCAGCTCGAGCAAGGTCGATTCCTCGTCGAATTCACCCACTTTCTGCGGAGCAATATTGCGGCTGCGACACAATTCCTGGGTGATGTCGGCCAGACTACTGAACTGCGACACCCCAAGCCAAGGGGCCTTGCCCAGCTCCTTCCAGTCGGCATTCGCCAGCTCACCCGCCAACTGTGGCGGCAGCGCCACGCAGAAACCGATTTCGGTCAGCGGCAAGGTATTGACGTTCTGATAGGGATTGCGCCCCAGATAAAAGCCCGCATCGAGTGTTTTCTTGCGCACCTCGTTGAGGATGCTCACCGAGACCCCGTGCGTCGTTTCAATACTGAGCAAGGGATGACGCTGGCGCAGGCGTGCCAGCCAGGGGCCAATCTTCAGCCGCGCGGGCACACCGATGGTGCCGATGCGCACCTTGCCGCGCGGCTCTCCCTGTAGTGACTTGGCCTTGTGCAACAGCTTGCGGGACAAGCCGAGAATATTCTCGGCCTCGGGCAAGAGCAATTTGCCGGCCTCGGTCAGCTGCACGCCACCAGGATAGCGCTCGAACAGCGGCATACCGAATTCTTCCTCCAGTGCCTTGATCTGCGCGGTTACGGCTGGCTGAGAAAGATGTAGAAGTTCCGCCGCCTGGGTCAGGTGCCCCTGCTGAGCGACGGTTACGAAGGTGCGAAGCTGGTAGATTTCCATCCGGAAATCATAAGTCATCGCGGTTTTTTTGTCTCGCCATACCGCCTGTCGTGTAGTCGGAAAAATCGCGCTACGCCATATGCAGTAAGGCCTGAGCAATTCGGCATAAGGTCAGCTGATTTTGCGCATCAGAATTTGCAATTAGCCTCCGTAACAAAACCTCTCATAGAGTAAGCATCGGTAGTTTCATGGGCCGGCACTGGCCCATCCCGATAACGAGGAGAAGGAGAGCACGCATGGATGAAGCACTCATCGAGCGCATTCAGCAGAATCCGAAGTTCAAGGAGCTGGTCCACAAGAAGGGAGGTTTCTCCTGGATGCTGGCCATCGTCATGCTGGTGATTTACTACGGATTCATTCTGGTCATTGCATTTTCGCCCAAGACGCTGGGCACCCCCCTTTCCGAAGGCAGCATCACCACGGTCGGCATTCCGGTAGGCCTGCTGGTCATCATCTCCGCCTTTGTCGTCACCGGCATCTATGTCCGTCGCGCCAACAGCGAATTCGATCGTCTGACCCAGGAAGTTGTCGAGGAGGCCAAGCAATGACCAAGCAGTTGAAACAACTCGGCGCAGCCGCGTTTCTGGCCCTGGCCAGCAGCGGCAGCCGGGCGGCCGGCGCCATCGATGGTGCCGTCGCCAAGCGTGACCTGAACTGGCACGCCATCATCATGTTCTTCGTGTTCGTCGCCTTTACCCTGGGGATTACCTACTGGGCAGCACGCCGCACCCGTTCGGCCAAGGACTTCTACGCAGCCGGCGGCGGCATTACCGGCTTTCAGAATGGTCTGGCGATTGCCGGCGACTACATGTCGGCCGCCTCTTTCCTCGGCATTTCCGCCATGGTGTTCGACAAGGGCTACGACGGCCTGATCTACTCGATCGGCTTTCTGGTCGGCTGGCCGGTAATCACCTTCCTGGTCGCCGAACGCCTGCGCAACCTTGGCAAGTACACCTTTGCCGACGTGGCTTCCTACCGTCTCTCGCAGACACCGGTACGCACCTTTGCCGCAACCGGCACTCTGGTTGTGGTCGCGCTGTACCTGATCGCCCAGATGGTCGGCGCCGGCAAGCTGATCCAGTTGCTGTTCGGCATGGACTACATGTACGCGGTCATCATGGTCGGCATCCTGATGGTGATGTACGTGATGTTCGGCGGCATGCTGGCCACCACCTGGGTACAGATCATCAAGGCCGTACTGCTGCTCTCGGGCGCGACCTTCATGGCCTTCATGGTGCTCAAGCACAGCGGCTTCAGCTTCGAAAACATGTTCAGCCAGGCTGTCGCAGTAAAGCAGGCTGCTGCTGCTGCCGCCGCGCAAAAAGCCGCTGTAGCGGCGGAAGTGGCGGCCTCCGCCGTGGCCAGCAAGGCGCCGAATGCCTCGGCGGCCGTTGCCAGCGCCGAAGCAGCCTCCAAGGCTGCCGTGGCTGCTGCCAAGGTGAACATCATGGCGCCGGGCGGTCTGGTATCCAACCCGATCGATGCCATCTCGCTGGGTCTGGCGCTGATGTTCGGTACCGCCGGCCTGCCGCACATCCTGATGCGCTTCTTCACCGTGAAGGATGCCCGCGAAGCACGCAAATCGGTGTTCTTTGCCACCGGTTTCATCGGCTACTTCTACATTCTGACCTTCATCATCGGCTTTGGCGCCATCACGCTGGTAGCCACCAACCCCGAGTTCAAGGCGGCGGCTGGCGGGCTGATCGGTGGGTCGAACATGGCAGCGGTGCACCTGTCCAAGGCGGTGGGCGGCGACTTTTTCCTCGGCTTCATCTCTGCCGTGGCGTTTGCGACCATTCTGGCCGTGGTGGCAGGTCTAACCCTGTCCGGCGCGTCCGCCGTATCGCATGACCTGTACGCCAGCGTCATCAAGAAGGGCAAGGCCAACGAAGCCGACGAAATCCGCGTCTCGAAGATGACCACCATGGGGCTGGGTGTCGTTGCCATCCTGCTGGGCATCCTGTTCGAGAAGCAGAACATCGCCTTCATGGTGGGTCTGGCCTTCTCGATCGCCGCCTCGGCCAACTTCCCGGTGTTGTTCCTGTCGATGTTCTGGAAGGGACTGACGACCCGCGGCGCAGTCATCGGTGGCAGCATCGGCCTGATTTCTGCCGTGGTGCTGATCATTCTTGGCCCGGCCGTCTGGGAAGTAACGCTCGGCCATCCGAAGGGCAGCGCGCCGTTTGCCTACAGCAACCCGGCCATCTTCTCGATGACCCTGGCGTTCTTCTTCACCTGGCTCGTTTCCATCCTGGACAACAGCCAGCAAGCCCAGGAAGAGCGCGCCAGATTCCTGCCGCAATTCATCCGTTCGATGACCGGCATCGGCGCCGAGGGTGCCTCCAAGCACTAAGCGCATCGTCCCGACAACAACGCCCTGCCCTGCAGGGCGTTGTTGTTTCCAAGGCCATGCCGCAGACCTACACTGTCAACCGGAGGAGCCATGACCAGCGCATTCCCGTTCCAGCACGCCCCTTTCGATACGCTGAGCAGCCAAGAACAGCAGACGGTCGCCAGCAGCCTCGACATCCTGTATTTCCCGGCGCAGCACCGCATCCTGCAGCCGGGAGATGCGGTCGATCAGCTGTATGTAGTGATGAAGGGACGCGTCGAAGAAACAGGCGGGCCGAACGGAACCGTCCATTACAGCGAGCAGGAGGTGTTCGACAGCCGCGCACTGGTCAATGGCACAGCAGGTATGCTGCTGCATGCAGCGGAAGACACCATCGTCTGGCAAATACCCCGTGATGTAATCCTCGATCTCACGCGCAGCAACCCGCGTTTCGCCGCCTTCTTCTACGACGATGTCGCGCGCAAGCTGGCCGAGCTGGCGCACCAGCCCTACCGCCAGGAGGCCGAGGACCTGATGCTCACCCGCATCAGCGACATCGCCTATCGTCCGCCATCCCGGCTAGACTGCAATGCCACCGTAATGAGCGCCGCCCGCGCCATGCAGGCCGGCCACGTCACATCGGTACTGGTCGAAGGGGAAAAGGGTTGCGGCATCTTTACCCAGAGCGACCTGCGCAACTTCATCATCGCCGGACTGGATCCGAATACCGAGCCGGTGGAATGGCATGCCAGCTACCGCCTCCATACCATCGAGGAAAGTGATTACCTGCATCAGGCCATGCTGCTGATGGTTCGCCACACCATCCAGCGCCTGATCGTGACGCGTCGGGGCGAAATCTGCGGGATACTCGAGCAGGTCGATCTGCTCTCTAGCCTGGCCAACAACCCGCACAGTGTCGGCGGGCAAATCGAACGCGCCGGCAGCATCAGCGATCTGCACAGCGCGGCGGCCGCCATGCAGCCACTGACAGCCCGGCTGTTTGCCAGCGGAATGAAGGTCACCCTGATCGCCGAACTGATGAGCGAGCTGCGCCAGAAACTGCTGGAACGGCTATTTACGCTGCTGGCACCAGCGGAACTGCTGCCGCACGTTTGCCTGCTGGTACTGGGCTCGGAAGGCCGCGGCGAACAGATCCTGCGCACCGATCAGGACAACGCCCTGATCATCGAAGATGGCTATCAGCATCCGCAACTCGGCGAGATCTGTCAGCGCTTTACCGCCGAACTCCTCCGCATGGGTTACCCGCCCTGCCCAGGCGGGATCATGCTGAGTACCCGCGAATGGTGCGGCAGCGTCAGCGAATTCCGCAGCCGGATCAAGCAATGGACCGGTGCGCCGGATGCCCGCCAGCTGATGGCGCTGGCAATCTGGACGGATGCCCGCCCCATCTGCGGCAATCCCGCCCTTCATGCCGGGCTGGATGACTATCTGCGACGCTGGCTGGATGGCAATCCGGCCTTTCTGGCGCATTTCGCTTGGCCCGTCGAGCAATTCGAACCGCCATTGACGCTGTTTTCCCGCCTGGTCACCGAGGCTGGCGATAACCGGCAGCAGCTGGATCTGAAAAAAGGCGGCATTTTCCCGATCGTGCACGGCATCCGCAGCCTGGCACTGGAGCATGGCGTGCGGGCCTGCAACACCTATGAGCGCCTGCAGCAACTGCACGACATTCCCACCCTGCCCCGCGAACTGGCACGGGACCTGGCCGAAGCGCTGGCCTTCCTGCAAGGCTTGCAGCTAAAAACCGGACTGGTGCAACTGCGCGCCGGCCAGCAACCGGACAACCTCATCGATCCACGGGATCTGACCACCCTGGAGCGCGATCTGCTCAAGGACTCGCTCGGCGTCGTCAAGCGATTCCGCCAACTGCTCCGCCACCATTACCGTCTGGGGGCACTGTAATGCGTCGCTGGTGGCAGCAAGCCCTTCTGCAGCTGCAGCGCCGGCGCCTGCGTGACCCGGCCTATGCCTATCTGTTTGCACCGCCACCAGCGCAGGAATGGGTCAGCATCGATTGCGAAACCACCAGTCTTGACCCGGGTAGCGCCGAAATTCTCAGCATTGCCGCGGTCCGCATCAGCGGCAACTGCATTTCGCTCTCCGAACGCCTGGAGCTGCTGGTCCAACCCGAAGGGGCAATCACGCCGGCCAGTATTCCGATTCACGGCCTGCGCGCTCAGGATGTCGCCGCCGGCCTCCCCGTGCGCGAGGCCCTGGCCCGGTTGCTGGCCTTTATCGGATCACGCCCGCTGGTCGGCTACTACCTGGAATTCGATCTGGCCGTGATCGACCGGCAGCTCCGGCCCTGGTTGGGCATTGGCCTGCCCAACCCGCGCATCGATGTATCCGGACTGTATTACGACCGGATGGTGACGGCTTATCACCCCGACGTGGATCTGAGCCTCGATGCCATTTTGCACACCCTGCAACTGCCGGATCTTCCCCGGCACGATCCGCTCAATGACGCAATTCTGGCGGCACTGATCTTTCTGAAGCTGCACTCCCAAATACCCGAACCCCTATAAACAGCAAAACCTTGATTATAAATACCCTCAAGGCAATACCCAGAGATCACTGACTGGTGCTACTTCACCGAGGCGGCGAGCCAGTGGCGCAGCTTGTCTTCGAGCTGGGCCGGCTGGATCGGCTTGGCCAGATAGTCATTCATGCCGGCCGCCAGGCAGAGCTGCCGGTCTTCCGGCGTGGCATTCGCGGTCAGCGCAACAATCGGCACCAGTGGCCAGCGCACCCCGGTATCCGGATCGCGGATGCGGCGCGTCGCTTCGACCCCATCCATTTCCGGCATCTGCATGTCCATGAACACCAGATCATAATCCCCATCGATCAGCGCCTGCACTGCGGCCACCCCGTGCTCGACAGCCCTGACCTGACAGCCCAGCTTTTCCAGCAAACGGGTCGCCACAGTCCGGTTCACCGCATTATCTTCGGCCAGGAGGATCTGCGGCTGGACACGGGCACCATCGAGGTCATGCCGCGTCAGGAAATGTGCTGCGGGTGGTCGGCGCCGCAATAGCGCCAGCGCGGCCTGCCAGGCCTCCTCCTGCAGGGGCTTGGCCAGAAAGCCGGAAAAACCGGCCTGCCTGGCCTTGAGCGCATCACCCCGGGCACCGACTGCCGTCAGCAGAATCATCATCGGCGCCCCCAGCTCGGGCAGACCGGTAATCTGCCGCCCCAGTTCAACGCCGTCCATCCCTGGCATGTAAAGATCGATCAGCACCAGCCGGAACGGTTCTTGCTGCTGAACCGCATGTCGCAGCAGATGCAGCGCCTCGACCCCATTGGCCGCCAGCACGGGGAGCGCGCCCCACTGCCGCAATTGCTGCTCGAGGTATTCGCGCTGGGACGGGCTATCATCCACCACCAGCACCCGCTCGTGCGGCGCCCGCTCAGTCACCAGCGCCGGCTGAGCCCCGGGCTTCGCCCGCCCCAGCCGCACCCGGAATGCAAAGACCGAACCCAGTCCCGGAGTGCTTTCGACCTGAATACTGCCGCCCATCAGTTCCACCAGCTGCTTGCTGATGGCCAGCCCCAGACCAGTTCCTCCGAAACGACGGGTTGTCGAGGCATCGACCTGGCTGAAACTCTGGAACAAGCGCCCCAGCTTGTCCGCCGGTATGCCCGGCCCGGTATCGCGCACCGAAAAGTGCAGCTCGTAGCCTGCCTCATCGGCGGCCAGCAGGCGCGCCTCGACCGTCACCCCGCCCTGCTCGGTAAATTTGATGGCATTGCCAATCAGATTGATCAGCACCTGACGCAGTCGGCCGGGGTCGCCGCGCACCCATTCCGGCAGATCGCTGGCCTGCGAGCAGCGCAAAAAGATGCCCTTTTCTTTCGGCCGCAACGCCATGATCGCGGCGACACCATCCAGTAGCCCCCCGAGATCGAAGTCAACGTCCTCAAGCTCCATATGACCGGCTTCGACCTTGGAAAAGTCGAGAATATCGTTGATGACCCCAAGCAGCACATCGCCGCTATAGCGGATGGTTTCAGCATATTCGCGCTGCTGGGGGTTAAGGTCGGTATCCAGCAGCAACGCGGTCATCCCCAGCACCCCGTTCATCGGGGTGCGGATTTCATGGCTCATATTGGCCAGGAACTGGCTCTTGGCCTTGCTGGCGGCTTCGGCCTGCTGCTTGGCTGCCCGCAGCTCATCCTCGGCGAGCCTGCGCGCAGTGATGTCTTCGTGCGTGCCGGACATGCGCCACGGCCCGCCTTCGGGCAGCCATTCGGTCACCCGGCCGCGGTCATGCACCCAGACCCAGTGCCCGTCTCTGTGCCGCATGCGGCATTCGATGTCGTAATACGGCAACTCGCCGGCAAAATGCCGCTGGAGTTGCCCCTCGGATTGAGCCAGATCATCGGGATGCGCCAGCCGCAGCCAGGTATTGATATCCAGCGGCTCAAGTTCAGCCAGGGTATATCCGACAATCTCGGCCCAGCGCGCATTCAGCAGCACGTCCCCCGTGGTGATGTCCCACTCCCAGGTGCCGACATTGGTGGCCTCAATAATGTCCGCCAGCCGCTCACGCTCGCTCGCCAAGGCCATTTCGGCCTGCTTGCGAGCCGATATATCGGTTTCGATCGCGATGAAGTGACTGATTGCTCCCGTCTCATCGCGCACAGGCTCAATATCCAGCGCGATCCAGTAATCCTGGCCGCACTTGTGATAATTGACGATCTCGACACTACAGCGCTCGCCATGATTGAGATGCTGGCTGATCTCGGCAACGGTCAGCAGATCTGTCATCGGCCCTTGCAGAATGTGTCCGGGTTTGCGCCCGCGCACTTCCTCCAGCGAATAGCCGGTGAGCCGGACAAATCCCTCATTCACCCATTCGACCCGCCCCTCAGCATCACTGATTACCACGGCATTCGAGGTGCGGCTGGCCACCAGCGACAGCATGCGGGCCTCGGCTTCGCTGGCCAGCAGACGCGCCTCGGCCGCCTTGCGGGCACTGACATCCGAGATGTAGCCATGCCAGAGCACATCGCCATCAGCCGTACGCTCTGGCGTCGCCGTGCCCTCGACCCAGATCAGCCCCCGCTCGGGATGATTCACCCGGTACTCGGCATGCCAGGTGCTCAGCTGCTCGACCGAAACATTGACCGAAGCGATCACCGCCGGCAGATCGTCAGGATGCAGCACAGACCACACCGAACTGGCATCCTCGACCACCTCGGAAGCCGCAACGCCATAAATCTCACGAATGCCTTCACTGGCATAGGGAAAACAACTGCGGCCATCGGCGTACAGGCGGAACTGGTAGATCATGCCGGGGAGTTGGGCACCGATTTTCTGCAGGCGCAACAGCAGCTCCTGCTGATTCAGTGCCTGCTGCCTGCGCTCCAGCACACTGGCCACCCAGCTGGTCATCAGCCGGACAAATTCGATATCAACGGCGTCGAAGGGTACGGCGCGGCTTAGCGGCGAGGAGAAATTCAGCGTACCAAAACGCTGACCGGCCACCAGCAAGGGGGCCCCCACATAGCATTCCAGACCGAATTCCGTATAACAGGGATGCTGCGCATATTCGGAGTTACCCATCTGGGTAATGGCAACAACATCATTAGCGACAAGGGTTAGCGAGCAATAGGTCTTGCCCAGATCGAACTCCATGCCATCCTGCAACTGATGCTCACGCGAGTATTGCACCAGAATACGGTAACGCTCGTCTCGTATTTGGCTGATGATGGCATACGGCAGATCAAAATACTCGCAACCCAGCGCCAGCGCCTGCCGCAGCAGATCAAGCTCATCCGCTGCCGATAGCGCCGCGATATGGCTGAGCGCACGCAGCGCGCGCTGCTGGCGCTGCTGGTGCGCTTCAAGCTCGCGTTGCTGCAATTGCCGTTGCCGCACCAGCAACAACTGCCCGATGCTCTGCAACAGCGGCTGCAGCTCACCTTCCAGGGCGTCAGGATAACCACCGGGGCGATTGGCCAGCCCGATCATCGCCAGCAGCTCGCCTTCACAGTAGATGGGCAGACCGATAAAGGCATGCATGGCCGGATGCCCTTCGGGCAAGCCACCACGACGCGGGTCATGCTGCGGATCATTACTGATAACAGTTTTGCCGCTGCGGATCACCGCACCGAACAGCGTATCCAGATTGCGGAACTCCAGCCCCGCGGGAGCATGCTGATCGTAAAAATCACGCGTCGCCTGATCCCAGGCGATATTGGTAATGGCATGCGTGCGCAGATAAGGTTGCCCCGCCTCCCGACGAATTTCGCCGATGAAGCCGTACTCGCTGCGGCTCAGCTGCAGCAGGTCATCCAGTGCGGCAGCAAATACTGCAGCGTCATCGCCGCCACGAACAAACCCTGCCTGTACCCGGACAATCGCCTGAATCAGCTCGCTATGCATTCACCCTCCAATGGTGCGACCATCATCTTCCGGGCCGCTACAGAAACAATAGCCGCTTTCGATGCAGCCAGCCAAAATCATCACAACCAAAACAATTTTCCATTTCAGATCAGCACCTTGCAGCACAATCAGCAGCACTTATTCGGCGCATCAGAAAAGACAATTGGATTTCATCCCCCCCAAACCATACAGTTCGGTCACGATTATTTCCTTACTGTTTGGGCAAGAAGGAGCACACATGGGCACCATCGATTCCGTTCTGAAAGAAAACCGTCTGTTCCCGCCGACCGATGACTTCCGCGTGAAGGCCAATGTGTCCGGCATGGATGGCTACAACGCCCTGTGCGACAAGGCCAATGCCGATTACGCCGGCTTCTGGGGCGAACTGGCCCGCGAGCTGGTGAGCTGGAAAACCCCGTTCACCAAAGTACTGAACGAAGACAACGCCCCCTTCTTCAAATGGTTCGAAGACGGCGTACTGAACGTTTCCTACAACTGCCTGGACCGTCACCTCGACGCCCGCGGCGACAAGACCGCGATCATTTTCGAAGCCGACGACGGTGCCGTCACCAACGTCACCTACCGCGATCTGTACACCCGCGTCTGCCAGTTTGCCAACGGTCTGAAGAGCCTGGGCGTGCAGAAGGGTGACCGCGTGGTCATCTACATGCCGCACGGCGTCGAAGCCGTAACCGCCATGCAGGCCTGCGCCCGTATCGGCGCGATTCACTCGGTTGTTTTCGGAGGCTTCTCGGCCGGCGCACTGCGTGACCGCATCCAGGATGCGGCCGCCAAGGTCGTGATCACCGCCAACGAAACTGTTCGTGGCGGCAAAACCACCCCGCTGAAGGCCATCACCGATGAAGCCATGAGCCTGGGCGGCTGCGACTCCGTGCAGAAGATCGTGGTCTTCCAGCGCACCCAGAACGCACCGGAAAAATGGGATGCACTGAACATCTGGTGGCATGACCTGATCCAGGGCCAGGCCAGCGAATGCGAACCGGAATGGATGAGCGCCGAAGATCCGCTGTTCATTCTCTATACCTCCGGCTCCACCGGCAAACCCAAGGGCATCCAGCATTCCACCGGCGGCTACTTCCTCGGCACGCAAGTGACCATGAAGTGGGTGTTCGACTACAAGGAAAACGACGTTTACTGGTGCACGGCCGATGTGGGCTGGATTACCGGCCACAGCTACATCGCCTACGGCCCGCTGGGCATCGGCGCGACCCAGGTGGTCTTCGAAGGCGTACCGACCTATCCGGATGCCTCGCGCTTCTGGTCGATGATCGAAAAGCACAAGGTCACCACCTTCTACACCGCACCAACCGCAATCCGCTCGCTGATCAAGCTGGGTGGCGATCTGCCGAAGAAGCACGACCTCTCCAGCCTGCGCCTGCTGGGCACCGTGGGCGAGCCGATCAACCCGGAAGCCTGGATGTGGTACTACGAAGTGGTTGGCGGCTCGCGCTGCCCGATCGTCGACACCTGGTGGCAAACCGAAACCGGCGCCAACATGATCGCTCCGCTACCGGGCGCAGCCCCGACCAAGCCGGGTTCGTGCACCCTGCCGCTGCCGGGCATCATGGCCGACATCGTTGATGAGTCCGGTGCACCGGTCGAAGCCGGCAAGGGTGGCTTCCTGGTGATCAGCAAGCCGTGGCCGTCGATGGTTCGCACCATCTGGGGCGATCCGGACCGCTTCAAGAAGACCTACTTCCCGGAAGACTACAACGGCAAGCTGTATCTGGCCGGCGACTCCGCGCATCGCGACGAGAACGGCTACATCTGGATCATGGGCCGCATCGACGACGTACTGAATGTTTCCGGTCACCGCCTGGGCACCATGGAAATCGAATCGGCACTGGTCGCCAACCCGCTGGTGGCCGAAGCGGCCGTCGTCGGCAAGCCGCATGACATCAAGGGCGAATCGGTCGTGGCCTACGTGGTACTGAAAAATGCCCGTCCGGAAGGCGACGACGCCAAGCGCATCGCCAAGGAACTGCGCGAGTGGGTTGCCCACGAAATCGGCAAGATCGCCCAGCCGGATGAAATCCGCTTCGGTGACAACCTGCCGAAGACCCGCTCGGGCAAGATCATGCGCCGCCTGCTGCGCGATATCGCCAAGGGCGCGGAAATCACCGCTGATACGTCGACCCTGGAAAACCCGGCGATTCTGGACCAGCTGCGCCAGAGCGCCATCTAAGACCCTCCGACACGAGTACTTACTGCTTTCACGGCAGACATTTGGCCCCCGCCTCGCGCGGGGGTTTTTCTTTGCTGCGGGCATTCACCCCATACCCCAGGACGCATACCCATGCAGATATGCACCCAAAGAACCTGATCTGTGCATCCCGCAGCGCAATACCCCTAGGCGTACAGCACCGCCGCAACCACCTGCCGACCTTCGGCACTCAGAATATTGAAAGTACGGCACAGCGCACCGTTATCGAGGAAATCAACACCGATACGCGCTGCGCTCAGTGCGGCGTAGCGTTGCGGATGCCCGAAGCGCAGATGCTTGCCAGTGCCGATCAGCACCACTTCCGGATTCAGCGCCAGAATCGCCTCGATGTCCGCCGGAGCCAGACTCTCCAGACTGCGCGCCGACCACGGCAGCACCTGCTCGCCGGACACCAGCACCGGCCCCTGATGGCGCTGCCGGTTGACCTCGACAAAATCTTCCCCGTAGGAAGTGAACTGGTTCAGGTTGCCCACCTTGCTCTGATGCAGTTTCATCACTCTCTCGCTACCGCTAAACGTGCCCCGATTCTACCAGTGTAAACAGCGGAATTTGCGCGCAAATCATCCGCCGTAAGCGGGCAAGTTTCGCTAGAATGTGGGGTTTCCCCCAATGACCGGTTGTACGCGCCATGGAAGCCATCCTGAAGTCCAACAAGCTGCTGAACGTCTGCTACGAAATCCGTGGCCCGGTCCCGGAGCGAGCGCGGCAGATGGAAGAGGACGGCCATCGCATCATCAAGCTGAACATCGGCAATCTGGCGCCGTTCGGCTTTGACGCGCCCGAAGAAGTCGTGCAGGACGTGATCCGCAATCTGCCCGCCGCCGCCGGCTATGTGGACAGCAAGGGGCTGTTCCAGGCGCGCAAGGCCATCATGCACTACACGCAGGAAAAGCAAATCGCCGACGTGACCGTCGATGACATCTACATCGGCAACGGGGCGTCCGAGCTGATCGTGATGGCGATGCAGGCCCTGCTGAACAATGGCGACGAAGTGCTGGTCCCCATGCCGGATTATCCGCTGTGGACCGCGGCGGTAAGCCTCGCCGGCGGCAAGCCGCGCCATTACCTCTGCGACGAGGCTCAGGACTGGATGCCGGCGCTCGACGACATCCGCGCCAAGATCACCGACCGCACCCGCGCGCTGGTGCTGATCAACCCGAACAATCCGACCGGCGCGCTGTATTCCGACGAGATGCTGCGCGAGCTGATCGAGATTGCCCGCACCAACAAACTGATCATTTTTGCCGATGAAATCTATGACAAGGTGCTCTACGATGGCCGCACGCATACCTCGATCGCGTCGCTGGCGGATGACATCCTGTTTGTCACCTTCAACGGCCTGTCGAAGAACTACCGCGCATGCGGCTACCGCGCCGGCTGGATGGTCGTTTCCGGCAACAAGAAAATCGCGCGGGACTACATCGAGGGGCTGAATATCCTCTCGACCATGCGCCTGTGCGCGAATGTGCCGGCGCAATACGCCATTCAGACCGCGCTGGGCGGCTACCAGAGCATCAACGATCTGGTGCGCCCGGGCGGCCGGCTCGCACGCCAGCGCGACATCGCCCACGAGCTCATTACCAGCATCCCGGGCGTCAGCTGCGTGAAGCCGCAGGCGGCACTATACATGTTCCCGAAGCTGGACCCGAAAATGTACCCGGTCACCGACGACCAGCAGCTGATTCTGGAGCTGCTGCAGGAGGAAAAGGTGCTGCTGGTGCAAGGCACCGGCTTTAACTGGCACCAGCCCGACCACTTCCGCCTGGTCTTCCTGCCGCAGGGTGATGACCTGCAGGAGGCAATCGGTCGCGTGGCGCGCTTCCTCGACGGCTGGCGCAAGCGTCATGGCACAGCCTAGGGTATGGCGCGACAGAAAACGCATTAATTAAGCAAAAACGCATTACCCGATAACGTATTCATTCAAATCACTGGCAATCAGGAAATCGAGCATGAAACCGATCTATGTAGGCCTGTGTGGCGTCGGCACTGTCGGCGGCGGCACTGCAACCGTTCTGAAACGCAACGCGGAAGAAATTGCCCGCCGTGCCGGCCGCCCCATCGTGGTCAAGATGGCCGCCAATCGCGATCTGGATCGCGCCCGCGAAGTCTGCGGCAGCGACGTGACCATCGTTGATGATGCTTTCGCCGTGGTGAACAACCCCGACATCGACATCGTGGTCGAACTGATCGGTGGCACGACCATCGCCAAGGACATCGTGCTGAAGGCCATCGAGAACGGCAAGCACGTGGTCACGGCCAACAAGAAGCTGATCGCCGAATACGGCAACGAGATCTTCGCCCGTGCGCAGGAAAAGGGCGTGATTGTTGCCTTTGAAGCGGCGGTCGCCGGTGGCATTCCCATTATCAAGGCACTGCGTGAAGGCCTGACCGCCAACAAGATCGAGTGGGTGGCCGGCATCATCAACGGCACGTCCAACTTCATCCTGACCGAAATGCGCGACAAGGGCCTGGCCTTTGCCGACGTGCTGGCCGAAGCCCAGCGCCTGGGTTACGCCGAAGCCGACCCGACCTTCGACATCGAGGGCCACGACGCAGCGCACAAGCTGACCATCATGAGCGCGATTGCCTTCGGTATTCCGGTACAGTTCGACAAAGCGTATCTGGAAGGCATCAGCAAGCTCGACGCCACCGACATCAAGTACGCGATGGAGCTGGGCTACCGCATCAAGCTGCTGGGCGTGACCCGCCGCCGTGAAAACGGCATCGAACTGCGCGTCGCGCCGACGCTGATCCCGCAAAAGCGCCTGATCGCCAACGTCGATGGCGTCATGAATGCCGTACTGGTCAAGGGCGATGCCGTCGGTGCCACCCTGTACTATGGCCCGGGTGCCGGCGCCGAGCCGACCGCCTCGTCGGTGATTGCCGACCTGGTCGACATCACCCGCCTGCACACCGCCGATCCGGAACACCGCGTGCCGCATCTGGCCTTTCAGCCGACGCAACTCGCCGATCTGCCGATCCTGCCGGTCGATGAAATCGAAACCTGCTACTACCTGCGCCTGAACGCGCAGGATCAGGCCGGGGTACTGGCCGATGTGACCCGCATCCTCGCCGACGGCGGCATCTCGGTCGATGCCATGCTGCAGAAAACCGCAGGCGAAGCCGGCCGCACCGACATCATCATCGTGACGCATCTTGCGATTGAAAAGAACGTCAACGCCGCACTGGCCAAGATCGAAGCCCTGCCGACCATCAACGGCAAAGTGGTCAAGCTGCGCCTCGAACACCTCGGTTAATCAATTCGGGCGGGTATGGGCCTGTAGCCCGCCCGCCTTCTAAGCTACAGGCTCATACCCATGCGTTACATCTCCACCCGCGGCGGCATGACCCCGCAACCGTTCTGCGACATCCTGCTGGGCGGCCTGGCCCCCGATGGCGGCCTGTCGATTCCGGAAATCTACCCGCACTTCTGCCTGGACGCGCTGAAGAAACTTTCCACGCTGGAATACCGCGACCTCGCCTTTGCCATCATCCATCATTTTGTTGATGACATCGATCACCCGACCCTGCAGAAGCTGATCGACAAGACCTACACCGCCGAGGTGTACTGCAATGGCCGCGATCCGGAAGTGGCACGCGAAATCACTCCGGTACTCAAGCTGGAGAACAATCTCTACATCCAGGAACTCTCCAACGGCCCGACCCTGGCGTTCAAGGACATGGCGATGCAGTTGCTGGGCAATCTGTTCGAGCATGTGCTGCATGAACGCGGCGAGCAGGTAAACATCGTCGGCGCCACCTCCGGCGATACCGGCAGCGCGGCCGAATACGCCATGCGCGGCAAAAAGGGCGTCAATGTCTTCATGCTCAGCCCACACGGCAAGATGAGCCCCTTCCAGCGCGCACAGATGTACAGCCTGCAGGACAAGAACATCTTCAACCTGTCGGTGAAAAGCTTCTTCGACCAGTGCCAGGACATCGTCAAGGCGATCAACAACGACGCCGAATTCAAGGCGCAGTACAAGATTGGCGCGGTGAACTCGATCAACTGGGGCCGCATCGTTGCGCAGGTGGTGTACTACTTCAAGGGCTATTTCGCCGTCGCCAAGAACGTTGGTGATCCGGTGGACTTCTGCGTGCCGTCCGGCAACTTCGGCAACATCTGCGCCGGCCACATTGCCCGCCAGATGGGCCTGCCGATCCGCAAGCTGGTGGTCGCCACCAATGAAAACGACGTACTAGACGAATTCTTCAAGACCGGCAAATACCGCCCGCGCTCGATCAAGGAGACCTTCGAGACCTCCAGCCCGTCGATGGACATCGCCAAGGCGTCCAACCTCGAACGCTTCGTCTTCGATCTGGTCGGCCGCGACAGCACTCGCCTGGCGGCTCTGTGGCAGAGCGTCGAAAAGGGTGAGGGCTTCACCCTGCCCTCGCCGGATTTCGAACGCATGAGCCATGCCTACGGCTTTGTGTCGGAGCAGAGCAGCCACGCCGAGCGTGTTGCCCACATCCGCGAGGTCTTCGAAAAGTACGGCGTCGAAATTGACCCCCATACCGCTGATGGCTATAAGGCAGCCAAAGCTCACCGCGATCCGGCCGTCGCCATGGTCATTCTAGAAACCGCACTACCCGCCAAATTCGAAGCCACCATGGTCGAAGCCCTGGGTCGCCAGCCTGCGCGACCCGAGCATCTGCAGGGTATCGAGGATCTGCCGCAGCATAGCGAAGTACTGGAAGACGACGTCGAAGCGGTCAAGCAATTCATCCGCCAGCAACTGG
The DNA here is from genome assembly GCF_015223195.1 of Chitinilyticum piscinae. Classification (GTDB taxonomy): domain Bacteria; phylum Pseudomonadota; class Gammaproteobacteria; order Burkholderiales; family Chitinibacteraceae; genus Chitinilyticum; species Chitinilyticum piscinae. Next base: position 77,296 of record NZ_JADFUA010000006.1, on the reverse strand, counting down.
ACTGAAGCTGCCCAACCCATTAAAAAACCGCCCGAAGGCGGTTTTTTAATGGGTATATTATCGCAAGCCTTGGACTGCAATAGTCCTACAGCACATACCCCTTCCATTATGGGCCAACAAAAAACCCGCCGAAGCGGGCTTTTTGTTGCTGCAACACGGTCTTAGCGAACGCGCTTGAAGGCCAGACCTTCCGCATCGAAGAGGTGCGTCTCTTCACGCGGGAAGAGGATGTGGATGTCATCGCCATACTTCAGGCCAGTCATGTGACCCGGCAGCTTGACGCACAGGATCTGGTTGATACCCGGGATTTCGATGTAGGCCAGTACGATGTCACCGAGGTGCTCGATCAGATCGACACGTGCCGGCAGCGCCTCAGCAGTACCTGCGTCCACCAGACGGATGTGCTCGGAACGAACACCCATGGTTACCTTGTCACCCACCTTGGCATTGCTGGCATCCACGGCCGCACGTACGGTCAGACCCTTCGGCAGCTTGACGGTCGCTTCGGTCGCGGAAGCGGCAATCACTTCGGCCTCGAGCAGGTTCATCTTCGGCGAACCAAGGAAGCCAGCCACGAACAGGTTGGACGGGTTTTCGTACATGTCCAGCGGCGTGCCAACCTGCTGGATCAGGCCCGCGTGGAATACCACGATACGGTCAGCCAAGGTCATCGCTTCCACCTGATCGTGCGTTACATAGATCATGGTGGTCTTGAGTTCCTGGTGCAGCTTGGACAGCTCGACACGCATGTTCAGACGCAGCGCGGCATCCAGGTTGGACAGCGGCTCATCGAACAGGAAGACCTTCGGGTTGCGGACAATGGCACGACCGATGGCCACACGCTGACGCTGACCACCCGACAGAGCCTTGGGCTTGCGCTCCAGCAGATGGGTGATTTCCAGGATTTCGGCAGCCTTCTTCACCCGCTCTTCGATTTCAGCCTTCGGCGTACCGGCCAGCTTCAGGGCGAAGCCCATGTTTTCGGCAACCGACATGTGCGGATACAGCGCGTAGGACTGGAACACCATCGCGATACCACGCTTGGAAGCGTGCACGTCGTTGGCCAGAGTGTCGCCGATATACAGTTCGCCGGCGGTAATGTCTTCCAGACCGGCAATCATGCGCAGCATGGTGGACTTGCCGCAGCCGGATGGGCCTACGAATACTACGAATTCACCATCCTGGATGTCCAGGCTGACGTTCTTGATTACGGTAACGTCCTTGGTGTAGTTCTTCTTGATGTTCTTGAGTGTAACCGAAGCCATTTTCGATTCCTTGCTATTTATATGTTGGATTCTTTAAGTAACCTGCTTACTTCACCGCGCCGTCCATGCCGGAGATGAAGTAACGCTGAGTGAAGGCAAAGAAGACGAGGACCGGTACAACAGTCATCACGATCGCAGCCATCAGAATGTTGTCCGAGGTGGCGAACGGACCAGTCAGATCGTTGAACACGCCCACGGCCAGCGGCAGTTTTTCCTTGGAGTTCATCACGATGGACGGCCACAGATAGTCGTTCCAGGCGTTAACCAGCGTGAAGATCGCCAGAGCAGCAATCGAGGGAGCAGTAACCGGAACCATCACCTTCCACAGAATCTGCATTTCGGTTGCACCATCCACACGGGCCGCGTCGATCAGATCCTGCGGAATGGCTTCGAAGGCCTGCTTCATCAGGAAGATACCGAAGGCACCGGCAAAGTTGGGGATGATTGCACCGAAGTAGCTGTTCAGGCCGATCCATTCACGCATGTTCCAGCTGCTGCCCAGACCAAGCGACTCCTGGATCCAGTTACCGAAATCACCAAAGTTTTTCAGGGTGATGAAGTTCGGAACGATACCGACTTCTGACGGCAGCATCATGGTTGCGATGATCGCAACGAAGATCAGACCACGACCCGGGAACTTCATGCGGGCCAGCGGATAGCCAGCCAGTACCGACACGACCACGACACCGATGATGGTGAAGAAGGACATGATGGCGGAGTTCTTGGTGTAGGTCAGGAATGGCATTTCCTGGAATACACGCTCGAACCACATGAAGCTGGCATCGTGCGGCCAGAAGCCGTCCGGGAACAGGTACATCTTGGAGGCATCCGCAGAAAGACCGGAAGCCAGAGCCCATAGGAACGGAAAGGTGGTGAAAATCGCGAACAGGATCAAACCGCTGTAGTGCCCGGTCAGTCCTAGCGCTTGTCGTACGTTTTTACTCATTGCCATGATCAGGATTCCTCGCTCTTATTTCTTTTCGCCGAAGAAGCGGAACTGGATGACCGCGAGGATCATGCAGAAGAAGGTTACAACCAGACCGGCAGCAGCGGCACGACCGAAGTTGTAGTTGCGGAACGCCTGGTCATACACATAGAACAGTGCGGTGTAGGTATCGGACTGGCCCTTGGTCAGTACGATCACTTCCTGGAACGCCTTCATTGCGGCAATGGTCGACAGGAGGGTACACAGCAGAATGGTCGGCTTCACCATCGGCACGGTGATTTTCCAGAAACGATCCCAGGCATTGGCACCGTCCAGAATCGCGGCCTCCTCCACTTCGGCGGGGATCGCCTGCAGGCCGGCAAGATACAGCACCATGTAGTAGCCCAGACCCTTCCAGAAGGTGAAGACCATGACCGAGTACAGCGCGATATCCGGATTGCCGATCCAGTCGATTTCGACCTTCTCGAAACCGGAATGGATGCCGACAAAGTGGGTGATCCAGGTCAGGAAGCCATTGAGCATGCCGTCAAACTTGTAGACGAACGCCCAGGCCACGCCGGCCACGGAAATCGCGGTAATAACCGGGATGTAGTAGGTCGCACGGAAGAACGTCATGCCGGGCAGCTTGTTGTTGACCAGTTTGGCCATCACAAGGGCTGCGAGCTGGATACACGGCACAACCAGAAGATACAGCAGGGAGTTTTTCAGTGCCTGATGGAACAGGTCTTCACCGTAGATGTACTTGAAGTGGGTGAAGTAACCGCCATCTTCGGCAGACGCAACACGTGCGGTGCCTTCGGCGATGTCATAGATATGGAAAGCCAGGTAGGTATTGTATCCGACCGGCCAGAAGGTAAAGATCCCCATCAATATCAAGGCTGGCGCCAAGAACAGATAGGCTACTGTGGTGTAACTGCTGGAGTTTTTCACGGCGTAACTCGACTGTATTTATATTTATCGGAAATGAAACAGGGCCGCCGGTAAGACGGCCCCGTTTCTAGAGCAGCGAGCTAGTAATACTTGCGATTACTTAGCGATCTTGCCATTCCAGGCTGCTACTGCTGCATCCAGAGCTTCCTTAACCGGCTTGCGGCCTTCTACGGCAGCTTGGAAGTTGTCAGCCAGAACCTTCTGGGTAGCAGCTTCGTCGGTCAGGGTGCCCGGCGGCAGAGTCAGGGTACGAGCACCGTCCATAGCCTTGGCAGCTACAGCGCGAGCCTTCTCGATCGGATCCTTGCTGTTAGCACCAGCTTGGAAGTACGGGTCGAGGTTAGCCTTCTTGGTGGTCGGGAAGGTGGTTTCAGTAGCCTTGGAGAACAGCAGCTGCTGTTCGTCGCCAGTCAGGAACTTGCCGAGCTTGGCAGCTTCAGCCGGGTTCTTGAAGCCCTTCGGAACTACGAAGTCCATCATCCAGGCGCCGAAGGACATCTTGCCAGCGTCGAGCGGGAAGGCAGTAACGCCAGTCACGTCGTAGATAGCCTTAGCGTCGGTTTCGGTACGCTTCAGAGCTTGCGGAGCAGTAGTCATCATGGCGATCTTGCCGCTGTTGTAGGCAGCAATTTCTTGCTCGAAGGCCATCTTGAAGATGTCCTTCGGTACAGCGCCAGCCTTGTACAGATCAGCAAACTTCTGAACAACAGCTACGTGCTTCGGCGAGTTGAAGACAGCCTTGCCGTTTTCAACAACCGGCAGGCCCAGGTAGTAGAACAGGCCAACCGGATCGGACATCTTCGGAGCGAAGCCATCAACACCGGCCTTCTCGTTGATGGTCTTGGCAGCAGCCAGCAGGTTGTCGAAGGAAGTCAGTTGTTCCGGCTTAACACCAGCCTTGTCCAGGATGGACTTGTTGTAGGCCAGGATGGAAACGGAGTTGTACCACGGGAAGGCGTAAACCTTGCCCTTGATGGTCACGTCAGCCAGAGCTTGAGTGCTGTAGACAGCCTTGTCAGCGCCCAGGTATTGGTCCAGAGCGATGATGTTGCCTTGAGCAGCGAATTCGTGAACCCAGGGTACGTTGAAGTTAACCAGAGCCGGCGGGTTGCCAGCAGCCAGGGAAGCGATCAGCTTCGGCTGGATTTGGTCCCAGTTCATGTCAACCCATACAGCTTCCAGAGTCGGGTTAGCAGCGTTGAACTTGGTAACGGCTTGCTTGAAGTACGGGTCGAACTTCGGAGCCAGGTTCATGGTCCAGAATTCGAGCTTGACCTTGTCAGCAGCTTGAGCTTGTGCAGCGAACAGACCCAGGCCAAATACAGCTGCGCCAACGGTCAACATCTTCTTCAGCTTCATTTTGTCTTCCTCTTGAGTTATCGACAAATTTGCTCGGAATTGACTTCCTTGCTTATTGCTACCCACTTCCGCCCTCAGGCATTGCGGATTTTTTTTGTGACGGCAGTCTACCAGAAAACCGCCGCCACAAAACTTGATGTGCCGCATACCTTTGCAAGTTTGCGACACAGTTCTTTACATGCTTACTTCTTGGCAGCCAGCTTTTCGTTCCACAGTGCCGCAGCAGCGTCCAGCGCTTCCTTGGCGGACTTGCGACCAGTCACAGCAGCCTCAACTTCGTCGTTGAGCTTCTTGTTCATGGCAGCCTCATCCGGCAGACCGGAGATGGTCAGGGTGCGGGAGGCCTTGATATTGGTGGCAGCAACAGCAGTAGCCTGCTCAACCGGATCAGCCGACTTGGCACCAGCCTGGAAGAAGGCGTCATCCAGCGCCTTGTTGGTCGACGGGAAGGTCGACGATGCCTTGGCAAAGGCCAACTGAGCTTCGTCGCTGGTCAGGTACTGACCCAGCTTGACGGCAGCGCCAACATCCTTGAAGCCCTTCGGCACCGACCACAGGAACAGGAAACCACCAAACGGGGTCTTGCCTGCGCCTTGCGGGAAGCCGGCAACACCGGTTACTTCATAGATCTTCTTCGCATCGGTTTGAGTGCGCTTCAGGGCATGGGCACCTTCGGCGAACATGGCGATCTTGCCGGAGTTGTAGGCGGCGATCTGCTCTTCGAAGCCCATCTTGAAGACGTCCTTCGGAATCGAGCCATCCTTGTATGCAGCAGCAAACTTCTCAACCAGCTTCACGTGAGCCGGGCTATTGAACACGGCCTTGTTATCCTTGATCAGCGGCAGGCCGTCATACAGGAACCAGCCAGCAAAACCATCGTTCAGCTTCGGAGCAAAACCGGATACGCCGGTCTTTTCCTTGACTTGCTTGGCAGCAGCCAGCAGTTGATCCAGGCTCTTCGGGGCTTCTTTCACGCCAGCCTTGCTGAAGAGATCCTTGTTGTAGAACAGCACGGCAGTTACCTGGTACCAGGGCAGACCGTAGATTTCATTGCCGTAGGTTACGTCAGCCAGCGCGCCCTTGGTATAGACATTCTTGAAGGAAGCAACTTCCTTGGTCACCGGGACGATCATCTTCTTCTGGGCGAATTCATCCATCCACGGCTTCGGCAGGTTCACCAGACCCGGCACCTTGCCGGAAGCAACCGCAGTCACTACGCGCGCCTGGAAAGCATCCCAAGCAACGTCAACCCAAACGGCCTCAACCTGGTTCTGCGATGCATTGAACTTGGTGGTCAGATCCTTCATGACCGCGTCGAATTTCGGCGACAGGCTGTTGGACCAGTATTCGACCTTGACCTTCTCGGCCGCTTGCGCAGACATGATGCTTGCGGCAAACAGAGCTACACCTGCCAGAACAGAATGCTTGATTTTCATACCAACTCCCTCGTTATGAATAAGCCGGACTATGCCGGATTTCCGTCCAACCATGTACTGCGCAAAAAACGGGCTAACACTAAATCACAGCGCCCGCAGCGTCAATTGCAGACCCATGCATGGATTCAGAAAAAAAACAATTGCGGAGCCAGATTACCGGATTTCAAATCCGCCGCAAACTTGCAGTGCACCCCCACCCACAAATAGTCAGCAAACAGTAAGCAAAATTCGCAGCTCGCCACACTACGTGAAGGCATGCACCCAAGCGCGAAGCAAACAGAAACTGATGTAGCCGGCCACCACCCGCACGGCGGATACAACTACATCAGCCAAGCACTGCTAGTGCACAGCACGAACAAGATCAAGCAATTAACACTGCAACTCCGTCAGCAAGGTGTAGTCACCCCCTTTTACCCAGACGGTCGAGAACAGCAAAATCCGACCGTCATGCGCAAATTCCTGCTGTTCGATACGCAGCAACGCCTGCTCTTGCCCCTTGCAAAGCACATCCAGCAGCGCGGACGTCGGACTGCAGGCTGTAATCTTCTGTATCACTCGTACAACACTACGCCGATACCCCTGCAGCCATTCCTGCAAATTTTCCGGCAACGGATCAGGTGCTGCCACCGCTGGCAGGGCGAGACGCTCGACGCAATACACCTCGTCATCCACGCCGCCGGTACGCATCACGCGCAAAACACGGGCATTGACCGCCAACTGCAGCTGCAGCATCTCGTCCTGCTCGGCAATATCCACTTCAGCCAGCTGCTGCCCAAAGCGCAACTCCAGGCCGCGGGCAGCGAGTCGCTCAGTCAGTGGCACATAGCCACCCAGATCGACCTCAAGCTGGCTGGTGACATAGGTTCCGGAACCATGGCGTCGCGATATCAGACCACGCTCGCACAGCAAATCCAGTGCCTTGCGTGCGGTAACCCGCGAGACATCCAGCAGGTCAGTCAAAGCCCGCTCGGACGGCAGGGGTTCATCGCCATGCCAGAACCCGGCCTGAATCGCGGCAGCAATGCGTTCACTCAACTGCAGATAAAGCGGAACAGGGCTATCCGGATCAGGTCTGAGAACCAGCAGACGCTCATCATCAAGCCCCGCATGCATGGCCGGCATCAGGCCTGCATCGCGCGGTGGATCAGGATCAGCGCACCGGCACAGGAATCTTTCTGCGGACGACTGGTGCTCGCGAGGAAGGCGGCCGGAATGTATGGGCGCAGCGCCTCGGAAAGACCGCCGCCACAGATGGCCAGCGGCAGCTCGGGGGCGCTCTTGCGCAGCGCCTGACCGATGATTTCCACCTCTCGACCGGCATCCAGCAGGAAGGATTTGGCAACTTCATCCTTTTCGCCGAACTCGACCACCACCGGAGAGAGGGTCGCGCATTCGCCCTGCTTCATTTTGCCCATCCACTCGAAAACCTTCTCGCGGGTATCACCAGTAATTGACAGCAGCTTGCGGCCAAAATCGGTCAATTCGCGGCGGCCATCCATCAGGCGCTGCACATGATTGATCGCCTTCAAGCCCAAATAAGCGCCCGAGCCTTCGTCTGATGTCGGGAAACCCCAGCCACCGACTTCAAGGCGGGTGCCATCCGGCAACCAGGCCTCACCAATCGAGCCGGTACCAATCGCGATAATCCCGCCATGTGCGCCATTATGGGCACCCAGCAGTGTCGAGAAGCCGTCGGTTTCAACTTCAATGCGGGCAAAGCCCGGATTCTTGTTTTCAAACTCCTGCGCCCAGGCGCGGACCGTAACACCGGAGAGACCGAAACCCACGGCGCATTCGCTGAATTCAGCCTTGAGCCCGAGCTTGGCAAACCCATCACGGATAGCCAGCGTGATATTGGTCCAGGCCTTGTCGATCCCCTGCCCCAGAGCCGACGCGCCCGCTTCGGCACGCACCAGTTCCACACCGTCCAGTCCGGCAATTGCGATCCGGGTACCGGTGCCGCCACCATCCACACCAATCAGATATTTCACTTCACTCATGGGACTCATCCTTTCGACTACGCAGCCTGCGTTGTTATTAGGTTCTGTGAGAGCGCACGGGCGCTTATCAGACTTAAGTGATACACGATAATGCAATCAGCGCATCTCGTCAGCGCCGACAGCATGATTCATCGACCTGCATCAAGAGAAATACAACAACGCCCGGCGAACCGGGCGTTGTCACTACATATATATAGGAAACGGATCAGCGTTTCACATGCAGACCGCATTCCTTGTTTTCCGGGTCCTCCCACCACCAGCGGCCGGCACGGACATCCTCGCCCATCGCGATTGCGCGGGTACAGGGCGCACAGCCAATCGACGGATAGTGCTGATCATGCAGCGCATTGTAGGGCACACCATTTTCCTTGATGTAGGCCCAGACTTCCTTCTCGGTCCATTCGATCAGCGGATTGAATTTCTCCAGCCCGTTGCCGGCATCGAATTCGCGGAAGCCCAGATCGGTACGGGTGGGAGACTGCTGACGACGCAAGCCGGTAACCCAGGCCTTTTTGTTTTTCAGTGCGCGCTGCAGGGGCTCGATCTTGCGCACGTGGCAACAGGACTTGCGCAGCTCGATCGACTGGTAGAAGCCATTGATGCCATGCGTATTCACATACTGCTCGGTCGCTGCAGTATTCGGGAAATACACCTGCACGGGGGTATCGGGGTACTTTCTGGCTGTCTCTTCCATCAGCGCATAGGTCTCCGCCGGCAGGCGACCGGTATCCAGCGAGAACACCGCAATCGCCAGCTTGTGCCGGGCAATCAGATCCATCAGCACCATGTCTTCCGCGCCATAGGAATTGGCAAATACGGCCGGGCTGAATTCAGCAGCAACCTGCTGCAGGACTTCCAGTGTCTGCGCGAGCTTGGCGGACAGTTCCATTTATCGTCTCCAGAATTGGCTTGCGGGCGTGCCTGGCACGCAGTAGGCGGCCAGTTTCACGGCCGCGCGGAATTATAACAAGGCAGCGAACGCAGGCTTGACCAGGGTCACGCCGACGACCACCAGCATGGTCGCCAGCGCCGGGCGCAGCACTTTGTCGGGGATGCGACCGGTCAGCTGACTACCCAGGTATATGCCTGGAATTGACCCGATCAGCAGCGTACCAAGCAATACCCAGTCGATGTTACCCAAGCCGGCATGACCAAGACCCGCCACGAGAGTGAGCGGCACAGCATGTGCGATTTCCGTACCGACCAGACGGTTGGTCTGCAACAGCGGATAAAGCAGAAACAGCGCCAGTGTGCCCAGCGCACCAGCACCGATCGACGACAGCGTGACAATGACGCCGAGCACCACCCCAACCACACAGGTGGCAGCATTGAGCTTGCGCTGCGGCAGATTCAGCCAGTCGGCGGCGTGACGCTGGGCCAGCGCCAGCAGCGCCTTTTTGAACACCAGCGCCGCCGCGGTCAGCAGCAGGGCAATCCCCAGCGACAGCTTGATGATCAGATTCACGAACTTGGTGTCAGCGTGCAGAAAATGCAGGGTTACGACCGTGATAGCTGCAGCCGGCACACTGCCCAGCGCCAGCCAGCCGGTAATGCGCCAGTCGATATTGCGGTTGCGCTGATGCGCCACAACGCCACTGGATTTGGTAATCGCGGCATACAGCAGATCAGTGCCTACCGCTGTCGCCGGGGTCACCCCCATCCACAACAGCAGCGGCGTCATCAGCGAGCCGCCACCCACGCCAGTCATTCCGACGATGAAGCTCACGGCAAAGCCGGCAATGATGTACGCGTATTCCATGGCAGCCCTATCTGAATTGCAAAATAAGCAAGGCCGTCTTGCTGCGGCCTGCTGACATGATAACAAAGCGGGCATATACTCCGTTATAAATAGTCGTTCACCCTTAATAACCGATCATGCTTTAGAGGTGGCCATGAAACTGCAGCAACTACGCTATCTGGTCGAAGTGGCCAAACAGGGCCTGAATGTCTCGCTGGCGGCAGAAAAGCTGCACACCTCGCAACCTGGCATCTCCAAGCAGATCCGCCTGCTGGAAGACGAACTGGGCGTCCAGATCTTCATCCGCAACGGCAAGCGGGTCGTCGACGTCACTCCGCCGGGGCGCGAAATCCTGCGCATCGCCGAACAGATGCTCATGCAGGCACGCAATCTCAAGCAGATCGGCGAAGAGTTCGTCAACGTCGAAGGCGGCAGCCTGACCATCGCCACCACCCACACCCAGGCGCGCTACGCGCTGCCACCAGTGGTGCACGCCTTTCTGGAGAAATACCCCAAGGTCAGCCTGTCAATCAAACAGGGCAGTCCGACGCAGATCAGTGAAATGGTCGTTGAAGGCCAGGCCGACATCGCCATCGCCACCGAGGGGATCGATCATTACTCCGAACTGGCGATGCTGTCGTGTTACGACTGGAACCGCTGCATTGTCGTCACCAGCGGCCATCCGCTGCCCCGTCTGGGCCGCCCGATCACGCTCGCGGATGTCGCTGCTTACCCGTTGATCACGTATGACTTTGCCTTTGCCGGCCGCTCCAAGATCAACCGCGCTTTTGCGGATGCAGGGCTGGAGCCCAATGTGGTTCTGACCGCCATCGACTCCGACGTCATCAAGACCTATGTCGGACTGGGGCTGGGCATCGGCATTCTGGCCAGCATGGCCTTCGAACCGGAGCGCGATCTCGGCCTGGAAGCCATTGACGCCAGCCACCTGTTCGAGAAATCGACCACCCACATCGGCATCCGCAAAGATGCCTACCTGCGTGGCTATGCCTACGATTTCATCGAACTGTTCGCCCCGCACCTGACCCGGCAAGTGGTACAAAATGCCCTCCTCTGCGCAGCAGACGAGGACATGGCAAGCGACGACGAGTAAGCCTGAAACAGCTCATCTGCCGAGCCAAAGCGGCTTAAGTCATGCCGCTTTTGCCAATGGCATGAGCGATTTCATTGCGGCTTAACTTGGTGGCGTGGTATGAATGCCGTCAGTTTCTGACAAGGCTTCTCCCATGCCCAGTGTGTATCAACTCAAACCGCGCTTTCAGGCGCTGCTGCGCCCGCTCACCAACACGCTGGCGCGCGCCGGCGTTACCGCCAACCAGATCACCCTGCTGGCCATGCTGCTTTCACTGGCCGTGGCTGGCACCCTGACCTTTGCTGCGTTGCCACCGCAGGGCTGGCTGATCCTGCCCGTGCTGCTGTTTGTGCGCATGGCACTGAATGCCATTGACGGCATGCTGGCGCGCGAGCACGGCCAGCAATCGGCACTGGGCGGCATCTACAACGAAGTCTGCGATATCGTTTCCGACACCGCGCTCTTCATTCCCTTCGCCCTGCTGCATGCCCAAACGGCGTGGCTGGTGCTGGCCGTCGCTTTTTTCGCCGTGGTCAGCGAGTACATCGGCGTACTGGGCCCCATGCTCAAGGCCAGTCGCCGCTACGACGGCCCGATGGGCAAGAGCGATCGCGCCACGCTACTGGGTGCCCTGGCGCTGGTGCAGGCCTTTGCCGGACTGGGATCGCTGCTGCTGCTGTGGGCGATGCTGGCCATGCTGGCTCTACTGCTGGTGACCTGCGTGAACCGTGCACGCCAGATCCTGCGCGAGGTGCAGCATGACTGACTGGTTTGCTACGCTGGCCCTCCCCGTACCGCTGCAATGGGCGCTGGGCGGGGTCGTCATCCTGCTGCTGGTTGCCACACTGACCATTGCCATCCTGAGCGCTCGCAAGCCGGAAAAGAACTGGACCGAACTCAAGCTGCGCGTGCGCACCTGGTGGTGGATCGTCGGCTTTTTCTCGCTCAGCCTGATCGGCAGCAAGGGACTGGCCCTGCTGGTCTTCGCGCTGATCAGTTTCCTCGCGCTGAAGGAATTTCTCACGCTGACGACCACCCGCGAGGCCGATCATGTGGTGCTGTTCTGGGCCTACCTGACCATCCCGCTGCAGTACTACTGGATTCACATCACCTGGTACGGCATGTTCATCATCTTTATCCCGGTGTATGTCTTCCTGTTCCTGCCGATGCGCATGGTGCTGATCGGCGAAACGAAGGGCTTCCTGCGCGCAGCGTCCAGCCTGCAATGGGCCGTCATGCTCACCGTCTTCTGCATTTCGCACCTGCCGGCACTGCTGATCCTGCCTGAAACCGTCCACAAGGGCGACATCGCTACCGGTGCGATGCTGCTGTTCTTTGTTGTCGCACTCACGCAAAGCAACGATGTGGCGCAATACCTGTGGGGCAAGAGCATCGGCCGCATCAAGGTGGCCCCCAAGGTCAGCCCGAACAAGACGCTGGGCGGACTGCTGGGCGGCGCCGCCACCACCACACTGCTGGCCTGGCTGATCGGCCCCTACCTCACCCCGATGGCGCCGCTGCATTGCGCCCTGGCCGGCCTGTTGATCGGCACCACCGGCTTTATCGGCGACATCGTCATCTCGGCAGTGAAACGCGACATCGGCGTAAAGGATTCCGGCCAGTTGCTGCCCGGCCACGGCGGCATTCTGGACCGGCTGGATTCACTGACCTACACCGCACCACTGTTCTTCCACTTCGTGCGTTATCTCTACTTCTGATCATGCCCTGGCTGCGTGTGTTATTCGTTTTGCTCGTTGCCCGGCCGGTGGTCAAACTCTGGCTGGGGCTCACCGTGCGCCATCAGGAGCGCCTGCCGCTGACCGGCCCGGCGATTGTGGTGGCGAACCACAACAGCCATCTGGACATCCTGACGCTGTATGCGCTGTTCCCGCTGGGGCGCATCCGCCATGTCCAGCCGGCGGCCGCAGCCGACTACTTCCTGAAAAACCGCGCCATGGCATGGTTTGCCACGCAGGTGGTCGGCATCATCCCGGTCAAGCGCGGCAGCAAAAAGGGCGACGATCCGCTGGCCGGCTGTCGCGAGGCGCTGGCCGACGGCCGCATCCTGATCCTGTTTCCCGAAGGCACGCGCGGTGAACCGGAGGTGCTGTCAGAGGTGAAATCCGGCATCTGGCATCTGGCCGGTGAATTCCCGCAGGCACCGGTCATTCCGGTGTACATGCACGGCCTTGGTCGCGCGCTGGGGCGCGGCCAGTGGCTACCCATTCCGTTCTTTGTCGATGTGGCCGTCGGCCATGCCCATTACTGGCAGGACAACCGCCAGGCTTTCAAGCAGGAATTGCGTGATTGCCTTCTGCAATTACGCGAGAAGGTATTGCCCGCTCGACTCGATAACGATTGAGCCACAGAGCAATACCTCAAACACCAAGGAGTCAACGACGTATGCGTACCGCCATCGAGACCCGCTTTACCACCTTCGACAACAGCGAGCTTTTCTACCGCCACTGGCCAGCCGTGAGTGAAGGCGGCCCGCGCCGCGCCATCGTGCTGCTGCACCGTGGCCACGAACACTCGGGCCGGCTGCAGCACATTGTCGACGAGCTGGGCTACGCCGATACGCCCTGCTTCGCCTGGGATTGCCGCGGCCATGGCCGCAATGACGGCCCGCGTGGTTTCTCGCCGAGCATGGGCACGACCATCCGCGATCTGGATTGCTTCATCCAGCACATCGGCCTCGAATACGGCTATCGTCCGGAAGACATCATCGTCATCGCGCAAAGCGTCGGCGCGGTGCTGGCCGCCGCCTGGGTGCACGATTACGCGCCCAAAATCCGTGCGCTGGTGCTCGCCTCGCCGGCCTTCAAGGTCAAGCTGTATGTGCCGGCTGCCCGCCCGGGGCTGAAGCTGCTGGAAAAGCTGCGTGGCAATTTCTTCGTCAATTCCTATGTGAAGGCCAAATACCTCACCCACGATCCCGAGCGCATCGCCAGCTACAACACCGATCCGCTGATTACCCGCCCCATTTCGGTCAACATCCTGCTGGCACTCTACGACACCGCCGAGCGCATCATCGCGGATGCCGGCGCGATTACTGTCCCGACGCAAGTACTGATTTCCGGTGACGACTGGGTCGTCCACCACGAGCCGCAACACCAGTTTTTCGAGCGACTGGGTAGCAGCGTAAAGGAAAAGCACGTGCTGCCGGGCTTCTACCATGACACGCTGGGCGAGCTGGAGCGCGAGAAAGCGTTCGCGCACATCCGTGACTTCATTGCCCGCGCCGAAGCCGGCGTACCACAGACGGACCTGTTGCATGCCGATGAAGGCGGCTACACCCACGCGGAGTATGCCGCCCTGCAACAGCCACTTCCCATCACCAGCCCCAAGCGCTGGCAGTTCGGCATCAGCCGCCGCTCCCTCGCCACCCTCGGCCAGCTCTCCGAAGGCGTGAAACTGGGACTCACGACCGGCTTCGATTCGGGCAGCACACTGGATTACGTGTACCGCAACGAAGCCCGGGGCACGACGCTCTTGGGCAAGCTCGGTGACCGGGCGTATCTGGATAGCGTCGGCTGGAAAGGCATCCGCCAGCGCAAAATCAATCTGGAAGAACTGATCGCGAAGGCCATCCGCAAGCTCGACGAAGCAGGCCGCGAGATCCGCATCGTCGACATTGCCGCCGGCCATGGCCGCTACATCATGGATGCCATCACCAAAAACCGCCTGCCCGTCACCAGCATCCTGCTGCGCGACTACAGCGACATCAATGTGCAGGCAGGCCAGCAGATGATCATCGACCGCGGCATGCAGCACATCGCCCGCTTCGCCAAGGGCAACGCCTTCGATCACGAGAGCCTGGCCACGCTGGAACCCAGACCCACGCTGGCGGTGGTCTCCGGCCTGTACGAACTATTCCCTGAAAACGGGCCGATCCGCGACTCGCTGGCAGGGCTTGCCGATGCAGTGCCGGAAGGCGGCTATCTGGTCTACACCAACCAGCCCTGGCACCCGCAGATCGAACTCATCGCACGCACGCTCACCAGCCACAAGGACGGCAAAGCCTGGGTGATGCGCCGGCGCACGCAGCAGGAAATGGATCAGCTCGTCGAAGCCGCCGGCTTTGAAAAGCTGGAGCAGCGCATTGATGAATGGGGTGTGTTCACAGTGTCGCTGGCACGCCGCCGCCTTAGCGCCCCTGCTGCGGTCAACGCCAGCACAGACAGCGCCGCCGATTCGGATACCCGAAACCCCATAAGCGCATAACCATTACAAGTAAAAGGCCGCACGGATATACCCGAGAAACAGCCCATGCCGGAATTACTAGAACTCGGTGTTGAAAACCCGAACGGCGGCGAAGCACTCGCCGAGGCCAGTCACCGCTATCCCGCGTTCTTCCGCGTGCTGCTAGCCGATGCCGTACCAACAGAAGAGGACGAGCTGCGCGCGTCATTGCCAGCCGCCTGCCGGCGTGCCGAACTGGTGCTCGCCTTCATTAGCCAGCACCCGAGGGTTGCCGGGGATTCGGTGCTGACACGCTATACGCTAGGCATGCGGCAATGGCTGGCCGATGTACTGAACCGCCATGGCGAGCAGGGCTGGATTTCCGTCGCAGCCGAAGATGACGACGCAGAGCTGACCGCGCAGGAATTGCGGGACGATTGGCAGGCCCTCAGTGCGGCAATAGCCAGCGGTGACTACGAGGTGTTCTGCGACGTGGCAGGGGTTGTAGATCCGGAAAAAGCGGTGTTCTGGGAAAACGTAATCGGCCAGCGGGCCGCCAATCACCCGTTTTTCTGGCCGGCGAATGCGGATTTCGCCGGTGATTATCTCAGCTACAAGCACGCACACCGCGAACACAGCCAGCATCCGGATGAGCAGCATCTGGGCGGTGGCCTGTGGCGCACCCGCAGCGACGCAGGCTTCGGGGTGCAACGCGGCACGGGTACGGATACCGTGCCGCTGCTGCCTGCGCATTTTGAGAAAATCAGCAGCATGGGCCGGGACGATGATGCAGCGCTGCATCTGGTCTCCTTCCGGCAAAATGGTCGCTGGGGCATTGCCGATTGCCGCCAGGCCCCGGCCAGCATCCTGGTCGATGCCTGCATCGATGAGCTGTGGGCCTACGAGGATGGACTGGCCATCATGCGGATCGGCGAGCAAGAAGGCCTGCTTGATCTGCAGGGCCGGCAGATCATTCCACCCATCTATGACTACATTGGCGAAGGCCGCGATGGCCTCTATCCCGTCGAACTGAACGAACGCTGGGGATTGCGCCATCGTGATGGCCGCGAGCTGTGTGCCCCGCGCTATGCCTCGCTCGAATTGCTCGATCAGCATATCTGGGTGAACGAGCAACTGCTGCCGCCGTTTTTTCTGGCCACGAGCGATGCCGGGCTCGGACTGCTGGACGCCAGCGGCCGGGAAATCCTGCCCTGCGCATTTGACGAAATTGAGTGGAGCCGCAGCCTCTACGCGTGGAAAACCAGCAAGGATGAGCAGTTTGCACTCTACCGCCCGGACGGCACGCCGTGGCTGCCCGCGAGCCGCCATGATCCGGGCGACTGGCTGATTGAAGACGTGCTGCTCAGCGTGACTGCCGACAACCGCGTGGGACTGATGACGCCGGATGGCCAGCTACTGGTGCCCTGCATCCATGAGCAAATCGAGCGCTGTGATTTCCCGCCAACTGGCGAACCTACCTTGCTGGTCAAAAACAAGAACGGCTGGATGCTGCTGGACAGCGCGGCACAGCCCTTGCTGCCGGAGCGCTTCCGCCAGATTTCGCTACTGACCGAATACAACATCATTCGCAGCCATCCGGACTGGCGTGGCCTGCTGCGCGTCAATGAAAAAGGCCAGGACCGGCTGCGCGGCAAGCTGGAAGGCATCTGGCATGTTGCTGAACCCGCGCCGCGCATTGCCTGCAACCATACCGCCATCCAGCCGGTGCTGCTGGACGAGCCCACGTGTCTGTTCTTTCTCTCGGTGCGGCCGTGCCAGCCCGACGAAGATGGAACGCAACACCCGCAGCGATTTGCGCTCTACCACGCCGATGGCAGCAGGCTGTTTCCCGATGACTACGCCTGGCTGGACAACGAGGCCAGCGGCACGGCGCGCGAACTGGCCCGCCTGGTGATGAAACTCAAGGAATACTGGGGCAAAGCCGAAGCCGTCAATGCGCTCAACGCCGGCAGTGGCCAGCGGGAACGTCTCTATGCCGACGGCCGGCGCGAAAGCGCGTAAGCTGCGCCCTCTGGCCAACGCCCCAGTATTACGAACTCGATTACGAACAGGAAACACACCCCATGCAGAAACAGATCCATGAACTTTTTGAAATCCTCGCCGATGGCGGGCTGGATGCCGCCGACCTTGATGCACTGACTGCCGAAGTCGGCAAGGCCGCCGCCGATGCCGACGCCTATCTGGCCGCGGACAGCGCCAGCGGCTATCCAGCCTTCCAGGCACAGCAGGGCGATGCGGCCATGCCGCTGTGGCAGTGGGTGCTGCTGGAACAGCTGGAAGGCGGCATGGTGTTCCGGGGCAACCGCATCGCCGAGCTGTACGATGACATTCTCGACGCCTTCGGCGAGGGCGAGCTCGATCTCGCAGCTGAGACACTGGCTGGCCATAATGAAGACGCCGCCCTCAAGCTCGTGCTGGAGGAGCTGGCCCCGGCCTACACGCTGGTCAATTTTGCCCAGCCCATCGACGCCCGCCGTCAGATGGTGCTGGTGCGCAGCACCAAGCTGGAAAGTTTCCTTGCGGTTTGCCGCGAGCTGAACCTGCCCATCAGCCCGGCTCTCTGACACACCCAAAAATACTCGTCAATGTATCTGATTACAGCCATTGATTTTCAATGGCTGTATTTATATACCCATTCAAAATCCGGAAGCCAGCATGGGTCACCGCATTTATCTCTACATCCAGAACGACGATGGACAGGAACAGATCGCCGAAGCCAAAAACGGCATTCCGGCGCTGTGGAAAGTGCTGCTGGCCGAGGCCTATACCGGGCCGGCTATCGACATCCAGCGCGTGTTCACTGATTGCGGCAGTGACAATCTGGTCGTGCCGCTGCTTGCGGCGCGCACCCGCGCCGAGCTGGTTTTCGATTTTCTGCAGCGGCATCCGGCAGTGGCCAGCCTGCCGCAGCTACCGCGCTTTTTCGACGCCGCGCGGCAGTTTCTGGCTGACCTGCAGGAACGCTATGGCGACGAGGCCGAGCTGAGTGCCGACATTGACGAGCTGTTTCACCTAAGTAGCAGCGGCTACGACCCGGACGACTACGAGCCGGGTGATTACAGCTATTTCGAGACCGCCGTTCCGGCCTGGGCGGCGAGCGAAATGGAGAAAATCAATCTGAGCTGGCAGCAGGCACTGCAAGCGCTACGCGATGGCCAGCATGCCCGGTTTGACGTCGCGCTCACCGGCGACTGGATGACCCCGGCGGCTTGGCTGGAATGGCAATCCTGGCTGTGGGTATTCGGCCTGGGCGGTCTTGATCATCCCTTCTTCTCTGCCGATCCGGACGACGGTGTTGAATACACCGGTCTGATAGATGGCGATGGCGACTACGACGAAGACGAAAACGAAGACGAAAACGAAGACGAAGACGAAGCGGAAAGCGACGAGGATCACATCACAGCCGATTGCTGGCGCTTTCAGGATGGCGAACACTACGGCCTGCGCCGCGGGCAAGATGCCGATGCGCCCCTCGTCATGGCAGCGGAGTTCGAGAACATTGGTCGCCTGGACGAAGCCGGTGGCAAATTCGAACACCTGTTTGCCTACCAGGAAAACGGCCTGTGGGGGCTGGCCGATAGCCGCAGCACCCCGGCGCAACGGCTCACCGCCGCCGCATTCGACGAGATGTGGTATTTCGCAGCCAACGGGCATGCCGCCGTGCGCCGCGATGACCTCGAAGGACTCATCAACAGCCTTGGGCAAATCGTTGTCCCGCTTGAGTATCAGGAACTGGGCAATTACGACGGCAAGCTGATTGGCGCCTTGCAGAATGATCGCTGGGGGCTGATCGACCACAACGGCGCTTTGGTCGTGCCGCATCGCTATCTGGACATGCTGCGCTCAGACGAAAAACCGGTCCGTGACCAGCGCCGCGTACAGAATGAAAATGGCTGGGGCCTGCTGGCGGCAGACGGCAGCGAGCTGCTGCCCTGCGTTTACAACAGCATCAGCTGGGATGAAGATCGTCGGCTGTGGCAGCTCAGCCAGACCGATGCCGAGGGCATTGAACTCTTCAGCCTGATGCATGCCGATGGCTGCATTGTCATGCAGCCTTCCGAGGGAGAGGTGCACGGCACGCTGTTTGATCATCTGCCGGGTGGACGCCAGCTGATTCTGCGCCGTGGCAAACACGGCTACGGGGTCAGCGATGTTCGTGGCGAGACGCTACTGCCTTGCCAGTATGAAGACATCACGCCACTGCAGGCGGATGTGCTGGGCGAACGCCTGCTCAATGTGACTCGCGACGGCGTCGCCAATCTGCTGACGCTGGATGGCGTGGCAAAATTGCCGGCGGAGTTTTCCAGCATCGAACTGCTGTCGCCCTGGCGCAAAACCATCCGCCAGCACCCGCGCTGGCGCGGGCTGCTGCAGGTGGGTCAAAAAACCGCACAGAAAAAGCGTAAAGCGCGCGCCGAGGAACGCTACGGCGTCTGGCTGCTGGATAGCGCCAGCCAGCTGCTGCCCTGCCAGTACAGCGCCATCGCGCCGATTTTTGCTGCGGGCATGAACACCGAGCCAGTGTTCATCTGCGAGCGCCCGGCTCATCCCGACGAGCCCGGCCAGGGGCAGGACCAGCGCATGGGTATTCTGCGTGCTGACGGCAGCGCGCTGTTCGCCGAGGATTACGCCTGGATCGGCAAGACCTATAGCATCGCAGAGCTCGGCGACACGATTGCCGAGGAGATCGAGGCGCTGTGGCGCAAGGGCGCTGGCGCACAAGCGTGGAATGCTCGACACAACCGCGTGGAATACCTGTTTGCCGACGGCAGCACGCAAAGTTACGCCGACCACCTGCGCCAGCGCTTTACCGCCGGCGACTGGGCGGCCGGTTTCGAGCTGGCCGAGGCAGTGGAATACGGCAAGGCAGGCGTGGCGCAGAATGCGGACCTCGCCCGCGCACTGTGGCGCGAGCTTTCTGAGCGTGCACCAGCAAGCGATCCGGATTCCTGGCGCGGTCGTGCGCTGAACAGTCTAGCCTGGGTCGGCATCGACAGCCTGGAAGAAAGCAGCAATCCGGCCGCCACGCTGGCCTTGCTGCGCGAGGCCGGCGAGCTGATCGGTGACCGTCACGCCGATGACAAAAGCCGTGCACTGAACAACGCCGGTTACATGATCGAACATGGCATGGGAATCGAAGCGGACGCCGTACTGGGCACGCAGTATTACGAACGCGCAGCGGCGCTGGGCAACCCGCGCGCCAGCTACAACGCAGGTGTGAACTGGCGTAATGGTGCGGCCGGCCAGGTCGATCTGGAACGCGCCATCCGCTACTTCGACCAGGCCATGCGCGCAAATTTCCCCAATGCGCAGGCATCGCTTGGCTACACGCAGGTGCTGCATGCCCGCGCCAGCAATGACAGCACGCTCTTTCGCAAAGCGGCCGCACATTTGCGCTACTGCTGGCAGCAGGGCGACGCGCCGGAATGGGTTGGCGGCGAACTGGCTCAACTGGCACTCGATGGTTACGTCGAGGCATCACGATATGACATCGAAAGCTGGCTGACACAAGCCGCCGAAGCCGAGGATGAAGATGCGATCCGCACACTCGCCACGCGCTTTTACCCGCCGGATGATCCGGCCGGCGCACCGTGGCGCCAGCGCTGGGACGAGCTGAATCCGCCCCCGCCAGAGCAAGGCGGCCTCATCAGAAAGATCAAGGGCTGGCTGGGCGGGAAATAACATACCCAACACCCCATAACACCAAGACCATTGCAAATAAAAAGCAACAGAGACATACCCATGAGCATCCTGCAGAAACGCTATTTCGAGCTTTCCAGCGCAGAGACCGGCGAGCACAAATTTTACGAGCTGACGCTCAACGACGATGGCACGCTGATCAGCCGCTATGGCCGCATCGGCGCCAATGGCCAGAGCAAGACACAGCACTTCGACAGCATCGAAGCCATGCTGAAAGTCGCCGACAAGACCACTGCCGAGAAGCTCAACAAGGGCTACCAGCCGGCCACGCCGGGCGAAACCGCCGCGCAGGAAACGCGCCACCAGCGCATCCTGCGCTGCGCGCGCGAGCTGTACGCGCTGATCAGCAATGGCAATACGGCGCTCGCGCAACGCTGCAGCGCCGAATTCAAGGCCTTCATCGAGGACGCAGACAACAAAGAAGAATACGAGGAGCAGGAGGACGAACTGATCGCCACCGGCTTCAAAGAGGCCGCCGACTGGGAGCTGCTGTTCTTTGTCGACTGGAAAGACAGCGAATCGATGCTCGACGTGCTGGCAACACTGTGCAGCAATCTGAACATCGACATCGAGTTCGACTGGGGTTGCGACAATCCGGAAGACGAGCTGGAGGTCGGCCAGATCATGCTGCTCGCGCACGAACAGCTGCAGCAGCGGGATTATGCGCTGTGGCACTGGGATACCGGTGACGACGCCTATCTGGGCTGGATCGGGCATGACGACGATTACGACAGCATCGCCAATTTTTCGCTTGGCCTCGGCCTCGTCGCCCGCTACCCCGATCCGGCCAAACTCGGCTAGCATGCCCTCCTCACCCCTTTCCATACAGGCCCCCGCATGAGCGCAAGCATTTCCGAACTGATCAACCTGATTTCCGGCGGCTTCATGGACGCCGACGATGCCCGACCGATTGTCGCCGCCGTGGACGCCGCGCGCGAGAATCCGGCCGACTATCAGGCCAAATACGATGTGTACGGCTACACGGAGGAATCCGGTATGCCGCTGTGGCAATGGGTGCTGATCCATCTGCTGCCGCCGGACCTGCTGTTCTGTGCACCGCAGCTCGACGATCTGTATGCGCAGATCTGGGAAAGCTTTGACGACGGGCTGGAGCTCGATCCGGACGAGCTTTCCGGCCTGAAAACCGACAAGGCGCTGAAACTGATCCAGCAGGATCTCGGCCCTCAATTTGCGCTGGCCAGTTTCGGCAAGCCGGTGAGCGCCGAAGAACCGTGGCAATGCGTGCTGGTGCGCAGCAGCGAAATTACCCAGTACCTGATGCTGTGCAACGAGTTGCAGCTGCGCGCCGAGGTGTGCGGCCGCTGACCGAATACATACCACCCCATAACGACACAACCAATAAAAACCATGAGCTGTAGACGCATACCCATCGCCATCCTGACCGGCCTGCAGCTCATGCTCGGGGCTGGCGCGCTGGCTGATACCTTCACCGGCACGCTGGGCGGCAAGCCGGTGGTGGTCGAGCTCACCACCGATCAGAAGGGCAAGCTGGATGGCGGGCAGTATGGCTATCTGTCGCAAGGGCGGGTACTGCTGCTGCGCAAAAGCGAGCGCGCCGGCCTGCTGGAAGAATACCGTGTCAAATCTCCCGGCGACGACGTGGTGAGCGGTTACTGGTCATTGCGGCGCGCCGGCCGGGGCTGGGAGGGACAGTGGCTGAAACAGCCGGGGGCAAGCGGCCTGCCGCTGCGCCTCGAACCTGCGGTCTTGCCCGAAGAAACGACGCAGGCCCTGGGGCAAACCATTCAGCCCAGCTTGCGCCCGGACCCCTTCAACCTGCTGCTGGCGCAAAGCCCGGCACTGGCCATTCGCACCGGTAAAACACAGAGCCAGGCAGGCCTGCGCATCACCCCCTTGCGCTGGCAACGCGGCGAAGCACTGGCAGCCAGCAGCGTGCAGCTGGCTGAGCCAGCGGAGTCCGGTGATGCCTCGATCAATGCGGCACTGCGCTTGCGGCTGCAAGGGAATATTGTCGACGCGGAACACTGTTCGGCCGCGGCGGGGGATTTTCAGGACTTCCAGCAGGAAAGCACGATCACTCATTCCAGCGCCCGTTACCTGAATGTGCGCACGCAAACAGAATACAACTGTGGCGGTGCCCATCCGAACGCAGGATACAGCAGCAGCGTTTATGATCGCCAGAGCGGCCAGGAGATCGATCTGGGCACGCAGGTGTATCAGATTGACGGGCCACGGCAGGCGGCGTTCCGCCAGTTCGTCGCCACGGTGCTCAAACGGGAGCTGAACAAGGAAGAACGCGGCGACGACTGCTATGCCGGCTTTCTCGCAGACCCGGCCGGTACGGATTACCCCTGGTTGCGGCTGAACGGCATCGATGGCAAGGGCGTAATCATCAGCCTCGACTATGCGCACGTTGACCAAGCCTGCGGACTCGACATCACCCTGCCCTACGCCAGCCTTGCGCGTTTCCGCCGAACCGATGCGCCCGCCCACTTTGGCAAGCCCTGACATGAAGACACGCACGCACGCGCATCCCTTGGGCTACGCCCTGCTGTGGCTGCTGATCGCCGCGCCCGGCTTTTTCCTGTTTTACGGGCAGGCCAACCACTACGCCTCAACCCTGCCGGCCAGCGCGGTCGGCAATATTGCGTTTGCGTGGGAGCGGCAATGGATTCCCTTCTGGCCGTGGACCATCCTGCCCTATTGGTCGATCGATCTGATGTACGGAATTTCGATCCTGATCTGCACCGCCCGCAGCGAGATCCGTACGCAGGCCTGCCGGCTGCTGCTGGCGACCGCGCTGTCCTCGCTGTGCTTCGTACTCTGGCCGCTGCGCTTTGGCTGGGACCGCCCCGAAGTCGGCGGATTGTTCGGGCAGATGTTTGCGGCACTGGGATTGTTCGACAAGCCGTTCAACCAGGCGCCGTCGCTGCACATCAGCCTGCTGTTCATCATCTGGCTGCGCTTTGCAGCGCATCTGCCGGCACGCTGGCTGCCGCTGCTGCACCTGTGGTGCGTGCTGATCGGGCTATCCGTGCTCACTACCTGGCAGCACCATCTGCTCGACATTCCCACCGGCATCGCCATGGGCGTGCTGGTGTGCTGGCTGCTGCCGCTTGCGCCAGTGCGCTGGCAGCGCTGGCATACCGCAGCGCCAGCGCGGGCTCGCAGTCTGGCACTGCGCTACCTGCTGGGCAGTGCCAGCTGTGCGATGCTGGCAGGATGGTGGCAAGGCTGGGGCTGGCTGTTGCTGTGGCCGGCAGCCGCACTGGCCGTTGTCGCATTCGGTTATGCCGTGGCCGGCCCGGCGGTGTTCCAGAAAACCGGCGGCCGGCTGCGCATCGCCGCCAGCTGGCTCACCGCACCGTACCGCTGGGGCGCCAAGCTGGTGCGACGCTATTTCCTGCAAGCACTACCCGGCGCGGAAGAGGTCGTTCCCGGCGTCTGGCTCGGGCCGATTACCGCCGCGCGGGAAGTGCGTTTTGCCGGCGTACTGGACCTCACCGCCGAATACAACGCGCTGGCACACCCCGCCGCCGACTACCGCAGCCTGCCACTGCTGGATCTGCTGCCGCCCACGCCCGCCGAGCTGCTGCACGGCGCGCAGTTGCTGGAAGAGCTGCGCCTGCGCCATCCCGGCCAGCCGCTGCTGGTACATTGCGCGCTGGGGATGTCACGCAGCGCCGCGATCGTTGCCGCCTGGCTGATCCACTACCGCCACGTCGAAGACGCGCCAGCCGCACTGGCCCTGCTGCGCGAACGCCGCCAGCGTGTCACGCTGCGCGAGCATCATCTGCAGGAGCTGGCCTCCCTGCCCGCCCGCGGAGAGCAGCCATGATTGAGCGCAATGCGCGCGAAGCCGCCGCGCTGATGGCAGCCCTGCTGGAGAGTGTTCGCCCGCTCACGCTGCTTACCCCGCTGCTGCTGTGTAGCGCCGGACTGCTGGCCGACGGTGCCCCGCGCTGGAGCTGGCTCATGCTGCTGCCGCTTGCCCTGGCGCAGCTGGTGCACGGCTGGCGCCTGTGGCTGGATGCCGGCTATTTCCGCCTGCTTGCGCAGGATGCCGTGACGCTGGCAGGGCTGGATGAGCACCTGCATCACGTCTTCGGACGTACGCCCCCTGCCGTGCCGCGCAGCCTGGCCGAGCGAATCGGCGGCACCCGCGCACTGCTGCGCCGCTATGCGGCCCTGACTCTGGCCTGCTGGCTGGCCGCCCTGCTGCTGCCACTGCATGCGCTGCAGGCGCTGTTCAAATAGCGAAAAAAATCGAAAATCGCCCGAAAGCAAACCGCTCATCGGCCTGCCACCGCAGCATGACGCAAAAACTTACACCCGGCACCGTATATACACCAATACGTATGCAATCAAAACTCAATTAAATCGGTGACTTCATAGCAATACCCTAGAAAATGTCAGAATGCCAATGACATTGCTGTGGCGCAGCTAAAACCTTAGGGTGAACGCCGTATATGTTCGCGAGCGAAGAATACCTACAGTACGTCCATCGCTGCACCGGACACCACGCCCCGGCCGAATCAGGCTAGAGCGAGCAGCGCTCGCCAAGGGAGAGCATCACCTTCCCCGGCTCGGGCGCTCCGGGATGATCTGTCAGATCCGGATCAGAGCCAGCGATGCGCGAGGCGGGACCCTCGCGTCAGACCGGCCGCCCAGGCAGTTGGTCAGGGAGTTGGCAGTACCGTTTTTTGCAAGAGCTTCATCATTCCTCCTTCGCGCCACACCTCGGCAGGGTGTGGCGATTTTGTTTGTGCTGCTGGCCTAACTTACGGCCCCGGAGATCCGGCACACCCATGTACCAGCAGCGATCACGCCTAGCGCCAGACCATGCTGGATTACCCGCACCACGCCTTGGCGGCTGCGCACGCTGAAAATCAGGAATATCAAGGGCAGCGCCAAAAGCGTGCCGATCGGGCTCACCCAGCGTGCCCACTCAGGGCCATAGTTATACAGCACGGTGCTGATGCGAAACATGATCGCCACACCGAAAATCAGCGGCACCGAAAGCACGCACAGCAGCACGTAGGCAAGCCAGCCACGCGTCTGGCGGCAATAACTGAGTCCGGCAGAACACAGCAGTAGCGCAAACGTCTGATAGATCAAAAAAGGCATTTCCGTCCCCCTGCAAGCACTACTGCTTCAGAATGTATTTCCGCACCGCCGCATTGTGCTCATCCAGTGTCGCGGAAAATTCCGAGCTGCCGTCACCGCGCGCGACAAAATAGAAGGCTTTGGTCTGCGCCGGCTGCGTGGCAGCCAGCAGTGCCGCGTCGCCGACCATGGCAATCGGCGTGGGTGGCAGGCCGCCACGGGTGTAGGTGTTCCACGGCGTATCGGTCTGCAGGTGGATTTTCTTCAGGTCGCCGTCAAACGCTTCGCCCACGCCATAGATCACGCTGGGGTCGGTCTGCAGACGCATGCCGGTTTTCAGGCGGTTGATGAACACACCGGCGATCAGTGGGCGATCTTCGGCCTTGCCAGTTTCCTTTTCGATCAGCGAGGCCAGAATCAGGGCTTCCTGCGCACTCTTCAGCGGCAGGCCGGGCGCACGCGCCCCCCAGGCGGCATCGAGCTTTTCCTGCAGCAGCACATGGGCGCGGCGCAGCAATTCCAGCGTCGAGCTGCCCTTGTCGACCTGATAGGTGTCGGGGAAAAATTGGCCTTCCAGGCTGGGCGCATCGATAGCCAGTGCCTTGGCAATCTCGGCATCGCTCATGCCGCGAATATCGGATTTCAGCTCGCGGTTGCCTTCAAGCTGCCGGCGCAGTTCGCGCCAGTTACGCCCCTCGACCAGCGCCACACGCACCATGCTGGTATCGCCCTTGCCGATTTTCTCCAGCAGCTCCAGCGGACTGGGAGCCAGCGACAGATGATAGCTGCCGGCCTTGAGGCTGCCGGCCTGCCCCGTGAGGCGTGCGAGCAGGACGAAAAGTTCGGGTTGGTCGATGACCTGCTGGGCTTCCAGCTGCCCGGCCACGCTCTTGAGGCTGCCCGGCTGCAGCACGAAATCCTTCGGAATTGCCACCGTCAGCGGGCGCTGCGCCCAGGCATAGAACGCGGCGCCGCCGACCACCACAGCCAGCAGCAAAACCACCAGCACAATCGCCATCAGCCGGCTCAGGGGATGCACACGGGCAGGCGGGGCCGCACTGCGCGGCTTACTCGTCCTGGGTTTGTTCGGATTGCGGGCGGCCATGCTGGCGTTTCACCTCGAAAAAGCGTTGTACATTGTCCAGCTCGCGCGAGCGATACATCGGCGGCAGGCTCTTCCAGATCAGTTTGCCGTACTGTTTATCAACCAGGCGGTTATCCGCAATCATCAGAATGCCGTTGTCGGTTTCATCACGTATCAGGCGCCCGGCACCCTGCTTGAGCGTGATCGTGGCGTGTGGCAGCTGCAGATCCATGAAGGCACTGCGGCCACTGGCATTCACCTTGTCGATGCGGGCCGACAGCACCGGATCATCGGGGCTGGCAAAGGGCAGCTTGTCGATCACCACCAGCGACAGCTGCTCGCCCTTCACATCGATGCCT
Organism: Chitinilyticum piscinae; assembly: GCF_015223195.1. Classification (GTDB taxonomy): domain Bacteria; phylum Pseudomonadota; class Gammaproteobacteria; order Burkholderiales; family Chitinibacteraceae; genus Chitinilyticum; species Chitinilyticum piscinae. The sequence continues at coordinate 50,098 of NZ_JADFUA010000006.1, read as the reverse complement.
TCCCAGAAAGTCTGGCTGGCAACCAGGATGGCGTTCGGCGAGCGGCGGAATGTATCCAGCAGTTCGCTGCGCGAACCATTGCCCTGCAGCAGCAGCGGCCAGTCCAGCCCCTCGTCCTTCAGGCGCGCCTCGACCAGATCGTGGGCTTCGCGCATCGCACGCAGGGAAGTAAACAGCAGGAAGGCATGCCCCTGCGTAAGCTTGAGCAAGGGCCACGCCTTATCGATGACCTTGGGGGTGAAACCCGGGGTATTCGGCTCGGGCATGTCGCGTGGCACGTACAGCACGGCCTGCTGCTTGTAATCAAACGGGCTGTCCCAGCATGCCTCGCGTGCATCCCACAAGCCCAGCTCGTGCTTGAAATGCTCGAAGCGCCCGTTCACCGCCAGCGTCGCCGAGGCAAAGATCCAGGCTCGCGGATGGAGTTTCAGCTGCTTGTTGAAGAGGTCGGCAATATTCAGTGGTGTGGCATGCAGCATGAAACCGTGCGTGCTGACATCGATCCAGTGCACGTAATCGTCACGGTCGGTTTTCTGCCAGTTGCGGATCAGCTGGATCTGCTCGAATGCCCGCTCCTGGCATTTCTGCAGCGACTCAGATCGCTCGGCCTGTTTGGCCAGCAATTCGTGCAGGTCTTCCAGCTTGCCAAGCAAGCTGTCCAGCCCGGCGGCAAAACCCTCGACCTTGTCGAGCTGATGCTGGGGCTGGCGGGTTTGTTCCTTGAACACCAGCCGCAAGTCACGCACGGCTTTTTCCAGCTCCTCGGCGGCGCTGGGCAGCGCGACAAAATCCTTGGCCACGACAATCGCCTCGGCACGCGCATCGCGCGCCAGCTCGACGATCTGCCCGGACGCAAGCGACTCGCCGAAGAACAGGCTGGCCACGTCGGGCAGCTGGTGCGCCTCATCGAAAATGATGGTATTGCACGCCGGCAGCAGTTCGCCGGCACCTTCATCCTTGAGCCACACATCGGCAAAAAACAGATGGTGGTTGACCACCACCACATCGGCTTCCTGCGCCTCCTTGCGGGCCTTGAGGACGAAACACTCGCTGTGGTTGGGGCAGTCCTGACCCAAACAGTTGTCGCGGGTGCTGGTGACCTGCGCCCAGACGGTCGAATTCTCATCGACGCCGGGACAGCCGGCCTTGTCACCGCTATTGCTGAGCTTGGCGTAGCGCTTGATTTTCTGCAGATCGACCGCGTCCTCACGGCGCAGGAAACGCCCCTCGGTTTCCACGCGCGCCAGATGATAGTGACAGATGTAATTGCTGCGCCCCTTCAGCAGCGCCACGGTCACCGGCACGCGCAACAGATCGCGCACGGCAGGGAGATCGCGGGCGAACAGCTGGTCCTGCAGCGTCTTGGTGCCGGTGGAAACAATTACTTTGTCGCCCGACATCAGCGCGGGCACCAGATAGGCAAAGGTCTTGCCGGTGCCGGTGCCGGCCTCGGCGATCAGGATGCCGCGCTCCTCGATGGTGTCAGCCACCGCCTGGGCCATTTCCAGCTGCGGCTGGCGCAGCTTGTAGCCGGGAAAGGCATCGGCAAAGGGGCCATTGTCGGCAAAAATCTCGTCCAGCGTCATCGGGGCATCCACAAGTCAGCCGCGATTGTAGCAAGCCGGCCGCGGGAATGTGCCGCCATAGATACACCTATATGTAATGACATACAGCCTTTGCTTGAACTCAATCTCAGCAATATACCCATGGGTAGTGGCAACAGTGTGGCCCTGCTCACCCGAGGCGGCTGGCGACCTGCAACAGGCTTGGGTATGCTCACCATCTTTCTGCAGGCTGACCTGATGACTACCGAACCCTTGGTAAAGCCTCCGCTGCCACGCATTCTGCTCACGATCCTGATCCTGTTCGGCGGCTGGTTTATCACGACCATCACGCTGTTCGTGATCGGCGTGGGGCATATGAATACCCGCCTGCCTGCCTGGTATGGCTGGAGCTCGCTCGTCTGCAGCCTGCTGCCGCTCGCGGGCTTTGTCATCTGCACGCTGATCGGCCTGTTTCGCTGGACCCACCTCTGGCTGCTGCTGGCGCTGGCCCTGCTGGCCTTGAGCTGGCTCGGCACTCTCGCCGTCAATCAGCTGGTGCACATCCTCAGTCCGCAGAGCTTCCAGCTGCCGGCTGCGGAACCCGGGCAATAAACCCCACCTCTGCCGCCACCCCGTTACCGGGCGCTACCGGTACTTACAGGCGGATGAACGCCGCCGTTTTATGCTGCCGTACATGACGACCTCATTCAGCCCACGCTCTTTCCGTGCCCTGCTTGCCTTGCTGGTCCTGGCGATGCTCGCTTCCTGCATTGCGGCGCCGTGGCCGGATGAACTACTGCTGCAGCATATCCTCACGGCGGTATTTCTCGCCAGCTGGGCCGGCCTGCAGAAGCGGTACGCATTCAGCCGCAGCAGCACGCTGCTGATCGCGGCCTTCCTGCTGCTGCACATCTTCGGCGCCCGCTGGCTCTATTCAAATGTGCCCTATGACCGCTGGCTGCAGGCCTGCTGCCAAACCGACACCCGACACCTGTTCGGCTGGACACGCAATCACTACGACCGGCTGGTGCACCTGGCCTACGGCCTGTGCTTTACCCTGCCGCTGGCCGAATTCTTCCGCCAGCGCGGGCGTACCCAGCGGGACAGCCTGCTGCAGGCCGTGCTGTGGATCATGGTCAGCAGTCTGTTTTACGAGTGGTTCGAATGGGGTATCGCACTGACCCTGTCTCCTGCCGAAGCCGAAGGCTACAACGGCCAGCAAGGCGATCTGTGGGATGCGCACAAGGACATGCTGCTGGCCACCCTGGGCAGCCTTGTCGCAGTCATGACCTGTAGCCGCCCTCTCTACGGGAAAGACCCTAGAAAGAAATAAACAAGGAAAATCAGCGCCTTGCGCCCAGGAAAAACCCCTTCATCCCGCGGCCAGACTGGGCCAGAGTGCGCGACTGACCCAGATCAATTTCTTACAACCCTTCCCGGCGTAGCGTGCCTGCTTCTGGTTTTTTACCGTCCCAAGCAAGGAGCTAGGCCATGAGTACCAGCGCATTCTTTATCCCCTGCGTGAACCTGATGGGTGCCGGCTGTCTGACCGACGCCGCCAAAGCAGTGCAATCCTACGGCTTCAAGAAAGCCCTGATCGTCACCGACAAGCCTCTGGCGCAACTGGGCATCGTGCAGAAAGTCAGCGAGCTGCTGGCCCAGTACGGCGTTGGCACAGTCGTGTTTGACGGCGTTCAGCCCAATCCGACCACGGGCAATGTGGCCGAAGGCCTCAAACTGCTGCAGGATAACGGCTGTGATTTCGTGATTTCACTGGGCGGCGGCTCGCCGCACGACTGCGCCAAGGGCATCGCGCTCGTCGCCGTGAATGGTGGCCACATCAAGGATTACGAAGGCGTCGACAAATCCGCCAAGCCGCAGCTGCCGCTGGTGGCCATCAACACCACCGCCGGCACCGCCAGCGAAATGACCCGCTTCTGCATCATCACCGATGAAAGCCGTCACGTGAAAATGGCCATTGTGGACAAGCACACCACGCCGATCCTGTCGGTCAACGATCCGGAGCTGATGCTGAAAAAACCCGCCGCATTGACGGCCGCCACCGGCATGGACGCCCTCACCCACGCCGTCGAAGCCTATGTATCGACCATTGCCACACCGATCACCGATGCCTGCGCCCTGAAGGCGGTTGAAATCATCAGCCAGTCACTGCGCCGCGCCGTTGCCGATGGCAGCGACATCGAAGCCCGCGAGCAGATGGCCTACGCCCAGTTCCTCGCCGGGATGGCCTTCAATAACGCCTCGCTGGGGTATGTGCATGCGATGGCGCATCAGTTGGGCGGCTTCTACGACCTGCCGCACGGTGTGTGCAACGCCATCCTGCTGCCGCACGTGCAGGCCTACAACAAGCAGGTTGCCGCCAAGCGCCTCGGCGACGTGGCCCGGGCGATGGGCGAGAAGGTCGACGGCCTGAGCGATGATGCCGCTGCCGACGTCTGCCTTGCGGCCATCCGCAAGCTGTCTGCCGACATCGGCATCCCGTCTGGCGTGGCGCAACTGGGCGCCAAGGCCGAAGACATCCCGACGCTGACCGAAAACGCACTGAAAGATGCCTGCGGCTTCACCAACCCGAAACAGGCGACTGCGGAGGAAATCAGCGCGATTTTTGCCGCGGCGCTGTAAATTGCACCATCCATGACAAAGCCCCGCAATGCGGGGCTTTGTCATGGGTATATGGATGCAGCCTTTTGTAAACGGATTCCACAAACCCATACACTAACCAGTATATAAAGCCGATCAGCGCCCCCCCCGGCTGCTGGCCATTATTGTTCGACCTTGTAGCCCTTGATTCTGGCAAATTCGAAAATACCCTTCTCCGCAGTCCGGACGTCCTCTTCCACCGAATTCATCTCGGCCTTGAGTTTGTTCAGTTGACCCGCATCCCCGTTGCCTACCGCCCTACGCACACGCGGCAACAGATCCAGCCATGCCTGATAGCCATCGCTGATGGCTTTGACATGCTTGCGCATCTGCGCTGTGAAAAAGCGTGCGAAAGTGATCAGGTTTCCAGGGTAAGAAAAGGACGCCAGCAGTTAGTTTTGCGACGTCTCAACGAAAGAACAGGCATCCACAGCACAACCATCAATAGTTAGAAGAATGCCATAGATCAGCTAAGGTTAACGTTCAGCCCTAGTTTGGAGTTCCCTGATGAAACCCACTCGACTCTGCATGCTCCTCCTGCCACTGACACTTGGGGCTTGCGCCAATGATCCAAACAGCCACGGCAACAAGGAGATGGCCATCGCGCAATTGCAACCGGCCACAGGACAAACCATCTCCGGCAAGGTAATGCTGCATGAAAAAGATGGTCAGCTAATGCTGCATGTGATGCTTGCCGGCCTTAAGCCCGACTCCGAACACGGCTTCCATGTCCATGAAAAGGGCGATTGCAGCAAGGCGGACTTCACCAGTGCCGGCGGTCACTTCAATCCTGCCAGCAGCAAGCATGGCAGCCACGCAGGAGAACATCATGCAGGTGATCTGCCGAACCTGGTGGCAGATGCCAGGGGCAATGTCGACCAGCACATCATGGCACATGGCCTGACATTGCACGGCAGTGAAAATGGCGTTATTGGACGAGGATTCATCGTTCATGCCAATCCGGATGACTACAAGAGCCAACCCGCTGGAAATTCGGGGGCGCGCATTGCATGCGCGCGAATCGACCAGATGGGAATGTAATGTAACGACGGGAGCCCAGCCTTGCGAAAGACCAGAACCGCGAAGGTTGGTGCCGCCAGCCGGGGTCGAACCGGCACACCAAAAGGCGAGGGATTTTAAGTCCCTTGTGTCTACCAATTTCACCATGGCGGCATCAGGCACCCGGTCGGCATAACCGGGGGATGGATGCGAAAAAAGCCGCTGCTTGAGCGGCTTTTTCAAAACTGGAGGCGCGAGCCGGAGTCGAACCGACCTACACGGATTTGCAATCCGGTGCATAACCGCTTTGCTATCGCGCCAGAGAAAAGCTGCTGCTTTTCTTTGGAAACTGGAGCGGGATAAGAGGCTCGAACTCTCGACCTATACCTTGGCAAGGTATCGCTCTACCAACTGAGCTAATCCCGCAAATCGGTGTTCTGTACTCTGCGAAAGTGGAGCGGGATAAGAGGCTCGAACTCTCGACCTATACCTTGGCAAGGTATCGCTCTACCAACTGAGCTAATCCCGCACGCAGGGCACAAAACTAAGCGAATTTGCTGTGGAGCGGGATAAGAGGCTCGAACTCTCGACCTATACCTTGGCAAGGTATCGCTCTACCAACTGAGCTAATCCCGCGCTTGGGCAAATTCGTTTTCTCTGGAGCGGGATAAGAGGCTCGAACTCTCGACCTATACCTTGGCAAGGTATCGCTCTACCAACTGAGCTAATCCCGCACTTGCTTCAAAACTGCTAAAGCATCAGAGGAGGCGCATTATGAATGCAGAACACCCTCGCGTCAACTGCTGCGAGGACTTTTTTTCCCCTTGATGACACGGCGCCCCCAAACCCGGGATTTTTCCCAGCGCAATCAATTTCTTATCACGGCCACGCGCCGGGCGGTACAATCACGGGTTCACCAACGCGCCGGAATTGCTTTGCCATGTACCGTCCTGCTTCTGCCTGCCCGAGCGACCAGCCGCTGATCCGCATCCGCGGAGCACGCACGCACAACCTGAAAAACGTGAATCTCGACATTCCGCGCGGCAAGCTGGTGGTGATTACCGGGCTATCAGGCTCTGGCAAATCGTCGCTGGCCTTCGACACCCTGTACGCCGAAGGCCAGCGCCGCTATGTCGAATCACTTTCCGCGTATGCACGGCAATTTCTGCAGCTGATGGAAAAGCCTGATGTGGACCTGATCGAAGGCCTGTCGCCGGCCATTTCCATCGAGCAAAAAGCCACCAGCCACAACCCGCGCTCGACCGTCGGGACCGTCACCGAAATCCACGACTACCTGCGACTGCTGTTTGCCCGCGTTGGCACCCCCTATTGCCCCGATCACAATCAGCCACTGGCATCACAAACCGTTAGCCAGATGGTCGATCATGCACTGGCCCTGCCGGATGACACCAAGCTGATGATTCTGGCACCAGTGATTGTGGGCAAGAAAGGCGAGAATCTCGACCTGTTCGACGAGCTGCGCGCACAGGGCTTCGTGCGGGTGCGCATCGATGGCGAAGTTCACGAGCTGGATGCGGTCCCCAAACTCGACAAAAACAAGAAACACAGCATCGATGTGGTCATTGATCGCCTGAAAGTGCGTGCAGATTTGCAGCAGCGACTGGCCGAGAGCTTCGAAACCGCCCTGCGCCATGCCGACGGCCGCGCCATTGCCGTGGAGATGGACTCGGGCAAGGAGCACTGGTTCTCGGCCAAATTCGCCTGTCCGGTGTGCAGCTACAGCCTGCCTGAGCTGGAGCCACGCCTGTTTTCCTTCAATAACCCGATGGGGGCCTGCCCGAAGTGTGACGGGCTGGGACAGATCACCTTTTTCGACCCCAAGCGGGTCGTCGCGCACCCGGAACTGAGCCTGGCTGCTGGTGCAGTCAAGGGCTGGGACAAACGCAACCAGTTTTACTTCCAGCTGCTGCTGAATCTGGCCGAGCATTACGGCTTTGACATCAACACGGCCTGGTGCGAGCTGCCGGAACATATCCGGCAAGTCGTGCTGTATGGCTCGGGTCGCGACGAAATCCGCTTCGTCTACCTCAACGAGCGCGGCAGCCGCTTCGAGCGGCTGCACACCTTTGAAGGCATCATCCACAATCTGGAGCGCCGCTACCGCGAAACTGATTCGGCGACGGTGCGCGAGGAGCTGGCGAAATACCAGAACAACTCATCCTGCCCGAGTTGCGAAGGATCGCGCCTGCGCCGCGAGGCACGCCATGTCCGGGTGGGCGAAGAAACCCTGCACGGTATCAACGTACAGTCCTTGAAAAATGCCGCTTTGTTCTTTGATACCCTGCAACTGGAAGGGGCGAAAGCACAGATTGCCGAGAAGATCATCAAGGAAATCCGTGAACGGCTGGGCTTTCTCGTCAATGTCGGACTCGACTATCTGAGCCTTGAGCGTAGTGCAGACACCTTGTCCGGCGGCGAGGCGCAGCGCATTCGCCTGGCCAGCCAGATCGGCTCGGGACTGACCGGCGTGATGTATGTACTGGATGAACCCTCCATCGGACTGCACCAGCGCGACAATGACCGGCTGCTGGCCACACTGATGCGCCTGCGCGATCTCGACAACAGCGTGATCGTGGTCGAGCACGATGAAGATGCCATCCGTGCTGCCGATTTCCTTGTCGATATCGGCCCCGGCGCCGGCGTGCACGGCGGCGAAGTGATTGCCGCCGGCCATCCGGACGACATCATGGCCGAACCCCGCTCGATTACCGGACAGTACCTCAGTGGCGCTCGCCGGATCCACACCCCCGCCGAACGGCGAGCGCCCAACCCCGAGAAATGGCTCAAACTGGAAGGCGCCTCGGGCAACAATCTGAAGGATGTGGATCTGTTGCTGCCGGTTGGCCTGCTGGTCTGCGTGACCGGGGTATCCGGATCCGGCAAATCGACGCTGATCAACGATACGCTGCACAACATCGCTGCCCGCGAACTCAATGGCGCCTCCTGCGAACCGGCGCCCTACCGCGACATTCACGGGCTGGAGCATTTTGACAAGGTAATCAACGTCGACCAGTCACCAATCGGCCGCACTCCCCGCTCAAATCCCGCGACCTACACCGGCCTGTTCACCCCCATCCGCGAACTGTTTGCTGGCGTACCCGCCAGCCGGGAGCGCGGCTATGGGCCGGGCCGCTTCTCGTTCAACGTGAAAGGCGGGCGCTGCGAAGCATGCCAGGGAGATGGCGTGCTGAAGGTGGAAATGCACTTTCTGCCGGACGTCTACGTTCCCTGCGACGTCTGCCACGGCAAACGCTACAACCGCGAAACACTGGAAGTGCACTACAAGGGCAAGAACATCACCGAAGTACTGGACATGACGGTCGAAGTGGCGCTGGAATTCTTCGGCGCCGTGCCCAGTGTGGCACGCAAGCTGCAAACGCTGATGGATGTGGGGCTGGGCTACATCAAGCTGGGCCAGAGCGCAACCACGCTCTCGGGTGGCGAAGCGCAACGGGTCAAGCTGGCGCTGGAGCTATCCAAACGCGACACCGGCCGCACCCTGTACATTCTCGACGAGCCGACCACCGGGTTACACTTCCACGACATCGACCTACTGCTTTCGGTGATCCAACGCCTAACCGCTCATGGCAATACCGTGGTGGTGATCGAGCACAATCTGGACGTGATCAAAACAGCGGACTGGATCATCGACCTCGGCCCGGAAGGAGGCGCCGGTGGCGGACAGATCATTGCCTGCGGCACACCGGAACAGGTGGCGCGCAAACCAAGCAGCCACACAGGACATTATCTTGCCAAGGTACTGGAAACACAGCCAGTCACCTGAAAAGCACTTACTTGATCAGAGGCGGCCGGGCGGCAGATGGGGGGCAATCAGATCAACCCATTTGGCAGCCTGGAGCTTCTGATCCAGCGACCCCTTGTAGAGCATCAGTTCCAGTTTACCCATCGCTTCATCCTGCTGACCGGCTTCAAGCATTCGGGCAATATCCTGCATTGCCGGATCATCGCTGACAAAAACCGGTAGACGGGAAACAGCCTGCGGCATCATTGGCGGCAGTTCCAGCTCGGCATCAGGAGGTGCGGTCGCAGTGAGCTCCTCGTCCAGCGAAAATTCCAGAGCGTGATCCAAATGGTGAGACTTGTCTTTACTTTCGGGATCAACTCCAACTCTCATCTCTGGGGGGGGCAACCCCGCCTGATCATGCATGAGCGAGGCAAAGAGGGCCGCATCGCCCATTGCACCGGCAGTATCGCCTGCGTTGACAGGAGGAGGATGCATGACGTTGAACTGCTGCTCATGCTGCGCATCCAGCGAACGATACAAGGGGTTTTCCGGCTCAAGATCCCGCCCGAGCTCCTGCACCTGCTGCCACAAGCTATCACTGGAGAATTGCAAACGGAAGGCAACGGCACGCTCCTGGAACGCATCTTTCATTCCTAGCTGCACATATACTCCGAAGAGTTTCATCCACAGCGCCAATGCTGCTGGATAGCTCTGGATTTCATGCAGAAGGAGATTGATGGCCTGCTGGCTCAAGCCGTGATCAAGCAGCAGCTGCGCCTCTTCCGCCACGTTTCCGGGCTGGATGACATCCATCTGTGAATCGCCAGCATCATCCCACGCACCTCCGGCACCGCGATGCACAGGAACAGCAATTTCGCTGATATCAAAACCCGTAGACGCGGCATAGTCAGGCAACTGGCTATTCATCTCCCCGCGCGCGGCTTCTCGCGGCGGCAGACGCGACATCGAGGAGGCGATGGTCGCCGTGGTAAAGACTTCTTTCGCCGCATCCGTCCTGATCTGGCGCCTGCGCCAAATCAGGAAAATGACCGGCAAGCCAAATAGCACCAACAGCGGGAGCAGTACCCAGTACCAGGCAAACCCGGCTGACGCCGCATTCGCCGCCACGGGCTGCCCAGTCGCCGCCTGTTGCTGCCGCAGATCGTTTAACTGCTTTTGCAGTTGGCTGATCTGATATTTCAATTGCAAGGTCGCTGCAGCCTGATCATCGGCATCCAGATTCAGTAAACGCTGGCGCAACTCCAGGGTCTGCTCCGGGGTCAGTTTACTGCCGGCAGGGCCGAGTACAGGGGCAGACAATTGCAGGGAATACTGGCCCGAATCAATCTTTTGCACCGGCGCATCTGCAAGCACAGGAGCGGCGCCGAGTGACAAACTTGGCCGAGCCTCCGGATCAGCCGGCACAGGGATAGGCTTGAGGGTAGGCAAGCTCATCGGGCTTGCCTGCTGTGCATCAGGAATGCGAACAGCAATCTCAGCCTCAAGCCTGGCGTTTGGTGACTGAGGCAAGTCGGGATTAAGATCGTAGAGACGCTGGATGAAGTCCTGCCGAGCTCGGCCATCGGAAGAGGTATAGCTGCGCGCGATGCTGTTGACGGTATCGCCGCTACGCGTCAACCAGGTGCCCCCGCGCGCAGGAAGCGCGCGACGCGGAGCACTTCCGTCTGCGGTACGTGCAGTGCCTCGCGCTTGCGGCAAGGCATCGGACACAACATAACTGGCATAGTCGCGCGGATCCAGCAGGACATGATATTCGCGCTGGAAATCCTGGCTTTCACTGCCAGGACAACGGTAGCGGATTGCCAGACGCAGCAGAGGATCCTGCACCGCATCCGCACCACGCACCTGCAAGATCGAAGTCGAGTCATTCAATTGCAACAGGCGCAAACTGGCTGAACCCAATACAGTCATTGGCTCGTCAGAGGAGACAACGGGCCGGACCAGCCTGAAGCAAGAAGCACTCAGCTCCTCACCTGGCGCAGTATTGATCTGGATTTGAGCCGAAAAACGATCCCCGAGCGCCGAGAGCACCCGGATATCGCCGAGCGTTGCGGAACTGGCTAGGGGACTTCCCACCCCCAAGGCAACGAGAACTGCGACTGAATTGCGCCAGCTGAACAAATTGATCTTCTTAATCTAGTTAACAGAATGCAGGACCCACAGACAAACCGGGATCAGACAATATCCAGATGCTCGAGCCCCGATCCGAGCATATCGCGATTTTTGGCATCACTTCCATGCAGTTTAATCTGCAGTCGCAGATCATTCACCGAGTCGGCATTGCGCAGGGCATCTTCATAGCTGATCTTGCCGGCTTCATGCAGATCAAACAGGGACTGGTCAAAGGTCTGCATGCCGATCTCGCGCGAACGCTTCATGATTTCCTTGATCTCGTGCACCTTGCCATCGAAGATCAGCTCGGAAATAAGCGGGGAATTCAGCATCACCTCTACTGCAGCCACCCGCCCCTTACCCGAACGATGCGGAACCAGGCGCTGGGATACAAACGCCCGCAGGTTCAAAGACAGGTCCATCAGCAACTGCGAACGGCGTTCTTCCGGGAAAAAGTTGATGATCCGGTCCAGCGCCTGATTGGACGAGTTGGCATGCAGGGTCGCCATACAGAGGTGGCCGGTTTCCGCGAAAGCAATCGCGTAGTCCATGGTCTCTCGATCGCGGATTTCACCGATCAGAATCACGTCCGGCGCCTGACGCAGCGTATTTTTCAGCGCATTCATCCAGCTATCGGTATCCACACCGACCTCGCGCTGGGTAATGATCGACTTTTTATGCTCGTGCACGTATTCGATCGGGTCTTCAATCGTAATGATGTGATCGTAGGCATTGTCGTTGCGATGCCCGATCATCGCAGCCAGCGAGGTCGACTTGCCCGAACCGGTACCACCGACAAAAATGACCAGGCCACGCTTGGTCATCGCGATATCTTCCAAGACCGGCGGCAGGCCAAGCTCTTCGAGCTTGGGAATCTCGGAATTGATGGTCCGCAGCACCATACCGACACGGCCTTGCTGCATGAAAGTATTGACCCGGAAGCGCCCCAGATTGCCGGGACTGATCGCGAAGTTGCATTCCTTGGTCGCTTCGAAATCTTCTGCCTGACGGTCATTCATGATGGAGCGCGCCAGCTCCTTGGCGTGCTGTGCGGTCAGCACCTGATTCGACACCGGCGTGACCTTGCCGTCAATTTTCATCGCGGGAGGAAAATCCGCGGTAATGAACAGGTCAGACGCATTCTTGCTGCGCATGTGGCGCAGCAAGTCATGCATGAATTTCGCCGCTTGTTCCTTTTCCATTGCGCCACCTTACCCCTTGAAATTGTCCGGCACAGCGGCCTTGGTTCGCGCATCGGCAATCGAGACGACATTGCGCTGCACCAGTGTCTGCAAACACTGATCAAGTGTCTGCATGCCATACTGCTGGCCGGTCTGGATGGAGGAATACATCTGGGCAACCTTGTTTTCGCGGATCAGATTCCGGATCGCAGGAATGCCGATCATGATTTCATGCGCAGCAACACGCCCCGAACCGTCCTTGGTCTTGAGCAGCGTCTGGGAAATCACGGCGCGCAGCGATTCGGACAGCATCGAGCGAACCATTTCCTTTTCGGCGGCCGGAAAAACGTCAACCACCCGGTCGATGGTTTTGGCCGCAGACGAGGTATGCAGGGTCCCGAACACCAAGTGTCCGGTTTCCGCTGCGGTCAGCGCCAGCCGGATGGTCTCGAGATCACGCATTTCACCCACCAGAATCACGTCCGGATCCTCACGCAAGGCCGAGCGCAGCGCATTGGAGAACGACAGGGTGTGCGGGCCGACCTCCCGCTGATTGATCAGGCACTTTTTCGACTGATGAACGAATTCGATCGGGTCTTCGACCGTCAGAATGTGACCGTATTCGTTTTCATTCACGTAGTTGATCATCGCGGCCAGCGTCGTCGACTTCCCGGAACCGGTTGGGCCTGTTACCAGCACCAGACCGCGCGGATTCATCGCGATATCCTGGAAGACCCGCGGGCAGTTCAACTCTTCCAGGGTCAGCACCTTGGAGGGAATGGTCCGGAATACCGCACCGGCACCGCGGTTCTGCACAAAGGCATTGACCCGGAAACGCGCCAGATTCGGGATTTCGAACGAGAAGTCACACTCGAGCGTGTCTTCGTAAGTTTTGCGCTGACCGTCGTTCATGATGTCATACACCATGTCGTGCACTTCCTTGTGCTCCATCGGCGGCAGATTGATCCGGCGCACGTCACCATGAACGCGGATCATCGGCGGCAAACCGGCGGACAGGTGCAAGTCGGAAGCCTTGTTCTTGACGGAAAACGCTAAGAGTTCGGAAATATCCATTTATAATCTCTTCCTCGTTGCGCCCATCTGGCGCGAAACCTGACCGGCTGACGGTCAAGCAGGATGCAGTCTGACGCATTATGACAACGATTTTTACAGCATGGCAAGGCGTGCAGAGCCGCATCGGGATTGCCGCAACGGCTTGTGCCCGCCAGCCTGATGCCATCACCTTGCTCGCAGTCAGCAAGACCTTCCCCGCCAGTGCCGTGCGTGAACTCTATGAATTCGGCCAGCGGCACTTTGGCGAAAATTACGTACAGGAGCTGCAAGAGAAAGCTGCGGCACTTTCTGACTGCCCTGATCTGGTATGGCACTTCATCGGCCCTTTGCAAAGCAATAAAACCAGGATCGTTGCCGAAACGGCAGACTGGGTGCATTCGGTTGACCGACTGAAGATCGCCGAGCGCCTCTCACAGCAGCGCCCGGAACATCTCGCCCCGCTGCAGGTCTGCCTGCAGGTGAATGTATCGGGCGAACAGAGCAAATCGGGGGTCCGCCCTGCAGAGGCTCCCGCACTGGCAAGGGCAATTTCCCGCTTGCCGAATCTGCAGTTACGCGGAATGATGTGCATCCCCGATCCGGACGCCGGACAAGAAGCACTATCGCAACAATTTGCCCTGCTGCGGCAGCTGCAGGAGCAGCTCCGCGCAACGGATGCTCTGCCACTGGATACCTTGTCCATGGGGATGTCCGGTGACCTGGAACTGGCCATCCGCGAAGGCTCAACCATGGTTCGTATTGGAACCGCGATTTTTGGCGCTCGCACCGCCAAGGGATAAGAAAACAATGAAGCTGACATTTATCGGCGGCGGCAACATGGCCATCGCCATTCTCGGCGGCCTGATGCAGCGCGGCTACCGTGGCCAGGACGTTCTGGTCATAGAACCTGATGCTGACAAGCGCCAGCAACTGCAGCAGGACTGGCAGGTCAATGTCGCGGAACCTGGAACAGCCATCCCCGCCAGCGACATCATTGTACTGGCTGTCAAGCCGCAGCAAATGCGCGGTGTGGCTGAAGCGCTGGCCCCCCAGATCGGCAGCGCACTGGTCATCTCGATTGCGGCCGGCATCAAGCTCGAAACACTCGGCCGCTGGCTGGGCGGTCACGGCCGTCTGGTGCGCGTCATGCCCAACACCCCCGCGCTGGTGCAGGCTGGGATTTCGGGCGCGCTGGCCAGCGCCGGCGCCACGGATGCTGACCGCCGGCAGGCCGAAGCGATTCTGGCGGCAATCGGTGACGTAGTCTGGGTCGACAAAGAAAGTGAACTAGACGGCATCACCGCCATCTCCGGCAGTGGTCCGGCCTATGTCTTCTATTTCATCGAAGCACTGCAGGCAGCAGCACGCGCCCAAGGCTTCAATCAGGACACCGCCCGCAAGCTGGCATACCAGACCTTTGCCGGGGCCATCAAACTGGCAATGAATAGCAGCGACGATGCCGAAACCCTGAGACACAAGGTGACCTCCAAGGGGGGCACAACCGAACGGGCCATCAATGCACTGGAAACCAGCCAGGTTCGTGCCACCATCATTGCCGCCGCCTCCGCCGCCGCCGCACGCTCGCGCGAACTGGGTGAAGAGCTCGGGCGCGACCCGCAGGAGTAAGCCACGATGCCTCAGCTGTTGCGTGAAACGCTCTCTTTTCTGCTCCACACGCTGGGCGACTTTCTGGTCCTGCTGCTGCTGGCACGTTTCTACCTGCAGGCTGCGCGCATCCCGTTCAAGCAGCCGATCGGGCAGTTCGTACTGGCACTGACCAACTGGATTGTCCTGCCGGCGCGGCGCATCATAAAACCCATAGGGGTATATGACAGCAGCTCGCTTCTAATCGCTGCCTTGACGGCATACCTTATGCACTTCAGCCTGCTATGGCTGTCGCCGTGGCCCTATCTGTTCGCCGATGTGTTTTCGCAACTGGCACTGCTGGCAGCAGCCCTGCTCGAACTCTTCAAGATGTCGCTGTACCTGCTGTTTGCCGCAGCCGTCGGGCAGGCCATCCTGTCATGGGTTACGCCGTATCATCCGATGATGCCGGTTTTCAACGGGCTGACCGCCCCATTCCTGCGCCCGCTGCGCCGCATCATCCCACCGATCAGCGGTGTAGACATCACCCCGCTGATTCTGATCCTGCTGATCCAGCTGTTTCTCAACGTGTTTGTCGCCGATTTCGAGAAATACCTGCTCTATCAGGTTCGCCTGCCCAGCTGATGAGCACGGTTCACTGGTACCGGCTGCAGGGGGAGTGCATCACATTGCAACTACACATCCAGCCTGGCGCGAAACAGACCGCGGTCGCCGGACTGCATGGGGAGGCCCTGAAAATCCGCCTTGCCGCGCCCCCGGTTGACGGCAAGGCCAACCAGAGCCTGCTGGCCTGGCTTGCCGAGCATTTCGCAGTGCCCCTGCGTCAGGTCGAATTGCTCAGTGGAGCGGGCTCGCGCCAGAAGCGCGTTGCCATCCACGGCAGCAAGATCGCCCCGCAGACACTTCTCACCCCATAAGCAAGGCTCAGTCGCGCCGGTCTTCCAGCGACTGACGCCCATCACGCACTTCGCGGTATTCACCCTCGAGCACATCATCCGGTACGGGGCGCTGCGGCGCAGCTGGGGTTTTCCAGCGCCAGGGCAACAAGAGCAACAGCCCCAGCACGTCCCCACCTAGCCCGGGCAGAATCAGCAGCACGGCTGCAATATAATAGCGGGCGAGTGCAAACAGGGTACCCGGCCCGACCTGACCGCTGCGCAGATCTTTCATCAACGTCAGCGCAAAAGCCAGACGATACTGGCGGATCATGGTGACGCCCAGTACGAACGAGCCGACAATACCGGTCAGCACCCAGCCCCAGCCAATGGCATCAACAGCCGCCGACATCAGGGCGATTTCGGCCACCGGATAAATAATCAACAGAAAAAGGATCAGATACGGCATGCATTCCCCTGAAACAGTCTGGCTGGTGCTGTGCAATTGTCCCGATGAAACGCTAGCGAAGCAACTGGCGCAAACGGTAATTTCTGAACATCTCGCCGCCTGCGTGAACCTGTTGCCCGCATGCGAGTCCATCTACCGCTGGCAGGATGCCATTGAAAGCAGCCGGGAAATACCGCTCCTGATCAAAACCACTGCGGCGCGCTACCCGGAGCTGCAAGCCCGCCTGCACGAACTGCACCCTTACGAAGTGCCCGAAATCATTGCCATCCCCCTGAGTGCGGGCCTACCCGCTTATCTGGACTGGGTTCATACATGCAAACCCTGATTCTATTCTGCCGCAGCGCGCTGCTGATGCTGCTGCTCGCTGCCGGCGCGTACGCCAGCACGAGCGGCAGCAACCTGCTTCCACCCGAAGAAGCCTTCATTCCCAGCGCCCGGCTTATCGATGCCCGGCACATCACCGTGCAATGGCAGATAGCGGACGGGTATTACCTGTATCGCGACCGCATCAGCATCCAGCACAATGGCCAAACCCTTGCTGCCGAGTTTCCGCCCGGCAAGGTCAAGGACGACCCCTACTTTGGCCGCACCACCACCTACAGTCATCAGCTGGCACTGACGGCCAGCAGCCCTGCCAGCCTGACACCGCAAGACCGGATCACGGTGAATTTCCAGGGCTGCGCCGATGCCGGAGTCTGCTACCCGCCGCAAAGCGCCACCCTGACACTGGATGGCAGCGATGGCAGCAAACTCGGCCGACTGCTGGGGGCACGCCCAGCGGGCAGCGCCACCGAGAGCACGTTTGTCCGTGACGAACTCTGGCTCACACTGGGGCTATTTTTCCTCGCAGGACTCGGGCTATCGCTGACCGCCTGCCTCTACCCGCTCATCCCCATCATTTCTGCCATCATTCTCGGTCAACAGGGTATATCCCGCTGGCGCGCCACAGCACTGACATTCAGCTACATACAGGGCATGGCATTGAGCTACACAGCCGCCGGCCTGCTGGCCGCCGCCAGTGGCACGCTTCTGGTCGTGGCCTTCCAGCAGCCGTGGGTCATTGCCGTGTTCGCCGGCTTCTTTGTCGTGATGGCGCTGGCGATGTTCGGCGCCTTCGAACTGCAGCTGCCTTCCAGCCTGCAATCGCGCATTCAGTCGCTCAGCCAGCGCCTTCCGGGAGGACACTTCGGTTCGGTATTTCTGATGGGGGTACTCTCGGCGCTACTGGTCGGTCCCTGCATGGCGCCACCACTGGCAGCGGCCCTCGCCTACATCGGGCAGAGCGGGAACCTGTTGCAAGGGGGGCTGAGCCTGTACAGCCTCGCTCTGGGCATGGGCGCGCCGCTGCTGCTGATCGGCTTTTTTGGCGGCACTATCCTGCCACGCCTGTCCGGCCGCATGATGAACGGCATCCGCAAAGTCTTTGGCGTGATTCTGCTGGGCGTGGCGCTCTGGGTATCGCAACCCCTCTGGCTGCGCTATCTGCCCGCACCGCACAGCACGGCCAGCGCCGGGCGCTTTGTCACCGTCACGACACCACAGCAGCTCGACAGCGAAATCGCAGCCTCCAAGGGCCAGCCACTTCTGATCGATTTCTATGCCGACTGGTGCATCAGCTGCATCGAGATGGAGCGCAACACCTTCCCCGACCCGCAAGTTCAACAGGCCCTGCAGCCCTACCGACTGCTGCGGGTGGACGTTACCGGCAACGATGCCGCTGCACGCGAGCTGCTGCAGCGCTATGGCCTGTTCGGGCCTCCGGCGATCCTATTCATCACGCGGGATGGTCAGCAACAGGACAAGCGCCTGATCGGCTTTCTGCCACCCGACGGGTTTATCGCCGCCCTGCCCGGAACTCCCGAGCCATGAAACATGCACTGATCCCCGTGCTGGCAACCATCCTGCTGGCGGCCTGCAGCCGCACGCAGGATCCGCTGGCGGAATTGCAGCAGGCGGGCGCCAGAACCCTGTCTGGACAGCCATTGGCGCGCCAGCTCCCGGCACGCCCGCTGCTTGTTAACTACTGGGCCAGCTGGTGCGCCCCGTGTCGCGAGGAAATCCCAGCACTCAACCGCTTGCATCAGCGCTATGGCCAGCAGATCCAGTTCGTCGGGGTTGCACTGGATCAGCCCGCCGCCATCCGCACTTTCATGCAACGGATTCCGCTGAACTACCCGGTAATCACAGGGGATAGCCTTGAAATCGGCAAAATCATGCATTCCCAGGGGAATACAAGCAAAGGTATACCCTACACGGCATTGTATGACGGCGAGGGCCGACTCCTGTTCAGCCAGCAGGGGCCGGTCAGCGCTGCAGCGCTGGCACCGGAGCTGGACAAGGCGCTCGGGAAATAAGGGCAGCAAAACTCGGGCCATGCGGCGCAAGCGCCTGGCCGATAAATCTAGAAGCCGCAGAAGACGTCGCGCAGCATGCCGATCACTTCCAGCGTACGCAGATCACCAACACGGTAGTAGACACGATTGGCGTCCTTGCGGGTGCGCAGTACGCCCTTCTCGCGCATCAGCGCCAGATGCTGGGAGATATTGGACTGGGTGGTGCCAACCTGTTCGACAATATCCTGCACACTGACTTCCTTGTCGCCCAGCACGCAGACGATTTTCAGGCGCAGCGGGTGCGACATGGCCTTCATGGCGCGGGAGGTCTGTTCGATGAGCGCATCGTCCTGGATATCAATCAGCGAGTTCATGGTGTTTATCTTTCTAATTTGTCCATCAGGCTGCACGGGCAGAGCCAGTCACCGCCGAATTCAGGTCTGAGCCAGATCAGCAATACTGCGCAAACCGCATTGTCAATCCGGACAATGCGCTAGAATACTACCCGTGTTTGAAATCGGCTCGCAACCTTACGGCGCCAGCGGCGCGACCGGTTGTCAGTTATTTGCCCCAACTTCGGATAAAAATCAATGGCCCAGCAAGTTACTCCCGTTCTGCTTCTGATTCTTGACGGCTTCGGTTACCGCACCGGCGGCGACGACAACGCGATTCTGCTCGCCCGCAAGCACCATTTCGACCGCCTGTTCAGCCAGTACCCGCTCACCACCATCAACGCCTCCGAGCAGCATGTCGGCCTGCCGGCAGGCCAGTTCGGCAACTCCGAAGTGGGCCACCTGAACATTGGCGCCGGCCGGATCGTACAGCAGGACATCAGCCGCATCGACTGCGATGTCGCCGACAAGACCCTGGGGCAGAACGCGGTCCTGAAGGCCGCGGTTGACACCGTACTGGCCAACGGCAAGGCACTCCACATCATGGGCCTGATGTCAGACGGCGGCGTCCACAGCCACGAAAACCACATCCACGGCATGATCGAAGCCGCCGCCGCCGCCGGCGTGAAGAACATCATCGTGCACGCCTTCCTGGACGGCCGCGACACCCCGCCGCGCAGTGCCGAACTCTATCTGAACCGCCTGCAGGCAGTTTGTGATGCCAATAACGCCAAGATCGCCGGCATCGTTGGCCGCTACTGGGTGATGGATCGCGACAAGCGCTGGGAGCGCGTCGAACCGGCCTACCGCCTGATTGTCGACGGCGTTGGCCTGTATAGCGCCGCCACGGCAATTGACGGCCTGAAGGCCGCCTACGAGCGTGACGAAAACGACGAGTTCGTTTCCGCTACCGTTGTGGGTGAACCGGTGCGCATGGAAGACGGCGATGCCGTAATCTTCATGAACTTCCGCGCCGACCGCGCCCGCCAGATCACCACAGCACTGACCGATGCCAGCTTCAGCGATTTCGAGCATGCCCAGCGCCGCGTGGCCTTCAGCTACTTCTGTACTGCCACCGATTACGGCTCGGCCTACAACCATCCGGTGGCCTACACCAAGGCCAAGGTGAAGAACAGCATCGGCGAATACCTCGGCAATCTGGGCCTCAAGCAGATGCGTATTGCCGAAACCGAAAAGTACCCGCACGTGACCTACTTCTTCTCCGGTGGCGAAGAAAAGGAATTCCCGGGCGAAGACCGTGTACTGGTGCCCAGTCCCAAGGTCGCCACCTATGACCTGCAGCCGGAAATGTCCGCCAACGAAGTAGCCGACAAGCTGATCGAAGCGAT
Organism: Chitinilyticum piscinae; assembly: GCF_015223195.1. Lineage (GTDB taxonomy): Bacteria > Pseudomonadota > Gammaproteobacteria > Burkholderiales > Chitinibacteraceae > Chitinilyticum > Chitinilyticum piscinae. The sequence goes on along the minus strand of NZ_JADFUA010000006.1, from coordinate 29,738 downwards.
CCAGAGCAAGCAGTACGACGCCATCTTCTGCAATTTCGCCAATGGCGACATGGTTGGCCACACCGGCATCCTGCCGGCGGCCATCAAGGCTGTCGAAACGCTGGACTCCTGCGTCGGCCGCGTCGTGGATGCCATGCTGGCCGCCGGTGGTGAAGTGCTGATTACCGCTGACCACGGCAACTGCGAAATGATGTACGACCCGAGCTCTGGCCAGGCACACACCCAGCACACCACCGATCTGGTGCCGTTCTGCTACGTCGGCCGCCCTGCCCGCCTGGCTCCGGGCGGCGCATTGAAGGACATCGCCCCGTCGCTGCTGGCCATGATGGGCCTGCCCCAACCTGAAGAAATGAACGGCCGTTCGCTGATTCACTTCCTGTAAGACGTGCGCCTGCATTTTCTCGCACTCTCCTGCACCGCCGCGCTGCTTGGCAGCCCGGCGGTGTTTGCCGTTACCAAGCAGGAAACGGCAGCCCGACAGGACGAGCTGAAAGACCTGCGCGGCCAGATGACACAAATCCGCAAGGAACTGGCCAGCACGGAAGCCAATCGTGCCGAAGCAGCCGATGCGCTCAAGGAATCCGAAAGCGCCATTTCCGAAGCCAACCGTGTGCTGGGCAATCTGGCCAGCGAGCGCCAGCTGAGCGAACAGGAGCTGGCCCGCCTCAATAGCGACATCAGCCGCACCCGTCAAAGCATCGACCGCAGCCGGCAGCGGCTGGCCGAGCTGCTGCGCACCCGCTACAAGGCCGGGAATGTCGAAGCATGGCGCCTGCTGCTCGACCAGCAGGACCCCAACCAGGTCAGCCGCAATCTCGGCTACCTGCGCTACCTCTCCCTGGCACAGCAGCAACTGGCAGAGCGTCTGGCACAACAGCTCGACGAACTCAACGCGCTGGCAGAAGAAATCCGCCTGCGCAACGAAGCTCTGCAGCAACTGGCCCGTGAACAAGCCCTCCAGAAAACCTCGCTACTGGAGCAGCAAGCCCGCAAGCAGGCATTGCTGCGCCAGCTTTCGCAGCGCATCGACAGCCAGCGCAACCAGCTGGAGAAACTGCAGGCCGATGAAAAGCGCCTGACCGCACTGGTTGACCGGCTCAATGCACTGCTCAAAAAGCAGGAAGCCGACCGGGTTCGTGAAGCGGCCCGCCGGAAAGCGGAAGCAGAAAAACGTGCCCGCGAGCAGGCGCTGGCGGAGCAGAAAGCCCGCCAGAGCGGCAAACCGGTACCGCCACGCCCCGCCGTGCAGCCGCAGCAAGTCGACGAACTCCCCGACAGCAGCCAGGCCGCCGCCCGCTTTGCGGCCCTCAAGGGCAAACTACGTCTGCCGGCCAAGGGCAGCATCACCGGGCGCTTTGGCAGCAGCCGCGGCGAAGGTGGCAGCTGGAAAGGCGTGTTCATCCAGACCGCGGGGGGTGTGCCGGTCCACGCCGTGGCCACCGGCCGGGTCGTGTTTGCCGAATGGCTGCGCGGCTTTGGCAACCTGATCATCGTCGACCATGGTGGCGGCTACATGAGCCTGTATGGTGCCAATGAAAGCCTGCTCAAGCAGGTGGGTGACCCTGTCAGCGCCGGCGATGCCATCGCCACCAGCGGCAATAGCGGTGGAATGGGCGAAACGGGTGTATATTTCGAAATCAGACAAAATGGCCGGCCATTAGACCCGATGAGCTGGGCTGGTTGATCCCTCAGGAAAAACAGATGCCATCTAGCACTACCCCTGCTTCCCGCAACCGCTTCGGCAAGATTGCCCTGCTGCTGGCCGGCGCCGGCTTGGGCACGGTACTGAGCCTGTCCTTCACCGCGATTGCGGACAAGGAAACCGGCACTTCGCTGCCCGTCGACGAACTGCGCGCCTTCTCCACGGTATTCGGCCTGATCAAGCAAAGCTATGTCGAACCGGTCGAAGACAAGAAGCTGATCAACGAAGCGATCAAGGGTATGGTCTCCGGGCTTGACCCCCACTCCAGCTATCTCGACGCCGAAGCCTTCAAGGATCTGCAGGAAAGCACGCAGGGTGAGTTCGGCGGCCTCGGCCTGGAAGTGAACATGGAAGACGGTCTGGTCCGCGTGGTCAGCCCGATCGAAGACACGCCGGCTTTCCGTGCCGGTGTGAAAGCGGGCGACTACATCGTCAAGATCGACGACACCCAGGTACAGGGCCTGGCACTGAATGAAGCCGTGAGCAAGATGCGCGGCAAGCCGGGTACCCAGGTCACCCTGACCGTGATGCGCAAGGGCGAAAGCAAACCGCTGACCTTCACCCTCAAGCGCGCCATCATCAAGGTGGTTTCGGTGAAGTCCAAGCTGGCCGAGCCGGGAATCGGCTACGTGCGGGTGACCCAATTCCAGGAACACACCACCAAGATGCTCGGTGAAGCACTGAGCAATCTGTACAAGGAAAACAAGGCTCCGCTGAAAGGGCTGGTGCTGGATCTGCGCAACGACCCGGGCGGCCTGCTCAATGGCGCAGTTGGCGTCTCCGCGGCCTTCCTGCCCAAGGATGCCCTAGTGGTCTACACCGACGGCCGCACCCCGGACGCCAAAATGAAGCTCTACGCCAGCAAGGATTACTACAGCCGCGGCGGCAAGGATGAGCTGGCCGGTCTGCCGCCAGAGCTGAAATCGGTACCGCTGGTCGTACTGATCAACGGCGGTTCGGCTTCGGCATCGGAAATCGTCGCTGGCGCACTGCAGGATCACAAGCGCGCCCTAATTGTCGGCACGCAATCCTTTGGCAAGGGCTCGGTACAGACCATCCTGCCGATCGACAGCAAGACCGCGTTGAAGCTGACCACCGCCAAGTACTTCACGCCGGCAGGCCGCTCGATTCAGGCCAAGGGGATCACACCGGACATCGAGGTCAAGGAAGCCACGCTGAACAGCAAGGGTGATGACGCCGCAGGCTGGCGCCTGACCGAGGCCGACCTCGCGGGCCATCTGGACAACCCGACCGACAGTGAAGCCGGCAAGAAAAATGGCAGCAAACCGGCCGCCACGGCAACTCCGGCACCAGCGCCAGCAAAACAGCCGCGACTGAAGGCCAGCGAAACCAGCGAAGATGACTTCATTGCCACCCGCGAGCTGGCCTCGAAGAACGACTACCAGCTGCAACAGGCCATCAGCGTACTGAAGGTGCAACAACTGCTCATGCAGAAGGCCGCTTCGGCTCCCGCCATCAAAAAATGATCTCTGCCATCAGGCAGCAAACAACGCCCCTTCGGGGGCGTTGTGCTTTGCGGCGACAGCTTATCGGCAAAAACGATAAGGCTTATTGCATTGCAGCGTGCTTTTTCCGGTGGCAAAGCCTACATTGAGTCAGAGGCCGCAAGGGGCTGCGACCAAGGAGGCATCATGAAACCGTCTGGCGAACTGCTCAAGCAGCGCGAAATCGTGTTCTATCACCTGCCCACCGATCAGGCCGTTCAGGCCGCCCGCTATCTAGGGCGACTGCCGGGCGTGATCGCTCAGGCTCATCCGGAAAAACACAGCATCACCGTCAGCTACCAGATTACCGAGCACACACTGGAGAGTCTGGAAAATGGCCTGCTGGCTGCCGGCTTCCATCTGGACGGCAGCATCATGCAGAAGATCAGGCGGGCACTCGCGCACTACTGCGAGGATGTACAGCGCGACAACCTCGACATCCCCGAGCACAACATCAAAACCCGTGATGTTTACGTCAAGGTCTGGGAACACCACCCGCATGGCGACCACGATGACACGCCGGAAGAACTACGGCGCTATCTCTAGTCACATACCCATCAATGTATGCGCCTGAAATTTATTTAGGGATTAGCACTCAGAAGTATACCCAGAAAAGCTCTTCTCGCACGGCAGAATCTGCCCCGCATGGGTGCAGATTCTGACCAACAGCGCATGTCATTTCCATACCACCCTCCTTTCATGCAGACTAGAATCACTGACCGCTGTGGTCATCATTCCGGGTAACGCCCATGTTCAAGTTCGTTCTGCGTCTGCTGATGCATTTTCTGTTCCGCGTCGAAGTGCGCGGAGACCAGTCCGTGTTCGGCCCGCCCAAGACACTGATTGTCGCCAACCACGAGTCCTTTCTCGACGGCCTGCTGCTGGGGCTGTTTCTGCCGGTACGCGCCACCTTTGTCGTGCACGCGCAGGTCATGAAAAACCGCTGGTTCCGCCTGGCGCTGGCCAATGTGCCGCATCTGGTGGTTGAACCCGCCAATCCGCTGGCGATGAAGGCCGTGATCCGCCTGCTGGAAAAGGGCGAAAACGTGGTCATCTTCCCCGAAGGCCGCCTCACCGACACCGGTTCGCTGATGAAGGTCTACGACGGCGCGGCCTTCGTTGCCGCAAAAACCGGCGCACGCATCGTGCCCGTACGCATCAGCGGTGCCGCGCACAGCTATTTCGGCCGCCTCTCGGGACTCTACCCGCTGCACATGCTGCCCAAGATCAGCCTGCATGTGCTGGCCCCCACCGCGCTGCCCATGCCGGAAGGGCCGAATGCCAAGGCGCGCCGGCGCCGTGCCGGCGAAGCCATGCGCCAGTTGCTGCAAAACATGCTGGTGCAAACCCGCCCGCGCCGCACGCTGTATCAGGCATTTTGCGATGCTCGCGACAGCTTCGGACGCAAATTCCGCCTGGCCGAAGACATCAACATGGTCGAAGAGACCTATGGCAGCCTGACCACCAAGATCGCCGCGCTGGCACGCCTGACCGAGCGCCACACCAGCCCGCGTGAACATGTCGGCGTGCTGATGCCCAACGCCGTCGGTAGCGTGGCACTGGTACTGGGGCTCTCCGCCCGCGGTCGCGTACCGGCCATGCTCAACTACACAGCAGGCCGCGACGGCATTATCGCAGCATGTACGGCCGCCCAGGTCAAGACTATCCTTACCTCGCGCAGCTTCATCGCCAAGGGTAAACTCGACGACCTGATTGCCGATCTACCCGGCATCCGCGTGCAGCATCTGGAAGACCTGCGCGGTGAAATCACCCTGCTCGACAAGCTCGGCATCCTGTTTGCCCGAACCTTCCCGCGAGCCATGGGTGTGGTCGACCAGCAGCCCAACGACCCGGCGGTGATCCTGTTTACTTCCGGCTCGGAGGGCAAGCCCAAGGGCGTCGTTCACAGCCACGACAGTCTGCTGGCCAATGTGGCACAGATCCGCGCAGTCGGCGATTTCACGCCGCTGGACAAATTCATGGTGGCTCTGCCGCTGTTCCATTCCTTCGGACTGACGGCTGGGGCACTGCTGCCGGTCCTGACGGGCTGCAAGGTGTTCTTCTACCCCAACCCGCTGCACTACCGCCTGATTCCCGAGCTGATCTACGACCGCAACTGCACCGTGATGTTCGGCACCAGCACCTTCCTCGCCAACTACGCCAAATACGCACATCCCTACGACTTCGGCCGCCTGCGCTACGTCGTGGCCGGTGCGGAAAAACTCGGCGAAGAGACCCGCCGCGTCTGGATGGAGAAATTCGGCATCCGCATTCTGGAGGGCTACGGCGTAACCGAATGCGCACCGGTAATCGCAGTCAACACGCCGATGGCCTGCCATAGCGGCACCGTCGGACAGTTGCTGCCAGGGATCGAACACCGCCTGATTCCGGTACCCGGCCTTGAACAGGGCGGGCTGCTGGAAGTACGCGGCCCCAACCTGATGCTGGGCTATCTGCGCTACGAGCGTCCGGGCGTACTCGAATTCCCCGACGGCGAAAGCGGGCATGGCTGGTACAGCACCGGCGACGTGATCGATTTCGACGAAGACCGCTTCGTGCGCATCGTCGGCCGCGTCAAGCGCTTCGCCAAGATTGCCGGCGAGATGGTTTCGCTGGAAGTCTCGGAAAAGCTGGCGCTCACCGCCAGCCCCGATCACAGCCACGCCACCAGCAGTCGGCCGGATGCAAGCAAGGGCGAAGCCATCGTGCTGTTTACCACCGACCGCGAACTCAAGCGCGAGCAACTCGCCGAAGCCGCGCGCCAGACCGGCCAGACCGAGCTGGCAATCCCGCGCGAAATCCGCGTACTGGAAGCCATACCGCTGCTTGGCACCGGCAAGACCGACTACGTCACGCTGAAGAAGCTGGCCGAAACCCGCTGATCGGGGCTATCGCCAATTGGCCACTCCCTTACAGTTGGGCACACTGATCGCTGTCCAACTGTTAGCGGAGTGATCATGTCCCGTGCCAACTGGGGCTCGAAACTGGGCTTCATCCTCGCCGCAGCCGGCTCGGCTGTCGGCTTGGGCGCCATCTGGAAATTTCCCTACATCGCCGGTAAAAATGGGGGCGGAGCGTTCCTGATTGCCTATCTGGTGTGCGTTTTCACGCTGGGCGTGGGCATGCTGCTTGCCGAAATGCTCATCGGCCGGGCTGCCCGCAAATCGGCCACCACGGCCTACCGCGAGCTGAAGAACAAGGCCTGGGCCTGGGCCGGGCGACTCTCGGTGCTGTGTGTCTTCATCATCCTGTCCTATTACAGCGTGGTCGGCGGCTGGACCATCGCCTATATCCTGCGTTCGATCAGCGGGGAAGCCATTACCGCCGATACGGCCGCGCTGAAATCGGCCTTCGGCACCTTCATCGCCGACCCGCTGGACGCCATCCTCTACTGCGCAGCCTTCTTCGGCATTACCATGGCCATCGTGCTGGGCGGCGTGCAGGCCGGCATCGAGCGCATGAGCAAAATCCTGATGCCTGCGCTCTTCTTCCTGATGCTGGTGCTGATCGCGCGGGCTCTGACACTGCCTGGTGCAATGGAAGGCGTCGCCTACTTCCTCACTCCGGACTGGAGCAAGGTGGACGCGACCATGCTGCTCGACGCCATGGGGCTGGCGATCTTTTCGTTGTCCATCGGCGGCGGCATGATCATCGCCTACGGTTCCTACCTCTCGCCGGATACCAAACTGGTCGGCGCTACCGTCTGGGTTTCCGTACTCGCCACACTGGCCTGCCTGCTGGCTGGCCTGATGGTGCTGCCGGCGGTATTTGCCTTTGATGTCGATCCGGCCGCCGGCCCCGGGCTCACCTTCATCACCATGCCGGCGATTTTTGCCAAGATGCCGTTTGGCCAGCTGTTTGCCGTTGCGTTCTTCTGCCTGCTGCTGTTCGCGGCCCTGACGTCGTCGGTCTCGATTCTGGAGCCGATTGTTGCCTTCCTGATGGACGAATTCGGCTGGGAGCGCAAGCCGGCAGCAATCGCCATAACCCTTGGTGCCTTCGTGCTGTCGATCCCGGCGGCGCTGTCGTTCGGCGTGCTGGAAAAGACGCTGATTTTCGGCAAGACGCCGTTTGACCTGATGGATTACATTGCCTCCAACGTGCTGATGCCGGCCGGTGGCCTGCTGGCAGCCATCTTTGTCGGCTGGGCCATCTGGCCGCGGGTCCGCCAGGAGCTGCAGGCAGAAGGGGCTGCCGCGGTACTGCCGGCGCTCCGCATCGTATGCGGCTTTATCGCCCCGCTGGTGCTTGGCTACATCTGGATTCACGGACTGTAAAACAGCACCACAGATACTGACAGGTCACCTCCGGGTGGCCTGTTTCACATTCGGCTGTGAGAAATTCACAAGCGCCCCGAATGCGGCTTTGGCACAATGCCTGCGACATTCCCTGCACCAGCCATGACCAGTACCGCTTTCACCCTCACGCCCATCGGCCACATCAGCACGCCATTTCCGGACAAGTTCGGCATCCCGCGCCAGCCGCGGCTGGCCCCCCACGCCCGCGGCATTCTGCGCCTGGATGCGCCCTATGCCAGGCCTGAGGCCGTACGGGGACTGGACGCGTTCTCGCACGTCTGGCTCAGCTGGGTGTTTCACCAGACGGCCGGCCAGTGGAGTCCGACGGTGCGCCCGCCGCGGCTGGGCGGCAACCAGCGGGTCGGCGTCTTTGCCAGCCGCAGCCCGTTTCGCCCCAATCCGCTGGGACTGTCGCTGGTCGAGCTGCTCGATATCGACACCCGCGATGGCGTGGCTCTGACTTTCGGCGGGATCGATCTGGTCGATGGCACACCGATTCTGGACATCAAACCCTATATTCCCTTCGTGGAAAGCCAGCCGCAGGCTCGCGGCGGCTTTGTCGACGGCCCGCCAGCCGAGCTGCCGGTGATCTTTGCCCCAGCAGCCGAGCTGACCCTGGCAACGCTGCACAGCCGCCATCCCGAGCTGCGCGAGCTGATCCGCGAAGTGCTGGCCCAGGATCCGAGGCCTGCGTATGCCGATGATGCCCAACGCCAGTATGGCGTGCGGCTGTATACCCTGGATGTGAAATGGCGCTGCACCGAACAGGGCGCCCTAGTCGAAGAGATCATTCCCGCATGAAACGCCGCACACTCCTTTCCCTGCTGTTTGGTACAGCCCTGCTGCTGGGCTGCGCCACGACCGAGGCCCCCGAACCATCCAAGCCCGCGACGGTGCCCCAGCCGAAAAAAATCCGCATCGGGCTGGCGCTGGGCGGCGGCGCGGCCAAGGGCTTTGCCCACATTGGCGTGATCAAGATGCTGGAAGCCAATGGCATCAAGGTCGACGTCGTTACCGGCACCAGCGCGGGCAGCGTCGTCGGTGCGCTGTACGCCAGCGGCATCAATGGCTTCGAGCTGCAGGAAAAAGCCTTTGCACTGGATGAAAGCCAGATTCGCGACGTGAGCCTCCTATCGGGCGGACTGGTCAAAGGTCAGAAGCTGCAGGATTACGTCAATACGCTGGTGAAAAACCAGACCATGGAGAAATTCCCCAAGCCGTTTGCCGCCGTCGCCACCAACCTCGATACCGGCGAACGCATGGTCTTCGGCAGCGGCAACACCGGGCAGGCCGTGCGCGCCTCCAGCAGCATTCCAGGGGTATTCGAGCCGGTCACGATTGCCGGCAAACGCTACATCGACGGTGGCGTGGTCAGCCCGGTGCCGGTCGATGCGGCACGCCAGCTCGGTGCCGATCTGGTGATTGCCGTCGACATTTCCAGCAAAGCGGCCAACGGCAAGCCCAACAGCATGGTCGGCAACGTGAACCAGGCCATCATCATCATGGGGCAAAAGCTGGGTGAACAGGAAATGACCCGCGCCGATCTGGTGGTACGCCCCAAGGTCGGCAAGATCGGGGCTGCGGACTTCGACCAGAAGAATGTCGCGATTCTGGAAGGGGAAAAAGCCATGCTGGCACTGATGCCGGAGCTGAAGCGCAAGCTGGCCGAAAAGCAGAAATAATCATCAAGGTATCGCCATGTAGGCCAATAACAGAAAAGCCTGCAGGGCCATACCCAATCAATCCACCTTTAGCCAGACCTGATAGCTGCGCAGCTGCGTGCGATTGCCGCTGGTCATGCCGCTGCTGCTGGTACTACCCTCCTGACGGGATTCCCCGATCAGCTGCCATTGCCCCGGACTCACCAGCACTTCGGCCTCGGAGCCGGCGCTGCTGATGCTGCCGTCGGGACGGAAACGCCCGGCCTGCGGCGAAAGCAGTACGCGGATTTGCGCCCCCTGCTGCTGGGGGCGGGCATAGAAACCGCTACCTGTACTCACCCATTGGCCACCACGCACCGGCAAGGCCGAGCCCGGCCACCAGCTCCAGACCGGGTAATAACGGCTTTGCCCGAGCTGGATCCATGCCTGCCCGCCATCCTGCGTCGTCACCACCGAACGATTCACCAGCCGCGTCGCTTCGTGGAGCTGCGCCAGCCGCAGCGCGAGGACCGCGCTGCTGCCCTCGCTGCCGATCAGTACCTTGCCGCGCACCGCAGCTTCCCAGGCGTCCAGATCATCGACCTGGCGCTGCTCGACCGTCAGCGTCAGATTGCGGGCTGCCTGATCCAGCGTGGCCAGCACTTCACGAATCCGTGCCAGGGTTGCAGCATCGGGGGCTCGCACCAGCAACTGCTGGTAAAACGGTGTGAAGGCAGCCTCCGGAAACGTCCGCTGCAAGGCGCTGGCCAGCTCCTGAGCACTGCGGTGTTGTGGCGACAGCGTCACCACCTCGTCGGCCTGCACACTGGCAGCCAGCAAGCACAAGGCCAGCAATCCCTGTCTAGGCATGTTTTCTCCTCAGGTCAAAGCACGACACTTTCGCCTGCTTACACCATGCAATCACTACCATTCTCAACACGCGTGCCATAATGCTAGTACCTTCCCTGCACGATGGCAGCCATGCTGAAACAACGTTTCGAAACCCTCGCCGGCTGGGTCGACTACTTCAGCCACCAGGAAATACCGCTACTGCAGTACACGCTTAAAGCACTGCGGGAATTATCCGGCCGCATGGAAGAAGTCAGCGTGCGCGAAATCGCGGCATTGATTCGCCATGATCCGCTGCTGTCACTGAAGGTCCTGCGCTATCTGCAGGCGCATCGCCACAATGCGCAGATCACCGACGTGACCACGCTGGAGCGTACGCTGATGATGCTGGGAATCAAGGGCTTTCTCGGTGCACTCTCCAGCGGCAATACGGTCGAGCAGCAGCTCGAGCGGATTCCGCCGGCGCTGTATGGCTGCCACTCGGCCTGCTACCGTGCCTACGCGGCCAGCAAGTACGCCGAAGCAATCTGTAGCCAGCGTCATGACATCGACCCGGCCGAAGTCATGACCGCAGCACTGCTGCACGACTCGGCAGAAATTCTGGTCTGGTACGAAGCCCCGCAGCTGGCCGCGCAAGTCATGCTCCTGCAGCAGAAAAACCCCGGGCTGCGCAGCCGTGATGCCCAGCGACAGATTTTCGGCACCACGGTACTGGACATGCAGATGGCGCTCGCTCATGCCTGGCATTTCCCCAAGCTGATCACCCATCTGATGGACGAATCTTTCCGTGACGAACCCCGCGTGCGCACCGTACTGGTTGCCAACTCGCTGGCACGCCACCTGGCCAACGGCTGGCACGATGCCGCACTACCGGATGATTTCGCCGCTGTCGCCCAGCTGATCAATGGCGACACCGACCGGCAGGCCGCCTACGAGCTGGTGCGCGACACCGCCGTCAAGCTGGCCCGCGAATGGCAGTGGTTTGACGTCACCCCGCCGGCCGCCAGATTGCCGGATCTCGACTAAGCCTTGCCTGATCCTTGCTTAGTCCTGCACGAGCTGAATGGTTAGCTTCTCGCCCTTGCATCCTGCCGTCCAGCGGGCAACACCGCTGGCATCAATTCGCCCGCGGTAAAGCACCTTGCCGGTTTTAGACTGCCTCACCACAAAACGCTGGCCAGCAAATAAGTCACCATTCCCATCGGCATCCTGATAGCGCGCTTCGCCATAAGCAGGAACACAGGCACGAACAGGCTCGGCGTGCGCTGGTATCGTCAGCACCAAAGCGATCATTAACAGTACTGACTTCATTCTTCTGCCTTTACCCCGGTATAGATAAGCTCATAGGCATGCGCACGCTGCACGAAGTGTCCAAGCAACGCCTCGCCCTGCAGGGTTTGCTCCCCCTGCTCCCCCTGCAACTGCAAGGAATCCAGCGGCAGCTCTGGCAGCGGGCCAGAATTGTGCATGCGGATAGTGGCGAGACTACGCTCACCGGGTGCCAGCGTCAGCGTCATCTGCCGGCCTTCGCAACGGACCGGCCTGTCCTCTACGGCCTTGTCCGCCGTAATGACGCGCAACTGGCACTGCTTGGGTATCTGCGCGCCATCCCGCCAGCTGAATATCAGCGTGAGCGGCGCGCTGCTGCGGTTAATCACCGTGAACGATGCCATCGTACTGCAGCCGGCCAGCATTCCGAACGCAGCCAGCGCCAGCACATATCGGATCAGCACGGCAGCAACAGCGCCACAGCCTGCGCTTCGACCGCTTCGCTCGCGCCCACGGGGCCGAGCTTTTCATAGGTCTTGGCCTTCACGTTCACCTGCGCGGCGGTCACCTGCAGATCAGCAGCAATATTCTCGACCATGACCGGAATGTGCGGCGCCATTTTCGGGCGCTGGATCAGGATGCTGGCGTCGACATTGCCCACGCGCCAGCCAGCGGCCTGCACGCGGCGCAGCGCTTCGCGCAGCAACACGCGACTGTCGGCCCCCCGGAATTCTTCGGCGGTATCCGGGAAATGCCGGCCAATGTCGCCCAGCCCAGCCGCACCGAGAATGGCATCGGTAATCGCGTGCAGCAGCGCATCGGCATCCGAATGCCCGAGCAAACCTTTTTCAAACGGAATCGTCACCCCGCCGAGAATCAGCGGGCGGTCTGCCACCATGCGGTGTACGTCCCAGCCTTGTCCGATACGCATGCCTTACTCCTTGTTGCTGAACAGCCCGGCCAGCTGCTCCAGATACTGTTGATCAATCTCATCAAACGCCGCCAGTTCACTGGCATCGACATCCAGCACCGCGATCACCTCGCCGGCCGCATTGCGCACGGGAACGACGATTTCGCTGCGGCTCAGGCTGGAACAGGCAATGTGACCGGGAAAGGCATCGACATCGGACACCCGCTGCGTGGCGTTTTGCGCCCAGGCGCTACCGCAGACCCCGCGCCCGAAGGCAATGCGCGTGCACGCCAGCGGGCCGGCGAAGGGGCCAAGAATAAGTTCATCCCCGGCCACGCGATAGAAACCGACCCAGTGCCAGCCAAAGGTTGTCGCCAGCACCGATGCGGCATTGGCCATGCAGGCAATCAGATCGCGCTCGCCCGCCAGAAGGCTCGCGAGTTGCGGCAGCAACGCGGCATAGCGCTCGGCCTTGCTGCCTTCGGGCAGCGCCAGCACCTCAGCCATGCGCGCTCCGTTCGGCATGCGCCGCCAGAATCAGGCTGGCAAGCTGCAGGTCTTGCGGGTAGGTCACTTTCAGATTCCACGGGCTGCCCATCACCAGTTGCGGCGTATAGCCAGCCTTTTCCAGCGCACTCGCCTCGTCGGTAATGTCCGGCCCCATGCCGGCGCGCAGGCAATCTGCCAGCGGCCCCAGACGGAACATCTGGGGAGTTTGCGCCTGCCACAGGCCGTCGCGCGGGTGGGTCCGGGCAATCGCCTGCTTTTCGCCAGCCAGCTTGAGGGTATCAGCCACAGGCACCGCCAGAATCCCGCCGACCGGGTGATCCCCCAGCCTGGCAATCATGTCCGACACCAATGCCGGGTCCAGGCAGGGTCGTGCGGCATCGTGCACCAGCACCCAGTCGTCAGCCGGCTCGCCCGCATCGTGCAGCGCCAGCAGCCCGTTGAGCACCGACAGCGCACGGCTCGCACCACCACAGCGCAGCACGGTCAGGCGCGTGAACGCCGACCAGTCGGACCCATCCCACCACTCGTCCTCGCGGGAAATCACCACCACGATGCGATCCAGCTCGGGAACGGCGTGCAGCGCCGCCAGCGTATGCCAGATCAGCGGCTGGCCATTCAGATCCAGATACTGCTTGGGTGTGGCCGAATTCATGCGGCTGCCGGAACCGGCAGCCGGCAGCAGCGCCAGCGCCCTCATGCGTGGGCCTCGCCGGCGTCATCCGGCGTCAGCGCCACATAGACCTCGCGAATGTCGACCTCGGGGCAGGCAGCCAGCCAGGCATCCAGCAGATCGGCCACCGGCTGGTCGTCCTCCGCGGCGATGCCGATTTCGCGCACCTTCTGCCACTCGGGCTCCGCCGGTGCGTGCTTGCCTTCGGTGGGCAGCACATAGCGCACCTTGCCTCCCCAGTCCTGCAGCGGCAGGCCAGCCCTTGCAGCCAGCTCGACCAGGGTATCAAGCTGCGCCTTCGATTCAACAACCGCTTCCAGCACATAGGTGGCATGGTTTGACACCGCCCAGGTGCTCAGCACTTCGCGCACCGGCAACTCGATGCCCTGATGGGTCACCACCCCGTTGCCCAGTCCGTCGTTAAGCAGGATATCGCCGTAGCGTACGCCGCAATCGGGCAGAGGCACCTGCGTCACGCGCACGCGCGCCGGATCAAGGCGTTCGCCCAGCAGGACGTCGATCTGCTTGCCGTTGCGCACCCGTACTGCCGCCGCTGCGGCCGGCAGGGCCGGCGGCAGACTTTCCAGCGGCAGCGTGATGTCAAAGACCTGCCAGGCCTGGGCGGCACTGGTCCAGTCGGACAGTGCCGTCGCGGCGATGCCGAGATTCCACCACGCGGCCGTGTCGTCGGGCTTGATCGCAACGACCTTGCGGTTGAAATCGAGCGCCTCGGCCCAGCGATCCTGGAATTTGTACAGCAGCGCCAAATCGAACAGCGTCTGCGGGTCCTGGCCGTCAATGGCCAGCGCCTGCTTGAACAGCGCCTCGGCGTCCTGCTCGTTGTCCTCGTCCCACGCGGCATGCGCGGCAGTTTTAAGCTCGGAGGTATTCATACACACACTCATCGGGTTTGCTCCCCTTCGGCAGCGTCTTCCGCCACGGCTTCATAAATATCGCGCACGACCACGGCAGGACATGCCGCCTGCCACGCGTCCAGCAACTGGTTAAGTTCGGCGGCATCACGAGCCGCCACGGCCACTTCGCGCTCCTGCTGCCAGCCGGGATCCAGATTTTGATCGTGGTGTTCGTGCGGGGTGCCTTCATCACACGCCTTGCACAGGTAACGTACGCTTTGCGTCCAGTCCTGCGCACGCCGGCCGCGCTCATGCGCCAGCTGCCCCAGCATCTGCAAGGGCGCAGGACTGTCGGCAAGACAGTCGAGCACAAAGGTTCTGAGCCCGGATTCCTCCCACACTGCCAGCGCGTCAAAGACGGGCACTTGCTGCCCATCCAGTTCGCGGTAGCCATTCGGAGCACCGTCATGCAACACGATGTCGGCAAAGTGCGCGTGGCTTTCTGGAAAAGGGATATTGATGATGCGCGCCCGCGCCGGGTCAAGGCGCTGCGCCCAGACCACTTCGGCCCGCTCGCCGATGGTAATCCGGATTGGCACCAGGCCCAGCTGCAGATCCGGTGGTAGCGTATCCAGGGGCATGGCAATCCCGAACGCCTGCCAGGCACGAGCCGCAGTGGACCAATCCTGCAGGGCGGTAGCCGCAATTCCGGCATTCCACCAGGCCCCCTCATTCCCGGCATCCAGCTCGGCGGCCCGCAGGCTATGCCGCAACGAATCCGCCCAGCGGGCTTCGTATTTGTAAAACAAGCCGAGATCGAAATGGGTGGTCGTCACATCGGGCGCCAACGCCAGCGCCGCCAAAAAACAACGTTCGGTCTCAGCGTACTGCCCCGCATTCCAGGCCTCATGGGCAGCGGCGATCAGCTCGGCGGCGCTCATGCGGCGGACTCTACGGTGTCCGATTTCGGCTCCAGCGTCCGCCACAGGCAACTGCCCTTGACGATCTTGTCCAGCTCGTCGAGATAGGCCTGATGCGCGGCAAGCTCCTCCGCAGAAGGCGCATCAATGCGCAGGCTGCCGCTGCGCTGGCGGCGCCCGCCAGCACCGCCGGCGGCATCATCGCCACCGGCAAAGTCGATCAGCAGGCTGTCCTGCCCGCGCGTCATCGCCAGATAGACTTCAGCCAGCAGCTCGCAGTCGATCAGCGCGCCGTGCAGCACCCGGTTGCTGCGGTCGATTTCATAACGGTCACACAGTGCATCGAGGTTGTTGCGCTTGCCGGGGAAGAATTCCTTGGCCATCGCCAGCGTGTCGATCACATTGGCGACGTGATCACGGAATTTGCCCAGCCCCAGCCGGCCAAGCTCCATATCGAGGTAGCCTACGTCAAAGGGCGCGTTGTGGATGATGATCTCGGCACCGGCGACAAAATCGAGGAACTGCCGGGCGATATCGGCAAATTTCGGCTTGTCGGCCAGAAATTCGGTCGTCAGCCCGTGCACGTTCAGCGCGCCCTCTTCCGAGTCGCGCTCCGGATTGATGTACATGTGGAAATGCCGCTCGGGGGCGGAGAGCTTGCGGTTGATCATCTCGACCGCCGCAATTTCCAGAATGCGGTTGCCGTCTTCCACGCGCAGACCGGTTGTTTCGGTATCCAGCAGAATCTGCCGCATCGTACTTCCTGAGCTGATATGAGCAAGCCATGATTATACCTTGCCGACTGCCACACCGCGCCGCCACTGTCTTGCGCTATGATTGCGTGAATCCCGGCGGAGTTCTTGCATGAAACAAACACTCACCCAAATTGTTTTTTTCTTCCTGCTGGGCTGTGGCCTAGCCCAGGCTGCAACCACGGACGCGGGCGGCGCGAACGCCGCGGCGGCTTCGGCCACAGCCTCGGCCAGCGAGGAGGCCCATGCAGCCAAAGTCTTCAATCGCGTGGTCACCACATTCCGCACCGGTATCGGCGGCTATACGGCCCAGGACCGCGCCAATTCCGCCGAGCTGCGCATCCAGCGCCTGCTGGCCGAACGCCCGCATGGCAAGTTCACCAGCGAACCGAGCGAGCTGGGCATTGCCATCAAGCTGGATGGCAAGCTGGCTTTTTATCTGCGCGATGCGGACGTTGACACCCTGGCCAATGAAACCCTGGAGCAACGCACCAAGGATGCACTGGCCGCACTGGAAGAAATCCGCCAGGACCAACTGGCACTGAGCGACCCGAAAGAACTGGCACGCTCCATCGCGATCAGCCTGCTTGCCACACTCGTGTTTGTCCTGCTGCTGAAGGGGCTGAGCAAGGCTCGCCGCTGGACGCTGGTGCGCACCCGCCGCTATATCGCCCGGCCGATCGCCCGCAGTACCGGCAAATACACCGGCACCAACGTGCGCTCGCTAGCCACCATGCTGCGGATGGTGGTCAACAGCATTGTCACCCTGATCGGGCTGGTCGGGCTGCATAGCTGGCTGTCGGTGGTGCTGTACGAAATTCCCTACACCCGGGCGTGGAGCGAGGAGCTCAACAGCGCCCTGTTCGGCTTCCTCGAACACGCACTGATGGCGATGCTCAATGCCATTCCGAATCTGCTGATCGCGTGCTTTATTCTGCTGGTTGCGCGTTACATTTCCCGCTTCATCCATTTCGTCTTCGGTAGGGTCGAGCGGGGCGAACTCCATCTGGGCATGTTCGACCGCGATACGGCATCCACAACCCGCCGGCTGCTGTCATTCGTGGTATGGCTGTTTGCCTTTGCAATGATCTACCCCTACCTGCCCGGCGCCGACACCGAAGCCTTCAAGGGGCTATCCGTAATGGTCGGTCTGATGGTGTCGCTGGGAGCATCCGGGATCGTCGGGCAGTTTGCCTCGGGCATGATCATCATCTACTCGCGCGCACTGAAGGTCGGTGAATACGTGCAGATCGGCGAGGTCGAGGGAACGGTCGTGCAGATCGGCCTGTTTGCCACCAAAATCCACACCAACCTGCGCGAGGAAATCAGCATTCCCAATGCCGGCCTGGTGGGACAGAACGTGAAGAATTTCTCCCGGCTGGCCTCGGGTGGCGGTGTAATTACCACCATCAGCGTCACCATCGGCTACGACACGCCGTGGCGCCAGGTCGAAGCCATGCTGCTGGAAGCCGCCCATGCCACCCGGGGCATCCGCCGCACACCGCGTCCGGTGGTGTACCAGACTGCTCTGTCGGACTGGTATGTCGAATACCAGCTGCGGATTGCGGTCGATGAACCACGCCGCAAGTTCGAAATCATCAATGAACTGAATGGCAAGGTGCAGGATACCTTCAACCATTACGGCGTGCAGATCATGTCGCCGCACTACATCGCCGATCCGGAGCAGGAAAAGATCGTTCCCGAACCCCTGCGTGCGCCAGCACCGGCCAAGCCAGAGGCATAACCACGGGTATACAACCACAAGCCATGTAACAATTGATCTGCAACAAGATACCCATAAAAAACCACCGCCCTTTCGCTGAACGTGATTAGGCTACCCGGTCACAACAACAAGGAGTCAAGCGATGAAAATAGTGCATACCCTGCCCCTCGTTGCCCTGCTGCTGGCCGGAGGTGCCTTGGCCGAAGGCGCCCACTGGGGCTATCACGGCCAGCATGGCCCGAAACACTGGGAAGGTGAATGCCAGATGGGCAAGGCGCAATCGCCGATCAATATCCGTACCGCTGCGGCAACGCCGGCCGATCTGCCGGCACTGACTTTCCAGTACCAGCCCTCAGGCGTGCAACTGGTCAACAACGGCCACACCGTGCAGCTGAACATTGCCCCGGGCAGCCGCATCCGCATCGGCGAGGATGTGTATGAACTGCTGCAGTTCCACTTCCACACCCCCAGCGAAGAGCAGATCAATGGCAAACCCGCCGACATGGTCGCGCATCTGGTGCACAAGAATGACCAGGGACAGCTCGCCGTCGTGGCAGTACTGTTCAAGGTGGGCGCCGAAAATGCCGCGCTGAAGTCGTTCTGGAAGGATCTGCCGCGCAAGGAGGGCAAGCAGGAGCTGGATCTGCAGTTCAACGCCTTCGACCTGCTGCCGGAAAACTTCGGTTATTACGCCTTCAGTGGCTCGCTGACCACCCCGCCATGTACCGAAGGGGTACGCTGGCAGGTGCTGAAAGAGCCGGTGACGCTGTCGCGTGCGCAGCTGAATGCCTTCAAGAAGATTTTCCCGATGAACGCCCGTCCGGTGCAGCCGCTGAACGATCGCGAAGTCAAGGCATCGAAATAAGGGTATACAGCCACAGCCCTTTACATGAATAGGCTACATGGCAATACCCAGCAAAAAGCCCCGCGATGCGGGGCTTTTTGCTGTCAGGCGGATGCCCGGCGATTACAGCACCTTGGCAATCGAATCAGCGACGTAGTCGATGTTCTTGCTGTTCAGGGCAGCCAGGCAGATACGACCGGTCGAGACGGCATAGATGCCATACTCGGCGCGCAGCTTTTCCACCTGCTCGGCGGTCAGGCCGGTGTAGGAGAACATGCCGCGTTGCTGGATCACGAAGCTGAAATCCTGCGCCACGCCACGCTCTTGCAGCTTGGCCACCAGACCAGAACGCATTTCGCGGATGCGCACGCGCATGCCGGCCAGTTCGTCTTCCCACTGTGCGCGCAACTCGGCGCTGCCCAGCACTGCCGCAACCACGGCACCACCGTGAATCGGCGGGTTGGAGTAGTTGGTGCGGATCACGCGCTTCAGTTGCGACAGCACGCGGCCGGATTCTTCCTTGCTGGCAGTGATGATGGACAGTGCACCCACTCGTTCGCCATACAGCGAGAAGCTCTTGGAGAAGGAGCTGGAAATGAAGAACTGCAGACCGGAAGCGGCAAAGGCATTCACAGCCACCGAGTCTTCGGCGATGCCGTCGGCAAAGCCCTGGTACGCCATGTCGAGGAACGGCACCAGACCGCGCTCGCGGCAGGCTTCAACCACTTCGCCCCACTGCGCATCCGTCATGTCGGCGCCGGTCGGGTTGTGACAGCAGGCGTGCAGCACGATGACGGAACCCGGTTGCAGGCTCAGCAGCTTGGCGCGCATAGAAGCAAAATCAACGCCGCGAGTGGATGCGTCGTAGTAGGGATAATCTTCCACCTTGAAGCCGGCGGCTTCGAACAGCGCACGGTGGTTTTCCCAGCTCGGGTTGCTGATGTAAACGGTGGCGTTCGGATTCAGGCGCTGCAGGAAATCGGCACCGATCTTCAGCGCACCGGTACCACCCAGTGCCTGGGCGGTGATCACGCGGCCTTCCGCGATGATGTCGCTGCCCGCACCGAACAGCAGGTTCTGTACGCCGCTGTTGTACGCCGGGTTGCCTTCGATGGCCTGGTAGCCGCGCGGCGGCTGAGCAGCCAGACGAGCTTGTTCGGCCGCTTTCACGGCGGCCAGCAGCGGAATCTTGCCTTCGTCGTTGTAATAAACGCCAACACCCAGGTTCACTTTGGTTGTGCGGGTATCGGCGTTATAGGCTTCATTCAGACCCAGGATCGGGTCGCGCGGCGCCATTTCCACGGCGGCAAAAATCGAGGCAGTCATCCTGTGCTCCATCCGGTTTGAAAGGCAGAGCAGCGCCCTGCCGAGGTCAAAATCAGTTGCGAAGTCTAGCACGTTGCCACCCTATGCAGCAGCACCGGCCGTTTCAGCGTGTAAACGGTTTGTCATGCAACAAAAAACCCGCGACAAGCGCGGGCTTTTTGCTGGAGCGTCGCCGGGTTACGGCAGGGCGTTCAACGAAGCCTTGGCAGGCTTGGAGAAGTTGTAGCCGTCGTAACGATCCCAGTTGATCGACCAGGTCATCACGCCGCGGTAGGTCGGATAGGCCTGCGAGGGCTTCACGGTGCCGCAGTTCTTCAGCTGGGTCAGGCAAGTCAGCGCATTATTGACCGTGGTACTGGTCACAAAGCCGGTATTGGCCGACTTCGAACCACTCGGCACACCGAATGCCACCTGGTCAGGACGCAGACCCTTGAATTCCCAGCCAGTGCCGCCAACGGTCTTGAAGCCTTCGATCAGCATCAGCGAACCGCCAACCAGACCATCCACAGTGCCTTCGTTCAGCGCGCTGTTGGAATACGGGCTGTAGAGGCCGCCGTTGTTGTAGTACTGCACGTGGATCACGTTCAGATCGTTGCGCAGGCCATCAATGATCGGCAGATAGGCACCCCAGATGCCGGAGTACGCAACATAACCACCCTGTACATACGGGTGCTCCGGCGCCATCGACAGGTAGAAGGTCGGGCCAACCTTGGCTTTCAGCTGCTTCACGGCATCAACCAGGTTCGGGATGATGTTCGAGCCGAGCGTTACGCCGGCTCCGCTTTCCAGATCCAGATCGATACCGTCAAAACCGTACTTGGTGATGATGGCGTACAGGCTGTTGACGAAGTTGGTGACGTTTTCCTTGGTCGACAGGGTCATGCGGCCTTCCTGGCCGCCCAGCGACAGCACGACCTTCTTGCCCTTGGCGCGCTTGGCGGCCACATCGGCGATGAATTCGGCTTCGGTACCGGCATTCTTGTCGAGGTTGAAGGCAACCGCACCGTTACCGGCATCGTCGGCAAAGGAGATCATGATGACATCCCAGTCATCCGATACGTCGCGCAGGCGGATGGTATCGCCTGACGGGTTGGTGAAGTTGTGCCAGTAGCCGATCAGCGCATGCTTGGGCAGATCGCCAACAACCGGGGTCGGCGTAACGGTCGGAGTCGGAGTGGCCGTCGGAGTCGGAGTAGCCGTCGGGGTTGCCGTCGGAGTCGGGGTTGCCGTCGGAGTCGGGGTTGCCGTCGGAGTCGGAGTAGCCGTCGGAGTCGGGGTTGCCGTCGGGGTCGGGGTTGCCGAACCGCAAGCGCCCAGATCCTTCCATACGCCCCACTCGCCGGACTTGGTCGGATCATCACCCTGAGTCCACCACTTGGATTCGTAGTTGCGGCCGTTGAACGTGACACGGACGCCGCCATTGTAGGCGGTTGACGAACTCCAGGCCTGGTAGCAGCTTGTGCTCACCGGGGTCGGCGTGGCGGTCGGGGTGGCCACCGGTGTCGGAGTAGCCGTCGGTACCGGGGTCGCGGTCGGGGCTGGCGTCGCTGTCGGCGTCGGAGTGGCGGCCCCTCCGGTTACTTCTTTCCACAGGGTCGGCGTAGCTGCCGGATTCCAGTTGGCTCCGACATAGGCTGTGTGCGTAACCAGAGCCTGATAGGTTTTGCCACTATAAGTGACTACCGTGCCGGCTGTGTAGGTAGAGCCTTCCTGCCAGTCAGCGGCCCAGAGTGCCGAGCTCACCAGCAAAGACACCAGCAGTGCCGTAATGCGCGTTGTTTTCCTCACGATACTCTCCATCTTCCTGATTGTTTTTTATGCCGGCCGATAGGCGGCACACAATCATAAAGCGGATGTAGTCACAATGGAACAACTACGAAAAAATCAGGATATGCTGATACCCGTCATGCACTGACACGGCTGCACCGAATCCGAGTTGCCGAATGAATTGCGGTTGCGGCATGCACGCGGCATTGACCGCAACCCGCAGGGGATCAATCAATGTGACTTGGCTGGCTTTTCGGCCGGCTTGGCGGCCTCTACCCCCTTCTCAGCCCCATGCGCAGGCTCTGCTGGCGCAGCTTTGCCGCTAGCCCCCGGTCGCAGACAATCCTGCAAGGCAGAGGACCCTGTGGCACCGCCGGATTTCACGGTGCAATCACCGGACAGGCGTGGCAGTGCCGCCCCCTGTACCGCCGGCGCCGGAGCGGCGACACCAGATGATTCCACGCCGCGGGCCGCCTCGGGAGCAGTCCCGACTCCCTTGAGACGCTTTTCCAGTGACTCGACCTTGTATTCCAGCTCTTCGACGTGATCTTTCTTGGCGCGCAACTGCACCTTGGTCTCCGCCAGCTCGGCATCCAGCTCATGGTATTTCTCGCCAGACTTCTCCAATGCAATCTTGAGTTTTTCAATCTGATCCAGATAGAACTGCTTCTCGAAATTGCGCTTGGCCATCCCTGCGGCGATACCGGCAAGCAGGGCAATGATGACCAGGAGGAACGCCCCACCGCCAATGAGGTGCAAGCGGTAACGCTGCATAAAGGAGACAGGAGAAGATTCGTGCACTTCGCTTTCGGACATTGCTTGCTCCAAACCGGAAAAGGGCCAGGCCGTGGGTGGCAAACCAGCATAGCCCGCCCCGACGCTGCAGCATAGCCGAGCCACAGGTGGTGTGCTAAATCGCAGCAATGCCAAAACAAAAAAGCCAGTTCATTGCTGAACTGGCTTTGGATTTGGCTCCCCGACCTGGGCTCGAACCAGGGACACACGGATTAACAGTCCGTTGCTCTACCGACTGAGCTATCGGGGAATAAAAAGGGCTGGCTTTAGGGGCCAGCCCCTTGTATTCTTTGGCTCCCCGACCTGGGCTCGAACCAGGGACACACGGATTAACAGTCCGTTGCTCTACCGACTGAGCTATCGGGGAATCGGTATGGGCGCTATAATAGTCACCCGTTTTTTTCCTGTCAACACCAAAGCGGCATTAATTTTGGCGAACAGCGCGTAACTGCAATGAAAATAATCAACAAATCACTGATTGCACTCATCATTCTCGCTGCACTACTGGCCGCAGCACCTTTGCTGCTTCCTTTGAATTTCTTTGCCCCGCAGATCGAACGGCATGTCAGCAGGTTCGTTCATGGCAAGGCGACCATCGGGCATGTGGGTTTCCGCTATGCGCCGATGCCGGAGCTTATTCTGGGGCAGCTCGTCATCGACAATCGCGAAACGGCAATGATCGAGACGCTGGCCATCCCGCTTAGTCCGGCCATGCTGCTGGACGAATCCATATCCCTGCGTGAATTGCGCATTGAAACAGCCAACCTTTCCAGCGATTTTGCCCGGCTGCTCCCACAGCGACTGCACGGCGAAGGCAGCGCACTGACCGTTGATGGCATTACCTTCAGCAATACCACGGTCTATCTCGACAAAAGCAGTATCGGCCCCCTCAACGGCAAGGTGCAGTTCTATAAAGATGGCCGGCTTTCAGAAATCCAGCTCTCGGCCGATGAAGGGCGCAGTCAGATGCGGATTGCTCCGGCAGAACAAGGACAGTTTCTGGTTGAGTTCACGACAAGAGCCTGGACTTTGCCGCTCCGTCACCCGGTGACCTTCGATAGCCTGCGCCTGGCCGGCAAGACCGACGCGCAAGGCGTCAATATTGACGCGATCCAGGCTTCACTCTACGGCGGCAACCTCACCGGCAATGCCAGATTGAGCTGGGAAGGCAATTGGACCGTCAGCGGGCAACTGCAGGCACGGCAACTCAATGCCAAACCCTTGCTCAGTCTGTTCAGCCCGGTAACCCATGCCAGCGGCAAGCTCGACGGGGAGGCCGCCTTCCGCGCGACGGCCAATCAGGCGCTGGCACTGATGGATACTCCCTCCGCTCAAGGCGTTTTCCGAATCAGCGAAGGCCAGTTGCACAATCTGGATCTTGTTTCGCCGTTGAAAGCCCAGCAGGACATGACCCTGCAGCATGGAGGCCAGACCGCATTCAATACCCTTACCGGCAATTTCGCCTACAGCAGCCACGTCATGACACTGAGCGCACTCGGGCTGGACTCTGGCAAATTCCGCGCTCGCGGCAATGCCAGCATCAAAGGAGAGCAACTTTCCGGCCAGGTGAGTGCCCAGTTGATCAGCGGGCCAGTCGCGCTCTCCGGGCAAATTGGCCTCGGCGGTACCCTGAGCACCCCATCATTGCGCACCGGCGGCTCCGCCAGGCCGGGTGTCAGCGAAAAACCGGAACAAAGCCCCGGCGAAGAAGCTCCGCAGTAAACCCAACGCCCCGATCCGGGGCGTTATACTTGATGGCATTCACTTTGCCCACACAGGAAACCCAGCGATGGCATGGCAGTCTTTTCTTGATGCTCACGGCGCCACTCTCAACGAAGGGCGGCTGACATTTCCGCAACAATCCGCCTCCCCGACCGATCCGCTCGAACAAGGGGCTGCGCTGATTCCGCTCGCCCATCTCGGCCTTATCCGCTTCAGTGGCGAGGAAAGTGCAAGCTTCTTGCAGGGGCAGTTATCCAGCGACATCCGCGAAGTGGATGGCACACATTGCCAGCTTTCCAGTTATTCGACCCCCAAGGGGCGAATGCAGGCCAGCTTTGTCGTGTTTCGGCGCGACAATGATTATCTGCTGCAGGTGTATGGCGATCTGCAAGAAAGCATCCAGAAGCGGCTGGGCATGTTCATATTGCGCAGCAAGACGCGCACCAGCGATGCCAGCACTGAACTGGCCGGGCTGGCACTGATTGGGGCGCAGGCAGAACAGCTCATCATCAGTACGTATAGCCCGAAAGCTCGCATCGAAAAAGGAATACAGGAAGATACTCAAGGTGGTATATCGATACTGCGCCTGAGCGAACATGTCTTCCATCTGTTCATGCCTTTTGCGCTCCTCGCCACAGAATGGCAAAAGCTGACCGCCGCCGGCGCACGCGCCGCAGGAACGGATTCCTGGGCACTCAGCCAGATTCGCAGCGGCACCCCTTGGGTAAGCAAGGCAACCTACGAAGAGTTCGTTCCTCAGATGGCCAATCTGGAGCTGGTCGGCGGGGTCAGCTTCAACAAGGGCTGCTATCCCGGGCAGGAAATCGTGGCGCGTACCCAGTATCTGGGCAAAACCAAGCGCCGAATGTATCGCTGCACCGTCAAGGGCACCGAGCCACTGGCTGGACAACATGTCTACAGCGCCGAACTACCCGATCAGTCGGCCGGCACCATCATGCTGGCAGCCCCAAGCGGCAACCTGGAGTGGGAAGTACTGGTGGTTGCGCGCATCGATCATATCGAGCAAGGGCTGCACCTGGGCAGCATGGACGGCCCACTGCTCGTCAAACAGCCACTACCGTACTCGCCCGATTAATCAGCACGTTAGCCAGCCAGCCCTGAGCTGCGTATAATCACCCGTTCACATCACTATCAAAGGATCTGCACCCATGGGGTTTCTCGCTGACAAGAAAATCCTGATTACCGGTCTCTTGTCCGACCGCTCGATCGCCTACGGCATTGCTGAAGCCTGCAAGCGCGAAGGCGCCACGCTGGCATTCACTTATGCCAACGAGGACCTCAAGCAGCGCGTGACCGACCTGGCCAAGCGTTTCGACACCGATCTGGTGCTGCCGTGTGATGTAGCCAGCGATGAACAAATCGAGGCCGTCTTCACCGAGCTGGCCAAACACTGGGATGGCCTGGATGGCTTGGTGCACTCGATCGCCTTTGCTCCGCGCGAAGCACTGAAGGGCGACTATCTGGATGCCGTCAGCCGCGACGCGTTCCGCATCGCTCACGACATTTCGTCCTACAGTTTTGCCGGCCTGGCGAAAGCCGCCCGCCCGATGCTGCGTGAAGGCGCATCGCTGGTGGCACTGTCCTATCTTGGCGCCACCCGTGCGATTCCGAATTACAACGTGATGGGCCTGGCCAAGGCTTCGCTGGAAGCCAATGTGCGCTATATGGCTGCGGCCTTGGGCGGTCAGCAGATTCGCGTGAATGCCATTTCCGCCGGCCCGATCAAGACGCTGGCTGCCGCCGGCATCGGTAACTTCAGCCAGCTGCTGAAGCGCGCGGCCGAAGGCACACCGCTGAAGCGCAACGTTACCATTGAAGAAGTCGGCAATGTGGCAGCCTTCCTGCTCTCGCCGCTGTCCTCCTCGATGACCGGTGAAGTCATCATGGCCGACGCGGGCTTTAGCCAAGGCGCCGGCGCCATGGCCGAGTAATCGCCACAGCCCCCCCCCCCGAAACGCCCGTTCACCGCGGGCGTTTTTTATTGCACGGAGAAGAGCGATGTGTCAGTTGCTTGCGATGAACTGCAATGTCCCCACGGACATTGCCTTTTCCTTTGAGGGCTTCCGCCGGCGAGGCGGCCAGACCGATCAGCACGGCGATGGCTGGGGCATCGGTTTTTTCGAGGATGATGGCTGGCGGGTCTTCCTTGACCACCTGCCCTCGGCGACCTCTCCCGTTGCCGAGTTCATCCGCAACTACCCGATCAAAAGCCACAATGTGGTCGCCCACATCCGCAAAGCGACGCAAGGCAAGGTCAGTCTCGCTAATACCCACCCCTTTCGACGCGAACTTTGGGGAGAGGAATGGCTCTTCGCGCACAATGGAAACCTGGCCGATTTCACTTACCATGGCACGCGCTTTCAGGCCATCGGCAACACCGACAGTGAGCAGGCATTCTGCCTGTTGCTGGATCAACTGGCAGAACGCTTCCCGACCAAGCCGGCACATGGCGAGCTCGCGCACGAGTTTGCCCGAATTGCGGGCAGCCTTACTACTTATGGCACCTTCAACTGCCTGCTGGCAGTCGGCCGACAGCTCTACACGCACTGCAGCACGCAACTGCATTATCTGGTGCGCCAGGCGCCATTCAGTACAGCCCACCTGAAAGACGCCGATGTCAGCATCGACTTCAGCCGCCACACCACCCCGGATGACCGTGTGGCAATTATCGCCACACTACCGCTAACTGATAATGAATGCTGGTCTGCATTTCAGTCTGGCGAGGTTGCCTGTTTCGAGGATGGCAGCAGAGTTCTCTGAGTATCAGCTTTCCAGCTGATACAACCTGATCAGTTCGAAGATCGAAGGATCGAAATACTCGCCATGTTCGTCAAACTGCCGAACCAGGAAACTGAGCTTGTCATTGGGCAATTGCGATTGCACAAACCGATCCCGCACTTTTTTCATCGCCTTGGCCCGTTCGGCAAGATGCTCGCGGCGGGTTTCAATGAAAATGCGCTCCCTGCGGTGCGCCAGCAGCGACAAATATAACCACCCCATCAGCAATCCACCGATCAGCCAGTGCTCGGAGAAAAATGCCAACAGCGACATGATCACGAGGGCCAGATACCAGATTTGATCGGCATGATCAAAATGCGGGAGCAGCAAGGACAGGCTGGGCCAGCGACGTTTCAGGTGTGCGCGCAGCCGCGCATCATCCAGAGCATCCCGCTTCTTGTGGCTGATCGCCTGATCAAGTGCCAAGGTGATGTACCAACCGGTTATCAACCTGGTCTGCAGCCAGGGCGTAGCGAGATAGGTATTGGCCTTTTCCGCTAGCAAGGCTTTGAATGCATCGCTGGTCAATGGCGGAATCTGCTCGCTGTAAGGGCTTGCCAGTGAATGCTGGACAAGCAAGGGAAAACCGCCAGTATCGATCAGAGTATTACGCCGGTCCTGCAAGATGCCTTGCTCCACCGGATGGCCCGGACTGTCCAGGCGGATGTAGTGCTGCAGCAGTTGTTCAAGCTCGGCAAATCCGGGATTGCGCCCGGGTTCACTGCGCAGTTTCGCGCGCAATCGACTGATTTCGGCATGAATAACCTGAGCAAGAGACTCAGCCTCGGGCACCCAAGGCTGGCGCAGGAGGCTTTCAGCCTTCTCCAGCGAGTCGTCGAAATGGCGATAATAGCCCTCATAGTAGCGGGCCAGTTCCACGCCATCCCGTGAAGGATCTCCCGTCACCAACGGAGGGGTTGGCGGCTGACGTTTCAGATCGACACAGATGCGGTTTACCTGTGTTTCCAGATTGTTATTGATGCCGGCATAGGCAAACACCGCATCCAGTTCATGTCGCCGGCTACGCCATTCCTCCAGCGCATTCCAGATACTCCAGTCGGCCATTCCTCTTTTCCTCGCTCCAGCCAGTCTCTGCTAGCTGGCCACGCCATTTTGTCAGGCTGGAGTGTAACGCGAAGCATGCCTGCGCGCAGCCTCGCATCCTGCGCTGTATGCTCAGCCTTTCTTGCCCTTGCGCTTATAGCGCTGTTCAATGGCGTCGCACAGGTGTCGCAAAATCTGCAGTCGCGCGTGGTACTTGTTATTGGCACCGATCATATGCCATGGCGCATAAGGCGTACTGGTACGCTCGATCATGTCACTGGCAGCCTGAATGTAATCCTCCCACTTTTCGCGGTTGCGCCAGTCCTCCTCCGTGATCTTGAACTTTTTCCACTCGATCTGCTGGCGCTCCTCGAAGCGACGCAACTGCTCCTGGTTACTGATCGCCAGCCAGAATTTGACCACCAGTACGTTTGCATCATCCAGCTGCGCCTCAAAATCATTGATTTCGTTATATGCGCGCATCCATTCGGCAGGCGCTGCAAAGCCCTCCACGCGCTCGACCAACACACGCCCATACCATGACCGATCAAAAACTGTCAGTTGGCCATGCGGTGGCAAGTGCCGCCAAAAGCGCCACAGATAGGGTTGCGCACGCTCTTCCTCGGTTGGAGCCGCGATCGGCACTATCCGGTATTGGCGTGCATCAAGCGCCGCGGTAATGCGACGGATACTCCCCCCCTTGCCCGCCGCATCCATACCCTCGAAAACGGCAACAATGGCAAGATCCGCAAAGCGCGGATCGCGTGAAAGGCCATTCAGACGCCCCTGCAGCGCCTCCAGTTCCTTCTTGTATTGATCCTTATCGAGCTCATGATCAAGTGGCAGACGATCCAGCAAGCGAATACCGTCAATCGATGAAACCAGTGGTGGCGCATCGACGCGCCGCTGTTTGACACTGGTACGTGCCAGTTGATGCTGCATGGTTTCAAGGATCTGCCGGCCGACAGACAGGTTACGGTAATTGCCATCAGCCGCCTCGACCACACGCCATGGCGCATCGGCAAGATTCGTGCGCATCAGGAGATCGCGGTAATACTCGATCTGGTTGCCATAATCCTTGAGGAACTGTTTATCACTTTCCGTCACTCGCCAAGCTGTTTTCTTGTCACCCTCGAGTCGTTTGAGCCGTTCCTTCAATTGTCCTTGCGAAAGATGCAGCCAGAACTTGAGAACCAGCACGCCTTCATCAGCCAGCATCTTTTCCAGCCGTACGATTCGCTCGATCCGGCGGTCGTATTTCGCTGCATCTTTCTCGCCATTCCAGGCCCAGAACGGCTCGGCATACCAGCCACCAAACAAGACTCCGATCCGCCCCTTTGGCGGAAGCACTCGCCAGAAGCGCCAGAAGGGCGGCCGGTCGGCCTCCTCATCCGTGGGAATACCAAAGGCATCTGTACGAACGTAACGGGGATCCATCCACTCTGTCAGGAGATTGGCTGTTTCGCCACGCCCCGCGGTCGGAACCCCGCCTAGAATGATGACCACAGGAAAATCGCCACGTTCTTTCAATTCGTACTGCACGCGCAGCAGCGCCTCACGCAGCAGCCCCTCTTCTGCTTTATAGGTCTGCTTGTCGATCGAATGCCCCAGTTCAGCCGATTCAAACATGACGCCCCCTTACAGGAAATTGTATTCACTGATTATGGGAGCAATACGACAGCACCACAAGCAAGGTTCAGGCATTTCAACCATCCGCCGCGCATAAAGCAAAAGCCCCGACCATTGCTGATCGGGGCTTTCTCTTTGGGGAGTCTGGCGATGTCCTACTTTCACACAGGCAATCTGCACTATCATCGGCGCTGAGGCGTTTCACCGTCC
>NZ_JADFUA010000005.1 GCF_015223195.1 Chitinilyticum piscinae | reverse complement strand
CGACAATCACCTTGTCGAAACTCTGCCGTTTGACCACGCCCGTCGATTCGGCGGCACGGATGGTTTGTGTGAGCAGCCATTCCAACCCTTCTTCGCCAATGCGTTTGCGCCAGCGGGTCAGCGAACTCGGGTCAATCGGCGGCTGATGCTGAAACCAGGTTTCGCCGCAGAACAGTTGCCAGTAGGGATTCTCCACCCAGCCCCAGACCACGTCCTCATCCGACAAGTCAAAGGTGTGCTGCAGATACAGCAGGCCGGCAATCAGACGCGGGGGCAGCGCCGGTCGTCCACGCTGAGAGGGAAACAGGCCTGCCCATTCCCACTCGAACAAAGATCAGCCAATGTGCTGCGCCAGCGGGTGGCGGAGGTTGACCAGTTCATCCAGACGCTGGCGGTACAGATCATTGGACTTCGGTGTCAGCGGTTTGGGGGCCATGCTGGTCTCAAAAATTCGCAAGGAAACGCGTCGATTTTAATGAAAACTTGCAAATTCTTGGGAGGGAGATGGCATGTTTTGCCATTGAAATCATTGACCTGTGAATTATTCAGAGCCGACTGGCTAATATAATATTTGGCTGCATGGTGATACATTGTGGTGTATGTAGCTGAAGTGCAGTTCGAGTTGTTTAAGCGCCTGCGGCGCGGTGTTTTCATGCCGGTTCCGCCCGGCGGACGGGTTCGTTTCTTTTGTCTCGCCAAAAGAAACGAACCAAAGAAAAGGCGAGCCCGATCCGCCGGCCCTTCGGGCTTCCCTGCGATGCTCGCCACGTCCAGCGGCGCGCCGCAACTCGGCTTTCGGCCTCAGACACTCGTTACGCCGAAACCCTGGCCGCGGCTGCGCTTCTCGGCGGCTCCAGGGCATATCGTCCTAACTGGCAGCGTGATATACCCATGCAGTGATAAACCCACAGCTAAACCTGGGAAAGGGCTGTAGCCATATACCCATCACCCAAATCTGCCGGAAGGCGCTTCGCTTTTCCGGCCTGCGAGTAATCACTGCTGTTGCCTAGCACGCCTCGCCCTGAAGCCGCCGAGAAGCGCAGCCGCCCGCAGGGTTTCGCGGGTGAGATGTTTGAGCCCGCAGGGCGAGTTTCGAACCCGCGCTGCGGGCGGTGAGCATCGCAGGGAAGCCCGAAGGGCCGGCGAACCGGGCTCGCCTTTCTTTGGCTACTTTCTTTGGTGAAGCAAAGAAAGTAGCCCGTGGGCGCGGCGGAAACGCGCATGAAAACAGCGTGCCGCAGGCACTGAAAACAGCATGACCTTGAGGGAAATGTCCATTTATTTACCCTATTGATATCAAAGGGTTTTCTTGTGAGGGCGATGTGTTTGGTTATAACCGATGGCTTCA
This sequence comes from Chitinilyticum piscinae, assembly GCF_015223195.1. GTDB lineage: Bacteria > Pseudomonadota > Gammaproteobacteria > Burkholderiales > Chitinibacteraceae > Chitinilyticum > Chitinilyticum piscinae. The sequence continues at coordinate 291,547 of NZ_JADFUA010000005.1, read as the reverse complement.
TCATTAGATTGATGGCGAATGATCAGTTCGGATTCTTTCTGGTTTACTTCTTGCTTGTTCTCGGATTCAAAGAGGATTTCCTTCCTGATTGTGAAATCGCTCAGTTGCTCTTTGGTAAAGTCTTGTTCGACTAATGTGTTGTCCCAAGAGCCAAAGTAGTTTATTGAATGTCCTGCGCCGCCAATATCTTTCCCGATATAGATTTTTCCGTTTGGAAAGGTGAGTTTGTACACCACGTAGCGAAATTTCATTGCACATTATTTCCAATCAATATATGACCAACTTGCAGCAGCGATGCTGAATTGGCATTTGCATGAGCGGGATCTCGCGTGGGCTGGTGTGTCGAGATTGATAAAACAACGGCCGCATCAGCGGCCGTTGTTGTTGGGGCGGGGGATCAATCCTCCAGCGCTTCCTCGTCTTCCATTGCGCCACCGGCGACAATCGGTGCTGCCGTTCCGCCGATCTTGGCGCGAATCTTGGCTTCGATTTCGGCGGCCACTTCCGGATTGTCTTTCAGATAGGTGCGGGAATTCTCCAGGCCCTGGCCGATCTTGTTGCCGTTGTAGCTGTACCAGGCACCGGCCTTTTCCACGATCTTGTGGATGACGCCGTGCTCGATGATTTCGCCTTCGCGGCTGATGCCTTCGCCGTAGAGGATATCGAAGGTGACCACGCGGAAGGGCGGGGCGACCTTGTTCTTGGCGACCTTGACCTTGGTCTGGTTACCGATGACTTCCTCGCCCTTTTTCACCGCGCCGATGCGGCGGATGTCCAGACGTACCGAGGCGTAGAATTTCAGTGCGTTACCACCCGTGGTGGTTTCCGGGCTCTGGCCGGGCATCATCACACCGATCTTCATGCGCAGCTGGTTGATGAAGATCACCAGCGTATTGGTGCGCTTGATGTTGGCGGTGAGCTTGCGCAGCGCCTGGCTCATCAGCCGTGCCTGCAGGCCGACGTGGGTGTCGCCCATTTCACCTTCGATTTCCACTTTCGGCGTCAGTGCGGCAACGGAATCCACGACGATGATGTCCACTCCGCCGGAGCGCACCAGCATGTCGGCGATTTCCAGTGCCTGCTCGCCGGTATCCGGCTGCGAGATCAGCATTTCGGAGACATTCACGCCGAGTTTCTGCGCGTAGATCGGGTCGAGTGCGTTTTCCGCATCGATGTAGGCGGCGACGCCGCCAGCCTTCTGGATTTCGGCAACCACGTGCAGACACAGTGTGGTTTTACCTGAGGACTCTGGTCCGAAGATTTCGACGATACGGCCGCGCGGCAGACCGCCGACGCCCAGGCCGAGGTCAAGGCCCAGCGAGCCGGTGGAGACAACCTGCAAGTCGTTTTCGATCTGGTTCTCGCCCATCTTCATGATGGCGCCCTTGCCGAACTGGCGTTCGATTTGTGCGAGTGCAGCGGCGAGTGCCTTGCTCTTGTTGTCGTCCATGGAAGCTCCTGGCAGAGGTAATTGGGTTGGTGTTGCAGATTATAGAACAATCGTTCTGTTTTGCAAGCGGTGTGTTTGCCGACTGTGCAGCAGGCTGCTTCCGGCCGGTTGCCTGACGCTGCTCGCGCTGTATCAGTCCAGGGTGAACGAGAAGGTCGCGCCTTCACCCGGGCTGCCCTTGGCCCAGATGCGGCCGTTATGGCGGCGAATGATGCGCTCGGCAATTGCCAGGCCAATGCCGTTGCCGCTGTGGGGGCTACCATTGGCCTGCAGGCGCTGGAAGGGCCTGAACAGCAGCGGGGCTTGCGCCATGTCGAAGCCGCAGCCATTGTCACTGACGCTGAAAATCTGCCGTCCCTGGTGGCTGGTGCAACCGATGTGCAGGTGTGGTGTGGCATTGTGCTGGCTGAACTTCCAGGCGTTGTCGAGCAGGTTGTGCAGGACGATGCGCAGCAGCCTGGGGTCGGCCTGGGCTTGCATCCCCGGCTGGATGGTGCACTGGACCTCGTCGGCTGGTGCAAGCAGGGTGATTTCATCCAGCAGCTCGCGGGTCATGGCACTGACATCGATGATGTCCGTCTGCAATTCAGCTTGGTCGAATTGCTGCAGGGCCGCCAGATCATCGATGTGGCTGGCCATTTCCTGGATGGTGCTTCCCAGCTGTTGCAGATAGCCGCGCAGATTACTGTTGCGACCGGCTTCTTCGTGCAGGATCTGGCTCAGTCCATCCAGCCGACGCAGCTGCCCGCGCAGATCACGGCAGAGCACATCGTTGAGGGTGTCGTTGTCATCGCGCAGCTGAGTGAGCGCCCGGCTGCGGTTTTCGACGACGTCTTCCAGATGCTGCCGGTAGCTTTCCAGCTCCAGTTCGGCGCACTTTTGCGGGTGGATGTCGATCAGATAGCCGTGCAGGTAGTGCTGCTGGCTGCTGTCGATGCTGCTGTGCGCCAGCAGCAGTACCCAGTTGTCACTGCCATCGGCCCGCCGCAGACGCAGTTCGCAGCGCTGCGGGAGCTGGCTGGTGCAGTCGCTGCCGAACAGCGGGTAGATGAGATGCCGGTCGTCCGGGTGAACCACCTGCGAGAGGAAGTTGTCCTCGTACCAGCTGGACAGTGGCAGGCCCAGCAGTGCTTCGGCCTGGGGGCCGATATAGGTGAAGCGCCATTCGCCGGCGCGGGCATCCCAGGGGATGACGCTGCTGCTTTCCACCAGGCGGCGGAAGCGGTTCTCGCTGGCGCGCAGGGCTTCCTCGACCTGCATGCGGCTGATGAGGTCGGCCTCCAGCTGCAGATTATTCTGCTCCAGGTCGCCGATCAGCTGGCGCACTGCCACGCGAGTGGTTTCCAGTGATTGCCCCAGCTCGCCCAGTTCGTCATCGCGTTCCCATTCGAAGCGTTCTTCGAGTTCACGGCGCGCCAGCCGGCCGGACTGGCGCAGCAGTTTCTGCAGCGGTTGCAGTAGCCGTGCATTGAGCAGGATATAGATCAGGCTGATGCTGATGATGACCTGTACGGCGACGGCCAGGATGTACTGGCGCTGTTTGCGTTCCAGCGTGGCCATGGCTTCGCCGATGTCCATTTCCAGTGTGACCTTGCCGATGGCTTCGCCATGGCGGATGACCTGCTCCTGCCGGCTGCTGAGATTGAGCGTGCGGCGTTCGGGGCGGTCGGCATTCAGGAAGCTGCTGTCCCCGGCGCTATCAACGACGGTGATGCGCACGACTCGAGGGTCGCTCATCAGCGATTCGAGCAGCGGCCTGCCGGATTCGGGGGACAGATTCCATAGCGGATCCTGCATGCCCAGCGCCAGCAGTTCGGTCAGGCGCTGATGTTCGCGCTCGAACTGATCCTGCAGTGTTCGCCGTTCGGCGCGCATGCCGAAATAGCCGTTGATGCTGGCAGGCAGCAACAGCCCCAGCAGCACGGCAACGATGATGGCAGCTCGCAGGGTAAAGCGCATGCGCGGCAGGCTTCGGGAAAGACAAAGACCATAGTGTAGTGCAAGCGTTTGACAGTTTAGGTATTGATTTGCGTGATGCTGTGGTAAATCTGCTGCCAGTTAATGCCGGCGGATTTGATGCGCGGCAGAGAAGCAGGGCGTTTCACTGCAGGGCAACACGACAGACGGCATAATTGCCCGGTGTTTCAGGGGGAGACCAATATGAAAATCATCGTGCTCGGAGCAGGGGTTATCGGTGTGACCTCCGCGTGGTTTCTGGCGAAGGCCGGCCATGAGGTTACCGTGATCGAGCGCGCGCAGGAGCCGGCGCGCGAAACCAGTTATGCCAATGGCGGGCAGATTTCCGTGTGCCACGCCGAGCCGTGGGCGAACCCGAAAGCGCCGTGGAAAACACTGCAGTGGCTGGGCGAGGAAGACGCGCCACTGCTGTTCCGTTTCAAATTCGACTGGAACCAGTGGCGCTGGGGCCTGCGCTTCCTCCAGCAATGCACGCCGGAGCGTGCACGTTTCAACCTGCAGAATCTGGTGCGCCTGGGGCTGTTCAGTCGCGATACGCTGCAGGCTGTGCGCGGCGAGCTGGGCTTGTCGTACGACGAGCGAACGGAAGGAATTCTTCACTACTACACCGACGAGGCGGATTTCAACGCCGCGATTCCGGCCGCCGCACTGATGCGCGAAGTGGGGCTGGACCGGCAGGTGAAATCCGCAGCCGAATGTCTGGCGATCGAACCTGCGTTGAAGCACTCGCGCCGCCCCATCGTCGGCGGCACCTACACACCAAGCGACGAATCGGGCGATGCGCGCAAGTTCACCAACGAGCTGGCGAAACACGCTGAAGCGCTGGGCGTGAAATTCCGCTACGACTGCGCGATCGACGGGTTTAATGCTGCAGGCGGCGATGTAAAAAGCGTGCGCGTGCATACCCCAGAAGGTAAAGAAGTGCTCAGCGCCGATCGCTTTGTCGTGTGTCTGGGCAGCTACAGCCCGCTGTATCTGGCCCCCCTGGGCGTCACGCTCGACATCTACCCGGCCAAGGGCTATTCGGCGACGATTCCGGTCGGCCCCGAACACGAGGCTCCGACAGTCAGCATGACCGACGATGGCTACAAGCTGGTGTTCTCCAGACTGGGGGATCGCCTGCGCGTGGCCGGTACTGCCGAATTCAACGGCTACAACCTTGAGCTGAATGAAATCCGCTGCAAGGCACTGATCGCGCGCACCAGCGAAATCTTCCCCAATGGTGGCGATTACGCCAACGCCGAATTCTGGACCGGATTGCGTCCGGCCACACCGGGCAATCTGCCCTATATCGGCAGCACGCGCTACCCCAGCCTGTGGCTGAACACCGGTCACGGTACGCTGGGCTGGACCGAATGCTGTGGCTCTGCCAAGGCGATTGCTGACCTGATCGATGGCAAGAACCCCGAGGTCGATTACCCCTTCGTGCAGGGACTGTAAATGATCTACGGTGCGGCACGGCTAGTGCTGCACCGCATTCGCGGCTAAAGTCAGCATCTGCTCAAGCAATCAACAGGAACAGGATATGATCAAGAACGTGATTTCCGACATGGACGGCGTGGTCTACCGCGGCAAGCAGCTCATTCCCGGCGCCCAGGCCTTTGTCGACCGCATGCTGGCGGCCAGGATTCCCTTCCTGTTTCTGACCAACAACGCCGAGCAGACGCCGTATGACCTGAAACTGAAGCTCGAATCGCTGGGCGTGCACGGCCTGACGGAAGACAACTTCATCACCGCCGCGATGGCCACGGCGATGTTCCTGAAAAACCAGAAGGACCGCGCCAAGGTGTACGTGATCGGCGGTGGCGGGCTGATCAATGAGCTGTATAACGTCGGCTTCTCGATATCAGAAAGTAATCCGGATTATGTGGTCGTGGCCAAGTCGGCGACCTTCAGCTTTGAGCAACTGAAAAAGGCGGTGCGGCTGATTGATCAGGGTGCCAAATTCATCGGCACCAATCCGGACATGATCGACCCGGTCGAAGGTGGCAACGAGCCGGCGGCCGGCACGATTCTGGCGGCGATTGCTGCTGCTACCGGCAAGAAGCCCTACATCGTTGGCAAGCCCAATGCACTGATGATGACGCTGGCGCTCAGAAAGCTCGGCGCACATCCGGACGACACGTTGATGGTGGGCGACCGGATGGACACCGACATCGTCGGCGGCATGGAAGCCGGCATGAAAACCGCGCTGGTGCTCTCGGGCGTGACGACGACCGACATGATCGACCACTTTCCCTACAAGCCCGACTACGTGTTCAACAATGTCGGCGAGATCGCGCTGGATAAGCTGTAAGCACGCTGATTACATTTGCTGCGTGCACGGCAGGCCTGCCTCACCAATCCAATGGGTATACGCCTGTACCCATTGATTGCAAATATCTATACGAACAACGGTATCTGGGTATTACATCCCCATATAGCGCTCAGGCCGGTGATTGATGGCAATGACCAGATTCAGCGCGAGGGCGCCGGCAATCGACAGCAGCATCTGCTGCGGGCTGGCGAGGAAGATGCCAGCGAACAGGATGGCCAGATCGAAGCCCAGCTGCACATGCCCGGCGCGCCAGCCGCGGCGCTGCTGCAGGTAGAGTGCCAGCACGGTTACGCCGCCGAGGCTGGCGCGATGGCGTACCAGCATCAGGATGCCTGCGCCGGCGAGCAGGCCGCCCATGATGGCGGCAAACAGCGGGTTGAGGGAGCCGAAACTCAGCCAATGCGGCAGCCAGCCGGTCAGGAGCGACAGCGTGCCGATGGCGGCAAAGGTCTTCAGCGTGAATTCGGCGCCCAGTGTGCGCCAGGCAAACAGGTAGAAGGGCACGCTGATGATAAAAAACACCGCGCCATACGCCCAGTGCGTGGCGTAGTGGATCAGGAAGGCGATGCCGGTGACGCCGCCGGTGAGCAGCTTCGCATGCTGGAAAAACTGGATGGCCAGCGCCATGAACAGCGCGCCCGTCAGCACGCCCTGCAGGTCTTCGAACAGGCTGTGTCGTCGCGACATGGTACTTGCTCCTCGTTGGCGGGGACGTGAGCATAGTGCAGGCGGGCGGTTTTGGCTGTGCAGGAAATCCGCAGTGGGGTGTTCTGTGGCGATGGCCGTGCCGGGCTTATGGGTATATGTCTGTAGCCATTGCAGATAAATGGCTACAGACATATCGGTTGCCGTGTATCAGGCCGCCGCTTCGTACCAGTTCTTGCTGCGGTTCACCACTGCGACTACCGCCAGCATGATGGGTACTTCGACCAGCACGCCGACGACAGTCGCCAGCGCTGCGCCGGACTGGAAGCCGAACAGGCTGATCGCGGCCGCGACCGCCAGCTCGAAGAAGTTCGAGGCGCCGATCAGTGCCGACGGGCCGGCCACGCAGTGCGCCACGCCGAGTTTTTTGTTGAGCACATAGGCCAGTCCCGAGTTGAACACCACCTGGATCAGGATGGGCACTGCCAGCAGCGCGATCACCAGCGGCTGCTTGAGGATCTGCTCGCCCTGGAAGGCAAACAGCAGGACCAGTGTGGCCAGCAGGGCACAGAGCGAAAACGGCTGGATGCGCTTCAGTGCCGTATCCAGGCCGCCGTGCGCGATCAGTACTTTGCGCGCCAGCTGGGCGAGGATGACCGGAATCACGATGTAGAGGCCGACCGATACCAGCAGCGTATCCCACGGCACGGTGATGGCCGAAATGCCCAGCAAGAGACCGACAATCGGCGCAAAGGCGACCACCATGATGGCATCATTCACCGCCACCTGGCTCAGCGTGAAGTGCGGCTCGCCTCGTACCAGCTGGCTCCAGACAAACACCATCGCGGTACACGGTGCTGCAGCCAGCAGAATCAGGCCGGCAATGTAGCTGTCGATCTGTGCCGCTGGCAGCCACGGAGCGAAGAGCTCACGAATGAATAGCCAGCCCAGCAGCGCCATCGAAAACGGCTTGACCAGCCAGTTCACGAACAGCGTTACACCGATGCCGCGCCAGTGCTGGCCGACTTCTTTCAGCGCGGCGAAGTCGATTTTCATCAGCATCGGGATGATCATCACCCAGATCAGGATGCCGACCGGCAGATTGACGCGGGCAATCTCCATGGCACCCAGTGCCTGGAAGGGCGCGGGGGCCAGTTGGCCGAGCACGATGCCAACGACGATGCACAAGGTCACCCACAGCGTGAGATAGCGTTCGAATACGCCCAGTGCAGGCTGGCTCATTATGCGTTCACCCCGTTCAGGACATCCGGCTCGCCAATCGCCCGGATATTGGCCAGATGCTCGATTTTCTCGTCCGGCAGGCTCACCAGCAGCTCGATGCGGTGCTTGATCTGGCAGAAAATCTGCGCAAAGGAGTGGCGCTTTTCTTCATCGGTTTCGCCGTGCGGGTCATCGTAGCCCCAGTGCGCGGTGATCGGGTGGCCCGGCCAGACCGGGCATTCTTCGTTGGCCGCATTGCCGCAGACCGTGATGATGATGTCCATCTTCGGCGCGTCTTCACCCTCGAACACATCCCACGATTTGGAATACATATAGCCGGTATCGTGACCGATTTTCTGCAGCAGCTCGATGGCAAAGGGATTGGGCTGCGTGCCGGGCTTGCTGCCGGCGCTGAAGGCCTGGAAGCGCTCGCCGCCGAGGTGGTTCAGCAGGCCTTCCGACATGATCGAGCGCGCCGAATTGGCCGTGCACAGAAAGAGAACATTGAATTTCTTGCTCATGATTATCCCTGATGGTTATAGGTATGGTCTTGAAACTTAGCAGCAGCCTGATCCCGGGGTGCATACCCCGATATCAGCCAGTTTGATGCGCGTTTTTTCGGCGGTGGGCTGCGGGACGCAGCAGGCCGAGTTGCTGGCGCTGGCTTCCCCGCGATTAAACGTCGGTACTGTTGCCAGCGTGTGATACGCCTCCCAGGCAATGCCGGAAGGGTCACGTACCCAGTGCTTGTCGGATTCGGCGTAGCAGCAGGCGGTGCCTTCCTGGCTGACGATCTCGCTGGCAGTCTGTTGCAGGCGCGTGTGCAGCTCGGCGAGTTCGGCATCGCTGTCGACCTGAATTCCGAGGTGATCGACACCAACCGCCGCGCCGCGCGCGGAAATGGCGAAATTGATCCGCGGATCGTCGATTTGCCACTTGGCGTAGTCCGGGTGCGCCACCGTGGGCGTACAGCCGAACAGGGCGCTGTAGAAGGCGATGCTCTGCTCGAGGTTGTCGACGGCAATATGCACGTGGAAGCGTTTCATGGTGATCTCCGGATGGGCTAGCAGCAGGGTACGTCGCTGCCGCAGGGCGTGCCGCCGCAGCAGTTTTCGGTGAGAAAGGCCAGTAGCGCATTCATCTGCGCATAGTTGGCCGAGTAGAAGATGAAGCGGCCTTCCTGGCGCGCAGCCAGCAGGCCGGCCTGGCTGAGTTCCTTCAGGTGGAAGGATGCAGTTGCCGCGGCCAGTTGCAGCTGTTCGGCAATCTGCCCGGCGGGCAGGCCGGACGGGCCGGCAGCAACCAGCAGGCGGTAGATGGTCAGGCGGGTTTCCTGCGCCAGTGCGGCGAGCAGGGTGGTGGCAGCTTTGGTTTCCATATTTCCAATATTATGGAAATAAAGGGGGCGATGCAAGTCGCCTGAGGACGCCCGGTGAAAAAGTCTGAACGATTGCTGTTGCCGGGGCATCGAGTAAGCCAGTTCACACCGTTCATACAAATAATTACGTGCTGACTAAGGAATCTGATATAAAACCGCTTCTTTAAATTTCGGTTCATGTTCAACAAGGAAAGCTAATGAACAAGGTTCTGGTAGGTGGGGTGGCAGTGGCGCTGCTGGCTGCAGGTGGTTATGTAGGTGCAACCTGGTATGTAGGCCAGAAAATTGACGGGGCGCTGGACAGCAACGCAGCTGCACTGGGCAAGTACAAGATCATCAAGCAGGAAAAGCGCCAGTTCGACAAAGGACTGTTCAGCTCGGTTGAGCTGGTTACGTACCGTATTGGTTGTGCTGAAGGTCTGGAAGGCAGCCCGTTTGCCGGAACCGAGGGAACGCTGACACTGAAAAACACCATCAGCCACAATCCCTTTGCACCGACCGTCAAGACCGAGATCATTCTGGACGAGAAAACCCGTGCCGAACTGGCCAAGGTGTTCAAGGGCCAGGAGCCGCTGAGCATCGTTACCCGTGTGTCGCTGGATGGCAGCTACCAGACTGAAATCAGCAGCCCGGCTTTTGTGCATGAGGATGCCCAGGGCAAGCTGGACTGGAAGGGGATTAGCGCTACTGTCAAATCCGATCAGCAACTGAGCTTTGCCGATTTCAATCTGAAAATGAGCGGGCTGAGTTTCAGTGCCGGCTCGGGTGAAGCGCTGAGCCTGGGCGAAGTGACTTATACCGCCGCCACCAAGAAATCCGCGGAAGGCCTGTATGCCGGCAAGGGCAGCATGGTGCTCGCGGGCATGGAACTCAAGGGGCAGAACGATGGCGTGCCGATGGTGCTGAAAACCGGCAAGCTCGAGCTGAGCTCGGATTCCAGCGTGGAAGGCGGGCTGATGAAGGGCTCGGCCAAGGGTACGCTGGCAGGACTGAGCTATAACGGCAAGGCCATCGGTGATATCGGTATCGACTATGAGCTCGCTCGCATTGATGCCGCTGCCGTGAAGAAGATCAATGACAATTCCATCGATAACCTGCTGCAGTGTCACTATGACCCGATGAAGGACATGCAGGTTCTGCAGGAAGCCGTCATGGCCATCCTGAAGAAGGATCCGAGCTACACCCAGAAAATCGCGCTGAAAACGCCGGAGGGCGAGTCGAGCCTGAATCTGAAGGTGGCCAGCAAGGGCCTGACCGAAGCTGATCTGCACGGTATTGATTCGGTGCTGCCGAAGCTGGATGCCAGCGTGAAGCTGCAGGTGCCCAGCGAACTGGTTAACCGTCTGATTCGCGACGTCCGTCCGGCCGAGGAAGTGGAAATGACCCAGGCCATGGTCAGCGAAGGGCTGAACCAGGCTGCGGCACAAGGCTTCGTCGTGCTGGACAGCAAACTGATCAAGTCCGACTTCGAGCTCAAGAACGGCCAGATGCTGCTGAACGGTCAGCCGTTTGATCCGAGCATGCTGATGGGCCTGTAATCACGGCGCTGCAGCAACCAAAAAGCCCGCGCAAGCGGGCTTTTTGGTTGCCAGTGTGCACCTGTCAGTTGGCGCGGCGGGTGCAGCTGCGGAAACGATCCAGTCCGGAGTCATAGGCGCTGGTGCGCAGATCCAGCATGCCCAGCGCCGTGTGAAAGAGGTTGTCGTGTGATGCCGCATCGGCGCTGCCCTGGCGCAGGCAGCTGCTGCTCACGCCGAAGCGCTGCTCGAAGCCCGCAGAGACCCAGGCTACCATCGGAATGTGCGTCTGCTGTGACGGGGCAATCAGGTAGGGCGTGGCGTGCAGGTAGAGCCCCTTTTCGCCGGTGGATTCGCCATGGTCGGACATGTACCAGAAGGCGCTGTCGTACTGCCCTTCCAGCCCCTGCAGCATGCGGATGGTGCTGGCCAGGAAATGGTCGGTGTAGCGGATGGCGTTGTCGTAGGCGTTGACGATCTGCTCGCGCGGGCAATCCTGCAGCTGATTGGATCGGCAGACTGGCTTGAAGGTTTCGAATTCGGGCGGGACTCGCAGATAGTAGGCCGGACCATGATTGCCCTTCTGGTGCAGCACGACGACGGTATTCTGCGGATTATTGGCCAGGCGTTGTGGCAGCCCATCCAGCAATGCCATGTCATAGCATTCGTCGGCACGGCAATGGGCGCGACTGGCGTCGCCTGGTGGCAGGCTTTCTTCGCCTACCCGCTTGGCGACCCCTTTGCTGCCGGCATTGTTGTCCAGCCAGATGACCCGCAGGCCGGCGTTATGCAGGATATCGATCAGGTTTTCGCGTTCGTCGGCACGGCTGACATCAAAGTCATCACGCCGGTAGCCTGAAAACATGCACGGTACCGAGACTGCGGTTTCGGTGCCGCAGGAGCTGGCATTGCTGAAGTTGACGACATTCAGCGCGCGCAATTCGGGGTTGGTGTCTCGCGCGTAACCGTTCAGGCTAAAACTCTCGGCGCGTGCCGTTTCGCCGACAACCAGCACCAGCAAGGCCTTTTTCGCATGTGCGCCAGCCAGCGCCGGCCCGGGTTTGACATCGCGTCCATAGGGCGCCGCGACGACATCTTTTTTGATTTTTTCACCGGCGAGATAGCGACTGGTCGCGTAGATCGCATTGGCCGGATTGATCAGGTAGCGGATTTCCTTGTGGTTGCGCACGAAGGATGCCACGCCCTGATAGCTGCTCAGAATGATGGCGGCCGAAACGGCAACGGTAACGAGCAGCACCAGCAGTTTCTGGCCCAGTAGTCTGGGCAGGCGTGGAAAGTGGATCTCGCTGCGCGCAATCAGCCAGGCTGGCAGTGCCCCCAGCAGCAAGAGATACAGACCCAGACGCAGGCTCAGCAACTCGCGGGTTTCGCGGACATCCGTCTGAAAGACATTGCGCACCATGTTGCGGTCGATCATGACCCCGTAGGTATTCATGAAATAGGCCACGCCAGCGCCAAGCAGCAACAGGGCAATCAGCACGGGTTTGCCGATACGCGGCCACAGCAGCAAGGTGGCGAGCAAATTGAAAAAACCCAGCAGCAGCAGGCCGCTGAGGCTGACGAAAAGGACTTTGAAGCCGGTGCTGCCGTGGACTGCCTGCCAGGTGGCCTGATAGAAAGCGGTATTGAGCAGGGTGGCAACAAACAGTGCAAACAGCAGGCTGAACTGCCAGCTGGGCAGCGGGCGACGCAGGACGGAGGTGATGAAAGCAGGCATGCAGCAGAACTCGCAAGGACACAGATTGCAATGTAAATCCGGTGACTTAAGCCGGAATTAACCCGTGAGCCTTACGTTAGAGATACGTTGGCATGTATTGCCGCTCACCCATTGATGTTAATGGGCTCCTGCCATATAGGTACGACCGATCTTGCTGTTATTGCAGTGCCGGTGCGAAGTGCCCGTTGTTGCCGAACTGCAGACCGTGGCCGGGAACGTCGCGCTGGGTAAGTTGCTGGACTAGTTTGGCGGCCTGCTGTTCGGGGTCCGGTTGCGGGCCGCTCTGTTTGGTCTGGAATGCACTGATGATCTGGCCCGAAAGCAGCCGGCCCTGCCGGTCGAGTTCAACATTCAGCAGCGGTGATACACCGTTGGCCTCCTTGAGGTTGAAACGCTGCCAGGTGGCAAAGTTGCCCAGGCTGTAGGCGATCAGGCGGCCCTTGTAGAGCTGCAGTGCGCGCGGCACATGCGGGCCGTGGCCCAGCACCAGATCGGCGCCGGCATCGACGGCCAGTTTGGCAAAAGCCCGCACATCGCCCCGATCCTGGCCGAAAAAGAACTCGCGTCCTTCTGGCAGCTTCATGGCCGACATGCCTTCCGCGCCGGCGTGCATCGAGACCACGGTAATGTCGGTTTGTGCGGCCAGAGCGTGGATCAGCTCCCCGGCGCGCGCATGATCATTCATCGGGCAGGTGCCCGGACTGGGCGAGAAGGCGAGCACCCCGATTCTGAGCCCCTTGCGTTCCAGTATGGCTGGCTGGCAATCGTCCTGGCCGGAGTAGGCCAGCTTTGCTTCGCGCAGATAGCGGGCGGTATCGCGCCGGCCAGCCACGCCAAAATCGCCGGCATGATTGTTGGCTACCGAGACCACGTTGAAGCCGGCCTCAAGCAGGCATTGCGGGGTTTCCGGCGGCATGGCGAAAAAGAAGCAGTTGCTGTTGCACGGCTTGCTGTCGCTCAGATTGGTCGTGATCGCGCCTTCGAGATTGCCGAATGTGACATCCGCCCGCCCGAGGCTGGCACGCATGCCGGCGAACAGCTCGCTGCAGCGTGCCGGCAGCAGCGGGGTCGGGTAGATGGAGCCGGTCATGATGTCGCCGGCGGCAGTCAGCGTGATGCTGTGCTGATCGGCCTGTGCGCCATTGCTGGCCAGCAGGGTAGCGACCAGCAGCAGCGTAGCGGTGAGGTCGGTAAGAATCACTTTTTCTTGTCGCTGGCAGATTTCGGCTTGGTGGCGGTTTTCTTCTGTGCCGGCTTGGTCGATTTGCTGGAGGCGGGTTTCTTGCTACTTGTTGGCTTGGCCTTGCCGCTTGATTTGCCCTTGGCCTTCGTCGCCGCAGGCTTGCTGCTCTCGCTGCTCGCTCGGCTGCAGACCGTGGTGGTTTTCTTGCGGCTGCCCTTGCCGGTGGTCACCTTGCGGCACTGACGGCTACTGCTGGCGCTGCGTTCGCTGGCTGGCGCGGTCGTGGCAGCCGCACTGCGCTCGTTCTTGCTGGAGGCCAGCAGACTATTGATATTCACGCTGTCACCGGCACCATCGGCAATCCGGCGGGCGCCGTTCCAGCGTTGCTGCCAGTAGCGCTGGTTCATGTCGACAATTTCGACCGAGCGCCCGGCGCGGGGCGAATGGATGAAGCGGTTGTCACCCAGATAAATGCCCACGTGCGAGAAGGTGCGTCCCAGCGTATTGAAGAACACCAGATCGCCGGGTTTGAGCTCGCTCTTGTCGATGGATTGCCCGCGCTGTGCCATTTCAAAGGCGGTGCGTGGCAGGGTGATGTTCATCGATTTGGTAAACACGTAGCGGACAAAGCCGCTGCAATCCAGGCCGGTTTCCGGCGAATTGCCGCCCCATTTGTATTTCACGCCGATCAGGCCCATCGCCGAGAGCAGCAGGTCCTGCGCCGGAGCGTAATCCGCTTGCGGGGCCGGGGTGCTGCGTGGGCTTGGCTTGCGGGATTTGGCCGCGCCATCCTGGTTACGGCCTTCTCCGGAGGCCGCTGCCGGGGTGGGCTCGGCAAACCAGGCGTCGCCGCGGCCGGCCGCCGCACTGTCCTGTGTGTTGGTATTGTCTGCCCGGGCTGCGGCACCGAGCAGCAGCAGGCAGCTTGCCAGAAGAGTATGGGTCAATTTCATGGGCTGGAACTGTACGGGTGTGTCCGGTTGCTGTAAAGCCTGCTGTCGGCGTAAAAAAGCCGCTGCGCTCAGTCGCTTGCAGCGTGAAGCAGACGCTTGCCGTGTTGCGGAATGCGCCAGCCGCTTTGCGCGGCTCTGCTGCTGTTAGAATGTCTGGCGCAAAGTCTGCGTAAACAGAATGAAATTCGGGAAGCCGTTGTCATGCTGAAGGAAACCTTTACCGTCATGCGCGATCTGCCGCGCGTGCGGGAGATCATTGCCGTGCTGGTCAGACACGGGCTGGGCAACCTGGTTCAACGGCTGGGGCTGAACAAGGGCATCGAGCGCGCGGGAGATTTGCTGCATCTGCCAGGCAACCACGAGATCGAGCAGCTTGATCCGGCCGTGCGCGTGCGGCGTGCGCTGGAGGAACTGGGGCCGACCTTCATCAAGTTCGGCCAGGTGCTGGCTACGCGCGCCGATGTGTTTCCGCCGGAATGGATAGCCGAATTCGAGCAACTGCAGAACAATGTACCGGCAACGCCATTTGCCGAAATACTGCTGGAGTTGCAGGCCATCCTCGGGCGCGACCCGCACGAGGTGTTTGCGGATCTTGATCCGGAGCCGATCGGCTCGGCCTCGATTGCCCAGGTGCACCGGGCTCGCCTGCTTAGTGGCGAAGAAGTGGTGCTCAAGGTACGTCGGCCTGGCATTGTCCCGCGCATCGAAGCCGACTTGCGCATCCTGCGCCAGATTGCCGTGCTGATGGAATTCGAATTCCCGGATGTGCGCCGCTATCAGCCGACCAAGATCGCTGACGAATTCGCCAAATCGCTGCGCCGGGAGCTGAATCTCTCCAGCGAGGCGCGCAATATGGAGCGCTTCGCCCGCAATTTTGCCGATAGCCAGGAAATCGAGATCCCGAAAATCCACTGGGATTTCACCTCTGACCGTCTCAATGTCCAGACTTTCATTGGCGGTTTTGCCGGCAATGATCTGGAAACCGCGACCGCCGCAGGCCTCGATCGCAGGGTGCTGGCTGCTCGTGGTGCCGATGCGGTGCTGAAAATGGTACTGATCGACGGGTATTTCCATGCCGATCCGCATCCTGGCAATGTGAAATATCTGGAACACAACCGCATTGCCTTTCTGGATTTCGGCATGGTCGGCCGCCTGCCGCACCCGCGACGCGACCAGATTGTCGATTTGCTGGCGGCGCTTGCCCAGCGCGACGAGCACGGTATCCGCGAGGTGCTGATGGAGTGGGCTGGTGATGTGGTGATCGACGAAGAAAAGCTGGGCGCCGATATTGCCGATTTTCTCTTCAACTACGAAAACCTGCCGCTCAAGGACATCCATTTCGGCACCATGCTGGCCGATGTCACGCAGATTTCCCGCGAGCATGAACTGAGCCTGCCACCGGATCTGACGCTGCTGTTCAAGGCGCTGATCACCCTGGAGGGGCTGGGTCGGCAACTGGACCCGCAATTCCAGATGGTGCCGCACCTTACGCCGTTTGTGAAACAGGTGCTGCTGGAGCGCTACAACCCGAAAAACCTGCTGAAAAAGGGGCGGGATGGTGCGCTGGAGGCATTCCACATCATTGCCGGGCTGCCGCGTGATGTGGGCAAGCTGATCAAGCAGGCACGGCGGGGCCAGTTCAGGGTCGATCTGGATCTGAAGCGCCTGGATCAGTTCGGCGCACAGATCAACCGCAGTGCCAACCGGCTCACCATGGGTATCGTCACCGCTGCGCTGATCATTGGTTCGTCGATTGTGCTGACCATCAAGGGCGGGCCGACCCTGTTCGGCATGCACTTCCTGGGTCTGATCGGCTTTCTCCTGGCCTTTTTCAATGCGGTCTGGCTAGTGCTGGCGATCTGGGCATCGAGCAAGAATGAGCGCTAGATTTATATACATGTGCAGCTATGCGCATGATCGCTCTGTGAATCAATGGCTTTGGCTGCATACCCATGGGGGGGCTGCATGGGCAAGGTGATTCCCTTTCCCAGGCGGCCGAATCGCCTGCAGCGCTGGTGGCGATCCCTGCGCGCGTCGCGCCAGCCAGCTGCCATCCCGATACGAACTGTACCGTGTCCGCGCTGCGGCGCTGCAATACCGCTGGCGTCTGAGCGTTGCCTGCATTGCGGCGTGCATTTCGCCGAGCCGCTTGCGGACAGCACAACCGAGGAGCGACCGGCCTGGTTCCGTCTGGTCATCTGGGCCTTGATCATCGGACTGGTCCTGCCGGCGCTCGGTGCCGTGCTGTTCTGGCTGGCGCTGTTTTAGCCAGCCAAGTGCTTTAGCGGACGTTCGGCAGCGCTGCCGTTTTGGGCCATAGCAGCCACAGCTGGCCGGCTTGCTTCATCTCTCCTGCCAGTTCGCCAGCCTGATCGCCGCTACCCCAGAAAAAGTCGGCACGGACCGCGCCGCGGATGGCACCGCCCGTATCCTGTGCGGCAACCAGCCGCTGGATGGGGGCGCCATTATCCGGTCGAGTCGTTGCCAGAAACACCGGGCTGCCAAGAGCAATGGCGTTCGGGTCAACGGCGATGCTGTACCCCGCGGTCAGCGGTACGGCCAGTGAGCCGGGCGGACCGTCGTTGCTGGCGGGAAGCGTGCGGAAGAATACATAACTCGGATTGCTGTCGAGCAATTCGCCCACGCGCGCCGGATTGGCCTTGGCCCATTGGCGGATGCGCTGCATGCTCATTTCGCTGGCCGGCACTTCCTGATTGCGGATCAGCCAGCGCCCGACCGGCGCATAGGGGTGGCCGTTCTGGTCGGCGTAGCCCAGCCGCAGTTCACTGCCGTCGGCCAGTCTGACCCGTCCCGAGCCCTGAACCTGCAGGAATTGCAGATCCAGCGGATTTTCCAGCCAGGCCAGCACTGGCGCCCCCAGTCCCTGCTTGCGGATGCTGGCGCTGTCGGCATACGGCAGCAGCTGGCGTCCCTTGAGCTGGCCGCGCAGGCGTTTACCCTTGAGCTCCGGATAGAGGCCATCGAGCGAGACGCTGATCAGGTCGTCCGGAATGCCATAAACGGGCACGGCCGCTCTGGCCGTCTTGCTGCGACTGCCAGGGTAGATTGGCTCGAAATAGCCCGTAATCAGCCCTGAGCGTTCACCAGTGCTGCTTTCGAGCTGATAGGCTGCCAGGTATTGCAGCAGGAAACGGCGGATGCTATCGGCATCATCGGCTACGCTTTGCGCCGCCTTGCAGCTTTCCTGCCAGACGGGCTGGCGCTGAACCAGCCGCGGACAACCCTTGCGCCAGGCTGCAAAGCCGCTGGCCAGGTCGCTGCTCGTCCAGGCCGGGATGCTCTCCAGCGCAACGGGTCGGTAGCGGGGCGCTTCGCTGGCGGTGCTGGCTGCGGGTTCCGTGGCGGGGGGCGAGGCCGTTGTGCCGGGGGCGCCAGCGGAGGGGGCAGGGCTCTGGCAGGCGGAAAGCAGAGCGGCCGCAAGGGCGGCCGCAGGTAACATCAGAAAACGCATTGCGGAGTTTAGCCTGGGTCGGTGTCGTTCTTCGGTTCCAGCCCCTGCTTGAACGCGGCCAGACCGGCTTTTTGCAGTTCCAGCGTCTTGACCGTCATCTGCAGCATGCCCACCTGCATGGTGAGCCACTGTTCGATGGTACGGCATTCGAGGATCTTGCGGTCGATTTCCTCTTCCGACAATGGCGGCATGAAGGGGTTCCCGCTACCGGGCTTCATGAACTGGCTGAATTGGTTGAGCAGGCCGAAAGGGTCCTGGGGATTGAATTCGCTCATTGATGGGATTCCTTGACAGCATCGACGGCAGCCAGTGCTGCCATGTTGACGATGCGCCGCACCGAGGCGGTGGGCGTGAGGATGTGCACCGGTGCCGCCAGCCCCAATAGGATGGGGCCGATGGTGACACCGTCGGCACACGTCATTTTAAGCAGGTTGAAGGAAATATTGGCAGCATCCAGATTCGGCATGACCAGCAGATTGGCTTCGCCCTTCAGGGTTGAACCGGGGAAAACCTGCTGCCGGATTGCCGCCGACAGGGCCGCATCGCCGTGCATTTCCCCGTCGACCTCGAGCTGTGGCGCCTGCTCGCGCAGGATGGCTAGCGTCTCCTGCATCTTGCGTGCCGACGGGCTGTCGACGCTGCCAAAACTCGAATGCGACAGCAGTGCGATCTTGGGCTGGATGCCGAATTTGCGGATGGTCTCGGCGGCCAGCCGCGTGATTGCCGCGAGCTGCTCGGCATTCGGATCCTGATTCACATAGGTGTCGGTGATGAAGATATTGCCGGTGTGCAGCACCAGTGCGTTCATGGCAGCCGTGGTTTTGACCCCGTCCCGCAGGCCGACGACATTCTGTACATACCAGTGATGGCGCTGGTACTGGCCATAGGTGCCGCAAATCATGGCATCGGCTTCGCCGCGTTTGACCATCAGCGCACCAATCAGTGTGGTCTTGCGGCGGACTTCGGCGCGAGCCAGATCTTCGCTGACTCCACGGCGTGCCATGATGCCGTGATACAGCGTCCAGTATTCGCGAAAACGCGGGTCGGATTCGTTGTTGCAGACCTCGACATCGACATCCAGCCGCAGGCGCAGACCGAGCTTGTCGATGCGGCGCTGCATGACGCTGGGACGGCCGATCAGAATGGGGAAGCACAGACCCAGATCGACGATTTCCTGTGCAGCATGCAGTACGCGCTCATCTTCGCCTTCGCAGAACACCACACGCTTGTTGGCGCGACGAGCGGCCTGGAAAACCGGGCGCATGAAGAAATTGGTCTTGTAGACAAACTGAGTCAGTTCTTCGACATAAATGTGGAAATTTTCGATCGGGCGAGTCGCAACGCCAGCATCCATGGCGGCGCGGGCGACCGCCGGAGCGATTTTCAGGATCAGGCGCGGATCGAAGGGCTTGGGAATCAGGTAATCGGGGCCGAAGGTGAGGTTCTGTCCCGAATAGGCGTCAGCAACCACATCAGAGAGCTCGGCATGTGCCAGTTCGGCAATGGCATGCACGGCGGCATGCTTCATTGATTCGGTGATTGTCGTCGCACCGACGTCGAGTGCGCCACGGAACATATACGGGAAACACAGCACATTGTTGACCTGATTCGGATAATCCGAACGGCCGGTACAGACAATGGCATCACTGCGTGCCGCGCGGGCGTCTGGCGGGGTGATCTCGGGATCCGGGTTGGCCAGTGCCATGATCAGTGGCCTGTTGGCCATGCTTTTCACCATGTCGCCATCAACGAGTCCCTTGCCCGATAGCCCGAGGAAAATGTCGGCGCCGGCGATGGCATCACGCAGGCTGCGCAGTTCGGTTTCGCGGGCATAGCGCTGTTTGGTGACATCCAGGTTTTCGCGGCCGGTATGGATGACCCCCTTGGAATCGCACACCATCACGTTCTCGCGACGGATGCCCAGCGAGACCAGCAGGTCGAGGCAGGCAATCGCTGCCGCGCCGGCGCCGGATGCTACCAGCTTTACTGCTTCGATTTTCTTGCCGATGAGTTTCAGGGCATTGATGACGGCGGCACCGACGATGATAGCCGTGCCGTGCTGGTCATCGTGGAACACCGGAATCTGCATGCGCTCGCGCAGTTTCTGCTCGACGTAGAAGCACTCCGGGGCCTTGATGTCTTCCAGATTGATGCCGCCGAAGGTGGGTTCCAGCGAGGCGATGATCTCGACCAGTTTGTCGGGGTCTTTCTCTTCGATTTCAATGTCGAAAACGTCAATTCCGGCAAATTTCTTGAACAGAACCCCTTTGCCTTCCATGACCGGCTTGCCTGCCAGCGGGCCGATATCGCCCAGGCCAAGCACTGCCGTGCCGTTGGTGACCACTGCGACCAGATTGCCGCGCGCGGTCAGATTCCTGGCTTCGTTGGGGTCGGCCACGATGGCGTCGCAGGCTGCGGCTACACCGGGCGAGTAGGCCAGTGCCAGGTCGCGTTGGCTGGATAGACCCTTGGTCGGGACAACCTGGATTTTGCCGGGGCGGGGAAGGCGATGGTATTCGAGCGCTTTTTCGCGCAGTTTCTCGTCCATGGTATCTCCCTGTTTTTGTCGGGCGGGAAGCAAAGGCGTGTATGTCAGTGTAGATTATTTTGCACTGCAGCAACGGCGGCGCCAAAAAAACGCCAGCAATGCTGGCGTGTCTGGTCTCAGGGTTTCGATTTATGCAGGAATTCGCTGGCATCAAAGCCCAGTCGCAGATTGCCCCAGTGCCGTCCGGCGACATGGATGGGCATGTCGATCTCGGTCATGATTTCGCCGGTGTCGCGCGCATAGGTCTGCAGCAGGAAGGGCTGGGTGTTCCGGGCCGCCCGCAGCCCTGCCGGGTCGTTGAAGAGGCGGCGATCTCGGCTGTTGACCAGATCCTGTGCGGCATCGCCTGTCAGAGGTTTCGAATACCAGCTGTTGTGGGTCGCTCCGTAGCCATTGACGTCAACGGCCAGCGAGAACTTGCCGCCGGTGCAGGTTTTGGCCACTTCGTCATAAATCGGCTGCAATTCGCGGACAAAGTGCTCGGCATAGCTGACGAGATATTTCTGCGGTTTGGTATTGGCAATCGGCTGATATTGCTGGTCAAAGACGTTTACGCCGCGTTCGTGCAGCTCGCTGATCTTGCGGGCGACCCGATCACGAAGCGCCGACATACGGGTGAGGGTAGCATCCAGTTCGCCTTGTCCCACCTTGTATTTGCCGACGATACCCTGTACAGATTCGGCTGCCAGCGACAGATCATCGGCCGAAGTGGCCGAACGCCCCATCAACTCATTTACGGCCAGCGAGAGCTGGTGAATTTCCGCAACATTGGAATGAACCAGTCGATTGGCTTCGCTGAACTCTTCCAGTGTCCGGGCTATGTCAGCGAGCGCATCAGACGTGGTTTCAAAGTCCGTCATCATGCGGGCAAATTGCCCGGAGGCTTTCTCGACCACATCGCGAGTCAGGTTGGCATCGCGGGTAATCAGCTCGGTCTCCTGCTGGGTTTCGGCAACCTGCTCCAGCATGTCGTCGATATTGCTGGAAATGTCGTCGGTGGCCACGCGCACCTTTTCGGCCAGCTTGCGCACCTCGTCGGCAACCACGGCAAAGCCGCGTCCGGCCTCACCGGCACGAGCAGCCTCGATGGCAGCATTGAGTGCCAGCAAATTGGTTTGCCCGGAGATTTCCTTGATCAGGTCGACGATGTGCTTGATGCTGGCCGAGCGCTGGTTGAGCCCGTCGACGGTCTGGTTGAACGTGGCAATCTTGCCGGTGATGGCGTGGATGCGATGCATCACGTCCTGCAGTTCATTGTAGGAGTCATGCGCAACCCCCAGATTGGTGCTGGTGCTCGATGAGATATTGCCGGTGCGTTCGCTGACCTCGTTGATGCCGCGCGTGGTTGCCTCGCTGGCGGTGACAACTTTGCGCGCCAGTTCATCCTGCTGCCGGGTTGCACTGGAGGAGT
Organism: Chitinilyticum piscinae; assembly: GCF_015223195.1. GTDB lineage: Bacteria > Pseudomonadota > Gammaproteobacteria > Burkholderiales > Chitinibacteraceae > Chitinilyticum > Chitinilyticum piscinae. Next base: position 269,737 of record NZ_JADFUA010000005.1, on the reverse strand, counting down.
CTTTCACATTTTTCATTGAGCGGGCCGCATCCAGAGCGATGCCGATGGTCATGCTTTGTACTCCGGCAATGATTTCCCGCTGCTTGCTCATGAACAGATTACAGGCCTGCGCCAGCTGACCGATTTCGTCACAGGTCAGTACTGGCAGGTTGCGCGACAGATCTCCCTCGTCGCTGGCGGCTTCGGTATAGACGTGCGTGATGCGCTGCACGGGACGGGTAATCCAGAAATGCAGGTACAGCACCTGGATCAGGGCGAAGGCAAGACACAGCGCCGTCAGGCAAAGAGCCCAGCTGGACAGGCGGTCAATTTCCGCCATGACGGCAGGCAACGCTGGGTGCTGCCCGATGAGCTGGCGGATGGTCGTGCTGCTTGCCTGCAGCAGGCCATACAGTGCTGCGGGAAACAGTGCCAGCAGCAAGATGAAGGCGTATTTTCGCGCCAGCGTCGGAAAGAAGACGCGTTCCAGTTTCGCGTGCAGTTCCAGAAACCATCCCATACCCGGCTCCAGATGAAATTCATTAAATGCTTATGTTTGTGATCGGGACGCAAAAAAGGCAGCCAATGAAACACTATAGGCTGCCTGGTGCGAAGCTGGGCTTAATTGAATGCGGCTTGCAGATCTTCGAGCGTCAGGTGCCAGCGCTCCAGCATGCGGCGGAAAACCAGCAGTTCGGCTTCGCGGATGACCTTGTCGGCTTTGCTGATATCCAGTGCCAGCGCCGCGATCAGCAGGCGCTTGCGGGGTTCGTCGACGGTATCCAGCAGATCGTCGATGCGGTTCTTGTCGATCAGGTGGATCTGTCCATCCTCATCGGCCTCGTCGGAGAGGTCGTTGCAGTAATCCTGCAGGACCTGGATAAACCCCTTGCGGCTGATGCCCAGCATTTCGTAGACGTGCAGGTGTTCAATCCGGTCGATTTCTTCCGGGTCGAAATTGCCGTCACAGATCATCTGCATGACCAGCAGGCGGGCCATCGCTTCCGGGCTGTTGAAGGGGTACTTTTTCATGCTGCGCTCGCTTGTGTGTTCTCTAGTGCTTGTTTTAGCTCGGCAGGAATGGCTTTGATGCGGCGTGACTGGTAGTCGAAACAGCTCATCAGCGTCTTGGCCTGCGCGACGTGCTGTCTATCCTGCCCTGTCGTAACCAGATAGTAAAGATCAAAACTGGTGCGCGTGCACTCGCCGCGACGAAGTTCGATTTCAAGCACCTCGCCAATATGACATTCGCGCAGGAAAATGAGGGCGGCATCATTCTGGATCAGCCCACACCCCGCCACCGCAAGTTCGCTGGCAAAGCCGCAGGATTTCAGCCAGCGCAGTCGTGCTTCATGCAGCAAGCCTAGCAGTGCATGGTTGGCCAGATGATTACCGTAATTCAGGTCGGTGACCCGGATTTCGAGGGTGGTGCGAAACAGCAGGGGCTCGGGCAGGTCAAGTTTCAGGCGTGGCATGATGGCGAGATGGAAAAATCACGAAGCGATTGATACCTGAAAGAGCATGGCTTTGCTAGACTTGTAAGCACCTAAACCATGGAGAGCAGGGATGTATCAGCGTCTATTCATGCCGGTTGATCTGAGTAGCACCTGCCGGCATGCGCTGGCTGAAGCCCTGAAGGTGGCCCATGAGCAGCATTCCTGCCTGAGGCTGGTGCATGTGGTCGATATGGCGCAATTCGCCTGGAGCGCCAACGAATTCATGGATGTGCCGCGTCTGCAGGAAAGTCTGCAGCAAAGCGGCAGGCAACTGCTGGACGATCTGGCGCAAGAGGTGCGTGCTGCGGGTATCGAGGTGGAGACCCACCTGCTGGAAATCTGGGGCGGCAACCTTGCCCATGCCTTGATTGCGGATGCCCGCGATTGGCAGGCCGATCTGATCGTGATGGGAACCCACGGTTATGGTGGGCTGACGCACATGCTGCTGGGGAGTGTCGCGGAGGGCGTGGTGCGGCAGGCGCCGGTGCCGGTGTTGCTGGTGCGCAATCCGGCATGAGCGAACAGGACAAACAGGCGGTGTTGAGTGTGACCGATCACCGGCGCGATAGCGCCGGTTTTACCTATGTTTACCCGGTAGTGTCGCGCCGTGCCGGTGGCGTATCAGTCGGCATCAATCTCAATCCCAACAACGCGTGCAATTGGCGCTGCGTGTATTGCCAGGTGCCTGATCTGCAGCGCGGCTCGGCGCCGGAGCTGGATCTGGTGCAATTGCATGATGAACTGGTGGCCATGCTGGATGACATTCTGCACGGTGATTTCATGCAGACGCGTGTGCCGGAAGGTGCGCGGCGGCTTAACGACATTGCGTTTTCGGGCAATGGCGAGCCAACCAGCAGCCATCAGTTTCCCGCCGTGGTGGAGTTGGTGGCCCGGGTGCTGCAGCAATTCGGCCTGCAGGGCAACATCAAGCTGGTGCTGATCACCAATGGCAGTCTGATGCACCGAGCCGAGATCACACAGGCACTAGGTCAGCTGGCGGAGTTGGGTGGGGAAGTCTGGTTCAAGCTGGACCGCGCGCCAGCCGATGGTTTCAGCGCGGTCAATCAGGTGGCTTTGCAGTGTGATGGCGTTGCCAGACGTCTGGCCGCAGCAGCAAAGAAATGTCCAACCTGGCTGCAGACCTGCATGTTTGCAATGGATGGCCGCCTCCCGGATGACGCAGAGATTGATGCGTATCTGGCGTTTCTTGCCGGGCAACAGGCGGCAGGATTAAGGCTGCGGGGCGTTCTGCTGTATGGGCTTGCCAGGCCGTCACTGCAGGCCGAGGCGGCAAGGCTGTCTCCGGCCCCGGCTGCATGGATGCAGGCACTGGCCGGGCGTATCGAGAGCCTGGGTCTGCCCGTGCGGCTCAGCGTGTAGGCCGATGAGCCACGCTGCCGGCAGCATGCCCTTTCGGCCTTGCCGCCCGCTGTGGGGCAGGTCTTACTCGCTCAAAGCTTCTTCCAGCAGGCGATCATACAGCTCCGGCTTGTTCAGTCGCAGGTGGTTGATGATCTGCAGATCATTGCGCTGGATCTGGGCCAGATCAATGCCTTCAACATGCACAACGCGCAGCAGTTCCTGCACGGGTTTGGGCATGTTGCGGCCGCTTTCATAGCGTGAGCCGCCGCTCTGGGTGACGCCGATACGGCTCCAGAAGTCCTGCTGGTTAAGTCCCAGGGCTTTGCGGATGGAACGGGGGTCGAACGGTTTCTTGCTGGTAGTCATGAAGGTTCTCCTGATCGGCCTGTCCGGGATAGCGGATGGCACGATTTAACTGATGTAGGCGCCATGTTAGATGGATATGACCATGCGTTCGCGGCACTATTCCCGCCTGCACGCCGGGAATATTCACACTGGCTGTGCCGTTCCGCCGGTCGGGCGCGCCCGAAGCGTTTACAATGCGGCTGCCGCAGCCGGCTGGCGGGCGGAATGTTCCTGTTTTCCTCTTCTGCGGAGATGTCATGCTGAGACAAGCAGCGCTTGCCGCCATCCAGCAATCCTGTCTGGCCGAAAAATTGCGCCAGACGCTCGCCATCGATCTTGCTCTGCCTGTGGACCCGCAGGCTGAGCTCGTGCCCACACGTATCGTCCCGGGGCGGGAAGCCCGTCCGGAGCTGGTGCCCGCAGCCCAGCTTGCCAGTCGGGGTACCCATCATCCGGAAGGGCGTGCGGCGCTGATCCATGCACTGGCGCATATTGAACTCAATGCGGTTGATTTGGCGCTGGATATCGCGTGGCGATTTTCCGGCCTGCCGGAAGACTTCTACCGGGATTGGGTCAGGATTGCCCAGGAAGAGGCCTACCATTTCAGTCTCCTCAAGGAGCACCTCGCCAGCTATGGCTTTGCCTACGGTGACTTCCCCGCGCATGGCGGTCTCTGGGATATGGCCGAAAAAACCCGTGACGATGTGCTCGCGCGGCTCGCGCTGGTGCCCAGAACACTGGAGGCGCGCGGGCTGGATGTGAATCCCGCGATCCGGCACAAGCTCAATCAGGCCGGCGACAAAGCCGCCGCTGCGATTCTGGATATCATCCTGCGCGACGAAATTGGTCATGTCGCGGCCGGCAATCGCTGGTATCACTATTGCTGCGAGCAGCGCGGCATGGATCCGCTAACCGCTCACGCGGAACTGGCTGAGCACTATGCGGCACCACGCCAGCGTGGCCCGTACAATATAGAGGCACGCCGTGCTGCAGGATTTTCCGAGCTCGAACTCTCCCGTCTTTCGCTATGACTCTAGGGTATGGCTAGAGGGTTATTGTTTTAAAAAGGGCTTGAGGCTATAGGGTGTTAGGTATTACAGGCGAAGGGTTCGAATCATTCAGGCGGAATTCAGCTATCTTCCTGTAGTATTGCGACTGTAATCCCTGTTATAGGCTTGTTGCCTGCCAGCCGTTAAAGTGGCTGCCGGGGTATGTGCCGCCAAGGAGTAAGTCATGAAAATCATCAAATTTCTGCTGTGCAGTCTGCTTGTGCTGCTGAGCGCAGTGGCCATGGCCGCCGTCAGTCGCGATGATGCTGCCAGTATTGCGCTGAACAAGGCCGGTGGCGGCCGTGTTCTGTCGGTCGACAAGGTGCTCGAGGGCAACAAGCCGGTATGGCGCGTCAAGGTGGTGACCGGCAAGGGCGATGTCCGGGCCCTGTTTGTTGATGAGGCGACCGGCAGCGTCCGCTAAAACACCATGCGCATTTTGCTGATCGAGGATGAGGCTGCACTGCGCGACAGTCTGGCCAGACGGCTTGAAGCCGATGGCTATCGTGTCGATGTCGCGGCTGATGGCGAGGATGGGCTGTATCAGGCCAGCGAGTACCCTTGTGATCTGCTGATCGTCGATCTGGGATTGCCCAGGCTCAATGGGCTTGGCGTGATCCGCCAGCTGCGGCAAGCAGGGCAGTCGATGCCGATTCTGGTGCTCACGGCGCGTGGCAGCTGGCAGGACAAGGTGGCCGGGCTGGAAGCCGGTGCCGACGATTACCTGACCAAGCCTTTCGAATACCCTGAACTGGCGGCTCGCGTGATGGCGTTGTTGCGCCGTGCGCTCAAAGCAACATCGACGGAACTGCAGCTGGGGCAGATCACCATCGATTTCTCGCGCCAGCGTGTCAGCTACGCTGGCCAGCCTGTCGAATTGACCGCATTCGAGTATCGTCTGCTGGAGTTGCTGGTGCAGCAGCGCGAACGGGTTGTCAGCAAGCAGGAGCTCTCCGATTATCTCTACCCCCACGACGAAGACCGTGACAGTAACGTGATCGAGGTTCTGATTGCCCGCTTGCGGCGCAAGCTTGATCCGCTGGGAGAATGCCCGGTGATCGAAACACTGCGCGGGCGAGGCTATCGGCTGGTGGCCGGTTCTTGCTGATGCGGCCCCATTCGATCAGTCGCCGATTGTTCTGGGGGACCGCACTGGCTGTACTGGTCTTTTTTATGCTGGCCGGCTTCGCCTTCTACGGGCGCTATGCCGAACACCTCAGCGCCAGCCGTGGCGAGCGGCTCAAGAGTGAAATCTATCTGTTGATGGCGGCGACCGAGCTGGACGCGTCCGGTCGCCTGCAGCTGCCTGCAACGCTGGCCGAGCCGCTGTTCTCGCTACCGGCATCCGGGTTGTACGCCAGCATCTTCAATCCTTCCGGGCAGGAAGTGTGGCATTCGCCCTCACAGTTGGGGCGTCGCTTGCCGGAGCCACAACAACCCCGTGCCGGCGAATGGGCAAGCTGGCGCGCAGGTGCTGCGGATCGGCAGTATCAGGGGCTGGCTTACCGTGTGCAGTGGAAAATCGGCGGACAATCCCGGTCACTGCTGTTTGTGGTGCAGGAGGACGAGCAGGCCTTTCAGGCCCAGCTTGCCCAGTTCCGCACCTTGCTGTGGAGCTGGCTCGGGGCGGCAGGGGTGTTGTTGCTGCTGGTGCAGGCGCGCTTGCTGCGCTGGGGCTTGCAGCCCTTGCGCCGGGTCGAAGGGGAGCTGCAACAGATCGAAGCCGGACAGCTGGCGCGGATCAGCGGGACCTACCCCGACGAATTGTTGCCGCTGACCGACCGTCTCAATCTGCTGCTTGATCAGGAGCGCGAGCGTCAGCAGCGTTATCGCGATGCGCTCGGCGATCTCGCACACAGTCTGAAGACACCGCTGGCGGTCCTGCGGCAATGTCGCGACGAGGCAGATTACGGGCTGCGCCTGCAGGAGCAGCTGGAGCGCATGGAACGGATCGTGGCGCACCAACTGGGCAGAGCTGCCACTCGTGGTAGACAGGCGCTGGCTGAGCCGATTCAGCTGGCGCCGGTGCTCGAGCGCTTGCTGGCAGCCATGCGCAAGGTCCATGGTGCCCGCGGGCTGACGTTCGAGCTGGAGTGTCCGCAGGAGCTGGTGACCCGCCTGGATGAAGGGGATCTCTACGAAATCGCCGGGAATCTGCTCGATAATGCCGGAAAATGGGCGCAAGCGCGGATCACGGTGTCTGCCAGCCATACGGAGCATGCGCTAAGGCTGGCCGTGAATGATGATGGACCGGGCTTTGCCGATCCGCTGGCCGCGCAGCAGCGTGGCGTGCGTCTGGACGAGGCGGTCGATGGGCAGGGAATCGGGCTGGCGGTGGTGGCGGATATCGTGCGCAGTTATGGCGGTGTGCTGTCGGTCGCAAATCGCACTGGCGGTGGTGCCACTGTAAGTCTGCAGATTCCGGACCAGTGATGGCCCTGAAAGCCGGCGCGCTATGAAGATAGGTTATTGGGTATATGTTTTTAGATATTATCGATGAAGACTTAGGGCTGTATACGTATGTATTCTCAGTTCCGGGTGGATGAAATGCAAACGCCGCGACGGGATCGCGGCGTTTCTATTTGCAGGGTCTGATGCTGCGTTGCTTAATGGATGAACTGGGCTCCGAGCCAGAACAGTCCGCCCGAGAGCAGGATGGTGATGGGAAGTGTCAGCACCCAGGCCAGCAGAATGCTGCGCACAGTGCCGCCTTGCAGCCCGCTCTTGTTGGCGACCATGGTGCCCGCGACTGCGGAGGACAAGACGTGCGTGGTCGATACGGGCATGCCGGTAAAGCTGGCGATGCTGATTGCGGCGGTTGCCGTGATCTGTGCCGAAAGCCCTTGCGAATACGTCATGCCCTTGTTGCCGATTTTCTCGCCCACGGTCAGCACGATGCGTTTCCAGCCGACCATGGTGCCAAGACCCAGAGCCAGGGCAACGGCGACAATTGCCCATTGGGGGGCGTATTCGGTTGTGGCATTCAGATCCTTGCGCAGCTTTTCGAGATCGGATTTCTCATGGCCTGACAGCTCGGGCAGTTTGCTGACCTTTTTGGCTGCATCATCCAGGCAGAGAATCATCCGGCGTACTTGGCGGCGGTCATCCATGCTCAGTTGTTCGTAAGTCTTGATGCCGTCCAGTTTGCCGACCAGTGCATCGATCGTGGGCAGGGTCTGCTCGACATCGCATTTGAAGATTGGCGGCAGGGTGATCGTGCCATTGCTGTGGCCAAGCTTGATGTGCTGGGTCAGGCGGGCTTCGTTGCTGATGTAGAAGTCGCTCATGTGACGCGCAGCATCACGGGTGCGTTCGATCTGGTAGGTGGTGCTGTTCAGGTCGACGACGAATTTGGCCGGTGCGACCCCGATCAGGACCAGCATCAGCAGGCCGATGCCTTTCTGCCCGTCATTCGAGCCATGCGCGAAGCTTACCCCCATGGCGGAGGCAATCAGCATTACGCGAGTCCAGAAGGGCGGGTGTTTTTTGCCATCCGTATTCTTGCGTTCCTCGGGAGTCATGTGCATCCGCGACGTGCTCCAGAGCTTTTTCAGCAGCAGCAGCAGGCCGGCGGCGATCAGGAAGCCCAGCGTCGGCGAAATCAGCAGCGAGAGCATGATGTCGGTGGCTTTTTTGACGTTCACGCCCTTGCTGATGTCGATGCCGTTCATGAGGGCATGGGCGATGCCGACGCCCAGAATCGATCCGATCAGTGTATGCGAACTGGAGGCGGGCAGGCCGAAGTACCAGGTGCCCAGATTCCAGACGATGGCCGATGCCAGCAGCGCGAATACCATGATCAGTCCGCTGCCGGAGCCGACGTCAAGCAGCAGGTCTACCGGAAGCAGATGCACGATCGCATAGGCGACACCCAGCCCACCGAGCAGTACACCGAAGAAATTGAAGATGCCGGAGGCAATGACCGCCAAGTGCGGTGGCATGGCCTTGGTGTAGATGACGGTTGCGACAGCGTTGGCCGTGTCGTGAAAACCGTTGATGAATTCGAAAGCCAGGACGAAGAACAGCGCCAGCGCCAGGCTGATGGCGACCCCGGTGCCCAGGCCGCTAAACAGATCAAGCATGATGGAAAATGACAGGATGATGACGACGCGGATTATCCCAGATTCCCGGCATGCTCATTCGACAAAATCAATATTACTGTTTAAGCGCAAACTCACGACGAGCAGCTGACGGATAGTGTCTTTGCCCAGTCAGGTGGCGACTGAAAATAGACACTATTTTCGCTCCGTTCTGTAAATGGATTGGCAAGACAATCGGCAAGGCGCTGGATTTCCCGGTAGTCCAGCTGATCTTCAGCCAGGCGGATCGCCTGCTCGGCCAGATGGTTGCGCAGAACATACGCCGGATTCGTTGACAGCATGGTCAGTTTTTGCTCGCAGGCCGCCCATGTCCCATTTCGGCTGCGCCGGGAAAATTGCATAAACCAGTTATCGAATGCCGTACGGTCGACAAACATGTCGCGCAACTTGGCAGGTGGTGAGTCCTGATCCGCGGCGTGGCTCAGCGTGCGCCAGAATAGCGTCCAGTCGGTCTGTCCGGCCTGCATCAGCTCAAGCAGGCTGCTGAAGGTTTCCCAGTCCTGCTCCTGCCAGTCCTGCCAGCCGAATTTACGCTGCAGTTGGCGGGCGAAGGCAGCTTCAAAGCTCGGCTGGAATGTGTCGAGAGCTGCCAGAATGGCATCTTTGTCCAGCAGTGGCATGAAGGCCTGTCCCAGACAATAAAGGTTCCACAGCGCAATCTGAGGCTGGCGGTTGTAGGCGTAGCGTCCGGTTTCGTCGGAATGGTTGCAGATGTGTCCGGCATTGAAGCCATCCAGAAAACCGAAGGGGCCGTAATCGAGCGTCAGCCCAAGCAGGGACATATTGTCCGTATTCATGACGCCATGGCAGAAGCCAACTGCCTGCCAGGCCGCAATCAGTTCGGCGGTCCGCTGGATGACCGCATCGAACAGTGCCCGATAGGGGGGCGGCGCATCCCGGCAGGCCGGAAAATGTTCGCGGATGGTCCAGTCGGCAAGCGCACGCAGGGCGTCGTGCTCGCCACGGTAGTAAAAGTATTCGAAATGCCCGAAGCGTAGAAACGAAGGGGCAACGCGGGTGACGATGGCCGCCGTTTCGCGCTGCTCCCGCCAGACTGGGTTGTCCGGGGCGTGGACCAGCGCCAGCGCCCGTGTGGTCGGGATGCCAAGGCCGTGCATGGCTTCACTGCAGAGGTATTCGCGAATGGAGGAGCGAAGAACCGCGCGTCCGTCTGCTCGCCGGGAATAGGGGGTGGGGCCGGCGCCCTTGAGCTGGATTTCGACGGCGGAGCCGTCTGCGGCAGTGGTTTCGGCAATCAGCAATGCCCGGCCATCGCCGAGTTGCGGTACATTCACGCCAAACTGATGGCCCGAATAGACCGTGGCCAATGTGGGGTGCGCCGGGAGTTGGCGGTTGCCGGACAGCCATTCGGCCAGATCGGGGAGGAGGCGATCCTGATCGGGGACGAGTCCTAGCTCGGCGGCAAGCCCCCGGTTCCATGCCGCCAATCGTGGTGCCTTGACCGGCGTAGCCGCAACTGGCTGGCAAAAGGGGGCTCCCAGTGTGCTCAGGCGCGGGGTGTGCGGAAGCTGGTGAAACAGATGCGGCATGCGGTATCCCTGCGGGTGGTGCGGGTATTGTTGATCAAATTACTCGGGTATTTTATCGCGTTTGCTGCCCTGCTGCAGCCAGGATGATCATGAGTGCGAAATTTCCGGTCACGGCGGCAGTCCGTGTGTTGCGTGCGGCGGGTGTCGAGTTTGGCCAGCATCTGTATGAGTACGAAGAGAAGGGTGGCACTGCGGTGTCTTCGCGAGAGCTGGGGGTGGACGAGCATGCCGTCATCAAAACCCTGGTGATGGAGGACGAACGCCGCCAGCCGCTCCTGGTGTTGATGCATGGTGATTGCGAGGTGTCCACCAAAAATCTGGCCCGCTTGCTCGGGGTCAAAACCATTGTGCCTTGCTCGCCGGAGGTGGCAGGGCGCCATTCTGGCTACATGGTTGGTGGAACCTCGCCGTTCGGAGTCAGGCGGGCTATGCCGGTGTATGTGGAGTCCACGGTGCTGGATTTGCCGCAGATCTACATCAATGGCGGCAAGCGGGGGTTTCTGGTGAGTATGCGGCCGGATGTGCTGGTGCGGGTGCTGGGGGCGCAGGCCGTGAACGTGGCCAATGCGCATGAATAGACGCAGTGCTTTTCCTGGGTATATCCCTGGAGGTCCGTGCTGGTGATGGTTTCAGGCTGATGCCCTGGGCAGGTTTGCGCTATCGCGCAATGGCTTGGCGCTGCCGCCCCCAAGTAGCTCATCCAGATCCTGACGCAGGGTGTGGCGAACCCCTTCCTCGATGCTGTCCTGTAGACGGGTGATGAATTCGTCTGCGCGATGCATCAGGTGCTTGCGTTCCGGGGCTTCACCCATGCCGGCCTTCAGGTACTTAAGCGATGCATGGGTTGCTGACAGCATCAGGCGGGTGTTGTGGGTGGTTTCCGCGGCTGGCATCAGCAGGTTGAGCGCTTCGCCGAGCTGGTTGTTCAGCATCAGCTTTACACCCTGGTTGTTCAATTCGCCGATTTCCTGCCCGATTCCCTGGATGAAGTCATGCCAGGCCGGGCGCTGGTTGGCGGCGCTTTCCAGCATGCCGGAGATCTGTTTCGTGGTGACAAAGCGGCGCGCCAGCGCGGCAAGCCAGGAGTAGGGCGGATTGGCCGGATTGGCTTGCTCGCCTTCGATGGTGGCTGGACAGAGCAGATCGGCGGCCATGATGAAGCTCACCCCGATTTCCAGGGTGAAGTCGGGGAGCCCGAACTGCGTGGCAACGGCGGCAAGTTCGTCGGTTTTACCGGTGTAGAGCGCGCTGGCAATGTGGCCGATGGCGCGATTGGCTGGGGTATTGTCCTTGCGGACGATGTCCTGGGCCATCCGCAGGTATTTTTCGGCGTCACCCCCCGATTGCTCGCGACGCGCCGCCAGTGCCAGTTGCAGTACCGTTTCCGCGGAGAGTGCACAGGAATTGCCGCCTACGGTGACGGCACGGCCGAGCAGCAGTTTGGCCTTGCCGGAATCCCCCAGCATATTGGCGAGATTGCCGGCTTTCTGCAGTCGGCTGACATTATTCGGGGTAAGTGCGAGGCATTTGTCAAAGATGGCCATGGCTTCATTGAGCCGACCTTCCGCCATGTACATCGAGGCCAGCGCCTCATAGGCGTCGACATACTGGGCGTGCTCGACGATGGCAGCTTGCAGGGTTGATTCCGCCTTGGATTTCTGCCCCATGCGGTTCAGTGTTTTTGCCAGCCCGAGTTTGGCCCAGGGGACGACTTTCTGGGTCAGGATGTCTTCGAACAGTTTTTTGGCCTCATCCAGTCGCCCGGCTTCGAGCAGCAGATTGGTCAGGATGCGCAGCAGATCGTTGCGAAAACTGCTGCTTTCCTTTTGCAGGCGCAGGCATTCGTTGATCGCTTCGTTGAGATTGCCCTCATTGATCCGATCGTAGATCGGTTTCAGAAAGCGCTTGCGAGCCCAGGCGATGGTCAGGCGAGTGCTCAGCAGCTGGCTGGTGAAGGGCTTGATCAGGTAATCGTCCGGACCGATTTCCGCGACGGCGACCACTTTCTCATAGGCTGCCTCGGCGGTGATCATGATCCAGATGGTGTACAGCGGTAGCTCGCCAGAATGCCGGAGTTCTTCGAGCAGCTCCTGGCCGTTCATGCCTTCATCGAAGTGGTAATCGCAGAGTACGACGTCGTATTGACCATTGCGCAGGCGGCGGCGGGTTTCACCGATGCTGCTGGCCGCATCGACGCGGTTGATGCCACAGCCCGCGAGCGTCATGCGCACCGATTGCCGTACCGTCGGCGCGTCATCGGCGACCAGTACGCGTGCCTGGGTCAGATCATCTGCCATTCGTCTGCCAATTCTAAAAACCAGTATTTGCAATATCGGCAATCTGGACGAAAGCTCAAGCTTTTTATCGGCTGATGATGGGGTTTGAGGAGGCTGAAAAGCAAAAACCCCGATCATGCGATCGGGGTTTTTAAATTTGGTGCCCAAGAGAAGACTCGAACTTCCACGCCCTTGCGAGCGCTAGGACCTGAACCTAGTGCGTCTACCAATTCCGCCACCTGGGCCTTGCTGTTTTGCTTGCGCACTGCAGCGAAGAAGCCGAACTATACTGTCGCGGGTGGGCGGCGTCAAGTGCCCTGTTGGTGGAAATTGCCTAACTCCTTGACGTATAGCGCCAAGATGGATGCAGGTACTTGGTTTGGTAGGGGTACGGTTTGGGGTATCTTAAAATGAAAAAACCCCGATCCTGAGATCGGGGTTTTCCGGAATATGGTGCCCAAGAGAAGACTCGAACTTCCACGCCCTTGCGAGCGCTAGGACCTGAACCTAGTGCGTCTACCAATTCCGCCACCTGGGCATATCCAGGCAATGCAGACTATGTTGAAGAATTTGGTGCCCAAGAGAAGACTCGAACTTCCACGCCCTTGCGAGCGCTAGGACCTGAACCTAGTGCGTCTACCAATTCCGCCACCTGGGCTCTTCAACTAAGCTACAATCGCTCTGCCTTGCGGCGTTGCGTTTTGCAGTGCATCGCTTAGAGGACGCGAATTATTGAGAAAAGCAGAGACAATGTCAACCAGAAAAACAAAGAATTTTTCCGAATCATCCTCGGTCGAGCGTGCCCCGAAGCGCCGCTCCCGTAAAATCAATGCCTTGCGCGCGCAGGATCCTTTCCTTGAGCGCGAGCGCGAGCGTTATGAAAGCCCGCTGCCCTCGCGGGAATATGTGCTCCAGTTGCTGAACGACGCCGGAGCGCCGCTGTACGTCGAAGATCTGGCCCGCCAGTTGGGCATTACCGAAGAAGAAGGCCTGCCGTTCGAGCGCCGCCTGCGCGCCATGGAGCGCGAGGGGCAGCTGATGATCAACCGCAAAGGGGCCTTGTGCCTGCCGGCGAAGATTGACCTGATCGCCGGCAAGGTGCTCGGGCATGCCGATGGTTTCGGTTTTCTGCAGCCCGATGATGGCAGCGAGGATCTGTTCCTCGGTCCGAAGGAAATGGACAAGGTGCTGCACGGTGACCGCGTGCTGGTGCGCCAGATGGGCGTTGACCGGCGCGGCCGTCGCGAAGGTACCATTGTCGAAGTGCTCGAGCACGTCAACAGCAGACTGGTCGGGCGTTTCCGTGCCGAGCGCGGTGTGTTTTATGTTACCGCAGAGGACAAGCGCATCAGCCAGGAGATCCTGATCGAGCCCAAGGGAACGCTTGGGGCGACGGTCGGGCAGGTGGTTATGGTCGAGTTGCTGACTCAGCCGGCGCGCTACACGCAGCCTGTTGGCAAGGTGATCGAGATTCTGGGCAATTATGCCGATCCGGGAATGGAAATCGAGATTGCGCTCAGAAAGCACAATCTCCCGCATGTCTTCAGCGACGCGGCCGAAGAGCAGGCGGCAAAAACACCGGCCAAGGTTCTGAAAAAGGACTGGAAGGCCATTCACGGCACGGTAGAGCGCGAAGATCTGCGCGAGCTCCCGCTGGTGACCATTGATGGTGAGACGGCGCGGGACTTCGATGATGCGGTGTATGCCGAAAAGGACGGCAAGGGCTGGCGGCTGGTGGTGGCGATCGCCGACGTCAGCCATTATGTACAGCCCGGTGATGCGCTGGATGTGACCTCCATCGAGCGGGGTAACTCGGTGTATTTTCCTCGCCGGGTGATTCCGATGCTGCCCGAGGCGCTGTCCAACGGCATTTGCTCGCTGAATCCGGATGTCGAGCGCCTGTGTATGGTCTGCGACATGAAGATCAGCGCGAAGGGCAAGATCAAAAAATACCGTTTCTATCCGGCGGTGATGCGCTCGAAGATGCGCTTTACCTACACCCGCGTCTGGGAATTGCTGCAGGACGAAGAAAGGGCGAGCAAGGCCGAAAAAAAGCTGCTGCCGCACCTGCAGGATCTGTACGCGCTCTTCCAGGCCTTTGCCAAGGCGCGCGGCGTACGCGGCGCCATCGATTTCGAAACCACCGAAACCGAAATGCGCTTTGATGAGCACGGCAAGATCCGCGAGATCGTTCCGGTGGTGCGCAATGACGCACACAAACTGATCGAGGAGTGCATGCTGGCGGCCAATGTGTCGGCGGCGGACTACCTCATCAAGAACGAGCATCCGGTGCTGTTCCGCGTGCATGAAGGTCCCACTCCGGAAAAGCTTGCATACCTGCGCGAATACCTGAAGACCTGCGGGCTGACGCTGGGTGGTGATGACGATCCGCAGGCCAGCGATTACGCCGAGCTGCTGGGCAAGATCCGCGAGCGCCCGGATGCCGACTTGCTGCAGACCATGCTGTTGCGCAGCCTGCAGCAGGCGGTCTATACACCGGCCAATGCCGGACACTTCGGGCTGAGTTACGAGGCGTATGCGCATTTCACTTCGCCGATCCGGCGTTATCCCGATTTGCTGGTGCATCGGGCAATCAAGGCGGTGTTGGCCGGCAAGAAGTACAAGCCGGCAATGAAGTGGGAGGCCTTGGGGATCCAGTGCTCGATGACCGAGCGCCGCGCTGACGATGCCAGCCGTGATGTATCTGCCTGGCTGAAGTGCTACTACATGCAGGACAAGGTTGGCGAGGTCTTTGAGGGCGTTATTTCTGCGGTCACCAGCTTTGGCATGTTCGTGCTGCTCGATCAGGTGTATGTCGAAGGGTTGGTGCACGTTTCTGAACTGGGGAGCGATTACTTCCACTTCGACGAGGCGCGGCGGGAGTTGCGTGGCGAGCGCAGTGGCCGGGTCTACCGCATGACCGACCGCCTGAAGGTGAAGGTGGTGCGGGTTGATCTGGAAGCCAGCAAGATTGATTTCACCCTGCTGGAGGAAGAGCGCCCAGCATCCCCGGCAGGCAAGGCTGTGGCGGCGCGTCGCAAGACGGGGGGCTCAGTCCGTACTGCCACCAAAACGGCGCAGGCGGCCAAAAAGGCGGCAGGTGGTCGTCGTCATTGATTGCTGGCGTATGTTCCCGAAGAGTTTTTCTGATTTGTCTTTGGGGTTAATACGTGCTTGGGTATTAGAGGCGCAGCGCACGATTCAGTAAGGTGCGCTGTTCGTCCTTGAGTTCGGTGATCTGCATGAAGACCCGGAACTCGCTGATTTTTCCGGCCAGAGTCTGGGCAGTGATCCGTACCTTGCAGTCCAGATAACAGTGCGCGCTTTTGTGGTCCGGGTCGGGCATGTCGATATAGAGGCGGCATTCTTTCGCATGGATGCTGTGCGGAAAGAAGGCGATCAGCTGCTTGTCGCTCAGTTCGGCAATCCGGCCGTGCATCGGCTGAGGGTTGCCGGGAAGGATGATGGCCGCGCGCCAGTTGACCGGGCGGCTGGAAGGGGTATTGGTCGTCATTGCTTGCTGTGTCGCGGTGGCGGGCCGGACAAGTCCGGTCCGACTGGGTTACTATCTGCAGGCTGATTTTAGTGGAGATTTGCTGCCGTGTTTATCGTTGATCGTTCCGCCGCCATTTTGCGTCCCAAGCAAGCGTTTCTGGACTGGCTCAACCAGTTGCCCGGCAATGATGTGGTGCTTACGCTCGATGAAGTTCGTAGCGACTGTACTGTCGTGATGATTCCCGAAGCGCGGGAGCCGGAAGATGGTATCGCGTTTATTGACGATGTGGCTGACCGCCTGTTCGAAATGGAGCTGGCTTCCTGGGTTTCGGATGAATCCCTCTGGCCTCCCAAGCGCAGCCTGAAGCTGTTCTGGGAATGGTTCGATGTGGAAATCCATTTGGGGGTAATGGATGCGGTTTCCGACGAAATCCACAACACCCCGGCTGATCATTCCTACCACTGAGCGAGGTTCCTCATGATCCGATTGCCTGTTTCTGCTGTGCTGCTGGCGTCGTCACTGCTAGCGGCTGCGGCCGTAGCCGCCGAGGCGCCGCTCTACAATGTCGTGAATTTTGAAACCACCGTGGCGCGCGAGGTCAGCAATGACCAGGCCATGGCCACCTTGTTCGTCGAGGCCAGTGACGCCGATCCGAGCCGGCTGGCCGAGCGGATCAACCAGTCACTGACAGTGGCGCTGGGCAAGATCAAACAGACGGCACCGGTGCAATCCCGTGGGACGTCCTACAGTAGCTATCCGAATTACAACCCGAAGACTGGCAAGCCGGATGGCTGGCGCAGTCGTGGTGAAGTGCGGGTGTCGTCCAGTGACTTTACGGCACTCTCCAGGCTGATCGGCGAGCTGCAGAAGCCGCAGGCCAATGGATTGGCCTTGCAGATCGAAGCAGTAAATTATGCAGTTTCGGACGAAACGCGCCGCAAGACCGAAGACCAGCTGATCGAAGAGGGTATGCAGCAGTTCCGCCAGCGAGCGCAGTTGCTGCAGCAAAGCCTGCTGGGGCAGCGCTGGAAACTGGTAAATGTCAGCGTTAATACCGGTGGCGCGATGCCGCCGGTGCCGATGCGCATGAAGGCCATGGCGGCTCCAGCTGCCGAAGGGTTTGCGCCGCCGCCGATCGATTCGGGAGAGTCACGCCTGGCGGTACAGATCAGTGGTGCGATCCAGGTTGAGTAAGACCTGATTCGCCCATGTTGCCACCCGAGCTGGTGCTTCGCCCGTCGCGACAGGCGCGCTACTGGTGGCTGGCGGCGCATCTGCTGGCGCTGGCCAGCTTGTTGGCGGTTCCGGCAGGATGGCCGCTGACCTTGTTGCCGCTGATTGCCGTTCACGGCTTGCTGACTGCGCCGCAACGCCTGCCGCCCTATCGGCTGCGGGTTACGCAGGATGGCGTGTTGCTGGTCACGCCGGGGCGGGGTGAGGAGTGTTGCGCTGTGCTTGGCAGTAGTCTGGTGCAGCCACCCTGGCTGGTGCTGGTGCTGCAGCCGGCGCGGGGAAAACGCGTGCGTCTGGTGCTTTGGCCGGATTCGGCCAGCGCTGAGGTGTTGCGCCAGTGGCGGGTGTGGCTGCTCTGGTCGGTAGCCGGTGCTGGTGGGTATCCGCCTGTGGATCAGGGAAAATGATTGCCTGAATCGAATACCCACCAGCGTATTTAGTTGCTTGCCGGCTTGAGTACGGTGGCCTGAGCCTGAGTCATGGTTGCCGGATAGTCACGGCTGAAATGCAGGCCGCGGCTTTCCTTGCGCGCCATGGCGCAGCGCACGATCAGCTCGGCAGTCTGGACCAGATTGCGCAGTTCGATCAGATCATTGCTCACACGGAAGTGGCTGTAGAACTCGTCGATTTCGCTTTGCAGCAGTGCGATGCGGTGCTGTGCGCGCTCCAGGCGTTTGGTGGTCCGCACGATGCCGACGTAATCCCACATGAAGCGTCGCAGTTCGTCCCAATTGTGCGAAATCACGACCTCTTCGTCAGCATCACTGACGCGGCTTTCGTCCCATTCGGCCACCTCCGGCAGGGGTATTCTGGTTTGTGCGCCGATGTCGGCGGCGGCAGCCTTGGCCAGCACCATGCATTCCAGTAGCGAATTGGAGGCGAGGCGGTTGGCACCGTGCAGGCCGGTATAGGCGACTTCGCCGATGCCATACAGACTGGCCACATCGGTACGGCCAGCCATGTCGGTGACCAGTCCGCCGCAGGTGTAATGCGCGGCCGGGACCACCGGAATGCCCTGCTTGGTGATGTCGATCCCCAGTTCCAGACAGCGCTGGTAGATGGTCGGGAAGTGCTCCTTCACGAAGGCGGCAGGCTTGTAGGAGATATCCAGATACACGCAGTCGTAGCCGCCTTTCTTCATTTCGAAGTCGATGGCACGCGCGACGATGTCGCGGGGTGCCAGCTCGGCGCGTTCGTCATGTTGCGGCATGAAGCGCGTGCCGTCGGGCAGGCGCAAGATGCCGCCTTCGCCACGCACCGCTTCGGTAATCAGGAAGGATTTGGCGTGCGGGTGATACAGGCAGGTCGGATGGAACTGGATGAATTCCATGTTCGCGACCCGGCAGCCCGCGCGCCAGCCCATGGCGATGCCGTCGCCGGTCGCCACATCGGGGTTGGTGGTATAGAGATAGACCTTGCCGGCGCCGCCGGTGGCCAGCACGGTCTGTTGCGCCAGCATGGTCTCGACCCGGTCGGCTGACTTGTCATACACGTAGGCGCCGTAGCAGCGTTGGCTTTCCTCGCGGCCCAGTTTCTGGCTGGTAATCAGGTCCACCGCGATGTGGTTTTCGAGCACGGTAATGTTCGGGTGGGCGGCAACCTTGCCGGCCAGCGTGTCGATTACCGCGGCACCGGTCGCGTCCGCAGCGTGGATGATGCGCCGGTGGCTGTGGCCGCCTTCGCGCGTCAGATGATAGCCCTGGTAGCTGGTTTCGCCGTGGCTGTCGCGGGTGAAGGGAACGCCCATTTCGATCAGCCAGTCGATGGCTGCACGGGAGTTTTCGACGATGAAGCGGGTGGCTGTTTCATCGCAGATGCCCGCGCCGGCAATCTGGGTGTCGCGGATGTGTGCTTCGACGCTGTCGGCATCGTCGAGCACGGCGGCAATGCCGCCCTGTGCCCAGCCGCTGCCGCCGTCGCGCAGGGCGCGTTTGGTCACCAGTGCAACCTGGCGTGTTTCGGCCAGTTGCAGGGCCATGGTCATGCCGGCGAGGCCGGAGCCGATGATCAGGGTGTCAAAACGGTGCATCGTGCGCTCCCTTGCTGCGTGGAAGGCGGATTCTAGCAGAGGCGGTGTTGCGCTGTCCGTGCGGGGCGGGGCTTGCAAAATGAGGATGGCGGCCCTATCTGTGGAATATTGTCACTCCACACATGGTCTAGAGCCCGATCAATGGACTCTCCGATGCAAAATCCCCCGTCTGCCCGTGATGCGGATGCCCTGCTGGTCGAGCGGGCCCAGTCCGGCGATCAGCGCGCTTTCGAGTTGCTGGTGGTGAAATACCAGCGCCGCATTGCCCGGCTGCTGTCGCGCCTGATCCGTGATCCGGCGGAAATCGAGGATGTGACCCAGGAGGCCTTTATCAAGGCCTATCGCGCGCTGGCTAATTTTCGTGGCGAAAGCGCTTTCTACACCTGGCTATACCGCATTGCGCTCAATACCGCCAAGAATCACCTGCAGGCGCAGGGGCGCCGGCCCAGTCTGGTGGGTGACGTTGCCGACGAAGACGGTGAAACTTTGGATGCAGCGGCATTAGTACCGGATTACCATACGCCTGAAACGGAACTCGCCAACCGGCAGATTGTCTCTACGGTGAATGAGGCAGTATCGGATTTGCCCGAAGAATTGCGCACCGCGATCACGCTGCGCGAGATGGAAGGGCTGTCGTATGAAGAGATTGCCTCGATGATGGACTGCCCGATCGGGACGGTGCGTTCGCGCATTTTCCGGGCGCGCGAGGCAATTGCAGCGCGCTTGCGTCCGCTGCTGTCGGCAGTGGGGCGCGACAAGCGCTGGTAAGAAGGATGACGAAGATGACAAATCAGGCCACTACGAATGAACGGCTCTCCGCGCTGATGGATGGCGAACTCGACAACGCGCAGGCGCAGGCTGTGATCAGCGAGCTGTTGCAATCCGGCGAGATGCAGACAGCCTGGTACGAATGGCATATGCAGCAGGATAGCCAGCATGGCCACCCGCTGCTTTCCCCCGATTTCATGGCGGCATTCACGTCACGGCTGCATGCTGAGCCGGTGGTGGTTGCGCCACAGCGCTTGCGGCGCGCCCGTCCGGTGCGTCGCTTGCTGGTGCCGCTCACTGCGGCAGCGTCGGTCGCATTTATCGGGGTTGCGCTGTGGCAGGGGCTGTATCGCCCGCTGACCCCGGCACCTGCACCGCTGGCCGTGGTATCCGAGCCGGTGGTGACTGCCCAGGTTGACCCGGAGGCAGTGCGTGCCTATCTGTCCGCGCATCGCGAGGCCGCCAACAGTCCGCTTTCGGCCGCAGAACCTATGCAGCTGGCCTTCCAGCCCGAAGCTGCGCACTAAGACCTTTTGATGATGATCCGCAAACCTCTCGTTCTGCTCTCGCTGTTTCTGATGGCCAGTTCACTGGCTGCTGCCGAGTTGCTCACCGCGCCGGAGGCCACCCGCCTGATCGAGCGCGTCAACAAGGCCGCGCAGCAGACCTCCTTCGATGGGGTGTTCATGCACCAGCACGGGGATCTGGTCGAAAACTTCCGCATCGTGCAACTGGCCGAGCAAGGCCAGGAGATGGAGCGCTGCGAGTCCCTGGATGGTCCTGCTCGGGAGTATGTGCGTACAGGCCAGCAATACCATATGTTCCATGCGGATACCTCGCTAGCCTTGGTGCTGGATCGGGCTGCGACATCCCGTTTCTTTCCGCGGCTCACGCATCGCGTTGGCGATGTGCTGGCCAGCTACCAGTTGCGCAAGCTGGGTCGCGAGCGTGTAGCAGGGCTGGATGCGGATGTATACCAGCTTGATCCAAAGGATGCATTGCGTTATCCACACCGGCTGTGGATTCACGAAGGCAGTGGTCTCTTGCTGAAAAGCATGATGCTTGGGGCGCGACGCGAGCCGGTCGAAACCTTCAGTTTTGTGCAGTTGCGGCTGGGTAGCGGTTTTGATCGCAAACTGCTCAAGCCGGTCAATCCGGTGCATCCGGTCCAGATTGAAACCAGCGAAGGCCGCCCCCTGCAGGCCGGACTGGATTCACAGTGGCAGATTCGTGACCTGCCCTCGGGGTTCGTGTTGCAAAAGCAGGTCGTACGCACACCGCAAGGCGAGAAAGGCCGGAAAGTCCAGCAGCTGGTCTACAGTGACGGGCTGGTTACTGTCTCGGTATTTCTTGATCCGTCCGAGGTCAAGCTGGCTCCCGGCCTGGCGCGCCAAGGGGCGCTGTATCTGTACGTACGGCAGATGCCGGGCCAGACTGTGACCGTGCTTGGGGAAGTTCCCGGTGATACGGTTCGACAGTTCGCTGCTGCCTTCAATCCGCGCTAGGCATCAGCCGGTTGCATTCATCTTGCCTTAAGAGATTGTTTCTATGATCGAGACCGAAGCGCAGGTAAGCCGAGCCGATGGCGCCTATGCGTGGGTTAAAATCCGCCCGCATTCGCCCTGTGGACATTGTGATCCGGAGACCGGTTGCAAATCCGTGTCAATCAGCCGCATGTTCGGCAATGCCGCGCAGGAGTTTCGCGTGCGCAACGACGCCGGTGCGCAACCCGGTGAGCTGGTGTTTGTCGCGGTTCCGGAAGATGCCTTGCTGAAATCAGCCTTGTGGGCCTACGGTTTACCGCTGCTGCTGCTGCTGGCGGGAGCCTTGCTGGGTTCGCTGATTCATGCCGGCTGGGGGGCGTTGCTTGGCGCGGCATGTGGCCTGATCGCGGGATTTCTGGTTTTGCGCTTTCGTCGCTCGGCTGCCGAGCGTCTGGAGCCATCGATTGTCGGTGTTGCTGCTCAGGCCACGGGTGGCGGTGCCGGCTGTGCGGCCCGCTGTGGCGGGCGTTCGGATTGTGCAACCCATTGAGAGGATGACGATGCTGAAGAGTTTTCTTTCCGGACTGTTGCTGACTGGTCTGCTGGGCGCTGCGCACGCGGCACCGGCGGTGGCGCTGCCTGATTTTGCCCAGCTCGCCGAGCGGGAAGGGCGTGCAGTGGTCAATATTGCCGTCAGTGGCACACAGAAAGTCAATGCCGGGTTCGGCGATAACGATGAGATGTTTGATCTTTTCCGGCGCTTCGGGTTGCCGGTGCCGGTGCCACGTGGCAGCCAGCCGCAGGAACGGACTGTCCAGGGTATTGGCTCAGGCTTCATTATCGACAGCAGTGGCTACATTCTGACCAACGCTCATGTGATCGCCGATGCCGACGAAATCACGGTCAAGCTGACCGACAAGCGCAGTTTCAAGGCTAAGGTGGTCGGTTCTGATTCGCGTACTGATGTGGCTTTGCTCAAAGTCGAGGCCAGTGGTTTGCCGAAGGTGACGATCGGCGACCCGGCCAAGGCCCGGGTCGGTGAGTGGGTGCTCGCAATTGGTCAGCCCTTCGGCCTGGACAATACCGTTACCGCGGGCATCATCTCGGCCAAGGGGCGGGATCTGCCGAATGAGAATTTCGTGCCCTTCATCCAGACCGATGTGGCGATCAATCCGGGTAATTCCGGCGGGCCGCTATTCAATATGGCCGGAGAAGTCATCGGCATCAATTCCCAGATATTCAGCCGCTCTGGCGGATACATGGGCTTGAGTTTTGCCATTCCGATCGATGTAGCCATCAAGATCGCGGATGAGCTGAAGTCCAGCGGCAAGATCACCCGTGGCCGTATCGGCGTGGGAATTCAAGATCTGAGTGAAGATCTCGCCAAGGGATTTGGTCTGAGCAAGGAAGGCGGTGCACTGGTGACGATGGTCGAAAAGGATGGACCTGCCGACAAGGCTGGCATCAAGGTTGGCGACATCATCCTCAAGGTGAACGGGCAGGCGGTCAACCGTTCTGCGGATCTGCCGCGAGTGATTACCGCGCTCAAGCCGGGCAGCAAGGCGGTGCTGGGTATCTGGCGCGACAAGTCGGCACGCGATGTATCGCTGGTGGTGGCAGCGATGGAAGAGGCAGATGCATCCAGCCCTCGCGAATACCGGGGCAAGCAGCAAGGCGAGAGCGAGCGTTTCGGTCTGGCACTGGCAGAGTTGAATGCGCGCCAGCTGCAACAACTCGGCATCAAATTCGGCTTGCTGGTGCGTAGCGCAACCGGAGCCGCGTCCCGGGCGGGTCTGCAGCCGGGTGATGTGCTTACTGGTGTGGGCGGGCAGGAGCTGCAAAGTGCGGCCCAGTTGCGCCAGAGCCTGAGCGCACTGAAGGGCGGCGAGATGATGCCGCTGCGTGTGCTGCGTGAAGGGCGACCGTTCTTTACCTCGATTACTGCACCGGCGGCAAAATGATGCAGGTGACCCCCCGTCTGTGGCTGTACGGCCATGAGTACTGCAGTCTCTGTCATGTTATGCGCGAAGCCCTGCAGGCTTGGTCGCAGCCGCTGATGGTGGAGTGGGTCGATATCGAAGGAGAGGCCGGACTGGAGGAGCAGTTCGGCGAGCTGGTGCCCGTGCTCTGCGGCGAAAATGGGCGGCAGATCTGTCACTATCATCTTGATACACAAGCGCTGGATGCCTATCTTGCCGATTTCCGCTAGAATCGCGGCGACCGATTTTGCCCGGGGCACGCTTGGCGTGCCCTTTTCATTACGAGCCTGAACGTATCAATGGACCACATTCGCAATTTCTCCATCATTGCCCACATCGACCACGGGAAATCCACCTTGGCCGACCGTTTCATCCAGTTTTGCGGTGGTCTTGAACTGCGCGAGATGAGCGAGCAGGTGCTCGATTCGATGGATATCGAAAAAGAGCGCGGCATTACCATCAAGGCGCAGACGGCTGCGCTGCAGTACAAGGCTCGCGATGGCAAGATTTACAATCTCAACCTGATTGATACCCCGGGGCACGTCGATTTCAGCTACGAAGTCAGCCGCTCCTTGGCTGCCTGCGAAGGCGCCCTGCTGGTCGTGGATGCTTCACAGGGGGTCGAGGCCCAGACCGTTGCCAACTGCTACACCGCAATCGAGCAGGGCGTGGAAGTGCGTCCGGTTCTCAACAAAATTGATCTGCCAGCCGCCGAGCCCGAGCGAGTGGCCCAGGAAATCGAAGACATTATCGGTATTGAGGCCATTGAAGCTGTGCGCGCGTCGGCCAAGAGCGGCATCGGTATCGAAGACATTCTGGAAGAGGTGGTCAGCAAGATACCCCCTCCCAAAGGCAATCCGGACGGCCCGCTGAAAGCGCTGATCGTCGACTCATGGTTTGACAACTATGTGGGCGTGGTGATGCTGGTTCGCGTGGTGGATGGCGAATTGCGCGTAAAGGACAAGATCAAGTTCATGGCCACCAAGGCCGAATTCCTGTGCGAGCAGGTCGGGGTCTTCACCCCGAAGTCGGTCCAGCGCGATTCACTGAAAGCCGGTGAAGTGGGGTTCGTGATTGCAGGGGTTAAGGAGCTGGCCAGTGCCAAGGTTGGCGATACCATTACCACGGTCAAGAATCCGGCTGCCGAGCCGCTGCCTGGCTTCAAGGATGTCAAATCGCAGGTTTTTGCCGGCCTCTATCCGGTAGAAAGCCACGATTACGAATCACTGCGCGATAGTCTGGAAAAACTGAAGCTCAATGATGCAGCGCTGCAATACGAGCCGGAAGTTTCTCAGGCGCTGGGGTTCGGGTTCCGCTGTGGTTTTCTTGGTCTTCTGCACCTGGAGATCGTTCAGGAGCGCCTGGAGCGCGAGTTCGATATGGATCTCATCACCACGGCGCCGACCGTGGTGTATGAGCTGGTGATGAAAGATGGTTCAATCACCCAAATCGAAAATCCATCCAAGTTGCCGGACCCGAGCAAGTATGAGGAGGTGCGCGAGCCCATCATCACTGCGACGATTCTGGTGCCGCAGGATTATGTTGGCCCGGTGATGACCCTGTGTAACCAGAAGCGCGGAGCGCAGGTAAACATGCAGTACATGGGCCGGCAGGTGCTGCTGACCTACGATCTGCCGATGGCCGAGGTGGTCATGGATTTCTTTGACAAGCTGAAGTCCGTCAGCCGTGGTTATGCCTCGCTGGATTACGAATTCAAGGAATTCCGTACCGGTGACCTGGTTAAGCTGGATGTGCTGGTCAATGGCGAGCGTGTGGATGCGCTGAGCCTGATCGTGCACCGCGCAACCAGCGTTTATCGTGGCCGCGAGCTGATTTCGAAAATGCGGGAACTGATTCCGCGCCAGATGTTCGACATTGCCGTGCAGGCCGCGATCGGTAGCCAGATCATTGCCCGTGAAACGGTCAAGGCCATGCGCAAAGACGTACTGGCCAAGTGTTATGGTGGCGATATTACCCGGAAGAAAAAGCTGCTGGAAAAGCAGAAGGCCGGCAAGAAACGCATGAAGCAGGTCGGCAATGTGGAAATTCCGCAGGAAGCCTTCCTGGCGATTCTGCAGGTTTCGGATAAGTAAACGCGCAGGGGACGAGGATGAACTGGTTGTTGATCGGTGCTGTACTGCTGGTGCTGGCACCCGTACTGGTGGTAATCGGGCAGAAGCAGGAGCGCATCAAGGATGAGCCTCCGCAGATGGTGCAATACGGCTACATGTCGGGGCTGGCCGGCTTGTTCGTATTGGCCGTGCAGTACACGACGATTGCGGCCGCATTCTTGCTGTTTGTGATTCTGTTTGGCGTCATCTGGGTGCTGGACAAATTTGTACTGGCCAGAAAACGCGGCAAGGACGAGTTTGCCCCCGCTTGGGCGGAAATCGGCAGAGGCTTCTTCCCGGTGTTTCTGGTGGTTTTCCTGTTGCGGGCATTTGTGGCCGAGCCCTACCAGATTCCTTCTTCGTCGATGCGCTCTGGGCTGGTTGTCGGCGACTTCATTCTGGTTAACAAGTTTGCCTACGGTCTACGCGTGCCGGTTCTGAACAATGTCTTTATTCCGGTTGGCAAACCCGAGCATGGCGACGTCATGGTGTTTCTGTATCCGCAGAACCCCAAGGAAAACTACATCAAGCGGGTCATCGGTCTGCCCGGTGACTTGGTCGAATACCGTGACAAGCAACTCAGTATCAACGGCAAGGCGGTTCCGGTCGAGGCGGCTGGCAGCTATACCTATATTGATGAAGCCATCCGCTCTGTCGATGTATTCAAGGAAAAACTGGGCGAGCACAGCTACAGCACCTTGCGCGATCCGCGCGAGTCGGTACTGCGTCTAGCGCGAGTTGCTGATTTTCCGGGGCGTGAAGAGAATTGCCGCTATGATGAAGCGGGCTTTGCGTGTCGTGTTCCGGACGGGCATTACTTCATGATGGGTGATAATCGCGACAATAGCGCCGATAGTCGTTACTGGGGTTTCGTTCCGGAGGCTAATATCGTCGGCAAGGCTTCGTTGATCTGGCTCAATCTCAAAGAGCTGGCGCGAATCGGCAAATCGATAGACTAGGGTGACTTTCATGCTGAAAAAACAATCCGGCATTTCCTTTGTGGGCTTCATCATCATCGCGATTTTCGTTGCCTTGGCAGCGGTACTGGCATTCAAGGTTGTTCCTGCCTACCTCGAATTTTTCACCATCAAGAAAGCCATCAATTCGGTGGCACGTGATGGGGTCGGCAAAGCGCCTGACGAAATTCGTGGTTCATTTGCGCGCCATGCCGAAATCGAATACATCAAGGCGGTGAACCCGCAGGATCTGGTGATCAACAATTCCGGTGGTGCTCTGGTGGTATCGGTCAGTTACGAGCAGGTTGTTCCGGTTGTTGCCAATGTAAGTTTGCTGTTCAGCTTCGAAGCGAGTTCCAAAGCCAAGGGCGAATGATTTTTCACTGTCTGGATAAATAGATTGGCTGTTTTTTTACCTGCCGAGCGTCTGGAAAAGGCGCTCGGTTATGTTTTTTCTGAGCCGGCATTACTCAAGCAGGCGCTGACGCATCGCAGTCATTCGGCGGTGCATAACGAGCGGCTGGAGTTTGTGGGGGACGGCATACTCAATGCACTGGTTGCCAGAGCGTTATTTTCGTTTTTCCCTGACCTCCCAGAAGGAGATCTTTCGCGGATCCGTGCCCGGCTGGTCTGTCAGGAGGGTTTGGCGGAAATTGCGTTTGCTTTGAAACTTGGCGAATTTATCCGCCTTGGTGAGGGCGAGCTAAAAAGTGGCGGATTTCGCCGACCATCCATCCTGGCGGATGCGCTCGAAGCCGTGCTCGGGGCGATCTGGCTTGATGGCGGCTTGCAGGCGCTGGAGCCTGTGATAGCAAAGCTCTTCATGCCCAGAATCGCGGCGATTGATCCGGCAACGGCGGGTAAAGATCCCAAGACAGCGCTGCAGGAGTGGCTGCAAGCCCGCAAGCAGGATCTGCCACAGTATGTCTTGCTTGCCATGACGGGCGAGTCACCCGAGCAACTGTTCGAAGTCAGTTGTTCGATTCCGAAGCTCAGGGTGATCACGATAGGCAAATCGACGAGTAAACGCGCTGCCGAGCAGCAGGCGGCAGGCAATGCCCTGCAGCAGTTGCGCGAAACTTTTCCAGGCAAAAAGCTGGTGATGAAATGACTGAGAATGTAGTTGTACCCCCCGACTATCGCTGTGGTTTTGTCGCGATTGTGGGACGACCGAATGTTGGCAAATCAACGCTGCTGAATCACCTGATCGGCATGAAGCTGAGTATCACCTCGCGCAAGGCCCAGACGACGCGGCACCGCATTACCGGCGTGCTGACCACAGACTCCGCGCAGTTTGTCTTTGTGGATACCCCCGGTTTTCAGCGCCGCTACCGCAATGCACTCAATCAGGCAATGAACCGCAATGTTACCTCCACACTTGCAGATGTGGATGCAATTCTCTTTGTCGTGGAGGCAGGGCGTTTCAGTGCCGAGGATGAAGCGGTACTGCAATTGTTGCCCCAGGGCATTCCGGTTGTTCTGGTGATCAACAAGATCGATACCCTGGCCGACAAAGCCGCATTGTTGCCATTTATCGAGCGGCTTGCCGCGCTGCGTGATTTTTCCGCAATCGTGCCTCTATCGGCACTGCGTGGGTTGAAGCTGGATATTTTGCAGCAGGCGGTCGAGCCTTTGCTGCCTCAGTCAGAGCCATTCTATGCCGAAGATCAGGTGACTGATCGCAACGAGCGCTTCCTTGCCGCAGAAATCGTACGGGAGAAAATTTTCCGTACTCTGGGTGATGAATTGCCCTATGCCATGACGGTCGAAATTGAAAAATTCGACGAAGAGCAAACCGCCAGGGGCCAGGAATTGCGGCGGATCTTTGCTGCAGTGTGGGTTGACCGCGATAGCCAGAAGGCCATCCTGATCGGCAAAAATGGCGAAAAGCTCAAGCGTATTGCCACTGAGGCGCGCAAGGACATGGAGCAGTTGTTCGATGCCAAGGTCTACCTTGAGGTATGGGTCAAGGTGAAGACTGGCTGGGCTGACGATACCCGGTTATTGCGTCAGTTCGGATTTGAATGATCTGAAATGAAAGCCCGCGGCGCGCCCCGGATCAACCAGCAGCCGGCCTTTATCCTTCATCAATACCCCTATCGCGAAACCAGCCGGCTGCTCGATGTATTTTCCCGCGACCATGGTCGTGTCATGCTGGTTGCGCGTGGCGTACAGCGACCAGGGTCCCAATTGCGCAGCGTGCTGCTCGCACAACAGCCTTTGCTACTCGATTGGTTTGGCGCGGGCGAGGTCAAGACCCTGCATGCCGCGGCGTGGCAGCCGGGTATGGCGCAACTGGCGGGACGTGGACTGCTATGCGGCCTGTATGCGACCGAATTGATCCAGCGGAGCATGACCCGGGAGGTGGCACACCCCGAGGTTTTTGCTGCCTATTATCGTTTGCTGCTGGAGCTGTCCAGAATTCCGCATGACAAACCGCTGATGCTGGAAGCAGCCCTGCGTCGTTTCGAGCGCGCGTTGCTCGAGTCCTGCGGTTTCGGTATCGAGTGGGGGCAGACTTCGGCGGGCGAGCCGGTGCTTGTTCACAAGCGCTATGCCTTCAGTCTTGAGCGTGGTGTTCATGAGACACTCGCTGACGGCGCGGGCGGGGCAGTTTTGCTGGGCTTTTCTCGGGAGCAGGCGCTGGACGAAAGGCAGATGCATGAACTGAAGGGCTTTATGCGCGACGTGCTGGCTGCGGTTTTGCTGGATGACTCGCCCTTGCAAACACGACTGATGATGCGAGATCTGCTTGCCATCGCCGATGATGCCTCGGGTTTCGGAGCCGGCAGGCTGGTAAAAGGGACTCCTTGACGCTATCCTGAATCAAGTTGAAGGACTTGTCTCAGCCAGAGGAGGTGTCGCATGATTACTGTTACGCATGAACAAGGCTCTGTGCTTGCGACCGTGCTGGGTGAATTTACGGTACAGGATTTTCGTCAGTTTGAAGAGGAAGTTCTGTATGACATTCGACAGCAGGGGCGAGCAAAGCTGCTGCTTGATCTCTCGGATATGGTTACATACACGATCGATATGGCTCTGGAAGAAGTGCGATTCCTGCAGGCCCACCGCCAGCAATTCGAGAAGGTCGCGATTGTATCGTCCGACCAGTGGGTGACCTGGTCGGTATGGCTAAACCGGATGATTGCGGAATCAGAGATCGAAGTCTTCGAGGAATTGCAGCCCGCGATGGACTGGCTGGCCGAATAGAATGATCCAACATTGCTGCATTAAGGTTCTGAACCATGCTTGATCGACTGTCCTCCCTGTTTGCCAAGGAGAAAACACCGCTTGCTTCCTTGAAAGCGCTGCATCCATGGTTAAAGAAAATCGAACTGCTGGATCCGTCCTCCCGGTGTGGCAAAGTCCACGATGTGGTCAGCGACTTTCTGGTTACATCGGGGGCTACCAGCAAGGATGCCCTTGATGCCCTGATGGAGCTGGATGATTTTGCGCAGGAAGCCTACGAGGCGCTTTGTTATCAGTACATCAGCAATCCCCGCATGCCCAAGGAGCTCGAACAGAAACTCTGGAAAGAGATTGTTCATTACGCACGGGACATGGCGGAGATTTATCAGCGCTTCATCCAGGCAGATTTCGGCGAGGCACTCAGTGCACAGCTTGAACCGGTAATGCCGGTGATCTGGGCTCGCAGTCTTCACTATCTGGGCATTGAAGCCAAATGGCATTACTTCCGCTTTGAAAAGGCGCCGACCAAGCTCTGGACCCTGGCGCATCAGCTGTATCGGCTATCGGAAATTTCAGGTGCTGATAGCAATCCGTTCAAGCTGTACCAGACGACCAGTGTGCATGTCACATCGTGTGCTGACGAATATCTGCAACTTCTGCTGCTCAATTCCGTTGCCAATAACAATCTGACGGTCCGGCAACTGCACACCGTGGATCTGTGGCTGGAGCAATGGTCGAAGTTGTTGCAGCTGGCCCGTAAGTACCAGGCTGATGTGCATCATCTGTGTGTCAATCTGCAAGATCCAAGTGGCCTGCAGAAGATATCCGCGACCGAGGGCGTGGAAACCCTGCGCTATCTCAGCCTGCATGAACTGACACATGGTGTGGCGGAAATTATCCAGAAGCTGGAGGCGGGCACCTCGCCGGCTTCGCTGGGGCTTGGTCCTGATGCCCGCGGGCCCGGCACTCTGGAATTGCTCAAGCACCTGGAAGTATTCTGGACCATGCATATGCGCAATAGCCAGATCCAGCGCAGTGAGCGGGTCAAGGTGTCCAAATCGGCGGATGTGCTATACGGACTTGACAAGGTTTGCCGGCATGTCCGCGCTGACAATGAGAAATACAGTCGCCAGCCGGCAGAGACCAAGAGCCAGGTCGATTACGACGAGATCATGGACATGCGTCTTTATGGCTTTGTGTCGACGCGAACCCGCAACCGCCCTGCCAGCGGCATGGCGGCTGCCGCTGCGCCGCAGACCTTGCAGAGCAAGCTGCCGGAGTGGTCGACGTGGCTGGTCGAAAATGAAAGCGATGGCGGGTTTGGCGCCCATCTGCGCTTGTCGGAATGCGAGTGGATCCGGCCGGGTCTGCTGCTGGGGGTCCGCTTCGATACCGATGCCAACTGGCAGATCGGCATTGTGCGGCGCCTGCAACGCACCAGCGATGATGAAGTCTATGCAGGGGTTCAGCGCTTGAGCAGTACCCCGGTAGCGGTCAGCCTGTATTCCGATACCCTGGATCGGCTTGAACACATTACCGTTGATGAGATCGGCTACACCGGCCACATCGATCTGAAGAATGTCCGTACCGCGATGTATATCCCGCACCAGATCGATGGTGCCAATGTGAATACCCTGTTGATGCATTCGGCAGATTACGCCGCCGAGCGTATCTACAAGGTGCAGGCGCGTGACAAGGTCTTTTCGGTCAGTTTGGGATCCCTGCTGGAAAAGGGCACCGACTGGATCTGGGTCTCCGTCAACGTTCTGCGCCAGGAAAGTTGAGCAGGATTTGACAAAAAAGCCGGGGTATCTGCCCCGGCTTTTTGATTTTGCTGGTCTTTATGCCAATACCCTGGTCAGGAATTGTCCGATTAGCTGGATTTCCGGCAGGCATACCGAATGCTGGATCGGCCAGGTGTGCCAGCTCGCCGGATTGCCGAAGCCTTTTACCGTTTCGTAGGCCTGCAGACCCAGTTGCACCGGGACGACCGGATCGTGGCTGCCATGGCAGGCCATGACGGGGGTAGTGGCGTTGGCCTCGCGAGTACCGGCATTGTCCAGCAGTTCTGGCGCAGGCAGATAGGTCGACAGTGCCACGATCCCGGCCAGCTTTTCGCTATGTAGCAGGCCGGCGGTATAGGCAATGGCCCCCCCTTGTGAGAAACCTGCCAGCACGATCTGGCTGCTGGGAATGCCGCGGGCATTTTCTGCGGCAATCAGTGCCGCAATGGCATCCAGTGTGGCCTTGACCCCCGTGACATCGGCGTGACGCTTGATGTCCTCGAAATACAGGATGTCATACCAAGCGCGCATCACATAGCCGTTATTGCAGCTCACTGGCTGGTAGGGGGCATGGGGGAAGAGAAAGCGGACAGGCAGATTCTCCGGCAAACCCAGTTCGGGAACGACCGGCGCGAAATCGTTGCCGTCGGCGCCCAGTCCGTGCAACCAGATCACCGTATGCCGGGGATTGCTACCGGTCTCGATTTCCACGCAGGGCAATAATTCGGGGGTACTCATGGAGCGTCCTTCAGATTAATGGTGAACCAGCCATCCTGGTGCGTCAGCGCAAGCTGCGCGAAGGAAGCAATACAGGGGTGAGGGAGGCCGGCTGGTGTATGGTGGTGCTGCATTACAATCACCGGCATGCCGGCTGCGCAAGCAGAAGCAATGCCGCTGGCGGCATCCTCGAAGGCCAGACACTCGGAAGCGGCAACGCCGCAGCTAGCTGCGCCGGCCAGATAGGGGGCAGGATCGGGCTTGCCGGCGCTCACTTCATCCGCACCGATCAGACGTGCAGGCAGTGGCAGGCCGGCGTATTGCAGCTTGGCCCGGGCAAGGTCTGCTGGAGCCGAGGTGACTACGGCCCAGTTCAGTCCGGCAAGTTGCGCCAGAAAGTCGGCTGCGCCGGGCATAGCCATGGTGCCATCGAGTGTTCTGGCCTCCTCGGCGAGCAGTTGCCGGACTTCCTGTTCGGCATCCAGATGCGGCGCGACGATGCGGATGGTCTCGACACCCCGCCGGCCGTGGACTTCACGCAGTACTGCCGCCGGGTCAAGCTGATGCCGCAAGGCCCAGTGCGTCCAGAGTCCTTCGATGCAGGGCGTGGAGTCGACCAGCGTGCCATCCATATCGAACAGCAGCGCACGGATCTGCCAGCTGTGCTTATTCGTCAGCATCGAAGTCATCATCATCGCTGCGCAGAACCCCGGGGATTGGCGGCTCGGGGTTGAACTGCTTGAGCAGCTTGAACAGCTCGCGATACGCCTTCATCGGCAGGGGCTTGGGTGTGCCAAGGCTGGCTTTTTCTTTCTGGGCATTGCGGATCAGCTGGCGCAATTGCTGGACATCCAGATCCGGATGTTCGCCGATCAGGGCTTCCAGCGCCTTCGGATCGTTCAGCAAGCGATCACGCTGGCGCTCCAGCCCGTGCAACCACGCGTTGTGGGTGTCGGACACGCCCGCGAGCTTGTCCAGCAGTGCATGGATGGGGGCCGGGTCCACCTGACGCATCAGTTTGCCGATGAATTGCTTGTGACGCGCGATGGCGCCATGCGCCTTGAGGCGTTTGGCTTCCAGCAGTGCTTCGAACAGTTTGTCGGGCAGGTTGAGTGATTCCAGCTGTTTGCGATCCAGCGGGATCAGTTTTTCGCCCAGCGCCTGCAGCTCCTCGCTCTCGCGTTTGAGCTGGCTCTTGCTCGCCGGTTCGATGTCGTCGTCGTGTTCAAATTGCTGATTCATGGCGGAATGGGCTGACAAAAGAGTTATGATAGCAAATTTGCTCCGGGCTACTTTGCCCATCGCCTCACAAGGGAAATCCGCAGCGTGTCCGAATTCAGTTATACCCAGCAGCAATTGCATGATCTCGCCCAACTCGTGCTGGCCGAAGCGCACCAGCAGGGCGCCAGTGCCTGTGATGTCGAAATCTCCGAAGGTTGCGGGCTCAACGTGTCCGTGCGCATGGGTGAAGTGGAAACGCTGGAATACAACCGTGACAAGGGGGTTGGCGTATCGGTTTATCTGGGGCAGCAGCGCGGCCACGCCAGTACCTCGGATTTTTCCGCGATAGCCTTGCGCGATACAGTGGCAGCAGCACTGGCGATTGCCCGTCATACGGCGGCTGACCCGTTTGCCGGGCTGGCGGATCCCGCACTGTTTGCCCGCAATTTTGCCGACTATGACCTGTACCATCCGGAAACACTGCCGGTTGAGGCCGCCATTGCCGCCGCGCAGGCGTGTGAAGCCGCCGCACGGGCGGTTGATCCGCGCATCTGCAATTCGGAAGGCGGCAGCGTCAGTGCCAATGCCGCCAACTGGGTCTACGCCAATTCGCTGGGCTTTGCCGGCGGCGGCATGAATACGCGCTACAGCCTGTCCGCCGCCGTGATCGCCGGGGATGGCGTCGGGATGCAGCGGGATTACTGGTATGACGTGGCTCGCGCCCGGGCCGATCTCGGCTCGCCCGAGTGGGTGGGCCGGCGTGCCGGTGAACGCACGGTGCGCCGACTGGGCGCACGACGGGTGAAAACCGGCCAGTATCCGGTATTGTTCGAGGCGCCCCTGGCCGGCTCGCTGATTGGCCAGTGGGTCAGCGCGGTCAGTGGCAGCAGTCTGTACCGCAAGGCAAGCTTCCTGCTCGACAGTCTGGAAACACAGGTTTTTGCACCCTGTGTTTCCATCATCGAAGACCCGTTCCTGCCGCGCGGCATGGCAAGCGGCGCCTTTGACAGCGAAGGGGTGGCCACGCGCCGGCGCAATGTGGTCGAAGCAGGTATCCTGAAAGGGTATTTCCTGGGTAGCTATTCTGCCCGCAAGCTCGGAATGCAGACCACGGGCAACGCCGGTGGTGCCCACAACCTGATTGTTCCGGCCACGCACAAGGCCGATGCGCTGCTGCGCGAGCTTGGCACAGGCCTGTATGTGACCGAACTGCTGGGGCATGGCATCAATCTGGTTACCGGCGATTATTCGCGAGGTGCGGCCGGGTTCTGGGTGGAGAATGGCCAGATCCAGTATCCGGTCGAGGAGATCACCATTGCCGGCAATTTGCGCGACATGTTCCGCCAGATCGTCGCCATTGGTGATGATGTACTGCCCGGCAGTTCGCGCCGGGTGGGTTCGGTCTTGATCGAGAGCATGACGGTGGCAGGCGCTTGATGGGTATAGCCCTGCAGGCTATGTTTGTTCGGTTTTCTGGCTTGCTAGGGTGGTGGGTATGAATTTGCTGACGCAGCCGCACTATTGGGAGCGCGCCTGTGACGAGCTGGCTGCTGCCGATCCGGTGCTGGCGACGCTGATCGCAGCCTATCCGGGCTTTACCCTGCAAAGTCGGGACGATGCACTGCAGACACTGGCGCGCTCGATTGTTGGCCAGCAGATATCGGTGAAGGCTGCCGATGCCGTCTGGGGGCGTTTCTACGGCCTGCTTGGGGGCATCGATAGCGGGCGGATTCTGGCGCAAAGCCCCGAAGCATTGCGTGGCTGCGGGTTGTCCGCCCGCAAGGTTGAATACCTGCGCGATCTGGCCAGCCATCATCAGGCTGGGCGGCTGAATCCGGACGACTGGGCTGACTGGGATGACGAGGCGGTCATCGTTGAGCTGACCAGCATCCGCGGCATCGGGCGCTGGAGTGCAGAGATGTTCCTGATCTTCTACCTGCTCCGCCCGGATGTACTGCCGCTGGATGACATCGGCCTGTTGCGTGCTGTCGCACTGCATTATCACGACGGTGAACGCCTGGCGCGCAAAACCGTGCGAGAACTGGCCATGCGCTGGGCGCCATGGCGCACGGTAGCCACCTGGTATCTGTGGCGCAGCCTTGATCCCGTACCGGTCGAGTACTGAGCGGATCAGGAGCCTTTGCGCCCGCCGTGACGCAGTTGCAATTGCTGGAGCTCACCGCTGCTGCGAAGTGCCTCGAAAGCTTTTTCAAAGCGCGCAAATAATGCGGGATCGACTTTGCTGTTAAAGGCGAAATAGCACCCACCGCCTTTCTGGAGTATGTGCGCCACTTCCATCTCCTGTGCCGGCAGGCCCAGCTGGCGAGCGAGATGACCATGCGGCAGAAACATGCCGGCGTTCAGATCAGTGCGCCCGGCAAACAGCATGCGCAGCACCGCTTCCTCATCACTGACCAAGGTGAGATTGCGTGCTGGAAACTGCTTTTCCTGCAGTAGCTGGCTGGCGGCGGCACCTCGAACGGCACCGACCAGATAATTGCGCGCATCCTCAAGTTTGCCGATTTGCAGGTCTTTGCGGCTGCGCAGCTTGATCAGTACCACGTCGCAATCGTCGTAGGGGCCAACCCAGCGATATTGCGCCTCGCGTGCCGGTGTGCGAACGGTGGTATACAGCAGGCTGTTGGGGCTGCTGGCTGTCATTTGCACCGCGCGGGGCCAGGGCAGGCTGCTGCGTTCGATGCTCAGCCCGCTGCGTGCCATGACGCGATCCAGAATGTCATTGGCCAGCCCTGCCGGCGCCCCCTTGTCGAGATAATTGAAGGGCGGGAATTCTTCCGTATAGCCCTGCAGATCCGCAGCCGCAGCCAGCGCCGAGCAGAGGACGAGAGGTGCAAGCCAGTGGCGCATGCCGTTTTTCCGTAAACGATTGCTTGCAGCTTCGCTACTTTGGACCGGAAAAGCAAGCAGGCTCCTTGTGGGGAGCCTGCTGTACGGGCCTTGACTCACAAAGCCGTTACAGGGTCTTCAGTTTGCCCTGGAAGTCTGTGATGCGGTCATAGCCCTTGGCCGTCATGATGGCTTGCAGTTCCTCCAGCAGGCGCGGGAAGATCAGCGGACCTTCTTCGAACAGTTGCGTGCCGACTTGTACCAGTGCCGCGCCGGCCAGCAGGTGCAGGAAGACCTGTTCGCCGCTGCGCACGCCGCCGCAGCCGATGATCTTTTTGTCCGGGCAGCGCCGGAAGAAGGCATTCACATTGGCCAGCGCTGTCGGAAGTACAAAATCCCCGCCAATACCGCCAAACCCATCCTTGGGGCGGATGACCACGGTTTCGCTGACGGGATCGATTACCAGCCCGTTGCCGATCGAATTGATGCAGGTGACAAAGGCAATCTGCGGATAGGCATTCAGAATCGCGGCGGCTTCGTCGAAATGCGCGATATCGAAGTAGGGCGGGAGCTTTACGCCAAACGGACGATCATAGGCATCGGCAATTTCGTGGATGAAGGTATCCATCGCTTCGAAGTCGTAACCCACCTGCGCCTTGCCGGGAACATTCGGGCAGGAGAGATTCAGCTCCATGATGACCGGTGTGACCGCCTCGCGCAGCTCGGCAACCATGGTGAGATTGTCATCGAGTGTGAGGCCGGCCAGGGACATGAACAGCGGCTTGCGCTCATAGTCGTGGCAGCGGGCGTAATTCAGATAGTACGGAAAGCCTTCGTTGGGCAAACCCATCGAGTTGATGCTGCCCCAAGGCGTGGCACGGTAGCGCGGCTCGGGATTCCCGTCACGCTGTGCAAGCGTGCAGCTTTTGGTCACCATGGCACCGGCTGCGCATTCCGCCAGTGCTTCCAGCTGCGAAGCAACGCTACACCAGACTCCGGACGCATTCATCAGCGGATTGGCAAGCGGCAGGTCTAGAAATTCGGTGCGTAAATCGGGCATGGCAAGCTCCCTCTCGGCCGTGATTGGTGTGTTGGCCATCTTATGAAATTGGTGTCACAGCTGCCGTGAGCCCCGTCAAGAAACCCCGCCTTAATCGCCTGCTTCGGTCCGGGGTGGTTGACGCAGATGGGCACTCAGCGCCTGCATGGTGGTTACCCAATTCACCGTAACTGAATTGCCCAGGCTTTGAAAGACCCGCGCAAGCAGTTGCCGCTGCGGATTGCTCAGGCTTTGTTCAAGATCAATTCCGGTTGGGGTGAGGGTCAGGCAGCGGGCGCGCCGGTCATGCCCGGCTGGTTTGCTGACGATCAGGCCCGCCTGGCTCAGTTGTTTCATTGGACCGTGCAGCGCCTGCTTGCTCACGCCGAGGATACCGAGCAGTGCCTGCTGGGTGATGCCGGGATAGCGGGCCACGAAATAGAGGATACGATGATGCACGCGCCCCCATTCGTACTGCGCGAGCATGGCATCCGGCTCGGCGGTGATGGCGCGCTGGGCATAGAAAATCAGCTCCAATGCCTGGTCAAGCTCGGTCTGTGATGGGTTTTGGTCAATCATGTTGACTTAATTGGGCGTTGTGGTGTTATATTGGTCAATATTGTTGACCAATTAATCCGAGGTAGCAAGTATGCTGGCAACCCGCATCGACCGATTGACCTCTTCGCTGGTGCGCGACATTCTCGCCGCTGCTGCGAGCCCCGACGTGATCTCCTTTGCCGGTGGCCTGCCGGCCACGGAGGCACTGTATCAGCCGGAGCTTGCGGCACTGGATCCGGCGATGGTGGCGCAGGCCTTGCAATACGGGCCATCGGAAGGCGAGCCGGCGCTGCGCGAGCAGGTTGCCGGCCAGCTGCGTGCGCAAGGACTGCCCTGCAGCGCTGAGCAGGTCCTGATTCTGAATGGCTCGCAGCAAGGCATCGACCTGCTGGCCAAGCTGCTGATCGAACCTGGCCGTTCCGTGCTGCTCGAGTCCCCGACCTATCTGGCGGCGCTGCAGGCCTTTCGCTTGTTTGGTGCCGAGCTGCATGGCTTGGAGCAGGGGATGGGTATTGATGCTGATTCGGCAATGGATAAGGCCTTGGGCCATAATCCCTGCATGGTATATCTGAATCCGACCTTTCAGAATCCAACCGGACACTGCCTGTCTGCCGCAGAACGGCAGCGTTGGGCCGCAAAGCTGGACCGCAGCGGGACGGTGGTGTTCGAAGATGATCCCTATCGCGATCTGGCGTACGACGCCCCCGCGCCCGCTCCGCTGGTTGCGCATCTGAAGCAGACGCCTTGGGTATATCAGGGCTCGTTTTCCAAGATACTGGCACCCGGTTTGCGGCTGGGCTATCTGGTGGCGCACCGGGAGCTGTTTCCGCATCTGCTGCGCCTGAAGCAGGCTGCCGATCTGCATAGCAACCGCCTGTCGCAATTGCTGGTGCTTGAGGCGCTGCAGCAGGGCAGGCTGCAGCGGCATCTGGCACGCATCCTGCCGTTGTACCGTGCACGCCGGGATGCCATGGCGGCAAGCCTGTCGCGGCATCTAGCGGGGCTCGCCAGCTGGATGCTACCGCAAGGTGGCCTGTTTTTCTGGCTGGAATTGCAGCGTCCGTGTGACACGCTGGCGCTGATGCGCGATTTGCTCGAATGCGATCGCGTGGCCGTCATGCCCGGCTCTGCCTTCTTTGCCGCGCCGGCAGGAAGCAGCTATCTGCGGCTGAATTTCAGTCACGCGGATGCCGGCCGCATCGATACCGGCTTGGCTCTGCTCGCAAAGCGGTTGCACCAGGCCGGCTGATTGCCGGCAGGTCGCCCGGTGCTGTTGTGGTCAGTCGGTGAAGGCGACCCTAGGCGCGTGCAAGGCTAGCTGTGCCAGCAGGCCTTGCACACACCGGGGAGGAGCGGCTGCGCCAGCGCATATTCAGGCGGCGGTGCTCTCCTGCGCAGCCCGCTCCATCAGGATGCACTGGATGGCATCCTGCATGCTTTTGGCCTTGAAGACGATAAAGGCGCTGGGCTGGCTGATCTGTAGCCGCGAAAGCCCGTGTGCCAGCCGCATCAGGTCCGGGGTGGACATCTCATGAAGCCAGTCGTGCGGGGTACTGCCGAACAGTGGGGCGTGCATGGGGTTCTCCTTGGTCTGAAGCCAGGTTGGGTGCCTGCGTTACTGCACGATACTGCATCCTAAAGAAGGCTGGCCGTAAGACAGACAAAAGGTAAAACCCCATGGATATAAGGGCTTAACGCGCAATGCTTTGCGTGTGCAGCGACTGGGCCCGCCTGAGGTGCTGGTCACTCAGCCCGATGCGCGTGCCGCAGGTGCAGGGCAGGATGCTGTCCGGCGTCAGCGTTTTCAGGTGGTGGGTGATTTCATGCCCGCATTCCGGGCATTCGACCACCAGTGTGGCATTGAGGTGCTTATCGATATTCACATCGATATTCAAACCGCTCATCTTCGGGCTCCTTGCATCGGGATGGCGCTGCGGGTAGGTGCAGCAGGTTTGAGCCTAGACCGGCCCTTTCCGTCCTGCCACGGTGCGAAATTGCCATCCGTCTGTTTCTCCCGATCTGGATCAAGCCCGCTGCAGTTTGCCTGCGACCACCCTTGACCCCGCCTGCTGCCGCGCCGGACAATCTGCGGCAAGACTCGGGGTGCCGCCGGTCGGAAATCACTGGTGGCTGAGATGACACCCGCATACCTGATCCGGATCATACCGGCGGAGGGAAGTCATGGCGCTAGCCGGACTTTGCTGCCGGCCACGCAGAGGCGCGCCATGACAATTACACATACTCCCGTTACCTATCAGCAGCTGGCAGGCGAATTGCAGCGCTTGCGTGACAATACCCCCCTCGTGCATGTGATGACCAACGAGGTGGTACAGGAATTCACTGCCAATGTGCTGCTCGCCATCGGCGCGGCCCCCGCCATGATCGTCGCCGAGGAAGAAGCCGGCGAATTCGCCGCCATCGCCTCCGCCCTCCTGATCAACGTCGGCACCCTCTATCCGGCGCGCTTGGCCGCGATGAAGATTGCGGCTGCTGCTGCGCAGAAGGCTGGCACGCCCTGGGTGCTCGACCCGGTGGCGGTTGGCGTGCTCTCCTACCGCTCGGATGCCGCGCGCGAGCTGCTGGCATTCAAGCCAGCCGCCATTCGCGGCAATGCCTCGGAAATTCTGGCGCTGGCCGGGCTGGCTGCCGGTGGACGTGGCGTCGACAGCACGGCGTCATCGCAAAGCGCCGTGAAGGCCGCCAAACAGCTGGCGCGGGATACCGGTGCGATTGTCGCGGTAACCGGCGAAACCGATTACATCACGGATGGTGAGCGCGTGCTGGCCACCCTCTGGGGGCATGTGCGGATGACCCGGGTGGTCGGCACTGGTTGTGCGCTGTCGGCAGTGGTGGCCGCCTTCCTGGCCGACGCGCCGGATCGCCTGCTGGCGGTGGCTGCCGCCTGCGGCATCTTGGGCGTATGTGGCGAGCGGGCCTTCGATTGTTCGGAAGGCACTGGCTCGTTCAAGATGTCCTTCCTCGATGCGCTGACGGTGATTGCGCCGGCACAGTTGCGCACCGCCGAGGACAATGCCTGATGCCTTCACAACGTGAACTGAATCCGATTGATCTGTCGTTGTATCTGGTGCTCGACCCCGAGCTGTGCGGCGGTCTGGCCGGCATGGTCAGCACCACCGAGCAAGCCGTCGCCGGCGGCGTGACGGTGGTGCAGCTGCGTGCGCCGCAGTGGAAAAAGCGCGACTGGCTGCTGTGCGCGCGCGAACTGAAAGCGGTCTTGGCGGGCAGCGGCGTGCCGCTGATCATCAACGATCACGTCGACATCGCGCTGGCGGTGGATGCCGACGGCGTGCACGTCGGCCAGAGCGATATTCCCGCCGACGTGGTGCGCGCTTTGATCGGCCCGGACAAGATTCTGGGGCTCTCGACCAATAATCTGGCACACCAGCAGGGGGTATCGGCTGCTATCGTAGACTATATCGGCGTCGGGCCGGTATACCCGACGGGCACCAAGAAAGACGCAGCGCCTTCGCTGGGGCTGGATGAGTTCGCGCGCCTGATGCAGAGCAAGCCACTGCCGGCGGTGGCGATTGGCGGCATTAAGGCCGGCCTGTGCGCACCAGTGATCGCGGCTGGCGCCGATGGTGTGGCGGTGGTGTCGGCAATTTGCGGGCAGGGTGATGTGCGGGGCGCGGCAACGGGATTGCTGGCGGAGATTGTGGCGGGCAGTTGTGTTGCTTGATCGTTTGTTGCTGGACGTGGATGTCTTGCAACCACGTCCATTTCCTTGCCTTGGTTACAGATAGAAATCACTGTTGGCAAGGCTGCTGATGCCGGTCAGTTGAATCGACATTTCAGCTGCGCTATCGCTGTCGGTGTTGAGATAGAGTACCCCCGCAGTTATTTTTAACTGACCTGCCTTGGAAAAGGCCGCTGAACTGCTGATAAGACCGGTAAATGTATCGTTTACCGAGGTTGTTGCGGTATTGGCATCAATTGTGCGGAGATCGATCTTGTCTTGACCGCGAATGAAGTCGGTGATGATATCGCGCGTAGTCGAGGTCAGTCCTGATTCGGTCAGGCTGTTAAAATCGAAAGTATCATAGCCGGTGCTGCCTGTGAGTATGTCACGGCCAGCCCCCCCAGTGAGGATGTCGTTGCCAAGGCCCCCATTGAGGACATCGCTTCCGGCATTTCCATAGAGCTTGTCGCTGCCGGCATAGCCATTCACAACATCGCTATAAGCCGAGCCGTTGAATGTGTCGTTACCAGCGAAAATGTATGACAACATGCCTTTGAAGTCGTTGCCAAGAATATAGTTGGCTATTTTATACGCATCATGACTTAGTCCGGATATTTCATATAGTTTGCTTGTGCTGTAATATTCATTGATTTTGCTGACGGTGCCCGTTGGCAGAAAATCGCTGTCATAAAATTTGC
Source organism: Chitinilyticum piscinae (assembly GCF_015223195.1). GTDB lineage: Bacteria > Pseudomonadota > Gammaproteobacteria > Burkholderiales > Chitinibacteraceae > Chitinilyticum > Chitinilyticum piscinae. The sequence goes on along the minus strand of NZ_JADFUA010000005.1, from coordinate 227,771 downwards.
CATAGAAGTTTTGTTTTTCCAACCCGTTCTGTAGCGTGATTTGGTAATCACCAATATATGTTGCTTGATCATCATCGACGAATGATCCAGTGTTCATGTTGATTGCTTTGTATGCGGTTGCAATTGCCATTGCAAATTCCTTTTCGTTGATTGTTGGATTGGATTGTTTGATGCTTCTGTTTTGTTGCTATTGTTGATTTTAAAAGTTGTTATTGTTCGCGTTCTTTATTTGAAAATCGAATTTGAGGTTAATTAAAGTTTCGAGTAGTAATGCATAGAGCTTATAGTTGTTTTTTTGTAAAATGTCAAATTGCGTAAGCAATTGTGAGGTGTAGCATGAACGCCCCCGACCGCCCCATCCCCCATGCCCTGACCATCGCCGGTTCCGATTCCGGCGGTGGTGCTGGCATCCAGGCTGATCTAAAAACCTTTTCCGCGCTGGGTGCGTATGGCATGAGCGTGATTACGGCGCTTACGGCGCAGAATACGCGCGGGGTGTCGGCCGTGCATCCGGTGCCTCCGGAGTTCGTGCACGCGCAGCTGGATGCGGTGTTCAGCGACATCCGTATCGACAGCGTGAAACTCGGCATGTTGGCGAATGCGCAGATTGTGTCCGCGGTGGCCGAGAGCCTGCAGCGCTGGCAGCCGCGCTTTGTGGTGGTCGATACGGTGATGATCGCCAAGGGCGGGCATGCGCTGCTGCTGCCCGATGCGGTGGCCGGTATCCGCGAGCAACTGTTGCCACTGGCGAGCCTGATTACGCCCAATTTGCCGGAAGCAGCGGCGCTGCTGGATTGTGCCGAAGCGCAGACCGAAGACGAGATGCTGTGCCAGGGCGAAGCGCTGTTGGCGCTGGGGGCAAAGGCGGTGCTGATGAAGGGCGGTCACCTGCCGGGTGATGAATGCCCGGACTGGCTGCTGGTGGCGGGGCAGGAGCCGCTCAGTTTTCCGGCGCGGCGCATTCCGACGCGGCATACGCACGGCACCGGCTGCACCTTGTCGGCGGCGCTGGCGGCGCTGCGCCCGCAGTGCGCTGACTGGGCCGCGACGGTACAGCACGCCAAGGCCTGGCTGCTGCAGGCGATTGCCAACGCCGAGCGCTTGCAGGTCGGCCACGGCATCGGTCCGGTCCATCATTTTCATGCGTGGTGGTAATGCGCGAGCTGGCGAAGCTGCTGCTGCAACTGCTGGCCTTTCTGCTTATGCTGCTGGCAGGATTTTTCCTGTTTCCTCTAGCCACGCTGGCTGCCTGGCCGCTGGGCGTGCTGGTCTTGGCCGGTTTCTGGCTGCTGCTGCTCGCTGGTGAATACTGGCAGCGTGAATTGCTTAAGGCGACCGGCTGGTTACTGCTGCTGGGGAGCGGCTTTTCCTGTTTCTACCTGTATGACCGCTTGAGCGGTTCTCAGCCGGCAGCGCCCTGGCTGGCGGCGATTCCCGGCCCTTTAGTGACGTTGCTGGCCGTGCTGGTCTTGTTGCCATTCTGGTTTTTGTTGCCGCTGTGGGCGCAGCTGGCAGCTCGGCTGCTGCGGGGTGAGTCGCCAACGATCCTGCTGCCGGGCAGGGATATGCGGTTTTTAGTGGGTGTGCTTGGCTGGTGTCTGCTGCTGCTGGGCTGCGTGCTGCTGGTCCTTCTGCTGCCTTGGCAGGGCTGGGTGCTGGCAGGCTGCTTGCTGCTGGGGATGCTGTTTCTGCTCTGGCAGCAGAGCAGTGAGGAACGGCTTGTGCCGCTGGCGCCGGGGCTGGGCTTGTTCTTTCCGGCATGCTGGCTGCTGGCCCGGGCGCTCTGGCCGGCCGGCTTGCCGCTGTGGTCCTGGTCTGGCATTGGTCTGTTGCTGGTTGCACTGCTTGTGGTCTTGCTGCTGCTCGGTGTTATCGTGCATCTGGGCTGGGTGCTGCGCGGTCGGCCGGTACCGCCGATTGCGCCTGCGCCCGAGCAGGGGCCGCCGCGGGGCATCGAGAAGCCGGCGCGGTCGTCGCCGGATGTCTCCGGCTGATAGGTTACGCGAGTGTCGGCAGCGCCGGGAGGATGTCGGCGATGTTTTGCAGCAAGGCTGCACGACGGGGGCTGATCAGCGTTGCCAATCCCGTATCGCAGTCGAGTTGCTGCTGCAAATTGTCCAGGTCGTGCAGCTCGCCCAGCAGGGTCTGCAGTTTTTTCAGCTGGCCGGCTGGCGCAGGCGGTTGGGCCAGCAGGGCGCCGGCTTCCTGCAGATAGCGTAGTCGCTTGATGGTTAATCTGAGCCGGTGCCAAGCCGCGCTGCTGCTGGCCGGGCTTAATCGCGGCAATTGCCGGCGCAGCTGTCGCTGCAGTTTTTGCCGGCGTCGGACAAAGCGCTTCGAGGTGGTGCCTTTCTTTTGTTCTGGCCGCTGTCTTGTTGCCTGCAACAGACCCTGCCAGCGCCGCCGGCTCAGCTCGGCCACTACGACCCGGTGCTCCCGCGCCGCAGCCGAACGCAGCGCTGCAAGCTGCGGATGCTGTGGCTGCAGCCCGGCCAGCAGATCCGCCAGCACATCGAGATCGCGGGCGGCATCGGTCAGTTTTGCCATCTGGCGCCAGCGCCGGCGCAGAGCCCGATCACGAGCTTTGGGTTGTCGCAGTGGCAGCAGCGCACGCAGGGTTCGTATGGCTACACGCAACTCGTGCAGTACCTCGTCGTCGTAGTTGCGCAGCAGGCGCGAGCGGCAGCGTGCGATCTCTGTCACCAGCTGTGTTTCCACCTGCTGCAAGCGATCCTGCATGTCCCTGATCTCCGGAACGGTCTGGGTTCAGTCTAGTCCAGACTGAGACTGGCGATACAGTTGTCGGGTATGAGGCTGTAGGCCCTGCTGCCAGGAGCTTATGGAGCTATGGGGTTGGGTGTATTAATGGCCTAGCCATTGTTGTGCCAGTGCGTGCGCCGCCTGCAGGTCACTGACGACCGGCATCCCCAGTGCCAGGGTCTCCGTGGTCGGCTGTTTCAGGTCCGGAATCATGATGACCTGGCAACCGGCTGCATGGGCGGCGCGCACGCCGAAGTTGGAATCCTCGAAGGCTAGGCAGGCTTGCGGCGCTTGCCCCAGCCGCGCAGCAGCTGTCTGGTAGATTTCCGGCGCCGGCTTGGGCTGGCTGACTTCGTCACCGCACACGGTCGCACTGAAATAGGGCCACAGGCCGGCGGCCTTGAGGTGATGTTCGGCGATACTGCGGCGGGTGGATGTGGCGACGGCGCAGGGCAGGCCGCAGGCTTTCAGCCATTCGAGCATGGTGATGATGCCGGCCTTGTGCGGGATCGGTGCGTCGGTGAGGGCCTGGTAGTGGCGGTGCGTGCAGTCGATCAGGTCGCGGATCACGCCGGAATCGGACAGGTATTCGGCGAGATGCGCGGCAATCTTGCTTGAATGCATGCCAACCATGCCGTAGATGGCGTCATCCCCCAGCGATACGGCCAGTTCCTGTGAAGCAGCTTCCCACGCACGGATGGCAATGCGCTCGGTGTCGAGCATCAGTCCATCCATGTCGAAAATGGCGGCGCGGATCGCGGGGTGGTGCGGATAGGCGTGCTGCATCATACTTCCTGTCTATAATCGGGTCTGGCCGGCGCGTAGTGTACTACGGCTGTGCGCCGGATCCATTCGTAGCATTACTACATACTGTGCCCGTGAAGAAAACTCCGCCTGCCGATCTCTGTCCCTGTGGCTCCGGCCACGCCTTGCCGCTGTGTTGCGGCCGTTTTCATGCCGGAGAGGCCGCACCTGACCCCGAGCGGCTGATGCGCTCGCGCTACAGCGCCTATGTGCTGGAGCTTGAATCCTACCTGCTCGCCACCTGGCATGCATCGACCCGTCCCGAGGCATTGGCATTGGGTGAGGAACCTCGCCCGAAATGGCTTGGGCTGGCGGTAAAACTTGCCGAGACGGATGGTGAGCGCGGCGTGGTGGCGTTTGTGGCCCGCTACAAGGTGGGCGGACGCGCCTATCGCATGGAAGAGCACAGCCGTTTTGTACGCGAAGACGGGCGCTGGTTTTATGTGGATGGTGACGTCAGCGATTAGGCTCCCCGCAGAAGCCCTGCCACAACGCCGTGCCGGTTGCCGCCGCCACGGCGTTGTTGTTTGCGCCATCCTGAGGCAGAGCAGTGCACCAAAAGTGTGAATACGTCACAAGCGCGTAGTATTGCTACGCTACGATTGGTTCGTGAAATTGTTATACCTACACCGCAAGTAGCTGATAAATAACGACTATTACATTTAAAGTGTAGTCAAATACATTGCGTTACGTTGAAAATCATGTAGTTTGCCTACAAAAACACTTGCACTGTTTTGGTAGTTTTGATAAAGTTCGTTCTGTCGACAAACCGACACCACTGATGAAAGCCTCCAGGCCCCAGAAGGGCGCGGAGCACCGAAGGAGAATTGAAATGCGTACTCTGATGAAGCTGGTAAAGAATGCTGAATTTGCTCAGCAGATGGTAGTCAAGGCTTACGGCTGGCAGCTGACCCGCTCCCTGTAAGGCCCTCCCGGAGTGATATCTCCGGATGATCGAATTCCTGTGATCTGTTTCGTGGCGCAAGCCACATGCTGTTAGGTAGCGCGAGCTACTGGTTTTCTACGGCGCAAGCCGTTGTGTTATCGACTCCTCATCCTCCTGTGCCCGGCCGATGCAAATCCGCCGGGTTTTTTTTGTGCATTTTCTGCGCGCAGGCAAAACAAAAGCCGGGACAAGCCCGGCTTTGCTTTGGAGTCAGCTGGATCAGCCCGGCAGGTGTGCGAGCAGCTCCAGTGGATGATTGATGGCGAGATCGGCGCCCCAGCGCTGCGGCTCGTCGCTGCTGCTGATGTAGCCGTAGCTGGCCAGAACGGTGGTCATGCCGACCCGCCGCCCAGCCTCAATATCACGTTCGGCATCACCCACATAGAGGCATTCGGCCGGGTCAATTCCCAATTCTGCAGCGGCATGCAGCATCGGCTTGGGGTCTGGCTTGGGTATGCCGACCGTATCACCGGAAACACAGGTCTGCGGGGCGATAGGGAGGGGGAGTATTTCAATCAACGGGTCGGTGTAGCGCATCGGCTTGTTGGTGACGATACCCCATTTCAGGCCGCGTTCGCCCAGAGCGGTAATCAGCTCGTTCACCCCGTCAAACAGCCGCGTTTCTTCGCACAGCGCTGTTTCGTAGTGCCGCAGGAAGCGCTCGCGCAGGCTGGCAAACTCGGCATCGGCCGGGCCGATGCCAAAACCCAGTTCCAGCAGGCCGCGTGCGCCGTGGCTGGCGACTGGCCGGATGGCGGTGTAAGGCTGTGCCGGCCGGCCTTCTTCGGCCAGCAGGCGGTTCAGTGCCGCACCCAGATCGGGGGCGGTATCGGCCAGTGTGCCGTCAAGATCGAAGAGAACGGCGCGGATCATAGCGGTTTCCGGCAGGCCATCAGGTAATTGACATCGGTGTCGCCGCCGAGGCTGTAGATCTGCGTGAGCGGGTTGTAGTGCATGCCGCGCACATCGGCGGTTTCCAGTCCTGCCAGCCGCGCCATGCGGCCCAGTTCGGACGGTTTGATGAATTTGCCGTAGTCATGCGTCCCGCGCGGCAGCATGTTCAGCACGTATTCGGCGCCGATCACGGCTAGCAGATAAGCCTTGGCATTACGGTTCAGCGTCGAGAAAAAGACCCAGCCGCCCGGCTTGACCAGCCGAGCGCAGGCTGCGATCACGCTGGCCGGTTGCGGCACATGTTCCAGCATTTCCAGGCAGGTGACGACGTCGTAGCTTTCCGGCTGGGCTTCGGCGTGTTCTTCTACCGGCACGCAGCGGTAGTCAACTGTGAGCCCCGATTCGAACAGGTGCATCTTGGCGACTTTCAGCGATTTTTCCGCCAGATCGATGCCGGTTACGCTGGCGCCGCGTTCTGCGAGTCCCTCTGACAAAATGCCGCCACCGCAACCGACGTCGAGGATGGTCTTACCGTTGATACCGGCGTATTCGTCGATGTAGCCGATGCGCAAAGGGTTGATTTCATGCAGCGGCTTGAACTCGCTGGTCTTGTCCCACCATTTGTGGGCCAGTGCGGAAAATTTGGCGATTTCGGCGGCGTCGACGTTGATCTGTTGCTCGGTCATGCGATGGTCCTGTCTGCGGCATCCCTGTTGGCGATGATTCGGGCCTGCCAGCGTTGTGCGGCAGCCAGTGCGCGAGTGGCAATCGGCCCGGTGTGCTGGTGTTCGGCAAAGACGCGGCGTCCGGCGATCCAGACGTCGCTGACCTGGCTGCGGTCAGTGGCGTACACCAGCTGCGATACCGGATCGTAACACGGCTGTGCGCCGCTTGCTGCGAGGCTGACGGCAATCACGTCGGCCTGAAGCCCCGGTAACAGACTGCCAATCTGGTCCTGAAGGCCGAGTGCGGCCGCACCGTTGTTCGTTGCCATCTGCAGGGCATCCCATGCCGGTAGCGCGGTCGGGTTATGGTCGGTGGCCTTGGCCAGCAGAGCAGCCAGCCGCAGATCGGCAAACAGGTCGAGTTTGTTGTTGCTGGCGGCGCCGTCGGTGCCAAGCCCGACATTCACGCCGTGGCGTTGCAGCGCCGCGACAGGGGCAAAGCCCGACGCCAGTTTCAGATTCGACGCCGGATTATGCGCGACGCTGACGCCGTGTCTGGCTAGCAGGTCCATTTCCGCATCGGTGACATGCACCATGTGCGCGGCGACCAGCTGGCTGCCCAGCAGTCCCAGTCGCGCCAGGCGCTCCAGCGGCCGCACGCCGTGCTCATTAAGGCTGCCGGCGATTTCATCCTGTGTTTCATGGATGTGGCAGTGAATGCCCATTCCCAGCTCGTCGGCCAGCGTGATCACGCGACGGAAGGTGGCATCGCTGACGGTGTAGGGTGCATGTGGTGCCAGAGTGAAACTCACCAGTTGCTCGCCGGCAAACTGGTCGCGGCAGGTCAGCGCCTTGCTGATATAGGCGTCGGCATCGCTGGCGTAGGGCGTGGGGAATTCCAGAATCGAGCAACCCACGACCATGCGGTAATGTGCATCGATGGCCGCTCGCGCGACGGCATCGTGGTGGAAATACATGTCGTTGGTGCAGGTTACGCCGCCGGCGATCAGCTCGGTAATCGCCAGCTGGGTGCCGTCGAAAACGAATTCGTCACTGACATGCCGCGCTTCCGCAGGCCAGATGTGCTGCTGCAGCCAGTCCATCAGTACCAGATCGTCGGCGTAGCCGCGCAGCAGTGTCATTGCGGCATGGCAGTGCAAATTGATCAGTCCGGGGAGCAGGGCATGCTCGGGCAGGCTGACTGCATCGGCATCCTGATACTGCACGCGCGCCGCAGCGGCTGGCAAAATGTCGTGGATGCGGTTCTCGCGAATGATAAGTGCGTGCTGTTCGAGAGCCGTGCGGGAGTGGGGCTGGATAAGCCAGCGCGGGTAGAGGGCCTGCAGACGGGGCATGAATGATCCTGAGAGGCGTTTTCCGGACATCAGAAACGAAAAAAGCCGACCTTGCGGTCGGCTTTTTGCACTGCCGGGCTCGAATTACTGAGCAGCGGAAGCAGCGGAAGCGTCGGAAGCAACAGCAACTTCGGAAGCAGCCGGAGCGGAAGCAACTTCGGAAGCAACCGGAGCGGAAGCTTCAACAACAGCGGAAGCTACCGGAGCTTCTTCTTTCTTGCCGCAAGCAACCAGACCCAGGGCGAACAGAGCAGCAACGAGCAGGGACTTCTTCATTTTTTATCTACCTTTGAAAGATGTGAATACACAGAGTGTTTTTGTCGGCAAATCGACCGAGATCGATTGCCTTAAACTTGACGGCATCACTGGTCAACCGATGTGGCGAATACTACCGAAGTTGCCGGTACAGTACAGGGGGCGAAGTGTAACGTCGTGTACTGATATGCACCCTGTCTTCCCACCTCCAAAGCGACACCTAGAGCGACAGTCGCTGCCAGGCCAGATCCGGTGCGGAAATTTGCCACATTTCTTCAAATGACCGTTCCAGTTGCCTGATTATGCTGGTGTTTTTTCCGGTTTCGCCACGAGGCCAGTCGAAGTGGTGGCGCAGCAGATAGTGTTGTCCGTCTGCAACGATAAAGCCTTTATCCCACTGGCAGAGGGCCTCACTGTCGACGCGTTGCAACAACAGACGATGAGCGAAGCGATCCAGCAGGCGGGTGAAGCGCGGGCAGGCGCCGGCGAGGTGCGCGACATCGAAGCAGAGCAGGCGCAATTGCGGGTTGCCCGGCTGCGTCAGAAAGCTCTGGATCAATGCTTCGGCGTCAAGGCTGCCCAGCGGGCTCTCGCTGAAATCACGCTCGCACAGGATCAGGCTGCTGCGAGCCTGTGCGAGCGTTGCGAGAAATGCCTGCCTGTACGAGGTATAGTCGGCAAACTTAACTGGTTCGCCGTCTTGCTCAGGATGCGGGGTGGAGGTATCCAAGCTGGTATTGCTCATACAGCAACTCCTGCAATGCGTCATCGTAATTGCCTGCATCCAGCCGGCGCTGGTGAGCCAGCTGCTGCAAGGCGGGGTGGCATTCGGGCTCGCAGTCAAGCTCTTCGCCGTTCAGATAGAACTGTTCACCCTCGAACAGGAGCTGGCTCTTGCTGTCCAGGCGGATGCCATGGCAGGCCAGCTGTTCGGCAAAGTCGTCAAAATCCAGCTCACGCGCCGGTGGCGTGAAAAAGACATGCGGTTTGGGTTCGGTGAAGTAACGCCCGACGAAGCGGCGGATGGTGCTTTCGTCCCACTGCACTTTCTGCAGCATCGCGGTGATGCTGGCGACAAACTCATCATCAATGCGGCCCGGCTCACTGGTCGGCTGGCGATCGGGGTCGCTGTACATGCCTTCGAGACAGATTTCGTCCTGCAGGAATTCGAGAAATTTCACCGCGATTTCCTGCGTGCGCGGGGCCCGAAAGCCGATGGACCAGGTCATCCCCGAGGTAAGGGCGATGCCGTGGTGGGCATATTTGGGTGGCAGGTACAGCATGTCGCCGTGTTCCAGCACCCATTCCTGTTCGGGATGGAAATCGCGCAGTACGCGGATGGGCGCATCCTCGATGAAATTGCCCTCGTCATCGCTGGAAATCTGCCATTGCTTCTGGCCGCCAACCTGCAACAAAAACACATCGTAGCTGTCATAGTGCGGGCCGACCGAGCCGCCCGGCGGTGCCCAGGAAATCATCAGGTCATCCAGCCGGGTGTAGGGCAGGAAGTTGAAGCGCTGCAGCAGTTCATCCATCGCGGGGTCGAGGTGGTTCATGTTGCTGACCAGAATGGTCCAGTCGCTGTCTGGCAGGCGGTTGAAACGTGCCTTGTTGAACGGGCCGTGTTCCAGTTTCCATTTGCCGTTGCGCTGCTCGATCAGGCGGCTTTCCACGTCGTCACGCTGCGCGAGCCGGGTGAGGCCGGCCAGATCGATCATGCCTGGGAAGTCGGTGACAGCCTGACGGATCAGCAGCGGTTTTTTCTGCCAGTAGTCGCGGAGGAATTCTTCAGGGGTGAGGCCACCCAGTAATTGCAAACCCATTTCCTGCTCTATAACGTAATTCATAACAACAAGCATTATGCCCCGACTGGAGAAGCCATGCTGCAAGCCGGTGATCTGGCCCCCGATTTCGAACTGCCCGATGCAAGGATGGAGCTGCTGCGGCTCTCTTCTTTTCGCGAAACTGCAAACATCGTGCTGTATTTTTTCAACAAGGATCACACCCCGGGAGGGATTACCGAGGCGGTCGAATTCAATGAACTGCTGGCTGAATTTGCCCGGCATGATACGGTGGTGCTCGGGGTCAGCCTTGATGACTGTCTGGCGCACGAAGCCTTCCGCGAAGAGGAGGGGCTGGATTTCGACCTGCTGGCCGATACCGAAGGCGAGGTCAGCAGGCTTTACCATGTACTGACCGAATGGCAGGCGCAGGGCATGGTAAGATATGGCATCGAACGTTCGACCTTTGTCATCGACAAGGCGGGCGTTATCCGCCTTGCCCTGTATCATGTGCAGCCCAAAGGGCATGCGGCCGAAGTTTTCGCTTACGTTAAACAGTTAGGACAGCTCAATGCAGATCGCTAAAAATTCCGTCGTGACTCTCCACTATCAGATGTACGACGCCGAGAACAACCTTCTCGACCAGACCGAGGAGCCGATTGCGTATCTGCACGGCGGCTACGACAACATCCTGCCGCTGGTCGAAGAGGCCCTGCACGGCAAGGGGATCGGCGACAGCGTCGAAGTAACCATGCAACCGGATGATGCCTTTGGCGAATTCGATCCGGATCTGGTGCGCGAAGAAGAAAAAGACGTTTTCCCGTCCGACGTCGAAGTCGGCATGATGTTTGAGGCCGATGATCCGGTTTCCGGCGATCTGCTGGTGTTCCGCGTCACCGAAATCGACGGCAACAAGGTTGTCGTCGATGCCAACCACCCGTTTGCCGGCATGACCATCCGCTTTGTCGCCAAGGTGACCGAGGTGCGTTCGGCCAACGACGAAGAAATCGCGCACGGTCACGTGCACGGCGCCCACGGCCATCACCACTAAGCGGATGCGCCTGAACAGAACCCGCCCGCTGCGGCGGGTTTTGTCTTTTTGGCCGGCAGGGTGTTTGTAATGCCGGCTTGTTTGCTCTGTTGACTAACCACCAACCACCAGGATGACCCCATGCTCCGTATCGCCGAACTCAAGCTGCCACTGGAACATACCTCCGAAGAACTGTCTGCCGCGATCCTCCAGCGGCTGAAAATCCGCGCCGAGGACCTGCTTGGCTTCAGTGTGCACAAGCGCAGCTTCGATGCGCGCAAGTCGCACATGATGCTTACCTACATCATCGATGCCGAGGTGGCCGGCGAAGGCAAGATTCTGGCGAAATTCAAGGCGGATCCGCATGTCGGGCCGACTCCGGACATGAGTTACCACTATGTTGCGCAGGCACCGGCCGCCCTGCCGCAGCGCCCGCTGGTGGTCGGCTTCGGGCCCTGCGGGATTTTCGCTGCACTGCTGCTGGCCCAGATGGGCTTCAAGCCCATCGTGCTCGAGCGCGGTCGCGAAGTGCGCAAGCGCACGCAGGATACCTGGGGGCTGTGGCGCAAGCACATTCTGAATCCGGAATCGAACGTGCAGTATGGCGAAGGTGGGGCAGGCACGTTCTCGGACGGCAAGCTCTACAGCCAGATCAAGGACCCGCGTCATCTCGGTCGCAAGGTCATGGAAGAATTCGTCAAGGCCGGTGCCCCCGAAGAAATCCTCTGGCTGGCCAAGCCGCACATTGGTACTTTCAAGCTGGTCGGCATGGTTGAGAAAATGCGTGCCGAGATCATCGCCCTGGGGGGCGAGATTCGCTTCGAGTCCCGCGTTGACGATCTGATCATCGACGAGCGCGATGGCCAGAAGCAGTTGCGTGGCGTCCGCCTGGCCGACGGCAGCGAATTGTTCAGCGAGCACGTGGTCTTGGCGCTGGGGCACAGCGCCCGTGACACCTTCGCGATGCTGCATGAACGCGGCGTATTCATGGAGCCCAAACCCTTCTCGGTGGGCTTTCGCATCGAGCACCCGCAGTCACTGATCGACAAGGCGCGCTGGGGCAAGTATGCCGGCAATGAAATTCTGGGTGCCGCAGACTACAAGCTGGTGCACCACGCGGCGAACGGCCGGGCGGTCTACAGCTTCTGCATGTGCCCGGGCGGCACTGTGGTGGCGGCGACCAGCGAAGAAGGGCGGGTGGTCACCAATGGCATGAGCCAGTATTCGCGCAACGAGCGCAATGCCAATTCGGGGCTGGTGGTCAGCATCGACCCCAGTGATTATCCGGGCGGAGCACTGGCCGGGATCGAATTCCAGCGGGCGCTGGAAAGCCACGCGTTTGTGCTGGGCGGCAGCAATTACAACGCGCCGGCGCAGCTGGTGGGAGATTTTCTCGCAGGCCGCCCGTCGACGGCGGTCGGCTCGGTCGAGCCGTCCTACAAGCCCGGGGTGACCTGGACCGATCTGAGCAGTGCCTTGCCGGATTTCGCCATTGCCGCCATGCGCGAGGCGATTCCGGAAATGGCCAAGAAAATCCGCGGCTATGACATGCATGATGCGGTGCTGACCGGCGTGGAAACCCGCACGTCTTCGCCGTTGCGCATCACTCGAGGCGATGATTTCCAGAGCCTGAATGTGCGCGGCCTGTATCCGGGCGGCGAAGGTGCTGGTTATGCGGGCGGGATTCTGTCGGCCGGTGTCGACGGCATCAAGCTGGCGGAAGCCGTGGCACTGGCCATCGCCCGGAGCTGAACCATCGGGCCGGCGACCTGTTGCGGCATTGTCGCGAGTGCGTCCGGGTAATTGTGTCGTAATTTGATGGGTATGTTTCTGAAGGCCTTATGAAATAGGCCTTGTGCGCGTATACCCATCATGCATTGTCGCGTGGTTCAGTGAGCCCCATTCGATCGGGCTGGAAGGGTTCTCACTGGGCGCGGGATGTATAGCATGTAGCTATCACGGCAGTGGCAATGATCAATCATGAGTTTTGTTGATAATGTATATCATTAACTTAATCGCACATGAGGAGATCGCCATGCTCAAGACCACCACCTTTGCCGTGACCCACTTTTCCGTGGCGTTTGCTGTTGCCTATGTGCTGACCGGCAGTTTCGGTGTGGCCAGCCTGCTGGCACTGGTCGAACCGATGGTGAATACCGTGGCGTACCATTTCCACGAGAAAATCTGGGAGCGCATTCGTCTGCGCCGCGGACAGACTGCGGCCGCGCAGCCAATGCACTTTGGCCACCCGGCACATTGAAGGCAGGCATCTGGCGCCATCCGTCTGCCCGTGCCTCTTGTGGCCGGCGTGCGGCGCGCCGCTGGCTAAGGCTGTGAAAAAGGCGAGGAGGCCACGATGGAAGCTTTGCATACCGATCTGCCGGGACTTTTTGCCCAACTTGGGCTGCCCACGGCTGCAACGGAGATTCGGGCCTTCATCGCCAGCCATCCACTGGCTGCGGGGGTTGGCCCCCGAGGCGTCCTTCTGGCGCCCCTCGCAGGCCGACTTCCTGCGCCAGGCTTTGATGGAGGATTCCGAATGGGCCGAAGTCGTCGATGAACTGGCCGTGTTGCTGAGTCGGTGAATTGCGGGGTATTGCCTGGTTATTCACGAAAAACATCATGAATAGCCATATACATGATGGCGTATGCGACGATTAGCCCAGCAGTCCTTCGGCGGCGAGCTGGCGGATCAGTTGCACGGTCGCCAGATCATTGTCCTGCCAGGCCTGACGGACGTAATTCAGCAGATGGCGTTCGCCCTCCGGTACCTCGTGTGGTGTGTCATAGCGGAAGCGGACAAACAGCGACTCCGTCTCCGGCTCCTCGATCAGCATGACCAGAGTTCCGCCGGCGTGATCAACGCCAGCTTCCGTTTGATAGTGCACTGATGTTTCGTGGGTGAAAACGATGTGGTCGACCACCGCCATCTTGCCGAAGCGCATTTCACGCCGGATCCAGCCTTCGCCTTCACCCAGAATTATGACGCCATCGAGCTGCTCCATGAAGCGCTGCGGTTCGCGGGCGCGCAGCACCAGCCCCTGCCAGAGCTGATTGCGCGTCAGGCATGGTGTATGCGGATTGCTGAGATCATTGACCTGGATGAGGTGTTCGTGACGCATGGGACTATCCGGAGCAAAACCTGATTATACGCTGCCGATCAGCAGGAACGGCGACGCAGCGCACTGAATGCCGATGGCTCCCACTCGCGCATCGCCAGCAACAGCCCGGTGCCATGCCTTTCCTCCAGTGGCTGCTGCAGGCTGGCGCGATGCTGCTCCGAGAACTCCTGACGTACCTTTTCCAGCAGTTTGGTGACGCGCTGGCGGGCCGCATCGGTGAGCATGCCCTGGGTGAATACGTATTGCCCGGGCGGAAACGGGGCACTGAGGTAGTCGTGCTCGGCGCGTTCGCGGAAAAACGTCTGGATCGGGCCGTTGGGCAGCCAGCGGAAATCGCGCGAGACCTTCAGCCGGATGCGGTTGCCCGGCAGCAGGTCGATCAGGCCGATGCGGTCCAGTCGTGTCAGTGCCAGAATCAGCTCGGGCTCGGTCAGCTGGAAGGCCCGGAAAATGTCGTCCATGCTCCAGTGATTGAGCACGCACACGGCGACCAGCAGCAGCTTCAGGTCGGCCACAACCTCGCGTTCCTGCTGCTCGCTCAGTTGCGGCAGCTTCTCGCTTTGCATTGCTGTTTCCTGGGCCAGCTCGGCAATGCTCATGCCCGCCAGGGCACAGACTTCCGCAAGCCGCTCGAGTGTCACTCGAGGGCTGGCAAACATCCGCTTGATGCTGGCTTCCGAGACATCCAGGCGTGCGGCGAGGTCTTTCTGCGTGATGCCCTGCGCCTTGAGTCGCTTGCGCAGGAACTGCAGCATTTGTTCGGTTTCTTGCATGAAGGGCGCATATCCTGCAACGGGAGAGTGCAAATTTTGCCATGAATGACAGCTTTGTTGGTGTTTGCTGCCATTTGGCGCAAGCTTGTGTCTGTCATCGCTTGAAGGAGCTCCTCGTGTCTGCCTGTCAACGCTTGCGCCCCGCACTGGGGCTGGCCTGTGTGATCATGCTGCTGCTTGCTGTGCATGGTCCGATTGCCCAGTATGCGAACTATCACGATTTCGCTGACCGCCGAAGCTGGGAAGGTTTGCCCAATGCCGCGGATGTGTTGTCGAATCTGGGCTTTCTGCTGGCTGGCCTCTGGGGGGTATTTGAAGTGCTGCGGCGTGTGCCGCCCGCAGGTGGTCGAGCTGGCTGGTTGCTGGCCTATGCCGGTGTGGCACTGACGGGGCTGGGCTCCAGCTGGTATCACCTGCATCCGGACGATCAGACGCTGGTGTGGGATCGCTTGCCGATTGCGCTTGCTTGCGCCGGCCTGCTGGCAGGAGTGGGCTCGGAGCTGCATGGACGGGTACGCGCGATCTGGCCTGCGTTGTGGCTGGTATTCTGGGCCGTCTCGGGGGTCTGGTGGTGGCAGTGGACGGCGGATTTGCGTCCTTATCTGATGTTGCAGCTGCTGCCCCTCTTGCTGCTTCCATTATGGTACTGGCAACTGCAACGCAGCCGCGGCGAACAGCAGCTGGTACTGGCCGCGTCGCTCGGTTATGTGCTGGCCAAGATCGCCGAGTTGCATGACCAAGCCTGGTTTGTGGCGCTCTCTGGCCATTTGTCCGGACATACGCTCAAGCACCTGTTTGCCACCGTGGCATGCATCCTGCTGGTGCTGGCCTACCGTCGTGGCCATCACTTATCAAATGGGGCTTGCCAACAGCGGCCGGCTTGGGTATAGTTCGGCCTCTCTGTGAAACAGACTTTGTTTTCCAGATCCGCGCACCCGTAGCTCAGTTGGATAGAGTATTTGGCTACGAACCAAAGGGTCGGGCGTTCGAATCGCTCCGGGTGCGCCAGCATTCAGAAAAGCCGCTTGCTCTTGCAAGCGGCTTTTTGCGTTTCAGCGCTGTCCGGATGGTTGATCGCTGCTAAGCGACTTGGCCAGGTTGCGCGGTGTGTCGATATTGTTGCCGCGCGCCACACCGCAGTAATACGCGAACAGCTGCAGGGCCACCGTGTAGATGATCGGGCTGAGGTCGTTGAGTCCGCCTGGTACACGGATGACGTGCAGGCGCTCGACCGGAGCCAGCGCGGCATCGCTGAAGGCGAAAATTTCGCCATTGCGGGCACGGACTTCCTGCAGGTTGGCAAGCGCCTTTTCGGCATGGTTGTTCCACGGCAGGCAGGCAATGACCGGCAGTGTGCTGTCAACCATGGTAATGGGGCCGTGCTTGAGTTCGCCGGCCGGGTAACCCTCGGCATGCAGATAGGCAACTTCCTTCAGTTTGAATGCGCCTTCCATGGCAACCGGGTAGTGCATGTTGCGGCCAATTACGAACAGGCTATGGCGTTGTGCCAGTTGCTGCGCCCATTCCCGGATTTGTGGTGCCAGCTGCAGCGTGGCGTTTACCAGTGCCGGCAGCCTGGCCATTTCCTGTTTTGCCAGGGCCAGTCTTTCCGGCCCCAGTCGCCCGCGTGCTTCGCCCAGTGCCAGTGCCAGCTGGTAGAGCATCAGCAGCTGCGCGGTGAAGGTCTTGGTCGAAAAAATGGCCCGCTCCAGCCCGGCCAGCGTAAGCAGATGATGGCGTGCGAGCCGGGTGATGCTGCTGCCCGGGGTGTTGGTAATGGCGACCGACGCGCTCAGCCCCTGTGCCTGCGTGTGCCGCAGCGAGGCCAGCGTATCAGCCGTTTCGCCGGATTGGGAAATGGCAATCACCAGGGTCTGTGGCGGGGGCAGTGAGTCGCGGTAGCGGTATTCGCTGGTAAGCTCGACTTGTACGGTTACACCCCCGAGGCTTTCCAGCCAGTAGCTGGCCACCTGGGCGCTGTGAAAGCTGGACCCGCAGGCCAGCAGCAGTACATGCGTTACATGGGCGAGGTCGCTGCGTAGTGCCGGAGATACGGGAGAGAGCCCTTGCTGGCTGCGGGCGGCCAACGCCGCCAGTATGGCCGGCTGCGCATAAATTTCTTCCAGCATGAAGTGGGGGAACTTGCCGAGCTGGGCGGGTGCCAGCAGTATCAGCGGGTGTTCCGAGCCATCGCCATGCAGGCTGGCCGAGCCATGCGGGCCGAAGCGGAGCAGTACGCCGCTCTGCACCGTATGGATCTGGTCGGCAATGTCGCGTGCCAGTGCCAGTTCGGTCGTAC
Organism: Chitinilyticum piscinae; assembly: GCF_015223195.1. Taxonomy (GTDB): domain Bacteria; phylum Pseudomonadota; class Gammaproteobacteria; order Burkholderiales; family Chitinibacteraceae; genus Chitinilyticum; species Chitinilyticum piscinae. Next base: position 211,087 of record NZ_JADFUA010000005.1, on the reverse strand, counting down.
AAATGTGCAGATCGCGGTTGCGGATGCCCAGATAGAGTGGCCAGCCCAGGCTGCAAATGAAGAACTGATCCGCGGCCTGTGTTTCCAGCACGATGAAGGCCAGATAGCCATGCAGCTGCTGGCGCAATTGCAGAAGTGCCTCGGTCAGGGATCTGTCGGCACGCAGGGCATTCAGGCGCGCCAGCAGGAGTGCAGCCAGTGGCGTGTCAGGGGGAAGTCCGCAGTTGCTTGCCTGTTCGGCATGATTTTCCAGCACGCCGATGGCATTGATGACCAGTGTATTGTCGCTGGCCTGCTGCAGTTGTGGCGCGCTGCCATGTACCGCCATCGCCCACAGGCTGCGAACGCCAGCGGGTGGTGCGTAGGATGCAAGTGTGCCGCTCTGGCTGCCAGTGCCGGCAGCGCTGGCAAATTGCAGGGCATAGTGGCGGTCGGGCGCTGCCTGCTTGGGCAGCAGGTCGGCAACGGCGGGCAGGATGTCATGTGCGGCGCACAGGGCGGTCAATTCGGGCATGCGGGAGTCCACGGGTTCCGGATGCCACCGGGGCGCAATCAGGCCGTGCGCAGGGCATCCACAATCTTCATCCTAGACGCCCGCAGCGCAGGAAGAAAGCCGCCCAGAAAGCCCATCGTCAGCGCAAACAGCAGGCTTTGCAGCATGATCGCTGGCGTGAGCGCGAAGCTGAACGCCAGTTCGGAAAAGGTTTGCCAGTTCATCGTCGAAATCGTGAAGAACTGCATGCCGCTTGCCAGCAGCAGCCCTGTCATGCCTCCGAGCAGGCTGAGCAGCAGGGATTCCAGCAGGAAGGCGGTCAGAATCCGGCTGCGGCGAAATCCCATCGCCCGCAATGCACCGATTTCGTTGACCCGGCTGGCCACTGACGAATACATCGTGATCATGGCGCCGATAATGGCTCCGATCGAGAAAATCAGCGTCAGCGTCAGCCCGAGAATGCCGATGAAGGTGGCCATGACTTTGGATTGCCCGGCGTAGAATGCATTTTCGGGCTGCACATCGACAGTCAGGCGTCGTTCTGCAGCGGCGGCGCTGGCCACCTTGGGAAAGTCGCTGGCCTGCTCGAGGCGGAAAATCGCCGACGAGTAAGCGCCGCTGCGGCGAAAGGCCTGCTGCATCTGCTCGCTGTCGCCCCATATTTCCGAATTGAAACCGGTTTTGCCTGCGTCGAAAATGCCGACCACCAGCCAGTCGCGCCGTGCAAAACGCAGGCTGCTGCCCACGGCAACGCCGGCAAACTGTTCGGCAATGCTGCGCCCGACCATGATTTCGTTGCTGCCGGGGAGGAATGCCCGTCCGCTGCTGATCCGTACCTGCGGCCGCAGTGCGAGCCCGGTATGGCTGGTGCCACGCAGCGTGACATTGCTGGGCTGGCCGCTGCTTTTCTTGACAAGGCTATTGAGAACCAGTGTTTCGCGCACCAAGAGCGGCCGGCCCTGACTGTCACGGGCAATGTGCGGCAAGGTTGCCAGTGTATCCAGCTCGGCCAGTGGCAGGCCGCTCTGGATTTCGGTCTGAGAGCCGGCACGAATGGCGATGACATTGCTGGCGCTGCCGGTATCGACCAGCGTCTGGCGCAGTCCGGCTTCCAGCATTAGCACGGTAGCAAACACGAACACCACAAGCGCCATGCCCCCGGCTGTCAAGGCGGTTGTCAGGCGACGCGTCAGCAGATTGCGTCCGATATAGCTCAGGGGTACGCCGCGCAGCATGTTGCCCCCTAGGCGATGGCTCGCAGGCCATCGGTGATGCGGATGCGCATCGCTCGCAGCGCGGGCAGTATTGCCGCCACGCAGCCAATGCCCAGTGCCGCCAGAGCCTGGTGCTGCATGGTGACAGTCTGCACGGCAAAAACCGGGAAAAACTGCTCGAGCTGGTGGCTGATGGCGCTGGCCAGTGGCGGGGTGAGCGCAACCGCAATGGCGCCGCCGGCCAGAGCCAGCAGCAGGGATTCGGCCAGCACCAGCATGCCGATGCCGTGCGGAGGAAAGCCCAGTGCCTTGAGTGTGGCGTATTCGCGGCTGCGCTCGCGGGCGGCCATTGCCATGGTGTTGGCCATCACCGCCATGATGATCAGGATGACGACGTAGGAGACGATTTCGATGGCGCTCACAATGGCGCCGGTCATCGCGACAAAGCTCATCTGGAAGGCTTTTTCGGTTTCGGTCAGGGTTTCGGCTAGCGAGTTGCGGAATTCGGCATCAACACGCACGGAAACGCCTGCCGCATTTTGTCCCGGCGCCAACTGCAGCAGGTAGATGCCGACCTGATTGCTCATTCCCGGCAGGGTATTGCGTAGGCGCTCATTCAGGTAATCCCACTGGAAGAAAAACTGGTTTTCGTCCGTGCTGGCATCGCGACCGTGATAAATGCCGCGCACCACGAAATCCCAGTTGCCGGGGTAGATGGTGCCACGCAGCGGCACGACATCGCCCACTTCCCAGCCGAAACGTTTTGCCAGTTTGGCGCCTACCACCGCGCCGCGCCGGTCGCGGATGAATGCTGCCTGCTGTTCGGCGGGCAGTACGAACTCGGGATAGAGTGCGAAATAACTGGGGGCATCGACAGCAAAGGAGGGAAAGAAATTGCTTTCGTCGATATAGACGCCGCCGAACCAGTTGGCCCAGCTCAAGCGCTCGATGCCTTCCTGGGCGCGGATGCGTTCGGCGTAGGCCAGGGGGAGCGGAAAGGTCAGCGAAATGGCGTTGCGGCTGATGAGGCGGTTTGGCGAGGCAGCATTGACCCCGGCATACCATGCCGAAATGATGGTCTGCAGCAGGCCGAAGGCCAGTATGGCAACGATGAGTCCGGCCAGCGTTAGTAGCGAGCGCAAACGGTGCCTGAGGGTATTGCGCAGTGCAAACCGAAAGAAAAGGGTTAGCACGATATACCTGGATCAGGTATGCCGAGCAGGGTGTCAAGCTGCCGGGTGCAGTCGCTGTCAGGCGCAAACTTGCGCGCAAATAGCGCCGGGCTGTTGTACAGCGTGGGCAGGTCGGCGGGTTCCAGTGTGCGCGGCGACCACGCGCCGTCAGCCCATTCGATATGCCGCAAGGGGTCGCTGCGCAGTTGCTCGCGCAACGGGCTATGCCAGAGCAGGGTCTGGAAGAACATCTCGTCGGGAACCAGGGTGCTGGCGAAGAACTGTTCCAGCTGGGGGTACTGTGCGCACAGTGTCAGTACGGCGGCAATTGCATCGGCACGCAGCAGCCACCACTGGCTGCCAGCGCGGATTTCCTCAAGCGGTGCGGGCAGCCGGCGCTGCCAGCCCAGCCCTTGCAGCAGACGCTGGCTGCGCTGCAGCAGTTTGCCACGGCGGGTCTGGTTCAGGGCTTCAGGGTGATAGCGCTGCCAGCGGTAGCCGACGTCAAATTGCCGGGCGCTGCGCAGGTCGATCCAGCCCGCGACATCCTCGCTTGCCAGCCGTTCACAGATCTGGGCGTGGCTCTTCAGCGGGTAATCCTGCCCGGAGAGCAAGACCGCCCAGTCGCAGCCGTCGGCCCGGGCGGCGCGCAGCAGATCCAGCGTGGCGGCCACCAGCGAAAAGCCACCCCAGCGGCAGGGGCGGCGGGCGATGAAGCGGACATCACCTGCGGCCTCGGCGGCGCTACACATCCTGGCGAAGGTTGCATCATCGGTATTGGCGTCGATGTGCAGATAGCAGCGCACACCGGGGGCCGCCAGGCGGGCGACGAGCCGGCCGAGCTGCTGCGGATGGGCGTGAGCCAGAATCAGGTAGGCGATGCGCATGGGTATTGCTCTAAAAGCTTTTATTTATAAGTTTTACAGGGCTATATGGTGCTGGGTATCAATCAGGCCGGCAGCGCGGCGTCGATGCTCTGGCAGACGTCGACCCAGCTACCAGCGGTGATCTCGGCCAGATGCAACGGGCTCAGGCGCACGGCACTGTGCACGGCGCCGGCAGCGGGCAAGACTTCGTCAAAATGTCTGAGCGAGCTGTCCAGATACACCGGTAGTGCAGTAGCGAGCCCGAAGGGGCAGACGCCTCCGACCGGATGCCCGGTGAGTGCCTCGACTTCCTCGGCGGGCAGCATGCGCCCCTTGCCAAAGGCCTCCTTGAATTTGCGGTTGTCGATGCGGGCATCACCGCTGGCGACCAGCAGGATGACACGGTCTGCCAGCCGGAATGCCAGCGTTTTGGCGATACGGCCGGGCTCGACACCGTGTGCGGCGGCGGCCAGCGCGACGGTGGCGGTGCTGGTTTCAAGCTCGATGATGGGCAGGTCGATCTGGCGCGCGGCAAACTCGGCGCGAACGGAGGCAAGGCTCATGGGCTATTCCGGTTCAGGTTCATGCGCGAACCTCCAGTGCGGAGAGTTCGCCTTTTTCAAGATGCCGTACCGAGCGTGCGGCGTCGGCGGCTTTCTGGTCGTGCGTGACCATGATGATGGTTTTGCCGGCATCGCGGTTCAGGCGCTCCAGCAGGGTGAGGATTTCCTCGCCGGATTTGCGGTCCAGATCGCCCGTCGGCTCATCGGCAACCAGCAGGGTCGGGTCGCTGACAATCGCACGGGCAATCGCTACGCGCTGCTGCTGCCCGCCCGACAGTTCGGATGGGTAATGCTGCAGGCGGTCGGACAGGCCGACCAGTTCCAGGGCAAACAAGGCCCGCTCACGTCGCTGCCGGCGATTGAGGCCGGTGAGCAGCAGTGGCAATTCGACATTTTCCAGGGCATTGAGCACGGGCATCAAATTGTAGAACTGGAAAATGAAACCGATGTTGGCGGCGCGCCAGTCGGCCAGGGCACGCTCGCCCAGGGTGGCAATGTCGGTGCCGCCGACCACGATGGCGCCGCTGCTGGGCTGGTCGATGCCGGCAATCAGGTTGAGCAGGGTGGATTTACCTGAACCGGATGGTCCCATCAGGGCCAGATAATCACCCGGCTGGATGTCGAAGTGAATGTCGCTGAGCACCGGCAGGCGCTGGCCGCCGCGCTCGTAGTGCTTGCTGACGTGCTGCAGGCTGACACAAGGGGGAGTCACGGTGCACTGGCCTCGACGCGGCTGCCGTCAGTGAGTCCGGCGGGCGGGTTGGCAATGACCACATCCCCGGCTTTCAGTCCGCTGCGGATTTCCAGCAGGTCGCCCAGTTTCTGTCCGCTTGCCACGGTGCGCCCACTGGCGTGCCCATCCTGGATGACAAACACCTTGCCATCGCGCACCGCGCTGGCAGCAATGGCCAGCCGCGGCTGGCGCTCATCGCTACGCAGGGCGCGTTCCAGGAAAGCAATTTTGGCACTCATGTCCGGCAGGATGCGTGGATCGCCATCGTCAAAGCGGATCTTGAATTTTACGGTGGCCTTGCTGCGATCCACCGTCGGAACCAGCCGAGCCACCGTGCCGGCAAGCCGCAGGTCGGGCAGGGCATCGAGCCGGATTTCCACCGGCTGGCCGACCCGCGCCTTGGCGAGGCTGGTCTCGGATACATCGGCTTCGACTTCCAGCGTGGCCAGATCGGCCATGGTGACGACGGCCCCCTTGGAATTGCTGCTGGCATTGAAGGGGGCGACCACATCGCCGACGTCGGCTTCCTTGGTCAGCACGACTCCGCTGAAAGGGGCGCGGATGATGGTATTGTCCAGCGCCACCTCGGCATTGCGCACCACGGCTTCATTCATCTGGATCAGCGCCGCTTGTGCCTTTTCACCGGCAGCTGCCTGCTGCGCGCGGTTGCGCGCGGCGTCGACGGCGGCCTGTGCGACAAAATTGCGGCTGGCCAGATCCTGCTGGCGCTTGAGCTGGAACTCGGCATCGATGCGCTCGGCCCGTGCCTGTTCGAACCGGGCTCTGGCTGCCAGCACATTTGCACGAGCCTGGCTGAGCTGTGCCTGCATGTCGCTGTTTTCCAGCCGGGCGATTACCTCGCCAGCCTTGACGCTACTGCCTTCGCGCACGCCCAGCCATTCCAGCCGGCCGGTGGCTTTGGACGCGACCGCGGCCTTGGTGTCGGCAACCACGTATCCGGTGGCATTGAGCAGGGTCAGGCCTTGTGCCGGCCAGGCCAGCGTGACTGTGGCGGTCTGCACGCGCACGGCGCTGGTGTGGCGATGCGCAAGATACGCCGCGCTAGCCAGCGCCAGCAGGGCAAGGCCCAGCAGGGGGCGCAGCCAGCGCGGGCGGGCTTTGCTGCTGGCAGCGGCACCCGCGCGTTCAATACGCAGTGCTGAGAGATCCGTTTCGGGCATGGTGGGCCGGTCGGGCGGGTAGTGATGCTGCAATTCTAAATCGGCTAATGCACCTGCACCAATCTGATTCTGTTCCGGTGAGTGTGGTGTGTTCCTGACAGAACAAGCATTTATGCAGAAAAGTTGCAGTGGCGGTTGACGCTCGGAAAGTGAGTCTATATTATTCGCCTTCCCTGAACGGAGACGTGGATGAGTGGCTGAAATCACTCCCCTGCTAAGGGAGCATAGGGGCCAAAACCTCTATCGAGGGTTCGAATCCCTCCGTCTCCGCCAGGACCTTTCGAGGACAGCGCGCCCGTAGCTCAGTTGGATAGAGTATTTGGCTACGAACCAAAGGGTCGGGCGTTCGAATCGCTCCGGGCGCGCCATGTCTCTCCTGTCACTGCAACGCATCGCAGTTGCCTCAGTCCCCATCGTCTAGAGGCCTAGGACACCGCCCTTTCACGGCGATAACCGGGGTTCGAATCCCCGTGGGGACGCCAGTTACGGCGTGATGCCACCCAAAAAGCCTGCTGTAAAGCGGGCTTTTTGCATTCCTTCACAAAATATTGCACTCGCTTAGCGTGGCCCTAGCCAGCCCAGTTGGCCGTGCCCGAGTTCGTCGAGTTGCGCACGCAGCGCCTCGCTGTCGCTGGCAGGGATGCTGGCCTGGAAGCTGACCAGGCTGCCGTGTTCGACCTGCAGCAAGGTTGCTCCGCTGGCGGCCAGCTGGCGGCGGATGCTGCCCTCGAGTGCGTAGGGGGCCTGGAAATGCAGGAGGGTCATGGGCTGCAGGCGGATTTTCTCTGCGCTGGCCAGTGCTTGCGCCACACTGTCGGTATATGCGCGTACCAGACCGCCAGCGCCTAGCCGGATACCCCCGTAGTAGCGCACCACTGTTGCCAATACCTGTTCCATAGCCTGATGGCGCAATACATCCAGCATCGGGCGGCCTGCAGTACCGGAGGGTTCGCCGTCATCGACGGCCGCGGATTGTCCGCCGGCAAGCAATGCCCAGCAGACGTGGGCGGCATCAGGGTGCTGCTGGCGCAGGGTTGCGACGCGGGCGCTGGCGCTGGCACGGTCGGGCATGGGCTCGACGCACCCCAGAAAGCGGCTTTTGCGGATCAGCAGTTCGCTGTGTGCGGGGCTTGCGAGGGTGAAGGGCATGTCGACGTGCGATGCGGACGAAAGTGCCTATTCTAGCTGTCCAATGGGTTTGCCGCAGTCCTGCCGGGTATGGTGGCGGGAGTTAATAATGTAATGCTGTAGATGGATATAGGTTGGCATGTATACCTGTTGGTCGAGCTGGCACATGTGTGTTGGCTGCCTATAATGCAGGCAGACAATCCATTGGCGAGACGACGATGTCCACCGAAGTACTGACCCTCGATACCCTCAAGAATTACCTGCAGTCGCGTGATATCCAGCTGCATGTCGTCAAGGGCGAGCATGGCGAGTCCTTTTTGCAGATGGGCTGGCAGTTCCCCAGTGGTGAGGCGGGGGTGTTCGTGTGCCTGTCGACGGGGGATTCGGGTGATCTGCGGCTGGAGATTGCCTGTGTCAGCCGCACCAATTACATGGACCGCTGGCATGAGGTGCTGGATTTCCTCAATGAGCGCAACCGCAGCCACCCTTTTGCGCGCAGTCTGGATGAGGATGGGAATTTCTGGCTGGAATATGTGGGCTTTTATCCGGCTGGCACGCATTTCCCCGAATCCACCTTCAATACGCTATTTGGCGGGGTGCTGATCCATTTCGAAGAGGAGTTCGCGGCGCTCGAAGGTGTGGACGCCAGTAATGGCTCACGTGTGCTGCAGTAGCCTTATCACGCGGCCGGCGTCCCCCTTAGTGCCTCGACTCCCGCGTGGGTGGAGAGATGGATGTGCCCGGCCAGCCCTTGCAGCCACGCATGCTGCGCCAGTTCGGCGGCAACAGGGGCTTTCAGTTCGGCGACATCCAGGCTGATTCGGCGTGCGGCCAGCGATTGCTGCCAGCGCAGCAGTTCGTCGGCCGCGCTCAGGTCGATGTGATTGACTGCGCTCAGTGACAGCAATAGCTGCTGGGTGTCCGGTGCATTGGCCAGTGCCTGCTCCACTGTCTGTACGACGCCGTCGATGTTGGCAAAAAACAGGCTTTCATCAATGCGGACAATCAGCAGTCCGGGCCAGGTTTCGGTCTGGAAATGCTGCACGTTGCGGAAGTGCTCCGAGCCCGGAATGCGGCCGACGATGGCGATGTGCGGCTGACTGGCACGCAGCAGCACCAATCCCAGAGCCAGCAGTACGCCGGCCAGAATGCCACTGATGGCGCCGCTGAACAGTACGATGAGCAGTGTCGCGACATACGGGAGTGCCTCGGTGAGGCCGCTGCGTCCGGCCTTTGCCAGTCGCCATGCATAGCCTGGCTGCATCAGTCGTGCGGCGGCTAGAATGATGGTCGCAGCCAGCCAGGCGAGCGGTAGCGTGGCCAGCAGGGGGGCGAAGAACAGCAGAATCAGCATCAGCCAGCCGGCTGTCATTGCACCGGCAAGCGGTGTCTGTGCGCCGGCTGCCGCGTTGACTGCGCTGCGGGAAAAACCGCCGCTCACCGGAATCCCGCCGCAGAGTGCGGCACCCAGATTGCCGCTACCGAGTGCCAGTAATTCCTGGCGGCTGCTCACGGGATGCTCTAGGCTGGCCAGTTGGCGGGCGACACTGAAGCTTTGCAGGTAGCCGGCCAGGGCAATGCCCAATGCTGGCCATACAAGCTGTAGCAGCATTGCCAATGGCAGTGGCTCCGGTAGGGTCAAGCTTGGCAGGCCTGCAGGTAGTGCGCCCAGTGTGGCCAGTCGCGCGTGCGGCCAGATGGCCAGTGCTGCTGTGGCGAGTAGAAGCAGCAGTGCCGGGGCGGCCTTGCTGGCCAGTGCTGCCCGCGTGGCGGGTAAGCCGGCGCGCCGCAGGAGTCTTTGCAGTGGCCGGCCAGCTAGCAGCAGCAAACCCAGCCCGCCCAGGCCGAACAGGGTGGCGGGCAGGATCAGTTGGCCTGCGGCCTTGTGCAGTGCCGTCAGCAGTGGCAGTAATGTTTCGCCTCTGGCGTGCAGCCCGAGTAGCGGGCCGAGCTGCCCCAGGACGATCAGCAGCGCCACGCCGTCGGCAAAGCCCTGTAATACCGGCGCCGAAACCAACCGCAACAGGCGATCAAGCCGTGCCAGAGCCAGCAGTAGCAGCCAGCTGCCAGTCAGCAGCGTCAGCCAGACGGCCAGGGTTTGCCACTGCGTGCTGCCGGCACTGGCCAGTGGCGCAAGTGCCGCGTAGGTCATGGCGGACGTTACTGCCATCGGCCCCACCGATTGCGTCATGCTGCTGCCCAGCATGGCGTAGATCAGCAGCGGCAGGATGCTGGCATACAGCCCGGCCGCCGGTGGCAGGCCGGCCAGCAGCGCATAGGCAATCCCTTGTGGCAGCAGCAGCAGCGCGACGATCAGGCTGGCCAGCAGATCGCCGTGGAATTGCTCCCGGCGATACAGGGGCAACCAGTGCAGGAGCGGCAGCCAGCGCGGCGTGTGCATGGCAGGTGTCAGTGTTTACGCTGCAGCAAGCTGAACAAGGCCATTCCTGCCAGCATCGCGATCACAAAGGCGATGACCTGCAGGCTGCCTGCGCCCAGGGCGACCAGCGCCGGCCCCGGGCAGATGCCGGCAATTCCCCAGCCTGCGCCGAAGGCGACGCTACCCAGAATCAGGCGGCGGTCGAGCGAGTTGTTGCCGGGCAGACGCATTGGTTCATGCGTGGCGAGCGTGGTATCGCGCTTTTTGGCGAGCGTGAAGAACACCAGCCCGACGCCGATAGCGCCACCCATCACGAAAGCCAGGCTTGGATCCCACTGGCCAGCAATATCAAGAAAACCCTGAACCTTGGCCGGGTTGACCATTCCGGACAGCAACAGGCCAAAGCCGAACAGCAAGCCGGTAAGCAATGCAATCACAATCAGCATGGCGTTCTCCTTAGGCCAGGACATGGCGGATGATGAAAACAGTGACAAAGCCGGCGCCCATGAAGCTGAGTACGGCCACGAGTGAACGCAGTGACAGGCGCGACAAGCCGCACACGCCATGGCCGCTGGTGCAGCCATTGGCATACCGTGTCCCCAGCCCAACCAGCAGGCCGGCAATCATCATGGCCGGGATGCCGGCGACCTGCTGGATGGCCGGTAGTGGTGCGACCAGCTGCCACAGCAGCGGGGCGGCCAGTAGCCCGGCGACAAAGGCAATCCGCCAGTTGCGATCCGCAGCAGGGCGACCATCGAAGAGACCGCCAACAATGCCGCTGATTCCGGCAATCCGTCCGCTCAGCAGTGCCAGCAGGCCACCAGCCAGGCCGATCAGGGCGCCACCGGCCAGCGCCGACCAAGGGGTGAAGTTGATCAGATCAATTTGCATGGGTATCGCTCTCTATGCTTTGTTTACCAAGGTCTACCGGGCAATACATCCCGTAAAGCACATTCAGCATCTGCTGTGCCTCCGGGCTGGCTATGCTGTAGAAAATACGCTTGCCATCCCGGCGCGTGCTGACCAGGCCTTCATTGCGCAAGACGCCCAGCTGTTGCGACAACGTGGGCTGGCGGATGTCCAGCAGGGCTTCAAAGTCCGAAACGCATTTTTCGCCGTCGACCATCTGGCACAGCAGCAACAGGCGGTCTTCGTTGCCAAGTACTTTCAGCAGGGCACAGGCCCGGCTGGCGGCCTCGCGCATCAGGGTGATCTGTTCGGGAGTCATTATGGCTCCTGTTTTGATTAAGTTGACGATATTATATTTATGAATATAATGTGTGTAAAGCCGTTTCTGATTTCATTCGGAGTGTAGCCATGAGCCAGCCCCGCGTCGCACCCTTCTATGATCCTGTCACCTTTACCGTCAGCTACGTGGTCTACGAGCACGACGGTGGCGAGGCCGCCATCATCGATCCGGTGCTGGATTACGATGCCAAATCCGGGCGTACCAGCACGCACAGCGCGCAGCAGATTGTCGATTTCGTGCGCGAGCACGCACTGAGCGTGCACTGGATTCTGGAAACCCACGCGCATGCCGATCACCTCTCCGGGGCGCACTGGCTCAGGGAGCAGCTGGGTGGCCGCATCGCCATCGGCGCGCACATCGACAGTGTGCAGCGTACCTTCAAGCCCATTTTCAATCTGGGCGAGGATTTCGCCACCGACGGCAGCCAGTTCGATTACCTGTTTGCCGAGGACGAGCTGTTCCAGGTCGGCAAGCTGTCTGCGCAGGCTCTGTTCGTTCCCGGCCACACGCCGGCCGATATGGCGTATCTCATTGGTGATGCGCTGTTTGTCGGCGATACCATCTTCATGCCCGATGTGGGCACCGCACGCTGTGATTTTCCTGGCGGCAATGCCGCCCTGCTGTATCGCTCGGTGCAGAAACTGTATGCCTTGCCGGATGAGACGCGCGTATTTGTCTGCCACGATTACCAGCCGCCAACACGTCCCAAGCCGCAGTGGGAAAGCACGATTGCCGCGCAGAAGGCCGGCAATATTCACCTGCATGCCGCAACCAGCGAGGCGGAGTTTGTCGCCCTGCGCGAAGCGCGCGACGCCACGCTGGCGATGCCGGTGCTGATCATCCCCAGTATCCAGGTGAATGTGCGTGCCGGCGAGCTGCCGTCACCTGCTGCCAACGGCAAGCGCTATCTGCAGATCCCGCTGGATGTGCTCTAAGGGTATGCCTCTGCGAGCTCTATTGATAAAAGATTACTGATTGATAGATATAAGGGTATTGCCATGAGCGTCATTCTGTCCTGTCCGCATTGCCACACCGGTAACCGTCTCGATCCTGCGCGGCTGGCCGATAATCCGAACTGCGGTGCCTGCAAGCAGCCTCTGCTGTCTGGCGCGCCACTGGAGGCGACCGCCGCCAACCTGATTGAATTGCTCCAGCATGCGCCGCTACCCATCGTGCTGGATTTCTGGGCGCCGTGGTGCGGGCCGTGCCGGATGTTCGCGCCGACCTTTGCTGCGACTGCCGCCGACTGGGCGGGCAGGGCGCTGTTCGTGAAAGTGAATACTGAAGCTGAGCCCATGCTCGCGCAGCAATTCCAGATCCGCAGCATCCCCACGCTGATGATCTGGCAGAACGGGGAGATTGCCGCCCAGATGGCAGGGGCCTTGCCCGCTTCGCAGTTTGCCGCCTGGCTGGGGCAGACCATCCGTTAAGTGTTCGACCACAAGGAGTGAAGACCATGAACTGCTGCAAAGCCAATGTCGGCGGAGCCGACCGTATTCTGCGCATCATTCTGGGGCTGGCGCTGATCGGCCTGACGCTGGCCGGGGTGATCGGGCCCTGGGGCTGGCTCGGCGTCGTGCCGCTGGCGACCGGGCTGTTCCGCTTCTGTCCGCTGTACCCGCTGCTGAAAATCAACACCTGCGGCAAGGACGCCTGCTGTGCGGGGGGCGAGTGTCAGAGCGACAAACCAGCCGAGTAGTGCGCTACGGGCGTGACGGCCGGCCGTGCTGCAGTTTGCCGCAGCTGGTATAGTCGCGCCCGTATGAATACGGTCACCGCATCCGGCGCCATGGGCGCCTCATCCTTTTATCAGCTCGGCGAGCTGCGCCAGACCCTGCGTGATCTCGGCGCACGCGAAGTGCATGAGCTGCGCATGCTGCGCGCTTGGCTGTCCGGCAGTGCGCTCGATCAGGGCCCGAAGCGCCAGCAGGCCGAGCACGCGCTGCCGAAAGCCCTGCGTGAGGCCATGCCCGAGCTTAATGCCGTGCTGGCAAAACTGGCCAGTGTGAAGAGCGAACATCCTAGCGAAGATGGCTCGGCGCGCCTGCTGGTGAGTCTGGCCGACGGCCAGACGGTGGAAAGCGTGCTGCTGCCGCGCGATGGCGTGTGCGTGTCCTCGCAACTGGGCTGCGCGGTCGGCTGCGTATTCTGTATGACCGGCAAGGAGGGGCTGTTGCGCCAGCTCGGCAGCGCCGAAATCGTCGCGCAGGTGGTGCTGGCCCGGCAGAAACGTCCGGTGAAAAAGGTTGTGTTCATGGGCATGGGCGAGCCCGCGCACAATATGGCGAATGTGCTGGAAGCGATCGAGCTGCTCGGCACGCTGGGCGGCATCGGCCACAAGAATCTGGTGTTCTCGACGGTGGGCGACACGCGCGTGTTCGACGCGCTGCCGGGCGGCATCGTGAAGCCCGCACTGGCGCTGTCGCTGCACACTACCCGCGCCGACTTGCGCGCCGAGCTGTTGCCGCGCGCGCCGCGCCTGACGCCCGACGAGCTGGTCGAACTGGGCGAAGACTACGCGCGCAAGACTGGCTACCCGATCCAGTACCAGTGGACGCTCATCGAAGGCATCAACGACACGCCGGAAGAGCTCGACGGCATCGTACGGCTGCTCAAAGGCAAGTACGCGATCATGAACATGATCCCGTACAACACGGTCGACGCCTTGCCCTACCAGCGCCCAAGCTGGGAAAAAGCCGCGGCGATTGCCCGCGAGCTGCATTCGCGTGGCGTACTGACCAAGCTGCGCAACTCCGCCGGCCAGGATGTCGACGGCGGCTGCGGCCAGCTGCGCGCAAGGGTCAGCAAAATCGAATTCCGCGCCAGCAGGGCTGGCTAAGCGTTTTTATACCCATCCTGGGTATTTCTCTGCAGGCTTGTGTGATTGAGTTATCTGGCACGATACGTGGCAGTGAGTTCACGCTTCTCGCCCCGTTTTCCCGGCACTGAGTCGGCCTCGCCTGTTTCTGAAGGCTCGTCTGCCTCTTGCCCCCTGCGCAGCTTAAATACCTGCAGCGAACAGCTATCCCCGAACCTATAGTGCCAGCACTGGAATGCCGTTCAGGCAGAGGCAGGAGGCCGTATGTTTCGTTCATGGTCTATCCGACGCAAGATGCTGGTTAGCGTCGCGCTTATTTTGAGTAGTTCGCTGCTGGCCGCCGGGTTGGTCGCCGCCTCGCTCTTCAAGGCCGTGATGACCGAGCGGCTGGTCAATCATGAACTGGTGCAGACGGTCAGCGCGGTGCGTAACCAGCTGGATCGTTCCCTGGCCGTACCCATGGCGCAGACAGCCATGCTGGCCAATAACCAGTTCCTGCTTGACTGGATGGCCGCCGGCGAGCCCGAATCCGGCTTGCCCGCCTGGCTGCGGTTCGCGCAGCACATGAAGGCCACCACGGGGGTGAGCATGGTGTCGTGGGTCTCCGAAGCGACGCACAACTATTACGACGACAGCAAGGGCTTGTTGCGCAAGGTTGATCCGGCCGGCAAGGATGGCTGGTTCACGGCCTTTCTGCAAAGCGGGCAGAAGGGCAATTTCAACCTTGGCGTCGAAAACGGCAGGCTGATGATGTTCGTGAATGCCCTGGCCACCGATGGCAAGGGGCAGCGTGCCATTGCCAGTATCGGCATGGATGCCAGTGCCCTGGCCGAATTGGTGCAGAAAAGCAGTGTCGGCAAGCAAGGGCAGGTATTCATTATCGATACCGCAGGCAATATCCAGATCCACCGTGATCCGGCCTTGGTGCGTGCCGAGGGAAAGGTCAAGATGGACAGTCTGCCGGGGATGGCTGGAGTCGCTACCATTCTGACGGGCAAGAACAACTTTAATCTCGCCCACTATGAGGGCCCACAGGGAAAAATGCTGTCGGCATCGAGTTATATGCCTGATGCCGGCTGGCTAGTTGTGGTCGAGTTGCCGGAAAGTGAAGTCTATGCGGCCATTACCCGAACCATGTTGCAGCTGGGCTTGCTCTGTCTGGCGGTGCTGGCGATCTCGCTCCCCCTGATTCTTGCCGTGGCAGGAACCATCACCAAGCCACTGGGCAAGCTGCATGCCGCGATGCGGGATCTGACCGGAGGAAACGGTGATCTGACTCGCCGTCTGCGAGTGGAAAGCGCGGATGAGGTCGGCGAAATTGCGAGCTGCTTCAATACCTTCATGGAACAGTTGCACCAGAAGTTCCTCACCGTTCGGCAGCAGTCCGGGCAGTTGCAGCAAAGCGTAACTGCGCTGGGTGGCATGGCACATTCGCTGTCGGCCAACTCGCAGGGGAATGCCTCACTTGCCGAATCGGCGGCTGCCAGTATCGAAGAAATCACCGTTTCCGCGGCACATATTGCCAATAATACCCAGCACGCCAGTGATGCCGTCCATCAGGCTGGCGAGCTGTCCGGGCGCAGCAGCCAATCGGTGCATCAGGTTTCGGGAACAATCAGTACGGCCGCCGGCTCGATGCACACGCTCAATCAGGTCATGAGCGAACTGGGCGATCGGTCACGCCAGATTGGCTCGATTGCCAGCGTGATCAAGGATATTGCCGACCAGACCAATCTGTTGGCGCTGAATGCCGCCATTGAGGCGGCTCGGGCAGGCGAACAGGGGCGGGGCTTTGCCGTGGTGGCCGATGAAGTACGCAAACTGGCCGAACGGACTGCGCAGGCCACTGTGGAAATCGAACAGATGGTCGGTGCGATGCGGCAGGCTTCTGATCAGGCCGTGCACCGGGTGGACGATACTTATGGCAGTGTCCAGAGTGGTGTATCACTGGTGGATGTCGCGCTGAAAGATATCGACGCCATCCGGCAGAGCATGGCCGGGATTACCGAGAAAATCGGCGAAATTAACCACGCTGCGGCCGAACAATCCCGCGCTACCGAGGATATGGCCAAAGCATCCGAAATGATGTCCCGTCGTGCGCAGGACGAGGATGTACAAATTCGCCATGCAGACCGGATCGTGCACGAGTTGCAGCAGATGACCGATGAACTCGACAAGGTGGTCGGCAGCTTCAGGCTTTGAGGCTGGCAGGAGTGGGCTTCGGCAGATCAGGCTGGACGGGCACTCCAGAGTGCATGGCAGCGCAACACCTCATCGGCTAGACCATGCGCATCAATGCGGCTTGCTTCCTGTTCCAGCAGGTAGCCCAGCCAGCCAGCAACGGCCTGGCGCTGGGCAGCATTGCAAAAACAATACAGCTCATTCTGGCTGAAGCCGGAATAAAGCACCTGCACCAGCTGTGCTGCATACCAGTCTCCACCCGGAGCTTGTGCCAATGCCAGCCTGGCAAGGGTCGGCAGAAGCCACGCCTTGGCTGGCGCGGTGCACGATAGGATCGGGTCATCCCAGGGGTGGGCGATGTCGTCCAGATCCAGCTTGTCCCGCCCGCGCCGTTGCAGCAAAGCTTCCCGGGCCTCGCGCTCGTCGTCCCCCGGATGGCTTGCAGCGGTAAAGCGCACCGGGCGGGGAACATTGGCAAATGCCGCAGCCAGCTCGGCCAGAACACGTTCCCGAAGAGACACAGGCGCGATCATGGCGTGGTGCTGCCGACTTTGCGCTGGTAGCTGGCGCGGTGAATGTCGCAAAGCTGTACGGTGATGCTGCACTGCAGTTGCGCCAGTGATCGCGGAAAAGCCGCAACCAGCCGCTGCTGCAGCGCCTCGGCCAGTGCGGTCTTCACGGCATCACTACGGCCAGCCAGCAATTGCAGGGTGCAGGTGACAAAAGCCAGCGCCGGATTGCCATCACCGATCAGGAACTGCTCGTGCCGTATGACACGGCTTTTGATGTCGGCAAGCTCGAATTGCCCGCTTTGCATCAGGGTGTCGTGGATGGTCAACAGCAGCGCGCGGTAATCCGGCTGGTCGATGATGTTGCTGCTGTATTCGAGAATGCAGTGAGGCATGGTGCGGGTGCTCCTCCGCGCCGCATAACGGCAAGGGAGCTAGCCTAGCATGCCTGTCCTCTTAGTGCCGCCAGCCAGATTCCCGCCTGCGGGTTAGGATAGCGCCATTCGTTCCATGATCATGGAGGTGGTTCATGAAGATCGAGCAGATACCGTTTGGCACGACCGACTGGTCTGCGGTGGCATCCACCGCACATGCGGGTGAACAGGGCATGGCGTACTGGCGTACCTGCCAGTTCGGCAGCATCCGGGTACGTATGGTTGAATACACCGCCGGTTATCTTGCCGATCACTGGTGTTCGAAGGGGCATATCCTGCTGTGTCTGGAAGGCGAGCTGCATACCGAGCTCGACGATGGTCGCAGCTTTGTCCTCAAGCCCGGGATGAGCTATCAGGTCGCGGACAATGCCGAAGCCCATCGTTCCTCGAGCCCGACGGGGGCGAAGCTATTTATTGTGGATTGAGGTGGCTGCTACGCCCTTGCTGGGTGAGCTTCGCAACTTCGATAGCCTGGATGTCGATGGCGGGTTGCGGACAGCTGCGCGTACGGGTGAGCAAGATCGAGTTTCGCGCCAGCCGTGCGGGCTAGCACGCAAGCCCCGCAGTGGTGGGTTGTGGCCAATTGGAACGCAAACCTGCGGATGGTAAATCGGCAGATAGCAAGATGGCCGAGATATTCGTGGTCGAAGGTGTCGATATAGCTCAATGGTATGCTTTTAACGGATTGCCCATCTATGCCCGCTTGGCAGGCACTCCTCGCAAAGCAGCATTTCTTCGCCAAGGAGTAACCATGGTCTGCCCCCCATTTATTTCACGAATGCCGGGTTATTCGAGGGGCCGTTCGGCGCGATGCCTGTGGCGATTGTGCTCTACAGAGTACGTTGTACGCGGTATGTGAATGACGTTTTTCTCGTCATGCAGGGTGGAGCAGCGGGACTTCCGGCATGGTACTGATTTCATTCAGCACTTTGAGTATGTGAAAACGTACATAACGGTCACCGGAAAGCCCCGCATCCTGCATCGTCTTGGCTTCACTTTCCGGGATCAGGCCGATTGTTTCACCCAGTGCATTTGTTTTCTTGTAACCGCCAATTGGGTCGCCGTACCAGAAAAAAATCTGTGCAGCGTCGTGCGCAATGAAGTCTTCCTGTAATGCAATCATTTGCCAGTTGCCAAGAATTCGGCGATCAAACAGCGAGTAAGCATCGATGATGAGTGGATGAATAAGGCGCTGGGCAGCGCTGATCTCATCCTCGCCGAGCACCGGGCTGTCTTTGATAATGTCAAAAAACTCGGCGGGGGTGCCTGCTGTAGGTGTGGCAATAATCCGCCCAAAGGCAAATCGAGTGGCATCCAGTTGCAGCGCGAAAATATGCCCTGGTTTTAAGTAGCGCAGCATAGTGCGCGGCTTGCTATTCCAGGGGATGAATTTCAGTTTCATGGCTTTTCATTATGGGCATGTATGGCCGTGCTGGAGGCAGATTGCATTTGCGGCAAGAGGGAACAGACCACGGTTTGACGAGAGCAATACTGCAAGTACGGCATGGTGATTTACCTGCCGGCTGCTGTCAGCGCCAGCGGCAAATACGCCGCCAGTTTTTTCGCCGCAATGTCGTCACTCACTCGTAGCTTGATATGCCGCCGCCCCTTGCCGCTGCCTTCCAGCAGCCCGTGCGGGTCGCTGATTCTGGCGCCTGCGCCGAATTCCACCGAAACATGCTGGCTGTAGGCAAATACCCCGCCGAATGGCTGGCCGGCGGAGGCAAACAGGATGCCGCCGTATTTCACTTCCTCGCTGATCTCCGGCAGCGTGGCGCGCACCAGATCACGTACGGCCTGGACCAGGGCGTAGCGTTCTTCGGAAACCAGGCGCAAGTCTTCGAGCAGGGTTTGTACGGATTTGGCGGCCATGTTTACCTCGGCTTCTCAGTGTTTTACGTAAGATTCAAGCAAACCAGCCTAAAGATGCCGTCACGGGCTGTCAACCGCCCCGGATGCTCGCCAGTGTGCGGCGCCGGGTGTTGCCTGCAGCCTGCATTTACGTGGTTATGCATGGGTATTAGTCTGCAGCCTCTTTAGCGTATTGCTTGTAGCACTATCCTGTTGTGGGTATATCCGGCGTCTGCTGCTTGCCTGCGGCATGTTCGCGCACCAGCTGCGCGAGCATGGTGATCTGTCCGTCCATCTCGTCAGCCGGTACCTGTGCGTAGCCGAGAATGAAGCCATTGCTGGCGCTGTCCGGTTCGTTGCCAATGCGGTAGGCGCTCAAGGGGCGGGCGATCAGTCCGGCGGTGCGTGCCTGCTGGCTGATGAGCGAATCGGGAATGCGGACGGGAATGCGGATGGCAAGGTGGATGCCGGACGAGCCGCCGCAGACTTCGGCCAGCTCGCCGAAATGGCGGTGGATGGCGGCGAGCATGGCATCGCGGCGTTCGCTGTAGAGTTTGCGCATGCGGCGCAGGTGGGCGAGAAATTCGCCGTCGCGGATAAATCCGGCCAGCGCGCGCTGTTCGATCTGCCGGCCGCGCGGCTGGCATTGCGCCAGCGCGGCCTCGACCTGAACCACCAATGCCGCGGGCACGATCATGAAGCCGATGCGCAGTGCCGGAAACAGGGTCTTGCTGAAGGTGCCCAGATACACCACCGGGGCGTCGGCTTCCAGCCCCTGCATGGCTGGCAGCGGCGGGCCGTCGCGGCGGAATTCGCTGTCGTAGTCATCCTCGATAATCAGCGTGCCATGCGCGCGGGCGTCGGCAATCAGCTGCAGGCGGCGCTCCAGCGACAGCACGCTGCCCAGCGGGTACTGGTGCGAGGGCGTCACGTAGATCAGCCGGGGTGGGTGCTGTTGCCAGTCGGCGGCCAGCGGGCGGAGGCCGTGCTCGTCGACCGCAATGCCTCGTACCTCCAGTTGCGCGGTGCGCCAGGCATTCAGCGCGCCGTGGTAGCCGGGATTTTCGACCCAGGCCGTGTTGCCGGCATCGGCAAACAGTCGCGCACACAGATCCAGTCCGTGCTGGGTGCCGTCGGTAATGAAGAGTTGCGCGGTGTCGCAGCGTACGCCGCGCGTGCTGCGCAGATGGCTGGCGATTGCTTCGCGCAGCGCCGGCTCGCCCGCCGCCGGGCCATAGCCAATCGTGGCGGCATCGGCGCTGCGCCATGCCCTGGCCAGCCGTTTTTGCCAGCGGGCCAGCGGGAAGTCACCGAGTGCCGGGACGCCGGGGGTGAAGGCGCTGGCCGGCTCTGGTTCGGCAAAGGGCGTGCGGAAGGCACCACCGCGTTGCGACAACTGCTGTGCGGCGGTGTGAGCGGCGGGCTGCAACTGCCCCGGGCGATTCAGCGGGGCGACGACCGTGCCACGTGCGGACGCGTGCACCAGCCCTTCGCTGGCGAGCTGTTCGTAGGCATAAACCACGGCATTGCGCGCGATGCGCAACTCGCCCGCCAGCTCGCGGCTGGCAGGCAGGCGTGTGCCCCCTGCCAGCCGGCCATCCAGAATGGCTGCACGCAGGCCAAGGTAGAGCTGCTGCTGTCTGGAGTGATTGCCGTGTGGGCCGAGCAGTAGCGCGTAATCCATGCGGTGGTTCCTGAATATTTGCGGGTAGTGGATCTTATGCTGGAACCACCTGGCTGGCTATGCTGACTTCCTCACTCATTTGCCGGAATATCATCATGAGCAGCGCACCGACCCCGCGTACCCGTATCCGCCGCATCCCAGACAATGCCGATTACCAGCGTGCCACGCTACACGCGATTCTGGATGACGGCTATCTTTGCCACATCGCCTTTACCGACGAGGCGGGCGGGGCGCATTGCCTGCCGATGGCCTACTGGCGCGAAGGCGAGCATCTGTATATTCATGGCTCCAATGGCAGCCGCCTGATGAAACGGCTGGCTGGTGGTGCGGAAGTCAGCATCGCGGTCAGCCACCTTGACGGGCTGGTGCTGGCGCGCTCGGCGTTCAATCACTCGATGAATTACCGCTCCGCAGTGATTTACGGCGTCTTTGAAAAGGTAGAGGGCGAGGAGGCCAAGTCGGCGGCGCTGGATGCCTTCATGCACCATCTGGCCCCGGGGCGCGAAAATGAAGCGCGTCGCGGCAGCCCGCAGGAGCTGGGCGCAACTATTGTCCTGCGGATTTCGCTGGCCGAGGCGGCAGCCAAGTTGCGCACGGGCGGGCCGCAGGACGATGAAAAGGATCTGGCCATCGCGACCTGGACCGGCGTGCTGCCGTTGCGTGTGATGCGTGGGGCTCCCGAGCCGGCTACTGATTGTCCGGTATCGGCACCGGATTATGTGCAGGCATGGATTTCCTGATGGGTATATCCATACAGGTATTCTAAAAATTTACCTGTATGGCAATACGTTGCAGGGTAATGCTTTTGTTCGACGTTCAGTTTGACCATTTGCCGGTTTTGGCGCCACTGCTGGAGAGCGTCTGATCGCCATCCGCACTTTGCGATTTGCCGGCAATCGGCGACGCGGTGATGGTGAATTCGTTGGCCGTCGCGCAGCTGGTCGTGATGGTGTAATAGCTGCTCACCGGATCACTGATGCCACAGGTGGTGCCACTGCTGGTATAGCGGCCATTGGTGCTGAAATAGCGTTCCAGATCCTGCGCATGGCTGGTCAGCTCTTTCTGCACGTCGGTGCGTCGGGTCTTGATCAGGTACTGCTGATAATTCGGGATCGCGATTGCGGCGAGAATGCCGATGATGGCGATGACCACCATCATTTCGATCAGGGTAAAGCCGCGCGGTACACGCATGGGTGGAATGTCCTGTTTCAAATGGGGCAAACAAAGGCGGTGGTCTGCAACACCACCACGGCACGGCTATCGAGCCCCTGACCGCGCCCCATGACGCTGTAGGCTTTGCAGCTGGTTTTATCGGCCGGGCGCAGGGTATCGGGTAGCAGGTTGATCACGAATTTGCCCGAGCTTTGCTGGCCGCTGGCCAGTGTGGCGGCCACGGCGTGGGTGTCGCTCCAGCTGGTGGGAAGCCCGCCGGCACTGGCGGGGCCGGTGCCGACGACATTGCTGTTGGTGCAGCCATCCAGACAGGTTTCGGCATTGGCCTGCAACAGTGCCGAGCCTTGCCGCAGTGCCTGTTCCGCAGCCTGATAGGCGCGATGCCGGTCCATGTAGCTGCCGGCCATCTTTTCATTCAGTGTGGTGCCGCGCATGCCGTTGAGCACCAGAATGGTGACGACTACCAGCAGCAGCAAGGCTACGATCAGGACAAAGCCCTGCTGGCGGGGGGGCGGGGTGAGGTGGTAATGCATGACGAGCCTTCTAGCGGTTGCGCACGAGTACGGTGCTGTTGAACGTGCGGTAGAGGCGGCGATCCGTCTGCGAGCCGTTCAGCGCATTGCCGGAACAGTCGGTGACGGCCGCGCCCTTTTCCAGCTGGGGCGCTGTTTTTTCCGTGCGCAGGATCAGGCAGAGTTTCACCGCGACCACCTGGTCGGCCGTGATGCCTGCAAGATTGCTGACGTAGCGGTTGGCAACGCAGTCGCGCGCTTTCATGCTGCCGACATCGGCACCGCAGCCGTATTCGGCCGGGGTGCGTGGATTGCCGAGCGCATCGTTGTCATTGGTGTCGATACCGTACTGCACGCTGAAGTCAGCGACTTCGGTACCGCTGCCGCCGTTGTTCGGGGCAATCCAGTCCACGCTGCCGCACTGCAGTCTGCTGCCGGAGCGGGCGATCTGCAGTGTTGTGTCCCCGGCAGGTGCGACACTGCCGTTGCAGCTCATCTGGTTTGTGCCGTCGGCGGTGAAGCGCACGCTGAAAGCCCCCGCACCAGTCGATGCCAGGTGGTTGGCCGGCAGGGCCGTGGCCGGATTCGGGCGAAAGCCGGCCTGGCTCACCGCACGCTGCAGCATGGCCATCGCAAAACGTCCGTCTTCGGCGACACGATTCTGCATGGCCTGCAGGTTGAAGGTCTGCCTGGTCTGGATATATACCTTGGCAATGGCCAGCAGGGCGATCATGGCAATTGCCATGGCCACCATGAGTTCGATCAGCGTAAAGCCGCTGTGTTTGCTGTGCTTCATTCAATCACCGTTTCAAAGCTGGTGTTTTTGGCGGCGGTCGTGCGACCCTGCCGGTCGTCGGTCCAGCTGATGGTCAGGCGGTAGCGGTAGAAACCGGTCGATTGGCCTGGCATCGACTGCAGGGTGTACGAGGCGGCTGGCAGTTGGCTCTGCACTTGCCCGAACCACTCGTTCATTTCATTGCTGACCAGATAGCTCTCGTGCCCGGCCTCCTGTGCGGTGCAGGTGAGATTGGTATCTGCCGGGTTGGCGCGGCTGCAGCGGGCAAAGTCGGGCGGCAGCGGGGGCTGGGTATCGGCATCGCTGCTTGCCAGAAAGGGCGTGCGGCTGGCGCGGATCCGGTCGGCCAGATTGGCGGCCAGATCGGAGGCGATGCTGCGGTAGTAGGCGCTTTGGTTCATCATGACAGCGCGGGTTTGCAGTCCGGCCAGTCCCAGTAAGCCGATGCCGAGGATAGCGACCGAGAGCATGACCTCGATCAGCGAGAGGCCCTGCTGTCGGAGATGCCGTACGGTGTTCATGTGCTTGCTCCGCAGACGTTTGTGCCGATGCGCTTGCTGATGTGACCGGACAAGCTGACCTCGACGATGTGCTCCTTGCGGCCGTCCGCGCAGATTGTGAAGGTGCTGGCGGCCTGGGCGCTGCCCAGTGTGCCGTTGAAGATCACGCTGCTAGCGGTCGTGTTGCTGATGGTGATGTCCTTTTGCACGGTGAAACGCTGCTCGATCGCACCACTGTTGCGGATGAGCCAGCCTTTGGACCAGTCGCTGGCACTTGCGGAGCAGTCGCTGGCGCTGTTGGCGCTGGCAGCTGGGCAGAAGGTGCTGTCGCTGCGGCGTTTGATGGCATCCAGACGTGCGTTGGCCAGCCCGCTGACCAGCAGGTCGCTCTGGGTAGCGAGCCGGGCATCGCGGATCCAGTCCAGCATGTTGGGTACTGCGACGCCGGCCAGAATGCCAAGGACACTGATGACGACCATCAGCTCGATCAGGGTGACGCCGTGCTGGCGCCGCAGAGTGTTGAATGTGTTCATTTGATTTCCCGCCATACGGTGGTTTCGATCTTGACGCCGGTTGCGGGCGACAACAGGGTCTCCTTGTCGACGGTATCGCTGCCGATGGTGCCGCCGTACAGCGTGCCTTTGCCGGTCGATGCTGGCTTGCTCATGGGGCGACCGGTCTTGACGCCTTCTTTGGCATTGCCGGTAAATACCGCGGAGTAATTGGCTTCGCGCTGTGCCACAACCTTGCCGATATCACCCAGGCTGGTATCCCCGCGCGGCGAGGGCGTGACCAGCCTGGTTTCCGAGGCAACATAGGTCAGCTCGGTCGGAATGCCGTCCTTTTCAAAGCCGGCGAGGAAATCATCACCACTGGCAAAGGGAATCTTGTCGGCGGCGGTGGATTTGCCATCCTGCGAAATGTCGATGAAGCTGTAGGCGCGGTTCTTGCGATCTGCGGGTACGGAGCCGGTAAAAGGATTCAGTCCGATGATCCAGCCCTTGCCCCCGGGCGTGCATTTTTCCGTCGATTGCGGAACGCCGGTGCCGAACAACACCTTGTCGTCGTACAGCATGGGTGAAGCTACCAGCCGTTCACTGCTGGTAGGCAGGTCGATGTACCAGCCCAGTCGGGTATTGCTCTCGCTGCGCAGGTCGATGCTTTCGCCGGAGATCTTGCGGTAAGTGCCTGCCCGCTGGCTGCCGCCACTGAGTGTTTTGCTGTCGGTGAAACGCTGCTCTACCAGGGCTGTTTCGGACACGGTAACAGGGGTGTCATCCATGCGGTCGACGATGCCATATAGGGTCTGGCGACTGGTGTCGCTGCGATCGCCATCGGTCAGCAGCTTGCCGGTGCCGAACAGCACCAGATTGCCCAGCGATGTGCCATCGGGACGGTTGAGCGCGGCAATGGCCGGGCGCATCACGATCGGGCGGGATGTGCCTGCATCGAATACCGGGTTGCTGGCAACACGGAAGCTGGCGGGATTGTCACTGGTCAGATCGAAGCGCCAGAGCTTGCCGCTCATGTCGCCGGCATAGACATAATCCAGAATGCCATCCTGGCCGTAATCGACCCCGGCCGGGGAAGACAGGCCTGTGCTGCCCGGAACGTCGATCTGCTTGATCAGGGCGCCGGTATCGGCATTGACGATGTAAAGCGCCGACGTATTGCTGGCCGCCGGAGTTTGCCCCCAGCGGTTTTCATAACCGTTGTTGAGGATGACCGCAGGAGTTACGGTGGTGGCCGAGGTGCGTACGTTGTAAATGATGGGGGCGCCGAACGCATACCCCATGCTGGTGGCATGCTGGTCGGTCCATTCCCATTTGACGGTGGTCGAAGCCAGGTTGAAGTTGCTGGCTTGTGTGGCGTCGAGCGTGAAGTATCCGCGACCGCCTTGTGCGAGCCCGCCACTGAGCAGCGTGCGCCAGCCCGAGCCGGTCTTGATATCGGCTTGCCGCAGGCTGCCGTTGACGAAAAAGGCGTGCGGCGTCCCGCCGGACTGGCCGTAATCGCTGGCAGCGAGGCTTTTCAGATTGGGGTAGACCGGCGAGGGAATGTAGCCCATCAGTTCGGTCATGTCGGCCACATTGAAGGCGTGCAGCATGCCGTCGTTGGCACCGATGAAGACCATGTTGCGGCTGGCCTGTGCCGACTTGAATATCGCGTAATCGCTGTCGGGCGTTTCACCGGCGGGCTTGCCCACGACAACCGGCTGGCTGTCGATGATGTCTCCCAGGAGGCTGTCCGGCCGAGTGCGCAGGCCGGCCTGGCCTTCCTGTCCGCGCAGGAAGTTGATGATCTTGCGACGCTCGGTATCATCCGCACCCAGCGCATTGCGCTGGGCCGTGGTCATGCTGGCGAGCCCCGTGCTGTCGTTGAAGGCAAATGCCACGGTGCTGCTGCCGGAAATTTTGGCGCTGTGAATCTTGCGGCTGGCATGTGCCGGAATCACCGCCTTGCCGTTCGGGCTGCATTGCGCGGTGGCCGGATTGAAGTTGCCGTTGGCATCGACGTTGTAGCAGCGCAACTCGCCATACCAGCCCTTGGGGTTGAAAACGGGCTGGAAGACCTTGTTGCCGGCGGCGACCGCTTCGCTTTGCGTGGCGACCCCGCCCGCATTGGAAATGGACGCCACGATGTCATTGACCGCATTGGTCAGTGCCTGATTCAGTGCGGATTCGCTATCCGCAGTGTAGTACTTGCCACCTCCCACCCTGGCGGCCGCCGGCAGCACGGCGTTATTGACCGAGAAGCCGATTGTGTAGGTCTGCAGGCTTTGTTTCTTGAACCGCGCGTCATCGAAGGACTTGCCATCCTGATCGGTCCCGCTGGTCAGCAGATCCATCTCGTTGGCGTACTTGGCCACATCGCGCAGTGCGCGGTAGCGATTGTTGCCGTCGCCGAAGCCGGCGCTTGTACTGCTGCCTTCCAGTGCCGCCGGACAGCTGGCGCCATCGGCTGACGTGCATACCGAGAAACTGCCGCTGCGGCTGACATTGTTGGCATCAACATAGGTATAGGGCAGCGCGGCCTTGCCGCTGCCAGGCAGATCGTTGTCATCCGTCGCGTCACCATCGGTCATTACGATGGCAAAGTTCTTCTGGCAGCGGTACTGGATAGGGCTGTTGTAGCTGTTATTGCTTTTGCCGTACAGCGAGGTCTTGCCTTCGTAATAACGGGTGATTTCCAGTAGCGCTTCTCCCAGCGGGGTGGCTGTGCGGGCTTTCAGGCGCGAAATGGCGGCCTTGGCGGAGGCATTGCCCTGGCCAATCGCCGACTGCAACACGCCGGATTGTCCCCGCTCGCTGCCGCCCACGGTGTTGGCATTGCTGACGTGGAAGGAAAAAACCCCCCAGCGCAGATCCGGATTGCTGTCGATCAGGTTGCGCGATACTCGCTTGGCAATGTTCATTTTGGTGTTCGGTGACTGACTTTCATCGTCCAGCACGTCGCGAACATTGCGGGTGTTGCTGTTGACGCAGTTCGACCAGTTGCTGCTGAAATCGCAGAGATCCGTACGCATCCAGTTGTTGTTGCGGTCTTGCAGCATGCTGCCGGAGTTGTCGATGAACAGCATCACGTTCGGTGGCACCGAGGTGGAAAGCGTCGGCGGGAGTGCCGGATAGGGGGAGGCTGCCCGCGCGGCATTGGTGGCCAGCGGAAAAGCCAGCGCCATGCTGGCGGCAAGCAGGTGGTAGCGAAGTGGGGTGGTCATCACTGCAAAGGCCTTGAGTTTCTGTGTTGCCGATCACAGTCGCGCACAGAAAATAATAAAATCATAATATTCGTTGATAATAATATTAAATTTCTCTGAATTTATGAATACAGCATGGCCACGTTCTGACGGACGGGGACCTCTCAGTCAGCGTCGTGTCACAGCAAGAGCTGGCGGCAAGCAGCTGATTTAGCGGGGATTATGCAAGAGGGGTAGGGCAGGCGCAGTCAGGTGTTTCCTCTAAGGGTGTACACCTAAGGCGCGACTGATGTCAGCTGGTAGGAAAATCGCGAAAGATTGACGCAGGAAATGACAGGGGTATTTGCACTGGCGCCTTATTGTGGCTGGATTGTGGCGCAATGCTGCCCTGGGTATCAGGGTCGCACCGGACAGGCCGGTGCGACCCGTCTTTCAAAGGCGGAACAGGGCGACCGATTCGACCAGTCGCTCGGCTTGCTCCTGCAGACTTTCCGCTGCTGCGGCGGCCTCTTCCACCAGCGCTGCATTTTGCTGGGTGATTTCGTCGATCTGGCCAACCGCCTGGGTCACCTGCTCGATGCCGGTGCTTTGTTCGCGGCTTGCCGCCGCGATTTCGGTTACCAATGCCGCGACTTTTTCAAAGCTGCTGACCAGGCTGCTCATGGCTTTTCCTGCCTGGTTGACCTGGCCTGCACCGGCTTCCACCTTGCCGCCCGACTCATTGATCAGCTCCTTGATTTCCTTGGCTGCCGTGGCGCTGCGCAGGGCCAGGCTGCGAACTTCACTGGCGACTACGGCAAATCCGCGCCCTTGTTCGCCGGCCCGAGCCGCTTCTACAGCAGCGTTCAATGCCAGGATATTGGTCTGGAAGGCGATGCCGTCGATGACACTGATGATGTCGGCAATCTTCTGGCTGCTTTCGGAGATGCCCTGCATGGTAGAGACAATGCTCTGCACGATCCGGCCACTATCGGCTGCGATGGCATTGCTTTCACGCGCCAGCCGGTTGGCCTGCTCGGCATTGCCGGCATTTTGCCTTACGGTGCCGTTGAGTTCCTCCATCGAGCTGGCGGTTTCTTCGAGGCTGCTGGCCTGTTCTTCGGTGCGGCTGGACAGATCGGTGTTGCCCGCCGCGATTTCCTTGGCTGCCGTATTGATCTGGCTGGCAGCCTGCTGGATTTCGCCAACGACCTCGCGCAGATGGGTGATGGTGGCGTTGGTATGGTCCTTCAGTTCGCCGAAGCGACCATGGTAGTTGGCCGTTATGGTGCGGCTGAGATCGCCCTCGGTGACCCCCCTGAGTACCGTGCTGACATCGGTGAGGCCGCTGTCGACCGTAGCGGAAAGCTGGTTCAGCCCTTCGGAAACCTTGCGGTAGAAGCCTTCCTTGCCGCTGACCTCCAGGCGGGCATCAAAATTCCCCTCGCTGGCCGCCAGGATCAGATTTTCCACTTCCTCTTCAATCTGGACTTCGGCGGTGCGGTCTACCCATTCCGCAACCGCCCCCATACGTTCACCGCGGTCATTGATGACCGGGTTGGCGGTGACCGTCATATGCCGCCCGCCAATCACGAGGGATGAAGTATAGGGACGGGTGAACTCGGCCAGCAGCCTGGCCTGATGCGCCGGGTTCTTGTGGAAGCTGTCGATGTTGGTGCCGATCAGGCGGTGTGCATCAAACCCGGGAATCTGGGTACGGATTGCTGCTTCGGCATGCTGCAGCATGGCGCAGACGGCTTTGTTGGCATACACGATCGTGCGCTCGTTATCGACAATCATGGCGCCGGTGCTCACGTTATCCAGCGCAATGCGTACCCGCAGATTTTCTGCTGCCAGTGCGGCTTCCCGTTCGGTTGCGGCCAGTTCGGCAGTGCGATCCCGCCATTCGGCGACCGACCCCAGTCGCTCGCCGCTGGCGTTGATTACCGGATTCGCAATTACCTGCATGCGGCGCACGCCCACGGCCAGATCCGCGGTGTAGGAGCTGGTAAAGGTGGCCAGTAGATCCGCCTGATGCTGGGGGCGCTTGTGGAAGGCATCGATATTTTGCCCCACCAGTTGTGCTGCGGAGAATGAGGGCAGCACCTTGCGGATGTCGGCTTCAGCCTCTTGCAGAATATGCTGCACGGCCGTGTTGGCATAAATGATCGTGCGATCCACATCGGCAATCATGACCCCGGTACTGACGTTGTCGAGCGCGATGCGGATGCGCAAATTCTCGTCGGCGACCCGCTTCTCTGCCGTGATGCGTGCCAGCAGTTGCTCCTGCATGCGCTGGATGGAGGCCAGCAGACTGCTGCTGTCGCCTTTGCGCAGCGGGATCACGGTGTCCAGCCTCCCGGCGGCAATGGCGCGCGTGATGTCGGCGGCGAGTGCCGGCTCGCCCCCCAGTGCCCGCAGAATGCTGCGGGTGATCAGCCAGACCAGCGCCAGAGTCAGCAGCAGGGTTACTGCCGTGAGCAGCAGGTAGCGCTGGACACTGTCCTGCGCTGCGGTGCGCAGTTGCTGCTGCCGATCCAGCAGGTCTTTTGCCAGTGCGGTTTCGACATTTTTCAGCTGATCTATGCGTGCGGTTGAGGTCTTGAACCAGTAGCCGGGGTCGATATCCAGTGCTGCCGCGCTGTTGTCGATGGCGTATTGCTGCAGGCGTTTGACTTCCGCGACGGCCTTGTCCTGCAGTTCGCGCTGCAGAATGGCCTTCTGGCTATCCAGTGCATAGTGAGCGAATTCGTCGAAGTAGACCTGCTGAGCGGACAGATTCTGCAAAAACGCCGACAGGGTCGCCGGAGTGAACGCCTTGACGGTAAACACCGCAGACAGCATTGCGCGTTCGCGACCTGCGCGCTCCTTGGCTTGCAGCATGCTGGAGTAAGCTGCACTGAGCCGGGCAATTTCGCCATTGCTGCTCAAGGTCGAGACCATGGCCGGCAACTGGTAGTGACTGCTGATCAGAGTGGTGTAATACGCGGCGGATTCAGCCGGGGTGATGCCGAGGGCACTGACCGCCTGGCGGCGGGCCGGTAATTCGCCAAGTCTGTTTTTGGCCTCGGCCAGTATTCCGGCCAGTGCTGGATCGTAAGCCCCAGCATCAAAGGCAGCCAGGGCCGTGTTCAGCTGGCGGATGCTCTCATCGGTTTTCTCGCGCTGGGCCGGCAGTTCCTGCCGGTTGCGTTCGCCCTTGCTGCTGATGAAACCGGCGCTGAGGCCGCGTTCGCGCTGCATTTCGTGCCCGAGTTCGCCGATGCTGACCGAAAGCCGGACCAGTTGCTCCAGCCTTGCCAGTTCGCTGGCCTGCTGGCGCTTTTCCTGTGTCGCGGTAATGGCAAAGAACAGCAGGGCCAGCGCAGGCAGCCCCCCCATCAGCAATAGTTTGGTACGGGTATGGAGCGACATGACACAGCCCGGCAGCAGTTATGATTCTTTGTTATAGAATCCGTCAGCCGGGATGCCATAGTCCGAAAGGATTATGTGGCCTGCTTGCTCTTTGTGTAGTGCCTCAGGCAAAGAACCGGCGCAATAGCAGCGGGCACAGCATGCCAGCAAGCAACATCAGTGAAGTAAACCCGGTCAGGCCCGCTGTGGCATGCACGTGACGCGCCAGTTCGATGCCCAGTGCATAGATCAGCATTGTCAGCATGCCCAGCGCCGCCGAGACGGCGCCCTTGCTGGCGTCGCTGGCGAACAGCACCAACCGGTAGAGCCCGGCCGAGGCAATGCCGCAGCCCAGCGCATAGATCGAGAGGCCGGCGACCAGCAAGGCGGTGTTCTCCGATGCCACCAGGCCGGCCAGCAGGGCGAAGGCCAGTCCGGCCAGCAGCGGCATGCAGGCCAGCCGGATCAGGCGTGCGACTGGCACACGGCTGACCAGCCAGGCCAGCAACAGGTTGCCGGCGATCAGCCCGCCGAATACCGGGATCTGCCACAGACCGAAATCCAGTGCGCTCAGGTGGCGATCATTCATGAGGATGACCGGGGATTGCCCCAGCCAGACCAGCAGCGGCAGCCCGGCCATGGCCAGCGCCAAGGTCCCTGCCAGAAAACGCGGATTGCCGAAAATGTGGCGATAGGTTTGCCAGAGCATTGCGATGCCCAGTGGCGTTTTCAGGCGCGGCGAGGTTTCCGGCATGGTGTGCCACAACCCGGCCAGCCCGATGGCCGCCACTGCCGCCATGATGACGAATACCCAGCGCCAGGGCGCGTACTCGATGACCAGCGCACCGGCGAGCGGTCCGATCAATGGGGAGATCAGGGCCACATTGGCCATCAGCGCCGTCACACGGATGGCCGTGACTTCATCGAAGGCTTCCTGGATGGCGGCATAGCCCACGGCAGCCAGAAAGCACAGACCGAAGCCCTGGATGACGCGCAGGATCAGAAAGCTGGTCATGCTGTTGCTGACCAGAATGGCCAGGCAGCTGGCTATGAACAGCAACACGCCGGTGAGCAGCACCGGGCGGCGGCCGATGCGATCAGAAAGCGGCCCCAGCAGCCACTGCAGCATCATGCCCCCCGCCAGGTAGGCCGACATGCCGCTGGGCGCCAGATGCTCGGAGGCGCCGAATTCGCGCACCACGGCCGGCATGCCGGGCAGGATCATGTCGTTGCCGATGTAGGTGGCGAATTCGAAGATCACCAGCGCGGCAGGAAAGAGCAGGGCGGCGAAGGAGAGCCGAGAATGGGGTTTGCTGTTCATCGCCCGCAGTATGCCAGCTGCGTTAGGGCGCGACGATGTAAAAAAGCCCGTGCAGGGCACGGGCTTTCTGTTTATATCACGGGTATTGCCTTGGTGGCTTTCAATGACAATGTTTGCATGACAATACCTGTTTGGGTTTAGAGGACGTCCGCCGCATAATCCGCCAGACGGGAGCGCTCGCCGCGCGTGAGCGTGATATGGCCGGAGTGTTCCCAGAACTTGAAGCGGTCCACCACGAAGGTCAGACCCGACGAGCCTTCGGTCAGGTAGGGCGTGTCGATCTGGCTGATGTTGCCGAGACACACCACCTTGGTGCCGGGGCCGGCGCGGGTGATCAGCGTTTTCATCTGCTTGGGTGTCAGGTTCTGCGCTTCGTCGATGATCAGGAACTTGTTGAGGAACGTACGCCCGCGCATGAAGTTCAGCGATTTCACCTTGATGCGGCTGCGGATCAGGTCGCGCGTGGCGGCACGGCCCCAGTCACCGGCCTCACTGTCGGTCTTGTTGAGGACATCCAGGTTGTCTTCCAGCGCACCCATCCACGGCAGCATCTTTTCTTCCTCGGTGCCGGGCAGGAAACCGATGTCCTCGCCGACCGGCACGGTGACGCGGGTCATGATGATTTCGCTGTAGATCTTCGATTCCAGCGTCTGTGTGAGCCCTGCCGCCAGTGTCAGCAGGGTCTTGCCGGTGCCGGCCTGGCCCAGCAGGGTGACGAAATCGACATCCGGGTTCATCAGCAGGTTGAGCGCGAAATTCTGCTCGCGATTGCGCGCGGTAATGCCCCAGATGGCGTTCTTGCTGTGGCTGTAGTCCTTCAGGCTCTCGATGGTGGCTGTCTTGCCGTCCACGGCAAGCACCCGCGCCTGCAAGGGTTGGTCCCCGTTCTGATAGAGCAGCTGGTTGGGGTGCAGATCGGGCACGTCGTTGCCCTTGATTTTCCAGTAGCTGCGCCCGCCTTCTTGCCAGCTCTGCAGATCCTTGCCGTTCTTTTCCCAGAAGTCCTGGCCGATCTCCAGCATGCCGGTGTAGAGCAGGTCGGAGTCTTCCAGCACCTTGTCGTTGAAATAGTCCTCGGCTGCCAGTCCCAGTGCGCGGGCCTTGATGCGCATATTGATGTCTTTCGACACCAGAATGACTTCGCGCTTGGGAAACATCTGCTGCAGATGGTGCACGACGCCGAGAATCTGGTTGTCGGCCTTGCCCATCGGCAATTGCGCCGGCAGCACGCTGGTGATGGCTTCGGTCTGCAGGAAGAGCGAGCCGCTGGCCTGGCCACGGCTGGCTTCTTCCAGCGGCACACCGTCGTGCAGCGTATGCTCCTTGCCGGCGATCAGCTCTTCCATGAAGCGGCTGGCCTGACGGGCGTTGCGGGCGACTTCGCTGGTGCCCTTCTTGTTGCTGTCCAGTTCTTCCAGCGTCATCATCGGCAGGAAGATGTCGTGCTCCTGGAAGCGGTAGATCGACGTCGGGTCGTGCATCAGCACATTGGTGTCCAGCACGAAAAACTTGGTGTTCGCAGGGGTCTTGCGCTTGCGGCTAGCCATGACAGTCTCCTTGATGCTGCTGGGTGTGCGGGACAAAAAAGGGCGACTAGTGTCGCCCCTGATTCACTGCATTGCCTGGACAAACGCCAGGACTTCTTCGGCATGGCCCGGCACCTTCACGCCGCGCCACTCCTTCACGATCTTGCCCTCCTTGTTGAGTACGAAGGTACTGCGCTCGATGCCGCGCACCTGCTTGCCGTACATCATCTTCTGCTTCATCACGCCGAAGGCTTCACAGAGTGCTTCTTCCGGATCGCTGATCAGCTCGAAGGGATAATTCTGCTTGGCCTTGAAGTTTTCGTGCGATTTCAGCGAATCGCGCGAAACGCCGAATACGACGCAGTTGGCCGCACGGAAAGCCTCATGGCGATCGCGGAAATCACCGCCTTCGGTGGTGCAGCCGGGAGTGCTGTCCTTGGGATAGAAATACAGCACCACGTTCTGGCCGCGCAGTGCGGCTGCGTCGAACTGGCCGCCGCTGGTGGTGGCAAGCAAAATGGCCGGGCAGATGTCCGGTGTCATGAAACCTCCTTGGTTCTTGTTGTCCTGGCGGGAGCCCCTTGTCTTGATTGTCGGCAATACTCCTTGCTGCGGCAAGTGCGGGGCGGCCGGCAAGTGTTTACAATACGGCGGAACTTTTTACAGGGATGTGACAGCATGAGCATCAAGTCGGACAAGTGGATTCGCCGCATGGCCCAGGAACACGGGATGATCGAGCCATTCATTCCCGGCCAGATCAAGGAGCGCGACGGTGCGCGCATCGTGTCGTTCGGCACTTCCAGCTATGGATACGACATCCGGTGCGCGGACGAGTTCAAGGTGTTTACCAACCTCAACTCCACCATCGTCGACCCGAAAAACTTCGACGAAAACAGCTTTGTCGATGTCTCCGGCAAGGGCTACTGCATCATTCCGCCGAACTCGTTTGCACTGGCCCGGACGGTCGAGTATTTCCGCATTCCGCGCAATGTGCTGACCGTGTGCCTGGGCAAATCCACTTACGCACGCTGCGGCATCATCGTCAACGTCACCCCGTTCGAGCCCGAGTGGGAAGGCTATGTCACGCTGGAGTTTTCCAACACCACGCCGCTGCCGGCCAAGATCTACGCCGATGAAGGTGTGGCGCAGGTGCTGTTCTTCGAGGCGGATGAAGACGATGTCTGCGAAACCAGCTATCGCGATCGTGGCGGCAAGTATCAGGGCCAGGTCGGTGTCACGCTGCCCAAGACCTGAGCGCGAATTCCGCTTTCACTGCCAAGGCCGGTTTCCGGCCTTTGCCGTTTCTGCATGACAAGGAGTGTTGCATGAGCACCGAATTCAAACCGCTGGTGGCGGACATCAGCAAAAAGCTGCGCGAGTTCGTGAAGGAAATCCCCGATACCTACAACAGCTTCCAGGGCATGGCGCGCGCCACCCATGACGATGGTGCGCTGTCGAAAAAGCACAAGGAACTGATGGCGATGGCGATTGCCATTTCTGCCCGCTGCAACGGCTGTCTGGGCTTTCACGCGATGGCCTGCGTGAAGATGGGCGTGACGCGCGCCGAATTTCTCGAAATGCTGCAGGTGGCGATCTATATGGGGGGCGGCCCGAGCATGATGACCGCCGCCGAGGCCTTGCTGGCCTTTGAGGAATACGGTGGCGAAAAGGCTGCCTGAGGTGTCGGTTCTGCGGCAGGCCGGTGTTGCCGGTCTGCGCGCGGCAGCCACCCTGTGCGATACTGCCCGCGATCCTGAATGGATCAACCGTTCTGATTAACCGTTTTCACCCCACCTGTATCCATGTCCGCCGATTCGACTTTCTTTTTCCGTCTGCGCGCCCTGGGGGGCACTGGCTATCTGCTACTGGGCACCTGCATCCTGATGCTGCTGCTGGCACTGCTGCTGATTGCCGGGGTAACCACCGCGGCAATGGCCTTGCGCCAGCCGCCGCCGGTCTACCTGCCGCAGGAGCTGCCCTATCACAAGTCCATGCCGGAAACCCGCGCCGATGAGTTGCAGGAGGCACGCATGCGCTTCCAGCGCTTTTTCGGGCGCAAGCTGACCTTCAGCGGCTACAAGGCCCAGGCGGTTTGGGATGCGGTATGGGCCAGCTGCCCGGAAGCGGATTGCACGATTCCTCCGGCTGCCGGCGCGCGCCTGCTGTTGCCGTACGCCGGCAACCGGGCCATTTTCGAGCGGGATTACTGTGATTACGGCTTGCTGGTCGTCGAGCGTCAGCAGCTGGCCGGTGCCGCGCTGGCGCTGGGTGAAACCGGTTGCCGCATCGTTGACTATGCCGGCTACCAGCAGGGCGTGCAGGCCGTGGCCGAGCAGCGGCGCAGCGCGCAATTGCCACGGGTCATCTGGACGGCGGTCGCACTGCTCGCGGCTCTGGTGGTGCTGGTGCTGTGCTGGCGCAAGCTGCTGGACGAAATGTCCAAGCTTTGATTTGCCAGGTATTGCCCTGCAGACTTTGTTGATAAAGGGCTGCAGGGCGATACGTTGCCTTACTCTGCGGCCGGATCCTTGCTGGATTGCTCCAGAGAGGCTGGCGCATCGGCAACCAGCTTGTATTCCAGCGTGGCACGCAGGATACCGCGCAGGATATCCACTTCCTCCTGTTCCGGTGTCGCGCGCTGGTACAGCCGGCGCAGGCGCGGCATCAGGCGCTTGGGCGCATAGGGTTTGAGGAAGCCGATTTTCAGCAGTGTTTCTTCCAGCTTTTCGAAATACAGCTCCAGGTATTCATGGCTGGCCAGCGGGGCCTTCTTTTCCAGATACGACACATCATCGAGCAGCTGCGAGCGGATCTCGTAAGTCAACACTTGAACGGCCTGCGACAGATTCAGGCTGGAATAGTCCGGATTGGTCGGAATGGTGATCAGGCGGTTGCATTGGCGCACCTCGTCGATGGTCAGCCCGCTGGTTTCCGGACCGAACAGCAGTGCCACTTCGCCGCCGGAGTTGGCTTCCTGCAGCAGCTCCGGCACCAGCTGGCGCGGCGTCTGCAGGGGCTGGGTCAGCTCGCGGCGGCGCGCGGTCATGGCCACCTGCAGCGTGGTGCCGCGCAGTGCTTCTTCCACGCTGGAGCAGATCACGGCATTGTTGAGTACATCGTCGGCGCTGGAGGCGAGCGCCACGGCGACCTCGGAGGGGAATTCCTGCGGGTTGACCAGATACAGACGGGTCAACCCCATGGTTTTCATCGCCCGGGCGGTCGAGCCGATGTTGCCGGGGTGCGAGGTGTGCGAAAGCACCACGCGAAAATGCTTCAGACAATCCAGCCCGGGAGCTGCTGGCAGTTGGTCGGTTGATTCCACTTAGACAAGTTTCCAGTTTATTCAAAAGGCAAGGGCAGGTAGAATGGCGGCCAAATCCGTTCTTTCAAGTTGAAAATAGCCATGCATCCGATGCTGAACACCGCAGTGCGCGCCGCGCGCCGCGCTGCCGCCATTATCCAGCGTGCGTCCAACAATCTGGACACCATCACGCCCGAAAAGAAGGGACACAATGATTTTGTGTCCGAAGTTGACCGCGCAGCGGAAAACGCCATTATCGAAACCATCCTCGAGGCGTATCCGAGCCACGCGATTCTAGCAGAGGAGTCCGGTAGCCGCGGCAAATCGGATTACGTGTGGATCATCGACCCGCTCGATGGCACCACCAACTTCCTGCATGGCGTGCCGCAATACGCCGTCTCGATCGCGCTGGAGCACAAGGGCATCATCACCCAGGCGGTGATCTACGACCCGAACCGCAATGACCTGTTCACCGCCACCCGTGGCGTTGGCGCCTTCCTGAATGACCGCCGTATCCGCGTGTCCAAGGTGCGCGATCTGTCCGATGCACTGGTCGGTACCGGTTTCCCGTATACCCGTTTCGACAACCTCGAAACCTATCTGAACATCTTCCGCGACATGGCGCAGAAGGCCGGCGGCGTGCGCCGTCCGGGCGCGGCCTCGCTGGATCTGGCCTGGGTGGCCTGCGGCCGCTTCGACGGTTTCTTCGAATTCGACCTCAAGCCGCACGACATCGCTGCCGGTTCGCTGATCGTGCAGGAGGCCGGTGGCCTGGTGACCGATCTGAACGGCGAGGAGAAATTCATGGAATCCGGTGACATCCTCTGCGGAACGCCGAAAGTTTTCGGCCAGATGCTCCAGGTGATCCGCGGTCACCTGAAGTAATTCCCTCTGCACCGGCATGGCGAAGGCCCCCTGTTGCAGGGGGCCTTTTTCTTTGGCGGTTTCCGGCACGCCCGTAAGCTTCTGTCCCCATTCTTTCTGGCGTTGTTTTAATCCAACGCTGCGGCGGTCCGCCCGTGCGCCGCGACAGTCGGGCATCAGTCATGGCAAAACAGTACCGGGCAGGGTATCAGTCCATAGCCCTTGTCCCGTCTTGCATGGCGCCAGATAGCAGCCACGCAGCCCCTCTGATACGCCTTGTGCCGGGGTTGTCAATACACGGATAACACAATCGGAGTCGCTTGCGCCACCGCGCGAAACACCCTAGTATTTGTGTCAACCAAAAGGGAGTGACACAAGATATTGTGTTTCTTCACAAAATACTCACACAGTTATGCACAGCTGGAGAAACTTGCATGTACGCAACGCTTGAGAGCGCTTCCATCAGTCGTTCCGCTGCCGATCTGGCCGCACCGGTGAACTACACCGACTACAAGATCATCCGCCGCAACGGCTCGGTGGTGCCCTTCGAACCGTCCAAAATCTCCGTGGCGGTCACCAAGGCCTTTATCGCCGTACAGGGCAGCCATGCCGCTGCTTCGGCGGCCGTGCGCGAACAGGTTTCCCGTCTGACTGACGCCGTGGTGGGCGCGCTGATGCGCCGCAAGCCCGAAGGCGGCGCCATCCACATCGAAGACGTGCAGGATCAGGTCGAGCTGGCGCTGATGCGCTCCGGCGAGCACGACGTGGCGCGAGCCTATGTGTTGTATCGCGAGCAGCGTGCGCAGGAGCGCCACGCCAAGGGTGAAGACCTCGCGGCCGATGTCCACCACGCCATCAATGTGAAGCTCGCCAGCGGCGATTCCCGTCCGCTGGATCTGGGGCGCCTGAAGGCGCTGATCGCCTCGGCCTGCCAGGGCTTTGACGGCATCACCGACCAGCAGCTGATCCTGAACGAAACGCTGAAGAACCTCTACGACGGCGTGTCCGCCGACGAAGTCAGCAAGTCCGTGATTCTGGCTGCCCGCCAGCAGATCGAAAAAGATCCGGCCTACAGCCAGGTCACCGCGCGCCTGCTGCTCGATACCCTGCGCGCCGAAGTCCTGGGCGAAGAAGCCAGCCACGAAGACATGGCAAGCCGCTACGCCGAGTACTTCCCGAAATTCATCAAGAAGGGCATCGAGGCCGAGCTGCTTGACGAGAAACTGGCGCAATTCGATCTGGCCAAGCTGGGTGCGGCACTGGATCACACCCGCGACTACCAGTTCGGCTATCTGGGCCTGCAAACCCTGTTCGATCGCTACTTCCTGCACATCGACGGCACCCGCATCGAGCTGCCGCAAGCCTTCTTCATGCGTGTGGCCATGGGGCTGGCGCTGAACGAAATCGACCGCGAAGCCCGCGCGATCGAGTTCTACACCATCCTGTCGACCTTCGACTTCATGTCGTCCACGCCGACGCTGTTCAATTCCGGCACGCGCCGCAGCCAGCTCTCCAGCTGCTACCTGACTACCGTGGCCGACGATCTGGATGGCATCTACGAAGCACTGAAGGAAAACGCGCTGCTATCGAAATTTGCCGGCGGTCTGGGCAACGACTGGACGCCGGTGCGTGCACTGGGCAGCCACATCAAGGGTACCAACGGCAAGTCGCAGGGCATCGTTCCCTTCCTGAAGGTGGTGAACGACACGGCCGTGGCCGTCAACCAGGGCGGCAAGCGCAAGGGCGCTGTCTGCGCCTACCTGGAAACCTGGCACGCCGACATCGAGGAATTCCTCGAGCTGCGCAAGAATACCGGCGACGACCGCCGCCGCACGCACGACATGAACACCGCGAACTGGATTCCGGATCTGTTCATGCGCCGCGTGATGGAAGGGGCCGACTGGACCCTGTTCTCGCCTTCCGAGGCACCGGATCTGCACGATCTGTACGGCAAGGCTTTCGAAGAAGCCTATGTGCGCTACGAAGCCAAGGCAGCCCGTGGCGAAATGAAAGTGGTGAAGAAGATCCCGGCGCTGTCGCTGTGGCGCAAGATCCTCACCATGCTGTTCGAAACCGGCCACCCGTGGATCACCTTCAAGGACCCGTGCAACATTCGCAGCCCGCAACAGCACATGGGTGTGGTTCACAGCTCCAACCTGTGCACCGAGATCACGCTGAACACCAACGAGAACGAGATTGCCGTATGTAATCTGGGCTCGGTGAATCTGGCCAACCACCTCAAGCAGAACGCCGATGGCGCGCTGGAGCTGGATGGCGAAAAGATCGCCCGCACCGTGCGTGTGGCGATGCGCATGCTCGACAACGTCATCGACATCAACTTCTACCCGGTTCGCAAGGCGCGCAATTCCAACCTGCGCCACCGCCCGGTTGGTCTGGGCCTGATGGGCTTCCAGGACGCGCTGCACCAGCTGCGCATCCCGTATGCTTCTGATGCCGCAGTGGAATTTGCCGACACCTCGATGGAAACGCTGGCCTACCACGCCTACTGGGCCTCGACCGAGCTGGCCAAGGAACGCGGCACCTACGCCTCCTTCCGCGGTTCGCTGTGGGACAAGGGCGTGCTGCCGCACGATTCGCTCGATCTGCTGATGGAGGCCCGTGGCGGTTTCCTCGACGTGGATCGCACCGAGCGTCTGGACTGGAACGCGCTGCGTGAACGCATCAAGGAATACGGCATGCGCAACTCCAACTGCCTGGCGATTGCACCGACCGCGACGATTTCCAACATCGTCGGTGTGGATGCTTCGATCGAGCCGACCTACCAGAACCTGTTCGTGAAATCGAACCTGTCCGGCGAATTCACCGTCATCAACGAAAACCTGGTGCGTGACCTGAAGGCGCGCGGCCTGTGGGACGAAGTGATGGTCTCCGACCTGAAGTACTTCGACGGCTCGGTCCAGCGCATCGACCGCATTCCGGAAGACCTCAAGGCGCTGTACGCCACGGCCTTCGAAATGGATCCGAAGTGGCTGGTTGAAGCGGCCTCGCGCCGCCAGAAGTGGATCGATCAGGCGCAAAGCCTGAACATCTACATGGCTGGCGCCTCTGGCAAGCGTCTGGACGAGCTGTACAAGCTGGCGTGGGTGCGTGGCCTGAAAACCACCTACTACCTGCGCACGCTGGGCGCGTCCTCGGCCGAGAAATCGACTGGCCGTGGCGGCGAGCTGAATGCAGTGCCGGTGGATGGCGGGTATGCCGCTGCAGCTCCGGTTGCTGCTGCTCCTGTGGATAATACCCCGGCGACTGATGTGAAGTTCTGCTCGATCGACAACCCGGATTGCGAGGCTTGCCAGTAAGCAGGCGTAGGGCGTATTCGCCGCGCAAGCGGCAATACGCCGGATGAGGGCATATCAACGTGTGCGGCGTAATGCCTTTGGCGATTAGGCCCTACGCCGTAACGTGGTGCTCGAGTACGATTTGAACGGTCAACCTGCTGGCTGGATGGATTTTCGTAAGTAGGTTGGGGTGAGGTTAAGCGCCTTCGGCGCGTTGTTTTACACGCCGGTTCCGACCGCAGGGAGTCCCTGTGGGGCGCCCGGCGGACGGGAAGGGGGATTTGTTTCGGCAAATCCCCCTTCACCCCAAAGCCGAGCCCGGTCCGCCGGCCGCCTGCGGCGGCTACCCTGCGATGCTCGGTTTTTCGGGGAAGGAGGACAACTCGGGGCTGCGCCCCTCAGACACGTCCTCCTTCAGATCCCGAAAAACCTGCGCTTCTCGGCGGCTTCAGGGCGGGGCGTGCTCATGGGCGGTAGTGGTGGCTGT
Organism: Chitinilyticum piscinae; assembly: GCF_015223195.1. Lineage (GTDB taxonomy): Bacteria > Pseudomonadota > Gammaproteobacteria > Burkholderiales > Chitinibacteraceae > Chitinilyticum > Chitinilyticum piscinae. The sequence continues at coordinate 169,786 of NZ_JADFUA010000005.1, read as the reverse complement.
AGCTTGGGTTGAGTGCTGCGAAACCCAACGGATTTGGTAGCCGAGTAGGGGGCGCAAATCCCTTCGGGATTCCCACACCCTACGGTGTGTTGTTGGGTATATGGCTGCAGCCATTGTTTTTGATTGCTTGTAGCTTGATGGGTGTTGATGTATTGCTTTACTCGTCGTTTTCTGTGCCGCTGTGTCGGTGTGCTTAAAAAGGTTTTGCCATGACGAATGATCATCCGCTGGACCAGCTGATCCGCAAGCTGCCAAAAGCCGAGCTGCATCTGCACATCGAGGGTTCGCTGGAGCCGGAGATGATGTTCGCGCTGGCCGAGCGCAACGAGATTGTCCTGCCGTATGCCAGCGTCGAGGCGGTGCGGGCGGCGTACAACTTTACCGATCTGCAGTCCTTTCTCGATCTCTACTACGCCGGTGCCGGTGTGCTGCAAACCGAGCAGGACTTTTTTGATCTGACCTGGGCGTATCTGAAGCGCGCGCAGGCCGATCACATCGTCCACACCGAGATTTTCTTCGATCCGCAGACGCACACCGCGCGCGGGGTTGAATTCCTGACCGTGCTCGAAGGCATCCGCCGTGCGCTGGCGCTGGCGGAAAAGCAGTTCGGCATCACCTCCAAGCTGATCATGTGCTTTTTGCGCCACCTCAGTGAGGAAGACGGTTTTGCCACCCTGCAAGACGCGATGCCCTATCTGGATCGCATCGACGGCGTGGGGCTGGATTCGGGCGAGCGCGGCAACCCGCCGGAGAAATTCGCACGGCTGTTTGCGCGCTGTGCCGAGCTGGGCCTGCCGGCGGTGGCGCATGCCGGTGAGGAAGGCCCGGCGGACTACATCTGGCAGGCGCTGGATCTGCTGCATTCCCGCCGCATCGACCACGGCGTGCGCTGCACCGAAGACCCGGCGCTGGTCGCGCGCCTAGCCAGGGAGCAGATTCCGCTGACTGTGTGCCCGCTGTCCAACCTCAAGCTCTGCGTGGTGAACGACCTGGCCGAGCACAACCTGCGCGAGCTGCTGGCCGCCGGGCTGTGCGCGATGGTCAATTCCGACGACCCGGCGTATTTTGGTGGCTATCTGAATGACAATTTCATCGCCTGCCGCGACAAGCTGGCGCTGACGGCGCAGGACATCGTCCAGCTGGCCCGCAACAGCATCAGCGCCAGCTGGCTGCCCGCCGAGCAGCAGGCTTTCTGGCTGGCCGAGATTAGCCGCATAGCCCGGCAGGAAGGAGTCGCAGCATGATCCGCACGCTACTGGCACTCATCACGATCACCCTCTTGGTCGGCTGCGCCAGCATGCAGCCGCAGCTGGGCAGCAACGGCCAGCTGCAGCCCCCCGCCGGCATGGCCTATGCCATTGTCGGGGTGACCATGCACAGCTACGACGACATCAGCAGCGACCCCGATGCCGCGCTGGAGCTCATCGGCCCGGCCGGCCGCACCCAGATCTGGGCCAACACGGCCACTGCCGGCATTGTTGCCCCCGGTGACGCTCCCAACGGCAATGGCCGGCTCAGCGCCGTGGCGCTCGCGCCGGGCGACTACGTGGCCAGCCGCATGTACGGCAGCTGGCTGGTTGAAAGCGGCCTGTGGCGCCGCCGTGAAATGGTGACCGCCACCATCAACGCGCCGTTCAGCCTCAAGGCCGGCGAAGTGGTCTATCTGGGCGACGCCCACCTGAATCTGAATTTCCGCCCGTCCTACGAGCTGCACGCCGAGCGCGAGCGCGATTTTCACCATATGCAAACCCGCTGGGGTGTGACCGACACCAGCAATATCCGCATTGCCCCGCTGCAGGCACCGTCTGCCGCACAGTAAACCCGAACAACGATTAACCGAACCGATTATCCGGATACCCGAAGAAGGAATTAGCCATGTCGCTGAGCTTTGATGATGACGTGATCACCCCGTCCCGCCCGGCCGCTGCCGCCGCCCCGCAATCCGCCGCCGCGCCTGCCGCCCCGGCCATGACCAGCGTGTCCCACGCCGCCAGCGCCAACCGCGTGAACGCCGTCGACAAGAAGGTCATCAACGGCACCACCGACGTCAACCAGCTGGTGCCGTTCAAGCACAAGTGGGCGTGGGAAAAATACCTCGCCCAGTGCGCCAACCACTGGATGCCGCAGGAAGTGAACATGCAGCGCGACATCGAGCAGTGGAAGATGGGCGCACTCACGGAAGACGAAATGCGCATCGTGAAGCGCAACCTCGGCTTCTTCGTCACCGCCGACAGCCTGGCCGCCAACAACATCGTGCTCGGCACCTATCGCCAGATCACCAGCCCGGAATGCCGCCAGTTCCTGCTGCGCCAGGCCTTTGACGAAGCCATCCACACCCACGCCTACCAGTACATCGTCGAAAGCCTGGGTCTGGACGAAGGCGAAGTGTTCAATGCCTACAACGAAGTGAAATCGATCCGCGACAAGGACGAATTCCTCATCCCCTTCATCGACATCCTGTGCGATCCGGAATTCAAGACCGGCACACTGGAAGCGGATCAGCAGCTGCTGCGCTCCATCATCGTGTTCGCCTGCCTGATGGAAGGCCTGTTCTTCTACGTCGGCTTCGTGCAGATCCTCGCGCTGGGCCGCCAGAACAAGATGACCGGCGCCGCCGAGCAGTACCAGTACATCCTGCGTGACGAATCCATGCACTGCAATTTCGGCATCGACCTGATCAACACCATCAAGATGGAAAACCCGTTGCTGTGGACGGAAGACTTCAAGAATGAAATCTACGGCCTGTTCCAGAAGGCGGTGGAGCTGGAATACGCCTATGCGGAAGACACCATGCCGCGCGGCGTGCTGGGCCTGAATGCCAGCCAGTTCAAGGAATACCTGCGCTTCATCGCCAACCGCCGTCTGCAGCAGATTGGTCTGAACGAGCTCTTCCCCGGCGCGACCAACCCCTTCCCGTGGATGAGCGAGATGATTGATCTGAAGAAGGAAAAGAACTTCTTCGAGACTCGCGTCACCGAGTATCAAACTGGCGGGGCGTTGAGCTGGGATTAAGCGTAGGTTTCTAAATCAAAAAGGTCGCCGATGTGCGGCCTTTTTTTCTGAGGTTTCGAAAATGGGTGATGATTTTCAAGGTGAAGGATTCGTTTCTCACTTTACTAGCATGAATTCCTTGATTGAATTTATAATCCCAGATTGTCGAATTAGATTTAGTCCATTGTATAAACTGAACGACCCAAAGGAATCTAAGGGTGAGAGTTCGATGATGCTGTATTCTGGGGTTCCTGGTGATCCTTGGCGCCTTCCTGATAATTATGATGGGTTGTATATTGAGCATGAAAGAGCAAAGAGAAGTGGGATAAAAGTTGCCTGTTTTTCTATTGGTGTTGATGGCGCTTCATGCTGGAGGAAGCCGAGAATGTGGGCGCAATATGCAGGAAATTCGCGCGGCGCCTGTCTGATTTTTGATAAGAAAAAATTAGTTGATGTTGCGCGGAAAATTGAAGGTTTTGTTGGTGCGGAGCAAGTTTATTATAATGACTCGACGGCAGAAGGTCTTTGTTCGTTTACCAATATATCTTGCCCTCAGGGTGATTTCGATTTATATGAGTATGTATTTAATAAGCTTAGGGATGGTGGTGACAGGTTTCTTTTTTGTAAACATTTTGACTGGGCTTCTGAGAGTGAATTTCGGGTGGTTGTGTATCAAAAAACTGACGATTATTCCTATTTAAATATTTGTGATTCTTTGGTTGCAGTCGTTCTTGGGTGCGATGCTCCTGATATTTATGCTGATATTTTACTAGGCATGTGTAATGTTCCCATTCTTAAATGTGAATGGGATTCGGAGTTGCGTTGCTATAATCTTTGCGAATTGAGGCGCAATCGCCGCAGGCATTGCGCCGCATGAATTGAACCGCCGGATTATGTCCGGCGGTTTTGTTTTGTCTGTGTCTGCGGCACGGTGTTTTGATGCCGGTTCCGCTCCCAACTGGGACTTCCTGCGGTCGCCGGCGGACGTGTTCATTTCTTTTGCTTCGCCAAAAGAAACGAACCAAAGAAAAGGCGAGCCCGATCCGCCGCCCCGCTGCGCGGGGTGCCCTGCGATGCTCGTTGCGTCCAGCGGCGCGCCGCAACTCGGCCTTTGGCCTCAGACACTCGTCGCGCCGAAACCCTGGCCGCAACTGCGCTTCTCGGCGGCTTCAGGGCGGGGCGTGCTAATCGGCGGCGGTGGTGATTCGTAGGTCTGAAAAGCCAAGCCTCTTTCGATGATTCTAGCGATGGGTATACGGCTGTAGCCCTTTATCTTATTTGGCTTTGGCTTTATCACTGCATGGGTATGTCGTCATGCTTGTTAGGACAAGATGCCCTGGAGCCGCCGAGAAGCGCAGGTTTTCCGGGATCAGGTGCGGGACGTGTCTGAGGCCCGCAGGGCCGAGTTGTCTCGCGCCCCCGGAAAAGCGAGCATCGCAGGGCAGCCCGAAGGGCCGGCGGACCGGGCGCGCCTTGGGGGTGTCGGGGGGCTTGGCAAGACAAGCCCCCTGACGTGCCGCCGGGCACACCCGGCATCAAAACACCGCGCCGCAGGCGCATAAACCCATGCGTACGAATACGCTGCGCTATTCGTACCTACTTGCTGGATTGTTGGGTTTCGCTACGCTCAACCCAACCTACGATGGTGGGTATGCGACTGCAGCCCTTTAGATTATTTGGCTGTAGGCTTATCACTGAATGGGTATATTGTGCCGCTGCTTAGCACGCGATGCCCTCGCAGCCGCCGAGAAGCGCAGTTTTCCCCGAAGGGGGAGGATCAGGTGCGGGACGTGTTTGAGGCCCGCAGGGCCGAATTGTCTCGCGCCGCCGTGCGCGCGGCGGAACGCGCATGCAAACCCCGCGCCGCAGGCGCATAAAATCCAATGCACATGAATGAATCGCCGGATTGCCGGGCATGCCTTGCCTGGCCGAGCCGACCATGCATTAATGTGACTGGAATGATCAGGGGGGGCGCATGACCGACGAACTGCTGTTTTACTATGAGCGCACCCGCCGTCAGCAGGCGGCCGTGCTGGCGTTCAATATGCTGTTTCTGCCCGTGGTGCTGGGACTCTTGCTGCTGCTGGTCGACGACCCTGCAGCCTACCGGAAGTTCGTGACGGTGTTGCAGCCGCTGCTGATCGCTTGCGAGCTGGTGATGCTGGGCGTGCTGCTGTGGCTGCTGGCGCGCCCCGCAGCTTTTACGATCAGCCTGGGCCGTACACTGTTTTCCTCGCATCATCCGCAGTTCAAGGCGTGGTGTTTTGCGGTGCATCCGCAGGACATTGCCGAGATCAGCTATGGCAACCGCCGCAAGGGGCAGTCGGCCATTCGCATCGTCCTGAAGGACGGGCAGCAGCTGGCGCTGTGCCCGAACTTTGCCTTCAGCCATCGCAAGCTGTTTGCCGCCCTGCAACGAGCGAACCCGGCCATCCGCGTTCCCGATCCCTTCTGGCCGTTTGCCAGGCGGCGGGGATTGTGGGCAGGCAGCCAGTGCCGGTGTGCTGTCAAAAACCCAGTCCTTGGGCATTGCTTGCCGCGTTTTTGATGGGTATGTGGCTACAGGCCTTTTGAATGATGGCCTATAGCCATATCACGGCATGGGTATGGTGTATCGGGCCCACCTCGGGCGATCAGAATTCGCAGCCGAGCAGGTAGTATTTGTCCTCCTTTACCCCATCCCAGCCCTGGCTGACACTCAGGCGCATGTCGCTCAGCGGGCGGCCGTTCACGTCCCGCTCCTTGCTCGGGCGGCGCTGGCTGAAGCTGTACACCGGGTAATCCTTGTTGAACTCCTCAGTGGAGATATTCAGCTCACGGGCCTTGGCCATGATGTCGGCGGCCGGGTTCTTGCTGGGGATCAGCATCATCACCGCGCCACCACCGGCGTAGATCAGGTCACTAGTCATGCCGTTGGCGGTGACGGGTTTGGGCAGCCTGATGGCCGAGCGCATGGCCTGATGGCTTTTAACCAGCGGGTGATTGTCGCCCAGTGCGGGCAGGCCGCTGTCGGCATCGATTTTCATGTCGGCGGTGGTCGGGCGGCATTCCAGCAGGCGGACATAGCGGTCAAGGTCGACTTTGGGGGCAGCGTGGGCCGTGGCGGCGGCGCTGAACAGCAGGGTGGCGAGGAGGCGGGACATGGTGTGCGGATAGGCGGGTTGGAAACAGGGCGCCAATCATGCCGTGTGCGGCCAGGTCTGACAAGAAAGCTGGCTTTTGCTTGCCATTTGCTGTCGAGGTGGTGGGCTTGCCGGTCTGCCGCTTGCGGAGGGATGGCGCAGTCGCCAACGCACTCCGCACAGAGCGGCACGGCCGCTGGTCATGTCCAGCGGCCGTGGTGCGGGTGCAACGCTGACTTAGTAGCCGAGTACGCGCTTGCCGCCGCCGCCCAGGGCCGATTCCCACAGCAGTGGCGTGCTGCGGCAGCTGTCGCTGTTGCAGGCGCGGGCACTGAGGAAATTGCTGTTGCTCTGCGCCGGCAGCACGATGGAGGCAGAAACGCTGGCGCCGGTGTCACCACTCCAGCTCAGCAGCAGTGCCCCGTCGGCATACCGGCAGCTGCCATCGTCGTTGCGGACCTGCGCCTGCAGGGTTTCCAGCAGCGGCTTGGGCGGAATCGGGCGCGGCAGGCCGGTCAGGAACTGGTTGCCGCTGATGGAGGCAATCAGCTGGCCGTCGCGCAGGACTTCCAGTTTCTGCGGGGGCGTGTTGCTGCCATTGTCATTGCTCCAGCTGCTTTGTGCATTGACCTTGCACTGCGCATCGACGGTGTAGTTCACGGTCTCGAAGGAGGGCTTGCTCAGGTAATTCAGCCGCAGGCCGCTGTCGCCGGGGATGAGCTGCAGCTGGTAGCCGGCCGGCCGGGGCGCGGTGGCAGGTGCAACGCCAAGCAGGGTCCATGGCCCCCAGTCTTCGCCGGGCTGGTTGCCCTGGGTCCACCATTTGGCGCGATACAGGCTGGCGCGGAATACGGCTTCGTCACCGGTGTTGTAGACGCGGGTGCTGTCCCAGGCTTGCGGGCCGGTGCTGCCGTTGCTCTGTTGCTCCCAGGCACCGTAGGCGTTGCCGGGGGCTTCGTTCTGTGTCCACCATTTGGCCTTGTAAATCTGGCTGTTATAGCTGACCTGATCGCCGGCATTGTAAGTGCGGCTGCTTTCCCAGGCCGGTGCGACGCCAGCGGCTACCCGCTGCAGCTGCGCATCATCCAGGGCATTCAGCTGGGCGGCCGTACTGTAGATCACCCCGATACACCATTGCTGGCCGCTGTTGCTGGGTTCGCCCGGCCAGAACAGCTGGCCCAGGCCCGGGTAGGTTGGGCGAGGGGTACTGGCTCCCTGGAACTGGGTAAACGCTGGCTCCATGATCGGCATGGCTTCGCTGCCAGCCGGACGCGTCGGCAGTTGCGGGTAGGTGCCTGTGCACATGGCGGGGGTGGCGTGAGCGGTGAGCGCAACGAGTAAGGCCGGGATGCCGAGCAGCCCGTGCTTCAGTGTGGTTTTCATTCCTCGATCTTCCTTTTTATGTGATGTTGCCTGCTGTGGGCAACACGATGATCTTGGCATGACTGGCTCGGCTGGCAAGCCGCAGTAGCAATCCCTGATGCAGTTGTCGCATGCAGGAAACACGGCACGCCACATCTGGTGGAACCGTCGGCGGTGCCGGGTGTCCGAGCTGTTTTACCCGGAGTATTCCACGATGACCGCGAGTGAACAGCAGGCCATTCTGGCCATTACCCTGCTTGCCGCTTTCTGCGACGGCGACAAGGACAGCCGTGAACGCGATGCGATCAAGGGCATTGCCGCATCGCTGGGCGGGCAGGGGGTGGATCTGCCGCGGCTGTATCAGGACGTGCTGCTCAAGCGCTATACGCAGGCCGATGCAGTGGCGGCGCTGCAGGATGAAGGGGCGCGGCAACTGGCCTACGAGATGGCCGTGTGCGTTGTGGATGCCGATGGCCGACAGACGGCGGCCGAGACGGCCTTTCTGGCCGCGCTGAAAACCGCGCTCGGGCTGGATGGCGCGGCGGCGGCCATCGAAGCCGAAGCCAATGCCTGGTTCGGTTATGACATCCCGGCAGTGGGGGCCGCGTCACCCGTCGCGGTGCCCCTTGCACCTGCAGCGCAGCAGACCGCGCTGCTGACCCTGCCGCTGGAGACCGAGCGGGCGCTGGATGCTTCGGTGCTGCGCTTTGCCATTGTGTGCGGCGCGCTGGAGTTGTTGCCGCAATCGTGGGCGACGATGGCGATTGTGCCGCTGCAGCTGAAGCTGGTGCATGGCGTGGGCAAGGCCTATGGTATCGAGCTGGATCAGGGGCATATCCGCGAATTTCTGGCGGCCGCCGGTGTGGGGCTGACCTCGCAGTATGTCGAGCAGTTCGGCCGCAAGCTGCTGGGCGGGCTGCTGGGCAAATATGCCGGCAAGACGGCCGGCAAGGCCGGCCGCGCGGCGACGGGCATCGCGTTTTCCTTTGCCACTACCTACGCCCTGGGCCAGCTGGCCAAGCGCTATTACGCCGGCGGCCGCAAGATGGAAACGGCGGTGCTGAAGGACACCTTCGGCCAGCTGCTGGCACCGGCCAGGCAGTTGCAGAGCCAGTATCTGCCGCAGATCCAGCAGCAGGCCCGCACACTGGATTACGGTACGGTAATGCAGCTGGTGAAAAACGGGGTGTAAAACGAAGCTGTTCGTCAGTAGCCGGAAAGCTATACACTGCCGCCCGTGTGAGTGACTGCGGCGGGGCTGTGGGTGAGTTACGACCTGAATTTCTGGAAATACGCGGATGGCGTCAGCGCCGATCATCAGCAGGTGTATGAGCAGCTGTGCGAAGGCCTGCCCGTGGGGGGGCTGCAGAGCCTGCCGATTGCCGCGCTGGTGGCTGACATTGCCGCTGACTTTGCCGATGGCTGGCTGCGTGTCGGCGAATCCAGCTGGGAGGGGCCGCAGGGCGCCTTTACGCTGACGACTTCGCCCCAATGGCTGCGCGTGGATTGTCATGGCCTGTCCGGCTCGGTGATGAACCGCTTTATCGATCTGGCCGCTTGCTATGGCTGCCCGCTGTATGATCCGCAGACGGGCGTGCGTTACGACGGCTGAGCCATGTTGCCGGATCTGTATACCTTGCTGCCCTGGGGGCTGATCGGTCTGGCCTTGGGGATGGCTCTGCTGGGGGGCTCGGCACGGCGATGGTTGTGGCCGGCGGTGTGTGGCTACGCGCTGGCGGTACTGGCCGGCCGGCTGGGGGCGGTCGTGCTGTTGCCGCTGGGCTTGCTGCTGCTGGCGGGGGGCTTGTTGCGGGCGACGGGCGTGCTGGCACGGCGAGCCGGCATCGGTGTGCTGTTGCTGGTGGCGGCTGGGCTCGTGCTACACCGATTTCCCGGTTTTGGCAATCTGCCCTTATGGCAGGCTCAGACGCTCGGCCCCGGCGTGCTGCCAAGCAGTGCTTACCTGAATCTCGACAAACCCTTGCTGGGGCTGGCACTGCTGCTGCGGTATCCGCCGCCGCCGCCAAGTCGCGCTGCGATACGGGCACTGGTGCTGCTGCCCGCCACGGTGGTGCTGGTGCTGGCACTGGCCTGGCTCGCCGGTGTGATCGCCTGGCAGCCGGTCTGGTCGCCCGGGCGCGGGCCGGCCTGGCCGCTGGTGGTGCTGTGGCTGGCGAATAATCTGCTGATTGTCTGTGTGGTCGAGGAGCTGCTGTTTCGTGGCGGGCTGCAAGCCTGGCTGGCCCGGCGCTGGTCGGGGTGGCGGCATGGCCCGATGCTGGCGCTGCTGTTCACGGCCGTGCTGTTCGGGCTGGCGCATGCGCCGGGTGGCGTGGCGTGGGTGCTGCTGGCGACCCTGGCCGGGCTGGGCTACGGACTGGCCTGGCAGCGGGGTGGCCTGCCGGCGGCGGTGCTGGTGCATTTTGCCGTGAATGCCGGGCATTTTCTGCTGTTCAGCTACCCGCAGTTGGCTTGATATGTGCAATGGGTATATTCCGGATGGCTTTTGATGCCGGATGTTACGGGCTGATACCTGAATGGGTTTGTGGCTGGCTGGCGCGATCCGGCAACAGCCTGCAGCATCCGCTTCCTTCCTGAGGCAAGATAGGCAACCATTTGTGTGCGATCCGGTCACAGAACCGGCCATTCTGGAGGAAATACCATGCGTAACGCTCATTACTGTCTGCTGCCCGTACTCGCCGCGCTGATCCTGCCGGCGGCGCTGGCCGGCGGGCGGATCTACGAATGCTCGGATCAGACCCGCCGGATGTTCGAGCCGGCCGATGGCCAGTTCTGGCTGCACGAATCCGGTGGTGGCAAGCTGGCGCTCACGCCGGTTCCCGACAGCGAACAGCGCTGCTATCAGGCCGATGGCGTGCAGTGGACGATCAAGGGCGCCAGCGCCACGCTGGTTCGGCCGGGCAAGCCCGACGTGAGCTGCCAGGGCAACCCGATCATGCTGCGTGCCGAGCTGGGCTGGGCCGGGCGCAATACCTACCCCGGCGCGCGGATCGAAGCGCGGCTGCAGGACATCAGCAAGGGCGAGAAAAACGCTGTCCTGGTGGAGGAACAGAAGCTCCAGCATCACAGCGGCATGCCCTTTGCGCTGAGCTTCCGCCTCCCCGATACGCTGGACCCGCAGAGCAAGCTCCGGCTTTCCGTATCGATGTTTGATCTGGAAGGTAAGTTGTTCATGCGGGGCGAGGCCGAACTGCCACCCGTCGAGCCGCCCCAGTTGAGCGTGCCGCTGCAGCTGGAGCCGGTCGGCAGCCGGCGCCCGCTGACCGCGAGCGCGGCCAGCCAGGTCAGCCGCGCGCGCTGATCAGGTCGCCGGCTGGGCCTTGCGCTTGCGCAGGGCCAGCCAGAGCGTCAGCACGACCACGCCGAGCAGCACCAGAATCAGCGGCCAGATCATCACCAGCAGTAGCACGAACTCCTGCAGTCCGCGCCAGCCCGTATGCAGGGCTTCGGCACAGCGGCTGAGAAAGCCTGGGCCAGCCTCGGCAATGGCCGCATCAAGATCGGCTGCGGTATGCCGTGCCAGCAGGGCCGGTTGCGAGAATTCCAGTGTGAGCGTGCTGTACGCCACCTGATCGGCAAACTGCTTTTCCTGCAGCAGCGCCTCATCCTGCTGCGCCTGCGCGCTGGTGCGGGCCTGGATGGCGGCCACCCGTTCGGCGGTCTTGCCCGGCTGGGTGCTGACTTCCGTCAAGGCCTGTCGGGCTGCCTGCTGGCGCAATTGCTCCAGCCGAGCCCGCAATAGGGCGAGCGAGGCATCCTGCGCGCTGTAGTTGCGTTCATCCAGTACCGTGATCTGGCTGGCCAGTGCGCGCAGAAAATCACGGGTCCTGCCGGCGGGAATGCGCACGACCAGACTGGCACGGGGGGTTAGCGCTTCGATCACCTGCACCTGTTGCTGCGGCATCGCGACCCGGGTGACTTCGCTGCGGCTGGTGGCGATCGTGCTGCGTTCGATGAAGCCACCATGCTCGCTGCTCAGGTCTTCGATGAAGCGGGTCGAGCGGTAGACATCCTGCACTTCGAAGCGCAGTTCGGAGCGGATGATGAACTGGCGCTCGCCCTGGCTCTGGGTGATGAGCCCGGATTGCAGCACGCTGGCGACCGAGGAGGCGGCTGGTGCAGTCGGGGCCTGTTCGGCTGCTGGCTCCGCAACGGAGTCGGCGGCCGGTGCCGCGCCGGCTGGATAGGCTTCTTCCTTCTTGCTGCAGGCAAGCAGGAGCGCAGCGGCTAGGGTGATCAGGAGCACGGACGGGCGCATGGCTGGATTTCCTTCAAGTAATGCTGAATCCTAGGTGGTTGGCCATTACTGTTGCTGTAATCAAATGTGCGGATGTGTTTCGTCTCACAGTAGGCCGCCTGCCGCAAGAAGCGCGGACGGGATGGCGCCGGTGTTCAGATGCGGTTCACCCTCGCGGCGATATGCTGTTTCCACAGGCGCCCTGATGGCGCAATGGAGTACAGCATGAAGCACTGGATCATTTCGCTGGCCCTGTTCGCCGGCACCGCATCGGCCGTCGTTGCCGCTGGCGGCGTGTCAGTCAATATCGGCAAGCCCGATTTTTACGGCCGGATCGTGCTGGGCGATCAGCAACCCCAGATCATCTATCCGCAGCCGGTCATCATCAGCCCGCCCCGGGACGAAGCACGTCCGGTGTATGTCCGGGTGCCCCCCGGGCATGAGCGCCACTGGGGCAAGCATTGCTGGCGCTACGAGGCCTGTGATCGGCCGGTGTATTTCGTGCGCGACAGCTGGTATCGCACTGTCTACGTGCCGGCCTATTACCGGCGACATGCTGTCCAGCGAGACGATGATCGCTATGCCTACGATGACCGGTACCGCCATGGTCACCGGCATGGCTGGCATGGTCGTGACCATGACGACGATTGACGGCACAGACGGGCTTGCGCTGGATCAGATCTGTCGTGATCGGTGCGGGTAGGCCTTATCCGCGCGGTATACTCGTTTATCGTGTGTGCCGACCGGAAAAATGGTGCCAGAGCCTGCCGCCCCTTGCCTGCAGCTATCCGCGCTGACGCTTGCCGATGCAGCGGCTTTGCTGCCGATCTGGTCAGACCGGGAGGTAACCCGCTTCACCTATGTTCGCGGGGTGCGCACGCTGGCTGATAGCGAAGCGCGGATTCAGGGTATTCTGGCCGGCTTTACCGGCATCGGTCCCTGGGTCGTGCGCGAAGCTGGCGAGGTGATCGGTTTTGCCGGCGCGGTGCGCTTGCCCGGCCCGGATGAATTCGAAGTTTTCTATCATTTTGCCCGGTCCAGCTGGGGGCGGGGCATCGGCAAGATCGTGCTGCAGCGCCTGCTGCAAGCCGCCTTTGTCGAGCATGGTGCCTGTTGCGTGCATGCCGGTGCGGTTGCTGCCAATCCGGCCAGCTGGCATTTGCTCGAGCAGGCCGGGTTTCGCCGCTCGGGCGTGCGCGAGCAGGGCTTTCGCACGCGATCGGGGTGCTTTGATCTCTACCATTACACCCTGCTGCGGCCGAGCGAAGCCGGACAGTTGTAATATTACCGTTTTCTGCGGGATCTCCTTCAGCGCGGTTTAAGTCAGGCCGGCGTAGCATGGCTGCATGCGTGACGGGCATGGAGGGCTCGCAATGAAAATCGTCTATGGCCTGCTGGCAATGGTGGTCGGCACCTGGTTGCTCACTCTGTGGCAGGCGCCACCGGCAGTGGCGGATATCTGGTGGTGGCGCAGCCAGCTGATCAATCTGAGTGGTGCACTGTCGTTTGTGCTGATGGGGTTCATCATGCTGCTGGCCGTGCGGCCGGCATGGCTGGAAAGCCGCTTCGGTGGTCTGGACCGGATGTACCGCGTGCATAAATGGGCGGGGATCGCTGCCATCAGTTTTGCCCTGCTGCACTATGGACTGGATCTGGCGAAAGGCCTGCTGCGCCTGTTTGTCGAGCGCCCGCCCCGAGTGCCTCGTCCTGACTACTGGCTGGATGTGCTGCGCGGGCCCGTGAAGGATCTGGGGGAGTGGTCGGTCTGGCTGCTGGCCGGCATGCTGGTGATTACGCTCTGGCAACGTTTCCCGTATCACGTCTGGCGTTACGTGCATAAAATCCTTGCCGTCATCTTTCTGGTGCTGGCCGCGCATGCGGTTGTGCTGGCGCCACCTGCCTGGTGGCAGCAACCGCTGGGTCTGCTGATCGGAAGCGCGGCCCTGCTTGGCAGCGCCTGTGCCCTGCTGTCGCTCGCCGGGCGAATCGGGCGGCGCCGGCAGGCTCGGGCCGAAGTGCTGTCTGTCACGCAGCGCGGTGATGTGCTGCTGCTGGAGTGCCGTGTACCGCCGGATTGGCGCCATGAGGCCGGCCAGTTTGCCTTTGTGCGTCTCCCGGGCTGGGAAGGCGCTCATCCGTTCACGATTGCCAGTGCCCCAGGGGAAAATCGCAGCCTGCGCTTCTGCATCAAGGCTCTGGGAGACTATACGGCGCGCTTACCCGCATTGCTGCAGCCGGGGCAGATGCTCACGCTGGAAGGGCCATATGGCCGCTTTACGCCGCCGGCTTCGGGTAGGCCGCAGCGCTGGGTCGCCGCAGGGATCGGTATAACTCCCTTTCTGGCCTGGCTGGAAAGCTGGCAGGCGCACCCCGCCAGTGCGCCGGTGGCCGATTTGCATTTTTGCGTGAGCGATGCGGCCAGCGCACCGGAGCTGGACCGCGTGCAGCAACTCTGTACCGGACTGCCTTCAGTCAATCTGCACCTGCACGACAGCAAGGCGGCAGGTCGTGCCGATGCGCCACGGTTGCTGGCAAGGCTGCCGCAGGATGCGCAGGTCTGGTTCTGCGGGCCGCAGGGGCTGGGCGATGCGCTGGAGGCATTTCTGCGCGAGCAGGGCTTGTCGCAGGCACTGCATCGCGAAGTATTCCGTCTGCGCTAAATGGGGGTATGCCTTTAAGGGCTATTCATAAAAAGCAGTTTGGCTGTGAGGGGTGGTGGGTATCTTTTTACCACAAGCCAACCAGCTCTTTGCAGGCCTGCTCCATCGCAGGCTTGAGTTCGAGGTAGCAGGGCAGATTCAGCTCGAGTGCCTGATGCGGCTCGGGCAGATCCAGCAGCATGACCTCTTCCATGCCACCGGCAAACAGATTGGCGACATACACCACGTCGCTGAGTGTGCGCAATGTCTCGACTGTCGGGCGCGGCACGTCGTTTTCGCGCACGGCATCAATGACTGCTTCGGGCAGGGCCAGATTGTCCAGCACGATGGTGCCGATGCTTTCATGCCACTGTGCAATCAGATACTGCAGGGTTTTCGGCCGTTCCAGCAGTTCCGGGTAATTCCGTGCCCGATCCAGCAGATAAAAGGCTCCCAGGTCGTGTACCAGCCCGGCCAGCTGGGCCAGTTCGGGGTTCACTCGCGTGAGGCTGCGGGCGAGCACTTTGGCAATGGCGGCAGTGTGCAGGCTGTGCAGCCACAGTGTCCGCGAATAATCCTCGAACTGGGCCAATTCGGCCGAGCTGCGCAATTGCTGCATGGCACAGCCCAGCGCGACGCCTCGCGCCGTATCCAGCCCGATGCGATTGATGGCCTGTGCCACATCATGTACCGGGCTGCCCGAAGGGTTGTAGGCAACGCTATTGGCCAGCTGCAGCAACTTGGCGGTGATCAGCGGATCGTGCTGGATTTCCTGCGCAATCCGTTGCAGCGAGGCCGTCGGGCTTTTCATGATGCCGCTGATCTTGATGGTGGCATCAAAACAGACCGGAAATACCAGATCCCCCTCCAGCTCGCGGGCGATGTCCTGCAGCATGGCGAGACGGTCGTCGCGCAACTGGTCGATGGTCTTGTTGGGTGTGGATGTGGCAGTCATTGATTTGTCAGTTTTTTGTCAATCAGACTCGAGCTTCCAGCATAAACCAGCCTGCCGGTGACGCAAAGCCGTGCGTGTGAGCGCGCTAGTTCCTGGCCGGCGGGCGGCCGAGTGCCTGTTCCAGCTGCTGAAGTTCCGCAGTGCTCAGTGCGCGGTAGCTTCCTTTGCCCAGCTGTCCCAACTGCAGTGGGCCGATGGCTACACGCACCAGTCGCAATGTGGCAATGCCATGAGCCTCCAGCAGGCGGCGGATGTGACGATTGCGTCCCTCATCCAGGGTGATGGCCAGCCAGCTGTTTTTCTCGCCCTGACGCAGCAGTGCCGCATGCTTGGCGCGCAGCAGTCCTTCGGGCGCTGCGATGCCGGATTCCAGCCGGGCCAGTAGCTCCGTGTCGGCCACACAGTCGATCTGTACGTGATAGAGCTTGTCCAGATGGCTGGCAGGGTCCGTCAGGCGGGCAGCCCAGCGGGTGTCATTGCTCAGAAGCAGCAGGCCTTCGCTGGCCATGTCCAGCCGCCCCACCGGCCCCAGCCATGGCAGCGCGGGGTCGTTCAGCAGGTCGTAGACGGTCTGGCGCCCCTGTTCGTCACTCGCCGTCGTCACATAACCACGCGGCTTGTTGAGCATCAGGTAGACATGCTGCCGGGCGCTGACCGCCGTTCCGTCGACGCTCAGCTGATCCTGAGCCAGACTGACCCGGCGGTTCAGATTGGTTTCGCGCCGGCCATTGACACTGACGCGGCCGGCCAGTACCAGCGCCTCGGCCTGACTGCGCGAGCAGTAGCCCAGGCGTGACAGGGCACGGGCGATACTGGCGATCTGCTCATGCTGCCTGCCCGGAGTGGCCTTGGCTCTATCCGCAGCGCGGTGCTGTGCTGGCGGAGAACGGCGGAGAGGGCGTGTCACGCGCGCTGCTCCACGAAAATCCGGATTTGTCTGAGCGCAGGAAAGCGTTCGCGCAGGCTGGCCGTGTCCACGGGGCGAACCGGGGTCTCGGCCAGCAGAATGTCGAGTTCAACCGCGCCTTCGACAAAGTGCAGGTGCAATTGATGTGCTTGCTGTGCCAGTTGTGCGGCCACCGCGCAGGCCAGCTCATCGCGGGGCGGTAGCGGTAGCAGGTGCGATTCGCATTCTTCACGCGGATCGACGTGGACGGTGATATTGAGCACGGCATGCGTTGCCATGACACGGTCGTGGCAACGCACCGCAATCAGATGGCCTTCGGTGACACTGATGCGCGGATCAACCTCGATATGGGCATCGATGACGGCCAGATCGCCCATCTTGCGGGTGCGCAGGTCGTGAACGCCCAGTACCCCGGGGGTGCCCGCCAGGGTGGCGGTAATGGCTGTGACCTCATCAGCAGGCAGGGCGCGATCCATCAGGTCGTGCAGGGCATCCCAGGAGAATTCCCAGCCCATCTTGCCGACCATGATGCCGACAATCAGCGCCGCCAGCGGGTCAAGCAGCGGATAGCCGAGCAGGTTGCCGACGATGCCCACGGCAACAACCAGCGAAGACGCCGCATCCGAGCGGGCGTGCCAGGCGTTGGCGATCAGCATGCTGGAACTCACCCGTTTGGCAACGGCCAGCATATAGCGGAAGAGACCTTCCTTGCCCGCGAGTGCCAGCAGTGCCACCCAAAGTGCAACCGGATGCACGCGGGCGATGTGTTCCGGATGCAGCAGCTTGTCCGCTGCCGTCCAGAGCATGCCGGCACCGACGACCAGCAGCAGGACACCCAGCACCAGAGAGGCGGCATTCTCGAAGCGGGCGTGGCCGTACTGGTGATCGTCGTCCGCATCCTTGTGACTGTGATGGTTGACGAACAGCACGACAAAGTCGGCCAGCAGATCCGAAAGCGAGTGAACGCCATCGGCGACCAGGGCCTGTGATTTGGCCAGAATGCCGACCACGATCTGGACAATCGTGAGCAGCACATTCACGACCACGCTGACCAGGGTACTGGTGCGGGCGGCATTCTGGCGTTCGGTGGCAGAAGCACTGCCGGCTGTTTCGATCATCGCGCTCATGGTGCGGGAACGGGCAAAAACTGCATTCTAGCAGCGCAGGCTTATGCCAAGCTGAATCTGAAGCAAACTCCTGCTTCGGCTACAATGCGGTTTCAGGGTGGCCTGTTGCCGGCCCTTGTTGCGGAGTTCATGAATAATTTTCTGCTGATCGTTGCCGCGTTGTTGCTGGTGGCGTTGAACGGTTTCTTTGTCGCGGCTGAATTCGGCCTGGTCAAACTGCGCCAGACCCGTGTGCGCAGCATTGCCAAACTGCATGGCCTGCGTGGGCGCATTCTGTTGCATGTGCATGGTCAGCTTGATGCCTACCTCTCGGCCTGCCAGCTCGGCATTACGCTCGCTTCGTTGGGCCTGGGCTGGATCGGCGAGCCGGCATTTGCCGAACTGCTGCATCCAGTGCTGGTTACCTTCGGTATTACCGAACCGAAACTGGTACATACGATTTCCTTCGTGTTCGCTTTCAGTGTGATTTCCTTTTTGCACATCGTGGTGGGCGAGCTGGCGCCCAAATCGATGGCGATCCGCAAACCCGAGGCCGTCGGCCTGTGGACAGCCACGCCGCTGTGGCTGTTCTACTGGCTGATGTACCCGGGAATCTGGCTGTTGAACCGCAGTGCGAATTCCGTGCTGAAGCTTGCGGGCCTCGATACCGAAGCCGGGCATGACAGCCATTATTCGCCCGAAGAATTGAAGCTGATCCTGCGTGGCAGCCGCAACAAGGGCGGCAAGGAAGGCGAGGACTGGAACGTGCTGGCACAGGCCATCGATTTCAGCCGGCTCAAGGTGTCCGATCTGATGCGGCCGTTTCACGAGGCAGTCGCGCTGCATGCCGGGGATGCCCTGGCAACCCAGCTGGAGACGATTGCGCAGAACCGCTACAGCCGCTATCCGCTGCTGGATGAAGAGGGGCATGTGCAGGGCGTGGTGCATCTCAAAGATGTATTCATGCGCCAACTGCAGGATAAGGATGGGATTGATCTCGCCGAGCTGGCCCGACCTGTCGAAACGGTCACCCCGCAGGCTGCGGCGATTGATCTGTTTCGCCGTTTTCGTGCCGGTGCCCCGCACTTCGCCGTGGTGTGTTACGACGACGAAGTGCCGCTGGGCTTTGTGACGCTGGATAATCTGCTGGGTGCGGTGGTCGGAGAAATCCGTGACGAATTCCGTCAGGCGCGGCAGGACTGGCTGGAGCAGGACGATGGTACGCTGATCGGCAAGGGCAGCCTGCCGCTGTTTACGTTAAGCCGGGCTCTGGGCCGCGACATCGATCACCCGGAGGCGGAAACCATCGGTGGCTTGATCCAGTGGAAGCTGGGTAGTCTGCCGGAAGAAGGGCAGCGGATCGTCTTCGAGCACTTCGATGTGGTGGTCAAAAAGATGCGTGGTCCACGCATCTTGCTGGTGCGAATCATGCCCAAGGATCTGGATGAGGTTCCGGGACATCATCATCACTAATAGCTATATGGGTATTTAGACGAAAGCTTTTAAATAAAAGCCTTTCTGTCATATACCCCTAGCCACCCCTACTGGCAGCATTGCCGGAAGGCGCTATCCCGGCTGCGCTGGACGGCTTGCGGCAGCTGGCCAGTTCGCGATTGAATGCGGGCAGGAAGTCGCTGCTTTCATGCGCTAGGAACTGATGGCTGAAATACAGGCCCATCGGTTTATCCTGTTGCAGTGTCGAGCGGATGCGGTTTTCGGCCCCTGACTTCTGGATGGCTTCCTGCATGGCCAGATCACTGGCCAGTACGGCTTCGACACGCCCGGCCAGCAGCATGCGCAGCAACTGTTCGTGATTGTACGGGGCCGCGTAGATCATGTACCCACTTTGCTTGAGCCATTGCATCATGTTCGATCCGAGATAGGCGCCGACCTTGTAGTGGCTGCGGAAATCCGCATCCAGCGGATCTGCCTGGCTGCTGCTCAGCAGGTACCAGCGCCACTGCTGTGGCGCCACGGTTGCACTGATGGTGGCATAGCTGTCGCGCTCGCTGTTTTGCGAGGCGGGAAAGAAACCGTCTGCCTGACCGGCCTTGACCGTATTCTGTGCGCGGACCCAGGGAACAAACTGGAACTGTACTGTCCGTCCCATGCGCTGCATGGCGCAGCGCACGGCATCCAGTGCCAGACCACTCTGACGGCCGCGTTCATCCTCCATGTTGTAAGGTGCTTGCTGCTGTGTCATCAGGCGGATGGTGGGGTGTTCCGCGAGGGCCTGAGCCATGTACAGCAGAGAGAATGACAGCAGAATCGTGCGCACGGTCAGCTTCCTTACAGGTGCAGGAGATATGTTTATAGGTGTTTTCCCTGACGCCTGTCTAGCGTTTTTGCGTAAGCCCCATGCCGGCGTGGCATAAATGCCAAACGGCAGCCGCCGCTGCCGTTTGGCGTCGCATCATGCAGTCATTCAGGCAACAAAGCGGCGCAGCGCCTTGCCCAGACGCTGCAAGCCTTCATCGATGTCCGTATCGTCGATGACCAGCGAGGGGGCGAAACGCACGACGTTAGGGCCAGCCATCAGCACCATCAGGCCTTCTTCAGTGGCCAGGTTGAGAATGTCCTTTGCCCGGCCGGCATACTCGTCCCGGAGTACCGCACCGATCAAGAGGCCCAGGCCGCGAACCTCGGCAAAGACGGCTGTTTCGGCGTTTAGCACTTCAAGGCCTGCCAGATAACGCTGGTGCTTGGCCTTTACTCCCGCCAGTACAGCCGGGTCGCTGACGATGTCGAAAACCTTGCCGGCAACGGCGCAGGCCAGCGGATTGCCACCATAGGTGGTGCCGTGCGTGCCGGCCACCAGATGCTTGGCGATCTCGGCGGTAGTCAGCATGGCGCCGATCGGGAAGCCGCCCCCCAGGCTCTTGGCGCTGGAAAGGATGTCCGGTGTAACGCCGTATTCCTGATAGGCGAACAGGCTGCCGGAGCGGCCCATGCCGGTTTGCACTTCGTCGAAAATCAGGAAGGCATTGTGCTTGTCGCACAGTTCGCGTACGCCTTGCAGGAATTCGCGGCTGGCCGGCAGTACGCCGCCTTCGCCCTGGATTGGCTCGATGATCACGCAGGCAGTATCGTCGTCGATCAGCGCCTTCAGGCTGTCCAGATTGTTGTACTCGAAATAGGCAATGCCCTGCGGCTTCGGGCCAAAGCCGTCGGAATACTTCGGCTGGCCGCCGACGGTGACGGTGAAAAAGGTGCGACCGTGAAAGCTGTTCAGGGTCGAGAGCACCTTGTGCTTCTGTTCGCCAAAGCGTTCGATGGCTGCGCGGCGAGCCAGTTTCAGCGCAGCTTCGTTGGCTTCGGCCCCCGAGTTGCAGAAGAAGACCTTGTCGGCAAAGGTGGCATCCACCAGTTTCTGAGCAAGCGCCAGCGCCGGCTCGTTGGTATAGACATTGGAGACGTGCCAGAGCTGTTTCGCCTGCTCGGTGAGCGCACTGACCAACGCCGGATGGCAGTGGCCTAGTGCATTCACGGCAATCCCGCCGGCAAAATCGATGTACTCGCGACCTTCCTGATCCCAGATGCGGCTACCGGCACCGCGCACCGGAACAAAGGCGGCAGGCGCGTAATTGGGAACCATGTACTGATCAAATGCGGAGCGGGGAAGTGCCATCGGGATGTCCTTGCAGAGCAGGGTGGTGAATACGTCGCTTTCGGGGGGAGCCCGCAGCGGGGGCTGCTGCAGGGCTGATTCGAAAGTAACGACTTGCTTGTTGTATCCATGCGTGTTCCGGCGAAGCCGAAAAACGACATTCAGGCGTCTTGCCGGACGCCGGGACAGAAAACGGGGCGGCAGGCCGCCTGTGCCAATGATAAACCAGAATCGCTGTCGTGCGCGGCAGTTGGGCCGCCGTGGTCAGTCCTTGCCGACGCGGATGTAGCAGGTGATCTCTTCGCGGTCGTGATACAGGTGCCGCGCGCGGATGCGGTAACGCAGACCGGCATCGTCCAGAGCATCGCGGATCAGTTGCAGACAGCGCTCAACCTCGGTATGGCGTTTTTTCATCGGCAGCTTGAGGTTGAAGACAGTCTGGCGGGCTAGCCCGCTGGCCAGCCATTGTGCAATCAGTGCAGCGATGCGTACCGGTTGCTCGACCATGTCGCAGACCAGCCAGTCAACTGGCTGGCGAGGCTTCCAGCGAAAACCGTCTTCGCGCAGATGCTTGACCTGCGGGTGGCCATCCATGCTGCCTTTCATCGGGCCATTGTCGATCGCATACACTTTCAGCCCGCGATGCACCAGCTGGTAGGTCCAGCCGCCGGGGGCTGCCCCCAGGTCGACCCCGGTCATCCCCGGTTTCAGGCGCCGCTCGGGTTCGTCGACCAGCGTGATGAAGGCCTCGAACAGCTTTAGTGTCGAGCGGCTCGGCGCTTCGCTGGGAAAGCGCAGGCGCGGAATGCCACACAGCCAATCACCCGGACGGGCAATGCGCAAGCCGACAAAGACCTCGTTCTGGCTGGCGAAGAACAGATGCAGGCGGATTAGTGGGCCATTGCCGTGTGCTTGCAGCCAGCCTTGTGCACGTGCAGCTTTTTCCACATACGGCTGGAATTTCTTGGCAAAGCTGGAAAGGGCTTTCCCCTCATTGGTATCCGGATATTCGATCCATATTTCATGGAATACTGGGCTATACCCCTTGAGAAAGTCGATAATCGGGGTCAGACGGTCGCGCTCGGGCAGGGCAATGCGGCCCAGCGTCGGCAAATGCTGACGAATGAAAACGAAACTGTTATTCCAGCTGCCTTCATCGTCGCTGCTTTTCGGGGAGCGAGCCTGCCAGACCCAGCCGGCCGCGCTGTCCTGACCGCCTTGCTTGCCATGCCTTGCCTGCAGGTCGGCCAGTGCTTCCGCTTCAAAACCCGGGCGGCAGTACGCCAGAAAGCCGGAGGGAGGAGGGAGCAAAACGGTGGTCATGGCTACATTACCGGAGCAAAAGCGCAAGGATACCGGATGCCGCCCGAGAGGGCATCTGTTCGGGCTTCGTCGGTTTAACTGTCAGAGCCGCCGTCGCGCGGACCGGCCTTGGGAATGCACACCACAAAGCTGGTGCCGATACCCGGCTGGGAATTGACAAAAATCGTTCCGCCGAGTGTCTGGGTGACGAGGTTGTAAACGATGTTCAACCCCAGACCACTACCGCCACTGCCTCGTTTCGTGGTGAAGAACGGATCAAAAATCCGCGACAGATGTTCGCTGGCAATGCCCTTGCCGTCATCGCTGAACGATAAGGTGACCATCGGCCCCTCTTCTTCGGCCGCAATGCGAATATGTCCACTCTGTCCGGGCTCGAAGGCATGCGCCATCGCATTGGTGAGGAAATTGGTAATGATTTGCGATAAGGCCCCCGGGTAGCTGTCCATGCGGATGCCCTCGGGGCAGTCGCAATTGACTTCGATTGCGGTGTGCTTCAGCGTTGGCCGCAGACTGGTGATGATTTCGTTGAGGTAGCTGTTCAATTCGAAATCGCGCCGTGCTTCGGAGGTCTGATCGACGGCGACCCGTTTGAAGCTCTGGATCAGATTGGCGGCGCGCTCGGCATTGGCCAGAATCAGATTCGATGACTGCTCGGCGACCGTGCTGTACTGCAGTACTTCCGATTTCTTAAGGGCATTGCTTTCCAGTGCCTTGCGGAATTGCAGTGTCTCGTCGACCAGTACCGAGGCCGAGGTCACGATTACGCCAACCGGGGTGTTGATTTCATGCGCGACACCCGCCACCAGATTTCCCAGCGAAGCCATCTTTTCCGATTGCACGAGGGAGGATTGGGCTTCCTTGAGTTGCCGGTAGGCGGTTTCGGCACTTTCCTTGGCTTGCCGCATCTCCGCCGCCGCATGACTTTTTTCGGTGATGTCTGCCATTAATCGCTCGGCAATCCGGTTGAAGCCGGCCATCACATCGGCAAATTCGACGTAGCGGCTTTCCTGAATGCTCTGGATATTGTCTTTCTGTTCGGCGGCCTGATTGAGCTTGTCCCGCAGTTCGTCCAGCGGTCGCATGATCGCGATCGTGACACTGCGGCTTAATGCGATGAGCAAGATGATGACCAGCAGCACAATTTCAATCACGCGCTCGATGATCTGCTGACGCAATGCGGCCTGTACCGGCGCATCGGTGAGCTCAATCGTGACCTTGCCGATGGCCTGCGGGTTGCCGGCATAGAAGACCGGGAATTCCATGCTCTTGGACGTTGCCACCGGCGGCTTGCCCTGCAGGGGGGTAATCTGGTCGCCCCGCTTGATGCGGCCTGCCAGTGGCAGATTGTTGTTGTAGACAACAATTGCGTTGACATAGGAGAGAGACATTTCCGCGTCCAGCACTTTGGCCAGCTGCTCGTCGTCGAAATTCCAGATCAGATTAGGCAGCACCGTTTTCAGGCGGTTTTCCAGCGCCTTGCTGTACTGCTCCATGTTGTTGCGCAGGTCACGCTCCGCGCGCCAGTAGCTATAGCCGCCGGAAGCGGCCAGCACGATCGTGACGACGCAGACGAGCAGAATATTGAGATGCTGGCGGATGCTGTTCATGGAACTCCCCATACTGCTCTGCAATGTAGGCAGTTTGCCAGCTATCGGCAAGTTACGAGAATGCAGCCGGCAGATAACTGTGTGCTTTCTGCTTTGCTAGTTACGTCCAAGATAGCGCTGGTCGTCAAAGCTGGCTACCCACTGGGGGCGCCAGATTACCAGGATGGTGATGTTCAGGCCTGTGGTGAAGGCCTCCGGAAAACCCAGCATGAAGAAGTATGGAAACTGTTCGTCGAGCAGTGTGGCAAGGTCGAATGCCGGGCTGGCCGCCAGTGCCAGACATTGCAGCAATCCGGTGGTCCAGATGCAGAGCGCACCGGCAGCAAAGCTGTTGAGAAAAATGTAGATGAAGAAATTGCAGGGCAGCCGTCGCTGGCTCAGCTGCAGCAGGTAATGGCTCAGCGTTACGGGAACCCAGCCGGCGATCAGCCAGGACAATCCGGCTGCTTCGGCATCGCCGTGCCCTTGCCAGAGGGCATCGACCACAATGATGACCAGCATGCTGAACAGGGCACGGTCGCGCCCGGCGATCAGCATCAGCGCGGTCGCGCCAAGCAGGTGGAACGCAATTCCGGGGGTAACGCTGGCCTGCAATTGCCACAGCAGCAGGATCAGCGTGGTTGCGCCGAACCAGCTGCTCAGCTCTGGCTGGCTGAGCTGCAACCAGCGGATGCGCATGCCGGCGCGCAAGAGAAGCAGTGCGGCAATGGCACTGGCCAGCCAGAGCCATTCTTCCGGGAAGGGCGCCGCAAGCAGGTTCATGCCACCTCAGGTGCGCCAGAAGCGGTTGACCAGCTCGGCCAGCAGGGTTAGTTTGCCATGGAAGAAGTGCCCGACGCCCGGAGCAACCACGATCGGCAAACCCTGTGGTCGTGCCCAATCCAGCACCGCCTGCAGTGCAATCACTTCGTCTTCCTCGCCGTGAATTATCAGTGTATTGGCGGGAACTGCGGGGAAGTCGTAACGGCTGATAGCCGGGCCGACCAGAATCATGCTCTCGACTTCATCATCCGCCAGCCGTTGGCGCAGGCGGCTTTGCACCAGCGTGCCAAACGAAAAGCCCGCCAGCGTCAGGCGTGTCAGTTGCGGGTGCTGGCTGCGCGCGTGGGCCAGCACCGCTGCCATGTCATCAGGCTCGAATTCGCCACGGCTGTGCGCACCCTCGGACTTGCCCACGCCCCGCAGGTTCGGGCAGTAGGCGACATACCCCCGGCGAGAGAGCGTTTTAGCCAGTGTGTGCACGATCTTGTTGTTGAAGGTGCCTCCCTCGGTCGGATTGGGGTGGGCAACCAGTGCGATGCCGATCGTATCCTCCAGCGCGGAATCCAGCCACAGGCATTCCAGCTGCCCGGCCGGGCCCGCGATGTGCAGCAGTTCGAACGATGGCGCCTTGCGTACCGAACTCATGCTCACACCTTCAGCCGCTCGACAACCTTGCCGTTCACGAGGTGGCTGTCGATGATTTCGTCGATGTCGTCCTTGTCCACGTAGGTATACCAGGTTTCCTCGGGATAAATCACCAAGACCGGGCCATCATCGCAGCGATCCAGACAACCGGCTCGGTTGATCCGCACCTTGCCGGCGCCGTTCAGCCCGAGGGCTTTCACGCGATCCTTGGCATAGGTCTGCATCTCGGTCGCCCCGCAGTTGTTGCAGCAGGATTCGCCTTCGGCGCGCTGGTTCTGGCAGAAAAACACGTGGTACTTGAAGTGGCTCATGCAAGCTTCCTTTATTGCTGGGTGGTAGCGGCAGTGTGGGCCGTGATGAAATACGGCAGCTCGTCGACATCCTTATCCGGCTGTACGCCGTCAATCAGGCGGATGTCGTTGACCTGGCATTCCCGGAACAGCTCGACGGCGTAGTGCTGAATGGCTTCAACGCGGTCGCCCGGTGCCAGCGGCCAGACATAGCCTTCCCAGCGTTCGCTGTCTTCCTGCGCGGCGAAGGTGATGCGGATTTCGGCCGGCTCATGGCTGGCGATGCAGATCACCGGCGTGCGCCCCTTGCTGCGGATACTGCGCAGCGCGTTGCTGGTGGCTACCTGCAGCCGGGTTTCCAGCTGCGTCTGCCGGGCGCCATCCTGTGCGGCCAGCAGGCCTTGCGGTACGCGCGGAATCGGGAAAAGGGTCAGGCCATCCTGTGCCAGCGCATCGCCAACCAGCTTGGCCAGCACATTAGCCCAGTTGCCGACTTGCCCGCCGAGCCGGATCGCTGCGGGTTGGCCAGCATCCTGCCGGGCAACGCCAACCAGATAGCGCAGGAAAACGCCTTCGTTCTTGAAGGTCAGCGCGGTGGCAGGCAGATCCGGCAACGGCTGGCTGGCGTCGTGGCTGTCGCGCCACTGGCGCAGCTGCGCCGGATTGATTGCCGCCAGTGTGTCCGGATGCACCAATGCACCGGAGAGACTAATGACGGCATCGGCACGAATGATCCCGGCATCGCGCAGCACGGCCAGAACGGCATCGGCATCCAGCTGCTCGTTCAGGGTGATTTCGTTCTTGCTGCCGGCCACCAGAATCAGCGGAATGGCAAACGGCAGGGCTTTGCTGCCACTGCTGACCGGACCTTCAACGGCGTCGCACACGATTTGCCACAGCGCGAGCCAGGCGTCCTGCGACGGGGTCTGGGTCAGAGCCGCATTCAGTGCCGGATGATCATGATTGAGCAGCAGCTCATCGATCAGCTCCGCCAGCTGCCGGCGCTTGGCCTGCGCCGCATCGGCGTCCTTTTCGGTGAGGTAGCTCATCAGGGCGCGGATTACCGGATTTTGCGGGTTCACGCGGGGATACTGGCGGGGGTCGGTCAGGTACATGGTCGGGGCCGGAATATGATGCAAGGCGCGTATTATACCTGCAGCGATTCATCCTGCCCGCAGTTTGCTAGGAGCACCAGTTCGGGAGTGGCTGCATTAGCAAACTCTTGATCTGTTTGACAAAGTTATGCTTGTAAGGTAAATTGCTTACGTTGGGATGCTCAATTGGTATCTTGATAGTTTCTCCTTTGTAGATGTAATTGGTGACCCGGTTCGCAGTGGCGAGCCGGGTTTTTTTTCGCCTGTCGACCAAGGGCAAAAAAAAGCCCGGCTTGACCGGGCTTTGTGGGTATGGCTGTGCAGCTTAGACAGAAAGCTACCTGCCGGGCTATACCTCTTAGATGCCGCGCAGCAGTTCGTTGATGCCGACCTTGCTGCGGGTTTTGGCATCAACCTTCTTCACGATCACGGCGCAGTACAGGCTGTACTTGCCATCCGCGGACGGCAGGTTGCCGGAGACCACGACCGAGCCAGCCGGGATGCGACCGTAGCTCACTTCGCCGGTTTCGCGGTCATAGATGCGGGTGGACTGGCCGATGTACACGCCCATCGAGATCACCGAGCCTTCCTCGACGATCACGCCTTCGACGACTTCGGAGCGGGCGCCGATGAAGCAGTTGTCTTCGATGATGGTCGGGCCGGCCTGCAGCGGTTCGAGTACGCCGCCGATGCCCACGCCACCGGAGAGGTGCACGTTCTTGCCGATCTGCGCGCAGGAGCCAACAGTGGCCCAGGTGTCGACCATGGTGCCTTCGTCAACGTAGGCGCCGATGTTGACGTAGGACGGCATCAGTACGGCGTTCTTGGCAATGAAGGAGCCGCGGCGGGCGATGGCGTTCGGCACGACACGGAAGCCGCCAGCACGGAAATCAGCCTCGGTGTAATCGGCGAACTTGCTCGGCACCTTGTCAAAATACTGGGTGCAGCCGCCGGCCATTACTTCGTTGTCGTTGATGCGGAAGGACAGCAGTACCGCCTTTTTCAGCCACTGGTGGGTGTGCCAGTCACCGTTGATTTTTTCGGCGACGCGATACTGGCCGCGATCCAGGCCGATGATGACTTCATTGATGGCATCGCGCAGTTCCGGCGAGACATTGCCCGGGTTGATGTCGGCGCGGTTTTCAAACGCGGTTTCGATGACTTGTTGCAGGTTGCTCATGGGTAATGGTCCTGATGGGTCGGTCTGATTAATGGGGTATTGTCATGTAGCCTATCCATTAGAATGGTTTCAGCTATATCGGGTGTCGGGTATTGGTTGTCAGCTCCGGAGCAGGGCGACGATGCGCTCTGCACCTTCGATGCACTCTGCCAGTGGCGCAACCAGCGCAATGCGGATGTAGCCAGCGCCCGGGTTCACACCATGGGCTTCACGCGCGAGGTAAGACCCGGGCAGAACAGTAATGTGCGCTTCGGTAAACAGGCGTTTGGCAAAGGCCAGATCGTCGCCGCCCGGCACTTTCGCCCACAGGTAGAAGGCGGCATCGGGCAGCGATACATCGAGCACGCTGGCCAGTTTGGTGGTTACGGCCTGGAATTTGGCAGTGTACTGTTCGCGATTATCCTGCACATGCGCTTCATCGCGCCACGCCGCGGCGCTGGCGGCCTGTACGGTCGGGCTCATCGCGCAGCCGTGATAGGTGCGATAGAGCAGGAATTGTTCGAGTATTTTCGCGTCCCCGGCGACGAAACCGGAGCGCAGGCCCGGCACGTTGGAGCGCTTCGACAGCGAGGAGAACATGACCAGTCGCTCGTTGCTGCGACCCAGCTTGGCGGCCGCTTCCAGCCCACCCAGCGGTTTGTCGTTGCCGAAATAGATTTCGGAATAGCACTCGTCGCTGGCGATCACGAAGCCATAGCGATCAGACAGGGCAAACAATCGTTCCCAGTCAGCCAGCTTGGCGACGGCGCCGGTCGGGTTGCCCGGGCTGCAGACGTAAACCAGTTGCGTGCGTGCCCAGACGTCTTCGGGGACGCTGTCCCAGTCCGGCTGGAAGGCGGTTTCGGCGGTGCAGTTCACATACCAGGGCTCGGCGCCGGCCAAGAGTGCCGCGCCTTCGTAGATCTGGTAGAAGGGGTTAGGCGAGAGTACCACGGGCTTGTAGGGCACGTCGGTGTTGATCACGGCCTGCGCAAAGGCAAACAGTGCCTCGCGGCTGCCGTTGACCGGCAGGACTTCAGAAGCCGGGTTCGGAGCTGTAATGCCGTAGCGCTGGGCGATCCAGTCGCTGATGCTGCTGCGCAGATCGTCCGAGCCTTGGGTAGCCGGATAGGCGGACAGCCCGGCAAAATTGGCGACCAGCGCATCCTTGATGAATTCGGGTGTCGGGTGCTTGGGCTCACCGATCGACAGATTGATGTGGCCAAGGCCTGCAGGGGCGGCCAAGCCGGCAAACAGCTGACGCAGTTTCTGGAACGGGTAGGGGTGCAGTTCGGACAGGCGCGGCGACATCGGCGATCAGTTGATAAGGGAAAACCGCGATTATAGCCGCGGGCGTGTGCGGGCGGCCATGCCTTAATCGTGGGCCAGACGTGGAAAATGCGCGTAGAGCTTTTGCAGCTTGGGCGCGATGATGATGGCGCAGTAAGGCTGGACCGGGTGGCGGTTGTAGTAGTCGTGATGCTCCGCTTCCGCAGGCCAGAAAGTGCTCGCTGCCCGCAGCTCGGTAACAATGGGGCGCGGGTAGGATTCCTGCCAGCGGGCCACGCTGGCGCGGATGGTGGCTTCTTGTTCGGCTGAGTGCCAGTAAATGCCGGAGCGGTACTGCGTGCCGACATCATTGCCTTGTCTATCCTTGCTGGTCGGATCATGAATCGTGAAAAACACGTCCAGCAAATCGTCGAGGCTGAGCAACTGCGGGTCGAATTCGAGCTGTACGACTTCGGCATGTCCGGATACGCCGGTGCATACCTGCTCATAGCTGGGGTTTTCCCTATGCCCACCCATGTATCCGGATCTGACCCTTGTCACTCCTTTGATACGGCTATATACCGCCTCAAGGCACCAGAAGCAGCCACCTGCAAGGGTAATGGTCTCATGCATGATTGGGTTCCCCCCCTGCCTGGCAGTGTGTTGAAAAGTCGGTCTATTCTCTGGCATCAAGAACCGGGCCAAGCCCGGCGCAATCCACCAACTGAAAATCAACGCCTTTTTTGTATTTCATACATTTTTCCCGGCTTTGCCGAGAAAAACGGATCGCAGGCTGTTTTCAACAGCCTGCTAGTGGCTGACGGCTGAAGCGGTCGTGCCCAGTTGCGCCGGCTCGATGGCGTCAGCCCGCCAGTTGCCGGTCAGCCGCCAGTTTTTGCCCTGATCGCTGAGTTCGATTTTCCAGCGGGCACTTTCCAGTGGCCGGTCGATGCTGGCCTGCCATATCTGTCCACCCTGCGCAGTGAGCGGCAAAACATGATCGAGTCCCGAACGGGTTGGGTGCAGTAGCTTGAGTTGTAGCTGCTGGCCGGGAGGCGGGGCCGTGAAAAGCACGCGGATGTGCTTGCCATCAGCGGAAAGCATCAGTTGCGCGTTGATGCCGAGTTTGGTGGCCGCCTCGTCTCGGTGGAGATCCTTGTTGATTTCCTGTCCGGCCTTGTAATAGTCATCGGCAACCAGTCCGTCGGCGGTGGAGGCCGCCTGATAGATCAGCAGGCCGCTGGCGATCACTGCCGTGGCCGGCAGAGCAATCAGCAGCCAGACGAAGGAATGGGTATACCAGGGTTTCGCGTTATCTTGCATCGTTTACTGGCCAATGAAGGTGGCCTTTTCCTTGGTGGTAATGGCTGGGTCATCCTCGGCGGTCACCGTGATGAGGATCGGGTGGCTGCCCGGGCCGGCGACATCCGGGGCAAGCTTGACCCGTACTGCGACATCGTTGGTCTCCGTTGGTTCCAGCTTGAGAATGCCGTGCTTCTCGGCTTCCATCCTGATGCCAGGCTGTCCTTCTACGGTGATGACGAAGCGGCGTGTTTTTTCCGATGCATTCTGGATTTGTACGCGATAGGCGTTTTCCAGCCAGCCTTCGCTATCGGTGCGTACCAGTGCTACGCGGTCACGGTTGATATTCACCTTCAGCGGCTTGCGCAGCACCAATGACGTTACCATTGCGATAAAGACGATCCCCAGAATCGCACCGTAAAGCAGTACGCGCGGACGGCGCAGATGCTTGATGATGTCCTGTTCGGCGTACTGGTGCTGGAGGGCATTCTCGGTGGTGTAGCGAACCAGTCCGCGCGGGTAGCCGACCTTGTCCATGACCTCGTCACAGGCATCAATACAGGCCGCACAGCCGATGCATTCGTATTGCAGGCCGTTGCGGATGTCGATTCCTACCGGACAGACCTGCACGCACATCGTGCAGTCGATGCATTCGCCCAGGCCTTGTGCCTTGTAGTCGCTGCCTTTCTTGCGACTGCCGCGCGGTTCGCCACGCTCGGCGTCGTAACTGATGATCAGGGTGTCCTTGTCGAACATGGCACTCTGGAAGCGGGCATAGGGGCACATGTACTTGCAGACCTGTTCGCGCATCCAGCCGGCATTGCCGTAGGTGGCAAAACCGTAGAACAGGATCCAGAACGTTTCCCATGGTCCCAGTGTCATCGCCCCCACCGAGCCTGCGAGCTCGCGGATCGGGGTAAAGAAACCGACAAAGGTAAAGCCGGTCCACAGCGCCAGCAGAATCCAGAGGGTGTGCTTGGTGGCTTTCAGGCGCAGCTTGCGCGCATTGAGCGGACCATTGTCGAGTTTGATGCGTGCCGCGCGATCACCCTCGACCCATTTCTCTATCCAGAGAAAGATTTCGGTATAGACCGTCTGAGGACAGGCGTAGCCGCACCATAGCCGGCCGCCGATGGCGGTCCAGACAAATAGCCCCAGTGCCGAGAGCAGCAGGAGGGCGGTGAGATAAATGAAATCTTGCGGCAGTAGAACCAGGCCAAAAATGTAGAACTTGCGCTCGACCAGATTGAACAGCAATGCTTGCCGATCGTGAATCTGCAGCCAGGGCATGCCGTAGAAGAACAGTTGCGTGATGACAACCAGCAGAATCCGCCATTTGTTGAAAAAGCCGTTGATCCAGCGCGGATAGAGTTTTTTGTGCTTGGCGTAGAGACTGATCTCCTCTATCTCGCCATCTGCCCGCACATCAACCACTTTGACGGGGATATCCTTCAGCTTGTTGCTCATCATCGTCTCCCTGCATGCCGGGGTAGGGCATGGCCTTAGTACATATTATGTAAATATATACTATTAAATGATATAAAAATACTGCAACGGTGATCACGCAAAGCAAAACGGGCGAGTTTCCTCGCCCGCATTGCGCTAGTGCAATGGTGTTACTTGTCTTGTTTGGCGTTCAGGCCATAGACATAAGCGGCCAGCAGGTGAACCTTGTCATCGCCGAGGAATTCCTTCCAGGCCGGCATCTGGTTCTGACGGCCATTAGTGATGGTTTCCACGATGGTGGCTTCGGAAACACCGTACAGCCAGTCCTTGTCGGTCAGGTTGGGGATTCCGGATTCCGGATTGCCCTTGCCGTCCGGGCCGTGGCAGCTGGCGCAGGCCAGTGGCTGAGCCGTCTTGAAGATGATCTCGCCACGGGTCGCACGTGCATCATTGTGCTTGTTGCCCGAGATTTTCAGGACATAGTTGGCGACGTCGCGCACCTTTTCTTCGCCGAGAACTACGCCAAAGGCCGGCATCTGGTTGACGCGACCATGAGAAATAGTCTCGGTGATTTTTTCCGGAGTGCCGCCCCACAGCCAGGTCTTGTCGGTCAGATTCGGGTAGCCCTTGGCGCCGCGGGCATCGCTGCCATGGCACTGGATACAATAGGTCTGGAACAGACGCTTGCCCAGCAGCTCGGCTTTTTCATTCTTGGCCAGTTCCGGAATCGGGGTCTTGGCGAATTCCGCATAGATCGGACCGAACTTCTGGTTGGCCGCGGCAACTTCCGAAGCATGCTGGCCGTGCGAGGACCAGCCGAACTTGCCCTGGGATACGCCCGAGCCCGGGTACATGATCAGGTAGCCGACAGCGAACACGATAGTCATGTAAAACATGACAACCCACCAGCCCGGCAGCGGATTGTTGTATTCCTCGAGGTCGCCGTCCCACTTGTGGCCGGTGACTTCGACCTTTTCACCCTTCTTGATTTTCATTTTGGTCTGGGTCACCAGCACCACCAGCACGAAGCTGATGGAGATGATGACCATGACCAGGATATAGACCGGCCAGAAGCCGCTTGTGAAGTCCATTTGTATTCTCCGAGCTTATTCAGGAACGCTGGCTGGCGGAAGGCGAGTCGTCATCCTTGATGACGTCCTCGGCAATTTCGTCAAAACGGGTCTTGCTGCGCTTGCCGTAGGCCCAGATACAGATGGCCAGAAAGCACAGCATGCCCAGTACGGTGACGATGATCCGCAAGTCGTTCTGCATATCCATTGCGCGATTACCGCTTGTTCTTCAGAGCCAGACCAAGGCCCTGCAGGTAGGCAATGACGGCATCCATTTCGGTTTTGCCTTCGACGGCCTTGGCTGCACCGGCGATGTCTTCATCGGAATACGGTACGCCAACCTTGCGCAGCGCAGCCATCTTCTTCGGTACCAGTTCGGCATCGACCAGATTGGCTGCCAGCCACGGGAATGCCGGCATGTTGGATTCCGGAACCACGTCGCGCGGATTAATCAGGTGAGCATAGTGCCATTCATTGGAATAGCGACCACCGACACGAGCCAGGTCCGGGCCTGTACGCTTGGAGCCCCACTGGAAGGGATGGTCGTAAACTGACTCGCCACCAACGGAGTAATGGCCATAGCGCTCGGTTTCGGCGCGGAACGGGCGGATCATCTGCGAGTGGCAGTTGTAACAGCCTTCGCGGATATACACATCACGGCCGGCCAGCTGCAGTGCGGTGTACGGTTTTACACCGTCAATCGGCTTGGTAACCGATTTGCTGAACATCAGCGGCAGGATTTCCACCAGCATCGCAACACTGATGGTCAGGAACGTCAGTACGATGAGCCATACGACGTTTTCTTCGATCATTTTCTGGATTTTTTCCATTTTTGTTCTTCTCCCGGATTAGTGTGCGTGTGCGGCTACGGCCGGAATCGGTGCGTCAACCGCCTTGCCGGCAAATGCCGTACGCAGCACGTTGTAGAGCATCAGAACCATGCCGGAGAGGAAGATCGCGCCACCCAGGAAGCGGATGAAGTAGTACGGATACGAGGCCTTGACTGCATCGATGAAGGCATACATCAGGGTGCCGTCTTCGTTTACGGCACGCCACATCAGGCCTTGGGTCACACCGGCAATCCACATCGAGGAGATGTAGAGCACCACGCCGACGGTCGAGAGCCAGAAGTGGGCTTCGATCAGCTTGGTGGAGTGCATTTCGTCGCGGTTGAACAGGCGCGGGATCAGGTAATAGATCGAACCGATGGAGATCATGGCAACCCAGCCCAGTGCGCCGGAGTGCACGTGGCCAACCGTCCAGTCGGTGTAGTGTGACAGGGCGTTGACAGTCTTGATGGACATCATCGGGCCTTCAAAGGTCGACATGCCGTAGAAGGACAGAGCAGTGATCAGGAACTTCAGGATCGGATCGCTGCGCAGTTTGTGCCATGCACCCGACAGCGTCATGATGCCGTTGATCATGCCACCCCAGCTCGGCGCGAGCAGAATCAGCGAGAACACCATGCCCAGCGACTGGGTCCAGTCAGGCAGGGCGGTGTAGTGCAGGTGGTGCGGGCCGGCCCACATGTAGGTGAAGATCAGCGCCCAGAAGTGCACGACCGAGAGGCGATAGGAGTAAACCGGGCGGCCAGCCTGCTTCGGAACGAAGTAGTACATCATGCCCAGGAAGGCTGCAGTCAGGAAGAAACCGACGGCATTGTGACCGTACCACCACTGAACCATGGCATCAACGGCACCGGCATACACCGAGTAGGACTTGGTCAGCGTCACCGGAATGGCCATGCTGTTGACCAGGTGCAGCAGTGCCACAGCCAGGATGAAGGCGGCAAAGAACCAGTTGGCGACGTAGATATGCTGAACCTTGCGCTTGGCGAGCGTACCGAAGAACACGATGGCATAGGATACCCATACCACGGTGATCAGAATGTCGATCGGCCATTCGAGTTCGGCATATTCCTTGCCGGAGGTGATGCCGAGCGGCAATGTGATGGCGGCAAGGACAATAACCAACTGCCAGCCCCAGAAGGTGAAGGCGGCGAGCTTGTCGCAGAACAGACGTGCGTTACAGGTGCGCTGTACCACGTAATAGGAAGTAGCAAACAGTGCACAGCCACCAAACGCAAAAATCACTGCGTTGGTGTGCAGCGGGCGCAGACGCCCGAAGTGCAGGTAAGGTCCGACATTCAGTTCTGGCCAGTACATCTGTGCAGCACAGATGACGCCGACCAGCATCCCGACAATCCCCCAGATCACGGTCATGATCGCGAATTGCCGCACCACGTGGTAATTGTATGTGGCTTGGTTTTCCATAAGAGCGCTCCGATTGATCTCCATAAGCCGGCCGGCTGACCGGCTCAGGATAGCTTACGTAGTGTTTTTTTTTTGCAAGCCGGCAGCCCGGAAGGGTTACCGCCTGCTTATGCATAGAACTGCCGTCATGGGACGGAAATCCTCGCTCGCGAGCATAACCCTGTTAGCTGTATGGGGAATTGATCGAAGTCAATTCAGTTGCCGGTTCTGACGGGGCGGATTGTACTCTTCCGGACAAGGTCAGTCAGTTGTTTTTTTTCGTTTCGGCAGCTGTGTCGGCTGGCTTGTCATCGTCCTGCAGGACGCGCCAGCCCGGGCCTTCGAGATCGTCAAATTGTCCGCTGCGGACAGACCACCAGAAGATCAGGCCAATCAGAAATACGAGTAGAACAGAAAGCGGAATGAGAAGGTAGAGGCTTTCCATTATTTTTGCATTCCTGTTCGGGCTCGTGTCAGTCGCAGTGCATTCATGACGACCAGTAATGAACTTGCGGCCATGCCGGCACTGGCAATCCAGGGGGTTACATAACCGCATGCAGCAAGAGGAATTGCGGCCGCATTGTACAATAGTGCCCACGCCAGATTCTGACGAATTATGCTGCGTGTCTTGCGCGCGAGTGCAAGCAGCGTCACGACTCCGGTTAGCTGGTTATTTAGCAGTACCATGTCGCCAGCGGCGTGGCTGATATCGACCCCGCTGCCCATTGCCATGGAAACTTCGGCAGCAGCAAGCACCGGGGCATCGTTGACCCCGTCACCCAGCATCAGCACCCGCCGTCCCGACTGTTGTAGTTTTTGTACATAGTCGAGCTTCTGCTCGGGGCTGGCAGCCGCGCGATGCTTTGAAATGCCAAGCAAACCGGCCACATGCTCGACAGTTTGCCGATTGTCACCGGATAGCAAGTGTACATTCAGGCCAAGCTGTTGCAGCCTGGAGATTGCAGCGGCTGCATTTTCGCGCAATTGATCCTGCAGAATGAACAGAGCCAGCCAGTGCGTGGCTGAAGCCAGTACGACTACTGTTCCGGTTCCTCCGTATGGCAGGGGTGCCGGTTCGGGTGCCGGGCAGTTCGCCCGGATGAAGTCGGGGTGGCCGATCCAGTAGGGTTCTCCATCAATCAGGCCAGTCAGGCCCCCGCCGGGCAAATACGTGATGTCTTGCGCGGGTGTGCAGCCTTCTTGTTGCAGGGCTTTTGCCAGCGGGTGGGAGGAGGTGGCCTCCAGCGCGGCAGCGAGCTCGCGGGCGTGATGGGGAGAGCCGTGGAGCATGATCTGCTCTTGCAATGCGGGCTGGCCTAATGTCAGGGTGCCGGTTTTATCGAAAACGATATCGGTGATCTGTGCAGTATCTTCCAGGCTGTCGGGACGGTGACTCAGGATCCCGTGGGTCGCGAGGTGTCCGGTTGCTGCGACCAGTGCCGCAGGGGTCGCCAGAGACAAGGCGCAGGGACAGGAAATGACCAGAACGGCTACGGTGATGGGCAGGGCGTGAATGGGGTCATGCAGATGCCAGAACCACCAGGTGGCAGCTGCTACTAGCAGCAATATCAGGACAAACCAGCCGGAGATGCGGTCAGCCAGTTGTGCCAGTCGCGGTTTGTGTTGCATGGCACGGTCGAGCAGGCGGACTATCGCGGCTAGTCTTGTGTGGTCGCCGACCTCGCTGACGCGAATGGTGATTGGTGAAAGCAGGTTGCTTGCACCCCCAGTGACTTCGTCGTCGACTGCCTTGCAGATGGGCGTGCTTTCACCGGTGAGCAGGGCTTCGTTGACTTCGGTTTGCCCTTCGATGATTACTCCATCCGCCGGTATTATTTCGCCGGGCCGGCATACGACCCGATCCCCCGGGCGGAGCTGGCTGACGGGGTACTCCTCCAGGCGTTGGCCGTCAGCCGTCTCGCTGAGCCGGTGCGTGAATGCAGGAATGAGCTTGACCAGTCGCTCGGTTGCCGCACCTGCCCGCTGTCTGGCGCGCATTTCCAGATAACGCCCGCCCAGCAGCAGAAAGACGAACATGGTTACCGAGTCGAAATAGACTTCACCTCGCCCGCTTAACAAAGGGGGGAGGCTGGCGATGAAGGCTGCGAGAACTCCTACGGTGACCGGGAGATCCATTCCGGCCCGGCGTGCTTTGAGATCGCGCCAGGCAGATTGATAGAATGGCCAGCTGGAATAGAGTACTACCGGCAGCGTGAGCAGCATGCTGGCCCAGTTCATCATCAGTAGCCACTGTGGGGCAATATCTCCGGGTTCGGCCAGGTAGACGGGAACCGCGAACATCATTACCTGCATCATCGACAGACCAGCTGTCCATAGCCGGAACTGAGCCTGTTTGTGCCGTTTCTGCCAGGCGGCTTCTGCTCTCGCATGGTCGTAAGGTGTTGCGCGATATCCGATTGCGGCAATCGCCTCAAGGATTTCGGAGAGCTTGATCTGAGCTGGGTTCCAGCGTATCCGCGCCCGATGGGTTGTGTAGTTGATGCTGACCAGTTGTACGCCCTGCAGGCGCCCGATGTGCTGCTCGTTCAGCCAGATGCAGGCGGCGCAGGTGATGCCTTCGAGCAAGAGATGAGCTTCGCGGCTTGCCTCGCCGGACTGATCGACGAAGTTGCGCTGCATTGCTTCGTCGTCGTACAGGCGGATCTGCTCAAGCACTTCTGC
Organism: Chitinilyticum piscinae; assembly: GCF_015223195.1. Classification (GTDB taxonomy): domain Bacteria; phylum Pseudomonadota; class Gammaproteobacteria; order Burkholderiales; family Chitinibacteraceae; genus Chitinilyticum; species Chitinilyticum piscinae. The sequence goes on along the minus strand of NZ_JADFUA010000005.1, from coordinate 131,938 downwards.
CGGTAACGGGTTGGCCTGGGTGGCTGCATCGGTACGGTCGTCGTAGTAGCGCCCCAGTCCGCTGTCGATGATCGTCTGGGCGATGGCTTGGCAGCCGGCGCAACAACAAGGGTGAGTTTGTTCACGGTAGTTGACAGGGAACTTGGCAGTTTCCGCTACGGGTTCCGTGCAATGAAAACAGGCGGCTTGAGACATGCGCGGATTCTACCTCAGCCGTGCCGGGTTGCGGCTGCAGATTCAGTGCTGGCAGCTAACGGGGGGCGCAGGTTGGATGTCGTTAGCGACCAGCTGTAGGTTTTGTGGCGGCCTATATGTGCGCGTCTTAATTGGAATCGTTGATCAGCATGTCGTGAACCGCGTCGACCATGTCTTCGAATTCTTCCAGCTCCAGCGCCAGATGATTGAGGAGCTTGGGCTCGATGAGTCGCCATTCGACGTGCTCGAACTGCTTTACATACATCTTGAAAATGTGCTCGGACAGACTGGCGATCGCAATCAGTGTGCAGACGTGGTGCCAGTCACCGTCTTCGGGGTGGTCGAAGATGGCGTAATCGTGGTGGTTCAGGATGGCCAGCGTCATTGGCTCGGGCAGTAGCCATGCCCGCGCCAGCAGGTAGCCGACGACATTGTGGCTGGTGTTGTGACGACTGATCTCCAGAGCGATGAATTCTTCTCGCGACATGCGCTCGCCCTTGCGCATCGATTCCGGATAATTGCCATAGCGTGCGGCCATCAGGGGCTGGCCGCAGTTGTGGAACATGCCGAAGGTGTGAGCTTCATCTTCGCTGATGCCGTGGATGCCGCCGGCGAGATAGGCGCTGATCATGGCGATGCGGTTCGAGCTTTCCCAGAATTGCTCGAGCTGTGCTCCGGGCTTTTTCGGCATGATGTGTCCGAGCGACAGACCCTGGACAATGTTGCAGACGTTATTGAGTCCCAGCAGCTGCAGGGCGTGATTTACCGATGAAATCTTCTGCGGCAATTTCATCAATGGCGAGTTGATGGTTTTCAGTACCGCGGCGGACAGGGTCAGATCACTGCTGATCAGCTGGCTGATACGGTCGAAGTCCGGCTCTTCGCGGCGCTGCTCGCGATCCAGCTCGGCCAGAATGGCCGGGCGGGGCGGAATGACAATATTCTTGAGCAGTTGTTCGGCGACGGCCGGGTCGAGTGCTTTTTGCATGGTGTGGTAGCCGAGGCAAGGCTGGGTTACTGCAGCATAGATGCCCGAATGCCCGGCGGCAATTGCCGCCAGGGCTGGCTCAGATTTACTGGCCGAAATACTTGCTGGTGATGCGGGCGTAGCTGCCGTCAGCCTTGATGCCGGCAAGCCCCTGGTTCAGCTTGTCGAGCAGGGCTTTGTTGCCTTTCTTGACGGCGATACCGTAATACTCTTTGGCAAAGCTGTTGTCTTCGATTGTGCGCAGTTTCAGATTCGGATTGTTATGCAGGTAGTTGCGTACCACGCCGTTGTCGGCCACGACGGCCTGGATGCCTCCATCCTTCAGCTCGGTCAGGGCCAGCGGGATGCTTTCATAGCGGCGGATATTCGGGCTGGTTTTGCCGAAAGCTTTCTGGGCTACACTGTCACCCGTGGTGCCGGTTTGTACCCCGATTTTCCTGCCCTTCAGTTCTGCGAGCGATGTGATTTTGCTGCTGGCCGGTACGACAAGCAGCTGTTTGGCTTCGAAATAGGGTTCGCTGAAATCCATGGTCTGCTTGCGTTCCGGCGTGATGGTGACGGCGGCAATGACCAGATCCCGTTCGCCATTGGCCAGGCCGGCAAACAGCCCTTCCCATGGCGTGTTGACCAGTTTTACCTTCAGGCCGGCCTTGGCGGCAATGGCCTGGATCAGCTCTGCGTCAAAGCCGATGATTTCGCGCTTTTCATTCAGCATTTCGAATGGCGCAAAGGTGGCGTCGGTGCCGGCGGTCAGGGTTTTTTCTGCGGCGACGGCCGACGTGCCCAGCAGGCTGGCGGCCAGTAGCAGACCGCAAGTCAGTTTGTTCAGCATGAATTGCTCCGGTGTGGATGGGTACCCAGCGAGCATCCTACGTTCTACTGCGTCGCGGCAATCGGAGAAAACACGTAGCCATAGATGATGGCTGTATGGGTATGCGCATGCAGGCCTTTATATATATGGCCTTGAATTGATTACTGGTGTGGGTATTGTGTCTGTTGCACGATTTCACGCGTGATGGCCCGCAGGCCGTTACCGCGCGAGGCAGACAGAAAGCGCAGCAGGCCCAGCTTTTCGATCCATCGCTCCAGGTCGAAACTGGCAATCTCGCCGGTGGTTTTGTCGTGATAGGCCGTCAGCACCAGTGTCAGTAGTCCCTTCACGATGCGGGAATCGCTGTCGGCGCTGATCTGAAAGTGCCCGCGGTCTTCCCTGATATGCAACCAGACCCGGCTTTCGCAGCCGCTGACGAGCCGTTCCTGTGTGCGCAGTTCTGCCGGCCAGTCCGGGAGTTCGCGCGCCAGCTGAACCAACAGACGATTTTTGGCCTCCCAGCCGTTGGCCTGTGCCAGCCGCTGCTCAATGTTGTGTTGATCGATCTGCTGGCCGAAAGGGTGAGCGGGGAATGGGATGTTCGCCGTCATGCCAGCAGATCCAGGGTTTCCGCCAGTGCGGCGAGTACCTGCTCGACGTCGCTGGTGGTATTGTGCGGGCCGAAAGAGAGGCGCAGGGTGCTGCTGACCCCGAGGTGAGCCAGCAATGGCTGGGCGCAGTGCTGTCCCACGCGTGCCGCAATGCTGCGGGCATCGAGAAACTGCGCGACATCATAGGGGTGGGCGCCGGAGAAGTGCAACGAACTGATGGGCGCACGCTCGGTGTGGCGGGCCAGGACATGGACGCCTTGCATGAGCGACAAGCCTGCTTCCAGCTGGTGTTGCAGTGCCAGTTCGTGTAGCTCCCAGTGGGCAAGGTCGTACTGGCTGAGCCAGTCCAGCGCGGCGGCCAGGCCCACCGCCTGCGCGATGGGCGGTGTTCCTGCTTCGAAGCGCTGGGGGGCTTCGGCAAAGCGGGTGCCGTCAAAGCTGACGCTTTCGATCATTTCGCCGCCGCCCTGCCACGGCGGCATGTCTTGCAGTAGTGCTCCGCGACCGTACAGCACGCCGATGCCGGTCGGGCCAAACAGCTTGTGCCCGGAAAAGGCGTAGAAATCCGCGCCTAGTGCCTGCATGTCGTGCGTGTCATGGACCACGCCCTGAGCGCCATCGACCAGCGTGGTCACGCCATGTGCGCGGGCTGCGGCCAGTATTTCGGCGAGCGGCGGACGAGTGCCGGTGGCGTTGGCGGCCTGGGTGATGGCCAGTAGCCGGGTTCGCGGGCCGAGTAGCCGGTGGAAGGCCGCCAGATCAATCTGGCCGTCTTGATTGAGCGGAATCGGCCGGACGATGGCGCCACAGCGTGCCGCCAGCAATTGCCAGGGTACGATGTTGGCGTGGTGTTCCAGTGTACTCACGAGAATTTCATCGCCAGCCTTGAGTGAGCAGCCCCAGCTTGCTGCAACGAGGTTGATGGCTTCGGTGCAGCCGCGGGTAAAGACGATTTCGTCCGCCTCGGCATTCAGAAAACGGGCGACCCGCGCCCTGGCTCCTTCGTAGGCGGCCGTGGCGCGTGCGGCGAGCTGGTAGCTGCCGCGGTGCACATTGGCATAGTCGCGGGTGTAGAAGTCGCGCTCGGCGTCCAGCACGGCAAGTGGCTTCTGGCTGGTGGCCGCGCTGTCGAGGTAGATCAGTTCCGGCTGCGCCTGCAGTAGCGGGAATTGGTCGCGGCCGGGCAGGGTGCGCAAGGGTGGGCGTTGTGAGTCCATCGGGCAATTGTATAATGCCGCGATGAACTATAAACAGCCGATTTCCGTCCTCGTTGTCGTGCACACGCCTGATCTGCAGGTGCTGCTGCTGGAACGTACCGATTTCACCGAGGCCTGGCAAAGTGTCACGGGTGGCCGCGATGGTGACGAGAGCTTGTGGCAGACGGCCTGCCGCGAGGTGCTCGAAGAGACCGGCCTGCGAGCCGAGCAGGGTGTACTGCGGGACTGGCAGTACTGCAGTGATTTTGAAATCTACGAACTCTGGCGGCATCGTTATGCGCCAGGGGTGACGACGAATACCGAGCATGTATTCAGTCTGGAAATCCCTGAGGCACAGGCGGTGAGCTTGTCCGCGCGTGAGCATCGGCGCTTTCGCTGGGTGCCCTGGCAGCAGGCCGCAGAAATGGTGTTCTCTCCTTCGAATGCCGAAGCCATCCGGATGCTGCCCGTGCGCTTGGCGCATTGATACGTTGCCATGTATGGGTTTGGCGGCTTTATTTTGAATGGATTTGGCGGATATACCCATGAGTGATAATGCTGTTGTTCCCGAAATTGTGTTTCTGGACAGTGCCACGCTTCCCGTGCCACTGCCCGGTTTGTCGCAGCCGCACCGCTGGGTAAATTACCCGGGCAGTACACCGCAAGAGGCGCTGCAAAGGCTGGGTTCGGCGACGGTGTGCGTCACCAACAAGGTGCCGGTCACGTCGGAGTTGCTAGATACGGCACCGTCGCTGCGTCTGGTTGCTGTGGCCGCGACCGGGTACAACAACATCGATCTCGATGCATGCCGCCAGCGGGGTATTCGGGTGTGCAATATCCGCGATTATGCGGTCGCCGGTGTACCTGAACATGCGCTGATGCTGATGCTTGTCTTGCGCCGGCAGTTGCTGGCGTATCGCGCCGATCTGGCGGCGGGAGCATGGCAGCGGGCGCAAGGATTCTGCCACTTTGGTGCGCCCATGCACGATCTGGCCGGCAGTACCTTGGTGCTGCTTGGGCGTGGCGCGCTGGGGCAGGCAACGGCGCGGCTGGCCGAGGCCTTCGGCATGCGTATCGTGTGGGCCGAGCACCAGGGTGCCGAGCAGATACGCTCAGGTTATGTGCCGTTTGCCGAGGCGCTGGCACAGGCCGATGTGCTGAGTCTGCACTGTCCACTTACTGCGCAGACGCGCAATCTGATCGGCCGTGACGAGCTGGCGCAACTCAAGCCCTCGTGCATTCTCATCAATACCTCGCGCGGCGGACTGGTTGACGAAATCGCCCTGTTGGAGGCGCTGCGGGCCGGCCGTCTGGCTGGTGCGGGGCTGGATGTGCTGGTCGAGGAGCCGCCACGTGCCGGCAATGCCCTGCTGGAGGTCAATCTGCCCAACCTGCTGCTGACGCCGCATGTGGCGTGGGCGAGCCAGGAAACCATGTCACGACTGGCTGGCCAGCTGATCGATAATGTCGCGGCATATCTGGCAGGTAATCCGCAGAATTGCGTGGTTTGACGTATTGGCCTCTTGATCCTTGTTTTCCTGATCATGCGGGAAATACGTCTGTGGGTATGTGTGTGACGCGGTTTGGGTGGATACACAAAAGCCCGCCGTGAAGGCGGGCTTGTGCAGTGGAACGAGCTTAGACGGCTTCGTCGTTGGTTTCGCCGGTACGGATGCGTACCACATGCTCGACCGGGGTGACAAAAATCTTGCCGTCTCCGATCTTGCCGGTGTGAGCTGCCTTGATGATGGCCTCGATGGCCGCGTCGACCTTGTCATCGCTGATGACGACTTCGATCTTGGCCTTGGGCAGGAAATCCACGACATATTCGGCGCCACGATAGAGCTCGGTGTGACCTTTCTGGCGCCCGAAACCCTTTACTTCGGTGACGGTCAGGCCGGAGATGCCCAGTTCCGACAGCGATTCGCGCACTTCGTCGAGTTTGAACGGCTTGATGATGGCTTCGATTTTTTTCATGGCGGTCCTGCGGTGGCGGGTTGATAACCCGTCTCTGACTGTGTTGATCGGCGCGGAAAGTATAGCCACTCGCTGCACGGCTCGCCAAGCGTCTGCAAGGTGGGGTTTGTTTTTCTGCGCGGCTTTACCCTATAATCGACGGCTTAGTTGTAAACGCCGGCAGAAACGCCGGTGGTATCAGACATCTGCGCGGGTGGCGAAATTGGTAGACGCACTGGATTTAGGTTCCAGCGCCGCAAGGTGTGGGGGTTCGAGTCCCCCCTCGCGCACCAGAATTCTTTCGATTGTTTTGAACCCATAGCCTGTGGTGATTTTCACGCAGAGCCTTTGCGGCTTGCGGATCACAGTTCGAGGAAAGTTAAGAAATGCAAGCACAACTGGAAACTCTGGCCGGCCTCGAGCGCCGCTTTGCCATCGCGGTACCGCGTACTGAAATCGCCAAGCAGGTTGATGGCCGCCTCAAGCGCGTAGCCAAGACTGCCAAGATCGACGGTTTCCGTCCGGGCAAGGCTCCGCTGAACATCGTGGCTCAGCAATACGGCTTCCGCGTACAGGAAGAAGTGCTGGGTGAAACCGTCGAACGCGCCTTTGCCGAAGCAGTGACCGAGCAGAATCTGCAGGTTGCCGGCTATCCGCGCTTCGAGCCGAAGGATGGCGAGCCGTCTGCTGACCAGTTCGAATTTGTGGCGACCTTCGAGGTTTATCCGGAAGTGCAGATCGGCGATCTGGCTGCTGCTGAAGTCAAGAAGCCGGTACTGGAAGTCAGCGATGCCGAAGTGGAAAAGACTGTCGAGATCCTGCGCAAGCAACGTACTCGCTTCGAGCGCGTCGAGCGTGCTGCAGCCGAAGGTGATCGTGTGATCATCGACTTCGCCGGAACCATCGATGGCGAAGCCTTCGAAGGCGGCAAGGCCGACAACTATGCGTTCCTGATCGGCAAGGGCCAGATGCTGCCGGACTTCGAGCAGGGCGTCGTTGGCATGAAGGAAGGCGAAGCCAAGAATGTTGACGTGAAGTTCCCTGAGGACTATCACGGCAAGGATGTCGCCGGCAAGACTGCCGTATTCTCCATTACCGTGAAGAATGTTGCCGAAGCCAAGCTGCCGGAACTGAATGCCGATTTCGCCAAGAGCCTCGGCATCGAAGACGGCGATCTGGGTAAGATGCGTGCCGAAGTGCGCTCCAACCTCGAGCGCGAAGTCCGCTTCCGCCTGAAGGCTCGCGCCAAGGAAAACGTGATGAATGCGCTGCTGGAGGTGACTCCGGTGGAACTGCCGAAGGCGCTGATCGGTCTGGAAATCGGCCGTCTGGTCGAGGGTGCGAAGGCTGACTTGAAACAGCGTGGCATCGACCCCAAGTTGGTACCGTTCAACCCGCAATTCTTCGAGGCGCAAGCCCGTCGCCGCGTGCATCTGGGTCTGGCGCTGGCCGAGCTGGTCAAGGCTAACGAGCTGGTTGCCAAGCCGGAGCAGGTCAAGGCGATCGTTGAAGATCTGGCGCAGAATTACGAAGATCCGGCTGAAGTGGTGGCCTGGTACTACCAGGATGCCCAACGTCTGGCTGGCCCGGAGTCGATGGCGCTGGAAGACAACGTGGTTGAATTCGTGCTGGCGCGTGCCAAGGTTGCTGACGAAGCCGTGGGCTTTGAAGACCTGATGGGCCAGCAAGGCTGATCTGACTGACACAACGAGGTAACTGAATGGAATTCGATCCGCAAAATCTCGGGTATATCCCGATGGTCGTGGAGCAGAGCGGGCGTGGCGAACGCTCGTATGATATCTACTCGCGACTGCTGAAAGAGCGGGTCGTATTCCTGGTCGGTCCGGTCAATGACCAGACCGCCAACCTCGTGGTGGCACAGCTGTTGTTCCTTGAATCGGAAAATCCGGACAAGGACATCCATCTGTATATCAATTCGCCGGGTGGCTCGGTGACTGCCGGCATGTCGATTTACGACACCATGCAATTCATCAAGCCGCAGGTTTCCACGCTGTGCATCGGTATGGCAGCCTCCATGGGCGCGTTCCTGCTGGCGGGTGGTGCCGAGGGTAAGCGCTTTGCCTTGCCGAATTCCCGCATCATGATCCATCAGCCGCTGATTGGTGGTCTGGCTGGCCAGGCCTCGGATATCGAGATCCATGCCAAGGAGCTGATCAAGACCAAGCGTCAGCTCAACGAATTGCTGGCGAAACATACTGGTCAATCGGTCGAAACGATCGAGCGCGATACTGATCGCGACAATTTCCTGTCATCAGCCGAGGCCAAGGCCTACGGCCTGATCGACGAAGTGCTGGTTTCTCGCGGCGGCCAAGCCGCCTGAGGCTGGCCAACGCCTTAGCACGCCGCCAGTTGATCTGGCGGCGTTTGTTTCTGAACAGCCTGCCGTTTCGGGCAGGCTTGGGTGATTAGCATCATGTCCGAAAAAAACAGCGACAAACTCCTCTATTGCTCTTTCTGCGGCAAAAGCCAGCATGAAGTCGTGAAGCTGGTGGCAGGTCCGCAGGTATTCATCTGCAACGAGTGTATCGAGCTGTGCAATGACATCCTGAAAGACGAAATTGCCCAGATTGGCATCGAGGATGCCCAAACTCCTTCCGGCAAGAAGCTGCCTCTGCCGACGGAGATCCGCAATGTGCTCGATCAGTATGTGATCGGGCAGGAGCGTGCAAAAAAAATTCTCGCTGTGGCGGTTTACAACCACTACAAGCGTCTGGCGACCAAGGGAAAGATCAAGGATGACGAAAGTGTTGAACTGTCGAAATCCAATATCCTGCTGATCGGGCCGACCGGCTCGGGCAAGACGCTGCTGGCTCAGACCATGGCGCGCCTGCTGGATGTGCCCTTCGTGATGGCCGATGCCACAACACTGACTGAAGCTGGTTACGTCGGTGAAGACGTCGAGCACATTATTGCCAAGTTGCTGGCGCAATGTGATCACGATGTCGAAAAGGCGCAGCGCGGCATTATTTATATCGATGAAATCGACAAGATTGCCCGCAAGTCCGAGAATCCCTCGATCACTCGCGATGTATCTGGAGAAGGTGTCCAGCAGGCGCTGCTGAAGCTGATCGAAGGTACCGTTGCTTCGGTGCCGCCGCACGGTGGTCGCAAGCATCCGAACCAGGATATGCCGCAGGTTGATACCACCAACATCCTGTTCATTTGCGGTGGCGCGTTCGAAGGTCTGAACAAGATCATCCGCAACCGTTCGGTCAAGGGCGGCATCGGTTTCGGTGCAGAAGTGGTGAGCAAGGATGAAGCAGCCAGCTCGGTGAGTGTGCTGCATGAAGTCGAGCCCGATGATTTGATCCGCTTCGGCTTGATTCCGGAGTTTGTCGGCCGCCTGCCGGTCGTGGCAACGCTGGACGAGCTGGATGAGGAGGCGCTGGTTTCCATTCTGTCGGAGCCCAAGAACGCACTGGTCAAGCAATACCAGAAATTGTTCGAAATGGAAGACGTGCTACTGGAAATGCCGCCTGAAACGCTCAAGGCGATTGCCCGCAAGGCCATGGAGCGCAAGACCGGTGCACGCGGTTTGCGTTCGATCATGGAGCAGACCTTGCTGGATACCATGTACGAGTTGCCTGCCATGCAGGATGTCGCCAAGGTGGTCGTCGCCGAGGAAGTGGTGACTGCTGGTGCCAAGCCTGTATTTGTACCGGCAGATTCGGCTGCCTGAGTTGTTTTCGGTTTTTCCGCGCTGATGGGGCTGGCCTGGCATTGAATTTTGCCGAGCCAGCCCGCATTATTTGAGTAACCTTTTTCGCGGATTCGTATTTCCTGCCATGTCCGATCCCCAAGTTCTGCCTTCCGATCCCGTTTCTTTCCCCATGTTGCCCTTGCGCGACGTGGTGGTTTTCCCCCATATGGTTATTCCGCTCTTTGTGGGGCGGCCCAAATCGATCCGTGCCCTTGAAGTGGCGACCGAGAGCGGTACGCCGATTTTGCTGGCTGCCCAGAAAAATGCGGCCAAGGATGAGCCGGCTCTGGCAGATGTCTATGAGGTGGGGACAATTGCTACGGTCCTGCAGTTGCTCAAGCTGCCGGATGGTACGGTCAAGGTGCTGGTGGAAGGGAGTCAGCGTGCCCGTCTGCATGGTTTGACCGAGGAAGATGGTTATTTCAGCGCCGTGGCCGAGCCGCTGGCACCGGAAGACGAGCTCAGTCACGAGACCGAGGCCATGCGCCGTACCTTGCTGGCCCAATTTGACCAGTACGTAAAGCTCAACAAGAAAATCCCTCCGGAAATCCTCACTTCGCTGTCCGGTATCGAGTCGGCCAGTCGTCTGGCAGATACCGTTGCCGCGCACTTGCCCCTCAAGCTCGAGCAGAAGCAGGTAGTGCTGGAAATGCCATCGGTCAAGGATCGCATGGATCACCTGCTGAAGCAGCTGGAGGCAGAGCTGGATATCCTGCAGGTCGAAAAGCGTATCCGTGGTCGTGTCAAGCGCCAGATGGAGAAGAGCCAGCGCGAGTACTACCTGAACGAACAGGTCAAGGCCATCCAGAAGGAATTGGGTGAGCTGGATGAAAATGCCGATCTGGATGAGCTGGAAAAGCGCATCAAGACGGTGGGCATGAGCAAGGAAGCCCGAGAAAAGGCCGAGGGCGAGCTGAAAAAATTGCGCATGATGTCGCCAATGTCCGCTGAAGCGACGGTGGTACGCAATTACATTGAGACGATTGTTGGTCTGCCCTGGAAAAAGAAGACCAAAATCAGCAAGGATCTTGCCGAGGCCGAGACGGTGCTTGATGCGGACCATTATGGTCTGGACAAAGTCAAGGAACGCATTGTCGAATATCTCGCCGTGCAGCAGCGCGTCGAGAAGCTGAAGGGTCCGATCCTGTGTCTGGTCGGACCTCCGGGTGTGGGTAAAACCTCGCTGGGTGAATCCATTGCACGCGCAACCAATCGCAAGTTTGTGCGCATGGCGCTGGGCGGTGTGCGTGACGAGGCTGAAATTCGCGGGCATCGCCGTACCTATATCGGGTCCATGCCGGGCAAGATTCTCCAGAGCATGAACAAGGTTGGTGTGAAAAATCCGCTGTTCCTGCTTGATGAGGTTGACAAGCTTGGCCAGGATTTCCGGGGTGATCCCTCGTCTGCACTGCTCGAGGTGCTTGATCCGGAGCAGAATCACGCGTTCAGCGATCATTATCTGGAAGTCGAATACGATCTGTCCGACGTGATGTTTGTGGCGACAGCCAATTCCTTGAATATTCCTGCGGCGCTTCTGGATCGCATGGAAGTGATTCGGCTCGCGGGATATACCGAAGACGAGAAGGTCAATATTGCGCTCAAGTATCTGGTGCCCAAGCAGATGAAGGCCAATGGCCTGAAAGAGGGCGAGATGGTCGTTCAGGAATCGGCCGTGCGCGAGATCATTCGCTATTACACCCGGGAAGCGGGGGTGCGCAGCCTCGATCGCGAGATCGCCAAAATCTGCCGCAAGGTGGTCAAGGCGTTGCTGCTTAAGCCGAGCGACAAGACACTGACGGTCACGGCCAAGGGCTTGGACAAATATCTGGGTGTGCGCCGTTATGATTTCGGTCAGGCCGAGAAGCAGAATCAGGTGGGTCAGGTTACCGGTCTGGCTTGGACCGAGGTGGGCGGTGAATTGCTGACCATCGAGGCGGTCAAGTTCGCCGGCAAGGGTAAGATGATTCAGACCGGCCAGCTGGGCGAGGTCATGCAGGAGTCGATTCAGGCCGCTCTGTCGGTGGTGCGTGCCCGAGCTTCGACACTGGGGATTGATCCGGGCTTCTATGAGAAGCACGACATTCATATCCATCTGCCCGAGGGGGCTACCCCCAAGGATGGGCCATCTGCCGGTATTGCCATAACAACGGCGCTGACATCGATCCTTACCGGCATTCCGGTGCGCTGTGATGTTGCCATGACTGGTGAAATCACGCTGCGCGGCGAAGTATTGCCGATTGGCGGTTTGAAAGAAAAGCTTCTTGCAGCGTTGCGCGGCGGGATCAAGCATGTGCTGATTCCCGAGGGGAATGCCAAGGACCTTGCGGAAATCCCTGACAACGTGAAGCGTGGCCTGAAAATTCATCCCGTCAAATGGATTGATCAGGTACTATCACTGGCGCTGGAGTCGCAGCCTTTGCCTCTGGCCGAGGCGGAAGCCGCTCTTGAATCTTCCGCTGACAAGCCAGCCGTGGAAACGGGAACACATAGCACCAAACACTAGTTGACACTGTTTTTTGCTGCTTGATATAAAGGCTGAGCAATCGGCTGACTGAATAAATTCAACCAATACGAAGGGGATGTAAGTGAACAAATCGGAACTGATCGACGCTATCGCCGAATCCGCAGGTCTGTCCAAGGCCGCTGCCGGTAAAGCTCTGGACGCTACGATTGAGGCTATCACTGGTGCTCTGCAAGGCGGCCAGGAAGTAACCCTCGTCGGCTTCGGCTCTTTCTATGTAGCCGAGCGTGAAGCTCGCACCGGCCGCAACCCGCGCACCGGCGAATCCATCAAGATCGAAGCTGCCAAGCAACCGAAGTTCCGCGCTGGCAAGTCGCTGAAGGACGCTGTACAGTAATCCCCGTCGCCGCCTGAGCGCCCAAGGCTGCACGGGCGGCGGCGAGTGAACGGGTCTGCCTGTTTTGGCGGTACCTGTCCGGCAAGGCGCTTGCCGGTTCCGGAGCGGTAGTTCAGTTGGTCAGAATACCGGCCTGTCACGCCGGGGGTCGCGGGTTCGAGCCCCGTCCGCTCCGCCAGTTTCTCCAAGGGCAAACTTCGGTTTGCCCTTTTGATTTTCCGACTTGCTTACACGGATAGCAGACAGCGGTTCCGTTATCTGGCAAGATGCCTGCACAAAAGCAGGGGAGTGCTATACGCAATGTTCGACTACGTCCAAAATCACAAGACGGCAGCGCAAGTGCTGCTGGGTGCTGTCTCTCTGGGGCTGATCGTTACCGCCGGTGTGACCGGTTACGGTGCGATGTCCGACAACGAAGGCTATCTGGCCAAAGTCGCCGGGTCCAAGATCACTCCTTATGACTTTGCGGTTGCCACGCAGGGGCAGCCAGTGCCGGACGCCGAGAAGGCCCAGATTGTCGAGCAATTGATCCAGCAGCGCCTGCTCACGGTTGAGGCCAAAGAGCAAGGGCTGGCGATCAGCCAGTCCGATCTCGCGGGCCTGATTGCGAAGGGGTTGGCAATGAGCAGCGGCAAGCCCAGTCCGACAACGGAAGAAATCCAGGTACTTTACAAGCAGCAACTCGAGGCGCGCCGCATGACGGCTGACCAGTATGATGAGAGTGTGCGCAAGGATGTTCTGATCAATCAGTTGCTGCAGCCCATTTTTGCCTCTGGTTTTGTCAGCAATGCTTCGCTGGATCTGCTGAACCGTATTCTGGGCGAAACCCGCGAGGTGTCGGTCGTGACCCTGCCGGGGCAGGATTACCTCGCCAAGGCTACGGTCAGCGATGACGAGATCAGCAAGTACTACGGTGCCAACCAGGCCAAATTCAAGTCGCCGGAGATGGTGCGCATCGACTACGTAACGCTCAGTGCACAGAAGTTCGCCGAGGCGGCCTCGGTGAACGAGGCTGATGTGGCCAAGTACTTCGAGGAGCATCGCAGCGAGCTGGCCAAGGAAGAGCGCAAGATTCGCCTGATCCAGCTGAATTACCCGGCTAATGCCTCCGCAGATGCCAAGGCGGCCGTTCGCAAGGATGCCGAAGCAGTGCTGGCACAGTTGAAAAAGAACCCGGCCGATTTTGCCAATGTCGCCAAGCAGAAGTCGCAGGATGCGCTGTCTGCGGCCAATGGTGGTGATCTCGGCTATCTCGCCAAGGGGGTTAGCCAGAATGCCGACTTTGATGCCGCTGCATTCAAGCTGGCCAAGGGGCAGGTCAGCGATCTGGTCGAAGGCCCGCAAGGCCTGAGCATCCTGCTGGTTGAGGACATCAAGGCTCGCCAGCTCGCCGACGTGCGTCCGGAGATCGAGGGGCGCTTGAAGAACCAGGCGGCCCAGGAACAAGTACAGAAGAAGATCGAAGAGCTGAACGAGTTCCTCTATCAGGAAGGCGGTAGTCTCAAGCCTGCTGCTGACAAGTTCCAGCTGACTGTTCTAAGCAGTAACTGGCTGACTCGCAAGGGTGCGCAGGATCAGCAGCTGAACAACCCGAAACTGATCGAGGCCGTCTTTGCCGACGATGTGCTGAAGAACAAGCAGAACACCTCCGCGATCGAAGTGGCGCCGGGAATGTTCATTGCTGCGCGTGTGCTGGAGCACAAGCCGGAGCAGCAGCACAAGCTGGATGAAGTGAAGCCGGTGATTGAGCAGATGCTCAAGCAGGACAAGGCGGTTGCGCTGGCCAAGCAGGATGGTGAGGCGAAGCTCAAGCAGCTGCAGTCGGGCTCTGCCATGGCGCTGACTTGGGGTGAAAGCAAGCCTGTGCGTCAGGATTTGAATGGGCAGGCAGGTGGTCCGGTGAAGGAGATCTTCAAGGTTGATGCAGGCAAGCTGCCCGCGTACGTGGGTGCCGAAGTGCCGGGTCAGGGCTACCTGCTGGTGCGTGTGAACAAAGTAACACCAGCTGCGGAATTGAATGCCCAGACCCGCCAGCAATTTGCTGCCATGCTGCAGCGGCAGCTGGCCAATCGCGAGGCTTTTGCCTATCTGGATGCGCTCAAGACTCGCTATGAAGTGAAGGTGCCGGTCGCCAAGGCGGCCAAGGCCGAGTAATCTGCCTGACGTGCCATGACAAAGCCGCCCTTGGGCGGCTTTGTCATTTGCGGAGCCAATCGGTGCGATGCTTATGTGTATGGTGGGTATGTCGCTGAGGGTGTTATTTGGCAATGATTTTTAGTGTATACGGTATGGTGTATACTTACTGCGCTTCCAGCCAGCTGCAGAATGCACTGACTGCAGGGTCTTCCATCAGATTGCGTGGCACGATCCAGCAATAGCCTCGTACTGGCGCTACCGGGCTGGCCAGTGGCGCACAGAGCGCACCGTTATCCAGTTCCTGCTGCATCATCGGCAGTGGGCCCAGCGCGATCCCTAGTCCATCAATCGCAGCCTGCAGTGCAAGATAGAAATGGTCGAATTCCAGCGTGGCTGCGGGCTTGAGGTCGGGAATCCCGGCCAGTGTCAGCCAGCGGGGCCAGGCGGCCGGACGTGTATCGGCAATCAGCAGGGTGTGCCGAGCCAGATCGGCAGGCTCACGGATCGGATTGTGCTCGAGCAGTTGCGGATGGCAGAGCGGGAGCTCCCATTCCTGCAGGAAAGGGTGACTGACAAAGCCCGGCCAGTCACCGGGGCCGCGGCGAATCGCGATGTCAAAAGGGCTTTCCAGCCGGCTGATGTCGCGATCAGAGGTGGCAATCCGCAATTCGATATCGGGATTGGCAGCGCGGAAGTGCTGCAGCCGCGGCAGTAGCCAGCGCATCGCCAGGGTCGGTGTCGAGTTGATCGTCAGGCGCCGTTGTACCACCGGTTCGCGCAATTGCGAGGTGGCGCTACTGATGATGTCAAAGCTGTCCTGGATCTGTACCAGATAGCGCCAGCCGGTTTCGCTCAGTTTCACGCGACCGCCATGGCGCTCGAAAAGGGCTTGCCCCAGCCAGTCTTCGAGGTGCCGGATCTGCTTGCTGATCGCGCCGTGCGTAACGTGCAGTTCATTTGCAGCCAGCGAAAAGCTGTTCAGGCGTGCTGCAGCTTCGAAGGCGCGCAGGGCATTCAAGGGGGGGAGTGTCTGGCTCATGCTGTGCTGTGACTAATTGGAACTCGGGTTTGCTGGGGCTACTCGCGTTTTCATTCGCCTGCAGTAAAAACTATCGAACGAATGGCTGTGAGTATATCTCACATGCTGTGTGGCGATTACTCGTTTGTTCCTTGGGGCAATTGGGCGTAACATCGTCGCGTCGATTGCTCCGCCGACGCCTGCGCTAGACAGGCGACGGCAATACAGCAGGTGCCAGCCCATGACAGCGGTTGGCGCCTTGTTTGCCACTCCTTACCCGAAGGATCGAGAATCATGCTTGAAGCCTATCGCCAGCACGTCGCCGAGCGTGCCGCTCTTGGTATCCCGCCGCTGCCACTGACCGCGCAGCAAGTATCCGAACTGGTCGAGCTGCTGAAAAATCCGCCGGCCGGTGAAGAAGAATTCCTGGTTGACCTGATCACCAACCGCGTTCCGCCGGGCGTGGACGATGCCGCCAAGGTCAAGGCCGCCTTCCTGGCCGCCGTCGCCAAGGGTAGCGATTCCTGTAAGCTGATTTCGCGCAGCCTCGCGACCGAGCTGCTCGGTACCATGCTGGGCGGCTTCAACATCAAACCGCAGATCGATCTGCTGGGTGATGCCGAAGTGGGCGCCGTGGCGGCAGAAGGTCTGAAAAAGACCCTGCTGATGTTCGACTACTTCCATGACGTGAAGGAACTGGCCGACGCCGGTAATGCCAACGCCAAGGCCGTACTGCAAAGCTGGGCAGATGCCGAGTGGTTCACCAGCCGTCCGGCCGTGCCGGAAAAAATTACCGTGACCGTGTTCAAGGTTCCGGGCGAAACCAATACCGACGATCTGTCGCCGGCGCCGGATGCCTGGAGCCGCCCGGATATCCCGCTGCATGGCCTGGCCATGCTCAAGAATACCCGCCCGGATGCCGCCTTCAAGCCGGAAGACGACGGCAAGCGCGGCCCGATCGCGCTGATCGAAGAACTGAAGAAGAAAGGCAATCTGGTTGCCTACGTGGGTGACGTGGTCGGTACCGGTTCTTCGCGCAAGTCTGCGACCAACTCGGTCATCTGGTGGACCGGTGAAGACATCCCCTTCGTGCCGAACAAGCGTTTTGGCGGTGTCTGCCTCGGCGGCAAGATTGCTCCGATCTTCTTCAATACCCAGGAAGACTCCGGCGCGCTGCCGATCGAAGTGGACGTGTCCAAGTTCGAACTGGGCGACGTGATCGACATCTACCCGTACGCCGGCAAGATCGAGAAGGACGGCGCCGTTGCTGCCGAATTCAAGCTCAAGTCTGATGTGCTGCTGGACGAAGTCCGTGCCGGTGGCCGTATCAACCTGATTATCGGCCGTTCGCTGACCGCCAAGGCGCGTGAAGCCCTGGGGCTGCCTGCCTCCACCGAATTCCGTCTGCCGCAAGCTCCGGCCGAGTCCAGCAAGGGCTTCAGCCTGGCGCAGAAGATGGTTGGCCGTGCCTGTGGTCTGCAGGAAGGCCAGGGTGTGCGTCCGGGCACCTATTGCGAACCGCGCATGACTTCGGTTGGCTCGCAGGACACCACCGGCCCGATGACCCGTGACGAACTGAAAGACCTGGCTTGTCTGGGCTTCTCCGCCGATCTGGTTATGCAGTCTTTCTGTCACACCGCCGCCTATCCGAAGCCGGTGGACGTGAAGATGCATCACGAACTGCCGGAATTCATCCGCAACCGTGGCGGCGTATCCCTGCGCCCGGGCGATGGCGTGATCCACTCCTGGCTCAACCGCATGCTGCTGCCTGATACCGTCGGTACCGGTGGTGATTCGCACACCCGTTTCCCGATCGGCATTTCCTTCCCGGCCGGTTCCGGTCTGGTGGCTTTCGGAGCTGCGACCGGCGTGATGCCGCTCGACATGCCGGAATCGGTGCTGGTGCGCTTCAAGGGCACCATGCAGCCGGGGATTACCCTGCGCGATCTGGTGAACGCGATTCCGTTCTATGCGATCAAGGCGGGTCTGCTGACCGTGGCCAAGGCCGGCAAGAAGAACATCTTCTCCGGTCGCATCCTGGAAATCGAAGGTCTGCCGGATCTGAAGGTGGAGCAAGCCTTCGAGTTGACCGATGCGTCGGCCGAGCGTTCTGCCGCCGGTTGTACCGTGCAGCTGAACCGCGAGCCGGTGGTTGAATACCTGCAGTCCAACATCGTGCTGCTGAAGTCGATGATTGCCAACGGCTATGGCGATGCCAAGACACTGGCCCGCCGTATCAAGGCCATGGAAGACTGGATTGCCAAGGGCGAGCTGCTGAAGGCGGATGCCGATGCCGAGTACGCTGCGGTCATCGAAATCGACATGAACGAAATCGTCGAGCCGATCTTGGCCTGCCCGAACGATCCGGATGACGTGAAGACCCTGGCTGATGTCGCTGGTACCAAGATCGACGAAGTGTTTATCGGTTCCTGCATGACCAACATCGGTCACTTCCGTGCTGCCGGCAAGCTGCTGGATGGCAAGTCCGACATCCCGACTCGTCTGTGGATTGCTCCGCCGACCAAGATGGATGCGCAGCAGCTGACCGAAGAAGGCTATTACGGCATTCTCGGTCGCGCTGGCGCCCGCATGGAAATGCCGGGTTGCTCGCTGTGCATGGGTAACCAGGCCCAGGTGCGCGAGGGTGCAACCGTGGTATCGACCTCGACGCGCAACTTCCCGAACCGTCTGGGCAAGAACACCAATGTGTATCTGAGCTCGGCTGAGCTGGCTGCCATCGCTTCCCGTCTGGGCCGGATCCCGACCCGCGAGGAATACATGGCTGACATCGGCATCATCAACGAGAAGGGCGCTGAAGTTTACAAGTACATGAACTTCAACGAGATGGACAGCTACCAGGCCGAAGCCGCCAAGGTCACGGTGTAATAGCCCCTGGTTTGCTCCGGAAACAACCCCGCCGTGGCGGGGTTGTTTTTTATGGGTATATGCCTGAATTTAAATAATGCCAATGTATTCATGTGTATACATGGTGATGTATTTAGATGGCGGCGCATGCCTCAACTTGTTTGTCGCACCCCAGGCAGCAGTTCCCACTTATCTGTTTGAATTTCCGAGAAAAAGCTTGCCCCGGCTGCGCCGATAGGGGAAAATCCCAACCCTTTTTCGGGTCGGTCGCGCAAGGCGCCGACATTTCGCAACGATGGCTTGCCCACCCATCGCCGCCAGCGTAGCGGCACAAGTGGCAAGACGTCTTAGACCTTCAACCACTGGGGGTATGGGATATGTCCAAACTGCACGATGCCAATCTGCAGCTCGTGATGCACACGCAATTGCCGGTGTCATCCTATTTTGACGAAACACTGTATCAGGCAGAACTGGATCGTCTGTTTGCCAAGGGCCCCAAATACATCGGTCATGAACTGATGGTGCCCGCAGCGGGTGACTATCATGTGCTCGAAGCGAGCAATGGCGCGCGCTATCTGAAGCGTACCGAGGCGGGTGACGTCAAGTGCCTGTCCAATATCTGCCGTCATCGCCAGGCCTTCATGCTTGATGGTCGCGGCAATGCCAAGCACACGGTCTGCCCACTGCACCGCTGGACTTACGACGAAGGTGGCCAACTGATGGGGGCGCCGCATTTTCCGGGTAACCCCTGTCTGCATCTGCCCGATACTGCGCTGCAAAGCTGGAATGGCCTGCTGTTTGAAAGCGGCCGCGATATCGAGGCCGATCTGAAAGACATGGGGGTGGCCAAACACTTCGATTTCTCGAATTATGTGTTCCATTCGGTACATGTCGATGAATACCAGGGCAACTGGAAAACCTTCATCGAGGTGTATCTCGAGGACTACCACGTCGTACCGTTCCATCCGGGACTGGGGCAGTTTGTCGAGTGCAATGATCTGAAATGGCAGTTTGCCCCGTGGTATTCGGTGCAGACCGTGGGCGTGCACAATGGTCTGGCCAAGCCCGGCTCGCGTACCTACGAGGAATGGCACAAGCAGGTCAATGCCTACTATGGCGACAAAAAGCCGGAATTCGGCGCAATCTGGCTGACCTATTACCCGAACATCACCGTCGAGTGGTATCCGCATACGCTGGTGATTTCGACCATCATTCCTACCGGCCCGCGCAGCTACAAGAACGTGGTTGAATTCTACTATCCGGAAGATATCGCCTATTTCGAGCCGGAATTCATCGCAGCCGAGCAGGCAGCCTACGATGAAACGGCTGTCGAAGATCGCGAGATCATCGACCGGATGGAGGCCGGCCGCGAGGCGCTCTACCGTGCGGGCCGCAACGAAGTTGGTCCCTACCAGAGCCCGATGGAGGATGGAATGCAGCATTTCCATGAGTTCTATCGGCGCGAGATGGGTGATCTGCTCAAAGACTGATCGTGAACACGGGGGGGCTTGTTACACTCGGCTGCTGGCGATCTGGGATAATGCAAAAAGCGCCTTAGGGCGCTTTTTGCATTGATGGAGAAACGAGTGATGTTTCTGCGCAACTGGCGTGATTCCGGCCCGTTTTGGATGGTGGTTGCCGGTTTGTCTTTCGGTGTGATGGGGGTGTTCGTGAAGCTGGCCAGCAGCCAGCTCAGCACCGCTGAACTGGTGTTTTACCGCTGTCTGGCCGGACTGGTCGGAATTTTGCTGGTCATGCTGCCGCAGGGGCGGGGTATCCGCGTACCGGCTGGGGTGTTGCGCTTGCATCTCTCGCGCAGCGTTTCCGGTTTTCTGGCGCTGATGTTGTATTTCCATGCGATTGCCCATTTGCCCCTGCCGACAGCGGTGACACTGAACTACACCTCGCCACTGTTTTTGGCGCTGCTGGTGTGGGCATGGCAGCGCAAGCCGCTGGCGCGCCGGCAATTGCTGCTGATTGTGGCAGGGTTTGCCGGCGTGGTCGTGCTGCTGCGGCCGTCGCTGGCTGCCGAGCAGTGGCTGACCGGGTTGATCGGACTGGGCTCGGGGTTACTCGCCAGCATTGCCTATCTGAATGTGCATGAACTGGGGCGGCATGGCGAGCCGGAATGGCGCACGGTATTCTATTTCTCGCTGGTGTGTACGGTTGGTGCGGCGTGCTGGATGCTTCTGCAGTCGAGGCCGCTGGCATGCCCCGACTTGTCGGGGTGGTTGCAGGTCCTGGGTATGGGCATCTGTGCGACCGTCGCCCAGCTGGCCATGACGCGAGCCTACCGCAAGGGCAAGTCACTGGCCGTTGCGAGTCTGGCTTATCTCACGGTGGTGTTTTCGACCGTGTTCGGCGTGCTCATCTGGGGGGATGCCCTGCCGCTGGCCAGTTATGCCGGCATGGTGCTGATCGTGGGTTGTGGCATATTCAGCAGCGATCGGCGTCCTGCTGCACGCTAACGCAAGCCTGATTTTGCGTGCACCCCGGCTGCCGCTAGAATAGCGGCATCCTTGGAGATGTCGATGCGCTTTCTGGTTTCAAACGATGATGGCTATTTTGCCCCCGGTATTGCCGCACTGGCGATGGCGCTTGGCGAGGAGGGCGAGGCGCTGGTGTGTGCCCCCGAGCGTGACCGTAGCGGGGCGAGCAATTCGCTAACGCTGGATCGTCCACTGACCGTGCGCGAGGCGCCGAGCGGTTTTCTGTACGTCAACGGCACTCCGACAGATTGCGTGCATCTGGCAGCAACCGGCTTGATGGCCGAATTGCCCGACATGGTGTTTTCCGGCATCAATCACGGTGCCAATATGGGTGACGATACGGTGTATTCCGGAACCGTTGCTGCTGCAACGGAAGGGTATCTTCTGGGGATTCCTGCGGTGGCGATTTCGCTGGCCTCGCGTACCCCGCAGCACTTCGAGACTGCGGCACGCATCGCGGCCGATCTGGTGCGGCGCTGCAAGCAGCGGCCATTTACTGCGCCGGTGCTGCTGAATGTGAATGTTCCCGATGTGCCCTACGAAGAATTGCGTGGCACCAGGGTGACCCGGCTGGGCAGGCGCCATAAATCCGCCCCGGTGATTCGTTCCAGTAATCCCCGCGGGGAAACCATCTGGTGGGTCGGTCCGCCGGGTGCAGCGGCTGATGCGGGCGAAGGAACTGATTTTCAGGCGGTTTCTGATGGGTATGTGTCTATAACCCCCTTGTCAACAGATCTTACAGCATATACCCAGTCGGGGATGGTGGCAGAGTGGCTATCCGATTGAACCCCGCCCTGTTGGGTGGGAGCGGCATGACGTCTGCACGCACCCGGTCGCGCATGATTGACCGGCTCAAGCAGCAGGGAATCAGCAACCACGAGGTGCTGGCCGTAATGGAGCAGGTTCCCCGACATCTGTTTGTCGACGAGGCGCTGCAGCACAAGGCCTATGATGATACCTCGCTGCCGATCGGCTATGGTCAGACCATCTCGCAGCCTTATATCGTGGCGCGAATGACTGAACTGGCGCTCGCTTGTGGTGCGCGCGACAAGGTGCTGGAAATCGGCACCGGTTGCGGCTACCAGGCGGCGATTCTGGCGCAGCTTTTCAAAACGGTGTATTCGATTGAACGTATCGGCCCGCTGGCGCAGCGGGCGCGGCAGCGGCTGGCTGATCTGGGGGTGCATAATGCCCGCTTGCGCCATGCCGATGGCAGCAAAGGTATCGCGGATGCTGCGCCGTTCGATGTCATCCTGTTTGCTGCCGCAGCACCCATTCCCCCCGAACATCTTATCCCCCAGCTCGCCCCGCATGGTCGTCTGATCGTGCCGGTCGGCGAAGCATCCCAGGAGTTGGCGTTGATTGCCCGCGAAGCGGATGTCTGGGTTGAAACCCGTCTGGAGCCGGTACGTTTCGTGCCCTTGCTCGGCGGTATCACGAATTGAATCAGGAGATTGCCGTGAAAGTTGTAGCCGCAGGCCTGTGCGCCGTTATCGCTCTCGCCGGTTGTGCCGGCTCAGCTCCCCGCCAGCCAGCTCCGATTACCGAGCGTCCGGTCGGGCAGCCGACCCCTGTGCCGACACCGCTTGTCACTCCCGTACCGGCACCGGTCGCGACCAGCAAGCCGCTGGGTCAGGATGGGGAGGTGCGCAGTGCCCCCGTGAGCACGCCCGCGCCGGTGGTTACACCTGCGCCCGTGCGCGCACAATCCATTCAGTCAGATGTTGCCCGCACGTACACGGTGCAGCGCGGAGACACGCTTTACAAGATTGCCCGCGAGCAGGGCGTTCCGGCAAAAGAGCTGGTTACGCTGAATAATCTGGCAAATATGGACGACATCAAGGCCGGACAGGTTCTCAAGATCTCAGCTGCTTCGGCCGGTACCAAAGTGGCGGTCGCTGCTTCGCCAACGCCGGTCGCCGAGGTCAAAAGCTATCCGCGCGCCGTGCGGCAGCCGTATAGCGCCTCGGCAGCAGAGTCTGTGCAGGCCAATTCGGAAGGACAGAGCGTTGCGGTTAAGCAACAATCTGTTACAGTTGATGAGACCAAACCGAAAACCGCCTCGGCGGTGCGCGCTTCAGCTGTCAGTGCCAGTAAAATCGCGGAAAAGCAGGCGTCGGCAAGCTCTGCAGCATCCGAGGCAAGTATCGATTGGGGGCGCCCGACGGCGGGTAAGGTGAGTAATGGATTTACCGAAGAACGAAAAGGCATTGATATTGCCGGAAAGATGGGGCAGTCTGTAGTTGCGTCAGCCGGTGGTAAGGTCGTTTATGCCGGCAGCGGATTGCGCGGGTACGGCAAGATGGTGATTGTCCAGCATGGCAATGGCTACCTCTCCACCTACGCTCACAACAGCAAACTGCTGGTCAAAGAGGGGGACTTGGTCAAGAAGGGAGAAAAGATCGCTGAAATGGGTAATACCGATTCCGACGAGACCAAGCTGCATTTCGAAATCCGCAGATTTGGCAAGCCGGTTGATCCAACAAAATATATAAGCGCAGAGTGATCATGAGCGAACAAATCGATATTCTCGAAAATGACGATTTGCTGGAAATGGAGTCCGGCGAGGCAGAAGAAGAGAGCGATGCCGAGCTGGAGATGGAACAGGCGGAGGAGGTAGAGGTCTATGCGACCGAATCAACCGCCGATGTAACGCAGATTTATCTGAATGAAATCGGGCAGAGCCCTTTGCTCAAGCCTGATGAAGAACGCGAACTGTCACGACGTGTGGTGCAGGGTGATTTCCAGGCCCGCCAGAAGATGATCCAGCACAATTTGCGGCTTGTGGTGAACATCGCCAAGCACTACATCAATCGTGGCATGACCCTGCTGGATCTGATCGAGGAAGGCAATATCGGTTTGATGCATGCGCTGGAGAAGTTCGATCCGGAGCGTGGCTTCCGTTTTTCCACCTATGCCACCTGGTGGATCCGCCAGTCAATCGAGCGCGCGATCATGAACCAGTCGCGCACCATCCGCCTGCCGGTGCATGTGATCAAGGAACTGAATGTCTATCTGCGTGCGCAGCGGCACCTTGAATCGCAATTGGGACGCGATCCGACGGTCGAAGAAATTGCCGATCTGGTGGGCAAGCCGGTCGAGGATGTGCGCCGGGTGCTCGGCCTGAATGAGCGCGTGGCATCGCTGGATGCACCGCTTGATATCGATCCGATGCTGACCATCGGTGAATCGATTCCTGATGAGCAAAGCGAAGGCCCTGAAGAAACCCTGCAGAACTCCGAGGTAGAGCGCTATGTGCGCGAGTGGCTCAAGCAACTCAATGACAAGCAGCGCATGGTGATCGAGCGCCGCTATGGCCTGAATGGGTATGAGATCTGTACGCTGGAAGATCTGGCTGCGCATCTGAACCTCACGCGCGAACGCGTACGCCAGATCCAGATCGAGGCGCTGGAGCAGTTGCGCCGGATTCTGCGCCGCTACGGGGTTTCCCGCGACGTCGTGCTGTAAAGGGCAATTCTCACTGGGACAAACAGCCGCGAATGCGGCTGTTTTGTTTTATTTGCCCGGGAGGCTCTTCAAGTGGGTAGCCTGATCCCCTGTATCGGCGGCGAGCGGGTATAATCGCCGGTTATTTCTCTGCTGTCTTTTGGAAAGATTGGAGCTTTTGTGCGTGTTCTGCTGTGTCTGCTGGGCTTGTTATTGCTGTTGCCGGCTCGGGCCGCGCCGGTAAGCATTCCCGCAGGCAATATCGTTCTGAAGGGCGAATACTATCCGCCGGTTGGCCAGACGCATGTGCTTGCGCCTGCCATTGTGCTGCTGCATGGGTGTGGTGGCTTTTACGGGCGTGATGGCAAGGTGGGCGAGCGCTTTCTGCAGATGAAGGATCTGTTGCAGGAGTTGGGTTATGCGGTGCTGCTGCTGGATAGTTATTCGGCGCGCAAGGTTCGCAATGCGTGTACGGCAGCGGGCTCCCGCTCGGCACCTTCCAGCGGAATCCGTGCCAACGATGCGCAGCATGCTCTTTCGTGGCTGAATGCACGCCGCGAGGTCGATGGCAGCCGGCTTGGGGTGCTGGGCTGGGGACAGGGCGGTACGGTGGCCCTGAAACTGCTGGCGCGCACTAACCCGGGGCTCAAGGCTGCAGTGACGTTTGACGCCGATTGCGCCAGGGTGCGCGTTGGCCGGGATTATCAGGTTGGTGCGCCAACGCTGGTGCTGGTGTCCGATCAGCCGCGTCGCGCGAATGGCTTGAAGGCCTGCCGCAAGCTTGCGGAAATCACCCGGCAGGATCTCTTCCATGTGGTGCCAGTCGGTGATCGCGGGGCGATCTCGGCGCAGGCGGATCTGGCCAATGCCGCTGCCGCACCAGATGCCGGCAGCGATGCGTACCGCCGTACTTTCAAGTGGTTTTCCCGCTGGTTTGATCCTGCGCGCGGTATTGTCGGGGCTCCCCCGCGGCATGCGGCCGATTGAGGTATTGGTCTGTAAGTCAAGCGCTGTATGGTCTTGCGGATTAAGGGGGTGACTGTATCGCTGTATTAAGCGGTCGGACGCTCGCTGAAATCTTGCATACCTTCATAAAGCGCCTCGCAGACGCGGACCGAGCGGACCCGGGCCGGCGGTTCTCCGTGTTGCAGCCAACCCGTCAGTTGCGCCAGTTGGTATTCCGTTCCCTCTGCATGGACTTCCACGCTGCCATCCCGGCGATTGCGCACCCAGCCGGTGAGGCCGAGTGCCTGTGCCCTGATGCAGGTGTGATAGCGAAAACCAACGCCCTGGACGCGGCCTTCGATCCGGTAACGCAGCGCGTGCATGCGCAGTGCCTCAGCCAGCCAGCAGGCTGACGTGCTGCTCGCCCAGCCATTCGCGCAGACTGTCCAGCAGTTCGTCATGCAGCAGGATCTGCCAGTCGCTGGCCAGACGGATCTGACAGCGCGCACTGCTGGTGCTGAAGTCGATGACCACCGGGCAGCCGTAATCTTCGCTGCGATAGGGGGTGAGGAGTGTGCGCAGTCGCGCGGGGTCGGCCTGTTCGGGTGTGACCGCAAGTTGCAGGCCGCGGGTGAAGCGGCTGCGTGCTTCGGCAACATCAAAAATCCGCTCGGCGATCACGCGCACGCCGCCGTTGAAGCGATCTTCGCTGATCTTGCCCTCGATGACCAGCAGGGCGTCAGTACGCAGCTTGTTGCGATTGGCCTCGTAAGCTTCGCTGAAGACCGACACTTCCAGCTTGCCGTGTCCATCGTCGATCTGGACAAACGCCATGCGGCCGCGGTCGCCATCCTTGATGCGCAGCCCGCTGACAATGCCGGCGATGGTTTGCAGTTCCTTTTTGGGTTGCAGGCGATCAAGCCGGGTTTTCAGGAAGGGACGGATCACCTTGGCGTGCGCATCGAAAGGGTGGCCGGACAGGTAATAGCCGATCGCGGTCTTTTCCTCGGCCAGTTTGACTTTGTCATCCCAGCGCGGCACATCGATCATTTCAACTCCCGGTGTCGCCTCGGCCTCGAACATGTCGAACAGTGAGCCCTGGTTGCGGTTCGCGGCTTCGGTTTCCGCCAGTGACATGGCTTGTTCGACGTTGGCCAGCAGGCGCGCGCGGTGGTCGTCGATGCTGTCGAAGGCGCCGCCGCGGATCAGGGCCTCGATGACGCGCTTGTTGACTTCCTTTTTGTCGGTGCGACGGCAAAAGTCGTACAGATCCATGAATGGTCCGTTGGCTTCGCGCTCTTTCACGATCATCTCGATGGCGCCTTCGCCCACGCCCTTGATTGCACCGAGTGCATAGCGGATCTGGTTTTTCCCGACAGGCACAAAGCGGTAGAAACTCTGGTTGATGTCCGGTGGCAGCACATCCAGCTTGTTCTTTTCTACGCAGTCATCGTAGAAGACCTTGAGCTGGTCGGTGTTGTCCAGTTCGGAGGACATGGTGGCGGCCATGAAGGCGGCGGGATAATGCGCCTTCAGCCAGGCAGTGTGATAGCTGACCACCGCATAGGCGGCCGTGTGCGACTTGTTGAAGCCATACTCGGCGAATTTGGTCATCAGGTCGAACAGCATTTCGGCAAGCTGGGGGTCGTAGCCTTTTTTTGCTGCGCCTTCGGCAATGGTCGTGCGGTGCTTGGCCATTTCCTCGGGTTTTTTCTTGCCCATCGCACGACGCAGCATGTCGGCACCACCCAGCGTGTAGCCGCCGATGATCTGCGAGATCTGCATGACCTGTTCCTGATACACGATAACGCCGTAGGTCGGCTCCAGGCATTTTTCCAGATCGGGGTGGAAGTAATCGGGCTCTTCCAGGCCTTTCTTGCGGTTGATGAAGGTGTCGACCATCCCTGAGCCCAGCGGCCCGGGGCGGTAAAGTGCCAATACCGCGATGATGTCTTCGAAACGGTCGGGCTGCAGCTTTTCCAGCAGACGCTTCATGCCGTCCGATTCCACCTGGAAGACGCCGGTGGTATTGGCATCACGGAAGACCTGATACGCGGCCTGGTCTTCAAAGCCCAGACTCATCAGGTCGAGGTATTCTCCGGTGGCATCCTTGATGTATTGCAGTGCGAGCTCGATAATCGTCAGGTTTCTGAGGCCCAGAAAGTCGAACTTCACCAGCCCGATTTGTTCGACGTCATCCTTGTCGAGCATCGACACCGGCGAGGCGTCGGCGCCGCTGGCCTGATAGACCGGGCAGAAATCGGTGATCTTGCCCGGTGCAATCAGTACGCCTCCGGCGTGCATGCCGATGTTGCGCGTCATGCCTTCGAGCTTTTTGGCCAGCTCCCACAGCTGTTTGACTTCGTCTTCGTTGTCCACGCGCTGCTTCAGTTCCGGCACCATTTCATAGGCGTCATCGAGACTGAAGTGCTTGCCGGGCGCGGCCGGAATGAGTTTGGATAGTCCATCACAGAACATGTAGGGCAGATCGAGTACGCGGCCGACGTCGCGTACCACGGCCTTGGCGGCCATGGTACCAAAGGTGGCAATCTGGCTTACGGCCTCGGCGCCGTATTTTTCGCGTACGTATTCGATCACGCGCCAGCGGTTGTCCTGGCAGAAGTCGATGTCAAAGTCGGGCATCGAGACGCGTTCGGGATTCAGAAAGCGCTCGAACAGCAGGGCATACGCTGTCGGATCAATGTCGGTAATGCCCAGTGCGTAGGCCACCAGCGAGCCCGCGCCCGAGCCACGGCCCGGGCCGACCGGGCAGCCATTCTGTTTGCCCCAGACGATAAAGTCCGCAACGATGAGGAAGTAGCCCGGGAAGCCCATCTGGATGATGGTGTCGGTTTCGAACTTCAGCCGGTCCAGGTAGCGCGGGCGCTCGGCATTGCGCTTTTCCTCGTCCGGGTAGAGCTGGGCCAGGCGCATTTCCAGGCCTTCCTTGGCCAAGTGTACCAGGTAGTCGTCCAGCGTCATGCCGTCCGGGGTTGGAAATAGCGGCAGGAAGTTTTTGCCGAGCTGGACGGAAAGGTTGCAGCGCTGGGCGATGGTGACGGTATTGGCCAGCGCTTCCGGGATGTCGGCAAACAGCTCGGCCATCTGCTGCGGGTTTTTGAAATACTGTTCTTCGGTGAACAGTTTGGGGCGCCGTTTGTCCGCGAGTACGTAGCCCTGGGCGATGCAGCAGCGGGCTTCATGGGCCTTGAAGTCGTCCTGCTCCATGAATTGTATGGGGTGTGTGGCTACAACCGGTAAATTCATTTGGCTGGCGAGCCATAGGTGTCCTTGTATGCTGGCCTCGCATTCCGGCTTGCCACTGCGTTGCAACTCCAGATAGAAGGATCCGGGGAAGCGTTGCTCCCACCAGTGCGTGAGCTGCTCGGCCAGTTCGTCATTGCCAGCCAGCAATGCCAGCCCGATTTCTCCCTGATGGGCACCGGAGAGGCAGATCAGTCCGCTGTTGTCGCCTTCAAGCAGCCACTCCTTTTTCAGCTCGGCCTGCCCGCGGGTCTGGTTTTCCAGATAGGCACGTGTCAGCAGTTCGCACAGCCGGCCGTAACCGTTGCGATTCTTGCAGATCAGCTGGACACGGGTCGGGCTGTCGGGATCCTCCCCATTTTCGATCCAGGCATCGACGCCGACGATGGGTTTGATGCCGGCATTGCGGCAGGCCTTGTAGTGTTTGACCATTCCGAACAGGTTGGCCAGGTCGGCAACGCCCAGCGCGGGCATGCCCAGCGCCTTGGCGTGCGCGACGGCGTCATCAATACGCACGATGCCATCAGTGACGGAAAATTCGGAATGAAAGCGGAGGTGGATAAAGGCGGGTGTAGTCATCCGCGCATTTTACTGCCTTAGGCGTGCTTGTGCTTGTGCTGTGTGCGCGCCCGCATGCTGACAATTGCACAATTGTCGGCGTATAGTGAAGCTGAATGAATTGAGGCAGGAGGCTCGATATGGATGCAGGTCTGGTAAGTGCCGCCAGTGCGGCTGTGGCAAGCAATCCGGCGCCGCTGCTGATGTTGCGCAAGGCTCTGGATATCCAGGAGCAAACGGTCATGAGTCTGCTGGACGCGCTGCCGGCTCCGGCGGGCTCCGTCAATCCTCCCAATCTGGGGCAGAATGTTGATACGTTTGCCTGAGTGCCTGGTCAGTCAAGAAAAAAGGACTTCGCTTGGAAGTCCTTTTGCTTTTAGCCCGCCCGCTGCGCTTGCGGAGGGTGGAATGTCTCCAGCCACTTTTTCACGCGCTGTGCGTCGCCAATGCGCGACTGCTTGCCATCGGAATCCATCAAAACCATCACAACCGGTGCGCCATTGATGGTGGTCTGCATCACGAGGCAGCGGCCGGCTTCGCTGATGTAACCGGTTTTGGTTAGCGTGATTTCCCAGTCTTCCGATTTCACCAGAGGATTGGTGTTGCGGAAAGCCATCTCGCGGCCACTCAGATTGGAGGTCAGTACATATTCACTACTGGTGGAGAATTGCTGGATCGCGGGGTAGCGGGCTGCCGCCTTGACCATCAGCGCCAGGTCGCGTGGTGTCGATACGTTGCCCGGATTCAGGCCATTGCTGTCAAGAAAGCGGCTGTGTGTCATGCCCAGTTGCAGGGCTTTCTCGTTCATTTTCTGGATGAAGACCGCTTTGCCGCCGGGGTAGTAGCGGCCCAGTGCCGAGGCGGCGCGATTTTCTGAAGACATCAGCGCCAGAAGCAGCATTTCGCCGCGTGTGAGCTGGGTACCCACGCTCAGGCGGGAGGTGGTGTTTTTCAGCGTATCAATGTCGTCTTCATTGATGGTCAGCAATTCATTCAGCGGCAGATTTGCATCGAGAACCACCATCGCAGTCATGACTTTGGTGATCGACGCGATCGGGGTGGCCCGATCGGCATTTTTCTCATACATCACCTGACCGGTCAGGGCGTTGAGAACCAGCGCATTGGCCGAGCGTAGGCCCGGGCTGTCGATCGTGCTGGCTGCAGCAACTACCGGTGTGACGCTGACTTCGCGGCGGGCATTGGCTACGGCCTGCTGCTTGACCGAGGTTTTGCCGGTACTGGTCTTTGCGGATTTTCTGGACGGGCTAGTCTGGGTTTTGGCTTGTTTTTTCTCGACTTTTTTGGTCGATGACTTGGTGACCTTGCTGCCAGTCTGTGTGCTGCTGGCGGCGGAAGTGGCGGCAACGCCGACGGAGAGAAGGGCTGCGGTGAGATAGAGCAAGGCTTTGCGCATTGCCGACTCCAAAAAACAACGAGTATCAGTTGATACTGATTTTACGCAGAAAAAGCCGAAATGTCATGTTAAAACAAGGCGTATGCGAACATTTTGCAGACACAGCATTAAAATTTCCCATGACTTTCACGTAATTTGAATGACGGTAATGTTGCGTTGCACAATACTCTTGCTAGAATCAATTGCCACAACGCCTGTACCGGAGACCTGAACGTGCTGTCCAATCCTTCGATGGAATCGTTTTTCAAACAGCTGACCCTCGCCAACCAGCAATGGATGCAGGGCTGGATCAATGCCGCCAAAGTCCCGGATGCCCCTGCGCAGCCCGTGACGATGCTGCATGATCTCATCCAGCATTTTTCGCAGAATCATGGCCAGTGGCTTGAGCATCACACCAATTATTATCAGGAACACCTGAATCTGTGGCTGGGGCTGATCGGTGCCAAACCGGCGGCAGAAAAGCCTGCCAGTGAAAAAGGTGGGGATCGCCGTTTCAAGGCTCCGGAGTGGGAAACCCCGCTATTCGATTACATCAAACAGAATTACCTGATCACCAGCCGCTGGCTGGTGAACCTCGCTGACAGCAGCCATTCGGATGAAGCTACCCGTGAAAAGATCGCGTTTTTCACCCGGCAGTTTGTCGATGCCATCAGCCCTGCCAATTTCGCCCTGACCAACCCGGAAGTGCTGAAACTCGCCGTCGACACCAAGGGGGAAAGCCTGCAGGAGGGCATGAAAAAACTGCTGGCTGATATGGAGCGCGGCACGATTACCATGACCGACGAAAGCAAGTTCGAAGTCGGTGGCAATCTGGCAATCACTCCGGGTAGTGTCATTTTCGAAAATGAACTTTTCCAGTTGATCCAGTACACCCCGTCCACCGCCAAGGTCTACGACCGCCCCTTGCTGGTGGTGCCGCCTTGCGTGAACAAGTACTACATCATGGACCTGCAGCCGGAAAATTCGATGATGCGCTATATCGTCGAGCAGGGTTTCACGACCTTCCTGGTGTCCTGGAAATCGGTTACTCCGGAGCTGGGAAACCTGCAATGGGATGATTACATCGAGCGCGGCGTGCTCGAAGCCGGGCGAGTTGTGCGCGAGATTACCGCTCGCGAGAAAATGAATGTGCTGTCGTTCTGCATCGGTGGTGAAATCGTCACGACCAGCATTCCGGTCATGCAGGCGCGTGGCCTGGACTGGTTTGAATCGATCACCCTCATGACCGTCATGCTGGATCACACCGAGCCGGGGGATATCAAGCACTGCTTCGACTGGAATACCGTCATCCAGCGGGAAACGCAGGTGGCCCGTGGCGGCGTGGTCTCCGGCAAGGAGCTGGCGCGCACATTTGCCTCACTGCGCGCCAATGACCTGATCTGGAACTACGTGGTCAATAATTACTTGAAGGGTCAGACGCCGCCGCCTTTCGATCTGCTGTACTGGAACAACGACGGCGCCAATCTGGCACTGCCGATGCATACCTTCTTCCTGCGCAACATGTATCTGGAAAACAACCTCACCAAGCCGAATTCGTTCAGCCTGTGCGGTGTACCGATCGACCTGACCAAGGTCGATGTGCCGACCTATATCTTTGCCGCCCGCGAAGACCATATTGTTCCCTGGCAATCCGCCTACCGTACCACCGGCATTTTCAGCGGGCCGATCCGCTTCGTGCTGGGGGCATCCGGCCACATTGCCGGAGCCATCAACCCGGTCACCAGCAACAAGCGCAATTACTGGGTGAACGAGGCGCTGCCGGAGGAGGCCGAGGCCTGGCTGGAGGGGGCTGAATCCCGTCCCGGCAGCTGGTGGCAGGACTGGAGCCAGTGGCTTGGTAACCGTTCCGGCGAGCAGGTCGCTGCTCCGAAAAAACCGGGCAATGCCAAATACAAGGTCATCGAGCCCGCACCGGGTCGCTATGTGAAAGAGCGGATCTGATGCAGCGGGCAGGAGTTTTCTTGCCCGATTGATTGGAATTGTGGTGTAGTTGATTACCTAAAACTGACTCTGTTAACAAAACATAATCACATGGGAGTTTTACATGACTGACATCGTCATCGTTGCTGCGCAGCGCACCGCTCTGGGTAATTTCGGCGGCAGCCTCGCCAAGGTCTCTGCACCAGAGCTGGGTGCCATCATCATCCGTGATCTGCTGGCCAAAACCGGCGTGGCTCCGGAGGCCGTGAGCGAGGTTATTCTCGGCAACGTGCTGACGGCAGGCCTGGGGCAGAACCCGGCCCGTCAGGCTCTGCGCAAGGCAGGCATTCCGGATGCCGTACCGGCGCTGACCATCAATCAGGTCTGTGGCTCCGGACTCAAGGCGGTTGCGTTGGGCATGCAGTCCATCCTGAGTGGCGAGAACGAAATCGTGATTGCCGGCGGTCAGGAAAACATGAGCGCTTCTCCGCACATCCTGCCGGGCAGCCGTGACGGTTTCCGCATGGGCAATGCTTCGCTGGTGGACAGCATGGTGTACGACGGCCTGACCGACGTGTATCAGGGCTACCACATGGGCGTCACCGCCGAAAACATCGCCAAAAAGTACGGCATTACCCGCGAAGAACAGGATGCCCTGGCGCTGGCCAGCCAGCAGAAAGCGGCTGCCGCGCAAGCAGCAGGGCGCTTCGCAGCCGAAATCACGCCGGTCACCATCCCGCAAAAGAAGGGCGACCCGGTCGTGTTTGCCAATGACGAATTCATCAAGACCAATGCATCCGCTGACGGTCTGGCGAAGCTGCGTCCGGCCTTCGACAAGGAAGGTTCTGTGACCGCCGGCAACGCCTCGGGTATCAACGACGGCGCTGCCGCCGTGATGCTGATGACTGCCGAAAAGGCTGCCGCACTGGGCCTTAAGCCGCTGGCGACGATTCGCGCGGCGGCTTCCGCCGGTGTTGATCCGAGCATCATGGGCATGGGCCCGGTGCCGGCGACCAAGCGCGTGCTCGAGCGTGCCGGCTGGCAACTGGCCGATGTGGACCTGATCGAGGCCAACGAAGCCTTTGCCGCCCAGGCGCTGGGCGTGGCCCGCGAAATGCAGTGGGACATGGACAAGGTGAACGTGAATGGTGGCGCGATTGCGCTGGGCCACCCGATTGGTGCCTCCGGTTGTCGCGTGCTGGTCACCTTGCTGCACGAAATGGTGCGCCGTGATGCCAAGAAGGGCATTGCTACCCTGTGTATCGGTGGCGGGATGGGCGTTGCGCTGGCGGTCGAGCGCAACTAAGGCAGTTTGCCTCCCATGAAAAAACCCGCTGCTGCGGGTTTTTTCATGGGTATATTGCTACAGGCGTCAATTTGAAGAAGCTGTGAGCATATACCCAAGTTGTTGCTGTGCTGCGTGTCTTGAATTCAGCCCACTAGCGGGAAGTCGCCATACGGGCTCTTGACGCATTTGCTAGAATTGCTTTTTTGCCAACGCCGGACTGCCACTCATGCTGTCGCTCTACAACACGCTTACCCGTCAGAAAGAAGTCTTTACCCCGATCACTCCCGGACACGTAAACATGTACGTGTGCGGCATGACGGTGTACGACTACTGTCATATCGGGCATGCGCGCATGGTGGTGGTGTTCGACATGGTGGCGCGCTGGCTGCGCAGTTCGGGCTATCACGTGAACTACGTGCGCAACATCACGGACATCGACGACAAGATCATCAAGCGGGCCGTCGAAAACGGCGAGCCCATCCAGAACCTGACCGAGCGCTTCATTGCAGCGATGAATGAGGATTTTGCCGCACTCGGCGTCATCCGTCCCGATCATGAGCCCAAAGCGACCGAGCATGTCGGTGGCATGCAGGCCATTATTGGCAAACTGTTTGACAAGGGCATCGCCTACAGCGCGCC
The DNA here is from genome assembly GCF_015223195.1 of Chitinilyticum piscinae. Lineage (GTDB taxonomy): Bacteria > Pseudomonadota > Gammaproteobacteria > Burkholderiales > Chitinibacteraceae > Chitinilyticum > Chitinilyticum piscinae. The sequence goes on along the minus strand of NZ_JADFUA010000005.1, from coordinate 97,619 downwards.
GAATGGCGACGTGTATTACTCGGTGAAGGATTTCGATGGCTACGGCAAGCTCTCGCGCAAGGATTTCGACGAACAGCGTGCGGGCGAGCGCGTCGAGGTCGATCCGAACAAGCGCGACCCGCGTGATTTCGTGCTGTGGAAGGCCGCAAAGGCCGATGAGCCGGCGGAGGTGAAATGGGATTCGCCCTGGGGCAAGGGGCGTCCGGGCTGGCATATCGAATGTTCGGCAATGAGCTGCCACCATCTGGGCGAGCATTTCGACATTCACGGTGGCGGCGAGGATTTGCAATTCCCGCACCATGAAAATGAAATCGCGCAAAGCGAAGGTGCGCACGGCCACCAGTATGTGAATTACTGGCTGCACAACGGCTTCATCAACGTCGACAACGAGAAGATGTCGAAGAGCCTGGGCAACTTCTTCATCATTCGTGACGTGCTGGCGAAATTCGATGCCGAAGTGCTGCGCTTCTTTATCCTGCGCGCACATTACCGCAGCCCGCTGAACTATAGCGACGTGCACCTGACGGATGCCAAGAATGCACTGACACGACTCTACACCACCCTGAATACCGTTGCGCCGGCTGACGTAGATATTGATTGGGCCGAACCGCATGCTGCACGCTTCAAGGCGGCGATGGACGATGATTTTGCCACTTCGGATGCAATGGCCGTGCTGTTCGATCTGGCCAGCGAGGCCAATCGCCACGCAGGCACCGAGCAGGGCGCACAACTGGCGGGTGAACTGAAAACTCTGGCCGGGATTCTCGGTTTGCTGCAGCGCGAACCGCAAGCCTTCCTGCAGGCCGGTGCAGGCGGAGAAGGCGAATGGAGCGCCGAGCGCATCGAGGCTGCCATCGTCGCGCGGCGCGACGCGCGGGCCGCGAAGAACTGGGCCGAAGGCGACCGTATCCGTGACGAGCTGGCCGCGGCCGGCATCGTGCTGGAAGACAAGGCGGGCGTGACGACCTGGCGACGTGCCTAATTATTATTTACTAGGGGTATATGGCTGTAGGCTTTTTATAAAATGGCTTTCAGCCATATACCTGCCGATGTAAAACAAAAGCCCCGCAGTGCGGGGCTTTTGTCATGCGGTGCGAAGTTGCTTACTTGTCGCTCAGTGCTTCCACGCCCGGCAGTGCCTTGCCTTCGAGGAATTCCAGCGATGCGCCACCGCCGGTGGAGACGTGCGAGACCTTGTCTTCCAGGCCGGCTTTTTCCACGGCGGCAACCGAATCACCGCCGCCAACAACGGTGATGGCGCCGGCGGCAGTGGCTTCAACCAGCGCGTGGGCGATGGCAAAAGTGCCTTCAGCCGAAGCGTCGATTTCGAAGACGCCCATCGGGCCATTCCACAGCACGGTCTTGGCGGACTTGATGATTTCGGCGTAGCGGGCACGGGTCGCCGCGCCGACATCCACACCTTCCTGGTCTGCCGGGATGGCGGTGGAATCAACCTGCACCAGCCCATCGAGCGTACGGGCATCGAAATCCAGCTTTTTGGTGACCATGGTGTCCGACGGCAGTTCCAGCTTGTCGCCGGCCTTGGCCATCAGTTCACGGGCCAGATCGACCTTATCGTTCTCGCACAGCGACTTGCCGATTTCCAGGCCCTTGGCCTTCAGGAAGGTAAAGGCCATGCCGCCGCCGATCAGCAGCTTGTCAACCTTGGGCAGCAGCGCTTCGATCACATCAATTTTGCCGGAAATCTTGGAGCCACCAATGATGGCAACCAGCGGGCGAACCGGCTTGTTCACTGCGTCGCCAAGGAAGTCGAGTTCCTTCTTCAGCAGATGGCCCGATGCGCGCGGCAGATCAACGCCAACCATGGAGGAGTGGGCACGGTGCGCGGTACCGAAGGCATCGTTCACAAATACGTCGCCGAGCTTGGACAGGCTGGCGCGGAATTCGGCCACCTTGGCCGGGTCGGCCTTCACGCTGTTGCCATCCGCATCTTTGGCCTTGCCTTCTTCCTCGATGTGGAAGCGGACGTTTTCCAGCAGGACCACGTCGCCGGCGGCCAGTTTGGCGCAGGCGGCTTCAACTTCAGCACCTACGCAATCGTTCAGGAAGGTGACCGGCTTGCCCAGCAGTTCGGACAGGCGGTTGGCAACCGGAGCCAGGCTGTATTTTTCAACCTTCTGGCCGTTAGGGCGACCCAGATGGCTCATCAGTACGACGGAGGCACCTTGCTCCAGTGCGTAGCGGATGGTGGGCAGCGCGGCGCGGATGCGCTTGTCGCTTTCGACAACGCCGTTCTTGACCGGAACGTTGAAATCCACGCGCATCAGCACGCGTTTGCCGGCGAGATCGAGGTCTTCAATAAACAGCTTGGCCATGCAGCAGCTCCAGAGTGACAGTGAAAATGGGCGTATTGTAACGCGGATGCGGCCCGGTCTTCAGCAGACCGGGCCGGAATGCGCAGGAAAAAATGCGGCTTCAGTGATTTGGCGCAAACCCTGCCGCAGGCAGGTGACGGTCTAGCCGCGGTGCGCCGGGATGCGCTGCTCCAGCCACTGGCGGAGATCCGCCAGGGTCATCGGCTTGGCATACAGATAGCCCTGTGCCTCGTCGCAGCCCAGTCCGCGCAGGAAACCGGCCTGCTCGGTGGTTTCGACCCCTTCGGCAATCGTCGACAGTCCCAGTTTCGAGGCCAGAGCCACGATGGTTTCCGCGTACATCCCGCCCCGGCCGTTGGCAATTTCACGGATGAAACTTTGGTCGATCTTGAGGCAATTGATCGGTAGGGCCCGCAACTGCCCGAGTGACGAAAATCCGGTGCCGAAGTCGTCAATCGAGATGCGGATCCCCAGTTCCTTCAGGGCGCCAAGTGCGGAAATCACGACCTTGGGTTCGTCCATCGCAATGCTCTCGGTGATTTCCAGTTCGAGCGCCGTGGGCGGCAGCCGGTGCGAGCCCAGGATATGGGCTATCCGGTCGATCAGCATGCGGTTGCGGAATTGCGGCATGCTTACGTTGACGGCGACGCGGTGCGGTGCATTGGGCAGATCCTGCAGGCTGCGCCAGGCATCGGCGGCTTCGGCCAGTACCCATTCGCCGATTTCAACAATCAGACCGGAATATTCGGCCAGAGGAATAAACACGGATGGAGGCTGAACGAAGCCGTTTTCTCCTGGCCAGCGCACCAGTGCTTCCATGCCAACGACGCGATTGCTGTTCAGTTCGATCTGCGGCTGGTACCAGACCTGCAGCTTGTTGCTCTGGAAGTCCTGCCGCAGATGCCGAATGACTTCCAGACGCCAGCGGGTGTTGTCTTCCATGTCGGCCATGAAATATTCATGGCTTTCGTGATAGTGCTTTTTCGCACGGTTCAGTGCGATATTGGCGCGCTTGAGCAGCGTAAACCCGGATTCACCGCTTTCCAGCATGCGACAGTAGCCACAGGAAATGCTGACGGGTAGATGGTGCTCTCCGGCCGCGAAAGGCTGGGAGAAAATGCGCTGCAGATTGGCCGGATTCAGTTCGGATTCTGGCCCGAGCAGGCCGAAAATATCGGCTCCGGTGCGCGCCAGCTTGCAGCTTTTCCCCAGGTGCGCCTCCAGCCGGTCGGCAACGGCGACCAGCAGCGCATTCCCGACATCGTGGCCCAGCGCATCATTGACGTCGGCAAAATGGTCCACGTCGAGCAGGCAGACCACATCGCTTTCATTGCGCTGGCGAGAAGCCACATCCAGCCACAGGATGAAGCAGCTGCGATTGGCCAGCCGGGTCAGCGTATCGTGGTAGGCCACGTAGTTGAGCATCTCCACCTGCTTGACGTTGCCGAAGCAGGCGCTGATGTTGGCGGCAAATACTTCGACCAGCTGCCGATCCTGGTCCGAGAGGCCACTGCCGGTGTGCAGATAGACGGCCGCCTCCTGGTTGCCGCCCTTGAGATAAAGGGTCGTCGATTCCGTTTCGAACAGATGAGCTTGTTGATTAATGCAGCGGAAGATCGCGGTTTCGATTTCCGGTTCGTGCAGTTCCTCGACTGGCGCGGTGATCAGATGCGCAAGGCGGCCAGCTGCGCCGACGATATAGAGGCGTTCATCCTCGCTATCCAGCGGTGAGCCGCGCTGCGCGCAGACAATCCCGTCCAGTGGCAGCTTCAGCAGGGCGGTCATCTGGGTGAGTACGCCTTCGGCAAACTGCGTCAGCGCGTGTTTTTCCATCAGGTCGGCTACTGCGCTGACAATCAGCTCCAGCCCCCGGCGATTTTCGGCAATGGTGCGGATCTGATCGTAGGAGCGCAGCGCGGCAGTAATGGCAGTGATCAGCCGGGTGCGGGTCAGCTCGGACTTGGTGCGGTAATCATTGATGTCGTATTCATTGAATACGGAAATTTCCGGCGCGTAGCCGGGCTGGCCGGTACGCAGGATGATGCGGCACTCGCTCATGCCATAACGGTTGCGGATATCACCGACCAGTTCCAGGCCGGCCTGGCCACTTTCCATGACGACATCGAGCAAGATCACTGCAAAATCACGCCGTGCTTCCAGAATCTCTCTTGCCTCGCTGGCCGATGAGGCATGGGTCAGTTCAAGGGGGCGGTGCTGGATATGGATGCCGTGCAGCGCCAGCCGGGTTGCGGCATGCACCGCGTCGTCGTCGTCGACAACCAGCACCGGCCATGCCGGAACATGGTTTGCATCCTGTTCGTCCTCTTCCTCCAGCCATTGCAGCACTTCATCCTGGTCGTGTTCAGCCATTGTTGTTCTCTTTCCTCGTTTCGGCTGGCGCCACGCGTGGTAGATCAAGCGTGAATGCCGTGCCTTGCCCGGGCGTGCTTTCCAGACGCAAGCTGCCACCGAGCACTGTTTCCGTCAGATTCTTCACTATGTATAGACCAAGACCGCTGCCGCCCTCGGCCAGTTTGGTGGTGAAAAACGGGGTGAAGACGTCTTCCTGCTGTTCGGGCGGGATGCCGCAACCATCGTCGCGATACTGCAGCTGGATCAGTTCGTCTGCACTGCGGCAGGCGGAAATGGTGATCTGGCCGGCCAGCCCCTCAGCGAATGCATGCTTGATGCTGTTGATGATCAGATTGGTCAGGATCTGTTCCAGCGCTCCCGGATAGCTGTCGAGCAGCAGCCCGTCGTCGGCCGCGACCGTGATGCGGTGCGGCTGGTGTTTCAGCTGGGGAGTGAGCGTGGTCAGCACTTCGCGGATGGTCTGCCCCAGATCGAATTCGCGCCGGCGCTCACTGCTGGTATCGGTGGCTACTGTCTTGAAATGGGCGATCAGCTCGCTGGCGCGGCGGGCATTGCGCTCGATCAGTTCGGCTGCCTCGTCACTCAGAGCAAGAAATTCGAGCACGCTGGATTTCTTCAGGGTGCCATTCTCGTTATGCTGGCCGATGTCCCTGGCACTGTCGCGCAGGGTGGTGGCGACGGTCAGGGTATTGCCCAGCGGCGTGTTCAGCTCGTGGGCAAGGCCGGCAACCAGACTGCCCAGGGTGGCCAGTGTTTCGGCATGTACCAGGCTTTTGAGTGCCTGCTCAAGCTCGGAATTGGCCGTCTGCAGTTCGCGCTGGCTTTGATGGACTTCCGATTGCAGCCGTTGCTGCATGGCCTGCAGTTCCTGCTCGGCTTCCTTGCGGGCATGGATATCGACATCCATGCAGACAAATACCTGTTCACCCAGGTAATCGTCCACCAGAAAAATCGTGCAGAGTGCCCAGCGCCGCTGTCCGGATTTGGTCTGCAGCGGGGCCTCGAATGGTTCGGCCGCCTGATGGGTTCGGGCCACATCGCTGAGTTGGGTCAGAAAGCTCAGCAACTCACGGCTGTTGAAGAGCAGCTGATCTACCCGTTTACCCACGGCCTCGGCGCTGCTCCAGCCATACAGCAATTCGCTGGCGCGATTCCAGAATACGACATGGCCATCGCTCGTGTAGCCCTGGATGGCAATGTGCGCGGGCTGGTCGATGATGGCGTGCAGCATGGTATCGCTCTGCTGCAGCGTGTATTGAGCCTGTTTGCGGGCAGTAATGTCGAATACGATGCCGTCGATCAGGATGGCGCCCGATGGGTGCTCGCGCGACTGGGCACATTCGAGTACCCACAGCCACTGGCCCCGGCCGGAGCGGAGACGGTATTCGATCTCGTATGTGCCTTCACTCTGGCTGTGCGCGCGAACCTGTTCCGCCAGCTTGGCCTGGTCCTGCGGATGCACCAGCTCCATGTACTGCCGTGATCCGGAGGGCAGAAATTCCCGTTCGGCGTAACCGGTCATCAGGCTGATGCTGGGGCTGGCCAGCAACAACTGGTGGCCGTTTTCACCGGGTTTGCTGCGAAAGACAATACCGGGAATCTGCTCGACCAGCATGCGGTAATTGCGCTCGCTGTCGGCCAGCTCTTCGGTCAGGCTTTCCAGGTCGCGCGCATGCCGGCGGCTGGCATAGAGGCCATTGAGGGCTATCCAGCCGATGGCACCGGTCAGAATGCTGATCAGAATGCCCACGCCGGTAATCAGGTTTGCCAGCTCATGCAGCGGGCCGGGTTGCAGCTGCAGCGGCGTTGTCCAGCCCAGCTGCCACTTGCCGTTGCTATGCCATTCCTGCAGCGGCAGCAGCAATGTGCTGTCCGGATCGCCGGCAAGGTAGCGGGGGGAGCCCACTCCGGTGACGGTCAGCGCCAGGACCGGACGCAGGGCGCCGGAGAGGCCGGGCGCCAGCAAGGTATTGAGCTGCTTGCGCTCGATGCGGCTTAGCAGCAAGCGTTCCGGGCTAAGCGCGATGGCATGGTAGATGCCCTGGGGGTCGCGGTCATCCAGCAGCCACTGCGGTGACGTTCCCGTGGCCACGCTGCGCAGTGCCGCTTGCAGTTGTTCCGGCAAGGCCTCGGTTCCGGCTAGTACTCCCTGAGGGTATGTGCCCGGATCAGCTGAAATGACTCCCTTGCTGATCGATACCCTCGCATACGGGGCTAGCAGCTGTACGCTGTAGCGTGCCGTGATGCAGTTCTGCGTTTCCGTATCGCTGCGGCAGAGCTGCTGCAAGGTCAGGCTGCGCTGCTCCATGCCGTGCAGCCAGAGGCGGAAAGCATCGCCGTACTGGCGGGCTTCGCCTTTCAAGGAGTTCAGGCGGTTTTCATTGGCGATGTTGTCAATATGACTGCCCAGCCTGCTGCACAGGGCGATGGCAAACAGGGTCACCAGCGCAACGCCGGTGCGCAGTGCGGCTTGTGGGAAGCGATCCAGCAGCAGATACAGCTTTTCCATCAGCCTCCGACCTCCAGCAACAGTCGGTCTGTCCATTGCATTGCCTCAAGCAGCAGTCCCGCCGCATCACTGGCCAGATCGGGAGGGGATGGTTCGCTGCTTTCCAGTGCCAGGACTTCGGCAAGCAGCAAGCCCAGCGTACCTGATCCGTCCAGCAGCGCGGTGCGCACATCATCCTGCAGTTGCAGCGGATTCAGCAGGGTGTCGCGTGGCTGCTGGTAGAGCGCGTCCAGCAAGGAGAGCAAACCGACCATGAAGCCCTGCTCGGCCAGCGAGCGATTGCCCGGATGGCGCTGCTGGGCAAGCAACTCCATCAGCCGGCCGCGGCAGACGGCCAGATTGACCAGCGGATCCTGCTTGGGCAGGCCCTGTTCCTGCCGGGTAAACAGCAGGAGCTGGACCCAGCGCATCAGCTGGCGCCGTCCGAGAATGGCAATCGCGTGCTCGATGCTGTCGATGTGGCAGGGCGCGCCGCAGGCGACCGAGTTGACCAGCTTGAGCAAGGTGAAACTCATCTGGGGCGAGGGCTTGAAGGCCTGTACCAGCTCGGCCAACGAAGCATCGCGATTGAGCAGGCCGAGCAGTTGCAGCAAGGCCCAGTTCGGCGGACTGGATTGCTTGCTGGTCAGAATGGTGGGCCGGGCAAAGAAATAGCCCTGGAACAGGTCGAAGCCCAGCTCGCGGCATTGCGCGTACTGTTCCATCGAGTCGATTTTCTCTGCCAGCAGCATAACCCCGAATGGTCGGAACGCGGCTACGGCATGCGCCAGCTGGGCAGGTGTGCAGGCAAGCACATCGATCTTCACGACATGGATATGTGGCAGCAGCGGCTGGTGGCGTGCGTCGAATTCAAGGACGTCATCCAGTGCCAGACGGAATCCTTTGGCGGCGAGCTCGGCACAGCGGGCAACGACGGCCTCGCTGAGTTCGACCGTTTCCAGAATTTCCAGTACCACAGTCGCTGCTGGCAGCAGCTCGATGGTGTCCGACAGCAGCAGATCGGCGCTGACATTGATGAAGCCGCTGCGATTTTCCAGTACGTGACCCAGCCCGAATTCGCCAAAGGCGTTGCGGATGACGTGCGAGGTGGCGGCGAAGTCATCCAGAACCGTCGCCCGGTTGTGCTGGCTGTCGCGAAACAGCAATTCGTAGGCAAAGAGTTCACCGTCGCGATTGACGATGGGCTGGCGGCCGATGTGCAGGGTTGAGGACATTGAACCGGATCGGGAGCAGATTTACTTCCACTCTAGACGATCTGGGCTGGAGCCTGCATTCCTTTTGCAAGTTGCTGTTGCAAGGTGTCCTGTAATAGCAGCAGGTCTGACCAGGCCTTGGACTTGTCCGGCAGATTGCGCAGCAGGTAAGCAGGGTGGTAGCTCACGACGAGCGGAATACCCTGCCACTGGTGCACCCGGCCGCGCAGGGCGGAGACTGGAGCATCGGTGCGCAGCAGATGGGAAATGGCAAAACGCCCTACGGCGAAAATCACCTGAGGCTGCAGCAGTGCCAGCTGGCGGTCCAGAAAGGGCGTGCAGCGTGCAACCTCCTCGGGAGCCGGATTGCGGTTGCCCGGTGGGCGGCATTTCAGCACATTGGCAATGTAGACCTGATCGCCGCGGCTGTGCCCGATGGCGCGCAGCATATTGTCGAGCAGCTGGCCGGCCGCACCGACAAAGGGTTCGCCCAGCCGATCCTCTTCGGCGCCCGGCGCTTCGCCGACGATGGCAATCCGCGGGCGCTTGTTGCCGACACCGAATACCGCCTGCTGGCGCTGCTGGCATAGCCCGCAAGCGCTACAGCCGCGGACTTCTTCCTGCAATTCCTGCCAGTCGAGCCGGGCGATGCGCAGGCTGCGTTCGTCCTTGCTGGTTTCGTTGTCCGCTCCGGTGTGAGCAGGCGTGTCATCCTGCTGCGGGCGACGTACCCGGGTAACTTGTTCCAGCAGTTTTTGTGCCGTGCGGGAAACCGGTGACGGGGTGTGGTGTCCCGGTGCGGGTGTCGGTGTTTCGCTGGCGACGCGGTCAGCGGCGAGGGCTGGGGCGTGATTTTCGACTCTGGCGGCCTGCGCATCCTGTTCGGCCTGCGCCATGTCGGCCAGCACACTGCGTCTGATCCAGAATGGGCCTAGGTCCAGTGCCGCCAGTCTGTCGTTGCGCAGGCTCATCGACTCATCGCTCCGCAATTTATACTATCAAGGGTATAGATCAGTGCATCTTCCCGTTCGCGGTCTAGCGGGTAATACCCCTTGCGTAGCCCGGTTTGTACAAAGCCATGACGGGCGTAGAAGGCTTGGGCTGTGCAATTGCCGGCACGGACTTCCAGAAACAGCTGCACCATGCCGCGCTGCTGCAGCTCAACCATGGCCGCCTGCAGCAAGGTGCTGGCATGCCCTTGTCGCTGCAGCTCCGGTGCGACCGCGATCAGCAGCAGCTCGGCCTCGTCCACCAGCGGCATGACGACGCAGAACCCGGCCAGCCGGCCAGGGGTGAAGAGCCCGAGACACAGGTGCCCGGCCAGCGAGCTGCGCCAGCTGCTTTCTGACCAGGGATGGTTATTGGTCGCGGCATCCAGTGCCAGCAATGCCGGCAGATCGGCCTCGGTCAGCGTGCGCAGCATCTCAGTGCCCACCTGCCTGCTGGCGCTCGGCCGTTTTCAGTGCCACCTTGTCGCGCAGATAAACCAGTTCTGCCTGCGCGGCAGGAAGGCCGTGTCCGGCGGCAAAACGGGGCATCGCCAGTTCGAGCAGCTGGGCGGCACTCGGGCGCAGCGCAGCGTCGAACGCTGTCGCTTGGGCGGCAAAGCGGGCTTGTAGTGCTTCCGGGAATACGGCAAAGCCGCTGCCACAGGCATGCCAGCCAGAGCCATCCGGAACCGGTGCCGCCTCGGGGTTGCATACCACAGGCTCGCACACCGACACCCAGCCTGATTCGCTGCGGACGTAGGCTGCGGCGTAGACCTGCTGCATGCGCGCATCCAGACAGGTGATGACGCGCTCCTGTCCACTGGCCTGTGCAAGTGCTTCCAGTGTGGAAATCCCCAGCACCGGAATCCCCAGTGTGAAGGCCAGCCCCTGCACGATCCCGCAGCCGATGCGCAAACCGGTAAACGAGCCCGGCCCGCTGGCAAAGGCAATGCCTTCGAGATCGGCCAGTTCCGTGCCGGTTGCCGTGAGCAGGTCTTGCAGGCGCGGTAGCGTCAGCTCGGCGTGTTTCTGCCCGACCATTTCGCCATGGCAGACGATGCCCGAAGGCGTACTCACGGCAAGCGAGAGGTAGTCGGTGGCAGTATCAAGCGCGAGGTAGGCCATGCAGCAGCAGATTTGAAATCACAAACCGCGAGTTTAGCATGCCGCTTGCCCCGACTGAGCGGGTAGCGCCTTCATGCTAAGATTGCGCCCATGCAGAATTCTCCTTTTCCTCCTGCTGCCGCTGCGCAGCGTGCGGTCACACTGACTGTATTCGGCTGGCGCTGGCCCGATCCGGCCATCAATGCCGCCGCCCTGAAAGAACTGAAACTCACAGCGCTGGCACGGCTCTGGGGGCAGGGGCGGCGGGTGCCGCTTGCCACGGCCGATTATGCCGGCTGGATTGCCCAGCGTGCACCCGCAGGCGAACTGCCCGAAGCCGCGCTGCTGCTGGCGGCCAGTGGAACAGCCCCGGAGCCCGGTTGCTGGTTGCGCATGGATGCCGTGAATCTGGACCTGCACAATGATCAGCTGGTGCTGCAGCCCTTGCGCAGCAAGGAGGTGCGCAGCGACGAGCGTGAACAGCTGTTTGCGGCACTCCAGCAGCATTTCGCCAGGGAGGGCTGGATACTGGCTGATGACGCGGCAGGGCGCTGGTATCTCCGTTTGCCGCAGCGCCCGTCGGTCAGTTTCGTTCCCCTGCAGCAGGTCGCCGGACGCAGCATCAACCAGGCGATGCCGCAAGGTGCTGACGCGTTGTTCTGGCATGGCCTGATCAATGAGATCCAGATGCTGTTCTACACGCATCCGGTGAACGATGCCCGCTCCGCAGCGGGTGAACCTCTGATTAGCGGCGTATGGTTCTCGGGCCTGGGGGAGTGGCCGCTGCCAGCACCGTTGCCGGCGCTCGCGCCCATGCTGCATGCGGATGATCCGCTACTGGCGGCAATCCAGCACGCTGCCGGGCAGTCGGCCGCGGCGCTGCCGGCGAGCTTTGCATCGAGCGTTCGCCATGCCGTCCTCGATCAGGCATTGCCGGTCTTGCAGGGCAATGACCCGGTCGGCTGGTTTGCCTGCTGGCAGGCCCTGGAGCTGAACTGGTTTGCGCCCTTGCTCGCCGCCTGGCAAGGCCGGGAGCTGGAATTCATCCGCATCGAATTCCCGGAGCTGGGCATGGCGCGCGAGCTGACCCCGGCCAGTCGCTGGCAATTCTGGAAACGTGCGGGTTTGCCGAAATGAGCCGCCCCATCCATTTGCAGCCCCGTCCGGTCGATGCCACGCTGGCTGGCCTGCTGCAGCAGCAGGGGTTGAGCGCGCTGGAAGCGCGCATCTACGCGGCGCGCGGCATTGCATCGGTCTCGGAGCTTGAGCATGAGCTCGGCCGGCTGCTGCCCTGGCAGCCGCTAAAGAACGCCCGTGAGATGGCCGAACGGCTGGCGGATGCGATTGCCCGGCGCGAGAAACTGCTGATCGTGGCCGATTATGATGCCGACGGCGCAACAGCCTGCGCTGTTGGCCTGCGCGGACTGGCATTGCTGGGCGGGGTCGTCGATTTCATCGTTCCCAACCGTTTCGAGTACGGTTACGGACTGACCCCCGAAATCGTCGAGCAGGCCGCCCAGCGCCAGCCGGATATCCTGATCACGGTCGACAATGGCATCGCCAGCGTGGCCGGTGTTGCGCGTGCGCACGAACTGGGACTGGAGGTGCTGATTACCGATCACCATTTGCCTGGCGATACCCTGCCCGAGGCGCTGATCGTCAACCCGAACCAGCCGGGCTGTGCCTTCCCGAGCAAGCATCTGGCGGGTGTCGGCGTGATGTTCTACGTATTGCTGGCACTGCGAGCGGTGCTGCGTGAACGCGGCGCCTTTGCCGGCACTGCCGAACCCAATCTGGCCTGCCTGCTGGATCTGGTTGCCCTGGGCACGGTCGCCGATGTGGTCAAGCTCGATAGCAATAATCGCATACTGGTGGAGCAGGGGCTGCGGCGCATCCGCGCGGGGCGGGCTGTGCCGGGGCTGCTGAGCCTGTTTGCGGTGGCCGGCCGCAACCCGGCGCGGGCCGGTTGCTTTGATCTGGGCTTTGCACTCGGACCGCGACTCAATGCCGCAGGCCGGCTCGATGACATGAGCCTGGGCATCGCCTGCCTGCTGGCTGGCAGCGAAGCGGCGGCCGAGCCGCTGGCCCGCGAGCTGGATCGCATGAACCGGGCACGCCGCGAGATCGAAACCGATATGCGCGAAGAGGCCGAGCAGATTCTGGCGGGCGTGAATGTCGGTGCGCAGTTTGCCGTTACGCTCTACCAGCCGGACTGGCATCAGGGCGTCGTCGGCATCGTGGCGGCACGGGTGAAGGATCGTTTTCACCGGCCGACCATCGTGTTTGCGCAGGCCAGTGACCAGGAAATCAAGGGCTCGGGACGCTCGATTCTGGGCTTGCATCTGCGGGATGCACTGGATCTGGTCAGCAAGCGCCATCCCGGGCTGATCCAGCGTTTTGGCGGTCACGCGATGGCGGCGGGTTTATCGTTGCTGCCGCAGGATTTTGCACGCTTTGCCGCAGCCTTCGAGGCAGTCTGTGCCGAGTTGCTCGAAGGGCGTCCGCCCGAGCAGGTGCTCGACACCGATGGCGAGCTTCCGCAGGAGGGCTTTCACTTCGCGCAGGTCGAACGGCTGGAAAAGCAGGTCTGGGGGCAGGGTTTTCCGCCGCCGCTGTTTACCGGGCAGTTCCGGGTGGTCGAGCAGCGGCTGGTGGGCGAGAAGCACCTCAAGTTGCGCCTGGCGACTGCGTATGGCCAGGTATTCGACGCGATGCGCTTTTCGCACGCCGAACCGCTACCGGAAACGATTGCTGCGGCGTATCGTATTGGAATCAATGAATTCCGCGGCGAGCGCAATGTGCAGCTGCAGATCGAGCATTGTTTCTGAGTTCCGGGGTATGCACCCCTGACTTACGGAAATAATGGCGTATGAGCCAATACGCCAAACAGTATGGTGGAGGTGTTGATGATCCATCCGATTACCGTGCTGGTGTATGGCACGCTCAAGCGGGGCGGCTGGAATCACCGCTGGCTGGGTAATGCCACTTTCCTTGGTGAAGCCGAAACCATCGACTGGTATACGCTGTATGCCGAATCGGGTGTGCCACACCTGGTCCGCGACGAAGCCAGCTATCCGGTGCGTGGCGAACTGTATCTGCTGGATTACGCTACATTGCTGGATCTGGACGAGCTGGAAGGGCATCCGCTGGAGTACCGGCGCGAGCAGGTGCCGGTGCGCGGGCCATCGGGCGAAGAGCTGCTCGCCTGGATCTACTTTGCCGGCCAGCCCCGCGGCAACCGGCTGCGGCAGGGCGTATTCATCATTGACTGAGTGCTTGCCGCTGATCGGAAGGTGATCGGGCCGGCTTGCATCTAGACGACTGGTCTAATATTATCTCGTCCATGATGCGTACCCAGACCGATACTCGCGAACACCTGCTGGCCACCGCCACGGCCATTCTGCTCGGCAAGGGTTTTGCCGCGGTCGGGCTGGCTGAAATTCTTGCTGCTGCAGGGGTGCCCAAGGGCTCGTTCTACCACTACTTCCCCTCCAAGGAAGGTTTCGGTGTCGCGCTGCTGCAGCGCTACTTCGAGCACTATGACGAGCGGTTGCAGCGGTTGCTCTGCCCGGAGCAGGGCTCGGCCCGCGACTGCCTGCTGGCGTATTTTTCCGGCTGGCAGCACTGTCACAGCAACGAAGGCGCGATGCCGGGATGCCTGGTGGTGAAGCTTGCCGGCGAGGTGGCGGATCTCTCCGAGCCGATGCGCGAAGAACTGGCGCGTGGCACGGCCCGCATCGTGGCACGGCTGGCCGAATGTCTGGCACGTGGTCAGCAGGAAGGCTCGATTGTGCGTTCGCTGGATGCCGCACAGCTGGCTAGCAATCTTTATAGCCTCTGGCTGGGCAGTGCCTTGCGCAGCAAGGTGCAGCACGATGCCGCCAGCCAGCAACAGGCACTGGTGCTCACCGCGCAATTGCTGGGACAGGACTGATCTGCTGCGCTGATTGTTTGCAGTTGGGATAAACCGAAGTACCGCCATGACCTGGCGGTTTTTCTGAAACTGAAACTAGACGACCGGTCTAGTAGTTAGGAGTAATCATGAATACCATGCTTGAACTGATGCACCAGCACCGCAGCTCGCGCAGTTACCGCGACACGCCGATCGCGCCACAGCTGCTTGACGCCATTCTGGATGCCGCCTATCGCGGCCCGACCTCGATCAACGGCCAGCAGGTTTCGCTGGTGGTGGTGCAGGATGCCGCCCGCAGGCAGCGCATTGCCGAGATTGCCGGTGGCCAGCCGTGGATTGCCAAGGCTCCGGTATTTGTGACCGTGCTGGTGGATTTTCACAAAACTGCCGCCGCGCTGGCCAAGGCCGGGGTCGAGCAGCAGATCCAGCAGAGCGTCGAAGGTTTTGGCGTGGGCGCAGTTGATGCAGGGATTGCTTTGGGTAATCTGATGACTGCCGCGCGGGCAGCCGGTCTGGGCGTAGTACCCATTGGGGGTATCCGGCGCGATCCGCAGGCAATGATCGAACTACTCGATCTGCCGGCAAATACCTTCCAGATTGTCGGTTTGGCGCTGGGTTACATCGAGGAGGAAAGCCCGCTGAAACCGCGGCTGCCGCGCGAGAGTTTCGTGCATCACGAAACCTACCAGTCGCAGCTAATCCGCCCGAGCATCGATGCCTACGATGCAACCCTGGTGCAATACTGGCAGGATATCGGCCGGCCGGATGGCAAGAACTGGTCGGACAATACCGCGCAGTTCTACCAGCAGATCTATTTCCCCAAGGTTGCCCCGGTGGCGCGCCGGCAGGGCTTCGGCTTCGAGCAGTAGGCAAAGGACATATTTCCCTTGGACGGGCAGGGCGCTGGCGCTAAGCTGGCGGCCTTGCCTTTCCCTGGAATTGGAATTTGCTCATGCATCGAACTATCTATCTGCTGCGCCATGGCCAGACGGCGTTCAATACCGAGCGCCGCATGCAGGGGCATTGCGATTCACCGCTGACCGAGCTGGGGCTGGCGCAGGCGCGCGCAATGGGGCTAACCCTCAAGCGCGAGCTGGACAATCCGCAATCCTGGGCCATCCTGTCCAGTCCCTTGCCGCGTGCCCGGCATACGGCACGCCTGGTGGCGGCAGAGCTGGGCTTGCCGGCAGACCAGATCACCATCGATGCGCGGCTGATCGAAGTGAGCTTCGGCGAATGGGAGCAGCGCTGCGTTCCCGAAGTATTCGCGCAGCATCCGGCGCTGGAGCAGCTGCCCGACTGGTATTTTCACGCCCCGGGCTGCGAGCCCTATGCGCAGATCGTGGCCCGTATCGAACACTGGCTGTCCGATCCACAGCTACCCGAGCGGATGATCGTGGTGGCGCATGGCCTGCTGGGACGGATTTTCCGCGGTGTGTACGCCCGCATGGCGCAGGCGGAACTCTGGCAGCAGGATATGCCGCAAGACGCCTTTTTCCGGCTGCAGGGCGGGCGTATTGAGCGCATCAGCTGTCTCTAACCCGTTTCATTAACTGCGGCTATTCGGCTGCTTGTAGTGTATCTGGCCAAGGGGCGCTATTTTGTTGGATTGTGTGCCTATACCCTGCATTTTGGCATTGAAGGGTACAGTGGCATCGCTACACCTTAGCCGGCCGGCTGGCTGCAGGCGCGCAGGCGCTCGCTGTTGCTGCGTATCCAGCCTGGCACGGCTTCGATGTCCAGCCATTCGCCAATCAGCGGGCCGCTGCCGCTGGCACAGCCGAGCTGCAGCAGTGTCTGCCATTGCAGCGGGTCACTGATGCCTTCAGCCAGGCTGTGGATATTCAGCTTGCGGGTGATCAGCAGCAGTCCTTCCAGCAGGATCTGGGTGAATTCGCGCGCAGTGGCGCGCTGGATGAACAGCGGATCGAGCAGGATCTCGTTGAAAGGGGCGTAGCCCAGCCCCAGCTGGTCGAGCCAGCCCACCCCATGCAGTGAGCCGCGGATGCAGATATTGCAGTTTTGCAGCCGTAACTGGCTGATGCTCATCAGCAAAGGCACATTCAAGGGATGGGTTTCTTCTTCGACCAGCAAACTGACTGCAGTCGGGGGCAGATCCAGTGCGTGCAGTTCATTAAGCAGCAAAGCCGGGAACAAGCGTTGCAGCAGCAGCCGCTGGGGCACGGGAATGCGCAGGGTGAGCTTCAGCCCGCGGCTGCGCAGGTGCTGAATGTGTCGCAAGGCCGGGCGGATCAGGGTATCCAGCAGTAACTGCTCGCTGACGGAGGCAGGGATCTGCGGATAGATGTTGCTGGCCCGGATCAGTTGCGGGCCCGTATGCCAGAATGGTTCGGCCAGCAAGCCCTGCACCATGCCATTGCCCAGTGCAACATGGGGCAGGTAGCGCAAATTGACCGCCGTGTCGGTGAACAGCGTACGCAACTCGCTCTCGCTCAGCTCCGGAGCAGGTGAGTCCGGCTGGCTGTGCATGTCTGCTTCGTGCAGTGCCAGGGTCAGTTTTTCGAGGCTGAGCGGTTTTTGCAAGGAGGCGAGGATCCGTACCCGGCTCGATCCCCGCAGCTGCTCAATAGCGGCCAGCAAGGGACCTTCCCGGCTGCTCAGGACAATGACGCTCAAAGGCATGTCCAGCCGGATCAGCTCTTGCAGCAGCCCGAGTCCGTTGAGCCCGGGCATTTCCAGATCAAGTAGCAGCAGATTGGGCGCCACTTCCCCCTGCTTGAGTGCCATCAGCGCCTGCAAGCCGTCTTCGGCAAAGCCCGCGAGCTGCAGTCCGGCCTCGGTACAGATGCGCTTGGCATGCTCGCGTTGTACCGAGGAATCGTCGACGATGTAAACCTGCAGCGAAGTCGGATTGTTCATGATCGCCGCTCGATAATGCCGGGGATGCTGTTCAGCGGAACCACTTCATCCGCAGCCCCGAGACGGATTGCTTCCTTGGGCATGCCGAACACCACGCAGCTCTGCTCATCCTGGGCGTAGGTGCGGGCACCGGCATCGTGCATTTCCTTTAGCCCCCGGGCGCCATCATCGCCCATGCCGGTCATGATGATGCCGATGGCATTGCGGCCGGCGAACTTGGCACCGGAGCGGAACAGTACATCCACAGACGGTTTGTGCCGGCTGACCAGCGGCCCATCGACGACTTCAACCAGGTATTGTGCACCGCTGCGCTTGATCATCAGATGTTTGCCGCCCGGCGCAATCAATGCCAGCCCGCTGCGCATGCGCTCGCCGTTACTGGCCTCCCTGACCTCGATCTGGCAAAGCTCGTTGAGCCGGCGGGCAAACGAGGCGGTGAAGGATTCCGGCATGTGCTGCACGATGGCCAGCGGCGGGCAGGTTGAACCCAGCCGGGTAAGAACCGCTTCCAGTGCCTGCGTGCCGCCGGTCGAGGTACCAAGCAGCACGATGCGTTCGGTGGTCTGGATCATCGCGCCCTGGGTCGGAGGAGCCAGTACCGCATCGGCATTGAGCTTGGGGCGAATCAGACTGGCTGTGGCATCAATCGGGCTTGCCGCCGTTGCCGTACGGATCCGGGACATCACGGCCAGCGAGGCGGCGCGCACCGCCTGCACCAGCGAGGATGAATCATCCTGCAATTGCTGGCGCACCCCCAGCGAGGGTTTGGCCAGAACCTGGATGGCGCCAGCGCGCAAGGCTTCGATTGCCGTTTCGGAGCCCTGTGTCGTCAGTGTCGAGAGGATGACCACGGGGGTCGGGCGCTCGGCCATCAGCTGCTTGAGAAAGCTGATGCCATCCATGCGCGGCATTTCCACATCCAGCACGATCACATCCGGCCATTCGCGGTTCATCCGTTCGCGGGCATACAGCGGATCGCTGGCAGCCCCGATGACCTTGATGCCGGCGGCCTTCTCCAGAATGTCAGTCACTACCTGCCGTACTACTGCAGAATCATCGACTATCAGCACCTTGATCATGCGTCATCC
Source organism: Chitinilyticum piscinae (assembly GCF_015223195.1). Taxonomy (GTDB): domain Bacteria; phylum Pseudomonadota; class Gammaproteobacteria; order Burkholderiales; family Chitinibacteraceae; genus Chitinilyticum; species Chitinilyticum piscinae. The sequence goes on along the minus strand of NZ_JADFUA010000005.1, from coordinate 79,234 downwards.
TTGTCCGTAGCGCCGGCAATATGCAGGTGCTTACAGTTTTTTATATACGCCGGGACGCAGAGCCTGCAATCCCGGACACAGCCCCTGCAAGCTTTCCGAATGGGAGACCACCAGATAACCATGATGGGCGATCCGGCTCATGACCCGCTCAATGATGGCCAGCTTGGTTGGAACATCGAAATAGATCAGCACGTTGCGCATGAAAACAATCTGGAAGGGGCCAATGGCCGGCAGGGCCTGTGCCAGATTGACCTGGAGGAAATCGGCTTTCTTGCGCAGGGCCGGATCAATCAGCAGTGTGCCATGCTGGCTGCCAACCCCTTTCAGGCACCAGGCTTTCAGATAGGGCTGCGGGATGCCTTCGGTGCGGGTCAGAGGGTAATGCGCCATGCGGGCCTTCTCGAGAACGGGCAGGCTGATGTCGCTGCCGGTAATGCGCCAGTCGGCATCCAGTCCGCGCACATCGGCCAGCAGCATGGCCAGGCTCCAGACTTCCTCGCCGCTGGAGCACGCGGCACTCCAGATGTGCAGAGGCCGCGAATCAAACTGCTGGCGCACCGTATCGCGCAACCAGTCGAAATGCTTGCTTTCACGGAAAAAAAAAGTTTCATGCGTGGTGAGCAGATCAATCGCCATCTCGCGCTCATGATCTTCCCGCGGATCGCCCAGAATGCGCAGATAGGCTTCATAACTCGACACCTTGCGGGCATTGAGTCGTTTCAGCAGCCGCTGCTGTAGCAGCGGTTTTTTTTCCAGCGGCAGGTTCACCCCGGCCCGTTCACGCATCCAGTTGCTGAAGCGCAGGAAAGTTGCATCATTGAGCTGCATCACCCACCACCGGCAATTCGCCCGGGCCACCTCCCTCGGGATGCTCCCGCAAACTTGCCAGCAGGGTGATTTCTTCCACCGACAGCACCTTGGGCACGTTCAGCAGCACGATAAACCGGTTGTCCACCCGCGCCATGCCGGCGATGAAATCGGTGCGCAGTTTGCTGCCGAATTGGGGGGGTGCTTCGATCTCCTGTTCGCTGATGGCCAGCACCTCGTGCACGGCATCGACCAGAATGCCGATGAGCTGCTGGGTTTCGGTTTCGGGATCATCCACTTCCACGATCACGACACAACTGCGGCGGCCCAGTTCGGTGCGCGGCCGGTTAAAGCGCAGGGCCAGATCGATGACCGGCACCACGGCACCGCGCAGATTCATGACGCCACGGATAAAGTCCGGCATCAGCGGCACTTCGGTCAGGTATTCATATTCCAGAATTTCCCGGATATTGAGAATGCCCATCGCGAAGGTTTCGCCGCCTAGCTGGAACGACAGATACTGTGCCACTTCCGCGGCATGCTCTGCCTGGGCATGCGCGGTCGACTGATCATTCTGACGCTGCAAGGTGAGTGCAGACATGGTGCAGCACCTCCGGCTCAGAAACGCACGAAATCATGTTCGCTGGGCGGCGCCGAAGGGCGTCGGGAGGGCTGGGTCAGCTCCTGGCGACGGGGCTTGCTGCCGCTGGCAGAGCGGCTGCCAGCGCCGTCGATGCGGAAGAAGCTCACTGTTTCCTGCAGGCTTGCAGCCTGCCCGCTGACCTCTTCGGCGGTCGAAGCCAGTTCTTCACTGGACGAGGCGTTCTGCTGCGTTGCGCCATTGATCTGCTGCACCGCGCTATTGATCTGTCCGACTCCGCTGGCTTGTTCATTGGCCGCCGCTGCGATTTCCTGCACCAGATCCGATGTCTTGGTGCTGGAGCGAACGATTTCTTCCAGCAGTGTTCCGGCGCGTTCAGCCAGCGCCACGCTGCTGGAGGCAACCCCGCCGATTTCCTGTGCGGCAATCTGGCTGCGTTCGGCCAGCTTGCGTACTTCGGCGGCGACCACGGCAAAGCCCTTGCCGTGCTCGCCGGCACGGGCGGCCTCGATCGCCGCATTCAGCGCCAGCAGATTGGTCTTGTAGGCAATGTCATCGATGATGCGGATTTTTTCGGCGATCTGGCGCATCGCCAGCACGGTTTCATTGACCGCAGTGCCGCCTTCGGCAGCTTCGCGGGCCGCCTTGCTGGCGATGTTTTCGGTGACCTTGGCATTGTCGTTGGTCTGGTTGATCGAGGCGCTCATTTCTTCGATGGACGATGAGGTTTCCTCGATGCTGGCGGCGGATTCACTGGCGGATTGCGATAATCCCAGCGAGGTGGAAGACAACTGTTGTGCCGCAGCAGACAGGTTGTCGGCGTTGTTCTTCACATCCATGATGATGCCGCGCAGACGCTCGACCATCTGGCTGATGGCATAGGCCAGGCTGCTGTTGTCACCGGGGCGCAGCTTCAGCTCGACATTCAGTTCGCCCTGCGCCATCTCGTTCATGATGCGCGCGACCTGATCCGGTTCCCCGCCCAGGGTGCGTGTCAGCGAGCGGGTGATCAGCCAGGCCGTCACGCCAGCCAGCAGCACCGCAATACCGGCAACCACCATCAGCACGATGGTCAGTGTCGCGAGGGTCTGTTCGACGGATTTGCCGGCCAGTTCATTCAGGTGCGATTGTTCGGCGGACATGCCCAGTAGTGCGGATTTCAATTTTTTCACGATCGGAATTGAATTGCGCATCACCAGAATGCCTTCTTCCGCCTTGTTTTCCGCGCCGAGTTTGAAGGCTTGCTCGATGGCCTGCATGGCCGGTGGTACCTGTTCCCGGATCTGCGCCAGCAGCTCTTTTTCCTTGGCCGTCGCGCCATCGTCGGTCGAAATATCCTCGTCGAGCTTTTTCAGGTTTTCGTAGAAATCCTTCTTGGCCGCTTCATAGCTGGCAACAATCGGCGGAAACACGCTGGTGTCGGTTTCCAGCAGGATGGTGCGATAGTCGATGCGCATGGTGTCCAGTGCCGAATTGGTGTCTTCGGCCATGGCCTTGCGCGGGTTGGAATCATGCAGCATGTAGCTGACCTGATCACTGACCCGGCGCAGCCCGTTCAGCGAAACCATCACGGCCACCACCAGCAGCAGTACCACCAGGCCGAAGCCCAGTGACAGCCGCAGTGCCACACTCATGCTTTTCGTGTTGCCCATTGTTCTCTCCTGTTTCCCAATCGATTTGCAGATTTGTGCGTTGCGCTTGTTATTTGCCAGGCAGGGCCGCCAGCTGCGGATCCCGGTCTTTTTCCAGTCCGTAGCGTGCGCTCTCGCGCATGACCACGTATTGCACCAGTTCGTTGACATCCAGAATCAGTGCCACCTGGCCATTGCCAAGAATGGTCGAACCACCGATCGCCTTCAGGCTGCGGAACAAGTCCCCCAGTGGCTTGATCACTGTCTGGAATTCACCCAGCAGCACATCCACCACCAGGCCAACCTTGCGGTCGCCGATTTGCAGCACCACGACATTGCGCTTGTCGGAAGTGGACGGTTTCAAGTCGAAGAACGTGGCCAGCCGCAGCAGCGGCAGCAGCTCGTTGCGCAGGTTCAGGCAGTTGCTGCTGTCATCCGGATGCATTTCGGGTGGCAGTTCGACGCATTCGACTACGGCTTCCAGCGGCACCACAAACACCGATTCGGCTACCTTGACCATGAAGCCGTCGATGATCGCCAGCGTCAGTGGCAGCCGGATGCGAAAGACCGTGCCGACTTCCAGTTCGGATTCAATGGTGATCATGCCGCGCAGCTGCTCGATGCTGCGGCGTACGACATCCATGCCGACTCCGCGACCGGAAATGTTGGTGATCTGCTCGGCGGTGGAAAACCCGGGCTCGAAAATCAGGGCATAGATTTCCTGTTCGGCAAGTTGTGCATCCGCTGAAATCAGGCCGCGGTCGACGGCTTTTTGCAGAATCCTGTGGCGATTCAGCCCGCCGCCGTCGTCGCTGACTTCGATCACGATACTGCCCGATTCGTGGTAGGCGTTGAGCTGCACAGTGCCCTGGGCCGGCTTGCCACGCGCCAGGCGCACTTCGGCGGGCTCGATCCCATGATCGATGGCATTGCGCACGATGTGCATCAGGGGGTCGCCCAGTTTTTCCACCATTGATTTGTCGAGCTCGGCATCGGCGCCGGAAATCTTCAGCTCGATCTGCTTGCCAAGCTCCTTGGCTACGTCGCGTACTACGCGCGGGAAGCGGTTGAAGATTTCCCCCACCTGCACCATGCGCATCGACAGTGCCCCGGTACGGATCTGCTCGATCAGGTTGCTGATGCCCTGGCTCCATTCCAGCAGGCTGCTGGAACCGGCCTGCTTGGCCAGCAGATTGCCGGCCGCGCCGGCAATGACGAGTTCGCCGATCAGGTTGATCAGCGTATCGAGTTTCTCGGCCTCGACGCGCAGGAAATGCGATTCACCACTTTTCTCTGCCGGCTTGCTCTTTTTCACCGTGGCGGGCCCGTTTTCCGCCGCTACCGGTGTGCCGGATGCTTCAGGCTCCTCTTGGCGCGGGGCTGCCTGCACCTGGGGGCTCCAGCCCAGCTGCTGCCAGGCCGTGGAGGCCGCAGCGAGCATGTCGGGAGGGGTCTCAGCCGCAATGGCCTGCAGATAAGGGCTTGCCTCTGCCACCGGGCAAGCCAGTATGCAGCTGCCCTCGCGGGCGAATTCGAAGACATCGAGCAACTGTTCGCGCGACGTATTGCCTTGCAGGTGCAGGGCGAAGTGCAGGTAGTTGTGTTCCGGATCGAAGCCGCCTGTACCATGCCAATTCTGTGGCAATGGCAGCACCTGGACAATCCGGATCTGGCTGGCGAGATAGCGCAGCAGGGCTGCCGGATCGATGCCATGGTGGAGCAGATCGCCGCTGAGCCCGAGATACAGCAGCCAGTCATGCTGCTCCGGGTCAGCAGTGGCCGGGGCGGTCTGTGCAGGGGCTGTGCGCGCTGCTTGGCTGGGTGATAGGGCAGCGTGAGCATGCAACTCACTCAGGAGCGCCGCACCAGCGGCTTCGTCAGGCATCTGGCCCCCGCGTCCCAGTGCTGCAATCATGGCTTCGAGGTGATCATGGCAGCGCAACAGTACGCTGGCCAATGTGTCGCTCAGTGCCAGTGTGCCGCCCCGCACCTGATCCAGCACGTTTTCCACCTCGTGGGTGAAAGCCACGACCGCGTCCAGTGCAAAGAGGCCGGCCGAGCCCTTGATGGTGTGCACCGTACGGAACAGTGCATTCATGACTTCGGCATCGGCCTGGGCCGTTTCGGCATCCAGCAGGATGGCTTCCATCTGCTGCAGCAGTTCGCGCGCCTCGTCAATAAAGGCCTGCAGACCGGCTTCAATGCTCATGGCTGACTCCTTCGGAAGCAAAGAGCCCGTGCATTCCCAGCACGGACGCGATCTCCAGTACGCAGTCAGACGGATTGACGAACTGCAGGGGGCGCTGACGTGCCTGCGCCTCCTGTTTAAGCCACCACAGCAACTGGATCAGGGAGGAATCGCATTCCTCGACCTGCTGCAGCCCGATTTCCAGCACACCGCCCGCCTCCAGTGCCTCATGCAGCAACTGGTGAGTCTGGCCGATCTGGAAAATCGTCTGCTCATTGTCAAGCGTCAGCATCATTCACTCCACAAGGTTCCATTCAAGATATGGAAGGGTATGCCGCTAGAATTTTTTTGTTTTGGTGCTTACTTGGATATAGGTTGCCATGTATTGTGTTTTTGGCGCCGGGATGGCTTGCCCTGTTCAGACTAGGCTAAGGTTTGGCATGGATCCCTGCTGCAGCGCCGCCAGCACCCTGGGGCAGGGTCATGGCAGGATCAGCTTCTGCACTGCCTGCAGCATCTGCTGCGGCTGGAAGGGTTTGACTACCCAGGCCTTGACGCCGGCTTCCTTGCCGGCATTCATCTTGTCGGCCCCGGATTCTGTCGTCAGCATGATGACCGGTGTGAACTTGTAGGCTGGCAGGGTTTTCATCTGTTTGACGAAGCTGATGCCATCCATATTGGGCATGTTGACGTCGGAAATGACGAGATGGATCTTGCGTCCGTCCAGTTTGGCCAGCGCATCCTTGCCGTCACAGCCTTCGATGACCTCATAGCCGGCGCCTTTGAGTGCCAGTCCGACAACGGTGCGCAGGCTGGATGAATCATCGACGATCAGTATGGTTTTACTCATGGTGCTCCCCGTCGTGTTTGCTCAGAAAAAGGTCACGCCTGACGCCCCAGCGGCCGCGCCGCCATGCGCGGGATGCTGGTGCTGTTCCAGCGTCGTGTAGCTGGCGCGCAGGGTGCGGATCCACTCGTCAACATTCTGGCTCGCCAGGGTGTTGCGGCTGGCGGCATCCGCCAGTTTTTGCATGTCGGCACTCAGGTGCCCGAGTATCTGGCTGACGCGATCCTGGAATTGCAGATTGACCATGACCTCGGTGATGTCCTGCTCGACACGCTGGCTGGTGCCGCGCATGCTGTCGAGATCGGCCGAAAGCAGGGATGAGGCCTGGGTGAATTGCTCCAGCACCCGGTGAATGGTGTCGTTGCTCTGGGTAATGAGTTGCTGATCTCGGCTGGCCAGCGCGCTGCTTTGCGTGAGGATATTCCGCATGGCAGCGCCGATGGTCTCGACTTTCTCCCGGATGTGCTTGCCGGTGTCGCCCGAGAGGGTCGAGAGCTTGCGCACTTCGTCGGCAACGACCGCAAAGCCGCGGCCGGCTTCACCGGCGCGGGCGGCCTCGATGGCGGCATTCAGGGCCAGCAGATTGGTCTGGCCGGCAATCTGGGCCACGTCGCTGGCCATGCGCTGCAGTTCGGCCATGAAACCGGCCATCGCACTGATTTCAGTCTGGAATTGTTGCCTTTCCTGCGAGCCTTCGGCCAGCCGCGCAAAAATGGCCAGCAGTTCCTGCTCGCCGCGTTCGATGATGGTGACGATCTGCCGTGAGCCATGCTGCTCGCTGCCCAGAGCCTGTTTCAGCTGCTCGAGAATGTCACCAAAGCGCAGAACGAGTTCATTGGCGGCCGTTTCGGTCTGGTCGCGTGCCAGCGCAAGATTGTGCTCCCAAAGTGGAAGCAGTTGGCCCAGCAGGCGCTCGGCGCTGCCGGAGTCCGGCTGTTCGCGGGTGACGGCGGTGGTCACGAGCTCGGGAACGGCATTGTCGCTGACAGTGGTGTTCGCCCCGATCAGCATGTACAGGCCGCTGGCCGCGCCCAGTGCGGCCAGCACCCAGGCCGACACACCACTGCCAAGCCAGAGCGGGGCAATCACCGCAATGGCAGTGCACAGCAGTTGGGCAATGAAGCGGGAAGTGACCGGCATGAAGACTCCGAGATGGCTGACACGGGTATAGTCCAGCCTAGTCAAATCCCTTGCCATTACAAGGATATGCCAGAAAGGTGTGTGTTATGCAGTCAGGATTTACTGGGTATGTGGTTGCATTTGGCGAATTAACTGGATTTCAGGCTAATACGGGGCGTTGTATTTAGAAGAAGCGGATCTGGCGCTGTGCCAGCTGGATTTGCAGCTGCTCGGCGTAAGCCTGTTCGCGGCGTTGCAAGTCATGCTGGAGATGGGCTGCGGCAATGTGTCGGCAGAACACGTCGCCGTTGGCCGGATTGGCAACGATCTTGCGCGCGAGCTGTTCACCCACATCGGCTGATTGCACCGGGATGCGTTCCGCCCGCAGCCAGTTATAGGTGAAGTCGATATTCTGTATTCCGACATTGTGCAGCAGGCACGGCAGGATTTGCGCGCCGCCGAAGACCTTGGCAACCAGCCGTTGCTTGCTGCAACCGGCCTTGAGCATGGCGTTGACCAGTAGTTCCAGCGAGGCCATTCCCGAGAGTTCGCGATCCGTGGCCGAGGTGTGATCGCGACGAATGTCCGGCAGGATGAAATGGTTCATCCCCATTGCCTGCCGTTTGGCGTCGTACAGGCAAACAGAAATGCACGAGCCCAAGAGGGTTGCGATCGGTCGCGCCGTCTCTACAGCAACCTCACCGGCATGAATGACTCTGGCCAGCTTTTCCAGCTGGCGCGGACTCTGATAGTGCAGCGGATGGGCTGGCGCAGGCGAGGGGGGCATCCGGTAAGTCCGCTGCACGTGATGCTGTAGCATAGAAAAAAAAGCCACGCCGTGTCGGGCGTGGCATCGGATGGCTGGCCGCCTTGACAGGGGCACAGCAATGCTCAGCGGGTCACCGGCTTGTAGCGGATTCGCTTGGGTTTGGCACCTTCTTCACCCAGACGTTTCTTCTTGTCGGCTTCGTATTCCTGATAGTTGCCGTCGAAGAATGTCCACTGTGAATCGCCTTCGGCCGCGAGGATGTGCGTGGCGATCCGGTCGAGGAACCAGCGGTCGTGCGAGATCACGAACACCGTTCCCGCATATTCCAGCAGTGCGTCTTCCAGCGCGCGCAGGGTTTCCACGTCCAGATCGTTGGACGGTTCATCCAGCAGCAGCACATTGCCGCCCTTGAGCAGCGTCTTGGCCAGATGCAGGCGGCCGCGTTCACCGCCAGACAACATGCCGACCTTCTTCTGCTGGTCGCCGCCCTTGAAGTTGAAGCGGCCAAGGTAGGCGCGGCTGCTCATTTCGAACTTGCCGACCTGGATCATTTCGAGACCGCCGGCCACGTCTTCGAACACGGTCTTGTCGGCTTCCAGTCCTTCGCGGGTCTGTTCGACAAAGGCCATCTGCACGGTCTGGCCAATCTTCACGCTACCTGCATCCGGCTGTTCCTTGCCGGCAATCATCTTGAACAGGGTCGATTTACCGGCGCCGTTCGGGCCGATGATGCCGACGATGGCACCCGGCGGGGCCTTGAAGCTCAGGTTGTCGATCAGCAGGCGATCACCAAAACCCTTGGAGACGCCTTCGAATTCGATGACTTCATTGCCCAGGCGCTCGGCGACCGGAATGAAGATCTCCTGCGTCTCGTTGCGTTTCTGGGTTTCGTAGCTGGAAAGCTCTTCAAAGCGGGCAATCCGTGCCTTGGATTTCGCCTGACGCCCCTTGGGGTTCTGGCGCACCCATTCCAGTTCCTGCTTCATGGCCTTGGCGCGGGCGGCTTCGGATTTGGCTTCTTGTGCCAGACGGGCTTCCTTCTGCTCCAGCCAGCCGGAGTAGTTGCCTTTCCACGGAATGCCTTCGCCGCGGTCGAGTTCCAGAATCCATTCGGCCGCGTTGTCGAGGAAGTAGCGATCATGGGTGACGGCCACTACGGTACCGGGGAAGCGCACCAGGAATTGCTCCAGCCATTCAACTGATTCGGCGTCCAGGTGGTTGGTCGGCTCGTCAAGCAGCAGCATGTCCGGCTTGGACAGAAGCAGCTTGCACAGGGCCACGCGGCGCTTTTCACCACCGGAGAGCAGGCCGATCTTGGCATCCCAGGGCGGCAGGCGCAGCGCGTCTGCAGCCAGTTCCAGCTGCAGTTCGACATTGTCGTTGGCGCCAGCGGCGATGATGGCTTCAAGTCGTGCCTGTTCTTCGGCCAGCTTGTCAAAGTCGGCATCCGGGTCGGCATAGGCCGCATAGACTTCGTCCAGACGCTTCTGCGCATCCATCACTTCGCCCATGCCGCTTTCGACTTCCTCGCGCACGGTCTTTTCCGCGTCGAGCTGCGGCTCCTGCGGCAGGTAGCCGATGTTCAGGTTCGGCTGCCACTGCACCTCGCCTTCGTATTCCTTTTCCACGCCGGCCATGATTTTCAGCACGGTCGACTTGCCCGCGCCGTTCAGGCCCAGCAGGCCGATCTTGGCGCCGGGAAAGAAGGAGAGGGAAATATCCTTGATGATCTGGCGCTTGGGCGGAACGATCTTGCTCACGCGCAGCATCGACATCACGTATTGGGCCATGAAGCTTTGCCTTGATAGGTTGGGATTGCAAACCCGCAGATTCTAGGCGCTGTTGGCTCCAGATTCAATTTGCACGGCGCGCCAGCCTTCGCATTTCAGTCGGCTGCGGCCTTGTCCCGTCGTGTGGCTGAGCAGGAAAACGGCAAGCTCGGGCCGCGCTGGCGGGTGGAGTGGCTCCTCCGAGCCTGGGCGGCAGGTATGCGATGGATCACCAATTACATGCGATCATTTTTTGATATACGGTGTTTGGTATTTAGCGCGCCGCCAGGGGCCGATTGCGGGCGGAATGCAACGCCAGCACTGTAAGGCTGGACGAAACTCTGTAAGGGTCGCACAATAGCCGATTGACTAGCCGCCCGTAGATGGCGGTTCGAGGCAGGCCATGAGCCGGCCCGATTGAGGATGGAGTTCTTTTGCTGTTGATGTGTCCCGTCTGGCCGCCTGTCTGCCGGCGGGCTGCCTCTTGCGCGCCGCCTTGCATCGGTGCGCTGGCTTGTCTGCGCTTTTCCTTCCCCTCAAGTTCCTTCCTTGCCGCCTGCCCGTGGGGCGGGCTGGTCCATGCCCGGACCGCTCCGATGCATTGGACGGTGATCCTGCCTGATCGGCGGGTAGCCACTTGACCCCGGATGGGAACCCATCCGGGGCTTTTTTTGTCTAGCCGGGTTGGCTTGGGCGTTACGCGCGTGGCAGGCTAGAATCTTGCCAGGCTCCGCATCGGGGCTGGCGTACAGGGAATGCACAAAATTCATGGAATACCTCTTACTGCTGGGGCTGGTTTTGCTCAATGGCGTCTTTGCCATGTCGGAAATTGCGCTGGTGACGGCCCGCAAGGCACGGTTGGCCAAAGCGGCTGAGGCGGGTGACCGCGGCGCCCAGCTGGCTCGCAAGCTGGGGGAGGATCCGACGAAATTCCTTTCCACCATCCAGATCGGCATTACCTCGATCAGCCTGCTCAACGGCATTGTCGGTGAGGCGGTGCTCGCTGCCCCGCTGGCGCAGTGGCTGATGCTCGAAGGGGTGGCCGAAAAATGGGCCCATCCCCTGGCAACGGCACTGGTGGTGATCGTGGTGACGTATGTTTCGATCGTGCTGGGTGAGCTGGTGCCCAAACGGCTAGGGCAGATCAGCCCAGAGCGGATTGCCCGGCTGGTGGCCTGGCCGGTGCAGCTGCTCGCGAGCATTACCCGCCCGTTTGTCTGGCTGCTGACCGCGTCCACGCACGCGGTGCTGCATCTGCTGCGCGTGCGCCATGATGCGCAGCCTGGGGTAACCGAAGAAGAAATCGAAGCCCTGCTGGCAGAAGGTTCCCAGGCCGGCGTGATCGAAGCCCAGGAGCATGCCATCGTGCGCAATGTGTTCCGTCTGGATGATCGTCTGCTCGGCTCGCTGATGACGCCGCGCGCCGATCTGGTTTATCTTGATCTTGATGATCCGCTGGAGCGGAACCTGCAACGGATCGAGGCGCACAACTTCATGCGTTACCCGGTTTGCCGCGGTGGACTGGACAATTTGCTCGGTGTGCTGGATGCCCGCCAGTTGCTGGCCGCCCAGTTCAAGGGGCTGAATGGTGCTTTGCCCCTGGATCAGCTGCAGACATGCGATTTCGTCCCGGAAAGCCTCAGCGGGATGGCGCTGCTGGAACAGTTCCGCGGCGCCGCACTGCCGATGGCCTTTGTCGTCAATGAATATGGTGATCTGGAAGGGCTGGTGACCTTGCAGGATTTGCTGGAGGCGATGACCGGCGAATTTCACGCGCAAGGCAGCGACGATGTCTGGGCCGTGGCGCGGCAGGATGGCTCATGGTTGCTGGAGGCGGCGATGCCGATCCCCGAACTCAAGGATCTGCTGGGGCTCAAGCAGATCCCCGATGAGGACCGCGCGCGCTACCATACCCTGGGGGGCATGGTCTTGCAGCTGCTGGGACGGATTCCGGCGACAGGCGAATGTTGCGAATGGGAAGGGTGGGTGCTGGAGGTGGTCGACATGGACGGCCCGCGCATCGACAAACTGCTGGCTCGCCGAATGACCAAACCGGAGCAAGGATCCCCGTCACCGCAATAGAAAAGGCCCCGCACCTGGCGGGGCCTGCGCACAGCGAGTTAAACCCGTCTGTTAGTGTTGGGTCGAAGCCCCGCTGCTCTTCTTGGCGGCGGTCTTCACGGCATCTGCAGTGGCGGTCGAGGCGGCTTTCACCGATGCATCGGCGAAGTCGGCAACTTGCTTGGCGGCCTTGGTCAGGCTGTCAACGGCTGCGGCGGTTGCTTGCACGGTGGACTTCACCGCGGCAACAGCCACGTCAGTGCCAGCCGGAGCGGATTTCACAAAGCGATCCAGACCTGCCACGGCATTCTTGTTGAAGAACGTGGTGCGTTCTTCGACCAGCTTGGTGAATTCCGCCTGGGCTTGCGAGGCGATTTCGTACACATTGCGGTAGAAGCCCATGGCTTGTTCTACAGCGGCTTCGTTCAGCTTCTGGCTCAGGGCCACGGCTTCCTGGGCATCCTTGACCTGGGCGAAGGATTTGGCCGACTTGGCGCTGTCTTCCAGCAGGTTCTTGGCGGTTTCGATTTGCAGTTTGCCCAGACGCTCGGTGGTATCGAACGAGATGCGTGCAAAACGCAGTGCCGTTTCAACCTGTTCGGTGGCAAAATCATGGAATTGCTGTTGTGCGTTGGTGGTCATGGATCGTTTCTCCGTTTCTGGTAAAAGGGTGAGCCGGATCGCGGAAGACCAGGCTTCGCTGCACACCAGTCGTATGTTGCGGTGCACAATGCAAGTCCATTCTGGATAGTCTTTCCCGGGATGTCAATGATTTTTTGTGCACTGCACGATGAATTTGCACTGGGCTAAGTGCATGACTATGCTCAGGATTAGTGAAAGCTAACAAATCTGTACAGGACAGGGATGCCGATATGAGCGGGGACAAGCGTGTAATCAAGAAATACCCGAACCGACGTCTGTATGACACCGATACCAGCTCATACATCACGCTGGCCGATGTGAAACAGCTGGTGCTGGACAACGTGGACATCCAGGTGCTTGACGCCAAGACCGGCGAAGACATCACCCGCGGTGTGCTGCTGCAGATCATCATGGAAGAAGAGTCCGGCGGCATGCCGATGTTCAGCTATGACGTGCTCACGCAGATCATTCGTGTTTATGGCAACACCATGCAGGGGTTGATGGGCAATTACCTGGAAAAGAATCTGCAACTGTTCGCCGAAATGCAGGGGCGCCTGCAGGAGCAGGCCAGCAGCGTAATGAAGGGCGGTGCGCCGGTCTTCAACCCGAATGCGCTGTGGGGTGATCTGATGAAGATGCAGCCGCAGACCATGCAGAACATGATGGGCAATTATCTCGAGAACAGTACGCACCTGTTTGCCGAGATGCAGCAGCAGATGCAGGAGCAGGCCAAGACCCTGTTTGCCGGCTTTACTCCTCCTGCCCAGTCTCCGGCTGCCAAGCCCGAGGAAGCAGCTGCAGCCCCGGCCGAATCTGATCCGGCCAAGCCGCGCCGCCGCAAACCGGCCGCCTGATCAGGCTGCAAAAGGGCGAAACGGGCCGCGCTGCGGCCCGTTTGCCTGTAAGCGGGTATTTTCCTGCCTAACTGACTGATTTATAATGCGCGCCATTCGTTTTCCGGGCATGTCTTGGACATGCCCGTTGTCATTTCTGGAGTAAGCATGTCCGCATCCGCCCCGAAAGTGGGATTTGTCAGCCTCGGCTGCCCGAAGGCTCTGGTTGATTCCGAGCAGATCATCACCCAGTTGCGTGCCGAAGGGTACGACATTTCCCCGTCGTACAATGATGCCGATCTGGTGGTGGTGAACACCTGTGGTTTTATCGATTCCGCTGTGCAGGAATCGCTGGATGCCATCGGCGAAGCGCTGGCAGAGAACGGCAAGGTGATCGTTACCGGCTGTCTGGGCAGCAAGGGCGACGGCGATTTTGTTCGCGACATCCACCCCAAGGTGCTGGCCGTGACCGGTGCGCATGCACGTGACGAGGTGATGAGCCATGTGCACAACCATCTGCCCAAGCCGCATGATCCCTTTATCGATCTGGTGCCCCCGGCGGGCGTGAAACTCACGCCGCAGCACTACGCGTATCTGAAGATTTCCGAGGGCTGCAACCATCGCTGCAGCTTCTGCATCATCCCGTCGATGCGCGGTGACCTGGACAGCCGCCCGATTCACGACGTGCTGCGCGAAGCGGAAAACCTTGCCAAGGCCGGTGTAAAGGAGTTGCTGGTGATTTCGCAGGACACCAGCGCCTATGGCGTCGATGTGAAATACAAGACCGGCTTTCACAATGGCCGTCCGGTGAAAACCCGCATGACCGAGCTGTGTCAGGAGCTGGGGAAGCTGGGGATCTGGACCCGTCTGCATTACGTTTACCCGTATCCGTCTGTAGATGAAGTCATTCCTCTGATGGCGGAAGGTACCCTGCTGCCGTATCTGGATATTCCGTTCCAGCATGCCAATCAGCGCATCCTGAAACTGATGAAGCGTCCGGCCAATGCCGAGAACGTGCTGCGCCGGCTGGAAAAATGGCGCAGCATTTGCCCGGATATCGCAATCCGTTCGACCTTCATCGTCGGTTTCCCGGGCGAAACCGAAGCCGAATTTAATGAATTGCTCGATTTTCTGGATGAAGCGCAGCTCGACCGCGTGGGCTGCTTTACCTACTCACCGGTCGAGGGGGCGACTGCCAACGATCTGCCTGACCACATCGACCCCGAGCTGGCCGAAGAACGCAAAGCCCGGTTCATGGAGCGCCAGGCTGCGATCAGTGCCGCCAAGCTGCAGGCAAAAATCGGGCGTGAATTCACCGTGCTGGTCGATGAGGTTGTCGAAGAAGGTGCCGTGGCCCGCACCTACGCGGATGCGCCGGAAATCGATGGCCAGGTCTTTATCGACGCGCCGCAGGCTGGCGTGAAGGCGGGTGATTTCATCAAGGTGCGCATCACCGATGCCGATGAATACGATCTGTGGGCGGATCAGATCGCATGACGCTGGATCAGTCCTACGAGCGGCGCTTTGGCGGGATTGCCCGGCTGTACGGTCATGCCGCGCTGGCCAGGTTCCGCGCGGCCCACGTGGTGGTGATCGGTGTTGGCGGGGTCGGCTCCTGGGTGGCCGAGGCGCTGGCACGTTCCGGGGTCGGCCGGCTGACCCTGATCGATCTGGATGATATCTGCGTGTCCAATACCAATCGGCAGCTGCCGGCACATGACGGCAATTTCGGGCGGATGAAAGTCGCGGCACTTGCCGAGCGCATCCTCGCGATCAACCCCGAGTGTGTCGTGAGCTGCATCGAGGACTTTATTGCTGCCGACAATTTCGCCGAGCATCTGGCTGGCCAGCCCGATTGCGTGGTCGATGCCATCGATTCGGTGCGCACCAAGGCGGCGCTGATCGCCTGGTGTCGCGATCACCGGCTGAAGATCATCACGACCGGCGGTGCAGGCGGCCAGATCGATCCGACCCAGGTTTGCGTCGACGATCTCTCGCGCACCACACATGACCCGCTGGCAAGCAAGGTGCGCAGTACCCTGCGTCGCGAGTATGGTTTTGCCAAGGGCGACAAGAAGATGGGAGTCGAGATTGTCTATTCGACCGAACAATTGCAGTATCCGCAGCCTGATGGCTCGGTCTGTGCGCAAAAACCGCAGGCCGGCGATGGTCCGGTGAAGCTCGATTGCGCAGGCGGTTTTGGTGCCAGTGTCGCCGTAACGGGTACTTTCGGCTTTGTTGCCGCGGCACAGGCATTGAAGCACTTGGTAAAGACGTGAGCGAGTATTGCCATGCAGATCTTGATGGATAAGGCTTGCAGTCATATACCTATAAAAGCGGCGCCGAAGGCGCCGTTTTTCATGGAGCAGGGCAATTTCATAATCAGGGATGCACTCGCAAGGGAATCCGCCGGTTGCCAAAACAGCCCGTGTACGGCTTGAAGCGTCCGGGCAGGGCTGTGCCACACGCCAGGCAATGGCCATGCTCGTCCAGTTGGTAGGCCGTGATGCTGTAACCGCAGCGTTCGATCACGACCGAGTGGCAGCCCGGGCAGTGGGTGGTGCCACCATCGCGGGTGTGGACATTGCCGGTGTACACGTAGTGCAGGCCACAATCGTGGCCGATCTGCTGCGCCAGCTCCAGCGTGCTGGCCGGCGTGCTGCAGCGATCAGTCAGCCGGTAGTCGGGATGAAAGGCGGTGAAGTGCAGTGGCACTTCCGGCCCCAGTTCGCGGGCGATCCACTGGCAGAGCTGGCGCAGTTCATCCGGATTATCGTTCGCCTGTGGGATCAGCAACGTGGTGATTTCCAGCCAGCATGCGGTTTCGTGGTGTACGTAGGCCAGGGTGTCGAGAACGGGTGCGAGTCGGGCACCGCAATACTGCTTGTAAAATGCCTCGCTGAAGCCTTTCAGGTCGATGTTGGCGGCATCCATTGCGGCGTAGAACAGCTGCCGTGGCCCGGGGTTGATGTAGCCAGCCGTGACCGCCACGGTCTGGATGCCCTGTGCGTGGCAGGCATCGGCCACGTCGAGCGCATATTCGGCAAAAATGACCGGGTCGTTGTAGGTGAACGCTACGCTATGGCAGCCCAGCTCGCCTGCGAGTCTCGCGAGTTGCTGGGGGTTGGCCTGATCCTGCAGCCGGTCGAGCTCCTTCGAGTGCGAGATATCCCAGTTCTGGCAGAACTTGCAGGCGAGATTGCAGCCGGCGGTACCGAACGACAATACCCTGCTGCCGGGGTAGAAGTGATTGAGTGGCTTTTTCTCGATCGGGTCGACGCAGAAGCCGGACGAACGCCCCCAACTGGTGAGCTCGATCGCATCGCCATGCCGTTCGCGGATCAGGCAGGCGCCATGCTGACCCTCTTTCAGTTTGCAGTCCCGCGGACAGAGATCGCATTGCAGTCGACCATCGTCAAGCCGGTGAAACCAGGCTTGTCCGGCGCGTAATCCGCGGCTCAGTGGGGCGCTTCCAGCCATTTCTGCACCGAATAGCGGGCAAAGCGCAGGGAGGCAGTCTGATGGTCAGGTGCCAGGCCGGCTTTCATTTTCAGATGAGCCAGGAAGTCGGCTGGCTCGGGAATCTGGTGCCACACCTGGGGCAGGAAAGTGGCCTGCTGCTGGCCGTGATACAGAATCAGGCCGTCGGTGTGCGGGCGCAACTGAGCCAATAGATCGGCTTCATCTCGGAAACTCAACGGCTCGGCGACGCTCAGTAGCGAAACTTCGATGCGGGTTAGCGGCAATTCGGCAGCCAGCAGTGAAGGAAAGCGCGGATCGCGGGTGGCCGCGGCGATGGCATTCTGGCTGACGTCTTCACCCAGTGTGCGCCAGGCCTGAAGTGAACCAATGCACCCGCGCAGTTGCTTGTGCTGGGTGAGGGTGACAAATGATGCCGCGGGTATCTTCAGGTAATCAAGATCTGGCAGTGGATCTGGCGCTATACCAGTGATATGAGCATGAATGCTGTGCCGGGCGAGGCGCAGCAATTGGGCGCCTTCGGTATCAGTGAATGGTGTCATGATGTTCCTCGCAATATGCCAGCGCGGCGTAGCCAACGACACGCTGCCGGTCGCCGGCGGTGTCGCCTGAGTTGCGGTAGTCCAGCAGGTGTCCGGTAAGCTGGTGTTGCCGGATGCACTGTAGCAGTCCGGCAATCGGGATGGCACCACAAGCCTGGTCACCGTCCAGATCAGCATCGCCACGCAGAATCTGCTGCAGGGTTGCCCGATCCTTCTGGCGGGCATGGTCGTAGCTCAGGTAGTGCGACAGATCGCTGCTGATGACGATCAGCGTGCCGCTATCCCCCCAGAGCTGCTCCAGTGCTTCGGCCATGGCGCTCGCTGTGGTGTGGCCGGCCAGCAAGGGGGTGAGCGTGAATTCGGGCAGAATGTGCTGCAGAAACGGGAGCTGGACTTCCAGTGAATGCTCGAGCTGATGCGGGAGGTCGCTGAGCGTTGTCTGTGCGGTCAGGGCTGCCGGGGCTTGCAGCGGAATTTCGCCCAGTGGCGTGCTGAAAATTCCTGTCGCTGGCACGCACAGCCCCGAGAAAGCAACCCGATGTGCCGGGCCGGCCAGAACAACCCGCTGGTACGTGTGGGCAAACGGCTGCAGGGTGCTGTAGGCGCAAGCAGCTACGGCTGCGGAGTACTGATAACCCGCATGCGGCACAATCAGTGCTTTGGGCGCGCAGGCGAGTTGTCGCTGATTTTCAGCCAGCAGCTGGCTGATGGTGTCATAGAGCAGATTGGCTTGCGCGGGGTAGAAGATACCCGCAACAGCAGGAAGTCGACGGCTGGGCATGCTGTGCTCCGGTCTTCCGGGTCATGCTGCAGTCTGGTGGGGTACGCTGGCAGGGAGCAAGCAGGTCAGTGATTCGGGATGGATGACTGGTAGTAATAAAAAAACAGGGGGCATAGCCCCCTGTTTTTGTGTGCGGATCAGTACGCAGCCAGCTTATTGCTCGCCAACGATCACGATCTTCACGGACACGACGACGTCGTGGTGCAGAGCCAGAGCGATTTCGTACTCGCCGATGGCCTTCAGCGGACCTTCCGGCAGACGAACTTCGGTCTTCTTCACGTCGGTGCCGGCAGCAGTGATCGCGTCAGCGATGTCCTGGGTACCAACGGAGCCGAACAGACGGCCATCAACACCGGCCTTCTGAGCCAGAGTGAAGGAGGCGTCAGCCAGCTTTTCAGCGCGAGCCTGGGCTGCAGCCAGGACTTCAGCCTGACGAGCTTCCAGTTCGGCGCGGCGGGCTTCGAATTCAGCCAGATTGGCTTCGTTGGCGCGCTTGGCCTTGCCTTGCGGGATCAGGAAGTTACGGGCGTAACCATCCTTAACCTTGACTACATCACCCAGTTGACCCAGGTTAGCCACTTTTTCGAGCAGAATGATTTGCATGACTTGATTCCTTTCCTGTCTTAGTGCTGGTCGGTGTACGGCAGCAGGGCCAGGAAGCGAGCCAGCTTGATCGCGGTGGACAGCTGACGTTGATACTTCGCCTTGGTACCAGTGATGCGGGCGGGGATGATCTTGCCGTTTTCAGCAATGAAATCCTTCAGCAGGGCTACATCCTTGTAGTCCACTTCCTTGATGCCTTCGGCGGTGAAGCGGCAGTATTTTTTCCGCTTGAACAGATTACGTTGGGACATGGTCTTTCCTTGATTCAGAAAATTCGTATTCGTCGATATGCATAACTAGTCTGTCGGGCTGGCGGTGATTCAGTGCAGCGAGAAAGCCTTTGCATCTGACGGTGCTGTGCACCGGGATGCGGCAGAACTGTTCAGCTGGTTTGCCGATCACCACGATTTTCACGACACATTTTACTTTGCGGGTCAGCCCCGCTTCGTGCTGTTCCGATTCATGCAGCAGCTCGCCTTCCACGATGGGGATGCCAGCCGGGGTCTGCCGAAGCGTCAGTACCGTGTCGAGTATGCCTTCCAGTAAGATCCGGTTACGCAAGGGCTGGCCTGGATCAGGCAGCCTGCTCTTCGCTGGCAGCGGTCAGCGACTTGGACTTTTCTTCCTTCATCATCGGGGAAGCTTCAGTCACAGCCACTTCCTTCTTCAGGGTCAGGTGACGCAGAACAGCGTCATTGAACTTGAAGGCGTGTTCCAGCTCGTCCAGGGTGTCCTGGCCGATTTCCACGTTCATCAGAACGTAGTGAGCCTTGTGAATTTTCTGGATCGGGTAAGCCAGTTGACGACGGCCCCAGTCTTCCAGGCGGTGGATGACACCGTTAGCGCCAGTGATCAGGCTCTTGTAGCGCTCGATCATTGCGGGCACTTGCTCGCTTTGATCGGGGTGTACGATGAATACAATTTCATAGTGTCGCATGAGAACTCCTTGTGGTTTGACACAGCCTGCCGATTGCGACGTCGGTCAGGCAAGGCGGTAAACCGCGCATTATACTCATGCGCCGCCGTTTGGCTCAAGTGCTTCCTGCGGAGTGATTAGCGTTCGATCAATTTGATCTTGTGATTCACCGATGCCCATTCGGCATGGTCGTCCGGTGGTGCTTTACGCTCGGTGATCGGTGGCCAGGATTTCGCGAGTTCGGCATTCAGTACGATATAGTCGCGATATTGCTCGGGGACTTCGTCCCCGGGGAAAATTGCGTCAACAGGGCATTCGGCCACGCACAGTGAGCAGTCGATGCATTCGTCGGGGTCAATCGCGAGGAAGTTGGGGCCTTCGCGAAAGCAGTCAACGGGGCATACTGCGACGCAATCAGTATATTTGCAGCGCACGCAGGCATCGGTGACGACAAAAGCCATAAAATAATGCTCCAGAAAATACAGGTATCAGCCAGGCAGGACTATGCCGCAATCAGTCAGTCATTCCAACCAGTTCATTTCCATGGGCGCGCCTTCTGCGGCTGAAGGCGGGGCGTCGGGATATGTCGGGCGGTTTGCGCCCAGCCCGACCGGCGAGTTGCACATCGGCTCATTGCTTACGGCGGTAGCGAGCTATCTGGATGCTCGCAGTCATGGCGGGAAATGGCTGTTGCGAATCGAGGATCTGGATCCGCCCCGGGAGGTGCCCGGGGTCGCAGAGCGCATGATTGCCACCTTGCAACGGTACGGTTTTGTCTGGGATGGCGAGATAGTGTGGCAGAGCCATCGGCATGGGCGCTACGCCGACATTATGGATGAGCTCCTTGAGCGAGGGTTGGCTTACCCTTGTCATTGCAGTCGCAGCAAGATCAAGGCAGCAGGTCTGCTGGCCGTGGACGGCTGGCGCTATCCGGGGTTTTGCCGTGATGCCGGTTTGCAGCTGGCCACTGATCTGGCGGTCCGCTTGCGGGTGCCTGTCGGGTGTGTCGAGTATCTCGATCGTTTGCAGGGGCGACAATCGCAGGAACTTGCGGCCGATGTTGGTGACTTTGTACTCCGGCGTGCGGATGGTTGCTGGGCTTATCAGCTTGCCGTGGTCGTCGATGATGCGGATTGCGGAGTGAACCAGATAGTAAGAGGGGCTGACCTGTTGGATTCGACGCCACGGCAGATTTATTTGCAACGGATTCTCGGGTTTGGCGAGCCGCACTATCTGCATTTACCGGTGCTGGTCAATTCAGCGGGTGAAAAGCTCAGCAAGCAGACGCTCGCGCCACCGCTTCCGGAGGGGGGTGAGACCAATTTGCTCGTGCTGGTATTACAGTTGCTCGGACAAAATCCACCTGCCGGGGCGCAATTATGGGGGCTCTCCGGGCTCTGGGAGTGGGCTGTTGCGCACTGGACTGTCAGCAAGATACCACACTGCAAAGCCATTTCAGTGGAGTATGACCCAAAGAGTGGCTATAAAATCCTGTAATCCATTTCTTTCAATTATGATCCGCACAGGCGCGCCTTGGAGATGGGCGCTGCATGCATGCGTATTTTGTGCTTCCGGATGGTGGGCGTTGTGGTCATCGCTGCGGTAAGTTGATGGCCGCGTCCGCGGGGGCAGGATGTAACTTTTGCCGCATCTTATTCAGCAAGATGCCGAGCTGTAGGGAGAAGGGCTGTGCGGAAAACGCTTCGATTCAAACAATGTGTCCTTGCTCTGTCGCTGGCTGCGATACCGATGTTTGCCAGTGCGGCAGGGCTTGGGCGGATGAATGTGCTTTCCAGTCTTGGCGAGCCTTTCCGTGGGCAGATCGAGATTGTCGGTGTCAATGCCGGCGAGGGGGATTCCTTGCTGGTGAAGCTGGGTAGTCCCGAGGCGCACGAAAATGCCCAGCTTCCCTATCCGGGTTCGATGGGGCTGCGATTCAATGTCGAAAAGCGCAAGAATGGCCGCTATGTCGTGCTGGTCAATTCTGCCCAGGCTGTAACCGAGCCTTTTGTGGACCTGATCGTCGAGCTTTACTGGGATGGTGGCAATGTGAAGCGCGAATTTACCGCGCTGATCGATCCTCCCAACTACCGTGCTCCGGCGGGCGCGACACAGACCGAGCCGTCTTACCAGACCGATGTGCTGCCTGGTGTGCGCAGCAGCGGCAAGGTCAAGCGGGGTAAAGCCAAGCCTGCAGCCGAGGTTGCCGAGCAAGCGGCAGAGGCGCCGCAGCGTGCAAGCAAGCCGGCCGCCGAGCCAGCGGTTGCATCCGGTGAGGGCTATACGGTCAAGAACGGTGATACCCTGTCTTCGATTGCTCGTCGTGTGCAGCCGGAAGGTGTGAGCCTTGATCAGGTACTACTGGCTTTGTACCGTGCCAATCCGCAGGCCTTCGAGGCCAATAACATGAACCGCCTGAAGCGCGGCAAGATTCTGAATGTCCCGGGCGCCGAGGAGATGAAGGCGGTTTCTGCCGCTGAGGCGCGCAGCGAGATCAAGGTACACACCAGCAACTGGCAGGCTTATCGTGCCAAGCTCGGTGAGGTGGCCGCGAAAACGCCGGCAGTCGAGGCGGCCCCCAGCGCCAGTACCGGTAAGATCACCCCCAAGATGGAAGACAAGGGTGCGACAGTTCCAGATGCGCACAAGTCCGAGCTGAAACTGTCCAAATCCGACGCCAAGGGCTCGGGGGCGAAGGATGCCAAGGTCAAGGCGCTCGAAGACGAGGCGGTTGCCAAGCAGAAGTCGCTCGATGATGCCAACAAGCGCGTCAAGGAGCTGAACAAGAACGTCAAGGACATGGAGCAGTACCTGTCTACCAAGTCCAAGGCCAGCGTAGCTTCTGCCGCTTCCGCCCCCGCCCCTGCAGTGGTGGCTGCCGCATCGCTTCCCGCATCCGCAGTGGCTTCGGCTGTCGCCGTTGCCAGCGATGCTTCGGCGGTCGCGGTGGCCAGCATGGCGTCTGTGGCCAGCGAGGCAGCGAGTGCCCCGGCTCCCAAGCCCAAGCGCAAGCCAGTACCGATGCCCGAGCCGGTTGAAGAGCCGGGTATCGTCGATATGCTGATGGAAAATATCGTTCCGGTCGGTGGTGTTCTGCTGGCCCTTCTGGCAGGTGCTGGCGGCCTGATCTTCATGCGTCGCCGTCAGCAGCGGGCACCGGTCTTTGAAGACAGCATCATTACCGGTAGCGACCTTAAGGCCAACACCGTGCTTGGCAGCACTGGCGGCGGCTTGATCAGCACCCAGCCTACCGAAAATTCCTTTCTGACGGACTTTAGCCGTCAGGGTCTGGGGACCATCGATACTGATGAGGTTGATCCGATTGCCGAGGCGGATGTCTATATGGCCTACGGCCGTTATCCGCAAGCAGAAGAAATTCTGAAAGACGCCTTGGCCAAGGATCCGCAGCGCGCCGAAATCCGGCTGAAGCTGCTGGAAATCTATTCCGCGAACAAGGATCGGGCGCAATTCGATGTCCTGGCCAAGGAGCTGCACGAACAGACTGGTGGTGCAGGCCCCTTGTGGGATGAGGCTGCGAAGATGGGGCGTGCCATGTCCCCGGATAACTCGCTGTACGGCGCTGTCGCGGCCGTTGCGGCTGCGGGCGTTGCTGCGGTGGTCGCCGACAATGTGCTGGCTGCTCCCGCTGCGGTCGAGCCGGCACCTGCTCCGCTTGATCCGGTTGTGCCGCCGGTGGCTGCGGACGTTCCGGCTGCGCTGGAAATGCCGTCTGCTGATGCGGCTGATCTGGATTTCAGTCTTGATCTGCCGGAGCCGGCAGAGCTGGCGGCCGGGCTCGATCTGGATGTGGCAGATGCGTTACCCGACGATGGTGTGATGGCTCTGGATTTGCCGATTGATGTGGCGGCTGCTCCGGCTGGTGACGATCTGGCCATGGATTTCGGTGAACTGCCGGAGCTGGATATGGGGGAGGAGTTGTCCGCCCTTGATCTTGATCTTGGCAGTGCGGCTGCCGCGCCTGCTGATCTGGAACTCCCTGAGCTGGCTGCCGAGTCTGCGGATGCCGGTCTGGGGCTGGATTTCGACTTCAATCTGGATGCTGCTGCGCCTGTTGAAGCCATTGAGGCGGTCAGCACCGAGCTGGGAGAGGAAACGCTGAGCGGCTTTGATCTGAATTTTGCCAGCGATACCGACCCGGCTACCGAACTGGATCTGGCTTCGGATGATCCGGTACAGACCAAGATCGATCTGGCGCGTGCTTATATCGATATGGGTGATGTTGAAGGTGCCCGTGAAATCCTGCAGGAGGCCATGCAAGAAGGCAATGCCGAGCAGAAATCGGTGGCGCAGGGCATGCTCTCCGGCATCTAAGCCCGGCTCTTGCACGCTGTTAATATTCTGGCGCTCTGGTTCTGGCTGGCAGTCATGCTGGCCGGACTGGGGCGCCAGTCGCTTTATATGCTGGTCGCACTGGTGCTGCTTGCTGCGCTGCTTCTGCTGCGCGAGCGCCTGTTCAAGGCGCTGCGCCGGATGAAGTGGTTGCTGCTGGCGGTAGTGCTGGTCTACGGCTGGTCAACGCCGGGCTGGTATCTCTGGACGGGGGGCTTTGCTCCGACCCGCGAAGGTTTGGTGCTGGGCCTTGAGCAGGCGCTGCGCTTGCTGGCGCTGGTTGCCGG
This sequence comes from Chitinilyticum piscinae, assembly GCF_015223195.1. GTDB lineage: Bacteria > Pseudomonadota > Gammaproteobacteria > Burkholderiales > Chitinibacteraceae > Chitinilyticum > Chitinilyticum piscinae. The sequence continues at coordinate 55,008 of NZ_JADFUA010000005.1, read as the reverse complement.
TTTGCAATTCGTATTGGCGCGGCTGGATCGACCGGCCTTGTTCGGGGCCTTGTTCCAGCTTGCCTGGCCATTGCAGTGGCTGCTGAATCGCGAGCGGCTGGCAGTGCGCCTTGCACTGACGCTGGATTTTACTGATCGCTTGCTGGAAGAGCGGCGCAGCTTCAGTGCCTTGCTCGATGAGTTTGTGAGCCCGGCGCCGCCTGTGGCTGGCGACCAGGGCTGGGTTGATTTTCCGCTGTGCCCTTTGCGCCGCAAAGATTCTGGCTTGCTGCTGCTGCTGGTTTGCGCAATCATGGCGACCTGTTTTTTTCTGGGGACGCTGTCGTGGCCGTAATGCAACGCTACGCGCTCGGTATCGAATACGATGGCCGTGCCTTCAATGGCTGGCAGATCCAGCCTGATCGCCCCACGGTGCAGGACGCACTGGAAACGGCGATCAGCAAAATGGCTGGTCATGAGGTGCGTATTCATGCGGCCGGTCGTACCGATGCCGGCGTGCACGCCACCGGGCAGGTCTGCCACTTTGATTCCGCTGCCCCAAGGCCGCTGACTGCCTGGGTGAGGGGGGTAAACAGCTTCTTGCCGGAAGGGGTCGCTGTAACCTGGTCGCGCACCGTGCCCGAGCACTTTCATGCCCGCTTTCTGGCGATGGCAAGGCATTACCGCTATCTGGTGCTGAATCACCCGGTGCGCCCGGCTCTGCTGGCGGGAAGGATAGGCTGGGCGCATCAGAAGCTTGATGTGGCTGCCATGCAGCTGGCTGCGGATCGTCTGCTGGGCGAACATGATTTTTCCAGCTTTCGCGCTGCCGAATGCCAGGCGCCCAGTCCGGTCAAGCTGATGCACGCCATTCGCATCCGGCAGGATGGGCATCTGCTGTGTTTCGATTTTTCCGCCAGCGCCTTTCTGCACCATATGGTGCGCAATATCATGGGTGCCTTGCTGCACATCGGCAAAGGCAATCAGCCGGCCGAGTGGATGAGCGAATTGCTCGCCTGGCGGGATCGCAGCCTTGCGCCGCCGACGTTCATGCCGGACGGGCTCTATCTTTCCGGTGTAAGCTATCCGGCTGAGTTCGAGTTGCCCAGCGAGCCGGCGCAGCGCTATGGTCTGCTGTAGTGCTTGCCGGGTATGTCTTTGTGGCTGGCTTGATTAATAAATTCTGATTAAATACCTCGGTGGGTTTGTTTATGCGTCCTCGCATCAAGGTGTGTGGTTTGCGCGATGGCGCAACGGCCAGGGCAACGGCGGAGTTGGGGGCTGATGCCATCGGCCTGGTTTTCTATCCGCCGAGTCCTCGCCACGTTGATCTGGCGCAGGCTCGCGAAGTCGTTGCGGCACTGCCGGCATTCGTCATGTCGGTGGGTCTGTTTGTCGATGCCGAGGCTGGCTTTGTCCGGGATATGGCTGCGCAGGTGCCGCTGGATCTGTTGCAATTTCACGGTGAAGAAAGCCCGCAATACTGTGCGCAGTTTGGCCGTCCTTTTATCAAGGCAATTAGGGTCAAACCCGGACTGGATTTGCTAGAATATGCGCTTTCCTTTGCCGCAACCGGCGGCCTGTGTCGCGGCCTGCTGGTCGATGCCTTTGTTGACGGTGTTCCCGGTGGCACGGGGGCCAGCTTTGACTGGTCGCTGTTGCCCGATTCGCTGCCCCTGCCGCTGATTCTCTCTGGCGGGCTGCATCCGGAGAATGTTGCCGAGGCAGTCAGGCAGGTGGCGCCCTGGTCGGTCGACGTGTCCAGTGGCGTCGAAAGCAGCAAGGGAATCAAGGATCTGGGCCGGGTGGCCGCATTTATCCAGGCAGTGCAGTCTGCCGCAACGAGGGATGGTCAATGAACGATAAAGCCAATTACAACCTGCCGGACGAGCAGGGTCACTTCGGCATTTTCGGCGGCATTTACGTCGCTGAAACCCTGATTCCTGCGCTGGACGAGTTGCGCGTCGAATTCGAAAAAGCCCTCGCCGATCCCGAATTCATGGCCGAATATCGGCATGAACTCAAGCACTATGTTGGCCGCCCCAGCCCCATCTACCATGCCAAGCGCTGGTCGGAAGAGCTCGGTGGCGCGCAGATCTACCTCAAACGCGAAGACCTGAACCACACCGGTGCGCACAAGGTGAACAACACCATCGGTCAGGCGCTGCTGGCCCGCCGCATGGGCAAGAAGCGCGTGATCGCCGAAACCGGCGCCGGCCAGCACGGCGTGGCGTCCGCGACCGTTGCGGCCCGCTATGGCATGGAATGTGTGGTTTACATGGGGGCCGAAGACGTGGCCCGGCAGGCGCCGAACGTATTCCGCATCAAGCTCCTGGGCGCCACCGTCGTTCCGGTCGAGAGCGGCTCGAAGACCCTGAAAGACGCGATGAACGAGGCAATGCGCGACTGGGTGACCAATATCGACAGCACCTATTACATCATCGGCACCGCCGCCGGCCCGCATCCGTACCCGAAGCTGGTGCGCGAATTCCAGAAAATCATCGGCGAGGAGTGCAAGACCCAGATCGTCGAAATGATCGGCCGTCAGCCCGATGCCGTGATTGCCTGTGTGGGGGGCGGCTCGAACGCCATCGGCATGTTCTATCCCTATATCGAGGTTGAAGGCGTGCGCATCATCGGCGTTGAGGCCGGAGGTGATGGCGTCGAAACCGGCCGTCACGCTGCGCCGCTGACATCGAACGCCAAGCCGGGTGTACTGCACGGCCAGCGCTCCTTCCTGATGCAGGATGAGAACGGCCTGATCGTTGAAACGCATTCGATTTCTGCGGGTCTGGATTATCCGGGTGTCGGTCCGGAGCACAGCTACCTCAAGGACATCGGACGTGCCGAATACGTCGCCATCAACGACGATGAAGCGCTGGCGGCCTTCCATGACCTGTGCAAATACGAGGGAATTATCCCGGCGCTGGAATCCAGCCATGCGCTGGCGCAGGCCGCCAAGATGGCCAAGACCATGAACAAGGACGAAGTCCTGCTGGTCTGCCTGTCCGGTCGTGGCGACAAGGATATTCCGACTGTGGCAAAAATGAAGGGTATTCAGCTGTAAGTAGCGAATATCAAAGCTTGTAGAGATATACCTGGAAATCTATATGTCCCGAATCCAATCCGTGCTGGATGCACTCAAGGCTTCCGGCCGCAAGGCTCTTATTCCCTTTATCACTGCGGGTGATCCGCAGCCGGACGTTACCGTTTCTGCCATGCATGCGCTGGTGGCCGGTGGTGCCGACATCATTGAACTCGGTGTGCCGTTCTCCGATCCGATGGCCGATGGCCCGGTGATCCAGCGGGCCTCCGAGCGTGCGCTGGCCAAAGGCATGACGCTGACGAAAGTGCTGGCGATGGTGGCCGAATTTCGCAAGAGCGATGACAAGACCCCGATTGTGCTGATGGGGTATGCCAATCCGGTCGAGGCGATGGGCTATGAGACCTTTGCGACCGCAGCCCGCGCTGCAGGCGTCGATGGCCTGCTGACGGTCGATCTGCCGCCGGAAGAGGCCGAACCCTGTGCCAATATTCTCAAGGCGCACGGCATCGACCTGATTTTCCTGCTGGCTCCGACGACCACCGAAGCTCGCGTGGCCCATGTGGCGCGTCTGGCCAGCGGCTATGTGTACTACGTGTCGCTCAAGGGGGTAACCGGTGCGGCCAACCTCGATACCGCCAGTGTTGCCGAGAAGCTGGCCATGCTGCGCCAGCATATTGCGCTGCCGATCGGCGTCGGTTTTGGCATCCGTGACGCGGAAACTGCCCGGCAGGTTGCACGCATTGGCGATGCCGTAGTAATCGGCTCGCGACTGGTACAGGAGTTCGAGGCTGGGGCCGCTGGCCTTAACGATCGTCTGACCGCGTTCCTGACGGGTGTCCGTCAGGCGATGGATCAGGCATAATCCGCGCCTTCGCCAGAAATTCAGCTTGTACTAGGAGATCCCCATGAGCTGGTTGCAAAAGCTGCTACCGCCGAAAATCAAAAGCCGCAGTAACGGCGGCAAGTCGGGTGTACCCGAAGGGCTGTGGAGCAAGTGCAATGCCTGCGGTGCGGTGCTGTACCGTACCGACCTGGAAAACAATCTCGATGTCTGCCCGAAGTGCAGCTATCACACCCCCGTTTCCGCGCGCCGTCGCCTGGACATTCTGCTGGATGCGGAAGGGCGGTTCGAGATCGGCGCCGAAGTGCGACCGGTCGACATCCTCAAGTTCAAGGACAGCAAGCGCTATCCGGATCGTCTGGATGCGGCGCAGGAAAGCACCGGCGAGGATGATGCGCTGGTGGTAATGCAGGGCGCGATTCACAATGTTCCCTGCGTGGTCGCCGCGTTTGAATTCAAGTTCATTGGCGGCTCGATGGGTTCAGTGGTTGGCGAACGCTTTGTGCGTGGCGTGAAAACCGCCATTGACAACAATCTGCCCTTCATCTGCGTGGCCGCTTCCGGCGGTGCGCGCATGCAGGAAGGCCTTAATTCGCTGATGCAGATGGCCAAGACCAGTGCCATTCTGACCAGACTGTCGGATCAGCGCCTGCCGTTCATCTCCGTGCTGACCGACCCGACCATGGGCGGTGTATCTGCCTCGTTTGCCTTTCTGGGTGATGTGGTCATTGGCGAGCCCGGTGCATTGATCGGTTTTGCCGGCCCGCGCGTGATCGAGCAGACCGTGCGCGAGACCTTGCCGGAAGGGTTCCAGCGTTCGGAATTCCTGCTGGAAAAGGGCGCAATCGACATGATCGTCGATCGTCGCGAGCTGCGCCGCAAGCTGGCCGATCTGCTGACCCTGCTGACCAAACAGGCGGCAGTCGGCTAAATGCAGGCCTGCGATAGTCTGGACGACTGGCTGGCCTATCTCGAAGGCCTGCATCCCAAAGCCATCGACATGGGGCTGCAGCGCGTCGCGACCGTACGCGACCGGCTGCAGCTGGTGCCGTCGTGTCCGGTCATTGTGGTTGGTGGCACCAATGGCAAGGGCTCGGTCTGCGCCATGCTGTCGGCGATGCTGGTGGCAGCCGGTTACAAGGTTGGCACTTACACGTCACCGCATCTGCTGCATTACAACGAACGCATCACGGTCGATCTGCACCCGGTTGCGGATGAGAAAATCACCAGTGCATTTGCAGCCATCGAGGCCGCCCGTGGCGACATTTCCCTGACCTATTTCGAATTCGGTACGCTGGCCGCGGTTTCGGTCTTCATGGCCGCCGCTGTCGACGTCATGGTTCTGGAGGTCGGTCTGGGTGGGCGCCTGGATGCCGTCAATGCGTTTGATGCCGATGTCGCCGCGGTCGTGAGCATTGGTCTTGATCATCAGGCTTACCTCGGAGATACCCGTGAGGCGGTTGCGCAAGAAAAAGCGGGCATCTACCGCACTGCTCGTCCTGCGTTTTGCGCGGATCCAGAGCCGCCGCAAACGTTGCTGGCTGCAGCAGAACAGACTGGTTGCGATTTCCGGCTGATCGGTCGCGATTATGGCTTTGCCCGTAATGGCGAAGGCCAGCAATGGTCGTGGTGGGGCAGGGATGGTGCGCGCAAGCATGCCTTGCCGATCCCGGCGCTGCGCGGAGCCTATCAGCTCGGGAATGCCGCGCTGGCGATTGCCCTGCTGGATGCGCTGAGTGATCGCCTGCATGTCCCGCTTGCCGCCATCAAGCGTGGCCTGCTTGAAGTCGAGTGGCCGGCACGATGCCAGGTATTGCCCGGCAGACCAGTAACCGTGCTGGATGTGGCGCATAACCCCCATGCTGCTCACGTGCTGAAAGAGGCGCTGTCGCAGATGGGCTTCTACCCGCAGACCCATGCCGTGCTTGGCATGATGCAGGACAAGGACATTGCCGGCGTGCTTGACGAGCTGGCCGGACTGATTGATGTCTGGCATCTGGCTGCGCCGCAGTTGCCACGAGCTGCCACGGCGGAATTGCTGCAGCAGCAGGTACAGCAGCGCTCGCCGCAGGCGCGCTGCCATGTGCATGATAGCGTTGCTGCGGCCTACCAAGCCGCCTGTGAGCAGGCGGCCGAAGCTGATAGAATTCTGGTTTTCGGATCCTTCTATACCGTGGCTGAAGTGCTGGCGGCCCGGGAAGCGTGAGCATGCCCCAACAGAACATCCCCGAAGAACTGCACCATCTGCGCAAGCGTGCGCGCCGTCGCCTGATCGGCGCCATTGCGCTGGTTGTCTTCTCGCTGTGCGTGCTGTGGACGGCGCTGGACAGCCAGCCTCCTGCCAGCATGCAGCAGGTCCAGCCGATCGAAGTGATTTCCAGTGCGCCCGCGCTGGTCACGGCTGCTCCGCAGCCCGCAGCCAGCGCCATTGCGGTGGCGGATCAGGCCAGTCTGCCGGATGCGGCAGCGGTGGCCAGTTCGGTGGCCCAACCGCCCGCCGAGCCGCCTGCCGAGGAATCCCCTACGGCAGCCTTGCCCGGCAAGCTGGTAAATGTCCAGCAGCCCGAAGCCTCGACCACCGCCAAGCCCAAGCCGGCACCGACTGCACGCCCGACGCCGAAACCGACGGAAAAACCGGCGCCAAAACCCACTGCCGCCCCCAAGCCCACTACCGATCCCCAGCGGATACTGGATGGCCTTGATGACCCTTCTGCCGTGAAGCATGACAAAGCCGAGGGCAAAACATACTGGATCCAGGTTGGTGCGTATGCCGATGCCGACAAGGCAGCTGCACATGTAAGCAAAATCAAGGGTGCCGGTTTGCCGGTGGTCACTGACAAGATCGACACCAAGGAAAAAGGGGTACTGACGCGGGTGCGGCTCGGTCCGACCAAGGACGAAGCCAAGGCGAAGGAAGCACTGCGCCGGTTGGAAGCCTTGGGCGTCGATGGCCGACTGATCGCGAAGTAGCGGCATGACGCTGGTAGATTATGTCGCGCTGACCATCATTGGCCTTTCAATCCTGCTGTCGGTAATGCGCGGGCTGGTTCCCGAGTTGCTGGCGCTACTGGCATGGGTTTTGGCGTTCTGGCTGGCGTGCACGTATTCGGATGAGCTGAGTACGCAGATGCCGGCGTCGCTGCCCAGTGATGGATTGCGCTATCTGGCGGCGTTTGTGGTGATTTTCTTTGCGGTCTGGGTGGTCTCGGCCATCGTGCGCATTACGCTCAATGCCTTTCTCAAGGCCAGCGGGCTGAAGGTGATGGATCGGGTGATGGGGGCGGGCTTTGGCCTGTTGCGAGGTTATCTGTTTGTATTGATGCTGGTCATTCTGGCGGGGCTGACGTCGCTGCCGCGCAGTGAGGTCTGGCGCAACGCGATGTTCAGTCCGCTCTTTGAAGAAAGCGTGCTGCTGCTGCGGCCTTGGCTGCCAGCAATGCTCGGCGAGCATCTGCGTTACGAGTAATTTGTATCGCGCAGGTATATCCTGTGCTGATGTGTGTCTGCTAAATCGAGTTCGAGGGATTTTCATCCATGTGTGGCATTGTTGGCGTCGTGGCCAAAACACCGGTAAACCAGTTGCTGTATGACGGTCTGCTCATGCTGCAGCATCGTGGTCAGGATGCCGCCGGCATTGTGACCGCCGAAGGCCAGCGTCTGCACATGCACAAGGGTCAGGGGCTGGTGCGTGATGTATTTCGCACCCGCAACATGCGTTCCTTGCTGGGTAATGCCGGCATCGGCCATGTGCGCTACCCGACTGCCGGTTCGGCCTCCAGTCTGGCCGAGGCGCAGCCGTTCTACGTGAACAGCCCTTTCGGTATCGTGCTGGCGCATAACGGCAATCTGACCAACGACAAGCAACTGAAGGACGAGATGTACCGCACCGATCTGCGGCACATCAACACCAATTCCGACTCGGAAGCGCTGCTGAATGTGTTTGCGCACGAGCTCTCGCGCCGTGTGCAGGGGCCGCATCTGGATGTGGCGACCATTTTCGATGCGGTGGCTGCCGTACATCGCCGCGTCAAGGGGGCCTATGCCGTGGTGGCGCTGATTGCCGGTTTCGGCCTCGTGGCATTCCGTGATCCCTATGGCATCCGCCCGCTCAGCCTCGGTCGTCACGAGACGGCAGACGGCCCCGAGTTTGCCGTGGCGTCCGAATCCGTGGTCCACGATACCCTGGGCTTCCGCTTCGAGCGCGATGTTGCTCCGGGCGAGGCGCTCTTCATTTCCTTCGATGGCCAGCTGCACAGCAAACAATGCCATCCGAACCCGCAACTGGTGCCCTGCATCTTCGAGCACGTGTATTTTGCCCGTCCGGATTCGGTAATCGACGGTATTTCCGTGCACGAGGCGCGCCTGAAAATGGGCGAGCAGCTGGCCGAAAAGGTGCGTGCAACGGTCAGTGACGATCAAATCGATGTGGTCATCCCGATTCCCGATACCAGTCGCGATTCCGCGATGGAGCTGGCGTTGGCACTGGGCAAGCCGTATCGCGAAGGCTTCATGAAGAACCGCTATATCGGCCGTACGTTCATCATGCCGGGTCAGGCCAGTCGCAAGAAGTCCGTGCGCCAGAAACTGAACCCGATTGCGGTCGAGTTCCGCGGCAAGAATGTGCTGCTGGTGGATGATTCGATCGTTCGTGGCACTACCTCGAAAGAAATCGTGCAAATGGTGCGCGACTGCGGCGCGAAAAAGGTTTATCTGGCCTCTGCGGCTCCGCCGGTTAAATTCCCGCACGTGTACGGCATCGATATGCCCACGCGCGGCGAGTTGATCGCCACGGGGCGCGATGCGGTACAGATTGCCCACGAAATCTCAGCCGATGCCGTGATCTATCAGGAGCTGGGGGCGCTGATCCAGGCCTGTAGCGATGCCAGCGGTGGCCGCATCAGCAAGTTCGAAACGTCCTGTTTCGACGGCAACTACATCACCGGCGATGTGACCGATGCCTATCTCGACGAGCTGGAGGCCAAACGCCTCTCGCCCTTGTCGACCAAGGCCGATTCGGTTGGTCATCTGGACCTGAACATCGGTGTGGCCGAGCAGAATCTGATGTAAGTCTGGTTACAGGCTATGCCGGCATTTTCCGGATAATCGGAAACTAGCCATACTAATCACAACGGGGGCTGCGGCCCCCGTTGCCGTCTGGAGACGAAGCATGCAATTTGATGATTTTGATGACCTGCATCCTGAAACGCTGGCGGTGCGGGCTGGCACCCTGCGCAGCGAATTCGGCGAGCATTCCGATGCCCTGCATCTGACGTCGAGCTTCTGCGTTGGCAGCGCCGAAGAGGCGTCGCTGAAATTCACTAATCAGATTCCGGGTTACATCTATTCCCGCTTTACCAATCCGACCGTCACCGCATTCGAGCAGCGGCTGGCGGCGCTGGAAGGCGGCGAGGCGGCCATTGCGACCGCCAGCGGCATGGCGGCGATCCTGTCACTCGGAATGGCCCACCTGAAGGCCGGTGATCATGTGGTGGCGTCCAATGGGCTGTTTGGTGCGACGATCCAGCTGTTCAATACCTACTTCAGCAAGTTCGGTGTGGAAGTCTCTTATGCCGCACCGACCGATCCGTCCGCCTGGGCGGCGGCAGTCAAGCCCAATACCCGGCTGTTTTTCCTGGAAACCCCCAGCAACCCGTTAACCGAAGTGGCCGATATCGCTGCGATTGCAGCCATCGCGCATGCACACGGTGCGCTGCTGGCGGTGGACAACTGTTTCTGTACCCCGATTTTGCAGCAGCCGCTGAAGCTGGGCGCCGATCTGGTGGTGCATTCCGGTACCAAGTATCTGGACGGGCAGGGGCGGGTACTGGGTGGTGCCGTGGTCGGCCGCAAGGAGCTGGTTGATCCGGTGTATCTGTTCCTGCGCACCGCTGGTCCGAGCCTGTCGCCGTTCAATGCCTGGGTGATGCTCAAGGGTCTGGAGACCCTGCCGCTGCGCATGCGTGCCCATTGCGAGAATGCGCTGAAGCTCGCGCAATGGCTGGAAGCCCAGCCGCAGATCGAGCGGGTGTATTACCCCGGCCTGCCTTCGCATCCGCAGCATGAACTGGCGCAACGCCAGCAGAAGGGGGGCGGCGGCATCGTGTCGTTTGAGGTGAAGGGGGGCAAGGATGCGGCGTGGAAGCTTGTCGATGCGGTGACACTGATGAGCCGTACCGCCAATCTGGGCGATACGCGCACGACCATCACGCATCCGGCAACCACTACGCATGGCCGGGTCAGCCCTGAGGCTCGTGCTGCAGCCGGAATCCGTGACGGCCTGATCCGCATTTCGGTGGGGTTGGAGCATCCCGACGACCTGATCGCCGATCTGCAGCGCGGATTGAGTTAATGTTAAGTGGGTATATGTCTGCAGGCTAATTCAAAATTCGCTTGTGGGTATATACCCTCTATTTCTTCTTGTCGGCGAGCAACGCGGCGACTTCGTGTTTTCTGCTCGAGCCGCTGTCATCCATCATCACGAACAAGGCCTCGATTTCGAGTGTCTTCCCGAGCGGGTTAAGCACGATTTCGCCAGCGCGTGTTTGGGCTGCCAGTGCGGTACCAATGCCGGCATCGGCCAGTGTGATCAGCACGTCACGCCAGGCGTAGCTTCCGCTGAGGCTGATGCGCTCGCATTCCTCGCCTTCGCTGGAAAACAATCCCTCCAGAACGACTTCGGCGCCTGGCGCCAGTACGGCACGGGCAATGGCCTCTGGGTAGCCGTGCATCACACGCACTACGGCGCTGGCACCGAAGCGTTTCATGCGTTCGCGGTTGGGATCCTTCACGCATTCCGCGACGATCAGCCCGCGCATGCCGCCGTTGCGCAGCCGGTCGATGCAATCCAGCGTGTAGGAGTCGGAATCGGCATCCGTGCTGTTGGCGGCAACCAGAATCACGGCATGGGCCTGCCCGGCCGCTGCTGCAGTCAGGCTGGTCTGGCTGGTGCCGCAGCCGTTGACCCAGCGCACCTTGCGGTCAACCAGTTCAATGGGGAGCTGTTCGAAGCGCTGGTTCAGAACCACGATGCTGCGGTCCTGCCAGTCGCGATGCCGTTGCAATTCGTCGATGAGGCGTTCCAGATAGCGCACGGGATGATTGGCGGGAGCGCCAACAATGACGACATGATCATGCATGGTGTGATAGCTCCATTTGCCGTGCAGCCGGCGCTGGAAGTGGGCGGAAAGCAGCTGGAAGAATTCACCGACTAGATTGGCCAGGATGAAAATGGAGCCGGCGTACAGCAGCAGGATGGTGGTCCAGCGACCGGCGTCGGTTTTCGGGTAGAGGTCACCATAGCCAACCGTGAAGACGGTGGTCAGGGTCAGCCATAGCGCGTCAAACCAGCGCAGCTTTTCCAGATAGTGGATCAGCGTGACGTGCGCGAGCAGCAACACCAGTAGCCAGCTGCTCCAGAACAGCACCCGCATCGGCAGACGCTGTTGCTGCAGCTGCCGCATATAGCGCAGCAGAAACTGGGCAATGGGCATGCGATCTTCCTCCTGCGACTAAATGACATCAGACTGACATTATTGCCGAAGTTCCTCTTGCATGCAGATTTGTACTGCTGCCATGTTGTGGCGCCCGCACTAGAAGTAGAACATACCCATGGCCTTTTTGACCTGATACAGCGTCAGTACAGCCACTTCGCGGGCCCGGCTGGAGCCGGCCATCAGCAGTGACAGGATCTGGTCCGGATCTTTGGCCAGCTCGGCGCGCCGCAGTCGGATCGGCTCCAGCAGTTCCAGCAGTACCTGTTCAAGGTAGGTCTTGACGGCTGAATCAGCCAGCCCGCCACGCTGGTAGTGCTCCTTGAATTCGGCTACCTGCTCGCTATCGCTGGCAAAGGCATCGAGGAAGGTGAACACCACATTGCCCTCGATGCGGCCGGGATCACTGACTCGCAAGTGCTGCGGGTCGGTGAACATGCGCTGGACCGCGTGGCGAATTTCATCGGGCGAGGCAGACAGGGGCAGGTGATTGCCCAGTGCGCGGCTCATCTTGCTGGCGCCGTCGATGCCCGGCAGTCTGGCCACCTTGCCGACTTCTGCCTTGCACTCGCGCAGAATGTCACTGCCGACCATGCGGTTGAAACGGCGCACGATTTCATTGGTCTGCTCGATCATGGGCAGCTGATCCTCTCCCACCGGGACGAGGGTGCCTTTCAAGGCGCAGATGTCGGCGGCCTGGCTGACGGGATAGCTGAGAAAACCGGCCGCAATATCGCGCTCCATGCCTTTCTGGCGGATCTCGTTTTTCACCGTCGGGTTGCGCTCAAGCCGGGCCACCGAGACCAGATTCATGAAGTAGAACGACAATTCTGCCAGCTCGGGCACCATGGACTGGATCAGAAAAGTCGATTGCTTGGGATCCAGGCCGACGGCGAGATAATCCAGTGCCACGTCGATCACGCTCTGGCGCACGCGGCTGTAATCGCCCTGATGGTCGGACAGCGCCTGGGTATCGGCCAGCAGCAGGAACTGGCGGTACTGCCCCTGCAGACGCAGGCGGTTCTGGAGTGAGCCGGCAAGGTGGCCCAGGTGCAGCGGGCCGGTGGTACGGTCGCCTGTGACGACGATGATTTCCTGGTCAGACATGGACTTCTCCTGGTCTATGCTGCCGGATGCTGGGGGAGGGTGTGGATATAAAAAAACCTGCCGCCAGATCCGGCGGCAGGTTCGTGTATGCGGTTGATGCGCAACGCGTCCCGGTGCCGCCTAATGGCGCCACCAGTAATAATATGCGAAGGAAACGGCGTTGAACGTAGTCATGGAATTGATGATGCTCCCTGCAAATAACAGCCGTCAAGACTGAAAAGATTGGGGCTTTCCCTAGTTATGTCGCTCAGGTACGGTATTGCTGGATGATGCCGTCAAGCTGCGAGGCCAGCCCGGTCAGCCGTTGCGACAGTTCATTGGTGGAACGTGCGGCCATATTGTTCTCCTCGCTGGCCTGCGAAATGCGCTCAACGTGGCGAGCGATTTCCTGGCTGGCCTGGCTTTGCTCCTTCAGTGCGATGGCAATGCTGCTGACATGTGCGACCGTACTATTGGCCATGGCTTCGATTTCGCCCAGTGCGGAGGATACTTCCTGGGTTGTTTCCACGCCCTGATCGACGCGTCCACTGGCTTGCTGCATGCCACGCGAGGCCTCGGCGGTATCCTGTTGCACGGCCTGGATTTTCGACGTGATCTCGACAGTTGCCTGGGTGGTGCGTTCGGCCAATTTGCGCACTTCGTCGGCGACAACGGCAAACCCGCGGCCAAGTTCACCGGCGCGGGCGGCTTCGATCGCAGCATTCAGCGCCAGCAGGTTGGTTTGATCCGCGATTTCCTTGATCACCATGGCAATGCTGCCAATTTCATCGGAGCGCTGATTCAGTTTGCCGATCAGCGTGGTTGAATGACCAATCGCCTCGGCAATCTGCAGGATTTCATCGGCGGCGGCGCGAGCCCGGCTTGAACTGGCTGCCGCTGTGCCTGCAACATTGCGCGCGTCTGCTTCCAGGCTGCGGGAGTTGTCGGAAATCATGTTCACACTGACCGCCAGTTCCTCGACGGCGGCAGCGGTTGAAGAAGCTGCCTCCGCCTGCATGCCCGAGGCGCTACTCACCTGCGATGCCGCATTGGCCAGCTCCTGCGAGGCGGTGAACAGTTGGGTGGAGTTTTGCTTGGCCGCGCCGATCACCTTGCCCATGCCCGCGAGCAGATTGTTCATGCTGGCAGACGTAGCCGAGACTTCATCGTTACCGAGTATTGGCAGTCGCAGGTTGATCTGTTTGCTCTCGTCAATGCTGCGGATCATGTCCTGCATCTGCGCCAGCGGACGGCGGATGCTGTTGGTGATGTAAAAGGCGGCGGCTACCGCCAGTACGAGCGCAATGGCGCCAAGTGTGATCAGCTTGCTGCGGTTGCTGTCCGAAATCGCATCGAGCTGGTCGTCAATTTTCATCGCTGCTTCCAGGGATGCATCGGTCAGGGCAGTGATATCGTCCCCCAGTTTCCGGACGGCGGCTTTGTGTTTGTCCATTGCCGCATTGGCGTCTGCTGGTGTGGTGACTTGTCCGGCGGTGATTTCCTGGTGCACGGCATTCAGGCCCTGTGCGTATGCCGCCAGGCTTGCTTCAAGCTTTTGCACGTCAGCTTGCTGTTCGGGCCGAGCTGCCTCGGTGGCCTGTTTGAGTGCCTTGCCAGCCTTTTCCAGCGTCTCGTCCCATTTTTTCTTGTATTCGCTGACCTTCTCGGATTTGGCAATATTCAGGAACATGTCCTTTTCGTAGCGACGCAGATTGCCGACCTGATACCGGGCGTCGTCCAGCGCCAGACTGTAGCGCAAGGTGTGATGCATCATGTCCGAGCTGACTGCTTGCAGACGCTGCTGGTTGTAGAGGGCTGCCAGACAGATCAGCAGGATGAAGAGCAGCAGGATTGCGAAGCCAAGCGCAATGCGTTTGGCAATATTGATCTGGTTGAGCATGGGGCACTCCGGATTATTCAAGGCGAAGTTCCACGCAATATAGACAAGGCTCAGTTAACTTGCTGCGCAGACTGTTAGAATCCCGCCATTCGTTGCAGATCATTCAGGAGTAGTGCACATGCGCATCGGAACCCCTCTCAGTCATACCGCGACGCGGGTGATGCTGCTTGGTTGCGGCGAACTGGGCAAGGAAGTCATCATTGCCTTGCAGCGTCTGGGCGTCGAGGTCATTGGCGTGGATCGCTATGCCAATGCACCGGGAATGCAGGTCGCACACCGCAGCCACGTGATCGACATGAGCGATGCACAGGCTCTGCGCCGGCTTGTCGAGGCCGAACGTCCGCAGCTGATCGTTCCGGAAATCGAGGCAATCGCTACCGAAGCGCTGCTGCGTATCGAGGAGGATGGCCTGGCTAGCGTGATCCCAACCGCCCGGGCTACCCAGCTGACCATGAATCGTGAAGGCATCCGCCGGCTTGCCGCCGAGGAGCTGGGCTTGCCCACCTCGAGCTACCGTTTTGCCGGATCGCTGGTCGAGCTAGAAGCGGCCGTGGCCGAGATCGGCTTTCCCTGTCTGGTCAAGCCGGTTATGTCATCCTCCGGCAAGGGGCAATCACTGCTGCGGGGGGCGGAGGACGTGCTAGCTGCCTGGCAGTATGCGCTGGAAGGAAGTCGCGTGAATCATGGCAAGGTAATCGTGGAGGGGTTTGTCGACTTTGATTATGAAGTCACCCTACTGACAGTGCGTTCGCTGGGGGCTGACGGGCAGATCGCGACGTCATTCTGCGCACCGGTCGGCCATGTCCAGGTCAAGGGCGACTATGTGGAAAGCTGGCAGCCGCAGCTGATGAGCCCGCTGGCTTTGCAGCGGGCGCAGGATATTGCCGGCAAGGTTACGGCTGCATTGGGTGGACGAGGGCTCTTCGGTGTCGAGCTGTTTGTGAAGGGCGATCAGGTCTGGTTCTCAGAAGTTAGTCCGCGTCCGCACGATACCGGGCTGGTGACATTGATGAGCCAGCGCTATTCGGAATTCGAACTGCATGCACGAGCCATTCTGGGCTTGCCCGTGAATGTCGAGCAGCGTGAGCCGGCTGCCAGTGCCGTGATTTATGGCGGCGTGGATGCGACAGGCATTGCCTTCGATGGGGTTCCGGCGGCACTCGCGGTGCCAGGGGCCGACCTGCGACTGTTCGGCAAGCCCGAGGCGTTCACCCGTCGTCGCATGGGCGTTGCGCTGGCTGCGGGTCCGGATACCGACGTGGCACGTGAGCGGGCACGCCATGCAGCCAGCCTGGTGCAACCGGTGGTGGTCAGCAAGGAGGGCGCATGAGCGACCCCAAGGCTTTGAGTCCGTATGATTTGCTGGGTGGGTCGCCGGTGCTGCGCCAGCTGGTTGATCGCTTCTACGACATTATGGCCAGTGATCCGCGTGCCGCAGGAATTCATGCCATGCATGCGGCCGATACGGGGCTGATCCGCGAAAAACTGTTCGAGTTTCTATCCGGCTGGCTGGGTGGGCCTGAGCTTTTTGTGCAGAAATACGGGCATCCCCGCTTGCGTGCGCGGCATCTGCCCTTTGCCATCGGTGAAGACGAGCGCGATCAGTGGCTGATCTGCATGTATCAGGCGATGGCGGAGATCCCGATGGATGAAGGGCTGCGCAGCCATCTGGAGGAGGCGTTCTTCCGGACTGCGGACTTCATG
Source organism: Chitinilyticum piscinae (assembly GCF_015223195.1). Lineage (GTDB taxonomy): Bacteria > Pseudomonadota > Gammaproteobacteria > Burkholderiales > Chitinibacteraceae > Chitinilyticum > Chitinilyticum piscinae. The sequence continues at coordinate 38,962 of NZ_JADFUA010000005.1, read as the reverse complement.
CGCAATAAAGAATAATCGTGGTGGGTATAAGGCTGCAGCCGATGATTGATAGAGCTTGTAGCCTTATACGTGGCTATTTATGCGCCGCCGGCAAAGCCTTGCTGCCGCCAGGCCTCATACACGATGACGGCAACGGCATTCGAGAGGTTCAGGCTGCGGTTGTCCGGGCGCATCGGCAACCGGATGCGTTGTTCCGCCGGAAGGGTGGCCAGTAGTTCGTCGGAAAGCCCCCGTGTTTCCGGACCGAACACCAGCACATCGCCAGCCTGATACGCTACCGAGTCATAACGTACTGCCCCCTTGGTTGTCGCGGCAAAAAACCGGCGCCCCGGCAGTGCTGCAAGGCATTCTTCCCAGCTCTCATGCACCTGCATCTCGGCATATTCGTGATAATCCAGCCCGGCGCGGCGCATTTTGGCATCGTCCAGCGGAAAGCCCAACGGCTTGACCAGATGCAGGCGAACGCCCGTGTTGGCGCTAAGACGGATGATGTTGCCGGTATTGGGCGGGATTTCCGGCTGGTAGAGAACGACATCGAACATGGCGAAGGCTGCGATTGAGGGCGGGACAGGCCGCCGCGGGCGAGAGAAGTTGCGGATTATCCGCATCGGGGCCGCGCAGCGCAAACAGCGGTTTGTTTATTGCCGACTAGCGCTTGATCCGGAGCAGGATCGGGTTTGTCTGCATCGCCTGTTTGCACCGGCTGCTGTTAGAATCAGGCATTGTGATTTGATTAATGCTGATCGGTGCCAATGAATACCGCAACCCTCCTTATCAGCTGCCCGGACCGCAAGGGTTTGTCGGCCGCGATTGCCAATTTTCTCTACACCTACAATGCCAATATCGTGCATGTCGACCAGCACCAGGATACAACCGAAAATTTGTTCCTGATGCGCGTGGAGTGGGATCTGACCGATTTCACGCTGGATATGGAGGCGTTCACGCCCGCATTCGCTCCGATTGCCGACCGTTTCCAGATGGAGTGGAAAGTAGCCCTGTCTTCGCGCCGCCAGCGCATGGCCATTTTTGTGTCGAAATATGACCACTGCCTGGTTGACCTGCTGCATCGCTATCGCAGTGGTGAATTGCCATGCGAGATTCCGCTGATCATTTCCAATCATCCGGACTGCGAGCCGCTGGCCAGGTTCTACGGAATCCCCTTCCATGTGATTCCGGTAAGCAAGGACAACAAGGCCGAGGCCGAGGCGCAACAAAAGGCTTTGCTGGCCGAGCATGGAATTGATCTGATTGTGCTGGCCCGCTACATGCAGGTGCTCAGCCACGACTTTACTGCGGATTATCCGCAGCGCGTGATCAATATTCATCACAGTTTCCTGCCGGCGTTTGATGGCGCCAAACCCTATCACCGCGCCTTTGCTCGTGGTGTGAAGCTGATTGGTGCCACCAGTCACTATGTGACCGAAGTGCTCGACGATGGTCCGATCATCGAGCAGGACGTGATCCGTATCAGCCATCGCGAGGATGTGGATTCGCTGATTCGCAAGGGGCGCGATCTTGAACGCATCGTGTTGTCCAGGGCTGTGCGCTGGCATCTGGAAAACCGGGTGCTGGTGTATTCCAACAAGACGGTGATCTTCTCCTGAGTGGTAAAACAAATAAAAAGCCCGCGATACCGCGGGCTTTTTATCGAATGAAGGGCTAACTCAGTCTTCGCCAGGAGGCTGCACGGGTTTGTGGTGTGGCAGGCTCACCAGCACGATCAGACCATGCGGGTCGGCATCGCGCAACTCGACTGTTCCACCATGCCGCTCGGCAATCTCCCTGACAATTGCCATGCCGAGGCCGCAGCCATTGCCGGTCTGTTCGCGGCGGTAGAAGCGCTCGAACACCCGGACCTTGTCTTCATCAGGGATGCCCGGGCCATCGTCTTCGACGGAGATGCGATAGTGGGTTGCGTCTTCCAGCAGGCGTACAGTAATGCAGCCGTTGCGGGGGATGTACTTGATCGCATTGTCTACCAGATTGATAAACAGTTCGCGCAGCAGGGCGGAGTTGCCTTCGGTAACAGCTTCGCTGACGAAAATCTCACAGCCCAGATCAACGCCGGCGGCCAGTGCACGCGGAACTGATTCGGCGGTGATGTCGCGCAGCATCCGTGCCAGATCCATCTGAACCTTGGGTATGCCGGTTTGACTGCCTGGCTCCGAGCGGGCCAGAGTGAGCAGCTGGTTGACCAGGTGAATGCTGCGTGTGGCACTGGTGTGCACCATGCGCAGGCGATCGCGTAATTGCTCGGGCGAGGTTTCCCGCATGGCCAGTTCCGTCTGGGATTTCAGGCCGGCTAGCGGGGTCCGCAATTGGTGTGCGGCATCGGCAATGAAACGTCTTTGGCGGGCGATGCTGGCTTCTGTGGTGGAAAGCAGCTCGTTCAGTGAATCGGCAATCTGAATTACTTCATCCGGTGCATCAGGCATGACGATGGGCGACATGTCCTGCGGTTTGCGATTGGCCACCAGATTCCTGAGCTTCGCCAGCGGACGCAGGCCGGTACCCAGCCCCCACCACACCAGAATCGAGGTGGCCAGCATCAGTAGCGCCAGTGGCAGTGCAATCGAGAGAATGATCTGGTGGGACAGATTATTGCGGTAGTCGGCTTTCTGGGCCGTCTGGAAAATCAGCCATGGATAAGGGCCATTTGCCGGAGAAAGGCGCAGTATCGCAATACGTAGGGCGGATTCCCCAAGCTGGGCGTTATAAAGCTCAGGCTCTGCTGTCAGCTTGCTAAGTTCCGTTTTGCCTGGAAGGGGGAGCAGGGTGTTGCTGGAAACCACATTTCCGGCAGGATCGCGGATTGTGTAATGAATCGAGCCTTGCTGGGAGCTATCGAGCAATCTGGCGGCTTCAGGCGGAAGTGCCACATTGACCCCGGCGGGGGTGGTACTGATCAACAAGGAGAGGGCTCTGCCAATTTGCTGCAGGTTTCCGTCGATGATGGTGTTGGCATAGTGCAGCGCGACCCCGTAGGAGAGTGCCGCGCCGACCAGCCAGAATACCAGTTGCGGTAGCAGCAGCCACTTGAGCAGCTGCTGCTTGAGGGTGCGCTTACTGGTCTGCATCCGTTACGCCGGGTTGCTGTTTTTCCAGCAGGTAGCCCAGGCCACGGATGGTACGGATCACAACACCGCACGGTTCCAGTTTCTTGCGCAGACGGTGAACGTAAACTTCAATGGCGTTCAGGCCGACCTCGGCGTTCTCGTTGCCGAGTTCGCTGACAATCTGCTCTTTGGTTACCACGCGGTCGATGTTCGACATCAGGATTTCCAGCACCGTGAGTTCACGGGCAGAGAGATCCAGCGGTGTATCGTTACACCAGGCGCGCTGGCCGGCACGATCCAGTCGCAGATTGCCCAGTTGCTGTACCGATTGCGGCAAAATCTGGCTGCGGCGCAGCAGGGCGCGCAGGCGAGCTTCCAGTTCGGCGAATTCGAAAGGTTTCGGCAGGTAGTCGTCGGCGCCGGCATCCAGGCCGGCAACCCGATCTTCCAGACCATCAAGCGCAGTCAGCAGCAGAATGGGCATCGACGGCTTGTGCTGGCGCACGTTGCGCAATACGGTCAGGCCGTCCATATTGGGCAAGCCGATATCCAGGACGACGACGTCATAATCATTGTGCAGCAGAATCTGCATTGCCAGTGCGCCATCATTGACACAGTCAACCTGAAAATCTGCCTGAGAAAGGCTGGTTTTCAGCGCATCGGCGAGAATCAGATCATCTTCGGCAAGAAAGAGGCGTGTAGCCATGCGGGAACTCCGTGTTTGTAAGTCTAAACTTACCGCTGAGTGTAGCGTTAATTTCGTGAATCCCCAAGCTCATTTTGAGGCGCCCATGGCTTTGGCCCGCAAAAGTGTCTGTTCTGTAAGATTTTTTTGCGCAGATGCGTTCTTGCCGTCTGTCAGCCAGCCTGAAAGCTCGCGTTCGGCGAGCATGCCCAGGGCATGAATCCACTCCGGCGCATCGTTCAGGCAGGGAATGAAGTGGTACTCGCTGCCGCCGGCTGCAAGAAAATCCGCTTTGCCTTCCAGGGCGATTTCTTCCAGCGTCTCCAGGCAGTCTGAGACAAAGCCGGGGCAGATAACGTCAAGTCGGCCGATCTTTTTCTTCGCCAGTTCACTGATGACAGTGCTGGTGTAGGGTTTGAGCCATTCCGCCTTGCCGAAGCGGGACTGGAATGCAACCGACCAGCTGCCTTCAGCAAGCCCGAGCTCAGTCGCCAGCAGGCGGGCGGTTTTCAGGCACAGGCAATGATAGGGGTCACCCTTGTCAAGGGTATAGCGTGGTACACCATGGAAACTCATCAGCAGGTGGTTGCCGCGGCCGTGAGTCATCCAGTCTCGCTGCACAGACTGCGCCAGTGCCTTGATATAACCGGGGTCATCATGAAAGCCACGCAGTGTCCGAAGCGCAGGTTGGTTGCGCAACGTAGCGAGAACCCGGGCTGCTTCATCTATGACGGTGGCTGTGGTGCTGGCGGAGTATTGTGGATAGAGCGGCAGAATCAGGATGCGCTCGCATCCGGATTGACGAAGTTGGTGGATGCCAGTTTCGATCGATGGGCTTCCATAGCGCATGGCATGGGCGATTCGGATGCTGTCGCCATGGCGTTCGCCCAGCCAGCCTTTGAGCAATTTGCCCTGCTTTTCGGTCCAGATGGCAAGTGGCGAGCCGTCCTTGCTCCAGATGCTGGCATATTTGTGCGCTGTCTTGCCTGGTCGAAATGGCAGAATGAAACCATGCAGAATCGGTAACCACAGTGCGCGCGGAAGTTCTACCACCCGTGGGTCGGAGAGGAACTCCCTCAGCCAAGGGCGTATGGCACTGGAGGTTGGCGCTGCGGGCGTACCAAGGTTGACCACCAGTACCCCTGTGCGGGTAGGCTGACCATGGGAGAATTCCGGTTCAGGTGCAAATCGTGACACGTCGGGCGACCTCGCGGGGCAGGGAGGGCGATGATAACAAACCATGAGCGCTTGCCCAAGGCAGCCAGTCTCCTGGTGTCGATAGCGTTCTCCGACGAATGGTTGATCAAGACGACGATCTGGATTTCCGTTGGGTATATCAGAATGAGTGTTGTTAATAAAGTCCAATCCGGTAATACCGTAATGGGTATCTTGATCGAGCGCGTATGCTTTGCTTGTCGTTGCTCTGATTCTTACAAGTTATGTCTGCCGAGTGTCGGTGTGCTGTTTGTTTTTGCAGGGTGTGGCGATATCTTTACTCTGAGTGCGCTGCTGAAAACGCTGCGCGCACAATGGCAAGGAGGCTGGCAATCATGAACCCGCAACTTTACGAAACCGCCGAGCTGGTGCAGATCGAGCAGCAGGCCGGGCAGATGCTGGAAACTGCAAAACCGGAGTCCAGACTCTACCAACTGGCCTATCGACTCAGGCTCTATTTGCAACTGGAGTTGATCAGACGTGGTGTTTTTTCCCGCCGCGCGGCACGCTTGCGTGCCGGTGGGAGCTAGGAAGTACACCGGACAATAAAAAACCGGAGCAAGGCTCCGGTTTTTTATTGTCCGAACGATCTCGCGTTTATTCCATGCGGTAGTTCGGTGCTTCCTTGGTGATCTGTACGTCATGCACGTGTGATTCGCGGATGCCGGCCGAAGTAATTTCGACAAACTCGGCCTTGGCGTGTACCTCGGCAATCGACGCACAACCCAGATAACCCATCGAGGAGCGGATGCCGCCGACCAGTTGGTGCACGATGGCAGTCATCGGGCCCTTGTAAGCGACGCGACCTTCGATGCCTTCCGGAACCAGTTTGTCCGCATCGGCGGTCTTGTCCTGGAAGTAGCGATCGGACGAGCCATTGGCGCCGGCCATAGCGCCCAGCGAGCCCATGCCGCGGTAGCTCTTGTAGCTGCGGCCCTGATACAGCTCGACTTCACCCGGTGCTTCTTCGGTGCCGGCGAACAGCCCGCCGAGCATCACGCAATGCGCGCCGGCTGCCAGTGCCTTGGCGATGTCACCGGAGTAGCGGATGCCGCCATCGGCAATCAGCGGTACGCCGCTGCCGGCCAGGGCATCGGCGACATTGGCAACCGCAGTGATCTGCGGCACGCCGACGCCGGCCACGATGCGTGTCGTGCAGATCGAGCCGGGGCCGATACCGACCTTGACGCCATCGGCGCCGGCGTCAACCAGTGCCAGTGCCGCACCCGCGGTGGCGATGTTGCCGCCAATGACCTGCACTTGCGGGAAGTTTTTCTTCACCCAGTTCACGCGGTCCAGTACGCCTTGGCTATGGCCGTGGGCGGTGTCGACCACGATGACATCCACGCCTGCTTCAGCCAGCAGCTCGACACGCTCTTCGGTGCCGGCACCAACACCAACGGCGGCGCCAACGCGCAGACGACCTTGATCGTCCTTGGCGGCATTCGGGTGTTCGCTGGTCTTGATGATGTCCTTGACGGTAATCAGGCCCTTCAGGCGGAAGGCGTCGTCAACAACGAGTACGCGCTCAAGGCGGTTTTCGTGCATCAGGCGGCGGGCTTCATCGATACTGGCACCTTCGCGCACGGTAACCAGGCGCTCGCGCGGGGTCATGATGTTGGCAACCGATTCATCCAGGCGAGATTCGAAGCGCAGGTCACGGTTGGTAACGATGCCCGCTACGGTGCCGCTGGCGTCGATGACCGGCAGGCCGGAAATCTTGTGCTGGCGGGTCAGGTTCAGTACGTCGCGAACCAGCATGTTCGGGGCGATGGTGACCGGATCCTTGACGATACCGGACTCGTAGCGCTTGACCTTGGAGACTTCCAGCGCCTGCAGTTTGGGCGTCATGTTCTTGTGTACGATGCCCATGCCGCCTTCCTGTGCGATGGCAATGGCCAGACGCGCCTCGGTGACGGTATCCATGGCGGCGGAAATCAGCGGGAGATTGATGCGGATGTCGCGCGTCAGCTGGGTGGCCAGATTGACGTCACGCGGGAGGATATTGGAATGGGCGGGAACGAGCAGAACGTCGTCGAAAGTGAGGGCTTTCTGGATGACACGCATTGGTACGAATCCTTGGACGCAAAGCCGCATTATACAGAATGCCGGCGGGGAAGGCCATGCTGCTGCCGAACGTCGCTGTTACAGGATTTTGCTGGTTGGCGCTAGAATCAGCGTTTTGTGAAACCAAACTGGACTGGATCGGACATGATGCGCTGGCGGCTGGGCTTTCTTGCGGTGGTACTTTTCTGTGCGGCAACGATCGCATTTGCGCTGTACCAGCAATACTACGAATTCAAGGACCCATGTCCCTTGTGTATTTTTCAGCGCGTGGCCGTGATGGGCTGTGGCGTGGTGGCGTTGATGGCAGCCGTGCTGCCCTTGCCACGCTGGTCGCGTTTCTGGCCTCTGTTGCTGAGTGGAGTGGCGCTCGGTGGCTTGTCCATTTCGCTGCGGCAGGTCTATCTGCAGTATTTTATTGATCCGGCCAGTCTGCCTAGTTGCGGTGCAGGACTTGGCTTTCTCTTTGATACGCAGCCCTGGTTGCAGGTGTTCAGCTCGGTTCTCTCCGGTCATGGCGAATGTGCTGCGAAGGATGAGGTGCTCGGTCTCAGTCTGGCTATCTGGGCTGGGCTGGGGTTTGTGGCTATGGCCACCTCGGGCTGGCTGATCCGCCACTGGCAATTTTCCAAGGAAAAAGCATGACGCTTACTGAATTGCGCTACATCGTCGCGGTGGCTCGCGAGCGCCATTTTGGACGCGCAGCGGCCAGTTGTTTTGTGTCTCAGCCTACCCTGTCTGTTGCAGTGAAAAAACTGGAGGACGAGCTTGGTTTGGCGCTGTTCGAGCGTTCCGCTGGCGATGTCACGCTGACGCCGATTGGCGAGCGGATTGTGAATCAGGCGCAAACGGTGCTTGAAGAGGTGCAGCTCATCAAGCAGCTGGCCGAGCAAGGCAAGGATCCGCTGGCGGGAGCCCTGCGGGTCGGGATCATCTACACCATTAGCCCCTATTTGTTGCCCTATCTTATTCCGGCGCTGCGGCTGAAGGCGCCGCAGATGCAGATGCTGTTGGAAGAAAATTACACCGCCAGGCTTGCCGAGATGCTCAAGCAGGGTGAGATCGATGTGGCCATCCTGGCCGAGCCGTTCAGCGAGGCGGGCGTACTCACCCAGGTGGTGTACGAGGAGCCTTTTGTCGTTGCCACCCCGAAGGGGCATCCCTGGGAGGAACAGGAGGCGGTTTCGGCCGAGCAGTTGGCGGACGAGAACGTGTTACTGCTCTCGCCGGGCAACTGTTTCCGTGATCATGTGCTGCAGGCCTGTCCGGACCTGAATCGCGAGAGTCTCCCCGCAGGCAGTCTGCAGCGCACCCTGCAAGGGAGCTCGCTGACGACTATCCGGCACATGGTTGCCGGTGGGGTGGGCGTGACGGTGTTGCCGGCGACCTCGGTGACCGAGGCGGATGAACATTTGCTGGCGATACGTCCCTTCTCCGGCGAGGCGCCGACCCGCCGGGTGTTGCTGGCCTGGCGCAAGAATTTCCCCCGCGCGGCGGCAATCGAGGCGCTGCGTCAGGCTGTGCTGATTTCCGGTCTGCCGACGGTGACCATGCTTCCTGATGAAATAATAGACTGATGCACAGGTATGCGCTTGTAGCTATTTGTTATTAAAAGTTTGGGGTAAATACATTGGTGGGTATGTGTTATTGCACCCGTACAACGGGTTCGATGCCCATGCTGCGCAATTTCTGAATGGCCTTGTCCGCTTCTGCCTTGTTGTTGAAAGGCCCAATCTGCACCCGCGTTTCCAGGTACGCAGGAATGCCCGCCTGCTGCAGCTGTTCGAGCAGTTTTTCTGCCCGTGCGGCATGCAGGAACACTCCGGCCTGCACCGTGTAGCTGCTCTTGCTATTCGGGGCCGGGGTTGCAACTGCCGGAAGAGGCAAGTTCTGGGTTGACTGCGGTGGTGTAGTCGCTGGTTGCGGCTGGGGCTTGCTGGAGGGCTGAGGGGTGGCTTTCTCCGCTAGCCTGGCAGGTAAGGCTGCGGCAGTTGGTGCAGGTGCGGCCGCTGCGCTCTTTTTGTTGGTTGGGGGCTGCGTCGGAATCGGACTTGCCCCTGTGTCAGTTGCTGGCAATGGGGGCGTGCTGGCGGGGAGGGGCGTGATGGTTGTCTGGCTAGTGATCGGGGCGCTGGCAGTGCTGCTGGCGCTGCTCGCTGGACTGGCCGATGCCGGAGGGCTGGCAGGTGTAATGACCGGGGTGCTTAATGGCGGTGCAATCCTGGGTGTGACGGGCGCAGGTTGCTCGGCAGGGGCTTGCCGGTTTTCAAGCCAGTAAATGGCGCCTAGCGCGGCACCGATCAGGCAGATGGCGATGGCGAGTCGCCAAAGGAGTTGGGTGCGCAGCTGATTCTGTTCGCGCTGCTGCAGAAGAGGGTCTTGGCTGTCGCTCATATCCCGTGCGTGTCTGGTTTGTTATACTGTGCGGCTATTTTGCATTCACCCTGGGCGCAAGAGCCGTTTTTGGCTGGCTTGTGTGTGGCGCATGGCTCCTGATCCGTCCGTAGAGCCGGAATGGATGTCGTGGCGCTGAGGTGGTGTGTCAAGTTTATAACAACCGTGAAAGTAATGGAGATATTCACATGGCTATCGAACGCACGATTTCCATCGTCAAGCCGGACGCTGTAGGCAAGAATGTAATCGGCAAAATTTATGACCGTTTCGAATCTGCTGGCCTGAAGATTGTGGCCGCCAAGATGAAGCATCTGTCCCGCGCTGAAGCCGAAGGTTTCTATGCCGTGCACAAGGAACGCCCCTTCTTCAACGATCTGGTGAACTTCATGACCTCCGGTCCGGTCATGATCCAGGTGCTGGAAGGTGAAAACGCCATCCTGAAGAATCGCGAACTGATGGGCGCTACCGATCCGAAGAAGGCTGACGCCGGCACCATCCGCGCCGATTTCGCCGCTTCTATTGATGCTAACGCGGTGCATGGTTCCGACAGCCCGGAAAATGCCGCAATTGAAATCGCTTTTTTCTTCGCCTCCAGCGAAGTTTACGCCGGTCGTTAATCCGGTAGTGCAGGAGTAAAACAATGTCGGTCAATCTGCTGGATTTCGACGCTGCAGGCATGCAGGAATTGATGGCCGAGTTCGGTGAGAAACCCTTTCGCGGCAAGCAGTTGATGAAATGGGTGCACCAGCGCGGCGAGAGCGATTTCGACGCGATGACCGACATTGCCAAGACTTTCCGCACAAAGCTGCATGCCGGTGCCTGTGTCAAGGCGCCGTCCATGCTGGCCGAGCAGGTGGCCAGTGATGGTACGCACAAGTGGCTGCTCGATGTCGGTGTCGGCAACGGCATCGAAACGGTGTTCATCCCTGAAGATGACCGCGGAACGCTCTGCGTTTCCAGTCAGGTGGGCTGCGCACTGGAATGTACCTTCTGTTCTACCGCGCGCCAGGGTTTTAACCGCAATCTGTCAACCGGCGAGATCATCGGCCAGCTGTGGTGGGCCAATCAGCGCCTGTCGCGTGAAACCGCGCGGATCGGTGAAGTGGCCAATGACGATGCCCGCATTGTTTCCAATGTGGTCATGATGGGCATGGGTGAGCCCTTGGCCAATTACGACAATGTGGTTCGTGCGCTTAAGCTGATGCTGGACGACAATGCCTACGGACTGTCGCGCCGACGCGTCACTTTGTCGACTTCCGGGCTGGTTCCGGCGATGGATCGGCTGCGGGATGAGTGTCCGGTGGCACTCGCAGTAAGTCTGCATGCATCCAATGACCGGATTCGCGACGAGATCGTGCCGATTAACAAGAAATACCCGCTCAAAGAGCTGCTGGCAGCCTGTAACCGCTATCTGGACAGGGCGCCGCGCGATTTTGTGACATTTGAATACATCATGCTCGAAGGGGTGAATGACCAGCCCGAGCATGCCCGTGAATTGCTCGATATCGCCAAGCAGGTGTCGTGCAAGTTCAACCTCATTCCCTTCAATCCCTTTCCGAACTCGGGCTACAACCGTTCGTCGCGCGATGCTATTCTCCGTTTCCGGGATGTGCTCGCCGAAGCCGGACAGGTCGTTACGGTACGCAAGACGCGTGGGGATGATATCGACGCCGCCTGTGGCCAGCTGGCTGGGCAGGTGAAAGATAAAACGCGGCGCACTGCGCGGCTCGCCGAGGCTTCGCCCATCGTGTTTCACAAACAGGGGCAGGGAAACTGATGCGGATTTTTGCAAGTGCTGTATTGCTGTGCAGTGTGCTGACTGGCCGGGTAGCCAGCGCAGCCGAAGAGGCACCGACCTATACCGATGCCGATCGGGCGCGGATTAGAACGGAGCTGGCGGCCGAATATTACAATCGCAATCAGTATCCGATTGCAATCGAGGAGGCCAAGAAGGCTCTTCAATCCAAGGCAGACTATGCCCCGGCGTATCTCGTGATGGCCTTGGCGTTCGCCGAATTGCTGGATGATGGCATGGCGCGCAGCAATTTCCAGCAAGGGCTGAATATCGAGCCCGGCAATCTCGATCTGAATCACAACTATGGCCGATATCTGTGCAGCAAGGGCGAATATGCAGCGGGTTTGGCACGCTTGCAGCAGGTGTTCGGGGTTACTTCCTATGCGGGTATTGATAACAGCTACACGGTAGCAGGTGATTGCCTGGATAAGGCGGGAGATACCAAGCAGGCGCTGGCCTATTACCGGATGGCGTTACAGTATCGGCCCGGCAATGCGCTGGCGCGTTATCGGCTGGCTTCGGTGTATCTGCGGGAGGGGCAGCTCGCGGAGGCGCGGGATGCCTACAATGGCCTCACACGTGTCGTTTCTCGCCCGGCTCCCGATGTCATCTGGCTGGGCGTGCGGCTTGAGCGCAAGGCAGGTAACCGTGCTGCCGAGAAGAAACTTGCCGACCAATTGCTGGCGCAATTTCCCGATTCACGTGAAGCTGGTTATTTGAAAGCAGGGCAGTACGAATAATGAGTATGGACGAACTGAGCCAGGCTGCTGTGGCACCTTCTGTGGCCCCGTCTCCCGGTGCTGCACTGCGCGTAGCCCGTGAAATCAAGGGCTGGACCATCGAATACGTCGCGTCCCAGTTGAAGCTCTCTACCGGGCAGATTGCTGCGCTGGAGGCGGATGCCTTTGATCGGCTGCCCGGAAACACCTTCATCCGCGGATTTGTCCGCAATTACTCCCGTTTGCTGGGAATGGAATCGGAACCCTTGCTGGCGCAACTGGCCTTGCTGCTACCGGCAGAGCGAGCGCAAGCCGCACTTCCGCGCTTGCCCCAGGAAGATGGTCCGAGCTTTACCGCAACGGCGGGAGGGGGGGGCAAGCCGCTTCTGGGTATCATCGCCGTGCTCGCAGGTTTGCTACTTGGTGCTGTACTGGTGTTCTGGTATCTGCAGCAACCGGCGCGCCCTGAGCTGGCTCTTGCTGAATCCTCGGCTCCGGCTGTGGCGCTGGTTCCTGTTGCGGCGAGTGATCTGGTCGCCAGTGAGATCATTCCGGCATCCGCAGTCGCAGGGCGCCAGGCATCAGCCGCCAGCCAGGTGTTGGCGGGGTCTGCTGCGCAGGTTGCCAGTGAGCCGGTTATTGTCATCAAGCCGGCCAGCGCGCCGGGCTCGCTCGGGGCTAGTGTGCCGCTGGGGCATGGCGATCTGCAGATCGCCGCGCAGGCAGACAGCTGGGTCGAGGTCCGCGATGCCGACGGCCAGAAACTCTACTCCGGAATGCTCAAGCCCGGCGCAGATCAGGTGCTGGGTGGCAAGCTTCCCTACACTCTTACTGTGGGTAATGCACCGAATACCCGCATCACTTTCCGTGGCAAGCAGGTTGATCTTGCTTCTGCAACGCGAGCCAATGTGGCCACGATCGAACTCAAATAAGTACAGCCATGACATCAGCAATTCCCCGTCGTAAAACCCGGCAGGTCCGGATCGGCCATGTCTGGGTCGGTAGTGATCATCCGGTAATGGTTCAGTCCATGACCAATACCGATACAGCCGATGCCGAAGGTACGGCCCGGCAGATTTTCGAGCTCTGGCGTGCAGGCTCCGAGGTGGTGCGCATCACGGTTAACAGTGCCGAAGCGGCGGCTGCCGTACCTGCCATCTGGGAAAAGCTGGACAACTGGGGTTGTCGAGTGCCGCTGGTAGGGGATTTCCATTTCAATGGCGATCGTCTATTGCGCGACTACCCCGAATGTGCCCAGGTGCTGGCCAAGTACCGCATCAATCCCGGCAATGTGGGCAAGGGAGCCAAGCGTGACGAGAAGTTCGCCTTCATGGTCGAGAAGGCGATCGAATATCAGAAGGCGGTGCGCATTGGTGTGAACTGGGGGTCGCTTGATCAGGCGATTGCCGCCCGGATGATGGATGAAAACAGCAGGTTGTCGCAGCCTCTGCCGGCCGAGGCCGTCATGCGCGAGGCGCTGATTGTGTCAGCGCTTGAATCTGCCGAACAGGCGCAGTCCTGGGGCTTGTCGGCCGATCAGATTCTGCTTTCCTGCAAGGTGTCGCATGTGCAGGATCTGATTGCGGTGTATCGTGATCTGGCTGGACGCTGCGATTATCCACTGCATCTCGGCCTGACCGAGGCCGGCATGGGTTCCAAGGGCATCGTGGCCTCTTCGGCGGCGCTGGGGGTTCTGCTGCAGGAAGGGATTGGTGATACCATCCGCATTTCGCTTACCCCGGAGCCCGGCGGCGACCGTACCAAGGAAGTAGTCGTGGCGCAGGAGCTGCTGCAGACCATGGGCTTGCGCTCTTTCGTGCCGCTGGTAACGGCATGCCCAGGTTGTGGCCGCACGACGTCGACGGTATTCCAGGAACTCGCTCAGGACATCCAGAATTTCCTGCGTGTGCAGATGCCGATCTGGCGTACGGAATATCCGGGCGTCGAAGACATGAAGGTCGCCGTAATGGGCTGTGTGGTCAATGGCCCGGGTGAATCCAAGCTTGCCGATATCGGCATTTCCCTGCCCGGTACGGGTGAAGTTCCGGTATGTCCGGTCTATATCGATGGCGAAAAGGATGTGACCCTGAAGGGGGGGCGCGTTGCCGAGGAATTCCAGGCCATCGTCGAGAACTATGTGCGCACCCGCTATGGCGAAGGTGGCAGCAAGCGCCGCGAACCGGTGCAGAAGGTTATCCCGATTGTCGGGGTATGAGGTTGTAACCCAGTAATATAAGCGATTTATGGCGAATACTATTCAAGGTATCCGCGGCATGAATGATGTGCTGCCGCAGGATTCCCAGGCATGGCTGCATGTCGAGCAGGTCTTTCGTAACTGGGCCGCGGCGTATGGCTACAAGAATATCCGCATGCCCATCGTCGAGCCGACCGGCTTGTTCGTACGTGGGGTAGGCGAGCATACCGACATCGTCGAGAAGGAAATGTACTCCTTCGAGGATAGCCTCAACGGCGAAAAGCTGACCTTGCGCCCGGAAGGCACTGCGGGCTGCGTGCGCGCCTGCATCGAACATAATCTGCTCTACAACCAGACGCAGCGTCTGTGGTATATCGGGCCGATGTTCCGCCACGAACGCCCGCAAAAGGGCCGCTATCGCCAGTTCCATCAGCTGGGTATCGAAGCCTTCGGCTTCGAAGGTCCTGACGTCGACGCCGAACTCATCGTCATGCTGGCTGACTTGTGGCAACGCCTGGGGTTGACCGGCCTGCAACTCGAGCTTAACTCGCTCGGCAACGCCGATGAGCGTGCTGCGCACCGTGTGGCGCTGATTGCCTACCTCGAAGGTTTCGTCGACATTCTGGATGATGATGGCAAGCGTCGTCTCTACACCAATCCGCTGCGGGTGCTGGATACCAAGAATCCGGCTCTGCAGGACATGGCGCAGAATGCGCCGAAACTTGCGGATTTTCTGGGGGCCGAATCCCGCGCGCATCTCGATGGCGTGCGTGCACGGCTGGATGCGGCGGGTATCGGCTATGTGCTGAATGACCGGCTGGTGCGCGGGCTGGATTATTACAACCGCACGGTATTCGAGTGGACGACTACGCAACTTGGCGCGCAGGCCACGGTCGCGGCGGGCGGGCGCTACGACGGGCTGGTCGAGCAGCTGGGGGGCAAGCCTTGCCCTGCTGTTGGCTTTGCCATCGGCATCGAGCGTTTGCTGCTGTTGCTCGAGGCGCAAGGTGTTGCTGGCCAGGTAGCCCAGCCGGATGTGTATCTGGTGCATCAGGGTGACGCCGCCGCAATGCCGGCATTCCGCTGTGCAATGGCATTGCGCGCGGCCGGACTCGATGTCATCCTGCACGCCGGTGGCGGCAGCTTCAAGTCGCAATTCAAGAAAGCCGACAGCAGTGGTGCCCGCTTCGCCGTTATTATCGGCGAGGCCGAGGCCGAAGCCGGGCAGGCCAATCTGAAAGTGCTGACCGGTGAGCGCCAGGGTGAACAGCAGAGCGTGGTGCTGACCGATCTGGCTGAGATCATCTTGGCTGCAAGAACAACAAACTGAACAGGGGTGACGTGAAATGGCTGCATTCGATCTGCAGGAACAGGAACAGCTGGCCCAGTTGAAGGGCTGGTGGCAGGACTGGGGGCGCTATCTGGCAGCCGTGCTGGCGGCCGTCCTGATCGGTTTTATCGGCTGGCAGGGCTGGCAAGCCTGGCAGCGGCATGTGCATGAAAAAGCGGGTGCTGAATTCATTGCGCTGCAGGATGTGGTGGCTGATCCCGCCAAGTTCAAGGCTCAGCTGGATAAACTGAAGTCTGATTATACCTCCACTCCGTATGCGTCGCGTGGGGCCATGATTGCTGCCCAACAGGCCTATACACTGGGCAAGTTGCAGGATGCGCGCGCGGAGCTGAAATGGGTGATCGATCACTCCGGCGAATCCGTGCTGCGCGATCTGGCTCGTCTGCGTCAAGCCGGCATTGCGCTGGACGAAAAGAAATTCGATGAGGCGCTGTCTCTGGCCAAGGCGCCGGAAGAAACCAGTTTCTCGGCCGTGTTTGCCGAAACCCGTGGCGACGCCTATCTGCTGAAGGGTGACAAGGGGGCCGCGCGCGATGCGTACCAGCAGGCGCTGGCCAAGACCAACAAGGAAATGCCGAATTACCGGCTGATCGAATTCAAGTTGCACGCCGCTGGAGCCCAATAATGTCGACGAAGCGTCTCGGTCTTGCATCCTGCCTGATTCTGGCGCTGGCGGCGTGTGGTACCACCAGCAATGCACCTGAACCCAATCCGCTGCCGCAAGTTGCCGACAAGGCCGGCGCTGCTGTGCGGTGGAATCGCAGCATTGGTGGTTCTACCGAGCTGCGCTATCGGCCGGCGGTCAGTGACGAGGCCATTGCCGTAGCGGGTGCTCCCAATCAGCTGGCCTTGCTGGACAAGGCCAGCGGTCAGGCTCGCTGGACCGTGACGCTGGAGCGTCCGGTTGCAGGCGGTGTCGGTCTGAATGACAAGCTGGTGGTGGTCGGGACGCTCAAGGGTGACGTGATCGCCTTCAGTCGCAGCGGCCAACAGCTGTGGACCGCCAAGGCGACTAGCGAAATCATTGCTCCTCCGGTAATCGGCAGTGGCGTGGTTCTGGTGCGCAGCGGTGATGGGCGTGTCTCGGCATTTTCCGCCGAAGATGGCTCGCTGAAATGGTTCTATCAGCGCCAGCAGCCGGCATTGCTGCTGCGCAATTTCGCGGCTCCGCTGATCAATAATGGAGTCGCCTATGTCGGGCTTCCGGCTGGGCGGCTGGTTGCGCTCGATCTGCAGGATGGACGGGTGCGCTGGGATGCGCCGCTGGCCTTGCCGCGCGGGGCTTCCGAACTGGAGCGCGTAACGGACGTCGTGACTACCCCGGTGTTTGCCAGTGGCTCGGTCTGCGCCGTGGCATACCAGGGACGTGTCGGATGCATTGAGGCCGCTTCTGGTACTTTGCTGTGGACGCGCGAGGCCTCCAGTGCCTCTGGTCTGGAAGCCGATGGTCAGGCGGTGTATTTCACGGACGACAAGGGGGCGGTGGTGGCGCTGGATCGCAGCAGTGGCCGCAATCTCTGGCGTCAGGACAAGCTCGCGAACCGCGCTTTGAGTGCGCCGGCGCTACACGGCAACTATTTGCTGGTTGGTGATTTTGAAGGCTATCTGCACTGGATCAATCGCGACGACGGCGCCTTTGTGGCTCAGCGTCCGACCGACGGCGGGCGTGTAGCGGTTGCTCCGCAGGCACTTTCCGGCGATACAGTACTGGTACAGACCACCAAGGGTGGGCTGTACGCTTTTGGTGTGAAGTAAGGATTTGAATGAAACCCACGATTGCTCTGGTCGGCCGCCCGAATGTTGGCAAGTCGACCCTGTTTAACCGCCTGACCAAATCGCGTGACGCGCTGGTGGCCGATCAGCCGGGTCTGACTCGCGACCGTCACTATGGTCATGGCCGCGTGGGTGACAAACCCTATCTGGTGGTGGACACTGGCGGCTTCGAGCCGGTGGTGGACGAAGGCATCATGTTCGAGATGGCCAAGCAGACGCTGCAGGCTGTTGATGAAGCGGATGCGATTGTCTTTATCGTTGATGGCCGTACCGGCCTGACCCCGCATGACAAGATCATCGCCAACCGGCTTCGCCAAGGCTCCCGGCCGGTGTGGCTGGCGGTCAACAAGGCGGAGGGCATGAATCGTGCCGTCGTGACTTCCGAGTTCTTCGAGCTGGGTCTTGGCGAGCCGGTGGCGATTTCTGCTTCGCATGGCGAAGGTGTGCGCACCTTGCTTAACGAAATTCTTGAACGCTTCCCCGAGCCGGAACCGGAGGAAGATCCCGATCATCCGAAATTCGTGATTGTTGGTCGTCCGAATGTCGGCAAGTCCACGCTGGTGAATGCCGTGCTCGGTGAAGAACGCGTCATTGCCTTCGATGCACCGGGTACAACCCGCGACTCGATCTATATCGATTTCGAACGCAATGGCGGTAACTACACGATCATTGATACGGCCGGTGTGCGTCGCCGTGGCAAGGTGACTGATGTGATCGAGAAATTCTCGGTCGTGAAAACCATCCAGGCAATTGAAGATGCCAATGTCGCCGTGCTGGTGCTGGATGCCACGCAGGATGTCTCCGATCAGGATGCCCGTGTAGCCAGCTTTGTTCTGGAGGCCGGGCGTGCGCTGGTGGTGGCCGTGAACAAATGGGAAGCAGCCACGCAGGAGCAGAAAGACCAGATCAAGCGCGATATCGCCCGCAAACTGGCGTTCCTCGATTTTGCCAAGTTCCATTACATCTCGGCGCTGCAGGGCAAGGGTGTCGGAGACCTCTTCGCGTCGATTGACCAGGCCTATGCGGCGGCCATGACCAAAATTCCGACGCCGAAACTCACGCGCGCCCTGCAGCTGGCCCTCGAGCGGCAGCAACCGCCGCTGGCCGGCAAGATTCGCCCCAAAATGCGCTATGCGCACCAAGGAGGCACCAATCCGCCAGTGGTTGTGATCCACGGCAATGCGCTGGAGGCTGTGCCTGCAGCATACTGGCGCTATCTGGAACACAGCTTCATCAAGATGTTCAAGCTGCAGGGAACACCGCTGCGCGTGCAGTTCAAGAAGAGCGAGAACCCGTTCGAGGTCAAGCCGGCGCCGACAGCCAAGCTCAATCCGCGCATGAAAACCAAGCATCGTGGTAAGCTGGCCGAAGGGAAGGCGAAGAAATAACCTGGTAATAGTTACAGCCAGAGGCAGGCAGGGGCTTTAGCCTATTGGCTTTTGACGTCGTTTGTACTATAAGCGTAAGACGCTGAGCACTGCGACGTCGTAAATCGTGGTACCTAATAACGCAAAAGTCGGAGAACTAATAAATGAGTGCCAAGGGGCAAATGTTGCAGGACCCATTTCTGAATATCCTGCGCAAGGAACATGTACCGGTCTCCATCTACCTGGTCAACGGCATCAAGCTGCAAGGCCAGATCGAATCGTTTGACCAGTATGTCGTCCTGCTGCGCAATACAGTCACGCAAATGGTTTACAAGCACGCCATTTCCACGGTCGTGCCGTCGCGCCCGGTCAATATTCCGCACGACTCCCCGAACGCGGCTACCCTCGAGGGTTAAGTGTCGGGTTATCAATTACCCCGCAGGGTATCCCTCGCGGGGTTTTTGATTTTGTAGTTTATGTCTGTATACCTGCGAGTACTGGATGTTCGAGCGTCATAAAGGGGGCGAGGAGGCCATACTGGTCTGCCTTGATTTCGGCAATCCGGATTTTCGTGATGATGTTGCCGAATTCGTGCAACTGGTCGAATCCGCTGGGGTGACTGCACTGGATGTGGTCGAGGGCAAGCGTTCGCGGCCCGATCCTGCGTATTTTGCCGGGACCGGCAAAGTCGATGAAATCGCGCTGGCTGTTCGCACGCACGGTGCCGAGCTGGTCATTTTCAATCACCAGCTCTCGCCCGCCCAGGAACGCAATCTGGAGCGCGCCCTGCAATGTCGCGTCCTGGATCGCACAACCCTGATTCTCGATATCTTTGCCCAGCGCGCACGGACTTCGGAAGGCAAGCTGCAAGTGGAGTTGGCGCAGCTTGCGCACATCCAGACCCGGCTGATTCGCGGCTGGACGCACTTGGAGCGGCAGAAGGGTGGTATCGGGTTGCGCGGGCCGGGTGAAACCCAGCTTGAAACCGATCGCCGGCTCATTGGCGAGCGGGTCAAGCGCCTGAAGGGGCAACTGGCGACCGTGCAAAAGCAGCGCTCGACCCAGCGCCGTGCACGCCAGCGGCGCGGCCAGTTTACCGTTTCGATTGTCGGATATACCAATGCCGGCAAGTCGACGCTGTTCAATGCGCTGACCAAAGCCAAGATCTATGCTGCCGACCAGTTGTTTGCCACACTGGACACGACATCGCGCAAGCTCTACCTTGATTCCGAGCACTCCGTCATCATCTCTGATACTGTCGGCTTCATCCGCCAGTTGCCGCATACGCTGGTAGCGGCATTCCGGGCGACGCTGGAGGAAACGGTCGAAGCGGACCTGCTGCTGCACGTGGTTGACGTCAGCCATCCCCTGCGCGAGATGCAAATTGCCGAGGTCAACAAGGTGCTCGCTGAAATTGGTGCGGAACAGATTCCGCAATTGCTGGTCTGGAACAAGATCGATCTGCGCGACCAGCCTGCCGGCGTTGAGCACGACGAGCATGGCCGTGCCGTGGCGGTACGGGTCAGTGCCATGCAGAACCTGGGCCTGGATGAATTGCGCCAGGCGCTGATCGAAACTATGGACCAATCCGTCAAGGAAGATGAATGAGTCAAAATGATCCGCAACGCGGTGGCCGCAAGGACGGTCCGCCCGAACTGGACGAAATCCTGCGCTCGGTCAGCAACAAGGTTGGTTCCTTGTTCGGTGGCGGTGGCAACGGGGCCTCGCAACAGCCGGGGAAAGGCTTCACCGGTATAGGGGGGCTGGTTGTTGGTGCCGTTGCCGCACTGTGGGTGGCAAGCGGGCTCTATGTGGTCGATGAACGGGAGAACGCCGTACTGACCCAGTTCGGCCGCTATGTCGAAACCGTGGCCAGCCCGGGTTTGCACTGGCATCTGCCATGGCCGATCCAGCGCTCGGAGCTGGTCAACATGACCGAAATCCGCAGTCTGGAGCTGGGCGGTGGCTCTGCATCCGCATCGAATATGGTGCTGACCGCTGACCAGAATGTCATTGAGGTGAAGCTGAATGTGCAGTACACGCTGAACAGCGCACGGGACTATTTGTTCAACAACCGCTTCAAGGATGGTGATGAACGCGATCTGGTGAATCAGGTTGCCGAGTCGGCCATTCGCGAGGTGATCGGTCGCAACAATGTCGATGCCGTGTGGAATGAAGGCCGGGCCAAGGTCGGCGAAGACACCAAGGTGCTGATGCAGGGCTTGCTGGATCGTTATAACGCCGGCATTTCGATTGCCCGTGTGAACATTGCTGATGTGAATGCACCGAAGGAAGTGCAGGAAGCATTCAGTGATGCGGTGAAGGCCCGCCAGGATCGCGAACGTCTGATCAATGAAGGGCGTGCGTATTACAACGATGTCGTGCCGCGTGCGAGCGGTACTGCCGGCAAGCTGCTGCAGGAAGCCGAAGGCTATCAGCAGCAGGTGGTGTCGCGTGCGGAGGGTGAGGCTGATCGTTTCAGCAAGATTGCTGCCGAGTATGCCAAGTCGCCACAGGTGACGCGCGACCGCATGTATTACGACACCATGCAACAGGTGATGCAGAAATCGACCAAGGTGATTGTGGATCAGAAGCAGGGTGGCAATCTGCTGTATCTGCCGCTGGACAAGCTGATGCAGCAGACCGCTGCACCGGCGCCGGCTGGCGAGGTCAAGCCAGCCGAGGTGGTGAGCGCCAAGCCGGCTGAAACTGCGCCGCAGCGCCCGGCTTCGCCGCTGCGCTCCGACCGTGACGGCCGCTAAGGGGGTAGCCATGAATCGTTTATTTTCCGTTGTGGCCATCGGCCTGTTTGCCGCCTTTGCCTTTTTCCTCTCGTTCTTTACGGTTGACGAGCGCTATCACGCTGTAGTGTTCCAGTTCTCGGAAGCCAAGCGCATCATCAGCAAGCCAGGTATCTACTTCAAGGTGCCGTTCCTGCAGGAGGTCCGCCGTTTCGACAAACGCATCCAGACCATCGACGAATCCAGTCCGGCACGGATCCAGACCGTCGAGAAGATGAATGTGCTGGCTGACAGCTATATCAAATGGCAGATCGCTGATGTGGAGAAATACTACAAGGCCGTTGGCCAGGTCGAAGGCAAGGCCACTGATCGTTTGCGCACCACAGTGAACAACATGCTGCGAGACGAGTTTGGCAAGCGCACTGTGCAGGATGTGATTTCCGGCAAACGCGAGGAAGTGATGCGGCAAGTACGCAAGGTGGCTGATGCGGACGCCGAGCGAATTGGTGTGCGCATTGTCGATGTGCGGCTCAAGCGCGTAGAGCTGGAAACCGGTACGCTGAATTCGGTATACGAGCGCATGCAGTCCGAACGCAAGACAGAAGCCAACCGGCTGCGTGCCGAGGGGGCCGCCCAGGCTGACCAGATTCGGGCCGATGCCGACAAGCAGCGCGAAGTGGTTCTTGCCGATGCCTACAACAAGGCACAGCAGATGAAGGGTGACGGCGACGCCAAGGCTGCGGCAATTTACGCGGCCGCGTACGGCAAAAATCCGGAGTTCTATGCCTTTTACAAGAGCATGGATGCGTACCGCGAAAGCTTCAACAAGAAGAGCGACGTCATGGTGCTTGACCCGAGCTCGGAATTCTTCAAGTACATGAAGAATCCCCGCGCCGGTGGCGGCAAGTGAGTGACACGCTCTGGCTGGCAGTCGGGCTGATGCTGGTCTTCGAAGGGATTCTGCCCTTTTCGATGCCGGCGGCCTGGCGGGCCACCATGCTCAATCTGGCGCGTCTTTCGGACCGGCAGATCCGGCTGGTTGGCTTCTGTGGACTGCTGGCCGGGCTGGCGGTGGTGCTGCTGGCGAGCTGACTGAGGTAGAATAGTGTTTCAGCCCGCGCCATGTCGTGCGCGGGCATTTTTCTGTGCTCCGAACATGCGAAACTGGATCCTTCCCGAATACATCTCCGACGTGCTGCCTTCCGAGGCGCGCCAGATCGAGGCCATGCGCCGCAATCTGCTCGACCTGTTTGCCCGCTACGGCTATGAGCTGGTGCAGCCACCGCTGGTGGAGTACGTCGAATCCCTGTTTACCCAGGACGACCGGGCGCTGGATCTGAAAACCTTCAAGCTGGTTGATGAACTGACCGGGCGCCAGATGGGCCTGCGTGCCGATATCACCCCGCAGGTGGCGCGGATTGATGCGCATCTGCTCAACCGTCAGGGGGCCACGCGCCTGTGCTACGCCGGCTCGGTGGTGACCACTCGCCCTGATGGCATTCTGGCTACGCGCGAGCCGCGCCAGATCGGCGCGGAGCTCTACGGGGTGCCTGGAATTGCCGCGGACGTTGAAATCATCGAGTTGATGGTGGAAAGTCTGTCGCTGGCTGGTGTCAAGGATATTCGCCTGGAAATCGGGCATATCGGTCTGTTCCTGGCGCTGGCTGACGCAGCCGGACTGCAGGGAGAGTTGCGCGAGCAGGTGTTCGTGGCATTGCAGCAGAAAGATCTGCCGGGTCTGATCGAATTGACGGCGGCATTGCCGCAGGATGCCGCACAGGGGCTGCAGGCATTGGCCCGCTGTTATGGTGGCAGCGATGTGCTGGCGAAGGCACGTGCCGCGCTGCCCGCATTGCCGGCTGTCAGCGCTGCGCTGGATACCCTGGTGGCTCTGCAATCGGCCTTGCAGGTGCGTGGCATTGCCGTTGGTTTTGACCTTTCCGAGCTGCACAGCAGCTATTACCACACGGGGCTGGTGTTCAACGCCTACACGCCGGGGTTTGCCAATGCCGTCGCAAGGGGCGGGCGTTATGATTCGGTGGGCGAAAAATTCGGCCGTTCGCGTCCTGCCACCGGTTTCAGTCTTGATGTGCGCGCGCTGACCCAGTTGCCCTTCCCGCAGGGTAAACCGGGTATTCTGGCGCCGCAGGGGGATGAGGCTGGGCTGGTTGCGGCCATTCGCGCGCTGCGTGCCGCTGGCGAAACGGTTATTGTCGATCTCGGTGTGGTGGATGGGGAAGTGGCCTATGATCGACGTCTGGCCGAGCAGGGCGGGCAATGGCAGGTTGTAGCGGCCTGATGAAAGGCTGAATCGTTACGCCTGAGGATTAGCGGAAAACCCTAACAGCAGGTATGATTGCATTTTTACGGCACGGGAACGCCCGCGAGGAGCGTTCCCGTGCCTTGTCTTGTGTAGTGTGCATGTGTTGCAACTGAAACGGCATCGAGGTTTTGAATGAGCAGAAACGTCGTCGTGATCGGCACCCAATGGGGCGATGAGGGCAAGGGCAAGAT
This sequence comes from Chitinilyticum piscinae, assembly GCF_015223195.1. Lineage (GTDB taxonomy): Bacteria > Pseudomonadota > Gammaproteobacteria > Burkholderiales > Chitinibacteraceae > Chitinilyticum > Chitinilyticum piscinae. The sequence goes on along the minus strand of NZ_JADFUA010000005.1, from coordinate 15,094 downwards.
TGTTGACTGGCTGACCGATCACGCCCAGGGTGTGGTTCGCTTCCAGGGTGGCCACAATGCGGGTCACACGCTGGTGGTTGGAGGCAAGAAGACCGTTCTGCGCCTGATCCCGTCCGGTATCCTGCATGCAGGCAAGGCCTGCTTTATCGGTAACGGCGTGGTGATTTCGCCGGAAGCACTGCTGAAGGAAATCGACGAACTGGATGCTGCCGGCATCGATGTTGCCAGCCGTCTGCGTATCGCCGAATCCTGCCCGCTGATCCTGCCGTACCACATTGCACTGGACCAGGCGCGCGAAGCCGCCAAGGGCGACAAGAAGATCGGTACCACCGGACGCGGCATCGGCCCGGCCTATGAAGACAAGATCGCACGCCGCTCGATTCGCCTGCAGGACATCTACCATCCGGAGCGTTTTGCCGCCAAGCTGCTGGAAAACCTCGAGTGGTACAACTTCCAGCTGGTCAATTATTTCAAGGTCGAGCCGGTTGATTTCCAGAAGGTCTATGACGAGACCCTCAAGCACGCCGAACGCATCCGTCCGATGCTGGCTGATGTTTCGCGCACGCTCTACGACATGAACAAGGCAGGCAAGCCGCTGCTGTTCGAAGGTGCGCAAGGTACGCTGCTCGACATCGATCACGGCACTTATCCGTTTGTGACCTCCAGCAACTGTGTGGCCGGTGCCGCAGCGCCCGGCGCCGGTGTGGCGCCGCAGATGCTGCAGTATGTGCTGGGTATCGTGAAGGCCTATACCACCCGCGTGGGTTCCGGCCCGTTCCCGACCGAGTTGTTCGATGATGTCGGTGCTGGTCTGGCCAAGCGCGGCAATGAATTCGGTTCGGTAACCGGTCGTCCGCGTCGCTGTGGCTGGTTCGATGCCGCTGCGCTGAAGCGCTCGATCCAGATCAACGGTGTTTCCGGTCTGTGCGTGACTAAGCTCGACGTGATGGACGGCATCGAAACCATCGAACTGTGCACCGGCTATATGCTCGATGGCGAGAAGATCGACATCCTGCCGGTCGGCGCCGAGCAGATCGCCCGCTGCACGCCGGTCTACGAATCGATGCCGGGCTGGAGCGAATCCACCTTCGGCGTGAAGAAGTGGGAAGACCTGCCGGAAAACGCCCGCAAGTATCTGGAACGCATTGCCGAAGTTTGCGAAGCCCCGATCGATATCGTGTCGACCGGCCCGGATCGCGAAGAAACCATCGTGCTGCGTCACCCTTACGGCTGCTAAGCACTTCCGGTCTGCAACAAAAAACCCGCTTCGGCGGGTTTTTTGTTGGTTGTCGCCCCCTTTATTTGATGGGGTAGATATGAGTTTATATGGGTATGTGCCTGTAATTCATTGAAATCAATGTCTAGGTAAAGATACTGATTTGGGTATTTGCATGGTGTGGCAATCTGATCATCGTTGCGCGCCCCACATTTCTCTCTCGTGCCGATTGCGTTAAGCTCGGCACCTTTACCATGGATGATGGATTCCAGCATGCGTCTGAGCCTGTTCGTCTCGTTTGTGTTTGCCGCTGCGCCGCTCCTGGCGGCGCAGGCGACCACGCCAGTAGTCAAACCCGTCCATGTGGTCTGCACGACCAGCAAGGGTGATCTGGATATTCTGGTTCAGCCCGCCTGGGCGCCACAGGGGGCGGCCCGTTTTTTGCAGCTGGTCGAGCAAGGCTTTTATCAGGATGTGCCACTGTTTCGCTGTGTGAACAACTTTCTCTGCCAGTTCGGTGTCGTGCCACTGAAGGCGGGGGCGCGCAACTATGCCGCAATACCCGATGATCCGGTGAAAAGGGAGCTGCTGCCCTTCAAGCGAGGTTATCTGAGTTTTGCAGGCAGTGGTCCTAATAGCCGCAGCAACCATGCCTTCATTACGCTGGGCGAGAAGGTCGAGAGCCTGGGTACACAACCCTGGGAAGCACCGTTTGCGGTGATTACCGAGCCATCGCTGAGCAAGGTGTTGCCCCAGCTGACAACCCGGTATGGTGACATGCCGCCCTGGGGCAAGGGGCCGGATCCGCAGCGTATTGCGGCACCAGATGGCGCGGCTTATCTCAAGGCCGGTTTCCCGCAGCTGGATTACATCCGCAGCTGCAAGCGCAAATGAATGGGATTGCATAGACAAAACCCGCCGGATGGCGGGTTTTGGATGTATGTGCCTGAATGCCTTGCTTGGTGAGGCGTGGCGGGCTATACCTTCACTTTTTGAGCAGATCGCGAATTTCGCGCAGCAGTGCGATGTCTTCCGGAGTCGCTGCAGGCTCCGCCGGTGCCGGTGCTTCTTCACGCTTTAGCTTGTTCATCGCCTTTACCACCAGGAAGATGGCAAACGCCACAATAATGAAGCTGATCAGGGTATTGATGAACATGCCGATGTTCATGGTGACTGCGCCCGCATCCTGCGCAGCCTTCAGCGTGGCGTAGGGGCCGGCGACCTTGCCATCGGCCAGTGTGACAAACAGGTTGGCAAAATCGACCTTGCCGATGATGAAACCCAGCGGCGGCATGATCACGTCCTTGACCAGCGAATCAACGATCTTGCCGAAGGCCGCACCGATGACTACACCGACCGCGAGATCGATGACATTGCCGCGCATGGCGAATTCACGAAACTCCTTGAACATCCGCTTTACTCTCCATAGAACAGGGATGCCGGCAAAAAGCTTGCCGAGCGTTTATAAAGGCGAAGTACACCAGCATTGCCATAACTTGGCAAGTCACCGTCAGAGATTCGCGCACCGGAGTAAATCATGAGTCTGAGTCATTACAAGATCATTGCCCCGACATGCCACCGCATGCTGGCCAATCTGTCGGCCATTCTGGCCAGCGCGGAAGCTTGGGCAATCGAGCGCAAGATCGAGCCGCAGGTGCTGCTACAAAGCCGGCTGGCGCCGGACATGTATCCGCTGCTGCGCCAGGTGCAGATCGTTTCCGATGTCAGCAAGGGAGCACTGGCGCGGCTGGCAGGGCAGCAGGCACCGAGCTTTGCCGATGAGGAAACGACGTTTGCGGAACTGCAGCAGCGTATCACCCGCACGCAATCCTATATCGAGAGCCTGCGTCCGGATGACTTGGCGCAGGCTGGCGAGCAGCACATCACTCTGCCCTGGCTACCCGATTCTCCCTTGCAGGGAGACTTCTACCTGCTGCATTTTGCCCTGCCCAATCTGTACTTCCATGTGAGCATGGCATATGCGATTTTGCGGCATAACGGGGTGCCCCTGGGGAAGGCGGATTACCTGGGTAATTTGCATCACTGATGGGTATGTTCGGTAGTGAGCTTATTCATAGGGCTTACGGGCTCATACCTATGTATTGTTTAGCCGGCCATGGTCAAGTCGCAGGATGCGGTCACAGCGCGCTGCCAACTCGTTATCGTGAGTCACGATGACGATGCCGCTGCCGCATTCGCGTGACAGTTGCAATAGCAGGGCGAACACGCCCTCGGCCGTGTCGCGATCAAGATTGCCGGTTGGCTCATCGGCCAGGATGCAAGCAGGTTGCGTCACGAGTGCCCGGGCAATGGCTGCGCGCTGACGCTCGCCCCCGGAGAGCTCGCCCGGCTTGTGATGCGAACGGGCTCCGAGTCCCACTTTGTCCAGCATGGCAACGGCTTGTGCGAGGGCCGCCTTGCGGGGCTCGCGCCGGATGATCAGGGGCATGGCCACATTTTCCGCGGCCGTGAATTCCGGCAGCAGGTGGTGGAACTGGTAGACAAAACCCAGGTTGCGGTTTCGCAGCTCGCCGCGGCGGCGGGCGTCCAGTACAAACGGATTTTGTCCCAGCAGGCTGACGCTGCCACTGTCAGGGGTGTCAAGTGCGCCGAGGCAATGCAGCAGGGTGGACTTTCCCGAGCCGGAGGCGCCGACAATCGCGACGATTTCGCCGCGCCGCAGGGAAAAATCCACCGCATGCAAGACGGGTGTTTCCAGCTTGCCGCTACGGTAGGTGCGGCCAAGGCTGCTGGCGGCGAGGATGATGTCGTCGGGCTTACTCATAGCGCAGGGCCTCGGCCGGATTGATGCGGGCGGCACGCCAGCTCGGGTAGAGCGTGGCAAACAGTGCCAGCAGCAAGGAAATGATGGCGATGCTGCTAACGTCGGACGGGATGACCCGTGATGGCAGTTCGGTAATCAGGTACACATCCGGCGAGAGAATGCGCGTGCCCAGCAGGCGTTCGATAAAGGGCACGATGGTGCCGATGTTCAGTGCGACCACTACACCGCCGATCACGCCAGCGGCGGTTCCCATGAAGCCGGAAATGGCTCCCTGGATCATGAAAATGCGCATGATGCTGCCCGGTGAGGCGCCGAGTGTGCGCAGAATGGCGATATCGGCCTGCTTGTCGGTGACCAGCATGACCAGTGTCGACACCAGATTGAATGCCGCGACGGCCACGATCAGCGTGAGGATGATGAACATCATGCGCTTTTCGATTTCAACTGCGCGGAAATACGTTGGATTTTCGTGCGTCCAGTCGTTGACGTAGAGATTGGGCAGGCCAGCGTTGATTTTCGGCGCCAATTGGCGTGCCAGCATGATGTCGGACAGTTTGACGTGCACGCCGCTCACGGCGTCACCCAGTCGGAAGAGGCGCTGGGCATCCTGCAGATTCAACAGGCCAAGACTCGAATCGTACGGGTAATAATCCGCCTTGAAGACGCCAACGACCTTGAACTGCTTGAGCCGGGGGATCATCCCGGCGGGAGTGACTTGACCCTGGGGCGTGATCAGGGTGATCTTGTCGCCCAGATTGACGCCCAGCTCGCGTGCCATTTCCCAGCCAATGACGATGTTGAATTCACCCGGCCGCAGGTCTGCCAGCGAGCCGATGGCCATTTTTTGCGGGATTTCGCTGACTGAACCTTCGTGTTGCGGATCGATGCCGCGGATCAGCGTGCCCTTGACCTGCTCACCGCTGGTCAGTAGTCCCTGACCGAGCACGAAGGGAGCGGTGCCGATCACTTCGTTTTGTTTGCTGGCGACGTCGGCGGCATGTTCCCAGTCATGTAACTGGCCTTCGGGGGAGCTGATCGTGACATGTGCCGTCATGCCGAGAATGCGGTTGCGGACTTCCTGCTGGAAACCGTTCATGACGGACAGCACGATGATCAGCGCGGCGACGCCGAGCGCGATGCCCAAGATGGAGACCAGCGAGATGAAGGAAATGAAGCCGTTGCGGCGTTTGGCGCGCGTGTAGCGCAAGCCCAGCAGAAATTCGAACATGGCAGGCCGTCGGGTTGGCGAGGGCGCAGTTTACCATTGTGCTGCGGTGCAGCGGTGTGAGAAATGCCGCAGCAGCAGGCCTTGCGGTGAGCTACAGCCCGAGCAGAGTCTGCTCGCGGCTTGATGGCGTGGCGTGCATCAGACCCTGTTCGACCAGCTCATCGAGCAAAAACGCAAAATCGGTGCCGCCGCTGCCATTAGGAGTCGATGTAAACACATCGGTGCCTGCGCCGATGGCTTCGATGATGTCGATGTTCTCGTGAATGCGCGTCTGCAGAACTTCGCCGGGATAATGCCGATTGAGCTGCTGCAGGATTTTCTGCGAGGTCGGCGCATTGGGCTGGTAGCGGTTGAGCAGGTAGCGGCGAGGTACCCGAGGCTGGAATTTTTCCAGACCTGCCAGCGTATTGTCGAGCAGGTGCGCGCCGTTGAGTGCCAGATACTCGGCCGCAACCGGAATCAATACCATGTCAGCCGCAAGCAGTGCCGAAAAAGCCAGTACCCCCAGCATCGGGCTGCAATCGATGATGATAGGTATGTCGCTGCCAGCCAGCATTTCGGCTTCCAGTGCCAGCTTGAGCCGCCAGAGATTATCGCGATGGCGGCTGACCATGGCATCCACGCGGGAGAGTTCGATGTGCGAAGGGATGAAATGCACATGGCGATCCAGCGGGCGCGCCAGATCAAGCAGCTGGCAGCTGCCCTGATAGAAGCGGTAGATGGATTCATTGGCCTTGGCTTGCGGCCGCCAGACCGAGGTCAGGTGCGCCTGTGGATCCAGGTCGATCACGATCGTTTCAACGCCATTGCGGGCCAGAGCTGCGGCCAGATGCACCGCGATGGTGGTTTTTCCGACCCCGCCTTTCTGGTTGAAAACGGCAATGACGCTCATGACCGGCTCCACGATTGCGACAAACCGCCACCTTAGAGCAAAGCGCGTATCCCGGCCAGCACTGCGTGCATCCGGGCGACAAGGATGCAACCGCGATGCCGGGCGGGCGACCATGGCAGCTTCCCGTTTTTGCGCTGCTTCGGTATCATGCGCCAGCGTCAGACACGCCTTCGTCCGGAGGCGGCGGATGCATCTTGGGCAGGCCTCATAGTTAAATGGATATAACAAGCCCCTCCTAAGGGCTAGTTACAGGTTCGATTCCTGTTGGGGCCGCCATCCTCGCCTGCTTTTTCTCTACCCTTGTCCCGGCGCAACGGCATGTAAGGTGACGCTCCCCGGCTTTGCCGCGGCTTGGCTCCATGCATTACAATGCCCGTTTTGCCAAAGGGAGATTTCCAATGACCAGTCCAGCCGATCTGGCCCAGCTGCTTGCTGCCGTGCCCGGAGTCGTTCTGCGTTCCTCGGACGAGTTGTATCCGGGACGTGGGGCAGGACTGCCCGTACTGGAAATCCAGAATGCCCACGGGCGCGCTGTCCTTGCCCTGCAGGGGGCGCATCTGCTGTCCTTCGTGCCGCAGGGCGGGCGTGACCTGCTCTGGCTGTCGCCGCTGGCCAAATTCAATCCCGGCAAAGCGATCCGCGGCGGCATTCCACTGTGCCTGCCATGGTTTGGTGGCCATCCAGACAAGAGTCGCGGGCTGCCGGCGCACGGTTTCGCGCGCACCAGCGACTGGCAACTGGAAAGTGCCGAGGTACTCGCCGACGGCCGCCATCAGCTGGTGCTCGGCCTGAAGGATACCTTGCTGACCCGCGAGATGTGGCCGCATCATTTCCATTTCCGCTTTGCCATCACCGTCGGCAGCGAGCTGACCGTGATGCTGGAGGCGGAACATCAGGGGCATGTGCCGGTCGAATTTACCGCTGCCATGCATAGCTACTTTGCCGTGCCGAATGTGGCCGAATGCGTGATCGAGGGGCTGGCTGGCTGCGAACAGATCAATACCCTGGGTGGCATCACCCGCCTGCATAATGAAGGCGATGTGGTCATCCGCGATGTTCATGATTCGGTTTATCTTGATGTACCGGCGGTACAGATCATCCGCACGCCCTCAGGGCAAACCCGTATCGATAGTGACACGCGCAGCGCGATTGTCTGGAATCCGGGGACCAATGCCCTCAAGGGCGGTGATATCGGTCCCGCGTATACCGGCTTTGTCTGTGTTGAGCGGGGCGATGCGTTCGATAATGCCATCACCCTGAAGCCGGGTGAGGTATATCGCGCGAACATGACTATTTCCGGATGATTCCGGCTGGTACGTGCTAATGTATATGCGCCCGGCGAGTCCGGGCGTTTTCACGGGAAAAGCCATGCAATACCGAGATTTGCGCGATTTCATGAAGGGGTTGGAGCAGCAGGGCGAATTGCGCCGGCTGAGTGTGCCGGTATCGCCCCGCCTGGAAATGACCGAACTGTGCGATCGCGTCCTGCGCGCACAAGGGCCGGCGATCCTGTTTGAAAATGTGCCCGGGTACCGCATGCCGGTACTGGGCAATCTGTTTGGTACTCCCAGACGTGTTGCGTTGGGAATGGGCGCGCAGGACACCTCGGCGTTGCGCGAGATCGGCAAGACGCTGGCGTATCTGAAAGAGCCCGAGCCGCCCAAAGGCTTGCGCGATGCCTGGGACAAATTGCCGCTGCTGAAGCAGGTGCTGTCCATGTCGCCGAAAGAAATCGGCAAGGGACAGGTGCAGCAGAATGTGCTGGAAGGCAGCGAGGTTGATCTGGGCACGATTCCGGTGCAGCACTGCTGGCCCGGTGATGTGGCCCCGCTGATTACCTGGGGGCTGGTGGTCACGCGCGGGCCGGGCAAGAAGCGCCAGAATCTCGGCATCTACCGGCAGCAGGTGATCGCAAAAAATCAGGTGATCATGCGCTGGCTGGCGCATCGGGGCGGCGCGCTGGATTTTCGCGAACATGCCGCACAAAATCCGGGCCAGCCATTCCCGATTGCCGTGGTGCTGGGCTGTGATCCGGCTACGATCCTCGGCGCTGTTACGCCGGTGCCGGACACGCTGTCCGAATACCAGTTCGCCGGCCTCCTGCGTGGCAGCAAGACCGAGTTGACCCGCTGCATCGGCAGCGATCTGCAGGTGCCGGCCACTGCAGAAATCGTGCTCGAAGGCGCCATCAAGCCCTGCGAGCCGGGGTTCAGTGGTGTTTCAGAGCATGGCGTCCCCATCAAGGAAATCAATGGTTACCTGCATGCGCTGGAGGGGCCGTACGGGGATCACACTGGTTACTACAACGAACAGGACTGGTTTCCGGTGTTCGAAATCGACTGCATCACGCATCGCGACAATCCGGTCTATCACAGCACCTATACCGGCAAGCCGCCTGATGAGCCGGCGATGCTGGGGGTGGCACTGAATGAAGTTTTCGTGCCGATCCTGCAAAAGCAGTTCCCGGAAATCACCGATTTCTATCTGCCGCCCGAAGGCTGCAGCTACCGGATGGCGATCGTTTCGATCAAGAAGCAATACCCCGGTCACGCCAAGCGCGTGCTCTTCGGTGTGTGGTCCTTCCTGCGTCAGTTCATGTACACCAAGTACATTGTGGTGGTGGATGACGATGTCGATGCGCGCAGCTGGCAGGAGGTCATCTGGGCAATCACCACGCGCATGGATCCGGTGCGCGACACAGTGCTGGTGGAAAACACGCCGATTGATTATCTCGATTTTGCTTCGCCCATCAGCGGCCTGGGCGGCAAGATGGGGCTGGATGCCACCAACAAGTGGCCGGGTGAAACCAATCGCGAATGGGGCCGGGTGATCGAACGCGATGGCGCTGCCGTGGCACGCATCGATGCGCTGCTGGCTGAAATCGATCCTGCCAGCCTGGGTCTTGGCCGATGAGTTTCGGTTTGCTGCTTGAGCTCGCCGAGCGCCGCATCGAGGCGGCGCGCGATGCAGGGGAGTTCGATAATCTGCCCGGCATGGGGCAGCCCTTGCCACAAGAAGCGATTGACCCACTGCTGCCCGAGCATCAGCGCATTGCTTATCGCCCACTGAAAAACGCGGGCTATATCCCGCCCGAGATCGAGCAGCACCGTGAAGCGGTCGAAATCAGCCTACAACTGGTAACGGCCTGTGCCGACTGCCGCCCGGCACTGCTGGCGCGGCTGGCCCGCATCAATCTGTTCCTGCTGCAGCAGGGGCACGCTGCCTTGCGGGTCGAGTACTATGGCTCGCAATTGGCGCAGCGTTTTGCGCAGCCCACCAGTGCAGGTGCTATATCGTAGTAAGCCCAGTGGCTGGCGCGGCTTGCCGTGTGCCAGTATCCCCAACATAACCTCATCCGAGTGAGCCCATGATTTCCAGTTCCCGCGAATTTCAGTTCACCCAGGCCGATTTCGAAAAAGTCCGCAAGATGATCTACGACTACGCGGGTATCGCGCTGGCACCGTCCAAGCAGGATATGGTGTACGGCCGGCTGGCCAAGCGCTTGCGTGCGTTGAATCTGCAGACCTTCAACGACTATCTGCGGGTGCTGGAGCGTGGCGACAGCAAGGAATTCGAGCTGTTCACCAACTCGCTGACCACCAACCTCACTTCGTTTTTTCGCGAGGCGCATCATTTCCCGATTCTGGCCGAGCATCTGCGCAAGCAGCGCTCAGCCCTGGGTGGGCTCAATGTCTGGTGTTCGGCATCCAGCACGGGCGAGGAGCCCTATACGATTGCGATGACCGCTTGCGAGGCCTTCGATACGCTGCGCCCGCCGGTGAAGATTGTCGCAACCGATTTGGATACCAATGTACTCGAGGTGGCCAAGAACGGGATCTACAACGCCGAGGAAGTGCAGAAAATCGGTGCGGCGCGTGTCAGTCGTTTCTTTGACAAGCAGGCCGATGGCCGAACCTACCGCGTCAAGCAGGAACTGCGCGACATGATCGTGTTTCGCAAGCTGAATCTGATCGAGGCTTCCTGGCTGGTGCGCGGCCCGTTTGATGCGATTTTCTGCCGCAACGTGATGATCTACTTCGACAAGCCGACCCAGCTCAAAATCCTGCAGCGCTTTGCTCCGCTGATGAAGCCGGACGGTTTGCTGTTTGTCGGGCATTCGGAAAACCTGTATCACGCGGCAGATTACTTCCGCCTCCAGGGCAAGACGGTGTACGAACTGGCTGGGGCGCCGTCGACAGGGGGAGCCCCGCTGCGCAGTTACTAGTTTTCGGGTGCGACCAGCCCTGCAGCTGGCCGCGCTCTTGGCTAGAGACCGATCCAGCGCATCTTGAATTCGCGACCTTTCATCTTGCTGCGTTCCAGCTGGCGGAATACCTTGTCGGCCACGCTGCGATCAATGGCTACAAAACTCTGCTGGTCAAATACCGCGATCTTGCCAACTTGCTGTCCGCTCAGTCCGCCATCGCCGGTGAGCGCGCCCAGAATATCGCCCGGGCGCAGCTTGTCCTTTTTGCCGCCGGCAATGTTCAGTGTTTTCATCGGAGGCAGCAACGGGGCGCCATCCGGGTCGTTGAGGCTATCGCGCTCGTACCAGCGCACCGGGCCGCCCTGATATTCCTCGATGAAGCGCACCCATTTTTTTTCCTGTGGACTGGCGATACTGACCGCCATGCCTTTCTCGCCGGCACGGCCCGTGCGGCCGATCCGGTGGATGTGAATTTCCGTATCCTTGGCGATGTCCACATTGATCACCAGATCGATGCCGGAGATATCCAGCCCGCGTGCGGCGACGTCGGTCGCGACCAGTACACTGATGCTGCGGTTGGCAAACTGTACCAGTGTTGCATCACGATCCCGCTGTTCCAGTTCACCATACAGTGGCAGGGCATAGAAGCCGGCATCCTGCAGCTGCTCGACCAGTTCGCGGCAATGGATCTTGGTATTGCAGAACGCCAGTGCCGACACTGGGCGGTAATGCCGCAGCAGTTCGGCGACCACCTCATTGCGTGATTCGTGTTCGCAGGCATAAAAGCGCTGCTCGATCAGCTTGCTGGTATGCTGGCTTTCCACCTTGATTTCCAGCGGGCTGCGCAGGAAGGGTGATGCAATCTTGCGGATGCTGTCCGGATAAGTGGCCGAAAACAGCAGCGTCTGGCGAAAGCGCGGACAGGCCCGCACGATGCGCGTGATATCGTCGACAAAGCCCATGTCCACCATGCGGTCGGCCTCATCCAAGACCAGCGTGCTGATGCGCGACAGGTCGAGCGTTTCCCGGTAGAGGTGATCCTGGATGCGCCCCGGGGTGCCAACAACAATATGCGCTCCGTGTTCAAGCGAACCGATCTGCGGCCCCATTGGGACGCCACCGCACAGCGTCACGATCTTCACATTGTCGATGTGGCGTGCCAGCCGGCGTAGCTCATTGGCAACCTGGTCGGCCAGTTCGCGCGTCGGGCACAGCACCAGTGCCTGAATGCCGAAAAAGCGCGGATTCAGCTTGTGCAGAATCGGAATGCCAAACGTCGCGGTTTTGCCGCTGCCCGTCTTGGCCTGGGCGATCAGATCCCGGCCATCCAGCGCATCCGGTAGCGCCGCTGCCTGGATTGCTGTCATTTCCCGGTAGCCAAGGCTATCCAGATTGCCCAGAAAATCGGCAGAGAGATTGAGCGAAGCAAAGCGGGATGTCGTCACGTGTCGGTACCTCGGTATGGGCTGTTATTGTAGCCGAATCGGCGCCCGCCAGTGTGTGCGACGACGCGATGAGGGTGGTGGGTATGTGCCAGGTTGCTATGTTTTCAATCGACTATACGGCTATACGTACGCATGTATTGTTTCCTCTGATCCCCGTCGACATTTCACGGCTGATTGCGACAGCAGATTGACGGCTTCCGCCTATAAAAAGTAAAGCAGCGTTAATGCCGGCTTGGCCGGCGGGCAAGGTCAAGGTGCAGCACATTGTTTCTGGTCGCCGGGCTTTCCGGCTCGCCTGGCAGCAGGTTCTTGAGGAGCAAGCGCCAATATGCAGCCATGAAGGCTGCGAATTGCTGGCGCTTGAACAACTTGGGCAGGAGCAGTTGCTCGTGCTGGATGCCCGCATGCCCGCTGTCGTGTTGGAGCGCTGGGTGGCACTGCTGGCGCGGCGCTGCCGGATGTTGCTCGCCGGACGCCGATTCAGCGAGCAGGAGGAGCTCCACTGGCTGGGCTGTGGCATTCTGGCCTGTTGTGATCCTGCCCTGAAAGTGGAGGACTGCCGCCGCATCATCGCGGTGGTCTCACAAGGGGGATTCTGGCTTTCAGCCCGGGCCTGGCCACTGTTCATGCAGCATCTACAACAGCGCAGCGAGGCGATGGCTACACCAACTGCAGGCGCCTTGCAAACCTTGACCGGTCGCGAACGCGACGTAGCGCAACTGGTGGCTGATGGCTCGAGCAACAAGCAGATTGCCCGTGCCCTGAATATTACCGATCGCACGGTCAAAACCCATCTGACAGCCGTCTTCAGCAAACTCGGGGTGGCAGATCGCCTGCAGCTGGCTTTGCTCTTGCACCAGCAGCAATCGACCAACGGTCAGGCCGCGCAGGATTCCTAGTACCTAAGTACGAGGGGGGGCTGACCGCAACAGCCTAAATTGAGCCTGAAGCATTCCTATATCCAATCGGGATAGTTGATTTCCTCTATGGAGGTGCATCATGGCCAGGCAAAGCGGGGTATCCACCCAAACCATCAAGGGCAGCGCGACTGCGCAAGGTATCGGTACGGTCAAGGCGGTGACGGGTGAAGTCACTGCTGTGGATAGTGCCGGTGTGGTTCGGCAACTCAAGGCCGGTGATACCGTTTTCCAGAACGAGACCATCCAGACGCAGGACGGCAGCGTCAGTATTGCCTTTCAGAATGGCCAGCATCTCGATCTGGGGCGCAATAGCAGCATGCTGCTGGACTTCGACGTCTTCAAACCTGCAGATGAATTGGCTGCGGCTCCGGCAGATCGGGCTGCCGAGGTCAGTGATGCTGAAAAAATCCAGCAATTGATTGCTCAGGGCGTCGACCCGACCCAAATTACCGAAGCAACCGCAGCTGGGCCGACAGGGGCCGGTGGCGGGGGGGATGACGGCGGTGGCAGCATCGTGGTTGTCGCCTTCAATGATACCCAGCGTACTTTGAGTAGCGGATTTGATACGGGTGGCATCAATGTCAACCTGCTTGACCCGATTGCCAATTCCGATCCCGGAACACCACCGGCAGTCAACCAGCCACCCGATGCTGTGGATGATGGCACGATTCCGGATGCGATCAATGATGCCCTGATTACTCGTGAAAACACGCCGCTGACTATTGATCCAGCCGTCTTGCTGGCCAATGACACCGATCCGGAAGGTGACCCGCTGACCATCATCAGTGTGCAGGGCGCAGTCAATGGCACTGTAGCCCTAATCGACGGCAAGGTAGTGTTTACACCGGATGAGGGTTTCAACGGCAGCGGCAGCTTTACCTACACCATTACCGACGGAAAAGGCGGGGTTGATACCGCAACGGTGAAGATTGGCGTGACGCCTGTGGATCCTCCCGTTGTCGATTTCTTAGACAGCAACGGAGAGGCGGCAGGCAACAATACCATCGTTGAAAATGCCCAGGCTGGAGTGACCGGCAATATTCTGCTGCAGGCTGATGGTGGTATTGCCAGTGTCACTCTGACCGGAAGTGAAGGCAGCATTACCCTAACACTTGCACAGCTGCTGAATCTTGGCGGCTCACCTGCCGAATTTGTGACCGAACACGGGACACTCATTCTCACCGGCTTTGACAGCCAGACCGGGACCTTGAGTTATGAGTTTGTCGTCAATCCCGGCGGTCAGGATCATAGCAATGGAGCCTTGAGTGACAGCATCAGTATTTCCTTGACGGATCAACTGGGTCAGACAGGTACGGATACGGGATCGATCAATATTCTGGATACGGTACCGCAAGCCATCGATGACGCTGTCAAGTTAAGCGAAGATGGCTATGGGGAAGAAAGCGAGTCCATTGGCGCATCAGGCAATGTGCTTGATAACGACCTCAACGGTGCCGACGACCCCAAGAGCTTTATCAGCTGGAACGGCAGCGGCACGGTGGTTGCCCCGGCCGGGTTGTCGACGGTGCTGGCCGACTACGGCACCTTGCAGCTCAACGCCAATGGCAGCTACAGCTTCGTGCTGGCCAATGACAGTGCCGCCGTCCAGCGACTGACGACGGGTGACACGGTCACCCTCACGGTGGGCTACACCATGCAGGATGCCGACGGCGACCCGTCCAGCGCCCAGCTGGTGATCAGCATCCAGGGTGCCAATGACGGGGTCAGCATCACCGGCCTGTCGGGCGAAGGTGCCGAAGAAACCGTCTATGAAGCCAATCTGGCCGACGGGCGCAGCCCGGATGCCGGAGCGCTCACGCAGACCGGCAGCTTCAGCGTCAGCACCCCGGATGGCTTTGCAGGCCTGTGGATCGGCAGCAAGCAGGTGGTCAATGCCGATGGCACCCTGGCCACGGATCACAGCGTCAGCTCGGCACTGGGCACGCTGACGGTGACGGGCTACAGCAACGGCACGGTCAGCTACAGCTATACGCTGGTCAATGACGCAAACCACCCCACGGGCGACGGCAGCAACAGCATGCTGGACAGCTTTGCGGTGAAGGTGATGGACCGTGACGGCGACAGTCAGACCGCCTCGCTGGATGTGAAGGTGGTGGACGACCTGCCACAAGCGGTCAACGACACCCCGAGCGTCCGCGAAGACGGTGCGACCCAGTCGCTCAGTGCCTCTGTGCTGAGCAATGACCTCAACGGCGCCGACGACCCCAAGAGCTTTGTCAGCTGGGACGGCAGCGGCACGGTGGTTGCCCCGGCCGGGTTGTCGACGGTGCTGACTGACTACGGCACCTTGCAGCTCAACGCCAATGGCAGCTACAGCTTCGTGCTGGCCAATGACAGTGCCGCCGTCCAGCGACTGACGACGGGTGACACGGTCACCCTC
>NZ_JADFUA010000004.1 GCF_015223195.1 Chitinilyticum piscinae | reverse complement strand
GCGCGCCCGTGCAAACGGAGATTCATTGGCCTGACCTGGAGATCGACATGCAGAGCGTACCCAAAACCGAACGTGCCAGATAGAGTCGCCAACTGCGGATGGGTAAATTATGATCCGAGACCAGACAAATAACATGGTGAGCTTGGTGATTCTCAGGGAGGTTGCCCCCTTGTTCCATTCTTGTTCTGAGTGGATTTAGTCCTAAAGGATCAATCCACTCGATTGGATTTCTAGCATAGACATGGACATTTAGCCCTCCCAGCAAGCCAATCGGATCTTTGCTGATAAATCGCCCGATTTGCGGGTCGTAGTAGCGATGCTGGTTGTAGTGTAATCCCGTTTCGTGGTCGAAGTATTGCCCCTGGAAGCGCAGCGGGTTGCTGATGCCGGCGCGTTTGGCGGCCTCGGAGATCGCTGCTTTGGCTTCGCCCCAGGCTTTATAGTCGGCGCTCCAGGCCAGGTTGCCATCAGAATCAAGCAGTTCCTGCGGGGTGCCGAGGTGGTCGGTGTGGTAGTAATAGAGCTGCTCGAAGGGTTGCGGTTCGGGGCTGTAGGTCCACAGCGGGTCGGCGTCGATGCCCCACAGGGACTTGCATCGCGGCGTCCCGCAAGGGGACTTGCTGCGCGGCGTCGTTCAGTCGCGCTCGCTCCAGTCCGGCGTCGGCAGCAGCGGGATGCGCTGGCGGGTCTTGGCCTGCCGCAGCGTAACGAATGCCGGTCTCGAACACGTAGTGCGTGGTGGTTTCCGCGTCGCCTTGTGCATGCGATCTGGTCGCCGTCCTTCTGTGGCGCGTCACGCCGTAGCCGTGCTCGCGCGACAGCCGCGCCGTTCCGCTGGCGACCCAGGCGGGGTTGACGGCGGCCTGCGCGCCGGCGCCGATCGGCAGCTTGGGCGTGCTGTGCTTCAGCAGGCGGCGGCCCAGCGGGTCGTCCCACGGGGACTTGCTTCGCGGCGTATGCAACTTCGGTGTCGACGTCGTTGCCGCGCACGGCGGCGAGGCGGTTGACGTGATCCCACTCGAACCACTGCGTGCGGCCGTTGTCGATGCGCGCGCGCAGATTGCCGTGTTCGTCGTATTCGCAGTGCTTGCATGAATCAGTCACGCGCCCGATTGATTTTGCATTCCCGCCATGATTGGCGCATGCAACATTAGACAATGCAGTAAACCAGAAAAGGAGTGGCATCATGTCCTTGCTTGTTTACATTCTGCATTGCGGCCAGCTCTATGGCACGGAGCGGATGGCATTAGCTACGCTTGGTGAACTCTGGGGGCGCGCTGATGTAATGCTGCTGGCTCCTGAGGGGCCTGTTCATTTTGAGGCTGCTCGCTTGGGTATCAAGAGCAAACCCTACCGATCCATGACTGATCTGGCTGGAAAGCTCTGGCACTTGCTTGCGTCTCCAGGCACAAAAGTCTGTACGACCAGTGTTAGTCAATCGCTGATTACCTGTCTCTTGGGGGCAATCCGGCGCCATGTGCCAAGGCAGGTGCACATCGTGCACGGGGGTACCGACGAGCATTTGAGTTATGGGCGCAAGCACTGGCTGCAGCCTCTCGGTATTGAGCTTGTGGCTGTCTCTGCCTACGTGCGTGAACGGTTATTGGCTCATCATTGTGTTCCGCGTCAGATCACTGTGATCGAAAATTTCCTCAGTGGGGCATATCCAGAACGAGGTGTTTTGCGCCAGCTGGACCAGCTACGGGTGTGCATGATTACCAGGCTGGATCCAATCAAGCAGGTTGGGGTGGCAATCGATGCGTGGAATGCGATGCCGTCATTTGGAAGGCCACATTTACGTGTGTGCGGGACTGGCTGGCAGCTGGAGGAGTTACTAACTCGGGCTGCAGTCAATGCAGACATTGAACTGCTCGGTTATGTATCTGATACACGGCAGGAGTTGCTGCGCAGCGATTTATACCTGCACACCTGCGGGGCAGAGCCTTTTGGCCTGGCAATTCTGGAAGCAATGGTGGTGGGCGTACCCGTTTTGGTTCCTGATACGGGCGGAGCTTCGCTCCTCGTCGAGCCCGGGGTAAATGGTTTTTGCTACCGGACAGGCGATGCACTGGATTTGCAGCGGCAGATTGAAAAAATAGCCGCCATGTCAGCAGAAGAGCTGAATGCAATTGTGGCACAAGCCCGCAGAATGTTGCGCGGCCGATTTTCGGCAAGCGAGCGGGCCAATGACTACGCCGCCCTGCTTGGATTGGAGGCCCGCCATGCTAGCTGAGTGCTTGGAAGACAAAATTGCCGTGGTTGTGATTGGTCACAATGAAGGAGAGAGACTATCCCGTTGTCTGCGGTCGGTCTGGGCCAGTGATTGGCCTGCAGAAAAGCTTGATGTCATTTATGTTGATTCTGCTTCGACCGATGATAGTTGCTTTAGGGCAAGATCAGAAGGAGCCAGAGTATTTGCTTCCACGCAGCCCGGAGCTGCTGCCGCAAGAAATACGGGATGGCGAGTCAGTCATGCGCAGTGGATCATGTTTCTTGACGGCGACACTGTACTCGATCCGCATTTCCTACGTAATGCGCTGAAAATACTGCAGAAGGATGAGAGTTGCGCCTGCATCTGGGGGCACCGGCGAGAACTTGCGCCACACCAATCCTGTTATGTCAGAGTGCTCGATCTGGACTGGTGCTATCAGTCAGGGGATACGCTATTTTGTGGCGGTGATGCCTTGTTCAGACGCTCGGCCTTGCTGGATGCCGGTGGTTATGATGCAACCATCATGGCCGGCGAAGAGCCGGAACTTTGTTATCGGCTGCGTTGCAATGGTTGGCGAATCAGGCATATCAATGCGGCCATGACCCTGCATGATCTCGCGATTTCCAGTTTCTCCCAGTACTGGCAACGCGCCGTCCGTGCTGGATATGCCTACGCCGCAGTCAGTCGCCATACCGGTGCGCTGTGGCAAAGCGAGGTCAGGCATTCCTTGCGTCAGGCTGGATTGCTGCTGCTCGTTCCCTTGTTGAGTCTGGTGCTGCTGACATGGGGAAGCGCTGCTTTGCTGCCCTGGCTGGCCTTGTGTCTGCTGATGCTGCGCAGTGCCTGGCGAGCCCGCTGGCGCAGCCAGGATACGGTGACATTGCTGCTGTATGGCATCCATAGCTGGTTTGAGCAATTGCCTGTGTGCTGCGGCATCTGGCGTTGTTGGCATGATCAGCGTCAGAGGGTCGGGCAGCGGCTGATCAACTACAAGCGGAGTCCGTCATGAAAACGCTGCTGCTTGGGTTTTGCCGTCCCTGGCTCGCTGCTGTGCATGCCTCCTGCTTGCACATGCAACAAGGTCTGGCCTGGCTGCTGCTGGCTGTGCGAATTCCGCTGCCACCCAGCTGCGTGATCATGGGGGGGGTTGAGCTGCATGGAACCCGAGCTATTCGTACTGGCGAAGAGTGCCTCTTCTATCCCGGTTTGTATCTGGAGACGCGCGGAAATGGGCGGCTGGATATCGGTGCCGGCGTGGTCTGTTCCCGCGGCGTCCATTTGGTCGCCTATGAGGGCATACGCATCGGCGAGGGCTGTATGCTGGGCGAATACGTCAGTATCCGTGATGCCAATCATGTCCGTGTAAACGGGCAGACTCTGCGCGCTTCAGGCCATCGCGCGCGTGCAATCGAGATCGGCAGGGAGGTCTGGATCGGACGCGGCGCAATCATTCTTCCCGGTGTGCACATCGGTGACCGCGCCACCATCGCGGCTAATGCCGTGGTCAGCCACGATGTTGCTGCTGATGCCGTGGTGGGCGGGGTGCCAGCACGCGTTCTGCATTCTGCGAAGGAGTTGCAGCCATGAATCGTCATCTGTTGATGGTGGCCTACCAATGCGGCCCGGATATGGGATCGGTTTCGCAGATTGGTTGGGAATGGTACTCGCGCATGGCCCGTCGCCGTCCGGTCACCTTGATCACACATAGCCGTAACCGAGTCGCCATTGAGGCTCGTGGTGGTGTTCTGCCGGGGTCGGAGATTCATTACATCGATACTGAATGGCTGGCAGGCCCGCTGTATCGAATGGCTTGCCGGTTGTTTCCTGGGCGCGAGCACGCGATTTTCCTGCTGAGTTCGCTGGATTACTTTCTGTTTGATCGGCTCGCTCTGCGTCTGGCTCGTCGCTGGCACAAGGAGGGGGCAAGCTGGGGGGCTGTGCATGTGCCCACTCCGGTGAGTTCGGCAGCAGGGAGTTGCCTGGATCGGCTTGGCCTTCCGCTGCTGCGGGGGCCGCTGAACTGCGGTCTGGGCAATCCGGCCGGTTTTGATCGGATCCTGCAGCAGGAATCGCAGTGGCTGAATGTGGGGCGCCGGTTGGGGCAGTGGTGGTCCGCCTGGCTGGAGAGGCAAATTCCTCGCCGGGTTACGCTGACCGCGACCCGGGCAACGCGGCAGGTTCTTCCTCCGGTGCAGCGGGCACAGAGCATGATGTTGCTCGAAAACGGCATTGACCCCGAGCAGTTCGTCCCTTCCCCCTGGCCTGCGCGGCCCGGTCCAAGCCAGCCTCTGAGGGTGCTGTTTGTCGGGCGTATGCTTGCGATGAAGGGCGTCGAATTCCTGCTAAGGGCCGTGGCCAGGCTGATTCACGACGAAGGGATTAACGTGGAATTGACGCTGGCAGGCGATGGGGCCAGGCGGCGCGAATTTGAAAAACTGGCGGCCGAGCTGAATATCGCGGACGCGTGCAAATTCACTGGCAATTTGCCCCTGCGACTGGTTCCGGAGCTGATGCGCGAATGCCATGTGTTCTGTCTGCCATCTGTGCGCGAGTCAGGCGGTGCCGTGCTGCTGGAGGCAATGGCCTGTGCACGACCGGTAATTGCCTTCAATTATGGCGGCCCGGCCGAACTGGTTACGCCGCAAACGGGCGTGCTGCTGGATGCCGCGAATCCGGCAGAGCTCGTCGATGGCTTGAAGCGATCCCTGTTTGATTGCTACCGCAATCCCCAGCATTGGGATGCAATGGGCCGAGCAGGTGCTGCATTGCTGCACGCCCCGCACCAGCTGGGCTTCAGCTGGGAAGACAAGCTTGACATCGCCGAAGAGCTCTACGCTTCGCTGGCTGAATCTGAGAGCGTGCAGCTGAGTGGTTTGCCTGTGGCAGGATCCTGCAAGCAGCAGGTGTCGCTGTGAAAGCCTGGTTGGCCATTATGCTGCTGGCTGGTGCGCAGGCTGCCGTGCTTGAGCCGGCAGGGCCGCTGGAGACGGCCATATCACCGACCTTCGGCGTGAATCTTGGTGGCTCATCATACTGGGGGGCAGAACAGTTGCGCGCCAATATTGTCCGCAATCCCGGTTTCGAGCCATTACAGGAACGTAGTCTTGTCATTGTGGACAAACTCGATGGAGGGCGTATCACTGATCGCGACGCTTGGGCTTCGCGCCCGGATGCACTCTGGACAGGTGGGCGGTATCAG
This sequence comes from Chitinilyticum piscinae, assembly GCF_015223195.1. GTDB lineage: Bacteria > Pseudomonadota > Gammaproteobacteria > Burkholderiales > Chitinibacteraceae > Chitinilyticum > Chitinilyticum piscinae. Next base: position 312,483 of record NZ_JADFUA010000004.1, on the reverse strand, counting down.
GTTCTGACTGGACAGCATGCCGGGCAGTCCGGTGCAATCCGGGATTACCGGCGCCGCGAAGGGCAGGCCGGCCAGTTCTGGCTGGATCCAGCTCTGCCTGCTGCGCAGCCAGGGGATGCGATCAGTGTGGGAAAAAGCGGGCGGCTGGTTCCCATACCGCAGTGGTGGTCACAGGGGCGGGTCAGTCTGGTCGCATACCAGAATGGCCAGCATGCAGCGCGTCTGCTGGTTCAGCCCGGTCAGCCAGCCTCGCTTGTCAGTCATTTCGATACGCTCGGTGGGCAGGCTGGCCGACTTTTGCCGGTCAGTGGCGAATGGGTACTGCGGCTAAAGGCTCGAACAGAGAACGGCAAGGTACGCTTGCTGGCCCGCTTTGCCAGAAATGGACAGCCGCCATTTGTGCAGCAGACTGTCGATCCTGCTGCACAGTGGCAGATGCTGGAATGGCGCTTTAGCAGCCACGAGTTACCGGCAGGACCACCGGCACCCATGGCATTGAGTCTGGAAGCCGTGGGTGATGGCGAGATCTGGATTGACGAGGTGTATCTGGGTGAGGCTGCTTCTAGCGCTGGCGGTTTTCGCCGAGCAGTTCTGGACTCGCTGAAGCTGTTGGCTCCGGGCTATCTGCGCGACTGGCAGGGGCAGCTTGGGGATACGGTAGCCAACCGCTTTGTCGGGGAGTTCCATCGCCAGCCGGTACGCTACCGGCCGGGTGATGCGGAAACGTTCTATCCCTATAGTATTCCCGAGCTGTTCGAATTATGTGCAGCCACTGGCTCCAGGCCGTGGGTGATTGGCCCGACAACGCTATCGGCTGAAGAGTGGCGCGAATTTGCCTTGCGTCTGAGGCAGGAGGCCGATCGCCATCAGCTGGATGAAGTTGTGCTGGAATTCGGGAATGAAAACTGGAATGCCCTGTTCCGCCCGGCAGGACTGACCGATGTGGCGAAGCACCGCGAAGCCGTCGAACGTGCTTTTGCTGCGGCACGTCAGGGTTTTGGCAAAGGCCGGCGTCTTCTGACGGTCGCCAATGCACCTTTTCTGTGGCCTGACAGTCCGGGCGCGATCGTGAATGCCAATGGTGTTGATCGAATCGCAGTGGCTCCTTATTTCATGTATGAGCTTGGACATCGCGGCGATCTGACTGCCCAGCGGCGTGAGGCCCTGAGCAGCCAGCTGGAGCGGCTGGCACAGCAGCAGTCCAGGGTTCGTGCGGCAGGCAAGCGGCTGGCTGTCTATGAAATCAATTTTCATACCACTCTGGGGGAGGCTTCTGCTGTTGAGCGCAACCGCATTCTGGCATCAAGCATTGCCGGGGTGGGGTTGGCCAGGCAGTTGCTGGAAGCGCGTCTGGCCGGGGTGCGCGAGTTGGCGGTCTATAGTCTGGCGGGTTATAGCGTGCGGCTTGATGCGGGAAAGGGCGACGTGGCCCTGTTCGGCATCACGCGGGATCTGGCCGCCAGTGGCCGCTGGCGCCCGACCGGGCTGGCCCTGCAGCAACTCAACGAGCTGGGCCCCGGTGTGGCCTGGCGGGTGCAGTGTCGTGGTGCGGGCTGTGCCGATCTGGTGTTGCTCGGACTGGCCGCTGCGCCCGGGGCAGTGCCGCAACGCTATGCCATACTCAATAGCGGCAGTGGCATCGTGAATGTCGAACTGGCCTGTTCCGGTGCACTGCGGCGCAGCCTGCTGGATGGGAGACTGCCGGGCAGCAATGAGGGGCAGCGCATGGAGATCCAGTTGCAACGCAGTACTCTTGCCTGTCAGTCAGGGCGTGCGAATGATCGTATTCCTGCTGAAAGCCTGGTCGTGCTGCAACCCGGAGGTGGGTGATGCAATACATCGTTTATCTGGCGCCTCTGGGTCTAGTGTTGCTGCTGTGGCGCAACGGCTGCCGGCATGCGCTGATTCGCGGTTATCTGCCTGTGCTGCTGCTGCTGCCGGATTGCTATCGGGCGAATACCCCGGGCTTGCCCGATCCGAGCTTCAATCAGGCTGCCATACTGCCGGTCTTCCTGTTCGCGCTGTGGCGCGAGCGTCAAGGCTGGGTTCCCTCCATTACCGACGGCCTGGTCGTGGCATTTGCCATCTGCGTTGCTTATTCCGAACTCAGCAATGCCGGATACAACGAGGCGCAGAATCTGATGTTTGCCATGCTGGCTTCGGTGGTGGCGCCGTATCTGTGTGCCCGCTGGCTATTGCGTGATCTGCACGACGACATCGCCTGTGCCCGGGTGTTCGTGATCTGCTGCGTGCTTGTTTCTGCGATCAGCGTGTATCAGTTCCGCTTTGGCATCAATCCCTGGCACCTGTTGCTGGGGCCGTTTTTTCCTGGGCAGGGCTTGGGCTGGGTCACTACCTTCCGGCATGGGGTTGCCCGTATCGCCGGCCCGTATTCGCATGCGATTCTGGCCGGCATCATGCTGGCCATCGCATGGCGGCTGGCCCGCTGGCTGCAGTGGGGCAATTGTTGGGAAAGCCGCATGCGCCATATCCGCCTGCCCGGCAGCAAGGCTTGGTGGGTCAACGGACTGCTGCTGGCCGGCATCCTGATGACCGTGGCGCGAGGCCCATGGCTGGGTGGTCTGGCAGGTGGCGTGCTGATGTGGGTATCGCACGGCAAGGAACGGCAGAAACGGTTGTGGAGCGTTCTCGCCGCGTTTCTTGTCGCCGGCATCATCGGCCAGATGGCAATCGATGCCTACCTCGATATCCGGCCGGGCATGGTGATGACGCAATCGCAGGAGTCCGCCATGTACCGCAAGGAACTGATGGACAAGTACGAGGATATTGCACTGGAGCATGCCTGGCTGGGCTGGGGGCGCAATACCTGGCCCAAGGTGGGGGGCATGGAGTCCATCGACAACTACTACCTGCTGCTGGCGCTGATGCATGGCGTGCTTGCACTGGGCTTGCTGCTGGGCGTGATGGGCTGGATGACGGTACGGCTTGTCCGGCGAGGGCTGCAGGAAACGGCCGGGCGGGCGTCGCTGCCGTTTACCTTTGCCGGAATCATCATGATGGTGTTCGTCTCGCTGGGAACTGTCTATCTCGGTGAGCAACCAATGCCGGCGCTGTTTTTCATCCTCGGCTGGGCCGAAAGTGTGTTGCAGCGGCGCCAGCTTCAGCAGTCGATCGCTGCCTCGGGCGAGACACGGCTCGACACCCCGGCGGCCGGCTTCCGGCATGTGATGCGCTGACGCGAGATTTTGCAATCCCGACACAAGCCATTGCTCCTGGCGCGTTTAAATGGAATTAGCGCCAAACAGGAGCTCATCATGAACAAGCTGCCACATCCTCTGGCCTATCTGGTCAGCGCCTATCCCGCCACATCGCATACCTTCATTCTGCGCGAAGTGATCGGCCTCAGGGAGCGAGGCTGGCCGGTTAGCACCGTCAGCATCAACCGGGATCGGCGTGATCCGGCAACGCTGGGCGAGGTAGAGGCCGCCGAACAACGCAATACCCTGGTCATCAAGGATTGGCCGCGCTGGCGCATTCTGTCCGATCTGCTATCGACCCTGCTGCGTTATGGCACGCTGGCGGTGCTGGGCGCACTGGTGGAAACCTGGCGGCTGTCCCGGCCAGGCTGGCGCGGGCAGGCCCTTGCACTGGCCTACTGGCTGGAAGCCATGCTGCTGGCTGGCTGGCTGGCTCGGCGCAACATTCAGCACGTGCATGTGCATTTCGGCAATGAGGCCGCGCTGGTTGGTCTGTTGGTCAAGCGCATTACCGGTTGCCTACTCAGCTATACCATTCACGGTCCGGACGAGTTTCATGATGCGCACGGCCAGCAGCTGGCGGCCAAGGTTGCTGCCGCCGATCACATCGTCTGCATCAGCCAGTTTGCCCGCAGCCAGCTGATGCTATTCAGTGCCCCGCAGCATTGGCACAAGATGGAGGTGGTGCGGCTCGGGGTCGGTGAAGACTTCCAGATGGTCGAGCCGGCCAGTCATCCCGTACTGCGCCTGCTGTGCGTAGGGAGACTCAGTGCCGCCAAGGGGCAGCATCTGCTGCTGCGCGCGGTGTCTCGCTTGCAGCAAGGCGGGGTTGCCGTTTCGCTGGTGCTGGCCGGCGGCGGTCCGGACGATGCCTCCCTGCATCAGGAGGCGGCGCGCCTCGGTCTGGAACGTGTTCGCTTTACCGGCCCGCAGCCGCGTGAGGCAGTGCGTGCGTTGTATCGTCAGGCCGATGTCTTCGTCCTGCCGAGCTTTGCCGAGGGAATTCCGGTTGTGCTGATGGAGGCCATGGCCAGTGGTCTGCCCTGTGTCAGCACTCGCATCGCCGGCATCCCCGAGCTGATTGCCGATGGCCGCACCGGCCTGCTCTTGCCTCCCGGGGATGAAGATGCCCTGTTTGAGGCCTTGCTGCTGCTGGCCGGGCACCCCGAGTTACGCCAGCGGCTGGGGCAGCGTGCGCGAGCCGCTGTGCACGAACATTACTGGCTGGAACGCAATCTGGACCGGCTTGCTGGGCAGCTGCTGGCCATGCCTGGGGAGGTGCATCATGCCTGAGACACTTAGTGGCTATATACGTGCATGGGTACGAGGCTGCGCACTCGAAAAAAACCGGCTTGTAGGTCTATACCGCAGGATTTGCCGCCCAGTTGGTGCCGAATGGGCGCAGTATCTGCAGCGCTTTGGCGGCCTGCAGGCGATCGGAGAGGGCTGCGTGATCAATATGAATGTCACCATCACCGACCCGGCCTTCGTACGCCTTGGGCGCAATGTTCATCTCTCGGGCTGTACGCTGTTTGGCCACGATGGCAGCGTCAACATGATCAATCAGGCCTACGGGCTTAATCTTGACCGTGTCGGCAAGATCGACATTCGCGACAACGTCTTCATCGGGCATCAGGCCATCGTGCTCCCCGGGGTGACGATCGGCCCGGATGCGATTGTCGCCGCCAATGCCGTGGTGACGCACGACGTGCCGCCGGGAACGGTCGTTGGCGGGGCGCCGGCCCGGGTGCTGTGTACGCTCGACAACTGGATCGCCCGGGTGCAAAAGGCCAACGAGTCGCTGCCCTGGGCTGCCGAATTTGCCAAACGCAGGCATGTTCTCGAGCCGGAATCCCCCGTTTTGCGAGCCTTGCGGGTGCAGGCTTTTTTTGGAGGGGCCGGCCATGATTGCTGAAGTCAGCCTCCTGTTGTTGCAGCTTGCCGGTTTTACCGCCGGATTGCTGGCTCTTCCGGGAACACTGATTCTCTGGCGCTGGACCTGGGCGGCACGCCGGGCTCCGCTGCCGCGCTCAGGGGCGCTCAATCGCGAGCCAATCACCATGCTGGTACCGGCGCATAACGAAGCGGCCACCTTGCCGCTGATTCTGCCGGGATTGCTGGCTGCTGCCCGGCAGGACGGAGCATGCCGCGTGGTGGTGATCGCAGACAACTGTACAGACACAACGGCGATGGTGGCTCGCGGATTGGGTGCCGAGGTAATGGAGCGTAACGATCCCGTGCTGCGCGGCAAGGGTCATGCGCTGGCCTGGGCCTTTGCCAGCGTGCCGGACAGTTTCTGGTATCTGGTGATCGATGCGGATACCCGGCTGGGAGAGGGATTCTTTGCTGCCTTGCGCCGGGTACTGGCCGATGCCCCGGCGGGGGTGCAGGTTCGCTATCTGCCGCAGACGATTAGCCAGGACTGGCAGGGGCCGCTGCGGCACTGGGCCCTGCAGGGCTTCAATACCCTGCGTCCGCGGGCGCGGGCACAACTTGGTGAACCGGTCGGAATTCTCGGGAACGGGTTTGTGCTTGCCGCCAGTACGCTGCAACAGGTGCCATACCGGGCAGGCTCCATCGTCGAGGATCTGGAATATCAGCTGGCGCTGACCCGTGCCGGCTTGCGGCTGGCCTGGTGCGAGGATGCCATCGTGTATGGCGAGATGCCGGCCGGTGAGGGCGCAAAAGTGCAGCGCTGCCGCTGGGAGGGGGGGCGGCTGGCGCTGTTGCGCCAGCAATGTCTGCCCCAGTTGCGGCGCTGGCTGGCAGGTGATGCCTGCGGACGGCATGCACTGGAAGAGTTGCTGCTGCTGCCGCTTAGCCTGCAGTTGCTCCTGCTGACGGTGGCGCTGTTTGCGCCTGCGCCGCTGCATTGGCTGGCCATTGCGGGTTTGCTGGTCCTGGCTGCGCATGCACTGCAGGCGCTGAGTGCGTTGCCCTGGCCGCAGCAGCTAGCCGCCGTACGGATTTTGCCGCGCTATCTGTGCTGGAAGCTGGCACGTTTGCCGGAAACGCTGCGGCAGAGCAGGCGCAATGCCGCATGGATCCGTTCGAGCCGGCAGGCCGAACAGAAATCGGCCGATTGAGTCAGGAGGTGCAATCATGACACGCTATTTCTCTCCCGAACTAAGCATCATTGTGGTGGCCTACAACAGTGCTCCTGAACTCCCCGCGTGCCTCTCGGCAATTCGTGCCGCCGCTGCTGGCGTCGGGCATGAAATACTGGTGGTTGATAATGCAAGCCGTGACGACACGCTTGATCTTCTGCGGTTTGAATCGGGCATCCGGCTGCTACCCAGTGCGGTTAATCTGGGGTTTGCTGCAGGCAACAATCTGGCCTGGCGGCAGGCTCGCGGGCGCTATCTGGCGCTGGTGAATCCTGATGCCCGCCCTGATGCCGGCTCACTGGCACGGGCAGTGCGCTGGATGGATGCCCATCCGCAGGTCGGGCTCGCCGGCGGGCGCTTGCTAAGCGAAGACGGGAATGACCAGCCTTCGGCCCGCAGCTTCCCCTCGTTGCTGAATGATCTGCTGGTGATCAGCGGTCTTTCATCGCGCTTTGCCCGTTCGCGATTTTTCGGCCGGGTTGATCGTACCTGGGCGGATCCGGCCGAAGCGGCGGCGGTCGACTGGGTGCCGGGGGCGTTTGCAGTGATCCGTTGCAGTGCGCTGGATGAAGAAGGGCTCTTCGACGAACGTTTCTTTCTCTATTTCGAAGAGGTGGATCTGTGCCGCCGGCTGCAGGCGCGCGGTTTCAGCGTCTGGTATCAGCCTGAGTGGCGGGCCGTGCACATTGGCGGTGTGTCCTCACAGCGGGTCGAGGGCGAGCACTTCAATCGGCATGGCAGCCAGCTTTCCTTGTGGCGCATGCGCAGCGCCCTGCTGTATTACCGCAAGCATCATGGCTGGCTGGGAGCGTTCGGGGCCTCATGGCTGGAACGCTTGTGGCACGGCCTGCGCCTCTGGCGCAACCGGTTGCAGCAGCGGCAGGGGGCGCAGGCACGCTGCGCTGAATCGCTGGCGCTATCGCGTCTACTGGCGCGGGCCTGGCAGGACACGGCCGGAGGCCGCAGCTCACCACCGCGACCGTGGTAAATCCCGAAGGAGATCGCCATGTTTGAACTGATCCGCGAAGACTGGCAAACCTACCAGCGTGATCCCTGGCGGCAAGGCTTGTGGGTGATGTGCGTTTACCGCTTTGGCCGCTGGCGCTATGGCATCCGGTCAGCCCTGCTGCGCCGGCTGTGCTCGTTCGTTTACAAGTGCCTGAAGATCTTGTCGCAGATACTGACCGGCATTGATCTGCCCTGTGAAACCCGCGTCGGCCGCCGGTTGCGGATCGATCATTTCGGGGGCGTGATCATCAGCGGCGACACGGTCATTGGTGATGATGTGATCTTGCGGCATGGAGTGACACTGGGGCTGCGCCATGAAGGTCAACGCGGCGCCCCTGTGCTGGGTAACCGGGTCGAGATTGGTGCCGGCGCCAAGGTCCTTGGCGCTGTCACCATCGGTGATGGTGCAGTCATCGGTGCAAATGCCGTCGTGCTAAGCGACGTGCCAGCCGGAGCGGTTGCCGTGGGAATTCCGGCGCGGGTGTTGCCCGCCAGAAAGGAGCGCGATCATGTTCGGACTTGAACATTTACTGTCCCGTGCCGCTATGCCGGCGCAGTGTGATGCCGAAAACTGGCCGCAGGAGGATCTGGTCAAAAGCAAGGAGCAGGTCCAGCGGATATTGCGGGAATTGCAGCATTATTCGCACGATTGTCCGCTGCCGATGCAACTGCTTTCCCGTGATGGCGGGATTTACTGCAGTGTGCGCAATCTGTATCACGAGCCGGCTGATCGGGGGGCTTTAATGCGGCTGCGGCTGGTATCCGACGTTTCGCTGTTTGCCGGTGAGGAAATCCTGCTGGTGCTGTGTTGGCATCAGCAGATGTACGCCTGCACGATCAGGGTTGTCCGGGTGCACACCCCCTGCGACATCAGCGTTGACAGGCCTCAACTGCTGGTGCGGGGGGGCGGGCGAGAGTTCTATCGAGCACATCCGCATGCGGAAATCCGCTGTTCACTAGCGCTGGGCGGCAGTGAGATCGAGGGCCGGCTGACCGATCTCAGTGAGGGGGGTCTTGCGGTGGTTTTCTCGCAGGCGCAGGCTCAGGGCTTGAAGAAAGACATGCGCTTTGGTGATGCGTCACTGCGTCTGGATGCCATGACACTGATCGTGCCGACGCTGAGAATCTGCAGCAAGGTCGAGCTGGGGCAGAGTGGCTGCTGCCGGCTGGGCATCGAATTCATCGGGCTGGGCGAGAGGGAACGAACTCAGTTGCGCAAGCAGTTGCTGAGTTGGCAGCGCCATGACTGATCGAAGAAGCGACGCGATCAAGCCTTGGCTGGCTCGGCCAGCGCGATGCGCTCCAGCCGGTAGCCATAGCCATAAACCGAAGATAGCTGCCAGCCTCCACTGCCATCAAGCAGCAGCTTGCGACGTAGGCGGCTAATGTGGGTGTCGACCGTACGGGTATCAATCTCAACCTGTAAGCCCCAGATTTTCTCGAGCAGGTTCATTCGGGAAAACAATTTTTCCGGGTGCTGGAACAGATACAGGGCCAGATCGAATTCTTTCTGGGTGAGTTCGATTTCCCGCCCGGCCTGCCTGATGACGCGCTGGCTGAGATCAATCTCGTACTCCCCCAGATGGAGAATTTCCGGAGCCACGCTGCGAAAGCGCCGCAGCACGACTTCGATGCGTGCCAGCAGTTCCATTGCCTTGATCGGCTTGACCAGATAGTCGTCCGCGCCAGCCTTGAGTGCCGCTACGACATTGGCTTCGTCATCGATGGCGGTGGCGACCATGATCGGTACCTGCCAGCCGATATTCTCGCGCACCCATTTGATGATCATTCCGCCGGAATAATCCGGCAGATTCCAGTCCAGCAGCAACAAATCGAAGCGGGTGCTTTTTAGCGCCTCGAAAAAGGCGAGGCTGGTGGCAAAACTGCGGGATTCATGGCCTCCGCTATGCAGGGTCAGGGCCAGCATCTCTGCCTGGATCGGGTCGTCTTCCACAATGGCAATCAGCATGGGCAAGTCCGTCAGGATGGTGAGGGCAGTATAGTCTGCGGTATCAGGGGGTGTGGTGCTTTGCCGGGGCAGACTCGCGACTGGTTTCCAGCCTGATCAGGTTGACCTGTTCGGCCGGGGTCAGATAACTCACCCGATCGACGGATTCACGGATTATGAAGAGGCCGAAGCCGCCCTCGCTGTTGCCGCTGAAGTCGGGTTCAGGCGCCGTACCGGGGTCAAAGGTATCCCCAACATAGTAGAACTCCACGGTCACACTGGAGTCGTTCTGGCTCAGCCGCACGACAAAACTGGCATCCACCAGATGCGCACTGACATGGCGGATGATGTTGGTGGCAACCTCGACGGAGGCCAGAATAAGCCCGTCTAATCGTTCCACTGGCAGGCTGGCCATCTGCAGCAGCCAGTCGCGCAAAGGAGCTAGCGCCAGCATTTTGCGCGGGTATTCCTGACTGTGCCAGCGCGAGCCTTCGCAGCGCAGCATGGCCAGAGCAGTGAAATCATCGCTGCGCCGGTGCGATGCTTCATGCTGGTCAACCAGTAGGCGTAATCGCTGCAGAATGATGGCGGCGGGCAAGCCCAGCTTGTGCAGCGCACTCATCAGAGCAATGACGGGCTCCTTGCCCAGCAGTTCCCCTTGTTGATTGCGTGCTTCGGTAACACCATCCGAGTAGATCAGCAGCAGATCGCCCGGACAGAAGCTCAGCTCGCAGGGGGTGTAGGTTTCATTGCGCGCAATACCTATTGGCAGATGCTCACCCTGCAGTTGCCGGACTGTGCCGCTTGCGTCGATCAGCAGGGATTCCGGGTGGCCGGCGTTGACGTATTGCAGGCGGTTGCTGCGCAAGTCGATGCGGGCAAAGGTCAGGGTGACAAAGGACTCCAGCCGTTGCAGCTCCGGGGTGATGCGCTCATGCAATTCGTTCACGATGCCGCAGACCGGTGGTGTCGTCCCGCAGGCCAGTGCCGGGGCGAGCAGTTCGGCCATCAGGCGGTTGTACTGATGCTTGAATGCCGCGCCGATCATGGCCGCGGCAATCCCCTTGCCCATTACGTCACCAGTGACAATGTCAAAGCAGCCGGGCTCGATCGGAAAGAAATCGAAAAAATCGCCATCAATGCCCTGCGAGGGCTGGGTAAAGGCGGCAATCTCCATGCCGGGAACCGCCAGTGGTTTACCGAACAGTAGCGACTGCTGGATTTCGTGGCCGATATGCAGCTCTCGTGTACGGGCTGCTTCCAGCGCCGCCTCCTGGGCCTTGCGCCGGCTGATATCGCGCAGGATGCCGGTGAAATGAGTACTGCCGGAGTGCTCGATGCTGGATAGCGACAGCTCGGCGGGGAAGCTTTCACCATTGCGTCGCAGAGCCAGTACCTCGCGCCGCTGCCCGAGCAGATTTCGGCCGCTGCCGCAAAGAAAGGCTGCGATGTAGCCATCATGCTGGCTGGCATGCGGCTCGGGCATCAACAGGCTGACGTTGCGGCCGATCACTTCCTGGGCCTGCCAGCCGAACATTTGCTCGGCGGCGGGATTGAAGGTTTCGATGATGCCGTGCTGATTGATGGTAATGATCGCGTCGGCCGCCGTATTCAGGATGCTTTGCAGCATCAGGCGCTGCTCACGCAGACGCTCGGCCATGCTGGCGGTTTCCTGCAATGAGGTCTTTTCCTGCTGCAGCACCTGCAACAGGTCCGCCGTGGCGTCATGCACGGCAAAGTCGTTCAGTGCGAGATGGTGTTTTTTCAGATCAGCCGTATCCGATAGCCATGGGGTTCCCGCAAACAACAGGGCCTGCTGCTCCTCCAGTGGCATGAACTGCCCGCGCAGTTGCAGCCCGTCACTACGCCGGCGCAACACGAAGAGCATATGCTGGCGGGCGAGGATCTGTGCTGCGTCTAGGCTGTCGAGCTTGGGTCGCTGTATCGAGACGTACTCCACCAGAGATTGCCCTTGAGCCAGTTCCGGCAGTAGCCGTGGCAGGGATGGCCCCCAGCTTTGCAGACGCAATGCCTGATCAATCACGAAGTGAAAGGGAAACAATGCATCCAGTGCGGTGACGGAAAGCTGGACATTGCGAGTCATCGTTCGCGCCAGCTCACGAGGAATTCATCAAAGTCATCCTGACTGGTGCGGCTATGCTGCTGGATCACATCGACGCTGGTGGCATAAAGTTCGCCCACACCCAACAGCAAGCCGCGTACAAATGGTGCCAACCCCGGGCGCTGCGAAAAGTAGCGTACTCGAATCTGGTTATCTCCCGTTGCCTCGCACAGGAATTCGGGCGGTTGCAGCTCCGGATAGATCAGGCAGATGCGTGCATGGAAATTGGGCAGATTGAGTAGAAATTCGGACAGGGTATGGCCACCAGCCTCAAGCAGGCCACCATAGCGCGCGCGACCAGTCTCCAGAACCCAGTAGCTGCCGAAAGCTTCCAGCACCGGGGTCGCTTCCATTCCAGTTTCCTCGCAGACAGCGCCTACCAGCTGGTAAGTGAGCTGATCCGGATAAGGCTGGTGCGAGAGGAAGTCTTCGTCGGCAATGCCTGCCCGCTGGCTCACGCGCTGCCAGACCTCTTCGCCGAAGCGGGAGGTCACCATCTCCTGAATTGCCTTGTTGACAATGCCATACATGGCAGCCTCCCGTCAGAATGCACTCAGTCCCAGTGTCAGTATGGACAAGCCTGGCACCAGTTGCCGGATGACATAGCCGGCTTCGGCAACGCCACTCTTGGGCACGAAGACGACGTCGCCTTCTTCCAGCGCGTAGTTCACCATTTTTTCGCGGGTCAGCAATGTGGTCAGCGGCGTGGCATCGGCGGCCTGCTTGCCGGGGCGATAAAGCGCGATCTGTTCCGGTGCGGCATCGTCGTTGGGCCCGCCAGCCTGCGACAGGGCATCCAGCAAGGACATGTCAGGCGTGAGGCGATATGCGCCGGGTTTATGCACGGCGCCCAGCACATACACCAGCGTATCGAAGGAATCAGGGATGTAGACCAGATCGTTGGCTTTAAGCCGGATATTGTTCACCAGCTCGCCGCGGTTGAGCAGCTTTTTCAGGTCGACCCAGATGATGCGGTCGCGTCCGCGGAAGATCGCCACCCGGGTCAGCGTCGCCTGCTTGTCGATCACCGGCAGCGAGCCGGCGCGGGCCAATGTTTCCAGCAGGGTGGGCGGCCGGTCGAATTGCTGGACGCCCGGGTTCTGTACACGCCCAAGTACGGTCACTCGGTTGCCGGCGTATTGTTCGATACCGATGAATACCGCGGGTTTCTTGTAGAACGGGCTCAGCGCCTGACTGACCATGCCGGCCGCACTTTCGCGGGTTTCGCCGGCCAGCTTGAGCGTACCAGCCAGCGGCAGGCTGAGCTGGCCATCCGGCCCCAGCTGTTGTTTGCCCGACAGCTCGGGGCGATTCCAGACCGTGATCTGCAGCTGGTCGCCTTCGGCCAGGCGATATACAAAGCTGTCACCGGCATCCAGCTCAGCCAGCAATTGCGCAGAGGCGTAATCGATCTGCTCCGATTTCTGCGCCGGCTGGAACACTTCTGTCTGTTGCGGCATCACGCTGTGGGTGCTGATGCAGCCTGTTAGCGCAAGGACGGCAAGGATGAGCAAAAGACGCTCAGGCATGGCGGGTCTCCTTCGCACCCAGACGGCGCAACGTTTGCTGCAGCAGCGCTTTCTCGGCTGGCAGCAGCGCGGTTTTCCAGATGCCCAGTAGTAAGCTGGCTGCGGCGATCGCGCCATAGAGCAACAGATCCTGCAGCGCCGAGCTGCGGCTGGCCAGCTGCCAGGGGCACAACAAGGCCATAGCGTAGGCCGCAGGGTAGATCAGCAGCAGTGGCCGCAGCGTGCACAGCAGCATCGTGCCCGACATGCCCAGCGTTCTGCTGGCCAGCCACAGGTAAATCAGTGCGCTCACCCCCAGGCTGAGTGCCACCCCTTCGACAAAACTGGCCAGATTGCCGGCCAGCAGAGCCGCAGCGAGCAAGCCGGTACTGCGCAATCCATGGTAGACGAATTCCAGCCGGATCTGCCCTTGCCCGCGCAGGGTACTGCTCGCGGCGCCGGTCAGGGTGTGCAGATGCCAGGCCGGGGTCATCCACAGGCAGATGGATACAAGCAGCGCCAGCTCCGCGCGTGGTCCGAGCCAGGCGGTCAGCAGCGCTGGCGCCACGGCAACCAGCATCGGCATGACCGGCAGGAGCGCCAGCAGCCCCAGGCGCAAGCCGCTGTGATAGATCGCGCTGACCGCACTTTCGCGTGCGGTTGCGGCGTGTGGCAGCAGCACCTGATTGATGCCGCTACTGAGCGAAATCGCGGTCGCCGGTAGCTTGCTGCCCAAATCCAGTATGGCGGTCGCTGCCGCGCCAAAGGCGGCGCCGGCCAGCAAGCGGTCTCCCGAGTGCAGCAGCATCGCCCAGCCGTCGCTGAGCTGACTGGCCAGGCCCAGCCGGGCAAACTGGGGCAGACACTGCAGCGAGACGAGCCGCAAGCGGATCTGCAGGGCTGGCCAGGCCAGATGTACCCGCCAGCGCGCCAGCGTGATCGAACAGGCATAGCGCAGGGCGAAAGCCCACAGCAGTGCCGACATGCCCAGATCAAGCTGTAGCAGCACGGCCACGGCCAGCCATTCGAGCAGGAAGCTCGTTACCCAGATCCGCTGCTGTTCATGCACGCGTTTCAGTCCGTGCAGCACGTAGCCCCATGCCCCCAGGGTCAGGTCGGCCAGAAAAATCAGGCACGTGGCCATGATGAGCTGGGTGGCCAGCGCATGCAGTGCCGGCACCAAGTGGAACTGGGCCAGTACCCAGGGCAGCAACAGCGCGAGCAGGGTGCAGAAGGCCCCACCCAGCACCAGCGCAAGCAGAACACCGGTGCTGAGGATGCGGCTGGCATGGCTGGCATCATCCTGCTCATAAGCGCGGGCAATTTCCCGCACGTAGACGGTGGCCAGCCCGGAAACCGAAAGCCCCAGATAGCCGACCAGCACAAAGGCAATTGACCACAGTCCGTATTCGGCAAGCCCGACATGCGCCAGCACCAGTGGTGGCAGCGCCAGTCGGGTAAGCAGATAAAGCAGGCGGGCGGCGATGCTTTCCAGTGCGGCCTGATGCAATCCAGCTGCCATGTTGCTCTCCTGCAGGTTCAAGGGACTGACTCCATTACAGCCGGCAACTGCATGTGAATGGTGTCCTGAGTGTAAACAGTTTGCGTGATGTGTTCATGATGGGTATGTGCATGAATGCTTTTTGATATAAATGGTTAAAGGCAATACATGGCAAGGTATTTGGCTTTCAGGACGCTCTGGCGGCAAACAGGTATTGCACGGCGCAGAACGGTTCGGCTGCTCGCCATTTGCCCAGCCAGCGCCACCAGCGTGAAGGACTCCAGTTCTGGCCCACACTGCAGCTGTCAGCAATGGCAAAACCGCTGGTTTCCAGCAGATCGCGGGCGGTATCTCGGGTAAAAAAGCGCAGATGGGTACGATCCAGTATGCCGGCGTCGGTGTAGTGCCATCGCCCGCCCAGCAGCAATGGCAGCAGCACACTGTGGTGGCGAACATTGGGCAGGCTGACAATAAGTACGCCGCGCTCGCTCAGGCGCTCGCGCAGGCGGCGCAGCATCAGCCAGGGATCCTGCAGATGTTCCAGCACATCCAGGCACAGAATCAGGTCGAACTGTCCCAGCGAGCCGAAGTCAATGTGTTCGGCGTTGCCCTCGATCACCAGATCAAGGTGTTCGCGGGCAATCTGGCTGGCAGACTGGCTGTATTCAACACCGACCGCCTCGCGGCACAGGCCGCTGGCTTTGAGCCAGGCCAGTGTCGCACCATTACCGCAGCCGACTTCCAGCGCCCGCGGTGCGTGCTCGGGCAGCAGCGGGATGATTTCCTGACGAACAAAACCGTAATAGTCCATGATGCTCTCCTTGAATCAGTTGCCGGTGGCGTGGCGGTGGTGTTGCTTGAATTCACGCGCCAGGGCGGCCAGGGTGCGCAGCAGCGGCCAGCGGTCGTACCACCAGCGCGGCTGGATATCACTGCGGGAAAAACGCTGCTCGACCAGCGTCGGATACGCCAGCCAGGTATGGCAGTCGGGGTTGAACTGGCGAAATAGGGTCAGCGCAGCGTCGTAGTGCAGCCGCCCTCCCTGCGGGTGACCGGCCGGGCGTTCCAGGCAGCCGTGCAGATAGGGCAGCAGTCTGGGCAGCAAGGTGGTGCGCACCAGATAGGCGTGCGCGCCCTCGATGGGCTGGCTGCTGGGCTGGAATCCGGCTGTAGTGACGGGAGCCTGTCCGCCCCCCACGTGGCAGTGCCCCAGATAAACCAGCTCGGGCTGTTCATCGGCAAGCAACTGCGCCAGCTCGGGCAGTGCCTCTGCCAGCCCGGGCAGCAGTACGGCGTCGTCTTCCAGTACCAGCACATACCCCTCGTTCAGGCTGGTGGCATCTTCCAGTGCGGCCACATGGCTGAGAAAACAGCCGCGTGTGCCCACGGTGGGAAAGCCATCGGCATGGTCAGGGCGCTGGGCAGGCCAGCAGATCACCTGCCCCTGCTGCCACGCAAGTCCATGCCTTTGCAGTTCGGCGCCGATTTGCTGGCGGCGGTCGCGGCGCTCGGGCAGATTGATGACATAAATGCGGGCCAGCAGATCAGTCAGTTTCATGGTGGGCTCCTCGGCGGGGCAACTGGCCGCGCAGATCTGTGAGCAGGGCGCCTGCGCCTTTGATCAAGAGGACGCCGGTCAGGCGCAATTCACGCAGCAGGTTGGCCGGCGGTGGTTTGCGGCCGGTCAGGAATTCGTTCATCAGGTCGCGCACATAGCCGCCCCCATCCAGCGGGCGCACACGATTGACGACCACACCGATCGAGTCCGGATCAATGCCTTGCAGCAGCCGGGCTGCCCGGCCAACTTCACCGCGCCCCTGGGCTTCGGCTTCGATCACGGCCAGAATGCCCGGTGTGGCGCGCAAGGTGAGTTCCGCGTCACCGCTCGCCAGCAGCGGCGGTACGTCGACCAGCACAAAACGATACTGCTGGGCGAGTTGCTGCAGGCAGGCGCCGAGCCGGTCGATGGCGTGAAGGTGGCGACCGCTGCCGGCCAGCCGTAGGCTGGCGCACGCCGCTTGTGGCATTTGCGGATCGGCGAGTTCCAGTTCGGGGGCGGTGGCAAAGCGCGGGTCGCGATTGAAGGCATTGGCTTCGACAGCGATGGCCGGCAGTCCCATCTGGGCAAAAGTGGCCTGCAGCTCCAGCGTCAGGCTTGATGCTCCGCCGCCGGGCTGCAGTGCGCACAGCCCGAAAATGTGCATGCCGGTGCGATCCTGCTCCCGTATCAGCGCGCTGGCCAGCCGACGCAACTGGTCGCAGCGGAAACTGCGGCTGTCCTCGCTGTCGGCCTCGATCAGCCAGCCCAGCGGCGGGAAGCCGAAGCTGGCGCTGACATCGTTGGGGGCGTGGATGCGCCGGTCGAGCAGGTCGCGGGCGACCGGCACGGCAATGGCGGCCAGCAGTGCGGCCAGCACGACCATCAGGAAGATTTTTTTCTTGCCTGGCCCTTGTGGCAGATCGGGCACTTGCGCTGCAGTGACCAGCCGTACGAAACCCAGCGAGCCGGTTTCGGCCGTGAAGAAATTCAGGCGCTCACCAATGCTGTCAAGCTCCTTGCGGACTTGCTCGATTTCCGCACTGAGGTTTTGCGCTTCCTTGAACAGCGTGGCAAAACGGCCGCGCGATTGTTCCTGGCGGGTCAGTTCGGCCTGGATGTCCTGTTCGAGCTGGCGGGACTGGCTGGTGGCCGTGGCAAAGCGGCTTTGCAGATTGCTGCGCACGCTCTGTGTCAGTTTGCCGGTCTGGCTGCTGATTTCCTGGTCTATTTCGCCGAGCTCCTGCCGGCTTTGCTGGTAGCCCGGGTGCTGCTCGGTCAGCCCGGCCATGCCGGAAACCAGCTGGGCGCGACGGTTGTTCAGGCTGGCTTTCAGGCTGTTGAGTCCCGGGTCGACCGAAACGCTTTCCAGAATGGAGCGCACGGCCGGGTCAGTTTCGCCGTGCTGCAGAAATGCCTTTTCACGTGCTTCGGCATCGAAGCGCTTGATGCGCGCATCGGCCAGCGCCTCGCGCAGGCGCTCGATCGCCTTGTCGTAGGGGTTGCCGGCTTCTTCGGAGAAGGTGGCAATACCGAGTTCGCCGGCGATCTGGTTGCGCCGCTCGGCCTTGTCGTCGATGTCGCGCAACAGTTGCTGCTGGCGTTTTTGCAGCTGTGCGGTGCGCTCGTCCTTGCCAAAGACTTGCTCGTTACGGGCGCGCTCGAGATAAATACTGGTCACCGCATTGATGATGGGGGCCAGTGGCTGCGGATCGCTGCTGCTCAGGGAAATGCGCACCATATAGGTGTCTGGCACAGGCAGTACCAGCAGGCTGGTGCGCAGGCGGCGGATGCTCTGACGCTCGTTTTCGCCAGGCAGCTGCCAGCGTTGGACTGCCGGGGCACTGGCGACTTTGCGGATGGCATCACGCAGGATGTCCTCGCGCAGCACGGTACTGGTCTGCTGCTGGACGAACTGGCGATATTGCGAGTTGGACTGAAAATCCAGCTCGTTATCGTCCTTGAGGGTTTTCATATAGCGCGGCGCGATCTGGATCACGGCCTCGGTTTCATACTTGGGCTGTCCCTTCAGCCAAATCATGGGCAGGCCCAGCAACAGCGTGATGGCAAACGTTGCCACGGTCAGCTTGGCGTGCTGCCGGATGCTGACCAGTGGCTTGATGCCGATGCCGGCTGTTGACAGGGTGCCCATGCTTAGCTGCCGGCACTGAGCTGTACTGCTGGGGCACTGCTATGGCGTACGGGAGCGGGGGTCAGGGCATTGATCTCTTCCAGGAAGTGCTGCTCTTTGGCGGAGATCGTGCTGCGCGGTGTACGGCTGTCCGCCAGAATCCACGGAATATTGCTGGCTGCCGGATCCACCGTCAGTCCATCGGCGCGCGCACACCAGCGCCCGGAAGCCAGTTTTTCCACCAGCAGGGCCTGCGTCCCGACGCGGGTGTAATCGAAGATCAGGCTGCGCT
Source organism: Chitinilyticum piscinae (assembly GCF_015223195.1). Lineage (GTDB taxonomy): Bacteria > Pseudomonadota > Gammaproteobacteria > Burkholderiales > Chitinibacteraceae > Chitinilyticum > Chitinilyticum piscinae. The sequence goes on along the minus strand of NZ_JADFUA010000004.1, from coordinate 294,111 downwards.
CGACGTGGGCGCCACGCTCGACAATGCTGCCCCGGCCGATCCAGAGCGGCCCGATCAGCGTCGCGCCATCTTCGATCGTCACGCTGTCAGCTAGCACCACCTGCCCCTGGATGTGGCAGCGGCGCGGGTCGATTCGGCAGTTGGCTCCGGCAAATACGCCAGGGGCGATTTCACGCCCGGGGCGGCTGACGGCTGGCAGCTCGCCGCGCAGCGCCCGCATCTGCACCGCGTAATAATCCGCGACGCGGCCAATGTCGACCCAGTCGAATGGCAGCTCGGTGCCATACAGGGCCAGCCCTTCGCGTGCCAGTTGCGGGAAAACATCGCTGCCAAGATCATAGGGGGTATCTGGCGGGATGTATTGCATGATTTGGGGTTCAAAGACATACACCCCGGTGTTTGCCAGATTGCTGCGTGCTTCACCGGGCTTGGGTTTTTCCTGGAACGCCATGATGCGATCCGTTTCATCCAGCAGGGCGACGCCGTATTGCGAGAGTTTCTGCTCGGGAACGCGGTTGAGCGCCAGCGTGGCCAGCGCACCGTTGCGATGGTGGGCCGCGATCAGCGCCGTGAGATCCAGATCAATCAGTGCATCGCCGCACAGCACCAGAAAAGTATCGTCGAAAAACCCAGAATGCTGCTGAATGGCCCGCAGCGTGCCGGCTGATCCCAGTGGCGTGTCGATCAGCTGACCATCGCGTTCGTAGCCTTCGTAGCTGAAAGCGAGTTCGACGCCGAAGCGCCGGCCGCTGTGGAAGTAGCCTTCGATTTCGCCGGCCAGATAGCTGGTGTTGATGATGATCTGATCCACACCATGGCGTGCGAGCTGTTCAATCAGGCATTCCAGTACCGGACGGTCAAGAATGGGCAGCATTGGTTTGGGGATGTCGCGGCTTAGTGGCATCAGCCGCGTACCCTTGCCGGCGGCGAGAATCAGCGCTTTCATGACAGCGCCTCTTTGATCTCGTCCAGATTGTTGAACACACTGAAAACCCGGTGCATGCGCATCAGTTCGAACAGGGCGGCGACCGGGCGTTGCAGCCCGAATACGGCGAAGTTGCCCCCTTTTTCGGTACAAAAGCGCAGGCAGGAAAGCAGGGCCCCCAGGCCGGAGCTATCGACAAACTCCAGGGAGGACATGTCGATGGCGACCGCTTTGGCACTTTCGAGTGCCGGCCGGATCTGTTTGCGGAAGGCATCCGCGTTGCTCGCATCGAGGCTGCCGGTGTTGAAGCCGATGACAGTCACGGCGGACTGCTCGGTACGGTTGATCAGTTCCATGGCTTTCTCCGGGATGAGGTGGTTGCAGCTGTATTAAAGCTGCTCTTTCCCGCAAGAATGTGAACCAACTGTGAAACTTTGCGCCGCGCACTGCGGTGCCGGGTGCTCCTTAGCCGATCAGACTGGCTGATTCGGCAAGGCGCGGATCTTGCTGGCGCAAGCGTCAAGGCGGGCCAGGCTGATTGCGCCATCCGCATGGTCTAGTGACTGTTGTTCCAGTTCTCGGGCGGTCTGGCTCAGTTCGGCAAAGCCCAGAGAGCCTGCCGCGCCGGCCAGTCGGTGCAGTTCCGCGCGCATGGCGTCTGCCGTTTGCGTCTGCCGCAGGGCGGCGAGGCGTTGCGGCAGTTCGTTCAGAAAGCGCTCCCGCAACTGCAGCAGCCCGCGCTGGTAAGCCGCCTCGTCAAATGCGGCCATGAAATGTACTCCAGAAGTGCTGCAACAGCTCGGGAAGCAGCACCGGATCGAAGGGTTTGCTGGCGACATAATCAGCGCCAGCTGCCAGTAGTGGCGCCAGCTCCTCGGGGGAAGCCTTGGCCGTGAGCATCACGATGCACAGTGGCGTGTCACCAGCCAGTTCGCGCAAGCGGGGAATGGCTTCAATGCCGCTCATTTCCGGCATCATGACGTCCAGTAGCAGCATTTGCGGCAAAGGATGCTGGGGCATTTCCGCCAGGGCGCGGGTTGCAAGCGGATAGCTCGTGACGTCAAAGCCGCCCAGGGTGGTCAGGCTCAGCTCCAGCAGATGGCGAATATCGGTGTCGTCCTCGATCACCGCAAGGTGCTGCAGGGCAATCATGCAGGGGCTCCAACGGGAAAATAAAGGGTAAAGGTCGAGCCTTCTCCGGGGGTAGTGGAAACTTGGATCTGCCCCTCGAGAGCTTCGACCAGCTGACGGGTAATGGCCAGCCCGAGGCCGCTGCCCCCCTGGCGGCGGCTGTCGCTGCCATCCGCTTGCGTGAAGGGCTCGAACAGGCGCGGCAGAAAATCGGCAGGAATACCCGGGCCGTGATCGCTGACCGCGATACTGAGCTGTGTGCCCTCACGTGCAGCGCGGATCGTAACGGTGTCGCCGGCTGCGGAAAACTTGCAGGCATTGGAAAGCAGGTTGGCCATGATCTGCAGAAAGCGGCCATGATCAGTATTCAGCCACTGCAGGCGAACGGGGGCGGAACAATCGAGTTCCAGGTTTACTGCATGGCGCTGGGCATATCCCAGATGACTAGCGACTGCTTCGTCGAGCAGATCCCCCAACTGTGCTGCGTGACGGACAAGCTGCAATTTGCCGGCCTGGCTGCGGTTGAGATCAAGTAATTCATTGACCATGCCAAGCAGGCGGCCGGAGTTGCGGTCGGCCATCGCCAGCAGCTGATGCTGCTGGGGCGTGAGACTTGCCGTATCTGCCTGCAGCATTTTCAACGCCCCGATAATTGACGTCAGCGGCGTGCGCAATTCGTGGCTGAGCGTGGCGATGAATTGCTGTTTGAGCTGGTCGGCACGCACGCGTTCGCTGATGTCGCGCAGCGTAATCAACAGGTAGCTTGCGCCATCTTGCGCAAAAGAACCCAGTCCGGCTTCCACCGGGATAAGGGAAGCATCGGGGCGTAGCACGTCAAGCTTGACCAGTGTGGCGGGTCCGGAACTTGTGCAAGCTGGTTGCAAATCAGGCAGCAGCGCCGACAGAGGCTGGCCGAGCAACTCCCCGAGGCTTTGCCCAAACAGGATGGCTGCCGCCGGATTGGCCTCGCAGATCCGCAGCGATGGATCGGCCAGCAAGATGGCGTCAAAGCTGTTGCGGCTGATCGCCTGCGAGCGGCTCAGCAGGCTGTTGTGTTGCGCCTGCAAGGTGAGTACCCGGCGCAGATTGCCCAGTTTGTTGGAGAGAATCGCCGGATTGACCGGTTTGTGCAGAAAATCGTCGGCATGAGCCTCCAGCGCCTTGAGCAGATGCTCTTCGCCCTCCAGCCCGGACAGCACCACGATCGGAATCCAGCGCCCATAATCGCGCCCCTTGATGATGCGGCTGACCGTGAAACCATCCATGCCGGGCATGAGCAGATCCAGCAGCACGATGTCCGGCGTCTGTTCTGCCATGCAGGCCAGCGCGGCTTCGCCATTGGCCGCTTCGCTGATCCGGAAGCCCAGTTCACGTACCTGTGCCGCCAGCTGCATGCGGGTTATGGCGATATCGTCGACGATAAGCACGTGCAAGTTTTCAGGAGCGGGCATGGATTGTTTACAAGCCTGTAACACTTGCTCTGGAAGTGGATGATTCAATCAGCATACACAATCCGCCAAGGAGACGGCCATGAATGCCAGGGTTGACCTTGCCGAACTGCGCCGGCTGGAACGCTATTACAGCCAGCCCTGGCGCAGGCGGGTGCGCGTGGCCTTCCTGCGCACCGAACTTAGCTTGCGCAGAAAGGGGGCCGCGCTGGTCAGACGCGGCTGGGATTGCACGGCAGCGCTTTCGGCCCTGCTGCTGTTCTGGCCGCTGTGGCTGGCGCTGGCGCTGGCAATCCGCATGGGCGATGGTGGTCCGATCCTCTACTGGCAGCAGCGGGTGGGGTATCGCGGTCGGGTATTCGCGTTTCCCAAGTTCCGCAGCATGGTGATGAATGCCGAGACCTTGCAGGGCAAGCTGGCCAACCAGCATGCGGATGCGCGTACGTTCAAGCAGCGGCACGATCCGCGCATTACCCGCATCGGCGCCTTCATGCGGCGTTTCAGCCTCGACGAAATCCCGCAACTCTGGTGTGTCCTTCGTGGCGACATGACCCTGGTCGGGCCGCGTCCGCCCCTGCCCAAAGAGGTGGCTCGCTATGGTCTTGATGCCCGCCAGCGTCTTGAGATTACCCCGGGTCTCACCTGTCTGTGGCAAGTGGGTGGTCGCTCCGAGCTGGATTTCGAGCAGCAATTGGCACTTGATCTGCAGTACATCCGCGAGCGCAGCCTGACGCTGGATGTGCTGATCCTGCTGCGCACCGTACCCGCCGTATTGGGTGGCCGTGGCGCCTACTGAACGGGAGATTCAGCCATGAATGACATTTCCGGAACCTGTCGCAAGCTGCTTGGGCGTGCCTTAGCCGCCAGCTGTACTTTGTTGCTGCTGCCCCTGGTCTTCAGCGCTCGTGGTCGTACTGCACTGCGCGCAATCGGGGAGGTCGCTGCAGGCCGACGTTGCTGGATTGGCGGCCATACCGGCGACAGGGCAGGGTTGGTGTCGACAGCAAGACTGCATGCGCTGCTTGGCTTGCCCGATGCGGGGGAGGCCGAACAGGATGCGCTGGATCTGCGCCAGCGCGGCTGGCTGTTCGATGCCGCACTGCTGCTGCGCTATCTGTGGGCCCGGCTGTTGGGCGGGGCGCGCCAGACTGGCTACGAGGCACGCTGGCCGCTGCTTGGGCTGTGGCTGGATAATCTGGACCATGGCGAAATTCTGCGCCAGCTGGCGGACTGGGCTCAGCAAGCCGGGCAGCGGCGGATTGCCTTTGTAAACCCGCATTGTGCCAATCTGGCTACACACCATGCGCGCTACCGCAGCATACTGAATCGCGCCGACCTGCTGCTGCCCGATGGGAGTGGCGTACTGCTGGCCGGCCGACTATTGGGCACCCCCATGAAGGCCAACAGCAACGGCACCGATCTGTTTCCGGTGCTATGCCGGCACTGGCAGCAGCAGGGGGCAAGGCTCTATCTGCTTGGAGGGCAAGAAGGTGTTGCAGACGCTGTCGCCGCCAGGTTGCTTCTTGAATACCCTGGTATCCATGTTGCTGGATGCCGCGATGGTTATTTCAAAGATGTGGATACCCCCCATGTCGTGACTGAAATTCGCAAGGCCGCACCGGATGTACTGCTGGTCGCGATGGGGGCGCCGCTACAGGATTTATGGCTGGCTGAGCATGCCGACGCCTTGGGGGTTCCCCTGGTGATCGGTGTTGGTGGGCTGTTCGATTTCTATAGCGGGCGAATTTCGCGTGCCCCGCTGTGGCTGCGCGAGCTCGGGCTGGAATGGTGCTGGCGTCTGGCCATGGAACCTGCCCGCATGTGGCGGCGCTATCTGCTGGGTAACGCCGCATTTTTGCTGCGCGTGATTGCTCAGCGATGCCAGAATTCACCGGCAATTCACGTGCAACCCGTGCGGGGAAGTGGCGACAAGGCGGATGCGATACTGCTTGCATCACGCCCTTTATGGCAAGGGGCTGGCGATGATCCTGCGGCCTTGTCATTACCTCTGGCAGGGCTGAGTCTGATTGAGCGCAGTGTGATGGCACTGGTGCGGCAAGGCGTGCAGCACATTCATGTGCTGGCCGATCTCGGCTATGTCGAGCTGCAGGAACTGCTCGGGAATGGTGAGCGTTGGGGCATTCGTTTGAGCTGGCACCATTGCGGAAGCGGGCAGGCGCTGAACCAGCGGCTCGCGAGCTTGCCGCTCACCGACAGGGCCTGGCTTTTGGCCCCGGGCTGTCTCCCTGAAGCTCCCCTTGTCGAGGAGGAAGGCAGTTGGCTGTTGCCTGATGGCAGTTGGTCCGGCTGGGCGCGAGTCAGTGCCTGGCAATTGCAGCAAGTAAAAGGGTGCCTGTCGCGTTTGCCGCAAGCGCCAAGCACCTTTGAGGGTATCGTGGTGCGAAACCCCGGTGAATTGCTGAGGGCGCAGGCTGATCTACTCGCGCGCGGACAGGATTTTCCACCTGAATATCGCGAAATAGCGCATCAGGTCTGGATTGCACCGGATGTGCTGCTGGAGCCTGGTGTGACGCTGAAAGGCCCGGCACTGATTGGCGCTGGAGCCCTGATCCGCCGAGGTAGCTCAATCGGTCCCAACGTCGTTTTGGGGGCAGGGTGTGTGCTTGAACGCAATGTCCGCTGCGACAATGCATTACTTGAAAACGATAGTTATGTTGCAGAGGGAATAACGGTCCAGGATATGCTCCAGCTGCACGGACAGATCCATGCCGTACGCATGGGATGTGTCGCTTCTCTCCAGTCCAGTGACTGTCTAGTGGGGACCTTACACCGGGCGAAGAGTCGGGTTAGCTGGCGAGATCGCCTGCAGGCACTGCTTTTGATCATGCTCATGCGGGCAGAGGACGATTCCACGCAACATGACATCCCAAAGCGCAGCCATTTGCGGGAAGTATGGACAGGACGGCGGCATCTCATTGGTCTGCCCGAGTTGCCGTCTCGGGATGGTGTGTCCGGCAAGCGGACTTTGCGAAATGGTGCATTGCGCCTTTCGGCACTCCGGCTCGCAGATCGGGCCTTGCCGCTGGTGAGTGATGCAGAGCAGGCCTGGCTCACCGATCTTTATGGCAGTGCTGTTCCCTGCAATCTGGCATGGAGACAGGTGATCCGACTATCCAGTTATTTCAAGAAAGCTTCATCCTCTGGGCAATAGGTGCTGGTGCTTATTCGCCGCTAGTGCGTAACAGCCTGCCGTGGCTCGAGCCTGCGTGCCTCTGTGGCACACAGGCTCAGGCTGCGTTTCAGCCGCTGGCTTAGCGGCGCCCCCATACCGAAACTTTGGCGCGTTCCAGCGAGCCTGGGGCGGTTTTGTACCAGAACACGATTTTCTTGATGTGGCGGGCGTGGCCGGGCAGGTCGATTGCCCGGGTCTGGCCGCCGGCATGGATGCGGTCGCGCACCGGTACTTCAATGCGGTCACCGTTGCTGAATTCGACAAACACCCGCTGGAATTCAACCGCACGCTCATGCACGCTGAAACGCAGCTTGGTATAGGGGCCGCGGTTGACATGGATGCTGTCACGGTCGCCGATCAGGCGCACGCTCTTGCTGCCGAGATTATCCCAGCGACCATGGTTGTCGTTGCGTGCTTCGGCCACCGAAGCCAGTGAGAGTGAAAGCAGGGTCAGGCAGGCAATCAGGCATTTGCGGAACATGGTATCTCCTTGGTATCGCCGTGCCGGGCACGGCCAATGATGACAGCATGATTGTCAGCGCCCGCAGGCCTGAGCTGAAGCGCTTGTGCGGTAATGCATACCCGCTTGACTGGGGCCATTGCGGTTCAGCGCATGGATGAGCCGGTGCGGCAAATGGCATCCTGCCCCGTGGTGCCACTTAGGGGGGGCCGCGGTAGCAGGATGCTGCGCCCGGCTCAGTTGAGCGCGCCGTTTTCCTTCAAGGCCTGCGCCATGAAATCGACAAAGGAGCGCACCTTGGCCGAGCCGTGGCGGCCTTCGCGGTGGACGATGTGGATCGGGATCGGCGCGGTCTCGAATTCGCCGAGCACGGTTTTCAATTCGCCGCTTTGCAGGTGGGCCGCCACCTGATACGACAGCAGGCGCGTGATGCCGGCGCCGTTGCGCACCGCGGCAATGGCGCCGTCGTTACTGGTCACGGTCAGGCGCGGCTTGATGCGGATGGTCTTGCTGTTGTCGCCCTCGCCGAATTTCCATTCCACCGAAGGCGTCACGCCACTGGCGGCGACGATCTGGTGGTGGTGCAGATCGTCCGGCGTCGCCGGGATGCCGTGCTGCGCCAGATAGTCGGGTGAGGCACACAGTACGCGGCGTACCTGGCCGACGCGGATCGCGCGCATGCTGCTGTCCTGCAGATTGCCGATGCGGATGCCGACGTCGATGCCTTCTTCCAGCATGTTCACCACCCGGTCGAGAAACAGTGCCGACACATCGACATCCGGATAGCGCTGCAGAAAGCGCACCACCTGCGGCATGACGAACAACTGGCCAAACAGCACCGGCGCGGTGATGGCCAGATGGCCGCGCGGCTCGGCATTGATGCCGGCGGCGGCCTCGTCAGCTTCCTGCAGCTCGGCGAGGATGCGCCGCGCATCATCCAGATAGCGCTGGCCGGCGTCGGTGACGCGCACATAGCGCGTGGTGCGGTTGAGCAGCTTCACGCCCAGATCTTCCTCCAGCGCGGCCACGGCGCGGGTGACGGCGGGCGGCGACAGCGCCAGCTTGCGCGCGGCAGCGGCAAAGCTCTCGGTTTCGGCCACGGCCACATAGACGGTCATCTGGTGAAAGCGGTCCATTGCATTATTCCGTTCTGAGAAATGATTTATTGTGTTTTATGTGGATTCTTCTTTCAAGTGGATTTGTCCAGAATGCACTCATTCGCTCAACACCGAGCGAAACCACCCAACCACCAAGGACCACATCATGAGCCGCATCTCTCTCGTTACCGCTGACACCGCTACCGCCGAACAACAGGCACTGTTCGATGCCATTCACGCCCAGCTGGGCATCGTGCCGAACTTCCTGAAGATTTTCGCCAATTCGCCGGCGGCACTGCGCGCCTTCCTCGGCCTGCACGGCATTGCCAAGGAAGGCAGCCTGGACGTGCAAACCCGCGAGCGCATCGCCCTGGCGCTGGCGCAGCAGAACTCCTGCGAATACTGCCTGTCGGCACACACCGCCATCGGCAAGGGCGCGGGCCTCAATGGTGACGAGATTGCCGCCAACCGCGCCGGCACCAGCCAGGACGCCAAGGCCGCCATCGCCGTGAAGCTGGCGCGTTCGCTGGCCGAACACAAGGGCGAGATCACCACCGCCGAGCTGATCGAGGCGCGCAATGCCGGCTTCAGCGATGCCGACATCGTCGAAATCATCACTCACGTAGGCATGAACCTGCTGACCAACATCCTGGGCAAGGCCAGCCGCGTGGAAATCGATTTCCCCAAGGTGGCGCTGGCCTGATACCCGGTAGTCCATGCGTCCGGCGCCTAGGCGCCGGGCTGGATACAACGTAGTACCCCACTTATTTAGCTTATTAACGCATTGCCAAGGAATTTCATCATGCTGAACGTACGCACTTCCATTCTTGCTGCCCTCATTTCCGGTTTTGCCGCGCTGGCCGTCGTGCCGGGCACCGCACTGGCCTACGACGAAAACTCGACCGCTGCGGTCAATGTCGACGCACAGGGCGTGGGCCTGCAGGGCTATGACCCGGTCGCCTATTTCACCGACAAGGCACCAGTACTGGGCAATTCCGCCTACAAGGCCTCGCACAATGGTGTGACCTATCACTTCGCCAGCAAGGCGCACCGTGACCAGTTCACCGCCAATCCGGCGCACTACGCGCCGCAATTTGGTGGCTTCTGCGCCATGGGCGTGGCGCTGGACAAGAAGCTCGATGGCGATCCGCAAGCCTGGAAGATCGTCGACGGCAAGCTGTACCTGAACGTGAACAAAGAAGTGCAGAAGAAGTGGCTGGAAGACGTTCCGGGCAACCTGAAGAAGGCCAATATGGAATGGCCGCAGATCAAGGACAAGGCACCGAAGGATCTGTAATTCAAATTTCAGGCATGGGTATATCTTTACAGCCTAATTGAATAAATGGCTGTGCTGATATACCCAGGCTGAGCGCAAAAGGAAACCGCCATGCCGACGATTACCCTCTACAGCACCCGTACCTGCCCCTACTGCGTGCAGGCCGAAAACCTGCTGGCCCGCAAAGGGCTCAGCGTCAGCAAGATCCTGGTCGACAGCGATCAGGCCGAGTTTGCCAACATGGTCGAACGCAGCGGTCGCCGCTCGGTGCCGCAGATTTTCATCGGCGAACGGCATGTGGGCGGATTTACCGATCTGCTGGCGCTGGATCTGTCCGGCGAACTGTCGCAGTGGCTGGCTAACGCCGCCCCGGCGCAAACCACACCCTGAACCAAGGAGCCAAAGATGGATGGCAAGCAACTGATTCTGGCCAGCGCCATGACCGCCGTGCTGGCACTGGCCGCCAACCCCGCGCTGGCCGCTGATGCCAGCAAGGAAAAATGCTACGGCGTGGCCAAGGCGGGCAGCAATGACTGCGCGGCCAACGGGCATTCCTGTGCGGGCATGGCCAAAACCGATTTTGATGGCAAGGAGTGGAAGCTGGTTGCCAAGGGCAGCTGCCTTCAGCTCAAGGGGTCGCTGACCCCGCGTTAAGCGTTTCAGCTTAGTTGTACTTTTTCTCCTCCTCGTTAAGTTGATTTGCCCCTGCACGTTCAGCCCTGCGGGGGCTTTTTTTAGCTGAATGCCGGCTCTTGTCCGGCATCTTCTACCGGAGCCTGTCATGTTTTTTCTGAATCACTACCCGCGTCTGGCGCGTGCCGGTTTTGCTGGCTATCTCTTGCCGCTGGCCGATCTGCTGGCGCGCCTGTATCTGGCCCGCGTGTTCTTCCTCTCCGGGCTGACCAAGATTGCCGATTGGGAGATCACGCTCGCGCTGTTCAGTGACGAGTATCGCGTGCCATTGCTGTCGCCTTACTGGGCCGCGTTGCTGGGCACCGCCGGCGAGCTGGTGCTGCCGGTGCTGCTGCTCTTGGGGGTGCTGACGCGCTGGTCAACGCTGGGCTTGCTCGCACTGAACAGTGTCGCCGTGCTGGCGTATTACCATGCGCTGCAGGACAGCCCCGCCGCGCTGCAGGATCATCTGGAATGGGCGCTTCTGCTCTTGCTGGTGCTGGCCTTGCCGCACTCGCGGGCGCGGCTGGATGGCTGGCTGCTACGCTTGTCCGTCAAGAGGGCGCAGGCATGATGCGCGCCCTGATCATCCTGATGCTGGCCGGTTTGCTGCATGCACCAGCCTGGGCCGCCCGGCACTTGCCGGGCGCGATGTGCTTGATGGCCGGCGCATCGAGCTGCAGCAATACCGCCACCAGACCGTGCTGCTGGTGTTCTTTCGCGCCGGCTGCGGCAGCTGCGTGTACAACTTCAAGCTGCTGCGCGAGTTCTACAAGGCCAATCGCAACAGCCAGTTTGCAGTGATCGGTGTGGGGCTGGACAAGCAGGCCGAGGTCTTGCGCGACTATGCACGTCTGGTGGCTGCCACCACGCCAGCCGCCGAGCAATTTCCCTTGCTGTGGCGGCTGGATCCGGCCCACCGGGATGGCTTTGGCGAAATGCGCCATGATTCCAGCGTGCTGGTGATCGGCAAGGAGGGCGAGATCCTGCTGCGGCGCGAAGGCGTGATCCGGAACGACGATTGGGACGAAATCTGGACCTATCTGCGCCATGGCTAGCGCGCCAGTGCGGCGGCCATTTAATTGCGATGATCGGAATAATAAATTTCATTTGGCGGGCATTCTTCCTTTGTTCGGTGGTTGGCAGAATGCCCGTATTCCATTCACCGATTAGCAGCCATGAGCATCCATGCCCTTCCTGCCCGTTTCCTCAGCCCCGGCGAAACCAGCATGCCACACGCGCCCGTCGTCGAACTGGACAATGGCGAGCAGTGCATTCCACAACACTACCTGCGCTACCGGCACATGCTGGCCAGCATCAGCCAGCTGGCCGGGCAGGTCGAATTTGATGCGCATACGCTGCTGTTTGCCGGCGAAGATCACGGCGGCATGTATGTGCAGGCCGGGCTGATCGGCCGCGAAAACTACGACCGCAGCAACGCGCTGCGCGCGCGCAAGCTGGTGTATGGCCGCAAGTGGCGGATCGACGCCGACACGCCGACTTCCGAAATCATCCAGACACTGTATCTGGCGATCAAGAAGGCACGCGAGCACGAAGTGCGCGAGTTGCTGACGCTGCGCGCGGCCGATGGCAAGACCAGCGCCGTGTTCAGCCATCATCACGATCTGCCGCTGCTGGCGCGCCAGCGCGAGCGTCTGCACGTACAGCCAGCTGCCGTGAGCGATCCGGTTGATGCGCTGCGCGGCCAGCTCGCCGCCCTGCGTTTTGCCCAGCGCCCGATTGAACTGGTGCAGGCCGAGTTGCGTGCCAATGGCCAGTGGCTGATTGACCTGCGCCTGGGCGAGCCGCCGCTAGCACGCAAGCAGGAAGGGGACTTTGCCGAATACGACGGGCTGGCACTGACCCTGCTGCTGCCAGAAGGGCGCCTGCACGAGCTGCCGTATGCGCTGATGGATGCATTGGTCGCGCACAGCGACCGGCATGTGGACGAGCATTTTAGATTTCAGGGCTTTGCGCGCTTCAGCCGCAACAACGCGGTGCAGGCCATTGCCGCGCTGTCGCTGCAAACCCGACCGTATGCGCGCGACATGGCCGATGCCCGCTTTGAGCGTGTGTTTCGCGCCAGTAACTACGAGGTCGACGCCAGTCGTGCGCCGGTGCTGGGCGAGGGCGAACTGGGGCGCAAGAACCGCCAGCTACTCGACACGCAAACCGGCTTGCTGGGTCATATGCCGCGCGGCTACCGCGCCGAGGCTCTGCGGGATAAGACTGCATAGCAACTTCGCTAATGGCAATAGGTATGTGCTCTTTGGGCTTTCAATCAAAGGGCTCTGGCGATATACCTATGGGAACTGGGGAAAACTGCACCCAGCCTAGCGGCATGGGCCGCTACCGCAGCCTGGTGTTAGAGGGATGTAGTCGCTAACCAGGCCGGCAGACATTTCCACGCGGCAGCAAGCCAGCAGCTTCGCCTTGAGCAGGATACGTGCGCGGCTGGCGCGACTCTTGATCGCCGAGACTGACACCTGCTCTTGCTCGGCGAGGCTGCGCATCGTTGCTCCGCGAATGTCGGTGGCCAGCAACGTGTCGCGATAAAGCGGCGGCAGCTGGCCGACAAAGGCCAGCAGACATTGCGACAGCTCTGCATGCAGGCTGATGTCGTCCACATCGGGGTGTGCCATCTCGTCGTCGAGCTCCTGCATCGGGGTGCCGCGCGCACGGTAGTAGTCGCTAACTGTCGTGCGCGCAGCGGCGTACAACCAGCCAAGCAGATTGCCGATTTTCTGCCCCGATTGCTGCGCCTCCAGCGCCTTGACCAGCAGATCCTGCAGCAGATCTTCGGCCGAGGCCTCATCGGGAAGGCGCTTGCGTAAATAACTGCGCAGGCTCTGACGCAAGCGGATGGAAGCAAGGTCCAGGTCTGAATCGGGGCATTGCATATTTGTTATTCCTGTTGGCAGCAGGTTTGCGCGGTGTTAGCGCTAGATAATGGAACACAGCATGCCGACGGCACTGCCGCACAGCTTGGGTCGATCAGCGTGCTGCAGCAGGAGCCATCCGCATTGGCGCTGTCAGAGCCAAAGGTCGGGGTGTCGGACAGGGTCAGAAAATGTTCCCATGCCAGCCCTTGCGGATCGAGGACCCAGTGTTTCTCGCTGCGGGCGTAGCAACAAGTGGTCTCGCCCTGCTGCAAGGCGGTATTGCTGGATGCCGCATCCGCAAACCCCTGCAATTCAGCCAGCTCGGCTGCCGTATCGGCTTGCATGCCGAAGTGATTGACGCCCGCGGCATGGCCGCGTGCCGAGATGGCGAAATTGACACGCGGATCATCGAGCATCCACTTGGCGTAATCTGGCTGCACTTTGACCGGCGATTCGCCAAACAGTTTGCTGTAGAAATCGATGCTGCGGGTCAGATCGGTGACCGCGATGTGAACGTGAAAGCGCTTCATGGTGTACCCCTGTTAAGTCGAGAATGGCATGCCGGTAGCGGCATTGCATCTGTAAAGACGATGGGGGAACAAAAAGGTCGCAAGTTTTTTGCTTGCCCACTACCGACTTTCCCCGTTAGTCGCACACTGTGTGGCTAAGGGCGACGTGATTGTTTCGAAGCGCGCAACAATCAATTGACCAGCATGGCGATTCTGTTTGTTCGCTGCCGGGTGCACACTGGCGGCAGTTCAATGCTGGTGCTGCCTGTTGCGGTACCGGATTTGCAGGAGACATGCCATGCCGCGCGCCTTTGCCGCCATTACCTTTACCGACAGCGTCAAGGCTGCGCAGTCGCGATACCACAGCCGCGAGAGCAATCAGGGCTTTGAGTTGGCCGAAGACAGCCGCAGCGAAATCACGCCGCGCGAGGCCGAGTTCATCGCCGCGCGCGACAGCTTTTACATGGCGACGGTGAATGAAAATGGCTGGCCCTATGTGCAGCATCGCGGCGGGCCGGCCGGGTTTCTGAAGGTGCTGGACGAGCACACGCTGGGCTTTGCCGATTTTCGCGGCAATGTGCAGTACCTGTCGGTCGGCAATCTGAATGCCAATGACAAGATTTCCATCATCCTGATGGATTACCCCAACCGCCGCCGGCTGAAAATCTGGGGGCGGGTGCGCATCGTGCACGAGATTGATGATCCGGCACTGATTGCGGCACTGGAAAGCCCGGCCTACCGCGCGCGCATCGAGCGGGCGATGGTGATCACCGTCGAGGCCTGGGACTGGAACTGCCCGCAGCACATTACGCCGCGCTACACCGACACCGACATCGAGCAACTGATGGCGCCGCTGCAGGCCGAGCTGGCTGACTTGCGCGCACGCTCCGCCGCGCCGGTGGCCATGCCTGCCACGCCGGACGCGCTGGGCGAGGGCGAACTGGCGCTGGTGATCAGCGGCATCCGCCAGCTCACCCCGCGCGTGCGCGCCATCGAATTGCGCCACCCCGACGGGCTGGATCTGCCGGCGGTGAGTGCCGGCGCGCATCTGAAAGTGCCGGTGCGGCTGGCCGATGGCCAGCCGGCGCTGCGGCATTATTCGATTGCGTCCAACCCGGCACGGCGCGACATCTATGAAATTGCCGTGCTGCGCCATGACGACGGCGAGGGCGGCTCGCGCTTTGTGCACGAGCACTATCGGTTGGGGATGACATTGAACTGCGCACTGCCGCAGAACGATTTCGCCCTGGCAGACAGTGACGCAGATCGTGAAGCACACAGTGGGGCGGGCAGGGCGCCGGTGCTGCTGATCGCCGGCGGCATCGGCATCACGCCGCTGAAGGCGATGGCGCAGACGCTGAAGGCGCGTGGCCAGAACTTTGAATTGCATTACGCCGCACGCAACCGCCGCGAAATGGCCTACGGCGACCGCCTGCGCCGCGAGCTGGGCGAGCAGCTGCACTGCTATTTCAGCGAAGAAGGGCAAAGGCTGGATCTGGCCGAGCTGCTGGCCGCCAGGCAGGATACACCGGGTGTGTATGTGTGCGGACCCAATGGCTTGATTGACGCGGTACGCGATACTGCCGATCACATTGGCATCGATGCCGAACGCATCCACTCCGAGCGCTTTGCCGCACCGGCCGGTGGCGAAAACACGGCATTCGAAGTGGTGCTGCACCGTTCGCAGCGCATCATTCCGGTCGCCGCCGAGCAAAGCGTGCTGGCGGCGGTGCAGGCGGCCGGCGTCGATACCCTGTCCGATTGCGGCGTGGGCAATTGCGGCACCTGCGCGGTGAAGGTGCTGGCCGGCGAGGTCGAGCATCGCGACAACGCGCTGAACCGCAACGAACGCGAACGCGCCGGGCTGATGTGCATCTGTGTGTCGCGCGCCCGCTCACCGCGGCTGGAGCTGGATCTGTAAACGGAAATGGCCCGCCGGGCCGGGAGAACAACGATGATCAAACTGTATGAATTTGCACTATCGGGCAATTGCCACAAGGTGCGCCTGCTGCTGTCACTGCTGGGCCTGTCCTATAAAAGCATCGCGGTGAACGGCGCAGCGAAGGAACACAAGTCGGCGGAATTCCTCGCGCTGAACCCGCTGGGGCAGGTGCCGGTGTTGGTCGATGGCGACGTGGTAATTCGCGACAGCCAGGCGATTCTGGTCTATCTGGCGCGCCGCTACGGCGGGACGAATAGCCACTGGCTGCCCGACGAACCGGCGGCGCTGGCCGAAGTGGTGGCCTGGCTGGCTACCGCCGCCAATGAGGTCACGCGCGGGCCCAATGCGCTGCGCCTGCTGCACAAATGGGGCCGCCCGGTGCCGCAGGCCGACGCCGAGGCAATCACCGCGCAGCTGCTGGCGGTGCTGGAAACCCGGCTGAGCCGCGCGGACTGGCTGGCGGGCGCGGCGATCAGCATTGCCGACATCGCGCTCTATCCCTACCTCGCACTCAGCCCCGAAGGGCAGGTGGTGCTCACGGATTACCCGGCCGTATGCCGCTGGCTGGCGCGCATCGAGGCGCTGGATGGTTATGTGGGTATGCCGGGGATTGAGTCGCAGCCCGTTTGAGTTCGCTGAGCATTCCATCTTCAATCAGGAGTAGTGCATGAACACCCCACGTCCCCCCTTGCCGCCATTCACCCCGGAAACCGCCGCGCAAAAGGTGCGCATGGCCGAAGACGGCTGGAACTCACGCGATCCGCAGCGCGTCGCGCTGGCGTATACCGAGGACAGCGTCTGGCGCAACCGTCACGAATTCCCGCGCGGTCGTGCCGAGATTGTCGAATTTCTCAGCCGCAAATGGCAGCGCGAACAGGAATACCGCCTGATCAAGGAATTATGGGCCTGCGATGGCAACCGTATCGCAGTGCGTTTTGCCTACGAGTGGCACGATGCCAGCGGGCAGTGGTTTCGTTCCTACGGCAATGAAAACTGGGAATTCGATGCGCAGGGGCTGATGGCGCGGCGCTTTGCCAGCATCAACGACTTGCCGATCAGTGCGGACGAGCGCCTGTTTCACTGGCCGCAAGGCCGTCGTCCCGACGAGCATCCGGGGCTGAGCGAACTGGGGCTGTAGCGCGTCGTCGCCAATTTTCTTCAGTACGGTGTCAGAAGCCAGGCCTGCGTGCGACCAAGCATCAGAGGACTCATCCTCGACACTACTTAACGAACTGGAGAACACCATGAACAAGACTGCCCTGCTGACCGTTGCCCTGGCTTCCGTACTGGCTGCCGGTGTGAGCACCACCGCTGCCGCTGCCGAGAAGGAAAAATGTTTCGGCGTGGCCAAGGCCGGCCAGAACGATTGCAAGGCCAATGGCCATGCCTGCGCTGGTCAGGCCAGCAAGGATATGGATCCCAAGGAATGGAAGTACGTTCCGGCCGGCACCTGTGTCGAGATGAAGGGCACGCTCAAGGCAATGTAATCAGGGTATGGGCCTGTAGATATCTTTAATCGAGACCTATGGGCCTATCCGTATTGGGGTATGTATGAAACTGAGCCAATTGCCTGTTTCGACCGGACTTGGACTGCGCGCGCCGCATGTCGAGGCCGTGCTGGCCAGCCGCCCGGATGTGGCGTGGTGGGAAGTCCACAGTGAAAACTACTTTGGCGGTGGCGCGCCGCTGGCGAGCCTGCTGGTCATCCGCCGCGATTACCCGCTCAGCCTGCATGGCGTGGGTTTGGGACTGGGGCGTTTGGGCGAGCTGGATCAGCGGCATCTGGTGCAATTGCGCGAGCTGGTGCAGCGTGTAGAGCCGGCCGCAGTATCCGAGCATCTGGCGTGGAATCAGCATGCCGGCCGCTATTACAACGACCTGCTGCCGGTGCCGCGCGTCGACGGGGTGATTGCGCATCTGGCCAGCCGCATTGCGCAGGTGCAGGACGCGCTGCAGCGCCCGCTGCTGATCGAGAACGTCTCGGCCTATGTGGGTTTTGCCGACGAGGTGATCGGCGAGGGTGAGCTGATGGCCGAGCTGCACCGGCGCACCGGCTGCGGCCTGCTGGTCGATCTGAACAATTTTCATGTCAACGCGCTCAATCTGGGCGTTGACCCGCTGGCCGAGATCGCCGCGCTGCCGGCGGCAGCCGTGGCGGAAATCCACGTCGCCGGCTTCGAGTATTTCGACGGCACGGCGGTGGATACGCACGGCGCGGCCGTTTCGGCCGAGGTGCTGGCGCTGCTGGATGCGGCGCTGCGCCAATGGGGGCTACGGCCGGTGCTGCTGGAACGCGACAGCAATCTGGGAGAGTTTGCCGAATTGCATCAGGAGTATCTGCAGCTGGCCCTTCATGTGAAAAGGCTTGAGAGCAATACCCTGACGGCAATGCCGACCAGCAAGCCGGGCTGGACGACCTGCAAAATGTCAATCAGCCCTCCTGCTGCAAGTGCTGTTGCTGTGTCCATCTTCACTTAACCCTTCACATTTTGCTTCGATTGATTGGCTACCTGGTCAACCGGTGCTCAGGTTCGAGCCCGGATTACGCGGACTAGCAGCAGTAACAGCATGGCGCCAAGGATCGCTCCGATGATGCTGGATGCCAGCCCGGTCATGCCGATGCTGGAAAAGAGCAGGTGACCGACCCAGCTTCCTGCGATACCGAGCAGACTGGTTACTATCCAGCCACCGGGGTCCTTGCCCGGCAAGAGCAATTTCGCCAGAACGCCAACAAACAAACCGAATACCACGACGATCAGCAAGCCAATCAGGCCACCTTCGATCGTTCCGATCATGTTTTCCATGTTTCACCTCATTTCTTGATTATCAATGTATGCATATCGCTCAATATCCTTTTCGCCATTGCTGTGGCGTGTTCCCAATCGGGAGCCACATGCTGCTGAAAAGCGGGAGGGAATATGCGAAGCCCATATTGGGCGGTCTACAGATGCCGTTATGCCGATTTCATATCGGTGACTACCGATAGACCGCCTCTGGTTCAGGAGCAGGCCGAATTGGAAACAACGTTCACTTCGTCATATCGGCCCTGGCGTGTCGTAACCTGCACGCATTCGCGTGCCGACGGGTTCCACCAGGTGGTGTAGCTGCGATGCCAGCCCTTCTCGCCATCAATGGCATGGAAACCGCGTGAGTGCAGCTCGCTTTCGCCATACGAAGCACGAATACCTTGCAGGTCGGCAACATCGACGTAATTGCTAGTGCGGCCATTATCATCATTGTTATCGTTGTCATGCTTGTGACGATTGTGATGAATCAGCGCCGCCAATCCGGCCGCAGCGGCAACACCGACGCCAACCGCCAGCGCTGTATTGGTGCCATTGTTTCCCGACTCCTGGCTTACGTATTTGGTGCAGTCGGAGCTCGGTGAATTGGTCAGGGATTGATAGGTATAGCCAACCTGATGCGCAGAGATGCAATCCTGGCTGCTGGCATTCCACCAGTAATCCCATTTGTTGTCGCCCGACGTTTCATAATGGACCTGGCTATAGCCGGCTTGCTCCAGCTGGGTCGATGCCTGCCGGTTATCCCGTCCTGCCAGATAACTGAAATCGCGGGCACTGGCAGTGGCAATCATCAGCGGATTGACCAGCAAGAATGCGATAAGAGTGCTTGAGACAATAACATTCGTTTTCATGATGTGCTCCTTATTGATTTGAATGCCTTATGAAATGGCCTGCTAGTTTCTCGAGTAATCGTCAGTTTTTATGTTTTTTGGCTATCTTTAAATTTGATGTTCTATCGCTGATCAGGCATGACAAAGTGTGCTGAGATTGTGGCCAGAAGCCGGATTCATCGGTGTGCCATTGATTCGGTTCACGATATGCACCCTCTCGGGATCGCTGCTTAAGTAATATGCTCCCACCCCTTCGATCCAGTGTGCTTCATGGTTGTCGCAATCAACTTCATATCGGCCGATTGTAATGAAGCGTTTTCCGTTAAATTCACGAGTGACAGCCCAGTCTTCAACAACTACGCCGCGCTGGGTTACGTCGATCAGTCGTACAAATTCCTTGTCGCTGATCTGCCGCATATCGCGCTCAATCTTGCGGGTATTGAATTCCTGGCCCGGGTAATACGACATGGCCGATGCGGCGAGAGAAACCAGGCCAAAAGCGGCACCGATATGCAGCCTGTTCATGTTTGCGTCCTTTATGTTTACCGTGTTGACATGTGCATACTATGCCTTGTCGCAATGCATATCAATGCGTAAACGCATTTTTATGGGCGTAAAAAATGCACATCAATGCAAATGATGTGCCGCTCATGCCGGAGCAAAGCGTGCAGGCTATGCGGCAGCAGAGCAGGAGGGAGGGCGCTGATTTGGATTGCGCGAATGCGCTCTTGTCTGGCCTAGGTTGGGTGATCAGTCAGGCCCGACCAGCCCGTCAGACTGCCGCAAGCACAGAAATCACGGCAGTTTGTGGTGGCCAGATGATGAAAAACTTGCCAGTTAGATTGTTGTGTGGGGTGTAAGCGTGCCTGCCTCTATTTGAAAGGCTGCGCCTACATACCCTGGATATTCACTGAAGTTTCAGCCAGCATGCCGCCGCGCCAGAATATGTGCCCAATCACCTGCAGGCTGGCATTTACGGGCAGCTGGATAGGAAAATAGCTGCTTTGATCCTGATTGTCGGGTTGAAGGCTGATGAACTCCGCACCCAGAACTACCCGCCGTATCACAATCGCATCATCCAGCAGGACGGCAAAAATCTGGCCTGACAGCAACTCGGTGCGCGATGTGTCGATCAGGACGATGTCACCCTTGCCGATGGTGGGGGCCATGGAGTTGTGCGGCGCCATGGCCGCCATAAGCTGGTTCGCGCTGACGCTGGCCATGTTCAGTATTGCCCTGTCCACTGCAACACCAGTTGCAGCAAAGTGCGGTTTGCTATCGACCACGCCACTGATGAGAGGAGCATGAACAACAAGCGGCATGTTGCTTGCCGTGGCGGCAGACACGGCGGGGCCGGCTTCGAATTCTGCCGGCGTCAAGCCAAGTGCCGAAATCAGTTTCCGCAAGGTTTCGGTACGTGGCGAGGCCGTATCACCGGACAGGATGCGCTGGATTGTGGGCTGCGGAACGCCGGCTTGCTGCCCAAGCTGCCCTTGGGTAAGGCCATGGTGACGCATCCATTGCTGCAGGCGGGTTCTGGTATCCATTTACGTATTGCCAGTGATCAGTTATTTGCATTTTAATGCATTGATGATACTTGTGGCGTGCCGTTTGCGCACCTGTCCATGTTGCGCCATAGACTTCGTCTTCCGCTTGCGGGGCCACCGCACGGCTGTGGTGGATTGCTACGTGACCGGCCCGGCCGAATTGTTCTCCTTGGCTGCCTGATTACAGGCCCGTGTTGATTACCACCACCCTGGCCTGTTTCCCGCGCAGTTCTGCCCACCCCACACCGTCGCCAAACATGGCCTGGCCATTGCGGCAGAAGACGGCAGCGGGCTCGGCCTTGCCGATCGCTGCGATGACCGGCCCCGTGAAAACCTGCGCAAAATTCTTGCGCAGCGCAGCATCGTCGCGCACGCTGCGGACCTTGCCGCCGTTCACGCGCAAGGGGTAGGCAATCGTCGCGGCCAGTGCATCCTGCTTGCTCTGGCGTGCCGCATCACGCAGCACGGTAAAGAGGCTCAGATAGGCTGCGAAGCTGCCGGCATCACAGACGGATTCACCGGCAAGCTGGCCTTGCGCATCCAGCAGGGTGACCTGATCGCCCTGCGGGCCCGTTTTGACGATGGTTTTGCCGCTGCTGTAGCTGATGGTTCCGGTGCTGTATTGGCGGCCAGCGCCGGCGTGGCAAGCAAGGCGCTCGCGAAGAGCAGTGTGAAGCGCAGCCCGATGCTGCGGGCGGTGGCTGGAAAATGTCTGCTCATAGTGATCTCCTGTGCGGGTGTCGGGTGCTGGATCGCATCGCCAGTGCAGTATTCGCTGGGAATGCCGGTTTGGCAGATTTTCTTGCGAGTGGACTGTAAGAAGTTTTCGCTTTGCCCGACCAAGCATCAGAGGACTCATCCTCGACACTACTTAACGAACTGGAGAACACCATGAACAAGACTGCCCTGCTGGCCGTTGCCCTGGCTTCCGTACTGGCTGCCGGTGTGAGCACCACCGCTGCCGCTGCCGAGAAGGAAAAATGTTTCGGCGTGGCCAAGGCCGGCCAGAACGATTGCAAGGCCAATGGCCATGCCTGCGCCGGTCAGGCCAGCAAGGATATGGATCCCAAGGAATGGAAGTACGTTCCGGCTGGCACCTGTGTCGAGATGAAGGGCACGCTCAAGGCAATGTAATCAGGGTATGGGCCTGTAGGTATCTTTAATCGAGACCTATGGGCCTATCCGTATTGGGGTATGTATGAAACTGAGCCAATTGCCTGTTTCGACCGGACTTGGACTGCGCGCGCCGCATGTCGAGGCCGTGCTGGCCAGCCGCCCGGATGTGGCGTGGTGGGAAGTCCACAGTGAAAACTACTTTGGCGGTGGCGCGCCGCTGGCGAGCCTGCTGGCCATCCGCCGCGATTACCCGCTCAGCCTGCATGGCGTGGGTTTGGGGCTGGGGCGGCTGGGCGAGCTGGATGCGCGGCATCTGGCGCAATTGCGCGAACTGGTGCAGCGCGTGGAGCCGGCGGCGGTATCCGAGCATCTGGCGTGGAACCAGCACGCCGGCCGCTATTACAACGACCTGCTGCCGGTGCCGCGCGTCGATGGCGTGATTGCGCATCTGGCCGGCCGCATTGCGCAGGTGCAGGACCTGCTGCAGCGCCCGCTGCTGATCGAGAACGTGTCGGCCTATGTGGGTTTTGCCGGCGAGGTGATCGGCGAGGGCGAGCTGATGGCCGAGCTGCACCGGCGTACCGGTTGCGGCCTGCTGGTCGATCTGAACAATTTTCATGTCAACGCGCTCAATCTCGGCGTTGACCCGCTGGCCGAGGTCGCCGCGCTGCCGGCGGCAGCCGTGGCGGAAATCCACGTCGCCGGTTTCGAGTATTTCGACGGCACGGCGGTCGATACGCACGGCGCGGCCGTCTCGGCCGAGGTGCTGGCGCTGCTGGATGCGGCGCTGCGCCAATGGGGGCCACAGCCGGTGCTGCTGGAGCGCGACAGCAATCTGGGCGAGTTTGCCGAGTTGTATCAGGAGTATCTGCAGCTAGCCCTTCATGTGCGAAGGCTTGAGGGCAATACCCTGGAGGTAACGGCATGAGCTACGCCACAGCCATCACGGCCTTTGCCGCACTGCTGGATGACGAGAGCGCCGTGCCCGCTGGCCTGCTGCACGCGGAACGCATGCGCCATTACCGCGCCAACTGCCGCATAAATCGCGTGGCGGCGCTGGGCAATACCTTTGCCACGGTAGAGGCGCTGGTGGGCGCGGATTTCTTTGCGGCGATGGCGCGAGTTTATGTCGATGCCACGCCGGCCACGTCGGCCAATCTGCACGCGCTGGGCGCGGATTTTCCCGATTTCATCGCCGGCTTTGCCCCGGCAAGTGACTTGCTCTATCTGGCCGACGTGGCGCGGCTGGACTGGTCGTGCTGGCTGGGTTTTCTGGCTGACGATGCCGAAGCCGAACCGCCTGCCGCGCTGGCCGGTTTCGCCCCTGACACACTGGAATCGCTGACGCTCACGCTGCACCCGGCGCTGCAACTGGCGCAATCCGCGCACTGGCCGCTTGCCGACCTGCTGGCGATGCATCAGGGCGGCGCGACGGCGGACATCAACGCTGGCGGGCAGGCACTGCTGGTGTTGCGCGCCGACTGGCAACAGATTGCGCCGGCGCGTTTTGCCATGTATCTGGCGCTGCAGCAAGGCGCGCCGGTGCTGGCCGCACTGGAGGCCGCGCTGGCCGTGGATGACAGCGCGCCGGTGGGCGAGTGGCTCGGCTGGCTGTTTGCCAGCGGCGCGGTGATCGCCATTACGGAAGCAAACGGAGAACAAGCATGAAGCTGATGAACAGGGTGGTGGCGGCCTATCGCCAGTTCGAACGCGGCATGGAGCTGCTGCAGCCGCTGGCCGCGCTGCTGGCACGGCTGTATGTGGCCAAGGTGTTTTTCCTCTCCGGGCTGACCAAGCTGCGCGACTGGGATACCACGATCATGCTGTTTACTGAGGAATATCATGTGCCACTGCTGCCGCCCGACGTCGCCGCCGTAATGGGTACGGCGGGGGAAATCGTGCTGCCGGTGCTGCTGGTGCTGGGCTGGCCGGGGCGCTTCGCGGCGGCCGGGCTGTTTGTGGTGAATGCGGTGGCTGCCGTCTCCTACCCGGCACTGGAAGTGCTGGAATTGAAAGATCACTACCTGTGGGCCGTGTTGCTGGGCTATCTTGTGCTGCATGGGGTTGGCAGTTGGTCGCTGGAAGGCTGGCTACGCTGCCGTGCCCGCACAAACTACAAGGAACAGAATGAGCAAGCCCGCACTGCAGTGGCTGGATGAGCATGGCGATATGCTGTACGCCTTCGCACTGCGCCGCCTGCGTGATCCGCATCTGGCAGAAGAAGCCGTGCAGAACACGCTGCTGGCCGCGCTGGAAGGGGCCGACCGTTTTGCCGGCCAGTCCAGCGTTCGCACCTGGCTCACCGGCATCCTGAAATTCAAGATCATCGACGTGCTGCGTGAGCAGCAGCACTGGCAGCTGGCACCGCTTGATGCCGAGCTGGCACACAGCGTGGGCGATGACGATCTGTTTGCCGAGGATGGGCACTGGGCGAATGCGCCGGTGGACTGGCGCGATCCGTCGCGCGAGCTGGACAACAAGCAGCTGCGGGCGCTGATTGATGCCTGCATCGCCAGATTGCCGCGGCGGATGGCGCAGCTTTTCTGGCTGCGCGAGCTCAATGACGAGCCGGCTGGCGCAGTTTGCGAGAATCTGGGTATCAGCAGTGCGAACATGTATCAGTTGCTGTTCCGTGCGCGGCAAACGCTGCGGGTATGTCTGACGGAGGGAGGTCGTGATGCTGAGCTGTCGTGAGGTGACCCGTGATCTGACACTGGAGGCGGAACTGCCGCTTGGCCGCTATCGTCGCTTGCAGATCGGCTTGCACATGCTGATTTGCCGCCATTGCCGCCGGCACAAGGCGCAGCTGGAACAGTTGCGGCACGTGCTGCAAACGGTAAACACCCTTGAAGCAGAGGGCATCGCAGCCATGCCTGCCGAGGCCAAGGCACGGATCAGGAACAGGCTGCCGTCCTAGCTGGCTGCCACTGGCAGCCTGCTAAGTCGGTTGTGCGACATGTACTGCCACAGGCAGGAGGATGGCTAACTGCTGGCCTGCTTGAGTTCTTGCACCATATTGGTCAGCAGATCCTGAAAATGCGCTTCGGCGAGCTGGACGCTGGCAATTTCCTCGAAGCCTTCCCGAATGATCGATAGCAGGGCGAATTCCTGCTTTTCGCTCAACTCCAGCCCGACCAGGGACATTTCGACCCGGTGCAGGACTTCATTGAAGATTTCGGCACTGGTGGCGCGCCCCTGCCTTTGCAGCTGATCGATATTCTCCAGTGCGGTGGTCATGGATTGCACCGAATGGTTGATCACATTGCCCCGCTGCTGTGCCGTGATGGCGGCTTCGATGGCACTTAGCCGCACCTCCGCGGCTTCGATCAGCATGGCAAGATGATCGCGCAGCCGGCCGCAGCGATCCGGGTCGTATAGGGGCAGGTTGTGGATTACCGTGCGGACATTCGGATAGCAGATTGACAGGCGATTGCGGTACTGGGTGATCCGCTCCATCTCGGCCATGTGACGAATGACGGAAATTTCGAGCTCGCTGGCAGGCCCCTGCCGGTTGAGGGCAATGGTACCTTGCGGCAGCAGGACTTCGACGACGCATTCCAGATCGAACATCCCGATCGCCTGCAGGATGGCACGTGCCAGTGCCTCGGGGCTGTGGCTGTGGTTGAAGAGCTTCATGCCTTCGATCAGCAGCCCGGTTTCGCTCATGCTGGTCATGGCGACCATGGCGGTGCTGGTGGCGTATTGGGCCTGGTTTTTCAGCTGGCGGCGTTCATCCACCAGTTTGAGCACATGCCGGACTTTCGCTTGCAGCACTTTGGGATTGACCGGCTTGAGGATGAAGTCTTCCCCGCCGACTTCAAAGCCCTGCAGGCGGTTTTCCAGATCATCCAGCGCGGACAGAAACAGCACTGGCGTATCGCCAATGTCGAAATCATCATGAATCGCCTTGCACAGTGCATAGCCATCCATGCCGGGCATCAGTACGTCGGTAATGATCAACGCCGGAAGCAGCGAGCGGGCCTTGTCGAGCGCGGCATTGGCATTCTCACAGGTTACCACCCGGCAATCCTCGGCCAGGCTGTCCTGGATGAAGTCCAGCATGAAGGGGTCATCATCAACTACCAGTACCAGTGGTTTATCGTTGTCCATTGCAACACCAGTTTGTTTTCTTGTTTTGTAACTGTAGACGAAAGCCGCTTATTGCGAAGGCATGTTGCTGCTTTCCCAGCCCTCACGCCAGGCCATGAAATCGGCCGTGTTCATCGGTTTGGCAACCAGGTAGCCCTGTATTTCATGACAGCCCTGTGCCAGCACCAGCTGCCAATCCTCGCGGGTTTCCACGCCTTCGGCAACCAGATTGAGGTCAAAGCGCTGACCGAGCTGCACACTGTGTTCCAGAATGGCCTGGGCCGATGTGTCGTGGCTGGCGCCACGCACGAAGGCCTGATCGATTTTCAATTCGGAAAACGGTGTCTGCAGCAGGTGCTCCAGGGTGGAAAATCCGGTGCCGAAATCATCAATCGACAAACCGAACCCCTGGATCCGCAAGCGGGTGAGGATATCCAGACTGATCACGTAATCGTGAGCCAGTTGCGTTTCGGTGATTTCCAGCGTGATTTTGCTGGCACTGATGCCGGCTTCATCAAGAATCGCCAGCAACTGTTCCGGCAGATCGAGCCGGTTCAGATTATGCATCGACATATTGATCGACAATTTCAGATCGAGACCTTGCTCCTGCCAGACCCGCAAGAGTGCGACGGCCTGACGGAAGATGCTGAAGGTCAGTTCATCAATCAGCCCGGTTTCCTCGAGCACCGGAATGAAGTGATCCGGGGTCAGCAGCCCGCGCTGCGGATGCCGCCAGCGCGCGAGACATTCGGCGCCCAGCAGCCGGTAACTGCGTGCGTCAACCTTGGGTTGCAGGTAGAGCTCGACCGCACCTTCTGCCAGTCCGAGCCGCAATTCCTGCTCGCCAAGTGGCGCACTGCTAGCCTGCTGCCTGGGTTCGGTGGCCGGCCGATCGGCCTGCTCAGTCAGCAGGCTGGCCAGCCGTTCCCGACTGACCGGCTTGGCCAGCGCAGCATGCAGATGCACGCCGAAGGAGCGCGCCAGCCGTTCTGTTGCCCGCAGGACGTGGCTATCCATACCCGAAAGAATGGCGACTTCGCCATCAAAGCCGGTAAGCCCGACTTGCCTGAGGAAGCTGACCCCGTCCATTTCCGGCATCTGCAAGTCGCACAATATCCAGTCCGGATGCTGCTCGCTCAAGTAGCTGAGCGCCGCATTGGCATTGCTGAAGCTGAAGGTCCTGCCCACGCCCAGATCCGCCAGGTGCTGTTGCAGCAACTCCAGCGTGAAGGGATCGTCATCCAGCAGCAGCACGGTCAGTTCGGCATATTGGTCCTCTGCGGCAGAAGCCGTTGCAGTGCTGGGTGCCGCTGAATGCAGATAGCCCTGCTGCTGCAGCCACTCTGCAGTTTGCTTATAGAGGGTATTGGCCTGCAGGTATTGTTCCTGCAGTGCTTTTAGGTCTATACCCTCGTCAGATTTCTCGATTGACTCAAGTTGCCCGGCCAGGCGCAGTGCGCCGACGGTGCGGGCAATGGATTTCAGCCGATGACTTTCACGCCGCACCTGATCGGCATCCTCGGCAGCCAGCAGTTCGTGCATGCTGGCCAGCCCGCTGTGCATGGCTTCGGCAAATTTGCCGAAATACCGTTCCTGCCGTTCACGGTCATCGCCCAGCATGCTGCGCATGGCGGCTTCATCCAGCAATGCCTGGCTGGCAACCGGACTGGCAGGCTTACTCGGGTGGGCCGAGTCAGCGACGCCAGAGGCAGGCTGCCGGTCATGTCCCAGCCAGTGGGCCAGGGTTCGGTAGAGCTGTTCCGGTTGTACCGGCTTGCCGACAAAATCGGTCATGCCGGCCTCCAGGCAACTGCGGCGGTCGCTGGTGGAGACATTGGCACTTAGCGCCAGAATGGGGATCGCGGCAAAGGCCGGATTCTGGCGCAATGCGCGTGTGGCCGCATACCCGTCCATTTCCGGCATCTGCACATCCATCAGGATGGCATCGAAATCACCGCCCAGTGCCAGTTCGACGGCCTGCCGGCCATTTTCCGCGAGCGTGACCTCAATGCCGATCTCATCCAGCAACTCGCGCGCGACTTGCAGATTGAACGGGTGATCGTCAGCCACGAGCACCCGCTTGCCCGCGAGCAGGGCGCGATAATCCTGCGGCAGCACGCTGGTCGGCACAAGTGGTCCGGAGCCGCTTGCCAGCGGCAGGCGCAGCGTGAAGCTGAACTGGCTGCCTGCGCCCGCAGTGCTGGTCACCACCAGCTCGCCGCCCATTTTCTGCACCAGTTGCTGGCTGATGGCCAGCCCCAGTCCGCTGCCACCGTAGCGACGGGTTGTCGAGTTGTCTGCCTGGGTAAAGGAATCAAACAGATGCGGCAGTGCCGATGCCGGTATGCCGATGCCCGTATCACTGACGGTAAATCGCAGCAGCTCCGCGCCCTGATCCTGCTGCTGACGGGCAATACTCAGGCTGACTTTGCCAGCGTGGGTGAATTTGATCGCATTACTGAGCAGATTCAGCAGGATTTGCTTGAGCCGCAGCGCATCGCCATGCAGCAGGTCAGCGATCTGCGAGTCCACCTCAAGGAGCAGAGTGAGCTGTTTTTCCTGTGCTTTCTGCTCCAGCAGGATGCGCAGTGTTTCAACCAGACTGCGCAAGGAGAAATCGCCCGAGTCGAGCTCCAGTTTGCCGGCCTCGATCTTGGAAAAATCGAGAATATCGTTCAGCAGCCCAAGCAGATGGTTGCCTGACAGGGTGATTTTTTCCAGGTAATCGCGCTGCTGGGGACTGAGTGTCGTCTGCTGGGCCAGATAGGCCATGCCGAGCACGCTATTGAGCGGGGTGCGGATTTCATGGCTCATATTGGCCAGGAAGGTGCTCTTGGCGAGACTGGCGGCTTCCGCTTCTTCCTTGGCCTGTTCCAGCTCCCGGGTGCGTTCGATGACCCGGTGCTCCAGCGTTGCGGCCAGTTGCAACAATTCATCTTCGGCGGCCTTGCGCTCGGTAATGTCGCGAATCATGGCCGTGTAGATCGGACGGCCACTGTTTTCCGAATACGAGATGGCCACATCCACCGGAAACACCTGGCCGTTGCGCCGTTGCCCGATGATCTGCCGCACACTGATGCCCTTCATGCGCCGGCTCTGGCTGCCGCTGGCAGCAAAGCGTCGCATCATGTCGCGATGCAGCAGCGCCTGCGCCGGCGGGATGAGCAATTCGATCGGTTGGCCGATGGCTTCGCTGGCGCTGAACCCAAACATGCTTTCAGCGGCATGGTTGAACAGGATGATGCAGAAATCGGCATCGGTGGTCACGATGGCATCCATTGCCGTATCGATCATGCCTGCGAGCTGGCCGCGCTGGGAATCGAGCTCGGCTTCGATGTGCTTGCGCCGGTCGATGTTGGTGATGGTGCCCAGCATGCGCAGCGCTACCCCGGCTTCATCGCGGCTGGTGACCATGCCGCGGATTTGCATCCAGGGGTAGTGGCCCGCCTTGTGGCGTACCCGGCATTCCGCCAGAAACAGCTCGGCCTGACCACTCAGATGCGCCTGCAAGGCTTGTTCGACCACGGCACGGTCATCCGGATGGACCTGGCCAAAATCATTTTGCGGCGTCCCCGGCATTTCCTCGGGTGAAAAGCCCAGCAGGCGTTGCCAGCCATGGTCATAGCTGACGCGCTGGCCGGCGATATCCCAGTCCCAGATGCCGTGACCGGCAGCCTCGATGGCAAAATGCAGGCGGTTTTCGGCTTCGCGCAGCGCGGCACTGGTACGGTGGTACTCGCGGCGGCTGTGCAGCGCAAAAATAACCTGGCTGAATGTGGCCACCACTGGCGTCAGGTTCTCCGCAATCTCCGCTGTATAGCCGCCTGGCCGGTTGGCCAGGCCGATCAATCCCACCATTTCGTTGCCGCGAAATACCGGCAAGCCGATGAATGCCTTCAATGGCGGATGCCCTTTGGGCAAACCACCGGCGCGCGGGTCGTTAGCCGGGTCGTTGCTGATGACCAGTTGCCGCTCTTTCATGCAGTAACCGAAGAGCGTATCCAGATTGCGAAATTCCAGTCCGCCCTGCAGGCTGCGGGCGTACAGCGCCCGGGTAGCGTCATCCCAGCTGATGTCGGTGAGGGCATGCGTTTTCAGATAAGGTTGATCATTCTCGGGGTCAAGGAACACCTCGCCGATGAAGCCGTATTCGCTGTGTGTGAGCTGCAGCAGCAACTCCAGCATCCGCGCAAAGGCATTTTCCTCGTTCTGGGTTTCGATGAAGGCCCCCTGAATCTCCGCAACAGCGGCCAATTCGGCATTGGTGAACGCCAGCTGATCCTGTGCCCGGTGGAAATCGCTGATGTCGCGCTGGGCGGTGACCCAGACCAGACCGTGTTCGCGATGATGGAAGGTCGATATATGTGCCTGGGTCCAGAATTCGCTGCCATCCTTGCGGCGATTGTGTACTTCCCCATGCCAGACGCCCTGGCTGCGCAATGCCTGCATGATGCGGCTGGCCAGCTGCTCCGGATCCTGGCCGCTCTGGGCATTGAGCTGATGCACCGGCATGCCGAGCAACTCACCAGGAGCGTAGCCGAATAGCCGCTCCATGCGCGGGGTGGCATAGACAATCTCGGCGCTGTCGGCGCGCACCAGATGGATGCCTTCTTCCATATTCAGCAGCATCTCGCTGTGCAGGCGCTGTTCCTGCTCGAGCTGTACCCGTGCCGAAATATCCAGAATGCTCACTGGGACACAGACTGCCTCGTCCAGATCGCGCGGGATGGGATAGGAGATTTGCGCGCGCAGCGCTTTGCCGCTGCAAGTCTGCAGATCGACTTCGCCGCTGAATTGCGGGTCGCCACGCCAGTAGGCCAGCAATTCGTCGCGCATGACCTGTGGGGCATCAGGCCCGAACAGGGCCAAGAAACCCTCATCCAGAAGCTGCTGTTTATCCGGGATTTCAAACAGCGTCAGCGTTGTCGGGTTGACGTCGATAACCCGCATCAGTTGCGCCATTTCAAATACGGCCGCCGGATGTTCATCCAGATAGGCTGCCAGATCGGTCACTCCGTCGTGCCGCAGTTGCTCCATGTGCTGCAGCAGCGCCGTCTTGTCCTCCAGCCAGACCGATATGGTCAGGCTGTCATAGAGCTGCTGCAGTCGTTGTTCAGTCAGCTGCCGTGCTTTGGCTGCTGCCTGCTGGGCGGTGATGTCCCGCCATGCCGAGCGGGTGTGCAAGATGCGTCCGTTCGCATCGCGCACCGCAGTACTACTGAGCAAAACAGTCAATACTTTGCCACTGCGGGTGCGTATTGATAGCTCGACATCGCGAATTTCGCCATGCTCAAGAAAATAGGGCAGGGTAACTCGCCGCACCATATCGGCACTTTCGAGGGTATAGATGTCGAAGACGCTGCAGCCTATGGTCTCCGCCTTGGTACGTCCAAGGGTATTCAATAGTGTCTGGTTGCATTCGAGAATCAGGCCACTATGCGGATCGATGGACAGCAGCATGTCCGGTGAATGGTCATACAGATCCTGGAATTTGGCCTGACTTTCCAGCAGCGCCTGATCGCGCTCCCGCCGGGCACTGATGTCACTGATGTAGCCCTCGATATACACCAATTGCCCATCGGCATCGTAACGGCCGTCAGCCTGATCCCAGACCCATTTGATCTGGCCATCGGCGGTGACGATGCGGTATTCATTGCTGCAGTGCAGGCGCTGCGCCAGATGATGCTGGCACTTCTGCCAGAGCCACTCGCGGTCATCGGGGTGCACCAGATCGCCCAGGCAGGTGTCGCGGTTGCCCAACAGTGCCGCGACCGGATAACCGGTCAGCGGCAGGCAACCCTCACTGGCATACAGCACCGTCCAGTCCGGATCATTGCGGCACTGGTAGGCCATGCCAGGGAGGTGCGAGAGCAGGCTGGCGATATGCTGCTCGCGTTCGGCCAGCTGATTACCCAGCATGTGCAAGGGCGTGATGTCTTCGACATTGCCAACATAGCCGACTGTATTGCCTTCCTGATCATGCAAGGGGCGGGCACGCGACAGGACATAGCGGGTTTCGCCATCAGGAACACGGATACGGAAGGTCATTTCAAACGCGCTGCCGCGTTGCACGGCCAGCTGCCATTGCCGGAACACTTGCTCGCTGTCGTCCGGATGCAGGCTCGAGGCCCAGCCTGCGCCCAGAGCCTGTTCGGCATCCAGCCCGTACATGATCTGCCAGGCCGGGTTGGTATAAAGACAGTTTCCCCGGGTATCGGTCAGATACATCCCCGCAGGGTTCTGGTCGACCAGTTGCCGGAATACGTGAAGATCAAGTTCAGCTGTCATGGCGGGCAGATGCAGGCGTGAGGGCACTCCATCAATCTAGACCACAATCCCGGGCCGCAGCAGGATCGATGTTGTTTGTGCATTGCAGCAAGCCGTACTTGCCTTGCAGAAGTCGAGCGCTATAGTGATTTGTAAGGCGCCAATAGCTGTCCTTGTACTTTCGGTCTGCTGATGTGTGCTGTGTTGTCGTGCAAGTGACCGGGTTGTTTTCCGGTATTGTCAGTCAATCAGATGCCAGGAGAAGGCGATGTCCTCCGGTAAATCCATGAAAGTTGGCACCCAGCTGGGGATCGGGTTTGGGGTCGTGCTGTTTTTACTGCTGCTGATCAGTGCGCTGGCGTATTTGCGCATCGAGCAGCTCAATGGCGGTATTGAAATGATGCTCAATGATCGCTATCCCAAGACTGAACTCGTCCACAAACTCCAGAAAAATCTGGATGGGGTGGCATTGCAGAACCGCAATGCCATGCTGTTTAGCGAGCAAAAGGATATTGATGCTGCGCTTGCCTCGGTGGCCGAAATGCGCAAGGCAAACAGCGAGCTGTACGAGCAGCTGGATAAGCTCATCAAATCCGAAAAGGGCCGAGCTCTGCTGCAGGATGCCACGGATAAGCGGGCCGAATTCAGCAAAAATCTTGATCGATTCCTGGAATTGCGCAAAACCAGCCCGGAAGAAGCCAAGCTGCTGATGCTGGGTGAGTTGCGTGCGACCAATCAGGCTTACAGTGAATCGTTGGGACAACTGATCACCTATCAGTCCGAGTTGATGAAAACGGAAGGCAAGGAAGCGGACGACTTGGCCAATGCCGCACGCCTGCAGGTGATACTGATGGCCGTGCTGGCCCTCGTATTGGGTGGACTGCTGGCTTGGCTCATCGTGCGGCATCTGAAGCGGCAGCTCGGTGGCGAGCCCGGTGATGCCGCGGCAATTGCACTCGCTGTGGCGCAAGGCAAGATGGATAACGCGTTTGAGCTGAGGGCCGGTGATGACAGCAGTGTGCTGGCCGCGATGAAACAGATGCAGGACGGCATCAACCGCTTTATTGCAGCCCAGCGCCAGATGGCGCAGCAGCACGAAGCAGGCTGGATCCGCGAGCAGATTGATGCGAGTCAGTTTGCCGGCAGCTTTGCGCAGATGGCGACGGACATCAACACGCTGGTGAACGCCCACATCGCGGTGAAGATGAAAATCGTCGAGGTGATCACCGAGTACTCCCGCGGCAATTTCGCGCCGGATATGGACCGGCTGCCAGGCGATAAGGCGAAGATTACGAGCGCAATTGATCAGGTCAAGGCATCGCTGCTGGCGATTAGCAACGATGTGAAACTGCTTTCCGAAGCGGGGGCGCGAGGTGATTTCAGCCAGCGTGCCGATGCGGCCCAGTATCAGTACGTGTTCCGCGAGATGGTGGAGAATCTCAATCGGCTGGTTGAAACTTGCGATGTCGGCTTCAATGATGTGCTGCGGGTTGCCAAGGCACTTGCCAGTGGCGACCTGTCCCAATCGATAACCAAGGACTACCCGGGACTCTTCGGCGCAACGAAGGAGGGGGTCAATAACACCGTCGAGGCGTTGCGCAAGATCGTGGCCGAGATTGAACATCTGGTGGCTGCTGCGGCAGATCGGGGTGATTTCAGTGTCAAAATGGCACTGCAGGACAAGCAGGGCTACACCCGTCGTTTGTCGGAGTTGCTGAACCAGCTTTCGGATGTGACGGAAACCGGCTTGCGGGATGTCATACGCGTAGCTTCGGCCCTGGCGCAGGGCGATCTGACCCAAACCATCAGCAAGGACTACCCCGGCTTGTTCGGCGAAACCAAGCAGGGAGTGAATCTCACGGTGGCCAATTTGCAGAATCTGGTCGGCGAAATCGCGGATTGTGGGCAATCGATCAACTCGGCTGCCCATGAAATCGCACAAGGCAATTCGGATCTGTCACGCCGTACCGAATCGCAGGCGGCAAGCCTCGAAGAAACGGCATCAAGCATGGAAGAACTCACCAGCACGGTGAAACAGAACGCCGAAAATGCCAAGGTCGCCAGCCAGCTGGCCCGCGGCTCCATGGACGTGGCCACCAAGGGCGGCGAAGTGGTTGGGCGTGTTGTCGATACCATGAGTTCGATCAATGAGTCCTCTCGCAAGATTGTCGACATCATCAGTGTCATCGACGGCATTGCCTTCCAGACCAATATCCTGGCGCTCAATGCGGCCGTCGAGGCTGCGCGTGCGGGGGAACAGGGGCGCGGCTTTGCCGTGGTGGCTTCCGAAGTGCGCAGCCTGGCGCAGCGTTCGGCATCAGCGGCCAAGGAAATCAAGCAGCTGATCAGTGACTCGGTCAGCAAGGTTGATGATGGCTCGAAGCTGGTGGGCGAAGCGGGTACGACCATGGCTGAAATCGAAAACAGCATCAAGCGGGTGACGGACATCATGGCCGAGATATCCAGCGCCTCGATTGAGCAAAGCTCGGGGATCGAGCAAGTCAACCAGGCAGTGATCCAGATGGATGAAGTTACCCAGCAAAATGCTGCGCTGGTCGAGGAAGCTTCGGCGGCGGCCGAGTCGCTGCAGGAACAGGCGCAAACGCTGGCGCAGGCTGTCAGTGCCTTCAAGCTGGAACGCAGCAGTCTGCGCCTGGCCGCTCCGGCACCGGTGCACGCTGCGCCCGCCAAGCCTGCTCCCGCCTTGCCTGCGGCCAGCAAACCCGCGAAACCGGCTGGCATGCCTGTCCGTGCAGTCAAGGCCAAACCGGCAGCGCCGCTTCGTGCGGCCGTAGCCGCAGAGGGCGATGACTGGGAAGAGTTCTGATTGAGCTAGTGGAATGATGGTCAGCGCGCCCCTTGCGGGCGCGCTTTTTTACAGCCTTGCTCCATAAAATCGTATTACAGGTTTGCCAGTTGCTCCGAGTGTGTGTATAGTTCGCACCTCTTCCGGAGAGATGGATGAGTGGTTTAAGTCGCACGCCTGGAAAGCGTGTATAGGTTAATAGCCTATCGGGGGTTCGAATCCCCCTCTCTCCGCCAGAATTCGCCAAAAAAGCTCTGATAAATCAGGGCTTTTTTGTTTTTGGCTTTGCAGTATGCCCTCAGGTATGCCATTCATGTGGCGCTTGCAAGGGCAGCTCCAGAGCACCCACATCAGCCCATTCAATTGCCAAAAGTCTGCGTGATGCTGACCGTGGTTGGGAATGCCGGACGGTTGACGTTGTCCGGCTCACACCACTGCGGATGCTCACCACAGGGGTATTGTTTCTTTCAAACAAAAAGCCGGGTATAAGCACCCGGCTTTTTATTTGAAATGGCTTCATGCGTATACATGAATGGGTATCAGTGAAGGTGCTGCGGTGCCTGCTCCTGCGCTTCTTCCGGGGGCTCGGTGTGCAGCAGTTCGCCATCACTGTTCGGAAATAACGGGCTGCCACAGTCATCGCAGTGATCGCAGGGGAAACTGTGATCGTGCACGGTGATCGTACTGATGCCACATTCACGCAGGATGGCTTCGATTTCGCCGATGCAGTCGCTGTGTTCGTTTTCACCATCCAGCAGTGGCCAGACCACGCCATGCACGACCTGGCTGCCACGGTTGAGCATGAAGCCGATACGGTATTCTTCCAGCCGCTGCTTGTAACAGGCGGCTACTGCGGCACTGATCTGCCGCGCTTCCAGATTCAATGTCAGCTGCAGGAAGGAGACGGTGGCGCGGATGGAGTACGCGCGTGATGCCCGGTCGGTTTCGCGCCAGGCGGCAAAATAGGCTTGGGGTAACAGTGCTTCCATTGCGCAGCCGGCGAAGACCGGCGTCAGTGCCGCGGCGCCCTGTTTGCGCCATTGCACCTCGGCCTCCTTGCGCTCACCATCGTCTTCCTGCCAGCGGAACAGGGCTTGTCCCAGTGGCGCGGCAACTGCCGCGACGATGTAGCGCGAATCCGACAGAAAAGCTGCGGTTTCCGGGAGTGCCGCATCAGCCAGCGCTAGATCCTGCGCGCGGACTGCCAGTGGCGCCATTTCCTGCAGCAATGCATAAGTGGGGCAGAACCCCTGCGGCAGCTGATCCGGGCTGAACAGATAATCGACCAGGGCGAGGCGCGTGCCGCGTGCCAGAATATGCGCGCCCAGCTGGACGCGCAGGGTCTGCAGCAGTTCACGGCCCAGTGCGCCGGTCGGTATGGCATAGCGCGACCAGCTTAGTAATGGTGCCGCCAGCAATACCACCTGCCAGTCCTGCCCGTCATGCTGGACGATGCGCGTTTCGCAGGCCGCT
The DNA here is from genome assembly GCF_015223195.1 of Chitinilyticum piscinae. GTDB lineage: Bacteria > Pseudomonadota > Gammaproteobacteria > Burkholderiales > Chitinibacteraceae > Chitinilyticum > Chitinilyticum piscinae. The sequence continues at coordinate 257,644 of NZ_JADFUA010000004.1, read as the reverse complement.
TCGATGGCATTGGCGAGTTCACTCCAGGCATCCGATTCAGCCTGAGCCAGGGTCTCCAGCGCCACGTTGAGGCTTTCCTCGTCTCCACCCTCCAGCAGTGGCAGAACGGCTTCATCCAGTGCCGCGATCCAGAACTCGTCTTCGGGGCGGGTGCAGGAGTCGGCCAGACCATTGGCCAGCCGGATCAGTTCGTCCAGGTCGGCGGTACGGCGGTTGCGGCGGGGAGTGCGCGGGCGTTTGAGCATGGTGGAAAGCAGCAGGGTGGCGTTCAGATTGTGCGGGATTCTAGCACCCGCATGCCGCTAGCGGCTTGGCAAGACGCAAGGAACAGGGTAAATAGCTGCGCGTTGATCCCTTTTCTGCCGGCCAATCGATGGATAATCCCTGTCTTAGCTGTGGCGCCTGCTGCGCCGCATTTCGCGTGACCTTCCACAGCTCCGAGCTTGAAAGCGAAGGCGGGCGCGTGCCGGACGGTCTGGCTGATCCAGAAGGGTACGAGCACGCACGGTTGAAGGGGACCGATTACGCCAATCCGCGCTGTCTGGCGCTGTGCGGCACCATCGGCGAGAAGGTCTGGTGCGGCATCTATGCAGAACGCCCGTCGCCGTGCCGTGAATTTGCGCCGCTGGCAGAGATCGGCAATTTCGCCTCGGCGTGCAACCGTGCCCGTGCGCGTCACGGATTGCCTGCCCTGCCTGTGGTTGACGGTTGAGCCAGGCTACAGCTCGTCAGGTACCACTAGGGGGATCCGGACGCGTTGCTGCAGGTTCAGCGGTTGCAGCTGTTTGCGGAAATGCTGCTCCAGCAGGCGTTGCTGCAGTCCGCTTTCTGCCGCAGCCGTGAGAGCCTGGCTGATTGCATCGTGCAAACCGGGTTCCCGGGGGCTGACATAGAAAATGAAGTCCCGGTCATACACCAGCACTAGCCGCGGTTCGATTTCCAGCTCCGGGCGGGACTGCTGTTCCGGCCCGATTTCAAGTGCGCCTCGTGGCAGATAATCGATCTGGCGCTCCGGTGTGAGCAGCATTCGGTATAGCAGTTGCCAGTCGCCGGTTTGCTCGAATACGGGTAGCCGGTTGAATTGCCAGATCCGCACATCGAACCAGTCCTTGCCCATTCCGGCTCGCAGATTCAGTGCCTGCAGATCGGCCAGGTTGTTTACCCCGGCAAGGCGGGTGGATGCGCCGCGCGGGATCAGCAGCAGGCGCTGGCCGATGAGCCCTTTGGTCAGTCCGACGGGGACTGGCAGATATTGCGCGTCGCGCTGCTTGCTTTGCAGGAGCCAGTGGACGCTGATTTCCCCGCTTTCCAGCAACTGGTTGCGTCGGGCTGCCGGCAGTTCGGGGCTGACCTGCAGCGTGACGGTATGCCCTTGTGCACGCAGCGCCTCACTAAGCAAGCGATGATAGTACTCATGCTGGCCATCGCGACGGGCTTGCAGCCGGAGGGTAATGTCCTCGCACAGCGCCAGAGGGGAGAGCAGCAGCAACAGGATCAGTACATAGCTTCGCATGATTGCGCTCCGGTTGCAGTTACCCCAACACTAGCCCGCACTGCCGCGAAAAAGAAGAATCCCTTGTAAGCCTGGCCGATGAGCAGCACGATCGCCGGCTGGTGATGCAGAGTTCTCCTGATCAATGCACTGGGTGAGCTTGTGTTCTGGCCAGGAGTTGAACAGCGCGTACCTGGCCTACCCCGGGATTAAAGGTAGAGCATGGCACGGCCGACTTCGCGTGCGGCGGTTTCACCTGCCAGCTTGCCCAGCAGGGTCAGGGCAAAGCTCGCGGCCGTTGCCGGGCCGCGCGAGGTGATTACGCTGCCACTCTCGACCACGTTGTATGCGCTTACGCTGGCGCCGACGCTGTTTAGCGTGGCTTCGCAGCCAGGGAAGCAGCAGGCGGTTTCACCGGCGAGCGCGCCGGCCTTGGCCAGTACCATCGGCGCCGCGCAGATGGCGGCGACCAATTTGCCTGCCGACTTGTGCGCCTGCAGCCGCACATGCAGCGCCGGGCTGGCCAGCATGGCCTGCGTGCCCGGGCCACCGCCTGGCAGAATGATGGCATCGGCCAGCATTCCTTCTGCTGCACTGAAGGGCTGGTCGGTGTGCAGCGTGATGCCGTGTGCGCCCGTTTGGGCGGGAGTTTCATCCAGCGAAATCAGGCGTGTGTCGACACCGCCACGCCGCAGGATATCGGCGATGGTGACGAGTTCGACTTCTTCAAAACCGGGGGCGACATAGATATGGGCAAGCATGGTTTCTCCTTGGCTGGTGATTGCTTTTGTCAAACTTGCAGATCGGTAAAATCTACTTCAAATCCGCACGGTCGTGTAGTTAACTGGCAATGAAACGCCGCCGATTCGCGCGGCAGAGAACGTCAAGGAGACCAAGATGGCCAGCAAGAAAACTGCTTCCGCTCCCCGCATCGACATCGGCATTTCCGACAAGGATCGCAAGGCGATTGCGGCTGGATTGTCCCGCCTGCTGGCGGACAGCTACACGCTCTATCTGATGACGCACAATTTTCACTGGAATGTGACCGGGCCGCAGTTCAACAGCCTGCATGTGATGTTCATGAACCAGTACTCGGAACAGTGGACCGCGCTGGACATGATTGCCGAGCGCATCCGCGCGCTGGGCGAGCCGGCGCCGGGCACCTACAAGGAGTTTGTCAAACTGGCATCGATCAAGGAGGTTGAGGGGGTACCCAGGGCCAATGACATGATCCGGCACCTCGTCGCCGCCCAGGAGGCCACCGCGCGTACCGCGCGCAGCCTGTTTTCGCTGGTGGATGCAGCCAATGACCAGCCTACGGCCGATCTGCTGACGCAACGACTGGAAGTCCACGAAAAAACCGCGTGGATGCTGCGCAGCCTGCTGGAGGAATAAGCAGTAGCAATCCGCATGGCAGGCTATAACAGGGAGGTCATTACACTTTCTGGAGTCTGTCATGCTGCACGTTGTGAAGCGTTATTTCTTGCTGCTGCTCTGTGGCAGTTGGCTGCTGGCTGCAAATGCCAGTGCATTGACCGCGTCCGAGCAAACTGCCCTGAACAAGTCTTCCCAGGCTGCGCTGCAAAAATTGGTATCCAGTGTGCCTGCCGCGAAAGCGCTGCATGCCCAGGCCGTGGCCGTGCTGGTATTTCCGGCCGTGAAAAAAGGCGGCCTGGTCGTGGGTGGACAGTACGGCGAGGGGGTGTTGTGGCGTCAGGGCAAGCCGGTGGCTTACTACAGCACGGCAGGCGCCTCATGGGGGCTGCAGGCCGGCGTGCAGAAATACGGCTACGCGCTGTTTCTGATGAATGACGGCGCGGTGGCTGCGCTGGATGCGCAGCAGGGTTTCGAAGTGGGTGTTGGTCCCAGTGTGGTGCTGGTCGATGAAGGCATGGGGCGCAGCATGACCACCAAGACGATCAAGGACGACATTTACGCCTTCATCTTCAGCCAGAAAGGGCTGATGGCCGGCCTGGGCGTACAGGGCAACAAGCTGACGCGCCTGAATCAGTAGCAAAACCGCATTCGGCTAAACCCGTCGCTGCGAGCGGCGGGCCAGTCCGGTACAATCGGCGCACCCGCAACTTCTGCTGCTGCCGTGCGCCTTTCCCACATCAAGCTGGCCGGATTCAAATCCTTCGTAGACCCCACGTCGATTGCCGTGCCGGGTCAGCTGGTGGCTGTCTGCGGCCCAAATGGATGCGGCAAGTCAAATGTCATCGATGCCGTGCGCTGGGTGCTGGGTGAATCCAGCGCCAAGCAGTTGCGTGGCGAATCGATGCAGGACGTGATTTTCAACGGCTCGACCACGCGCAAAGCCGTGAGTCGTGCCTCCGTCGAGCTGGTGTTCGACAATTCGGCGGGAACGGTGCAGAGCCAGTGGGGCCAGTTCACCGAAATCAGCATCAAGCGCGTGCTGACGCGGCAGGGTGAGTCGAACTATTGCATCAATAACCAGGCGGTGCGGCGGCGCGACATTACCGATCTCTTTCTTGGTACCGGCGTCGGCAAGGGCGGGTATGCCATCATCGGCCAGGGGATGATCAACCGCATCATCGAGGCCAGCCCCGAGGAGCTGCGGCACTTTCTGGAAGAAGCTGCGGGCGTGTCCAAGTACAAGGAACGCCGCCGCGAAACGGAATCGCGGCTGGCCGATACCCGCGACAATCTCGCGCGGGTTGAAGATATCCGGCAGGAACTGGAGCGCCAGCTTGACAAGCTGGCCGCGCAGGCCGAGGTGGCCAGCCGCTACCAGAATCTGCGCGAAACCATTACCGAAAAACAGAATTTGCTGGCATTGCTGCGCAAGCTTGAGGCCGCCCGCGAGGCCGAAGCCGCCCGTCAGGCCATCGATGCCGCGCAGACCGCACTCGATGCCCAGCTGGCGCAGTTGCGTGCACAGGAAGCCCGGCTGGAAGAATTGCGCGAGGCGCATTTCCGCGCGAGTGACGATGTCCATCATGCACAGGGGCATCTCTATGATGCCAATGCCACTGTTGCGCGACTGGAGCAGCAACTGCAGCATTTGCGCCAGACTCGCCAGCGGCTCAGCCAGGAGGCGCAGTCGGCGCGTGACAGTCTGCAAAGGCTGGACGAGACCCGGCGCCAGCTGGCCGCCGAAATGGAAGACTGGCTGCTGCGCAGCGAAGAGGCCAGCCTCCGCGCCGAGGAAACGGCGCTGCAAGCCGAAGAGGAACATCTGCGGCTGCCGGAGCTGGAGCAGGCGCAGGCCGAGCTGGATGAATGCTTCCAGTCCTTGCGCGAGCGCCATGCGCAGGCGCGGGCTGCCGCGCAGCTGGCGCGCCAGCAGGCACAAAACCATGCACGGCAGCGCGACCAGTTGCGCGAGCGGCTGACCCGGCTGACTGCCGAACAGGCACGTACCGTCGTGCCGGATGAGGGCGAAGACGATCAGCTGGAACTCGATGCGGCAAGGATGGCGCTCGAAGAGCTCGTGCTTGGCATGCAGGACAGTGAATCCCGTCTGCAGGAAATTCGTGAACAGCAACAAGATCTGCGCCAGCAGCATGAGCAGGCTCGGCTGTCTCTGGCTGCCCAGCAAACCCGGCACGAAGTCCTTACCGGGCTGCAGACGCCCAGACGGGCCGGCGAGCTGGATGCCTGGCTGAAGCAGCAGGGCTATGCCGCACTGCCGGCCTTGCTAGCCACGCTCACCGTCGAAGCCGGTTATGCCGAACTGATTGAAACTGCGCTGGGTATGCGGCTGAAATCATTAATGGTGGATGGCTACCCGGATATACCCCCGCCTGATTCTTTGCTGCTTGTGCGTCCCGGCAGGGCCGGGGCATTAGCCCCAGAGGCCGTTGCGCAAACAGGCCTGGCCACACTGGCAAGTTATGTTCAGGCCCACGATGCCCGTTGGCAGCCGGTGCTGGCAGACTGGCTGGCGCCCTTTCTGGTCGCCGATGATCTGGTACAGGCCTTGGCTTGGCAGGATCAATTGCACGCAGCTCAGCAGATCCTGACCCGGGACGGGCACAGCGTTGAGCGCCATGCGGTGCACTACCAGGTTGCCGCAGCCGGTGAAACCGGTGCACTGGCGCGCCAGCAGGAGCTGGCCGCACTGGATGCCGCATTGCCGCAAGCCGAAGAAACCGTGCGGCTGGCCGCCATGCAGCTCTCCGAAGCCGGCAGCAGCTTGCTGCAGATCGAGGCACAGCTGCGCGAGCAGCGTCAGTTGGAAAATCGCCAGCGCCAGTACGTGCATCAGGCCGAGCGCGAGCAGGCACGCCGGCAGGCCGAGCGCGAGCAGGCCAGTCTGCGCATGACTCAGCTGCAGGACGAGTTGCGCCAGCTGCGTCGTCAGCTGGACGATGAAGAACGCGCACTGCGTGATTGCGAAAGCGAAGCGGTGATTCAGGAGGCAGCACTGGCGCCACTAGACGAACAGCTGGAAAACCTGAAGCTGGATCGCGTCGAAGCCGAAACCGCGCTGACGCTCAAGCGCAGCCAGTTGCGCGAGGCCGACCGGCAGGCGCAGGAAGCGCGCTTTGCCGTACAGAGTGCGGCACAGCGGCTGGCCGAGCTTTCGCGTCGCAGCGAAGACCTGGTGCAGCAGCAGGATGCGCAACAGGAGCGGCTCGCCGAGCTGCTGGAAGAGCTGGCCGGGATCGACGAAGGCGACTTCGACGTGGGCTTCCAGGATGCGGTCAATATCCGCAGCGAGAAGGAACGCCTGCTCGCGGCGGCCCGAGACACGCTCAATGGCATAGCGCAGCAGTTGCGTGAGGTCGAAGCAGCACGCCAGTTGGTCGAGGCTACCCTCGAGCCCGCGCGCGAAGCCGTCAGTGCCGCCAGGTTGGCCGAGCAGGAGGCGCGGCTTGCGCTGGAGCGTTTTGCGCAGGAGCTGGCCGAGGCCGCAGCGGATGAAGCGCTGCTGCAGCAAAAGCTGGAACCGGGCATGAAGGTCGGGGCGCTCGTTAGCGAGATCGGCAAGCTCTCGCAAGCAGTGAATGCCCTGGGGGCGGTGAACCTTGCCGCACTGCAGGAGCTGGAGGCCGCGCGCGAACGCGAGGGGTATCTGCAGGCGCAGAGCGCCGATCTTTATGCTGCAATGGATACGCTGGAAAATGCCATTCGCCGCATTGATCGCGAAACGCGCGCACTGCTGCAGGGCACCTACGATGCGGTCAACGGCAATCTGCAGGAGCTGTTTCCGATGCTGTTTGGCGGTGGTCATGCCGAGCTGGTGCTCACCGGCGAGGAAATCCTCGATGCCGGCCTGCAGATCATGGCGCAGCCGCCGGGCAAAAAGAACGCGACCATCCACCTGCTCTCGGGGGGGGAGAAAGCACTTACGGCGCTAAGTCTGGTATTCTCGCTATTCAGGCTCAATCCGGCACCATTTTGCCTGCTGGATGAGGTGGATGCGCCGCTGGACGACGCGAATACCTTGCGTTTTTGCGATCTGGTCAAGAAAATGGCCGAACGCACGCAATTCCTGTTCATCAGCCACAACCGGCTGGCCATGGAAATGGCCGAGCAACTGGTCGGTGTCACGATGCAGGAGCAGGGGGTGTCGCGTGTGGTGGCCGTCGATATTGCTGCCGCACTCGACATGCGCGAAGCAGCCCCGGCCTGATGCGGAACAAATGCAGTACACGAAAGAGGCGCCCAGCGCCCACGGATGAAAACGCGTCCGCCTTGTGGCGGGTACGATGACAAGCAGATACGCCTGAACTGGATATGACAGATTTACAACTCGGATCACTGATTGTCGGCGGAACGATTGTCGCGGCAGTCTATGCATTTAACTGGTGGCAGGAATACCGCTACCGCAAGGAGGCCGGCAAGGCCTTTGCCCGGAATCAGCCCGATGTGCTGATGGATACCCCGAAAAATGTCGTGCGTCAGGGAGAGGCCCTGCGTGTCGAACCGCTGATTGACGAACCGCGGCTTGCGCCCGTGCTGGTGGATGACGATCCGGAGCCGCTGGTTGGCGAGGATGATATTCCGCCGATGCCCCCGGCACTCGCCGCGCGTGCGCCTCAGCCGGCACCGGCTGCGCCAGTGGCACCTGCTCCCGCTCCGGTGCGCGTGCTTAGCCCGGCTGCCGCCGCTGCGGCACCAGTTTCCCACGCCCCCGCGTTCGCTGCCGTACAGGATGACGAAGCCGATGCGCCGGCCGAGTTGCTGGCGACCAGCCTGATCGATCCCGCGCTGGATTTCATTGCTGAAGTGCATGCCGGCGAGCCGGTCTCGGCGGGTGAAGTGCCGCCGTTCTCCGGTGCCAAGCGCATCCAGGTGATCGGCCGTACCGTGCAGGATCACTGGGAAGCCGTTCACCCGCACAGCCGCAGCCGCTACAGCGAACTGCGCATCGCGCTGCAACTGGCCGACCGTCAGGGCGCCGTTACCCCCGAGCAGCTCAATGCCTTCACCATGAGCGTGCAGCAGTTTGCCGATGGCATCGAAGCCAGTGTTTCCTATCCGCAGCGCAGCAGCAAGCTCGCATCAGCGCAAGATCTGGATGATTTCTGTGCCGGTGTTGATGTGCTGATCGGTCTGAATATCCTTGCCGTTGATCGCCCATTCCCGCTGGAAAAGGTGCGGGTGCTTGCCGAGCAATCCGGTCTGGTGCGCGGTCAGGATGGCGCGTTCCACTATCGCAGCGATTCGGGCAAGACACTGTTTACCCTGGCCAATCAGGATCAGTCGCCGTTTGGCAAAACCTCGGAGGCCCTCACGCTGCTGTTTGACGTGCCGCGGGTGGCCGGAGGCTTGCCGGTATTTGATTACCTGTGCGATTTCGCCCAGAGCCTGTCGGGTGCGCTGGCTGGCAATCTGGTCGACGACAACGGCAAGCCGTTGACTCCGCCCAGCATCGCCAGCATCCGTAAGCAACTTGCTGGCATCTATGCCCGCATGGATGATCGTGGCATTGCTCCCGGATCGGTAGCGGCGCTGCGTCTGTTCGCCTGATATTCACCCCGCCTGATGGATAAACGCCGCTGCCAGTCAGCGGCGTTTGCTTTGGAGACCGATGTGTCTACCCCGACGACTGCCGAACTGAACCGCGTGGCCGAGCTGCGCGAGCTGCTGAACCGCTACGCGCATGAATATTATGTGCTTGATACCCCCAGCGTCCCCGACGCGGAATACGATCGCTTGTTTCGCGAGCTGGACGCACTGGAAGCACTGCATCCAGCGCTCAGAACCGCTGATTCGCCCACGCTGCGGGTCGGCGGCAAGCCGTTGGCCGAATTTGCCCCGGTAACCCATGCCCTGCCGATGCTGTCGATCCGCACGGAAACCGATGTCACCGCTGCCGGTGCCGAAGCGTTTGATGCCAGTGTGCGTCGTGAGCTGGATCTGCTGCCGCTTGATCCGCCACTCGAGTATGCGGCCGAGCTGAAATTTGACGGTCTGGCGATCTCGTTGCGTTACGAACACGGCGTGCTGGTGCAGGCCGCCACGCGCGGTGACGGTACGACTGGTGAGGACGTGACGCAGAATATCCGCACCATCGGCCAGATTCCGCTCAGGCTCAAAGGCAGGGCCCCCGCCGTACTGGAAGTGCGTGGCGAAGTGTACATGCGCCGCGATGCTTTCGAAGCACTGAACGCGCGGCAGCGCGAGCGCGGTGACAAGACCTTCGCCAACCCGCGCAATACTGCTGCGGGGGCCGTGCGCCAGCTGGATCCAGCCATCGCCGCACAGCGGCCCCTGTCGTTCTTCGGGTATGGGCTGGGAGTTGTCGAGGGCTGGAGTGATCAGCCCGATACGCACGCAGGTATCCTTGATGCGCTGGCTGCGTTCGGCTTTCCGGTCTGTGAGCTGCGCGAGGTGGCGCAGGGCGGGAGCGGGCTGGCTGCGTTTCATGCCAAAGTTGCTGCACTGCGAGACACCCTGCCGTTCGACATCGACGGCGTGGTCTACAAGGTGAACGATCTGGCGCTGCAGCGGCAGTTGGGCTTTCGCAGCCGCGAACCGCGTTGGGCCGTGGCGCACAAGTATCCTGCTCAGGAAGCGCTGACGGTGGTCGAGGCCATCGACGTGCAGGTCGGCCGTACCGGCGCGCTCACGCCGGTGGCACGGCTGGCACCGGTATTTGTTGGCGGGGTGACGGTGACCAATGCCACGCTGCACAATCAGGATGAGGTCGACCGCAAGGACGTACGCATTGGCGATACCGTTATCGTGCGCCGTGCGGGCGATGTGATTCCCGAGGTGGTATCGGTTGTGCTGGAGCGCCGGCCGATGCAGGATGTATCAGGCGTAGATCTATTTGATACGCGGCGTACCGAGCAATACCCCCCGTATCGTCTGCCAAGCCAGTGTCCGGTGTGTGGCTCCCACGTGGTACGCGAGCCCGGCGAGGCAGTGACACGCTGCTCGGGCGGGCTGTTCTGTTCGGCGCAGCGCAAGGAAGCCATCCGCCACTTTGCCGGCCGCCGCATGATGGATATTGAGGGACTGGGTGAGCGTTACATCGACAACCTGGTCGAGCTGGATTACGTCAAGACTCTGGCCGACCTGTACCGGCTGACGCTGGATGATTTCCTCGCCATGAAACGTCGTGCCGACGAGCGCGACGGCGTCGTGCCGGAAACGGTGAAGGCCGGGCAGGTGACGACCCGGTGGGCGGAAAACCTGCTGGAAGGGATTGCCGCCAGCAAGACGCCGCCGCTGAATCGCTTTCTGTTTGCGCTGGGTATCCGGCATGTGGGGGAATCGACCGCCAAGACGCTGGCCGACTGGCTGGGCAGTCTCGCCCTGATCCGCCGTGCGCCGGCGGCGCTGCTGCGCCAACTGCCCGATGTCGGGGCAACGGTAGCAGCGGCTATAGCCGACTTTTTCGCTGAAGCCCACAACCAGCAGGTTATCGATGAACTGCTGATGCTGGGGGTTGCGCCGCAGGGGGAAAAACCGCCGCATGCCGGCTTGCGCGACAAGCTGGCGCCCGGGGCATTGCTGGCCGCGCTGGATATCCCGAAGCTTACCGCAACACGTGCCACGCAGCTCGGGGCATCACTGACAACGCTGGCCGAACTGCGCGATTTTTCGACTGGCCGCTTGCAGGATGCGGGGCTGAGCGCCGAGATTGCTGCCAGTGTACAAAATTGGCTGACCAGTGATGAGAACGGGCAATTGCAGCAGCTGGACACACTGCGAGCGGAGTTGCTCGCCGGCCTGCCCGCGCAGGTCGCCAGCGCCGGTGTATTGAGTGGCAAAACGCTGGTGTTGACCGGCACATTGCCGAGTCTCACCCGGGACGAGGCGCAGGCCATGATCGAGGCGGCCGGTGGCAAGGTCAGTGGCAGTGTCTCGAAGAAAACCAGCTATGTGGTCGCCGGCGAAGCCGCAGGCAGCAAGCTGGCCAAGGCCGAGGAGCTGGGAGTGCCGGTGCTGGATGAGGCTGGTTTGCGGGCGCTGCTGGCTGAAGCTGGCTGATGCTGCGTTGCGGCATAAGTGCTGCGCGTATCGCTCTGAACATCTTGGATGGAAGCGGCTACCGACCGGTAGGCTCTTGGGGTATGTCGTTCGCCGGCTGCATGCGCAAGCCCATAAACGGCAGGTTTGCCACAGGGGTAGGCGAAACCCACGTCAATCCTTGTAGTTGCTGAGGCTTGATTACTTACAGATTTTCTCAATTGTCTGTGTGTCACCTTGCCGGATAAGGCCCGTCCCTGACGGGTAAGGACCTGATGTTGCAAATGAGTGTAGTTGTCATACTCTGAACTACATCCGGAGCAGCCACTCCGGAAGCACAACAATCAGGAGATCACACACATGGCAAAGCAGAAAATCGCCGTTCTGGCTGCAGGCATGATGCTGGCTTTTGGCGCCAGCGCCGCCGAAGTGGAAGTGCTGCACTGGTGGACCTCAGGCGGTGAGGCCAAGGCGGCGGTGGAGTTGAAGAAAACCATGGAAGGCAAGGGCCACAAGTGGAAAGACTTCGCGGTCGCCGGTGGCGGAGGTGAAAATGCCATGACCGTGCTGAAAAGCCGTGTGGTTTCCGGTCAGCCGCCTGCGGCGGCACAGATCAAGGGCCCGGCCATCCAGGAGTGGGGTGACGAAGGCGTCCTTGCCACGATTGATCCGGTTGCCAAGAAGGAAGGCTGGGACAAACTGCTCCCACCCGTGGTTTCGGGCGTGATGAAGTACAAAGGGCAATATGTGGCGGCACCGGTCAACGTGCACCGGGTGAACTGGCTGTGGGTTAACCCCGAGTTGCTGAAAAAGGCCAATGCCAAGGTGCCGGCAACACTGGATGAACTGTTCGTCACGCTGGAAGCGCTGAAAAAAGCCGGCATCCAGCCGTTGGCCTACGGTGGTCAGCCCTGGCAGGATGCCACGGTATTCGAGAGCATCGCGCTGGGTGTGGGCGGGGCGGACTTCTATCAGAAAGCCTTCGTCAAGCTCGATCAGGGGGCACTCAAGAGCCCCACCATGCTGAAATCACTGGAAACCTACAAGAAACTCAAGCCGTATACGGATAAAAATTCGGCTGGTCGTGACTGGAACCAGGCGACCAGCATGGTGATCAACGGCAAGGCCGCCATGCAGTTCATGGGTGACTGGGCCAAGGGTGAATTCCTCGCCGCTGGAAAGGTTCCGGGCAAGGATTTCCTCTGCGTGGCCGCGCCGGGAACCGACAAGGCCTTCACCTTCAATATCGATTCCTTTGTGTTCTTCAAGCAGGGCAGCAAGGAGGTGGAGAAGGGGCAGTATAATCTGGCTACTGCACTGATGAGCCCGGCATTCCAGGAAACCTTCAACCTGAACAAGGGATCAATCCCTGCGCGTACCGGGATGGACATGGCCAAATTCGACGAATGCGGCAAGAAGTCGTCGGCTGATTTTGCGGCCACGGCCAAGTCCGGTTCGCTGGTTCCGTCATGGGCTCACGGCATGGCCATGCGTTCGGCCACCCAGGGGGCCATCTATGACGTGGTGTCGCAATACTGGAACGACGACAAGATGTCGGCGCAGCAGGCTGCCGACAAGCTGGCTACCGCCGCCAAGGTCCAATAATCAGGGTATAGCCACACAGGCTAGTCATACCAAGGCCTTGCTCTGAATACCTCCCGCCAGCAGGCGGGAGGTTGGAGATCGACATGAGTCATACCACTCAATCCGCACACTACGGGTTTGCGGAGCGCTGGCTGCCGCGCCTGGTTCTGGCACCTTCTTTCCTGCTTTCGCTGGTCTTCATTTATGGCTTCATCGCCTGGAATGGTTACCTCTCGTTTACCCGCTCGCGCATTCTGCCCAATTACGAGTCGGCAGGTCTGTCCCAGTACGAAGCACTGTTCGCCAGCGAGCGCTGGTGGACCGCGGTGCAGAATCTGGGCATTTTCGGCGTGCTGTTCATCGGCGGGGCGATGGCTGTCGGGATTTTCCTGGCGGTGATGCTGGATCAGAAAATCCGCGCCGAGGGTGTGCTCCGCACCATTTATCTGTATCCGCTCGCACTGTCATTCATCGTGACGGGCACTGCGTGGAAGTGGATGCTCAATCCCGGTCTTGGCCTGGAAAAACTGCTGCATGACTGGGGATTTGCCAGCTTCACCTTCGACTGGCTGGTGAACCCGGATTATTCGATCTATACGGTCGTGATCGCCGCCATGTGGCAATCCTCGGGTTTTGTGATGGCACTGTTTCTGGCCGGTTTGCGCGGTATCGATGACAGCATCATCAAGGCCGCCCAGATCGATGGCGCGTCACTGCCGCGCATCTACTGGCGCATCGTGCTGCCGGCATTGCGTCCGGTGTTTTTCTCGACCCTGATGATTCTGGCGCACATTGCCATCAAGAGTTTCGATCTGGTCATGGCGCTCACGGGGGGCGGCCCGGGTTTCTCTTCCGATCTGCCGGCAACCTTCATGTACCAGATGGCCTTCACGCGCGGCCAGATGGGGCTGGGCGCGGCGTCGGCCATGATGATGCTGGCGACCGTTGCGGCTCTGGTGGTGCCGTATCTGTATTCCGAACTGAGGAGCAAGCGCCGTGATTGAGCAAAACCGCTTCTGGCGCATCGTCGTCTATGGCTCGCTGCTGATCGCGGCCGTGTACTACCTGCTGCCACTGTATGTGATGTTTACCACCTCGCTGAAAGGCATGGAGGAAATCCGCAACGGCAATCTGCTGTCGCTGCCACTGGATATCAGCCTGGCGGCCTGGCAAAAGGCCTGGTCGAGTGCCTGTACCGGTGTCGATTGCAGCGGGCTTCAACCGTACTTCTGGAATTCGGTACTGATGGTCGTGCCTGCCGTGGCCATTTCGACAGCGCTTGGGGCCATCAATGGTTACGTGCTCTCCAAGTGGCAGTTCCGAGGTTCGGAAATCGTGTTCGGGATGATTCTGTTCGGGGTCTTCATTCCCTTTCAGGTGTTGCTGCTGCCGATGGCGCAGACGCTGGGGCTCTTCGGCATGGCGAGTTCCATTCCGGGCCTGGTATTCGTGCATGTGGTCTGCGGACTGGCGAGTACCACGCTGTTTTTCCGCAATTACTACGTCGGCATTCCCGACGAGCTGATCAAGGCCGCGCGGCTGGATGGCGCCGGATTCTGGCGGATTTTCTTGCGCATCATCCTGCCGATGTCGACGCCCATTCTCACCGTGACCGTGATCTGGCAATTCACGCAGATCTGGAATGATTTCCTCTTCGGCGTGGTGTTCTCGGGACTGGATTCACGTCCGATTACCGTGGGGCTGAACAATCTGGCGAATACCACTACCAGCGTGAAGGAATACAACGTCGACATGGCTGCTGCGCTGATCGCCGCCTTGCCGACCATCATCGTTTACGTGCTGGCTGGCAAATACTTCGTGCGCGGGCTGACTGCCGGCGCGGTAAAGGGTTAGCCGCATTTTGCACAGGCCGGCTGCTGCCGGATCAATGACTGACAGCTGCCGCCTGACGGCAGCCCGTCCGGGGAGCAAACATGGGTGCACTGTCCATCCGCAACATTACCAAGACCTTCGGCGAAACCCAGATCCTGAAGGGCATCAATATCGACATCGACGCAGGCCAGTTTCTGATTCTGGTGGGTCCCTCGGGCTGTGGCAAATCCACGCTGATGAACATCATCGCGGGCCTGGAGGGCCCCAGTAGCGGTGAGGTTCATATCGGCGACCGGCTGGTGAATCACGTCGCGCCCAAGGATCGCGATATTGCCATGGTGTTCCAGAGCTACGCACTGTACCCCACCATGAACGTGCGGCAGAACATTGCGTTTGGTCTGGAAACCCGCAAGGTGCCCAAGGCCGAGCAGGATGAAACCATTGCCCGGGTTGCCAAAATGCTGCAGATCGACCATCTGCTCAAGCGCAAGCCCGGCGAGCTTTCCGGTGGCCAGCGCCAGCGGGTGGCCATGGGGCGTGCGCTGGCGCGCAATCCCAAACTATTCCTGTTTGACGAACCGCTCTCCAACCTGGATGCCAAGCTGCGGGTCGAGATGCGTGCCGAAATCAAGCAGCTGCACCAGCGCCTGAAAACGACGGTGGTCTACGTGACCCACGATCAGATCGAAGCCATGACGCTTGGTGATCGTATTGCTGTCATGAAGGACGGCGTGATTCAGCAGTTCGGCAGCCCGCAGGAAATTTATGATTCGCCAGCCAATCAGTTTGTCGCGGGATTTATCGGCTCGCCCTCGATGAATTTCATTCCCGTGCATGTGGCCGAACGCGAGGGAGAAATCGGGGTGGTACTGCAAGGCGATGGTGATGCGAGGTTCTGGCCGCTGCCGGACAAGTTGCAGCTGCGCGAACGTCTGGGGCAGGCGCTGACGCTGGGCTTGCGTCCGGAGCAGTTCGATCTGGTCAGTGCCGCAGACGGACTGAGCTGCAAGGTGTGCATCACCGAGCCCACCGGGCCGGATACTATGCTGTTCAGCCAGATCAACGGCAAGGACATCATCGCACGGGTGCACCCGCGGCATGCACCCCAAGCGGGTGAGTCATGCCATCTGCAGCCTGATCTGCGTAAGGCGGTGCTGTTTGATCCCGCTACCGAAGCGCGTGTGGCCTGATGGACCCCATAGCATTTGTGATCGCCGGCAGCTCGGCTACAATCGCGCTCTTTGTGTTTGCAACAGGATTGCCATGCTGCCCTCGATTGCCCAGCGTCTCGCCCAGGAACTCAGCTGCCGCGAGGCTCAGATCAACGCCGCAGTCGGTCTGCTCGACGAAGGCGCAACCGTGCCGTTTATTGCACGCTACCGCAAGGAAGTGACGGGCGGGCTCGATGACACGCAGCTGCGCAATCTGGCCGAGCGTCTGGTGTATCTGCGCGAGCTGGAAGACCGCAGGACGACGATTCTGGCCAGCGTGGCGGAGCAGGGCAAGCTGACGCCCGCGCTGGAATTCGATCTCAAAACCGCCGACAACAAGCAGCGCCTCGAAGACCTGTATCTGCCTTACAAGCCCAAGCGCCGAACCAAGGCGCAGATCGCCCGCGAGGCCGGCCTGCAGCCGCTGGCCGACCTGCTGCTGGCTGACCCGAGTCGCGATCCGCAGGCCGAAGCCGCCGCTTTCCTCAATGCCGAGGTTGCCGATGAAAAGGCCGCACTCGATGGTGCAAGGGCCATTCTGATCGAAACCTTTTCCGAAAACGCCGCGCTGCTGGATAAGTTGCGCACTACGCTGCGCGAACGCGCCGAGCTGGTCAGCCGCGTGATCGAAGGCAAGGAGGCCGAGGGAGCCAAGTTTGCCGATTATTTCAATCACCACGAGCCGCTGGCGCGCGTGCCTTCGCACCGGATGCTGGCCATGCTGCGTGGCCGCAACGAAGGTGTGCTGAGCCTGGCGCTGCTGCTGCCGCAGGAGCTGGAAGCGCCGCTGCCGGTCAGCCCTTGCGAAATCATGATTGCCGAGGCCGTTGGCGTGAAAAATGCCGGTCGGGCCGCGGACAAGTGGCTCTCCGACACCGTGCGTCTGACCTGGCGAGCCAAATTGTCGGTGAGCCTGGAAACCGAGCTGCTGGGCGAGTTGCGGGATGCGGCCGAGGCCGAGGCCATTCGCGTGTTCGGTGCCAATCTGAAAGATCTGCTGCTGGCCGCACCCGCTGGACCGCGCGCGACCCTGGGTCTGGATCCGGGTCTGCGCACCGGCGTGAAGGTGGCCGTAGTCGATGCCACCGGCAAGTTGCTCGATACCGCCACCATCTACCCGCATGAACCGCGCCGGGAATGGGACAAATCGCTGGCCGTGCTGGCCGCACTGGTAATGAAGCACAAGGTCGAACTCGTTGCCATCGGCAACGGCACGGCCAGCCGTGAAACCGATCAGCTGGCGGGTGAACTGGTCAAGGCGGCGGGCGGGAAGTTGCAGAAAATTGTGGTTTCCGAAGCGGGTGCTTCGGTGTATTCGGCATCCGAGCTGGCGGCGAAGGAATTCCCCGATCTGGATGTCAGCTTGCGTGGTGCGGTGTCGATTGCCCGTCGCCTGCAGGATCCGTTGGCCGAGCTGGTCAAGATCGACCCGAAGTCGATTGGTGTGGGGCAGTACCAGCATGACGTGAACCAGACGCAGCTGGCGCGCAGTCTGGATGCCACCGTCGAGGATTGCGTGAATGCCGTAGGGGTGGATGTGAATACCGCTTCTGCAGCCCTGCTGACAAGGGTATCTGGCCTTAATCCAACGCTGGCAAGTAATATCGTTGCATACCGCGACGAGTATGGCGCGTTTGCTGATCGCGTCGCGCTAAAGAAAGTACCACGACTCGGCGACAAGACCTTCGAGCAGGCCGCCGGCTTCCTGCGCATCATGCATGGAAAAAATCCATTGGATGCCTCTGCCGTGCATCCGGAAGCCTATCCGGTGGTTGAAAAGATCCTGGCCAAAGTACAGAAAGATGCCCGTGCCATCATCGGTGACAGCACCACGCTCAAAAGTTTGAACGCCGCTGAATTCACTGACGAGCGCTTCGGTCTGCCGACCGTGAAGGATATTCTTGCCGAGCTCGACAAGCCCGGCCGTGACCCACGCCCGGAGTTCAAAACCGCCACGTTTACCGAGGGCGTGAACGACATCAAGGATCTGCAGCCGGGCATGGTGCTGGAAGGTGTCGTCACCAACGTGGCCAACTTCGGTGCCTTTGTTGACATTGGCGTGCATCAGGACGGGCTGGTGCACGTCTCCGTGCTGTCGAACAAGTTCGTCAAGGATCCGCGCGAGGTGGTGAAGGCCGGCCAGGTTGTAAAGGTCAAGGTCGTCGAGGTGGACGTACCCCGGCAGCGCATCGCACTGACCATGCGCCTCAATGACGAAGTGGCTCCGAAAACCGACACCAAGAGCGGCGGCAACCGCAACGATGTCCGTCGCCAGCAGAATAGCCAGAGCCGGCAGAACGAACCGCAGGGTGCCATGGCTGCCGCACTGGCAGGACTGAAGCTCAAGAAGTAAAAATACTGCCGTTCATACAACGCCTGCAGCGTAATTTCAGCAGATCCTGATGCTGTCAGGTATGCTCTCGCTGCAGGTGTTTTCATATTCAGGTCATGAACGACGTTCTTGAGGTCCTCTTCCGCTTCCGAATTGTCCGTGTCAAAACCGGCATGGTGGAAGCGACCGTGTTCGGGCGCGATCCTGAAGCGGTGTTGGCGGATTACGTGGCCCGGGAAGAACTGCCGGCCAATGCCCGCACCTATCTGGCCGTGCGCCGTGCCGGCCGTTGCGCCGAATTCGAGCGGCATGGTTACCGCTTCCGCCTGCTGGCCGATTGCAGCCAGGATGGCGCGCACCAGACCGAAAACACCCTGATCCGCATTGCCATCGACCGCTTCAAACGCCTGACCCCGGACGAAGAAACTGCGCACAATGTCTTTGAAGGCCTGCCGATCTATCACCCGAATGTCGCCTTCTGTGCCGATGCCGGCCGTGTGCTGGCGATGCTCGATGAGTTACTGGTGCACTACCAGCGCAAGGGTATCTGGGAGTTTTTGCTGGATGTGAGCGAAGCCGCTGTTTGATTGCGCATCTGTTCCGTTTGCTGCCAGCAAGGTTATCGCATGGCGGGGTACTGGTTGAGGAGTCGGATTGC
The DNA here is from genome assembly GCF_015223195.1 of Chitinilyticum piscinae. Taxonomy (GTDB): domain Bacteria; phylum Pseudomonadota; class Gammaproteobacteria; order Burkholderiales; family Chitinibacteraceae; genus Chitinilyticum; species Chitinilyticum piscinae. The sequence continues at coordinate 239,141 of NZ_JADFUA010000004.1, read as the reverse complement.
TCGTGACAGCCTTATCTGGCGCTGGGCACGATGCGGCGGATGGAGCGGGGACATCAGCGGCAGACCTGGAAAAGTTGATCGGCCAAAGCCGCCTTTCATCTGTGGTAAAGTGGACAATCGCTCCAGACTCTTGCCTTGCAGTTGTTGTCACCCGGCTACGACTGACATCAAGCTTTTGTACTGTAATTCACAGAAGGTATAGGCTGCATCCATTGATTGAGATGGCCATACATACTGAGAATCAAAGGCTCACAAATGAATACTGTTTGTCCAAAATGTAGCTATACACGCATGGCCGGAGATGCAGCCCATGAATGGCAGTGCCCATCCTGTGGAATTGCTTATGCGAAATACAGCGCCAATGTTGCTACTGGTGCCGTTGGGGATGTGCAGAAAAAGCCTCTTTTACTTTGTAAAAAATACGTGATTGCAAAGTCAAAACTCCTGCAAATCACTGAAACTACAGGTGCAGTCTTGCTCACGGAAGATGCAATCTATCTGGCAAGAAAGAGCGGGGTTGCCCCTGCGACCGGTTTCGGTGGCGTACTGGGCGCAGCTATCGGGCACTCGCAACTTGGTGTTATTGGGGGACTGTTAGGCGGTGCTATCGGCGGGGCAATTGTGGGTGCTGCCGCAATGCTGATTGAAAATACAATGACTAAACCTCGTTTAAAAGCTGCTGGCGCTGTTTCTCTTGAGCAACTCCCTTCAGAAATCATTTCCAGTTTGGCTGGCTACGGATGTTCTGGCGAAGTGGTGGTGTTGCCGCGCCAATCACTGAAAAAAATCGAGGTGTCCATGTCGAAAGGGGTATATCTGAAAAACGAAACCCACCTATTCGAATTGCGGCTGGGGTTGTTGGATTTTACTAAGGCACGTGAAAAACTGAGTTTGTATCAATGGCTTTAGTCAAGAGTTCAAATCCCTGAACCAAGTCATGGCCTGAACAAGTTGATGCGACAGGCCGCCCACACTAACCAGCTCTGGTTTCTGCAAGAATCAAGCCTGGATTTGCTGTGCGTTTTATCGTTGGCCTATGGGTATCGTCGAGTGGCTAATTTACAGCGCGGCACCTTTATCGATACATAGTTGGGTATGGGCGCCGGTGGCGCCCATGTTCCGCTTTACCAGAGCTTTTGTTTGCTGCTGCCCGTTTTGCTTGCCGGTTTGGCCGCTGGCTTGCCGGTTTTTTTGCCGGTGGCCAGATCCGCTCCGCTGTGGTAAGCCGTTTTGATTTCTTCGGCGAGCTGCAGCACGGCGGTCGCGTAGAGCGTGCTCTTGTTGTAGCGGGTAATCACGTAGAAATTGGTGTAGCCGAGGTAGTGGCTGGTTTCACCCGGCGCGGTCTCAAGGGCGAAATACACGGCTTTTTCACGGGTATCCTGCTCGGTCAGCGGCTGGACGCCTTTTTCCATGAGCTCGGCCACGGTGTATTTCAGGTTGAATTTTTCTGCGAGCAGCGGCTCGGCCTCACCGCTGAAATTCACTGCCGCGTAGGCCGGCTTGCCTTGTTGCCAGCCATGCTCCTTCAGGTAGTTGGCTGCGCTGGCCAGTGCATCGCCCGGGTTGTTCCAGATGTCGTGATGGCCGTCCTTGTCCCAGTCCTGCGCAAAGTTGCGAAATGACGAGGGCATGAACTGCGGCCAGCCCATCGCGCCGGCGTAGCTGCCCTTGAAGCCAAGCGGATCCCAGCCTTCGGCACGGGCCAGCAGCAGGAACTCGGTCAGCTCGCGCCGGAAATATTCGGCGCGACGCGGGTAATCAAAGGCAACAGTCGAGAGCACGTCGATCACACGGAAGCTGCCCTGGTTCTTGCCGTAGCCGGTTTCGACATTCAGGATGGCCAGGACGACTTCCGGCTCGACCTGATAGGCCTTGCTGATCTTGCCGACCAGCTCCGCATTGGCGCGCCAGAAACGTGCACCACTGATGGCACGGCCTTGCGTGACGAAATTCGGGCGGAATTCATACCAGGGCTTGCTGGTGGATGGCCGGTCGAAGAAATTGAGGATATTCGGTTTCGGGGTCACCTGCATGAACAGCGTGTCGAGCTCGCTGCGGTTGAAACCGTACTGGGCACTGATTTCATCCAGATAGGCTTTGACATCGTCGCGTTGCAGCATGGCCTCGTCAGCGTGGGCGGAGGCGGCGAAGAGCAGGGCGGAGGCGCCAAGGGCGCGAAGGAATCGGGTCATTGTTTGCTTTGCAGGGTTAGGGCGCTCGACAGCAGTCGGGCGGTAATATCAACAATCGGAATCACACGGTCATAGGCCATGCGGGTGGGGCCGATCACGCCCAGCGTGCCGACAACTGCGCCGTCGACATGGTAGGGTGCAGTCACGACCGAGCATTCATCCAGCGGCGCCAGTCCGGATTCACCGCCAATGTAGATCTGTACGCCATCGGCGCGGCTGCCCTGATCGAGCAGCTGCAGTAGCGCGGTTTTCTGCTCGAACAATTCCAGCAGCTGGCGCACTCGGCCGACATTGGCTGAGAGCTCGCTGATGCCAAGAAGTTGCAGCTCGCCGGAAACCAGCACGGTTTCGCCACCGGTAGCCGTGCTGCTGCCGACTTCCACCGCCGCATTCATCAGTGCGACGATGTCACCTTTCAGCCGTAGCAATTCGTGCTGCACCAGCACGACCAGTTCGGCCAGCGTTCTGCCGCTGGCGTGCAGGGTGAGGAAATTGCCAGCCTCCAGCAGCTCGACCGCGCTGTAATTGCGTTCGGTGTGGAGGATGCGATTCTGCACGCTGCCGTCGCTGGTCACCAGAATCAGCAGGACACGTTTATCGGATAGGGGCAGGAATTCGACATGCCGCAATGACAGCTCCTGCCGTCGCGGCGTCAGTACGACCCCGGCAAAGCAGGTCAGTTGCGACAGCAGCTGCGAGGCGGCTTCGATGCTGTGCTGGGGCGTATCGCTGGGCAGCTCGGCGGGCAGGTTCTGTTCGCGCACCATCGGGCGGGCTGCCAGCAGGGCATCGACAAAAAAACGGTAGCCACGTGCAGTGGGGATACGCCCGGCCGAGGTATGCGGGCTGGCGATGAAACCGTGGTCTTCCAGATCCGCCATGATGTTGCGGATGGTAGCCGGGCTGACATCCAGCCCGGCGTGTTGCGACAGCGTTTTCGAGCCGACAGGCTGCCCCTCGGCGACATAGCGCTCGATCAGGGTGCGCAGCAGAAGTTGGGCGCGTTCGTTCATCAGTGCAAATGCTCGACAGTCCGGGCGGGTTCGGGCTCGACGCGGCAGAGTCATCTGTGCGTACAAGCAGCTAAAAATCAATGGCTTGGTGGGTTGCGGCGGCGGTTGCCAGCGAATCATTTGCTGAAAACAGCAGACAGTATGCTTGCCAAGCACCTGTCAGGCTGGATTTTAACCGGTCTTGTGTGTTTAATTGCGGGCAATTACCTGCGATTACAAGCCATGGAAAGTCTGTTCAAAACGGTGGCCCTGGTTGGCCGCCTTGCCACCCCCGCTCTGGGAGAGCCACTGCGCCAGCTGGGCACGCTGCTGCAGCGGCGTGGCGTCCGCGTGTTGCTGGAGGCCCAGGTCGCCAGCGAACACGGGATTACCCAGTTCGAACAGGTGCAGCGGCAGGATATCGGCGAAGCCGCCGACGCCATCGTCGTGATGGGGGGCGACGGCACGATGCTCTCCGTGGCGCGGCTGGTCGCCCCGCACAATATCCCGCTGATCGGCATCAATCAGGGGCGGCTGGGCTTCATGACCGACATTCCACTGCACGAAATGGAAGCCATCGTGCCGCGCATTCTGGCCGGTGAATCGATACCTGAGCAGCGTATCCTGCTGGATACAACCATTATCAGGGGCTCCGAGGAGATCCATCAGTCTCTGGCCTTCAATGATGTGGTGTTCAGTCGCGGCTCCATCGGCTCGATGATCGAATTCGAGATTTTCATCGACCAGCAATTTGTCTACAGCCAGCGCTCGGATGGTCTGATCGTTTCCACGCCCACCGGCTCGACCGCCTACGCGCTGGCCTCCGGTGGCCCCATTCTGCAGCCGACCGTGCCAGCCATTTCGCTCGTACCGATCTGCCCGCAATCGCTGTCCAACCGGCCAATCGTGGTCAGCGATACCTCGGAAGTGACCTTCCTGCTCACCCGCGGCCAGGATGCGCGCGTGTATTTCGACAACCAGAGCGACAGCGAGCTGCGTGAAATGGATCGCGTGATTATCCGCCGCTACCCGAATACTCTGACCATCCTGCATCCGCTCGGTTACAACTACTACGACATGCTCCGCGCCAAACTGCGCTGGGGCGAGAAGCTGCTCTGATTTTTCTTCGACGACCCCGCCGGCTTACTCCGGCAATTCCGGATTGCCCTGACCATGCTGCATTCCCTGCATTTGCGTGATTTCGTCATCGTTCGCGAGCTGGAGCTGAGTTTCAGCGCCGGCCTGACCGTGCTGACCGGTGAAACCGGCGCCGGCAAATCCATCCTGATCGACGCGCTGGGCCTGCTGCTGGGGGAGCGTGCCGATGCAGGGCTGGTACGGCAGGGAGCCGAACGCGCCGAACTCAATGCCGTGTTCACGCCTGATGCCCAGCCCGGTATTGCCGCATGGCTCGAGGCGGAAGCCCTGCAGGGTGATGATGGGCAGCTGCTCTTGCGGCGAGTGATCGACAGTAGCGGCAAGAGCCGCGCGTGGATCAATGGCACGCCGGTGACGCTGGCGCAGCTGAAATCACTGGGCGAACTGCTGGTCGACATCCATGGCCAGCATGCGCATCAGTCGCTGTTGCGCGCTGACGCACAGCGGGCACTGCTGGATGACTATGCTCAGGCTGCTGCGCTGGCGCGCGAGGTTCGTGACGCCTATCGGCACTGGCAGGGCTTGCTGGGTGAGCTGCAGGAGGCCGAACGCAACCAGAGTGCCTACGAAGCCGAATGCGAGCGTCTGCAATGGCAGATCGATGAACTTGCGGCGCTCAATCTGGCCGAAGGCGAGTGGCCGGAGCTGCAAACCGAGCACAAGCGCCTGCATCATGCTGCGAGCCTGATCGAAGGCGTGCAGTCCGGGCTGAATGTGCTGGCGGATGGCGACGAGAATTGCCAGAGCTGGCTGGCCAGCGTGCAGCACCAGCTTGCCGGTCTGGCCGATTACGATGCCGGAATCAATGAAACACTGGGATTGCTGGAAGGCGCCGAAGCACAATTGGCTGATGCCGTGCATGCGCTGCGGCATTACGCCGACCGGCTGGAGCTGGATCCGGCGCGGCTCTCCGAAGTCGAAGCACGGCTGGATGCGGTCTTCCGCATGGCGCGCAAATTCCGCCTGCCACCCGAAGATTTGCCCCGGCAACTGCAGGACTGGCAGGCACGTCTGTCTGAACTGGGTGGCACTGGCGGGCTGGAGGGTCTGCAAGCGCGTGTGGCCGCAGCAGAAAACGCATTCCGGGACTGCGCTACGCAGCTTAGCCAGCAGCGGGCTGCCGCTGCCATCGCGCTGGAAACCGCGGTGAATGCCCAGTTGCCCGAGCTGGCGCTGGGTTCATCGCGCTTTGCGATCACCTTGCTGCCACTGGATACGCCAGCAGTCTACGGCTTGGAGCAGGTCGAGCTGCAAGTGGCCAACCACCCCAGCGCCCCCTTGCGGGCGCTGGCGAAAGTGGCTTCCGGCGGGGAGCTGTCGCGCATTTCGCTGGCACTGCAGGTTGTCACCAGCAGGCTTGCTGCCGTACCGACGCTGATTTTCGATGAAGTGGATGTCGGCATCGGCGGCAAGGTCGCCGAAATCGTGGGGCGACGCCTGCGCGAGCTGGGTGAGGCACGGCAGGTGTTGTGCATCACCCATCTGCCTCAGGTGGCGGCCTGCGGCCATCAGCACTTGCAGGTGAGCAAGACCAGCGACGCCGGCGGTGTGGTCAGCGCCATCACCGAACTGAAGCAGGCTGAACGCATCGACGAAATTGCCCGGATGCTGGGCGGCGTCACCATCACTGAAACCACGCGCCAGCATGCCGAAGAAATGCTGGGTATTGCCGGCTAGCCTATGCCATGAAAAGGGTGTGGGCATATACTCTGCTCTTGGTGCTGTCGTTGCTATTCGGCTGCAGGCCGGCTGAACCGGAAGTGCGGGTAAAAAATCAGACCACGCAAACAATCAAGCTGCGCTGGCAAGGTTGGGACGGCCTGCGCTACATGGCCATCTTGCCACCCGGAGCTCTGGTCCTGCTGGAAAAAAACATGCCGGGGCTGGATACTCTGGAGGTCGTACTGGGTGAAAAACATACCCGCTATGAAATGATTGGCCTTGCATCAGGTTGCCATGGGCCGGAGCGCTGGGGATGGGAAAGCCTGCAAAAAGGCCCTGGCCCTAGCGTGATCGATGCAAGCCTGATGCCTGAGGGCGGAATCTGGTGCGAGGAGCGGGAAACACTTGCGCCCACGCCACTGGCCAGACCAGAGCTGCGCGGACCTCACTATGAATATCAAGGTGACTGATTCTATTTCCGACCAGACCTTTATGGCCATGGCGCTTGCCGCTGCGGCTGACGCGGCCAGTGCTGGCGAAGTGCCGGTCGGCGCTGTGCTGGTGAAAGAAGGGGAAGTTCTGGCAGTGGCGCACAACCAGCCGATCGGCCTGCATGACCCCAGTGCGCATGCCGAAATGCTGGCATTGCGTGCCGCTGCCACTCGCCTGGGCAATTACCGGCTGGATGGCTGTACCTTGTATGTGACGCTGGAGCCGTGCCCGATGTGCGCCGGCGCCATCCTGCATTCCCGCATCGCGCGGGTGGTGTATGCGGCAGCCGATGCCAAGACTGGCGCAGCAGGCAGTGTGGTTAATCTGTTTACCAGCCGGCAGCTCAACCATCACACCCATGTCGAAGGGGGCTGCTGTGCCAGCGAGGCTGCCGCGCAATTGTCGGATTTTTTTGCTCAGCGCCGCAGCAAGGCATAGACGCTAGCCAGTTTCTACTGGGCGTCGAGAATCGCCCGCTCATTCAGTGGCTGAATGGGGCGCGCATTCATGCTGAATTCCTTGCGGAACTGCGCGAGCTGCTTTTTGGAAATGGCGACCGGGGTTTTCAGGATCAACCAGCGTACGCCTTCGCTGCACGGCGGGGTGGTCAGCGACCCCATCAGGGTCCAGTAACGCAGATCGCGCGGCAGAATGGTGGCAGGGTTGTACTTCTGGTCTTCGAACGTCAGCGACATGGGGTGCTCGTCCGGCAGGCGCGCCCAGAGCTGATTGAACAGCGGATTGTCGACTGTGCCCTGCGTCAGGAATACGGCGACGACCGCGAGCTGGCCGGCGTCGTTCTTGTGCACCAGATGGGCGACCATCGGATAGCGCTTGCCGCCAACGGCTTCTTCGCTGGGCGTATGAAAATGGAATTGCAGCAGCTGGTAGCGGTCATTGCCAACCTGCAGCCAACTGCCCGGCTCGATATTGTGCTGGATGGTGTGGCCGTTGTTCAGCACATTGAGTTTGGTCGGTTTGTAGTCAAACTGCAGCGGGTCGAGCGCCATCGAATAGGTGGTGCGAATATCGATGGGGGATTGCTGTCGCCCGCTGGCACACAAGCCGTTGGCCGCATCCAGCCCGGCCCAGTTTTCCGGCCCCCCGGCCCCCTCGTAGCTCCAGTGTACCGGTCCATCGTGCTGGCTACCCTTGCTGTCATGGCTGGCTGCCTTGGTTTTCGCATGCGCGGCAGGGGCCTTGTGCGAGGCCGCAGGGGCATGAGAGGTCGAGCTGGCGAGTGTGTTGCCGGCTGCGAACAGCAGGGCAAGTGAGCAGATCAGCGAGCGCATGACGTAATCCGGAAGGCAGTAATAAGCCGAGCTTAGTGCGCTGGCGGAAAAACTCAAGCAAATGCCGGTACAATCGCGGTTTTTGCCCCACAGCGCGCCATGAACCCTGACGAGAAAACCTCAGCGCCACTCTGGCAGGCCGAATTGCCCTTCGCCTGGCAGTCAGGCAGGCCCGTGCGGCGCTCTGCCCGGGAAACCGGCGCTTTGTTGCAGATCCTGCACGACTACGACCAGCCCGCCGAACCCGATGCGGCGCAGGGGTTGCTGCAGGCCAAGCTGGATGTGCTGCTGCTGTGGCTGGCGCAAAGCCAGCGCAACGAGCCGCTGACACCCTGTGCGCTCGAGTTTGCCGTGGGGGAGTTGTCCTGGATCCAGGCGGATGCACTGGTCGTGGGGGCCGAGGGGGTCGTGATCTGCGAGTTGTCCGCGGCGCTGCCGGCGCAGTTCGAATTCGCCGCCAGAATCACTGCCTGCCTGGCACTGGCAGATGGTCGCTCGCGAGTCACTGCCAGGCTGATTTTCAGCGATGAAGAGCAGGACGAAGCATTTGCCCGTTTTCTCTTCGGCCGGCACCGGCAGTGCTTGCGTCAGCACAAACAGGAGCAGGCATGCTGATCCCCGCAAACTGGCAACCCCTGCTGGATTCCTTTACCGAAAGCCCGCGCTGGCAGGCTCTGCAGGAATTTCTGGCGGCAGAGGAAGCCGCCGGCAAACAGATCTACCCGCCGGCCGCGCTGCGGTTTGCTGCACTGGACGCTGTATCCCCCGAAGCCGTCCGGGTAGTGATTCTGGGGCAGGATCCCTACCACGGTGCAGGTGAAGCGCATGGGCTGAGCTTTTCCGTGCCGCATGGTGTAGCGGTGCCGCCCTCATTGCGCAACATCTGGAAAGAAATCGCCCGTGACCTCGGGCATACTCCACCGCAGCATGGCAATCTGGCGGGCTGGGCTGCGCAGGGGGTTCTGCTGCTCAACTCCGTGCTGACGGTCGAGGCGGATTGCGCCGCCTCGCATGCAAAACGCGGCTGGGAAGAATTCACTGATTGTTTGATCGAACAGCTGGCTGGACGTTTCCCGCATCTGGTATTCATGCTGTGGGGCAGTCATGCGCAGAAAAAGGCGTCCCGCATCCCGGCCGAGCGCCATCTGCTGCTGAAATCCGCGCATCCATCGCCCCTGTCGGCGTACCGCGGTTTTCTGGGAAACGGTCATTTTTCTGCGGCTAACGACTATCTGCGGGCGCAAGGGTGTGCCCCGATCAACTGGGAGTGTGTGTAATGCGCCAGCTGCTGGCTCTGGACGTGGGCGGAACCCAGCTCAAGTACGGCATCGTGCAGGAAGACGGCCTCGTTCTGGAGGCCCATGTTGCCGATACACAGGGCAAGGACGGCGCCGAAGCCGTGATTGCACGCATGATTGCGGCACTGGCGTCGCTGCGCCCGGCACAGCAGCCGATCGGCATCGCCGTCTCGTCGCTGGGGCTGATTGCGCCGCAGGGCGGAACGATACTTGGCGCCGCCGAGGCGATACCCGGTTATGCTGGCATAGCGCTGGGCGAACGGCTCGCTAGCCACTTCGGCTTGCCGGTCACGGTGGAAAACGACGTCAACTGCGTGGCGCTGGCCGAAGGCTGGGTCGGCGCGGCGGCAGGCGTGCGCAACTATCTGGCCGTGGCCATCGGCACCGGCATCGGTGGCGGTATCGTCATCAATGGCCAGCTGTATCGCGGGCACAAGGCAGCAGCCGGCGAATGGGGGTATATGCACATCGACAACCGCTGCTGGGAAGATCACGCCTCGATGCGTGGCCTGGTCAATCTGGTGAGCGTGCGCACCGGCCAGCAGCTCGATGGCCGGCAGATTTTTGCGGCGCGTGATGCCGGTGACGTCATGATCGCTGCGCTGGTCAGCGAATGGCTGGATCTGCTGGCTGCCGGCATTGCCAATCTCATCTATGTGCTGAACCCCGAGCGGGTGGTGATTGGTGGCGGGATAGCCAACCGGCCGCAATTCCAGAGTGAGCTGGATGCGGCACTGCTGCCACGTCTGCAACCCGATTTCCGCACCATGAGCCGCGTCGTGCTGGCGAATGCCGGCAACCACGCCGGCATGATTGGTGCTGTGCGCAACTGGCTGCAAAGCTGCGCCTGATCGCTTCGAATACCTTCTACTTACGAGATCGCCTGTGAAAATTCTGCTCAACCATCTGGGTTATGCGCCATCGGCCAGAAAGGTCGCCATTATCGAAGCCAATCAAGCCCTCGCCGGTCAGGGTTTCCGTGTCTATGACGCGGCCAGCCGCGAAGCAGTGCTGCAAGGTACTCTCGAGGCCCGCGGCAGTGTTGCCAAGTGGCAGGGCTGGTATTTCCTGAGCGCCGATTTTTCGGCGCTGACGCAGGAAGGCGAATACTTCCTGGTCATCGACGGTGTGCAGCCTCCGCTGGTGTCGGCCAGTTTTGCAGTGCATTCGCGTGTGTTTGCCGAACTGATGATCTCCGACATCGTGCACTACCTCAAAGGCCAGCGCTGCAGCGGTCTGTTCGATCTGGCCGACCGCAGCCGCCCGCTGTGGGGCAGCGACGAGCGCCGTGATGTGCATGGCGGCTGGTACGACGCCTCGGGCGATGTGTCGAAATACCTGTCGCATCTGTCGTTTTCGCAATACATGAACCCGCAACAGACCCCGCAAGTGGTCTGGAACCTGATCGATGGTCTGGCGCGGCTGCCGCAGCGCCCCGAGTGGGTGATCGAGCGTCTGGATGATCCGGAAGGCCCGGACAGCGGCAAGACCATCGCGTTCTTCAACAAGTGGTTCTATGAGCGCATCACCGACGAGGCACTGCATGGTGCGGACTTCCTGCTGCGCATGCAGTCGGAGGACGGCTATTTCTACATGACGGTATTTGACCAGTGGAGCAAGGACGAAAACCGTCGCGACATTTGCGAATACAAGACGCAGAAGGGCGAGAAATTCGCCACCTATCACGCGGCCTACCGTCAGGGTGGTGGTGTGGCGATTGCCGCGCTGGCGCGCGCCAGTCAGCTGGCCCGCGACGGGGAGAGCTTCAGCCGCGCAGAGTATCTGGCTGGTGCGAAGAAGGGTTTTGCCGATCTGGAGGCGAACAATGTGCGCTATCTGGAAGACGGCCGCGAAAACATGATCGACGACTACTGCGCGCTGCTCGCTGCGACCGAACTGCTGGCGGTGACGGGCGAGGGCGTGTACGCCGCCGCGGCGGCGCGCCGCGTCGACAGCCTGCTGGCTCGCCAGCAGGACGCCGGCTGGTTCCGCATGGATGACGCGGGTGAGCGCAGCTACTACCACGCGGCCGAAGCCGGCTTGCCCTATCTGGCACTGATGCGCTATCTGGAAGTGGCGCCGGCATCGCCGCTGGCCGGCCGCATCCGCGCCGCGCTGGAGAAGGCCTACCGTTTCGAAATCGCCATCACCAATGAAGTAAACAACCCCTTCGGCTATCCGCGCCATTTCGTCAAGAATGCCAAGCAGCCGGGGGGAACACAGTTCTTCATCCCGCACGACAATGAAACCGGCTACTGGTGGCAGGGTGAAAATGCACGGCTGGGCTCGATTGTTGCCGCAGCCGAAGTCGCCAGCCGCGTGTTTGCCGATGATGCGGAATTTGCTGCGCAGATCCGTGAATACGGCGACAATGCCTTCAACTGGTTGCTGGGTGCCAACCCCTTTGATGCCTGCATGCTGCAGGGCTGGGGGCGCAACAATCCGCGCTACGAACCGGGCTTCTTCAACGCGCCCGGCGGCGTATGCAACGGCATCACCAGCGGGCTGGATGACGAGGACAGCATCGATTTCCGCAAGTCCGAAGTCGCCACCATGGCGCACAGCTGGCGCTGGACCGAGCAATGGATTCCGCACGGCGCCTGGCTATACCTGGCACTGTGTAGCCGCATGACACAATAAAACTGGAAGATACAGGGATATACCCATGGCAATTATCGTAACCGGCGCCGCCGGATTCATCGGTTCGAATGTGGTGAAGGCGCTGAACGACCGTGGCGAGCGCGACATCATTGCGGTGGACAACCTCACCCGTGGTGACAAATTCCGCAATCTGGTCGATCTCGACATCCTGCATTACATGGACAAGCACGACTTCATCGAGGCGCTGGCCGCCGGTGAATTCGACGGCGAAGTCAGCGCCATCCTGCACCAGGGCGCGTGCTCCGACACCATGGAGCACAACGGCAAGTACATGATGGACAACAACTATCAGTACACCCTGACGCTGTTCGAATGGGCGCAGCAGGAAGAGGCGCAGTTCATTTATGCCTCGAGCGCCGCCACCTACGGCAACGGCCGTCAAGGCTTCATCGAAACACCGGATTGCGAAAAGCCGCTGAACGTCTACGGCTACTCCAAGCTGCTGTTTGACCAGATCGTGCGCCGCCGCATGGAAGACGAGCGCATCACCGCGCAGGTGGCCGGTTTCCGCTATTTCAACGTTTACGGTTCGCGCGAGCAGCACAAGGAGCGCATGGCCTCGGTGGCGTTTCACCACTTCAACCAGTACCGCGAATCCGGCAAGGTCAAGCTGTTCGGCGAGTACAACGACTATCCGGCCGGTGGTCATACCCGCGATTTCATCTCGGTGGAAGACGTGGTGAAAGTGAACCTGTGGTTTCTGGATAACCCCGAAGTCTGCGGTATCTACAACGTCGGCACTGGCCGCGCACAGCCGTTCAACGACATCGCCGTCACCGTCGTCAACACCTGTCGTGCGGCGGACGGACTGCCGCCGCTGTCGCTGGCGGAACTGGTCAGCCAGGGTATTCTGGAATACACCGATTTCCCCGAGGCGCTGAAGGGCAAGTACCAGTGTTTCACCGAAGCCGACCTGACGCTCTTGCGCGAAGCCGGTTACGACCAGGCTTTCCTGACTGTCGAGCAGGGGGTGGGGCGTTATGTTGAAGCGCTGTTGCGCGGCTGACCCGCTGCAGCGTGCCGTGCCCTGCTGATTTTGGCGGCACAGCACGCTGGCATTAAGATGGAGGCTCGGCAACTTGCCGGGCCTTTTTCATGGAATTCTCATGCCCCGCCAGCGCATCATCGACGAACTGGTCAGCCAGTACGGACTGAACGAAACCGATGTTTTCCTGCTCAACCTCGTTCCCATCCTCGAAATCATGTGGGCCGACGGCAAGCTGCAGGATGCCGAAATCTCCATCCTGAACGAATACGCATGCGAGTGGCTGGCGTACCTGGCCGAGGTGGCTGATGGCGAGCTGATTGTCGAGCCGGAGCAGATCAACGCCTTTATCGAGCGCTTCACCCGGGCTCGCCCCGATCCTGAACTGCTGGCCGGCCTCAGCCAGCTGGCGTTCGAATGGATCAATGCCTCGCCCAAGCTGATGCGTGAGCGCGGCAAAACCCGCGAACTCTACGAATACTGCCTCGACATCGCCGCCGCCGCGGTCAGCCAGTACCCCTACGGCCGCCGCGCGCGCATTCACGAAGAAGAACACCGCGTGCTGCACCGGACACTGCTGGCGCTGGGGCTGGCTGAAGCGCCGGTCTGAATTGACAGTAAGCCGGCTGCAGCCGATTTTCTTGCTACTGAATTCCGGAGTTGTTCTTGCCTCTGGCGCGACTAATTTTCTGCCGCAGTAAGTGAAAATCCATGCCGCTAAGTGACTTCATTGCTCGCCTGAGCTGCAGGCTGCGGCTTAAATCCTCCTGTCCGGCTTGTCCGCCAGCAATCGCGGAAGCCTTGCTGGATATTCTTTATCACACCTTGCTATGCATTCGTCATTGCCCGAATTTGCGCCTAGCTCGGGTTGCCGCCAGTCATGCCCACAATATTCCGGCTTTGATCAGTACGTACGATCAGCAAAGGCTGAGAATGTACTGGACTGCTGATCGCAACTATTTACTGCGTACCGCAGCGGAAGAAGGGGAAAATGTTGGCGGCCTGCTTGAAGCCTGGAATCGGCATGCGGCGGCCATCGAGCGAGAGTTAAGTTACCTGTGCACAGAATGAACAAGTCAGCCTTGGGGCTGGCTTGTATTCGGATAAGCTGGCGTTGGGCTTGGGTTAAGCGCTGATTTGAATTAACTGAAAACCGGCTGTTGTCGTTTTCTTTTTCCGTCGTTGTTGCAACTGTTGATCACTGCCTCCTTATGTGTCAACGAAGATTCTGAAGCAGAAATGAAAAAACATGTGCTTCGTACTCTCGAGGGCTGTACCTGAAGAGATCGACGTGTGCGGCCCCGTTGACTACCCATAGTTGTTTGGGTTCACTTGCAGCAGCAAACAACCGTTGTGTTTCTGCAAGAGTCGTATGCTGGTCTTCGCTGCCGGAAACAAGTAGTAGTGGAGCATTGAGTTGCCTAATATGGCTGATTGGCTGAAGCTCCTGCGGGTCAACACCCAGTTGCCATTTCAACTGAAGCTGCAGAAGCGGACTAATCACTTCACCCGTTTTGCCGATCCGCATGGTTAACCGATTGGTAATCGCGTTGCCAATATCCGGATACATTGATTCAACCACCGCGGCGCGTAGAAATGGTGATGGTTTCGCGAGTATCAGGGATGCTCCACCAAGCGACACACCGATTACGCCAATTTTGTCTTCAGGCGCCTGTGCGTGCAACCAATCGATTGCGGCGGTGACAGCCAAAGATTCGTTGTGGCCAAAGGTAATGTGCTGGCCTGTACTTTCGCCATGTGCCGGCAGGTCGATGAGTAATACGCCGAAACCTAAGGCTACAAGACGCTCTGCCCGAGCAAGCATCTGTCGCCGGTCTGATCGCACGCCGTGCAATAGCAATACTGACCCAACGCCGGCGCGTCCACGAATGTGCCAACCTGACACATAATCGCTATTTTGCGTCTGCAGTGTTACACGCGTAGCACCTAGCGCGGCTGGCGGAGCGCCAATAACGCGGTTTGCGGGACTGGTAAGTCGCTCACCGATCAGGATCAGTGCTCCTAATCCAAGGGCCAGAGGCACAATCAGCCAGAAGATGCGATGGAAACGATAGCGGGACATGGATCAGATTCTAATCGAAAATGAAAAAGCCAGCCTGTAGGCTGGCCTTTTCTGGGTATTGCGCCGAAGCCAAACAATACCAATGCCTTCAGGGTTATACCCTTAATCTTCGCGGCGCATTTGCGGGAAGAGGATTACGTCGCGAATGCTCGGAGCATCCGTCAGCAGCATCACCAGGCGGTCGATGCCGATGCCGCAACCACCGGTCGGCGGCAGGCCGAATTCCAGTGCGCGTACATAATCGGCGTCATAGTGCATGGCTTCGTCATCGCCCTTGTCCTTCAGGGCAACCTGCGCCTGGAAGCGCTCGGCCTGGTCTTCCGGATCGTTCAACTCGGAATAGCCATTCGCATGTTCGCGGCCAACGATGAACAGCTCGAAGCGTTCGGTAATGCCCGGGCGGGTGTCGGACGCGCGCGCCAGCGGGGAGACTTCTGCCGGGTAGTCGATGATGAAGGTCGGCTCCCACAGCTTTTCTTCGGTGGTTTCTTCAAACAGGCTCAGTTGCAGGCCGCCGATGCCATCCGTCAGGACCGGTTTGCCGCCCAGGCGCGCGATTTCGGCCTTCAGGAAGGCGCGGTCGTGCAGCTGCTCGTCGGTGTACTGCGGGTTGTAGTGCTGGATGGCGGCGGCGATGGTGAAGCGGGCAAAGGGCTTGGACAGGTCAACCTGCTTGCCCTGGTAGTCGATCACGGTATGGCCGATGACTTCCTTCGCAGCAAAGCGGATCACGCCCTCGGTCAGGTCGATCATGCGTTCGTAGTCGGCGTAGGCCTCGTAGAACTCCATCATCGTGAATTCGGGGTTGTGACGGGTGCTCATGCCTTCGTTGCGGAAGTTGCGGTTGATTTCAAACACGCGTTCCATGCCGCCAACGACCAGACGCTTCAGGTAGAGCTCCGGTGCAATGCGCAGGAACAGTTGCATGTCCAGCGCGTTGTGGTGGGTGATGAAGGGCTTGGCCGAGGCGCCACCGGGGATCGGGTGCATCATCGGGGTTTCGACTTCCAGATAGCGCTCGTTCACCATGAACTCGCGAATCTTCTGCACGATGCGCGAGCGCTTCACGAAGGTATCGCGGCTGGTGTCGTTGGTGATCAGATCCAGATAGCGCTGGCGGTATTTCTGTTCCTGATCGGTGAGGCCGTGGAATTTTTCCGGTAGCGGGCGCAGTGATTTGGTCAGCAGGCGCAGTTCCGACACTTGTACCGACAGTTCGCCGGTCTTGGTTTTCATCAGCGTACCCTTGGCCGCGATGATGTCGCCCATGTCCCAGGTCTTGAAACTGGCGTACACCTCTTCACCGACGTTGTCGCGGGTGATGTAGAACTGGATGCGGCCGGCACCGTCCTGCACGGTGGCAAAGCTGGCCTTGCCCATCACGCGCTTGAGCATCATGCGGCCGGCTACGGCCACGCTAACTGCTTGGCCTTCCAGTTCTTCCTTCTCGACTTCGCCGTATTTGGCGTGCAGATCGGCAGACAGGTGCTCGCGCTTGAAGTCGTTGGGGAAGGCGACGCCATTGGCGCGGATGTTGGCCAGCTTGGCGCGGCGCTCGGCGATGATCTGGTTTTCGTCTTGCTGGATGATTTGTTCGTCGGACATGGGTATTGGCCTGCGATTCTTGATCTGAATGGATTACAGGCAGATACCCTGTATCTGCCTGCCTGAAATGAATTAAACGCCTTGCTTGAGGCTGGCCTCGATAAAGCCGTCGAGGTCGCCATCCATGACGCCCTTGAGGTTGCCGACTTCGTAGCCGGTACGCAGATCCTTGATGCGGCTCTGGTCGAAGACGTAGGAGCGGATCTGGTGGCCCCAGCCGATGTCGGACTTGCCGGCTTCGAGTTGCTGCTGGGCTTCCATGCGCTTGCGCAGCTCCAGTTCGTACAGCTTGGCGCGCAGCATGGACCAGGCTTCGTCACGGTTGCGGTGCTGCGAACGGTCATTTTGGCATTGCACGACAATGCCGGTCGGCATGTGTGTCAGGCGCACGGCTGAATCGGTCTTGTTGATGTGCTGGCCACCCGCACCGCTGGCACGGTAGGTGTCGGTGCGCACATCGGCCGGGTTGATCTCGATCTCGAAACTGTCGTCGACTTCCGGGTACACGAACACCGAGCAGAACGAGGTATGACGGCGGGCGTTCGAATCGAACGGCGAAACGCGCACCAGGCGGTGCACACCGGTTTCGGTGCGCAGGAAGCCGTAGGCGTAATCGCCGGTCAGCTTGATGGTGGCGCTGGTAATGCCGGCCACTTCGCCTTCGGACTCTTCCATCACTTCGACAGTAAAACCCTTGCGCTCGCCGTAGCGGACGTACATGCGCAGCAGCATGCCGGCCCAATCCTGCGCTTCGGTGCCACCGGCGCCCGACTGGATGTCGATAAAGCAGGCGTTCGGATCCATCGGGTTGTTGAACATGCGGCGGAATTCGAGCTTGGCGATGCGCTCTTCGAGCTGCACAAGGTCGTCCTCGATGGCGGCAACGGTGTCGAAGTCATCCTCGGCCCGCGCCATCTCGAACAGCTCGCGGCCGTCATTGACGCCACTGGTCACGTCGTCGAGCACGACGACCACGTCTTCGAGGGCTTTCTTCTCGCGACCGACTTCCTGGGCTTTCTTCGGGTCGTTCCAGAGTTCCGGATCCTCGCTCATGCGCACCACCTCTTCGAGGCGGTCAACCTTGGTCGGGTAATCCAGATATCGTTTCAGTTCCTCGGCGCGCTGGCCAAGATCATCAAACCGGTTGGCGATCTGATTGAGCTGTTCCGCTTCCATGCAGTTCAGTCCGCTAATGTGCTTGCAAAACCGGTGATTATACCAGCCCGGCGCCCGCTCTGGCGCGCAGTGCGCAAGAAAAACCGCCGGCAGCAGCCGGCGGTGTGCCTCTAAGCGCTGTGTCAGCTGAGCAGCCGGGCTCGCAGTTCTCGCAGGGCCGCCGTGATCATGGCCAGGTCACAAGGGGCAGTGCGCAATTCGGCAAAGAGACGCCCGATGCGTGTCCGGTCATCGCCGTGCTGGTCGAGCCACGCCTCGCAGCCACTGCTGGCCGCGGCCAGCGTCAGTTCGGCGTGGATGCGGTGCAGTTCATCGCGGGCGGCCAGCCGCGCCAGCGTCTGCCAGCGGTTGCTGCGCGGCAGGGATTCGATGACGCTCGACAGCCAGTCCAGCTCCAGTGTGCGGTACAGCCCCAGATAGCTCTGGCAGAGCAGTTGCAGTTCCTGATCATCGAGGTGTTCGGGCAGACGCAGCAACAGTTCCATCATGCCAAGGGCATGTTCCAGTCCGGAGCAATATTCCGCGCTGTCGGCCTCGGTGGGCGCGATGCGACCCAGCAGAACCGGCCACAGGCTTAGCTGCCGCTCGCCGGGTTGCGGGTGCTGCAGCAGCCAGCGCGCCAGCCGTTCCGTGTGCTGGCGTACGGCGAGCAACTGGCGGATCTGTTCATTGGCGCCCAGCCGTGCGGCGGCCCCTTCGAGCTGACGGATGCGCTCGCCACCAGCGAGCAGTGCCTCGGCGCGCAGCAGCGCGTCGACCACCTTGTCTGCGCCCGATTCGGTTTCTTCGGTCAGGCGGAACACACAGGTCAGCCCGTACTGGTTGACGATGCGGTTGGTGATTGCAGTCGTAATGATTTCCCGGCGCAACGGGTGGCGGGCGATGCGGTTGCTGTAGTGTTCAACCAGGGCCTGCGGGAAGTAGGCGAGCAGGGTGCCGGCAAATTGCGGCTCGTCCGGGAGCGCGCTGGCCAGTAGTGACTGGCTGAGCACGATCTTGGCGTAGGCCAGCAGTACGGCCAGCTCGGGACGAGTCAGGGCCTGGTCAGCTTCCAGTCGCGACTGGATGACGCTGTCACTGGGCAGGTATTCCAGCCGGCGCGATAGTTTGCCGCTGGCTTCCAGTGCTTGCATGAAGCGCTGGTGCACCGGCAACAGGGAGACCCCCTGCGCCGCTTCCAGTGCCAGTGCCAGGGTCTGGCCGGCATTGTCGGCGAGAACCTGCGCCGCAACTGCATCGGTCATGCTGGCCAGAAGCGTATTGCGCTGCTTGATGGTCAGATCCCCGTCGGCCACGATGCCGCCGAGCAGGATCTTGATGTTGACTTCATGATCCGAGCAATCGACCCCGGCCGAATTATCGATCGCGTCGGTATGGATGCGGCCGCCATTAAGGGCGTATTCGATGCGTCCGGACTGGGTGAAGCCCAGGTTGCCGCCTTCGGAAACACAGCGGCAGCGCAACTCGCGTCCATCGACGCGCAATACGTCATTGGAGCGATCATTGACTTCGGCATGGCTTTGCGTGCTGGCCTTGACGTAGGTGCCGATCCCGCCGTTGTACAGCAGGTCGACCGGCGCCTTGAGCAATTGCTGGATTAGTGCATTGGGCTCAAGCTCATCGGCATCAATGCATAGGGCTTCGCGTATTTCGCTGGATATCTTGATTTTCTTTAGTGTGCGCGAGTATACCCCTCCTCCTTTTGAAATCAGGCTCGGGTCGTAATCTTCCCAGCTTGAACGCGGCAGCAGAAACAGCCGCTGCCGCTCTGCTAGCGATACTACGGGGTCGGGGGCCGGATCAAGGAAAATATGCCGGTGATCAAAAGCCGCCAGCAGGCAGATCCGGGGCGAGAGCAGCATGCCATTGCCGAAGACATCGCCCGACATGTCGCCGATCCCGACGACAGTAAACGCGTCCTTTAGCGGGGCAATGCCCAGCTCGAGGAAATGGCGCTCGACCGATACCCAGGCGCCGCGGGCAGTGATCCCCATTTTCTTGTGGTCATAGCCAGCCGAGCCGCCTGACGCGAAGGCGTCGTCAAGCCAGAAGCCGTATTCCTGGCTGACCGAGTTGGCCAGATCGGAAAAGCTGGCCGTTCCCTTGTCGGCGGCAACCACGAGATAGGGGTCGTCTGCGTCGCGCCGGCGCAGCCGTGCCGGCGGGATAATTTCGCCATTTTTGCGGTTGTCGGTCAGATCGAGCAGCCCGCGGATGAAGTTCTGGTAACAGCGCTGGCCGCACTCCAGCCAGGCTTCGCGTTGTACCGGCGGATTTTTCAGCACAAAGCCGCCTTTGGAGCCAACCGGCACAATGACCGTGTTCTTGACCATCTGTGCTTTTACCAGCCCTAGCACCTCGGTGCGAAAATCTTCGCGCCGGTCCGACCAGCGCAGCCCGCCACGTGCCACTTTGCCGCCACGCAGATGTACGCCTTCGAAATCGGCAGCGTAAACAAAGATTTCGAAGAGCGGTACCGGCTGTGGCATGCCCAGAACGCGCGCTGATTCGAGTTTGAACGACAGGTAGGCTTTCGGGGTGCCGGCAGGGGTGAGCTGGTAGAAATTGCTGCGCACCGTGGCCTCAATCGCGGAAAGCAGGCTACTGATGACCCGCTCGTCATCGGCATTCGGCAGTGCGACGCTGCCCTGGGCGATTTCTTCGGCCAGCAAATCAGCAACCGCATCCTGCGGATTGTCCGGATCGTGGCGCAGGTGAAAGAGCAGTGCCAGCTGGCGGGTCATGGACTGTAGCCGGATCAGTGTCTCGGCCAGATGTTCGCTGGCATGCTTGAGGCCCACTTGCTTGAGAAAACGGCAGTAAGCTCGCAGCAGTCGCACATCCTGCCACTCAAGTCCGGCGAACAGCAGCAGGCGGTTGAAGCTGTCATTTTCATTCTGGCCGGCAAAGGTCGCCGCAAACCCCTCCAGCAGACGCTGGCGGTCGGGTGTTTTTTCCAGGCTACAGCCATCGGGAAGTTCGATGCCGATATCAATCACCCAGGCCGGTGATACGCTGCCGATCATGACGGGATGTGGCCGCTCGTCAATCACGTGCAGGCCGAGGTTTTCCAGCAGAGGCAGGCAGTCCGATAGCGTGACGGAGTGGGTGTGATACAGTTTGATGCGCCAGTTTCGCCGATCCAGCGGCCCGGCCGGATGCAGCGCAAGCTGGAGCGTTCCGGCTGAACGTGCCAGTTCGATGTGGTCGATATCGTGTACGGCAACTTCAGGTTGATGTTCGGCACAGTATGCGGCGCTGAAGGCATGCTGATAGCGCTGGAAGAGCGTGTTGCCGGTTTCTTCCCCGTGCATGGCCAACAGGGCTTCCAGCAGTCCGTCCTGCCAGCGGCGCGCCATGACGGCAATGCGTGCTTCGAGTGTGGCGTTGTCCGTGAGCGGCGGTGGTGCATCGGGATTGCGATGAACCAGAAAATGGATGCGCGCCAGCGGGCTGTCGTTCATCGTGACGGTGAATTCGACGCGCGAGCCCGACAACTGCGTACGCAGCAGCTCGATGATTTTTTCCCGCAGGTCCGAGTTGTAGTTGTCACGCGGCACAAACAGCATGACCGAGGTGTAACGCCCGTAGAGATCATCACGGAAAAACGCCCTGACCCGTTGCCGCTCGTTGAGACCGAGGATGCCGCTGGCGATGCGGGCGAGACTCTCCGGATCGATTTCGATCAGTTCGTCGCGCGGGTAGGTGTCCAGAATGTTCAGCAGGGCCTTGCCGCGATGGCCGCTGAGATCGGCACTGCACAGTTGCAGAACCTGATCGATTTTCTGCCGGATCAGCGGGATCTGGCGCGATGGCGTGTTATAGGCACTGGCCGAGTAGAGCCCGAACAGGCGAAGTTCGCTTTCCAGTTCCCCCGCCGCATCAAAACGGCGCAGCATGACCAGATCGAGGTAAGCCGGGCGGTGGATGATCGAGCGGCGTTCGGATTTGGTCAGCTGGACCGGACGTTCGGCTGCATAGGCCTGAGCCCTGAGCGCGGCGGGCAGATGCTGCCAGACCCGCGAGGTGCCATTGCCTCTGGTATTGCGGATGATGCCAAGATTCGAGTCAGGGACGATATCCAGCTGGCCATCCTTGAGCAGATAGTCCCGGCAGCCCAGAAAAACGAAATTGCCAGCCAGCAGCCAGTCAAGAAATTCGGCCGCTTCGCCATGTGCGGATGCCGCCGGTTGACGGGAGAGCCATTCCCGTTCTTCGCCGACACGGCGGACCATGGCGGGCCAGTCTGCCACGGCCGCCAGCAGCGCCTGCAGGGCAGCATCGATTTCGGCTTCGAGCTCGTCAAGACGGGGGCCGGTAATCCGGTCGATTTCGAAATGCATCCAGGCTTCATGCCGGGTGCCGCCGAGATCGACGCAGAGTTCACCGGATTCACTCCTGATTCCGCGCATGACGGGATGAATGATCAGGTGGATTTTCAGCCCCTGCCTGGCAATGGCCATGGAAATCGTGTCCACCAGAAAAGGCATGTCATTGATGACCAGGTCGACGACTGTATGGCGGGATTGCCAGCCATGTTCCGAGAGTTCCGGATTGCAGATCGTGATGCGGTAGGCTTTGCCAGCTTCCGGTAAGGATTGGGCGAGACGAAGGTGCAGCAGAAACTGGCATAACCAGCTGTCCGGCGTGCGCACCGCTGTATCTTCTTCCGGCAAGTCTCTGAAATACAATGGAATCCAGCCAGCGGCGCTGGTACAGTCTCTGGAGGGGATCAGTTCCTGTAGGGTCTCGATCAAACGCGTCATTTCAGCCTCCTGCTGGTTTGTCTCAGCTTAGGCACTCACGGCTTGGCTTGCCATCGAAGTGACTACGGGCGTTTTGGATCTTGCAGACCAGAGTGGCGCTACAGGTGATGGCTGGTAGTGGATTTAAAATATCATGATGTGCTAATATTTATCAAATTCGTCTCA
Source organism: Chitinilyticum piscinae (assembly GCF_015223195.1). Classification (GTDB taxonomy): domain Bacteria; phylum Pseudomonadota; class Gammaproteobacteria; order Burkholderiales; family Chitinibacteraceae; genus Chitinilyticum; species Chitinilyticum piscinae. The sequence continues at coordinate 216,611 of NZ_JADFUA010000004.1, read as the reverse complement.
TCCCGAGGCACGGAGCGTTGCCATGAGCATTCCGAATACGCAGTCGTCCAATCGAAGTGCAGCTGCTTCGGCCGGATTTGCGGCTGATCCGACGCTCGCCGCCTGCCGTGATCTTGCGATTCAGCTGCTGGGACAGTCGCTCGACGGTTTCTTTATCCGTCTTGAGCAAACCTATCTCGATCTGGCAGACAAAACCCACGACCGTGCCTTGCGCGATACCTATTTCGCAGCCCGCGCCGAAATGCAGCGCAAGCGAGCCGTGCTGGCTGAAGAGTTTCGCCAGCGTTTTATCGCTGCTTTCAATGCCCGCATGCAGCATGCACAAAGCCAGCAGGCCAAATCGGATTTCTACAAGGTCAAAGCGCCGGAGACGACGCTTTCCCTGGTTGCCAACGATGAATACGAAGAAAATCTGAGCGCGACCAATCTGGCTCAGGTACTGAAAAATAACGGCGGCGAAGAGTTGACCCAACTTGAGCAGCGTTTCGCTTCGCTGATTTCGCCTGACGAAGCCAGCGCCAACCCGATGAGTCCGGAGGCCATCTGCGAAGCCTTCCTGACTGCTTGCCGGCAACTGGAAAGCGGGCTGGATGCCCGCCTGGTGGCGCTGAAGGCATTCGAGCGCGAACTGGCCGGCCAAGTGGCGCAGGTGTACCGCAGTGTCAATCAGTTCCTGATTCAGCAGCATGTCGAACCTGTCTCGGTGCGCCCGAAAAATCCGCAGCGCCCGCCTTCGCGGCCAGTCGTGCAGCAGACGGCCACATCAGGGCAGGAGGCGTCACAGGCTGCGCCTGCAAGGTCAGCCGAACAGGGCGCTACCTTGCCTGTGCATGTCACCGAGGAACTTGCGGCCCACTTTACTGCACTGCAGCAGCAAGCCGAAGATGAGGGGGCGCCCGAAGCGCTGCATGCACAGCCTGCACCGCAGTGGCTCGAATTCCTGAGTGCCTTGCAAAAACGCAATCCCTTGCAGGGCAAGGCGGCGCCGGAAGGTGACGCGGTTGCGGATCCGCTGGCCGGTCGGAATATGGTGGCCATGCTGCGCTCGACGCAGTGGGCGAAAAAGCTGTCGCAGGTCGATGGCATGACGCTGGATCTGGTAGCGCTGTTGTTCGAACACATGTTCAACGACAGTCGCCTGCCGGTAACCGTCAAAGGATTGATTGGCCGCCTGCAGATTCCGGTGCTGAAAGTATCGATGCTTGATGGGTCGTTCTTCTCCCGCAAGAACCATCCGGCACGCCGTCTGCTTGACTGCATCGCCGACGCGGCGCTGGATGCACCGGACAAGATGGAAGCCGGCGACCAGCGTTTCGAAAAACTGGCGACTGTTGTCGCCTGGGTTGTCGCCAAGTTCGACGACAATGTCGAAGTCTTCGAGCTGGCGCTGCAGGAGCTGGAATCGTATCTGGCCGCCGAGCTCAAAAATGTCGAAGCCAGTACGGCCAGTACGACCAGCGAGCTGCTGGATAACGAAGTCAGCGAACTGGGGCGTGCCACTGCGGATACGCTAGTACGGGTGCGCCTGAGTACTCAGGAATTACCCATTCTGGTTGCTGATTTCCTGGCACGGCATTGGCGACCGGCTCTGGCGCATGCCTATGGCCCGCAAGGAGAAGAGGAGCCGCTATTCGCTGCACGGGTGAGGGCCATGGATCAGCTGATCTGGAGTGTCCAGCCCAAATCCGGGGCCGAAGAGCGCCTGCAGCTCGTCAATGTGCTGCCAGACATGCTGAAAACGCTGGAGGATGGTTCACGCGCAGCCGGCTCGAGCGATGAGGAATGCAAGGCCTTCTTTGCTGAACTGGTGCATTGCCATGCCGCCGCGATTCGTGCCGGGCTCAAGCCGCAGACTCCCGCGACTGTGGATCTGGCCGCGCCGGCCATTCAGGAGCAGGTTGCGCTCTTGCCAGCGCCCGAGCCGGTTCCTGCGCTGCAACCGGTGCCGCAGGATTTGCTGCCGGAGCGCGGGGAATGGGTCGAATTCTTGCTTGATGGCGAGGCGCAGCCACAGCGGCTGCGTGTCTCCTGGATCAGCCCCCAGGGAACTCGCTTCCTGCTGACCAATCGGTCAGGGGGGAATGGCAAGACTCTGTTGCGTCATGAAATGCATGCAGCAATTCGCAAGGGCTTGATCCGTCGCCTGAATGCCGATGGCTCACTGACCGATCGCGCCATTGACTCGGTTCGTCAGGTGCTGGAAGTCTAACGCGCGTTGGCAACGGGATCGGGCGGCGTCTGGTAAACTCCCGCCCCATGATCCGACTTATCAATCTCTCTATGCTGCGCGGCACCAAGCAACTGCTGGACCGCGTCAATCTGACCCTTCATCCTGGCAGCAAGACTGGCCTGGTGGGCGCCAATGGCGCCGGCAAATCCAGCCTCTTTGCCATGCTGCGCGGTGAAATCCATGCGGATTCCGGCGATCTGGACATGCCGCCCCGCATCACCATCGCGCATGTTGCGCAGGAAACCCCCGCATTGCCGATTTCGGCGCTGGATTATGTACTGCAAGGCGATGCCGAGCTCTGCCGTATCGAAAGCGAGCTGGCGGGAATTGCCGATCATGAAGGTCATGCCCACGCCGAGTTGCTGGCGCAACTGGAGGCAATTGATGGTTATTCGGCGCGGGCTCGCGCTGGCAAACTGCTGGCTGGTCTGGGCTTCAGTCAGGAAGAAACCGCACGGCCGGTATCAAACTTTTCGGGTGGCTGGCGCATGCGCCTGAATCTGGCTCAGGCTCTGATGTGTCGCTCCGATCTGCTGCTGCTGGATGAGCCGACGAACCATCTGGATCTTGAAACCGTGGTCTGGCTGGAAAACTGGCTCAACAGCTATCAGGGGATGTTGCTGGTCATTTCGCACGATCGCGATTTTCTGGACAACACCGTACGCCAGATTTTGCATATCGAGCGTGCGCAACTCGCACTCTATACCGGCAATTACGCCGATTTTGAAGAGCAGAAGGCGCAGCGCCTGGCATTGCAGCAGGCGGCATTCGAAAAGCAGCAGCGAGAGATTGCCCATCTCGAGTCTTTTATCACCCGCTTCAAGGCCAAAGCCAGCAAGGCCAAGCAGGCGCAGAGTCGCGTCAAGTCGCTGGAGCGCATGGAGCGCATTGCTGCCGCGCACGTTGATTCACCGTTCAGTTTCGAATTTCGCGAGCCTGAATCCAGCCCCAATCCATTACTGCGGATCGAAAATGGCAGTGCCGGCTATGATGCCGCGAATCCCATCCTGACCGGTCTGAATCTCAGCCTGGAAAAATCGGCGCGGTTGGGTCTGCTCGGGGTAAATGGCGCCGGCAAGTCGACCCTGATCAAGGCCCTGGCCGGCGAGCGCCCTTTGCTTGCCGGTCAGCTGGTTGAAGGCAAGGGGCTGAAGATCGGTTATTTTGCCCAGCACCAGCTTGAGCATCTGCGGCTGGAAGAGTCCCCATTGTGGCACCTGCAGAAACTGGATCCGACCACACGCGAGCAGGAGCATCGCAACTATCTTGGCGGTTTCGATTTCCGTGGCGAGATGGCGACCAGTCCGATTGCACCATTCTCCGGTGGCGAGAAGGCCCGGCTCGCACTGGCGTTGCTGATCTGGCAGCGTCCGAATCTGTTGCTGCTGGACGAACCTACCAATCACCTGGATATCGAAATGCGCCAGGCGCTGACTCTGGCCATGCAGGATTTCGAAGGCGCGCTGATTGTCGTCTCGCACGACCGGCATCTGCTGCGCGCAACGGTTGATGATTTCTGGTTGATCGAGGCAGGCCATGTGCGCCCCTTTGATGGTGACCTTGACGACTACACGCGCTACAGCCAGGACTTGCGCCAAAGCCAGCAGGGTGATTTGCGCGGTTCGGTGGCCAGTATGGATCGGCGCACCCAGAAACGTGAAGAGGCCGAAGCCCGGCAGCGACTGGCCAGTCAGCGCAAGCCACTGGAAAAAGAGCTGCAGCAACTGGAAAAGAAAATGGCACCACTCACCGAAGAGCATGCGCGCCTCAGTCAGCGATTGGGTGAGGAGGGGTTGTACGACCCTGCAAACAAGGATGAGCTGCAGCAGACACTGCGCCGCGAGGCGGAAGTGAAGGGGTTGCTGGACGAGTACGAGTTGCGCTGGCTGGAGCTGCACGAAGCGCTGGAGGCGTTGCAGGGCTAGGTTATTGAAGCAATACCCAAGATGGGTATGGTTTTGTAAAAGGGGTATTTGTTCTTCTTTGGGCAGATACCCCTTTTTGTTTTCGTATTTTCGTGCTCTGCCCTGAAGCATGCGTTTCCACGCCGCCCTGTTCGCAATACCAAGGTGCGGCTGTGTCAATGCGGCGGGCATCTGCCGAATGGCTTCTGAATTGCCTTTTGTTGCGCATCGGGCCGCGCATGGTGGGTCCGGGTTGTCGAGCAGCGCCATAGGCAGCACTGAGGTGACGCTCCACAAATGTGCGTTGATGTGATTTCTGCCCTGAATGGCGGTTCACCGTAAGCCAGATATTCGGTCGGCTTCACAAAAATGCAACACCGTTTCAAAACTAAATAAGTGTTAATCCTTACTCGTTCTGGTATCGAAGCATAATGCAATTCCATACCAATAATATCCTGGAGGGATGAGTAATGGATCAGAAAAAGCTAATAATGGCTTTGTTATCAACAAGCTTTGCTGTTTATGCTTCTGCGGCAACCTACCCGCAATGGGCTGAAGGAAATACCTATCAAGCTGGTGCTTATGTAAGTTATAACGGGCGTGACTACCAGGCACTGGTCACCCACACCGCTTATGTGGGCACCGGCTGGAATCCGCTGGCCTCGCCGACGCTGTGGAAGGATGTGACCGGTTCAGCGACGCCAGCTCCGACCGCGACACCGGCTCCGACAGCAACACCGGCTCCGACAGCAACACCACTTCCGACAGCAACACCACTTCCGACAGCAACCCCGACTCCGGCAGCCGGCTGTTATGTGACCTGGAAGTCCGGCACTGCCTATACCGGCGGCCAGCGAGTGACCTATAACGGGCGCAATTACGAAGCCAAGTGGTGGACAACCGATACGCCTAGCAATGCCGAATGGGGCGCCTGGAAGGATCTGGGGGCTTGTGGTGCCACTCCGACTCCGACAGCTACTCCGACCCCGACAGCCACTCCGACACCGACAGCTACTCCGACGCCGACAGCTACTCCGACCCCGACAGCTACTCCGACCCCGACAGCTACTCCGACGCCGACGGCTACTCCGACGCCGACAGCCACCCCGACTCCGACGTCTACCCCGACTCCGACAGGTAGCGTGGTTCCGGCTCCGGACAAGCCGCAGGTTGGTGCCTACTTCACCCAGTGGGGCGTGTATGACAGTGCCTACTTTGTGAAAGCGGTTGATACCAGCGGTGCTGCTGGCAAGCTCACCTTCATCAACTACGCCTTTGGCAATATCTATCGTCAGGCCGATGGTTCGGTGCAGTGTGACAGCGGCATCAACAAGGCTAACGAGAACAACACCGCAGGCGATGGCGGCGACGCCTGGGCCGACTACCAGATGGATTACAAGGCCAGCGACTCGGTCGATGGCGTGGGTGACGTCTGGGAAGACAAGCTCAAGGGTAATTTCAACCAGCTCAAGAAGCTGAAGAAGAAATACCCGAACATGAAGGTGCTGATCTCCCTGGGCGGCTGGACCTGGTCGAAGTATTTCTCGACTGCCGCAGCGAGCGATGCCAACCGCCAGAAGCTGGTGGCCTCGTGTATCGACGTCTATCTGAAGGGTAACCTGAAGAAGAGCGGTGGGGATCCGGCCGGTGGTGCAGCAGCCGCTGCCGGGATCTTCGACGGCTTTGACATCGACTGGGAATACCCGGGTGGCGGTGGTCTGGATGGCAATGTGGCCTCCGCTGCCGACAAGGAAAACTTCACCTTGCTGATGGCTGAATTCCGCAAGCAGCTGGAGGCGTACGGTGCTGCCAATGGCAACAAGCACTTCTACCTGACTGCGGCTATCGGTGCCGGTGTGGACAAGATCTCCAACACCAATCCGGCCGACTACAGCAAGTACATGGACTGGGTTAACGTGATGACGTATGACTTCCATGGCAGCTGGGAAGATACGACGAACTTCCATTCGCACCTGTATCCGGATCCGGCCGATCCGGGCGCCAATACGGTTGCTGGCAAGTACAACATCGATACCGCAGTAAATACGCTGATCAATGCGGGCATGCCGGCCAATAAACTGGTGCTGGGTGTGCCGTATTACGGCCGCGGCTGGGGTGGTGTACCGGCGGGCCCGAATGGCGATGGCCTGTATCAGAAGGCTACCCGTGCAGCCGGCAAGGTGGGTGTGAGTACAGAGGCCGGCTACGGTGATTACCGTGCGCTGGTGACTGCGACCGGAACCCGCAAGTACCATCCGGTCACCAAGCAGCTCTATCTGTATACCAGTACTGGTGACTGGTGGAGCTACGACGATCCGACCACCATCGCCAGCAAGGTGCAGTACGTCAAGGCCAAGGGACTGAACGGCCTGATGAGCTGGTCGCTGGATGCGGACACCGCGGATGCAGCATTGACCAAGGCCATGGCTGACGTCGCGAAGTAATCAGCTCGTGCTGAAATGAAAGACCCGGCTCAGGCCGGGTCTTTTTTTGTCTGCTGCGGGCGCTGATTTCAACCCCGTGCCCCGGACTTAGGGATCTGGTTGCAGCTTTTAGGTATTTTCCCCGGCCTGGCCGCAAACAATCGCCGCCTGTTAGCCGGCGACCGGGGTCAGGATGACCAGCTTGACGTCTTCCTGCTGCTCCAGCCGGAAGGTGTATTGCTGATAGCTGATGGCGCCAAGCACTGGATGATGGAAGCTGCGCACGCCGCCCTGGCGCTCCAGGACATCGTGGCGCAGCCAGCTGGCGCGAAACTCCGGGCTTTGCTCCAGCCGGTCAAAGCGCAGGCGAAAGGCCGGATCATCGCGCAGGCCATGCGTGTCGGCGCGAAATTCCGCAACCAGTCGCCGTGCCCGCTGCTCCCAGTCAGCCACCAGCTCGCGTGCGGCCGGGTCGAAGAACACATAATGCAGCAGATTCAGCGGTACCTCGCTGGCTGGCCAGCTGGTAAACAAGCTGCCAGCTGCGGCATTGAAGGCCTCGATGTCCCAGCACCGCCCGAGCAGATAGGCGGGTGTGCTGATGCGCTCGACCAGGGCCTGCTTGCTGCTGGCAGGCAGGATATCCTCATGGGTATGGGGCTGAGGATCAACTTTACCGGCTAGTTCGAACAGATACCCCCGCTGGGTTTTGTCCATGCGCAGGGCGCTCGCCAGTCGGTCGAGCACGGCAGGTGACATGCTGATGTCGCGCGCCTGCTCCAGCCAGGTGTACCAGGTCGGGCTGATGCCGGCCAGTTGCGCGACCTCCTCGCGACGCAGGCCCTGCGTGCGCCTGCGGCCACCGGCGGCAATGCCGAATTGCGCTGGCTCACAGCGCTGACGCAGTGATTTGAGAAAGTCGGCAAGTTCCTGCTGGTGATTGCTCATGGGGGCTTCGGCGGACTGGCTATTAGCATTTATACCAGTATAACTACTAGTCTTGTTCCGGTATCAAGGCGGCAGTATCCTTGTTGCAAATCCGTGCTGCGCGCTGTGCCGGCTTTTGGCATCATGCGCGTATTCGATGAACCGTTGCATGACCGGGAAGCGCCATGTCCTGTAAAACTTTGTATGACAAGCTCTGGGAATCGCACATTGTGCGCCAGGAAGCCGACGGCACCTGTCTGATCTATATCGACCGTCATCTGGTGCATGAAGTCACCAGCCCGCAGGCCTTCGAAGGGCTCAAGCTCGCCGGGCGCCAACTGTGGCGCAAGAGTTCGATCGTATCGACTGCCGATCACAACACCCCGACCAATGAATGGGACAAGGGCATCCAGGATCCGATTTCGCGCACCCAGGTGGAAACCCTGGATGCGAACATCAAGGAATTCGGTGCACTGGCCTATTTCCCGTTCAAGGACATCAAGCAGGGCATCGTCCATGTGGTTGGCCCGGAAAACGGCGCAACCCTGCCGGGCATGACGGTCGTCTGTGGTGACAGCCATACCTCTACCCACGGTGCATTTGCGGCACTGGCTCACGGTATCGGTACTTCCGAAGTTGAACACGTGATGGCCACGCAAACGCTGGTCGCGAAGAAATCCAAGGCCATGCTGGTGCGCGTTGACGGTGTGCTGGGCAAGGGCGTGACTGCCAAGGATGTGGCGCTCGCCATTATCGGCAAGATCGGCACCGCAGGCGGTACCGGTTACGCGATCGAATTCGGTGGCAGCGCGATCCGCGGGCTGTCGATCGAGGGGCGCATGACGCTGTGCAACATGGCCATCGAAGGCGGTGCGCGTGCCGGCATGGTCGCGTTTGACGACAAAACTGCCGAGTACCTGAAAGGACGCGATTTCGCGCCGAAGGGCGAACTGTGGGACAAGGCCGTCGCCTACTGGAGCTCTCTGGTCTCCGACGAGGGTGCGCAATTCGACGCCGTGGTTGAACTGAAGGCGGAAGACATTGCTCCGCAAGTGACCTGGGGCACCAGCCCGGAGCAGGTGCTGCCGGTGACTGCCGTGGTGCCCAATCCCGCCGACCAGGCCGATCCGGTCAAGCAGGCCAGCTATACCCGCGCGCTGCAGTACATGGGGCTGGAAGCCAACACCCCGATTACCGACATTCCGGTCGACAAAGTGTTCATCGGTTCCTGCACCAATAGCCGTATCGAAGACCTGCGCGCAGCCGCCGGGGTGGTCAAGGGCAAGAAAAAGGCGGACAGCGTCAAGCTGGTGCTGATTGTACCGGGGTCGGGTCTGGTGAAGCGCCAGGCCGAAGAGGAAGGCCTGGACAAGATCTTCATCGAGGCCGGTTTCGAGTGGCGCGAGCCGGGCTGTTCGATGTGTCTGGCCATGAATGCCGACCGGCTGGAGCCGGGCGAGCGCTGCGCATCGACGTCGAACCGCAACTTCGAAGGTCGGCAGGGACAAGGCGGGCGCACGCACCTTGTCAGCCCGGAAATGGCTGCCGCCGCGGCCATCGCCGGCCATTTTGTCGATATCCGCAACTGGAACTAATTCAACTCAATCCGGGAGGCTACATCATGAACAAACTCGCACTGTTTGCTGTTGTTATGGCTGTACTGACTCTGAGCGCCTGCAATACCGTTAGCGGCTTTGGCAAGGATCTGGAACACCTGGGTGGCAAGATCGACAAGAGCTCGGGCAAATAATCGCCACGGAGTCGCAGGGGCGCGCCACCGGGCGTACTCCCGGCTCCGGCAGAAATACGAAGGGCAATACAATGAAAGCATTTACCCAACTCAATGGACTGGTGTGCGCGATGGATCGCGCCAACGTCGATACCGACGCCATCATTCCCAAGCAGTTCCTCAAGTCGATCAAACGTTCCGGTTTCGGCCCGAATCTGTTTGACGAATGGCGCTATCTGGATCATGGCGAGCCGGGCATGGACAACAGCCAGCGCCCGCTGAATCCGGAGTTCGAACTGAATTTCCCGCGCTATGCCGGTGCGGAAGTCCTGCTGGCGCGCGACAACTTCGGCTGCGGCTCCAGCCGCGAGCACGCCCCCTGGGCGATCGAGGATTACGGCTTTCGCGCGCTGATTGCGCCGAGCTTTGCCGACATCTTTTTCAATAACTGCTTCAAGAATGGCCTGTTGCCCATCGTACAGCCTGCCGACGTGGTGGATCAGTTGTTCCGTGAAGCCGCTGCCAGCGAAGGCTATCGCCTGAATATCGATCTGGCCGCGCAAACGATCACCACGCCTTCTGGCCAGGTGTTCAGCTTCGAGATCACCGAGCACCGCAAGGCGTGCCTGTTGAATGGCTGGGATGAAATCGGCCTGACGCTGCGCCATGCCGATGAAATCCGCGCATTCGAAGAAAAGCGCAAGAGCGAGCAACCCTGGCTGTTCGCCTGAATGGCGCCGGTGCGGTGAAAATGCAGCTGAAAGCCGGCGATTTCGTTTACGTCAACTTTTCAGCAGCATTTTTGCCGTATAGTTACGCTGTTCTTTTTTAGTCACCCGTCAATACCGGAAACCATTCACATGATCCTGCATAAGTTCAAGAATCAGGCCGACCTCGATCGCGCCGCAGCCGATCTCATCATCTCCACCGTGCGCGCCAAGCCGAATGCCGTTCTGGGCATGGCTACGGGTGGCACTCCGGTTGGCCTGTACAAGGAAATCGTGAAGTCTCACCAGCAAGGCCTGGTGAGCTTCGCGCAAGCCAAGACCTTCAATCTTGACGAATACGTCGGTCTGCCGATCACGCATCCGGAATCCTATCGCGCCTTCATGCAGCGCAACCTGTTTGACCACATCGACATCAACCCGGCCAACACCCATGTTCCGAACGGCAATGCCGCCGATGTGGATGCCGAATGCCGCCGCTACGACGAAATGATGTACGAGCAAGGTCCGGTTGACCTGCAACTGCTGGGCATTGGCCACAACGGCCACATCGGCTTCAACGAGCCTGACACCCAATTGTCGCGCTTCACCTACAAGGTGACCCTGAAGGACGAAACCCGCGAAGCCAACAAGCGCTTCTTCAACAGCCTCGACGAAGTGCCGACGCACGCCGTAACCATGGGCATGGGTTCGATCATGCAGGCCAAGGCCATCCTGCTGGTGGTGAAGGGCGCCGAGAAGGCCGCCATTCTGGATGCCACTCTGAATGGCCCGATTACCACGCAAGTGCCGGCTTCGCTGCTGCAAACGCACCCGCGCGTGATCGTGATGACCGATTGCGACGTGGAATACAAGCGCCAGCCGTAAGACTCGACCGCCTGGTCAGGAAAGAGGGGCTAGCCCCTCTTTCTTTTTGGCATGATTGCTGAATGAAAGGCATTGTCCTTTAGGTATATGGCTGTAACCTATTTAAATAATGACTTGCAGGCATATACCCTGTATTGATTGACTGGAGAACACCTATGAAGATTTTGGTTCTGCCCGGTGACGGCATTGGTCCCGAGATTGTCGCGCAAGCGAAAAAAGTCCTGAACAAGCTGGCAGCGGAAGGCATGCCGATCGAGCTGACCGAAGCGCCGCTGGGTGGCGCGGCGTACGATCAGTACGGCAGCCCGTATCCCGAATTCACGCAGAAGCTGGCGCGCGAAGCCGATGCCATTCTGCTGGGGGCGGTTGGCGGCCCGCAGTATGACAAGCTGGAGCGTCCGCTGCGCCCGGAGCGCGGCTTGCTGGCCATCCGCAAGGATCTGAACCTGTTTGCCAACCTGCGCCCGGCCATTCTGTATCCGGAGCTGGCCAATGCCTCCACCCTGAAGCCCGAAGTGGTGTCCGGTTTGGACATCCTGATCGTGCGCGAATTGACTGGCGACATCTATTTCGGCCAGCCGCGCGGCATTCGCGTGAACGACAACGGTGAGCGCGAAGGCTTCAATACCATGCTGTACGCCGAGTCGGAAATCCGCCGTATCGGTCACGTCGCCTTCCAGGCGGCGCAAAAGCGCGGCAAGAAGGTGTGCTCGGTCGACAAGGCCAATGTGCTGGAGACCACCGAATTCTGGAAGGAAATCATGACCGACGTGGCCAAGGAGTACCCGGATGTGGAGCTTTCCCACATGCTGGTCGATAACGCCGCGATGCAGCTGGTGAAAGCGCCGAAGCAGTTCGACGTCATGGTGACCGGCAATATCTTCGGCGACATTCTGAGCGATGAAGCGTCGATGCTGACCGGCTCGATCGGCATGCTGCCCAGTGCCTCGCTGGATGCCAACAACAAGGGTCTGTACGAGCCCAGCCACGGTTCGGCACCGGACATCGCCGGCAAGGATGTGGCCAACCCGCTGGCGACTATCCTCTCGGCCGCGATGCTGCTGCGCTATACCTTCAATGAAGAAGCTGCGGCGCTGCGCATCGAAAACGCGGTGAAGAAGGTGCTGGCCGACGGCCTGCGCACTGCCGATATCTACGAAGCTGGCACGATCAAGGTTGGCTGCTCGGCCATGGGTGATGCGGTGGTGGCTGCGCTCTGAGCGTTGACGTTGCCCCATGAAAAAGCCGGCTTGCAGCCGGCTTTTTCATGGGCTGGTCATACGGGAATGTCAGGATTGCTCCCGGCCTTGTTGCAGCGCAAACCCGAGGGCAGGGAGTGCTGTTAGACTGGCTGCGACTGTCGAAAGGAGGAGGTCAGCATGACCCGCAATCACCCCGAACTGAAGGAAAATCCGTACTACGAAGGCGTTCCCGAGTACATGACCGAAGTGTATGACTGGGCCTACGTGGATCCGAATTGGGTGAAGTTTCTGGACCGCAATCTGGTGGTAACCACCTTGCTGTTCGGCAACGATCAGCGGTTGATGCGATCTTATCTGGCCGAAATCGAGCCCGGCATGCGGGTGTGGCAGGTGGCGCATGTGTATGGTGATCTGGTTGCACGTGCGGCCGACAAGGTAGGGCCTGGTGGCAGCTTCCATCTGACCGATATCACGCCAATCCAGATCGAGCACGGCTCAGCCAAGCTGAGGAGTAAATACTGGGCTCGCGTGATGCGCGCCGATGCGGCGGTCTGGCGCGCACCGGAAGAAGCCCCATACGATCTGATCTGCAGCTTCTTCCTGCTGCATGAAGTACCGGAAGACAAGAAGGCTGCCATCGTCAACAACATCCTCGATCAATTGCCGGTGCACGGCAAGGCGGTATTTGTTGATTACTCTCGCCCGCATGCCCTGCATCCGGTAGGCTGGATCCTGCGTGTGGTCAATGCACTGCTGGAGCCGTTTGCCAAGACACTGTGGCAGCGCGAAATCAGCAGCTACGCGCGGGATGCCGGGCGTTTCAGCTGGGAGAAGCAAACCTTCTTCGGGGGCGTATACCAGCGCGTCGTGGTCACACACAGCAAGTAAACATTGCCGGGTATTGCCGTGTAGTCAAGGCGAATCGCCAAATAAAAAGGGATACCCTCAGGTATCCCTTTTTATTTGCCATGGCTGGCTTAGCCGAAACGCGGCGCGCGCGGCTTCTGGCCAAAGCTCGGGCGGCGCTCGCCACCTTCGCGGTTGCCGGCCGGGCGGCTGTCGGTACGCTGGGAGAATCCGCCTTCGCGACGCGGACGGTCATCGCTGCTGCGCGAACGGTCAAAGCGGTTGTCGCCGCCGCGGGAGTCGAAGCGCTTGCCATCTTGCGGTGCGGATTCACGACGCGGAGCGCCATCACGCGGGCCGTCAAAACGCTTGCCTTCGCCACGCGGAGCACCGTAGCGGGCTTCGCCCTGACCCTGGCGTGCCGGACGGTCGCCGCCAAAGCCTTGTGGCTTGCGCCCGTGGCTGTCGTTGAAGCCGCGGGTTTCGTGGTGGCGCGGTTCGCGTTCACGGCGTGCTTCGCCATGCTGGTCTTCGCTGCGCGTGCCATCGAAGCGGTGGCTGGCGTCGAAATCACGGCTCGGGGCAAAGCGGTTGCCTTCTTCACGCTTGTTGCCGCCGAAACGCTTGCCAGAGTCGAAGTTGTTGCCATCGCGACGCGGTGCACGACGTTCGCCATCGAAAGAGCGGCCTTCATTGCGGCCACCTTCGAAACGACGGCCGCCGCCATTGCCTTGCGGGCGACCGCCGCGACCACCACCCTGCTTGCGGTCACGCGGGCGGAAGTTGGCTTCCAGGCCTTCGACGGTGAGTTCTTCAAAGTCAATCTTGTAGGCGTTGCGGATGCGGATCAGCGGTACGGCATCGTTGCGGCTGATCAGCGAAATCGCCTGGCCGCTGCGACCGGCACGGCCGGTACGGCCGATGCGGTGGATATAGTCTTCGGCTGCGCGCGGCAGGTCGAAGTTGATCACCAGGTCGATGCTGGCCACGTCAATACCGCGAGCGGCCACATCGGTGGCGACCAGTACGTCGACTTCACCACGGCGAACGCGATCGAGCGTACGGCGGCGGGCGCTTTGCGGCAGATCGCCGTGCATGGCAGCCGCACGAATGCCTTCCAGCTTCAGCCAGTCGGCAACCTGGTCGGCATCAGCCTTGGTGGCGGTGAACATCACGGCTTGCTGTTCGCTGTGGCTCTTCAGGAACGACGCGGCAAGCTTGAGCTTGTGGTCATAGCCGTCGGCATAGTGCAGCGCCTGGGCGATCGGTTCGCGTTCGGCCGGAGCAACGGTGATGCGCAGCGGATCACGCAGGATCGGTGCGGCGAATTCTTCAACGGAAGGCGAAACGGTGGCCGAGAACAGGGCGGTCTGGCGATCGGCCGGCAGTGCGGAGGCGATGGCTTCGACTTCTTCGATAAAGCCCATGTCGAGCATGCGGTCCGCTTCATCGAGGATGAAGGTTTCCAGACGGCGGAAATCGATGCGACCCGAGGACATCAGATCCTGCAGGCGGCCCGGGGTGGCAACCAGCACTTCGTAAGGCTGGGAGATCTGGCGATTTTGCACCGGATACGGTACGCCACCGACCACGCAAACTACCTTGCAGCGCGGAATCGGGCGACAGAAGGAGATGGCCACCTTGGAAACCTGTTCGGCCAGTTCACGGGTCGGGGTAAGAATGAGAACGCGCGGGCCACGGGCATGGGTCTTGGCCGGCGCCATCAGTTTTTGCAGTGCGGGCAGCAGGAACGCTGCGGTCTTGCCGGTGCCGGTTTGGGCGGAGGCGAGGACGTCATTGCCTTCCAGCAGTGCCGGAATGGTCTGTTCCTGAACCGGAGTCGGGGTAGTGATTTCTTGATCGGCGAGCATTTTCGCCAGAACGGGGTCGAGGCCGAGCGCGACAAATGCATTGTCCGCGAGGGGATGCGTCATGGTGTGTCCTGATAAGGAAGGTTGGCCCGCGTCATCGCGGGGATAAACATCGGTGCCAACCACATCACGCCGCTATGCGGGTTTCGCCATGGCGGCCTTGGGCCGTCACGCAAGAACAGGGTCAGGAACGATGCAATAAAACGAACAAGCCCGCGCTGGTGCGGGCTTGTTGCGATGCATTATCACAAAGTGTTGCGCGAAACGCAACTGCTTTATGATTTTTCTGTGCCTGTTGCGGAATTTGTGGCTGCACCAGCGAGGTAGAGGCGCAGAATCTGCTGTTCGGTGCGCGAGCGCTCACCCAGTGCGACCGGCAACTGCAGGTGCAGGGAAATCGTTTCGTGGTCACCCAGGGCAATACGCACCCGCGGTGATAGCGAAGGGCTTTCCAGGGCGAAACTCTGTTCGATCTCGCGCCGGTGCGCTTCCAGCTCATTCTGGTAGCCTGCGACGATTGCGCTGGCGGCGTCCAGCAGCACGCGCTCGGCACGTTGCCAGTCTTCGCCACGGCCCAGCTCGACATGGATGGTGTGAATCACATAACTGCCCAGCTTGGTTTCGTTGTATACCGGCTCGGACAGCAGCACGCTGTTGGGGATGGTGATGGTGCGTCCGACCGTGCCCTTGGCCTGATTGGCCTGGCTGGATTCAAGCAGGGTGGTGGCCAGCAGCGAGGTATCGAGTACCTGGCCGCGCAGGCCGCGGATTTCGATGCGATCACCGGCACTGTAGGCGTGCGTGCTGGTGCGGTAGATCGAGCCCAACATGCACAGGATCAGCTCCTTGTTGGCGATCACGATCGCGGCAGCAATAGCCACCATCGACACCGCCACGGCCTCGATCTCGTTTGACCAGATCAGCGCCAGACCAAGCATCATCACCAGCAGGATCGTGTTGCGCACGCTGATCAGCCAGCGGCGGCGGGTATCGACCGGCAGGTCTTCGCGCCGCAGGATGGCGCTGCGCAGTACTGCCCGCACGATGATCAGGAAGATCAGCAGCAGCAGCGAGGCAACAAGGTCGTGGAAAAAGGCTTTGTCGATGAAATCAGGCAGAAACTGGCGCAGCATGGCGGGGGTGCTCGAGCTTGGCATTACACAGGGCTATTGTGGCAGGCCGGATGGGCCTGGGTTCCCGTTACTATACACATTGACGTCGGTGTACCTGAGTGCTGCAGTCATACGGCCAAGTGTATGCCTCGCAAGTACATGATTTTCATGATGCTCCTGTGTATACCCGTCAGATCACCAGCAGGGCGGCGATCAGCAGCATCACCGCGCCGATCAGCCCGTCCAGAATGCGCCATGCAAGCGGTCGGGCAAACAGGGGCGCCAGCAGGCGGGCGCCAAAGCCTAGACTGATGAACCACAGCGCCGACGCCGTCCAGGCACCCAGCACAAAGGCCGGGCGACTATCCGGGGCCTGCTGGCCGCCGATGCTGCCGACCAGCAGTACCGTATCCAGATACACATGCGGGTTCAGTAGCGAGAGGGTCAACACAGTGATGATGGCGGTACGCCGATCCAGCGCGGGCGCCCCGCGCGCGTCGAGCTGGTTGCTCGACAGCGCACTGCGCCAGGCGCGCAGCCCGTACCAGACCAGAAAGGCTGCGCCGCCCCAGCGGGTTATCGCCAACAGCAACGGGGTATCTTCGATCAGCTTGCCCATGCCGGCCACACCCAGCGTGATCAGGATGCAATCCAGCACGATGCAGATGGCGATGGTCGGCACGACATGCTGCCGCGCCAGCCCCATGCGCAAGACGTGTGCATTTTGCGCCCCGATCGCCATGATCAGGCTGGCACACAGTCCCAGCCCCTGAAAATACACGCTTGTGCTCATGCCATGCCATCCATTGCTGCAATTCGATGCCTGCAGCATGCACTGGCTGGCGAGATAAACGAAGCAGGATTAATATTTATCCGGATACCTAAAAAATACTTGATTACCATGCAGATCGATCCGCGCCATGGCGAAGCCTTCCTCGCTGTCATCGACACCGGCTCGTTTGAGCTGGCGGCCGAGCGCCTGCACCTCACCGCTTCGGCGGTGTCGCTGCGTGTGCGCGCACTGGAAACCGGGCTGGGGACGCCGCTGGTGGTGCGCAGCCGCCCGTGCCGCGCCACGCCGGCGGGGCAGAAACTGTTGCAGTACCTGCGTCGCGCGCGCCTGCTGGAAGAAGACCTGCTGCAGGAACTGGCTGCCGGTCCGGCTGGCTGGCAGGAAGTCGCGATCGCGATCAATGCCGATACGCTGGGCACCTGGCTGCTGCCGGCCCTGGCGGACTTTCTGGCGGATGAGCAGGTGCTCGTGGATCTGAGTGTCGACGATCAGGATCACACCTATGCCTTGCTGGCCAGTGGCCAGGCGCTCGCCTGCGTGAGCAGCGAGCCGCAGGCGATGCGGGGCTGCATTGCCGAGCCGCTGGGCATCATGCGCTACCGGATGCTGGCGTCGCCGGCGTATGTCGCGCGCTGGTTCCCGGCTGGGTTCACCCGCGAGGCAGCAGGCAGGGCGCCGGTGCTGGTGTTCAATCGCAAGGACGCCTTGCAGGCCGATTT
Source organism: Chitinilyticum piscinae (assembly GCF_015223195.1). Classification (GTDB taxonomy): domain Bacteria; phylum Pseudomonadota; class Gammaproteobacteria; order Burkholderiales; family Chitinibacteraceae; genus Chitinilyticum; species Chitinilyticum piscinae. The sequence continues at coordinate 199,263 of NZ_JADFUA010000004.1, read as the reverse complement.
CCTGCGCCGGCGTTTTGGCCTGACTGGTGGCTATCCCTGTCATCATGTGCCGGCGACCGAACCGTTCCTGCATGCGATCGAACTGGGAATCGGCTACGGCATGGCCCCGGATGTGCAAGCGCTGCCGGCGCTGGCTGCGGGCCGGGTGCTGGATCTGGCACCGGACATGCCGGTCGATGTTGCGCTCTACTGGCATCGCTGGAAAGTGCAGTCGCCAACGCTGGAGCGCTTGTCCCGTCGGGTTGTGAATGCAGCACGGGCGGTCTTGCTTGAGCGCAAGGACGGTACAGCTTTGCCGGAAGTGTGAGCGGCTTCTCTGTTAGAATGCGGCCAACTGTGCCCACGAGCTTATTCATGCCGCTGAATCTGCCCATTATCCTGACTTGGCTGCGCGTCGCGCTGATTCCCATCATCGTCGGGATTTTCTATCTGCCCGATGCCATGCTGGCACCGCAGCTGAAGAACATCCTCGCGACCGTGGTATTCGCGCTGGCCGCCATCACTGACTGGTTTGACGGCTTTCTCGCGCGGCGCTGGAACCAGACCTCCAGTTTCGGAGCGTTTCTCGATCCGGTGGCGGACAAGCTGATGGTCGCGGCGGCGCTGATCTTGCTGGTCGAGCTGGCGCGGGCGCCATCCTGGCTGGCCGTGATCATCATTGGCCGCGAAATCACCATCTCCGCGCTGCGCGAGTGGATGGCGCAAATCGGCAAATCCAAGAGCGTTGCGGTGGCAACCATTGGCAAGTTCAAAACGACCGCGCAGATGCTGGCGATCGTGCTGCTGCTGTGGTGGGGGCCGCTGGTGCCCGGTATCAGCACCGCCCTGCTGGGCTTGATCGCACTCTATATCGCCAGTGCATTGACGATTGTCTCGATGTTCTACTACCTGCGCGTTGCGGCCGAGCAATTCCGCCAGTAGTGCAATGTTCATGGGTACGCGGTTGTATGTATTGATCAACAAGCCCCGCAAGGCAATACCCTGATATCTATGCCGCAGCGCAAGTCCTTGCTGGCGATCGCCGGTTTCTATTTCTGCTACTTCGCCTTCAACGGCATTTTCTCGCCCTACTGGGGGCTTTATCTGGCGGCATTGGCCTTCCCGAGCTGGCAGATCGGCATCCTGACCTCGCTGACCCAGGTTAATCGCATCTACGCGCCCACGCTGTGGGGATGGCTCGCTGACCGATCCGGCCGCCAGGTGCTGATCCTGCGTATCGCCGGGCTGATGGCGGTGTCTGGCTTTACCGTGCTGCTGGTGAGTCGCGAATTCTGGCCGCTGTTGCTGGGTGTGTGGCTGGCGAGCTTCTTCTGGAGTGCGGCGCTGCCGCTGGTCGAGGCCACCTCGATGAGCCTGCTCAAGGGTGATGGCGGTGCGTATGCGCGCTTGCGCATCTGGGGGTCGATCGGGTTTGTTGTTGCTACCGTTGTGGCTGGTTATCTCATTCAGGCGCTGGGAGTGGGGGTGCTGCCCTGGCTGGTCATGGCCATCATGGCTGGCCTGGCGGTATACAGCTTTCTGGTGCGCCCCGTGGCGGCAAACCGCGAGGAAGGGGGGGCTGCCGAGCCCTTTGGCGCCATTTTGCGGCGTGGTGAAGTGCGGGCATTGTTTGCTGCCTGCTTCCTGATGGCGCTGGCGCATGGGCCGTACTACAGTTTTTATTCGATCTACGTGGCCGATCACGGCTGGAGCAAAAGTGCCATCGGCTGGCTGTGGACCATCGGGGTGATGGCCGAGATTGCCGTATTCTGGCTGATGCCGCAGCTGACACGCCGCTTTTCGCTGCGGGCGCTGCTCCTGTTCGGTCTGGCGCTGGCGGCCGCGCGTTTCCTGCTGATTGCCTGGGGGGTGAGTCATCCCGCAGTGCTGCTGCTGGCACAACTTGGCCACGGCTTTACCTTTGGCTGTCATCACGCCGTGACCATGGCGTATATCCACAAACATTTCCGCGGGGCGCACCAGGCCAAGGGGCAGGCGCTGAACATCGCCTTTTCCTTCGGGCTGGGAGGTACCAGTGGCGGCGTGCTGGCCGGCTGGTTATGGCCGCACTGGGGTGGAATGTGGGTGTTTACGGCTGCCGCGTTTGCTGCGGTGCTGGGTGGGCTGGTGGCTTGGTGGAGTATCGATCGCAAGCATAGCTAATCCGACAGAATTTACCTTATACGTGACTGGGTATCAGAGCGGAATGCCGATTGCTTCGAGTATGCGCAGATTGAGCTTGTCGCCCACTGCACGGGTGAGTTCGCCGATCAGTTCTTCGTCGATCTGCGGTGCCTGATAGTCGAGCTTGCGTCCGGTGGCGCTGAGTAGCCAGTCGCCATCGCGTCCAAGTACGCGCAATTCGCCATGACAGGCCGGACACCAGGCGCGATCGCCGGAGCGGGCGCGCCGGCTCAGGGTAACGGTCGGCCCGCAATTCGGGCAATGCTGCAGTGGAATCCCCGGCTCACTGTGGCTGACGATGTGATGGAGCTTGCCAGTCCGACCCAGCCGGATCAGCCGCTCGCCCCATTCGGCATCAAACTGGCTACCCAGATGCCGGCTGATTTCCTGCAGTGCGTCGTCGATGCTCATGCCGCGCCGGTAGGGGCGATTGGATGTCATGGCGTCAAAGGCATCGGCCAGTGACACAATGCGTGCATCCAGCGGAATGGCGTCCCCTTGCAACTGGTAGGGGTAGCCCTGGCCATCGATGCGCTCGTGGTGCCAGGCAATGGCGCCACGGATCAGCGGGGCCAGCGGGTGCTGGGCAATCATGCGCTCGCCAATCCCGGGGTGGGTTTTCATGATGGTGTATTCGTCATCGCTCAGTCTGCCGCTCTTGTTGAGAATGGCGTCGGGAACGGCGATCTTGCCGAAATCATGCAGAAATCCGCCGAGCGTGATACGGGCGGTTTCGTGATCATCCAGTCCGCCGTCTTCGGCCATGAGCCGGGCAAACTGCGAGACACGCCAGAGGTGACCGCCGGTATAGGCATCACGCGCCTCGACCAGCAGGGCCACGGTGTGCAGGCTTTTCAGCAGATGGTTGAGCAGGGTATTCATGCAGCCTCCGGACTGAGCGCGGTGTGGGCAGCTCTGGTAAAGTAAGCCTTTTGCCAGCCTGTACTTACCATAGGTGGGTTGTGGCTGGCGGGCAAACCGCATTCAGGAATCGCACCCATGATCATCGTCATGCAATACCACGCCAGTGATGAAGAAATCGGCAACGTTGTCGCCCATATCCGCGAGGCGGGCCTGCAGGAGCATGTGTCACGCGGCTCCGAGCTGGTGATCATCGGTGCGATCGGCGACGAGGACAAACTCGATCAGGCACGCTTCGAAGTGCTGCCAGGCGTCGAACGGGTCACCCGCGTGGCCAAGCAGTACAAGATTGTCTCCCGAGTAACGCATCCGGCAGGGTCGGTCATCAAGATTCGCGGCATTCCGCTCGGTGGCGAGCAGATCCAGATCATCGGCGGGCCATGCTCGGTGGAAACACCCGAGCAGATGGCGCTGGCGGCGCAAGGGGTATTCGACGCTGGCTGCAGCATGATGCGCGGCGGCGCCTTCAAGCCGCGCACCAGTCCGTATGCCTTCCAGGGGCTGGGCGTGCAGGGGCTGGAATACCTGAAGGAAGCGGCCGGCCGATACAATCTGCCGATCGTGACCGAGCTGATGGATGTGCGCATGCTCGATACCTTCATGGAATACGACGTCGACGTGATCCAGATTGGCGCGCGCAACATGCAGAATTTCGACCTGCTCAAGGAGGTGGGACGGGTCAACAAGCCCATCATCCTCAAGCGCGGCCTCTCTGCCACCATCAGTGAATGGCTGATGGCCGCCGAATACATCGCCGCTGGCGGCAACCACAACATCATTTTCTGCGAGCGCGGCATCCGCACCTTCGAAACGGCTTACCGTAATGTGCTGGATGTGACCGCCATCCCGGTGCTGAAAAAGGAAACGCATCTGCCGGTGATCGTTGATCCCAGCCACGCCGGCGGCAAGGCCTGGATGGTGCCAGCCCTGGCTCAGGCGGCGGTGGCCGCCGGTGCCGACGGCATCCTGGTCGAAATGCACCCAAATCCCTGCGAAGCCTGGTGTGACGCCGATCAGGCTCTGTCGCCCGATGAGCTGAAATCGCTGGTTACAACGCTGGGCGCGATTGCCCGCGCCGTGGGGCGCAGTCTGTGATGAATGCGGCGAGGATTGCACCGCTGCGCAAACTGGTGCTGCTGGGCACCGGCCTGATTGGCGGTTCGTTTGCGCTGGCGCTCAAGCGCGCACGCCTGGTTGACGAGGTGGTCGGCGTCGGCCGCAATCAGGCCAATCTGGATCGCGCCATCGAACTTAAAGTGATCGACCAGGCTTGTCTGGATGCGGCGCAAGCCGTGCAGGGTGCTGGTCTGGTCATGCTCGGCACGCCGGTAGGGCAGATGGGGCGGCTCATGCAGCAGATCGCCCCGCATCTGCCGGAAGACTGCCTAATTACCGATGGTGGCTCGACCAAGCAGGATGTGGTGGCCCTGTATCGCGAGCATTTGTCCGCACACTTGCCGCGCTGTGTGCCCGGTCATCCGATTGCCGGCTCCGATCTCAGTGGTGCATCAGCGGCGCAGTATGGCCTGTATGAGGGGCGGCGCGTGGTATTGACTGCCTTGCCGGAAAATACCCGGGAGAGTATTGCTCGTGTGCGTGCGCTGTGGGAAGCCTGTGGTGCGGTGGTGCATGAAATGAGCGCCGAGGAGCACGACGGTGTGTTTGCCTGCGTCAGTCATGTGCCGCACCTGCTGGCGTTTTCCTACATGAATGCCGTGCTGGATCGGCGCAATGCCGAGCGCTGCCTCGATTTTGCCGCGACGGGTTTTCGCGATTTCACCCGCATCGCCGGCTCGCACCCGGAAATGTGGCGCGATATCACGCTGGCCAACCGCGAAGCCATCCTGCGCGACCTGCACGCCAACCGTGCACGGCTGGAGGAATTGATTGCGCTGGTGGAGCATGCCGATGCCGACGCGCTGACCGCCTACATTGACCGGGCCAGCAAGGCGCGCAGCAAGTGGGGCAAGCGCTAGCGATACGGCAGGGGTTTTATCACCCGTTGCGCTAATGGTCAGACGGTATTCCCAGTCATTGCCGGATAGGCGACACTGGCTGCATTACCCTGACTTACCGGAGTTCTGCCATGTACCAGGCCGCTGCCCAGCGTTACGACACCATGCCTTACCGCCGCTGTGGCCGCAGCGGCCTGATGCTGCCGGCGATTTCGCTGGGGCTGTGGCACAACTTTGGCGACAACCGGCCGTACGACAATAGCCGGGCGATGATTCTGCATGCCTTCGATCATGGTATTACGCACTTCGATCTGGCCAACAACTACGGCCCCAAACCCGGGGCAGCCGAGGAAACCTTCGGGCGCGTGCTGGCGCAGGACCTGCGTGCCTATCGCGACGAGTTGATCATCTCGACCAAGGCCGGCTGGCGCATGTGGGACGGCCCATATGGCGAGTGGGGTAGCCGCAAGTATCTGGTAGCCAGTCTTGACCAGAGCCTGAAGCGCATGGGGCTGGACTATGTCGACATCTATTACTCGCATCGTCCCGATCCGGATACACCACTGGAAGAAACCATGGGGGCTCTGGATGCCATCGTGCGTCAGGGCAAGGCGCTGTATGTGGGCATTTCGTCGTATTCCGCCGAAGAAACTGCGGCTGCGGCACGCATCCTCAAGGAGCTGGGAACGCCTTGTCTGATTCATCAGCCCAGCTTTTCGATGTTCGATCGCTGGATCGAGGGTGGCTTGACGGGCGTACTCAAGGAGCAGGGAATCGGCTCGATTGCCTTCTGCCCGCTGGCGCAAGGGCTCCTGACCAGTCGCTATCTGGATGGCGTGCCGGCCGATTCGCGTGCCGGCTCAGCCGACAATCCGTTCCTGACCGCGGAAAAGGTGGATGCCCGCATCGCGCAGGTACGGGCACTCAATGCCATCGCTGCGCAGCGCGGCCAGACGCTGGCGCAGATGGCGCTGGCGTGGGCTTTGCAAACGGTGACCTCGGTCATTATTGGTGCCAGCCGGGTTTCCCAAATCGAGGAAAACCTCGGTGCGGTGCGCAAGCTGGAGTTCAGTGCCGACGAGCTGGCGCGCATTGAAGAAATACTGGCAAGTGTATAGGCTTGCGAATTCGAATTTGATTAGCTTGCAGGTGTATACCCATGAGTATTTCTGTCATTGCCATTGATGGTCCTTCGGCTTCGGGCAAGGGTACGGTTGCGCAGCGTGTGGCCAGTGTGCTTGGCTTTCACTATCTGGATTCCGGCGCGCTATATCGACTGACTGCACTCGCGGCAGAAAAGGCAGGCGCGGATTGGGCGGATGAGGGCGCGGTGGCCGCGGTGGCCGAGGCGCTCGACGTGGTGTTCGCCGGTGAAGCCGTCACGCTGGGGGGCGAGGATGTTAGTCTGGCAATTCGCAGTGAACACATCGGCGTTGGGGCCTCGAAGGTAGCCGCCTTGCCGGCGGTACGAACGGCCCTGCTGCAGCGTCAGCGCGATTTCGCGCAGGCGCCGGGGCTGGTGGGCGATGGGCGCGATATGGGGGAGGTCATTTTCCCGCAGGCGCAGCTCAAGGTGTTCCTGACGGCCTCGGCCGAAGCACGTGCCGAGCGGCGTTACAAGCAGCTGCTTGGTCGTGGCGAAGTGGCCGACCTGGCCGCGATCACTGCCGATCTCGCCGCACGTGACGAGCGTGACCGTCAGCGGCCGGTTGCCCCCTTGCGTCAGCTGCCCGATGCGCGGCTGCTCGATACGACCGCCATGGGCATCGAGGAGGCTGTCGCCACGGTACTGGGCTGGTGGCAAGAGCAAAGCCAGGCGACAGCATGATAAGCACTTGATCGCAAAACAGGATTTCATTAAGATAACGGTCTTGCATTACCCTGGTTCGTGATGCAGGCCGCCCGCAAGGGCATCTGTGGCCGGCTGCGCAAGGCAGTACCGGCCTTTTGTACAACTAACCCGTCCGCGATCCCGTTTGGGGTTACGGGCAAATTGGATCCTATCCCAATATGACTACTGCTACTTTGTCCGGCATGGACAGCTTTGCCGCCCTGTTTGAAGAATCCCTCAAGAGCCAGGAAATGCGCTCCGGTGAAGTGATCACCGCCGAGGTGGTTGGTATCGACCAGAACTGGGTGACTGTCAACGCCGGTCTGAAGTCCGAGTCCCTGATTGCCATCGAAGAATTCAAGAACGACAACGGTGAAGTTGACGTCAAGATCGGCGATTTCGTGACCGTTGCGATCGATAGCCTGGAAAACGGCTATGGCGAAACCAAGCTGTCCCGCGAAAAGGCCAAGCGCCTGGCTTCCTGGATCGAGCTGGAAGACGCACTGGAGAAGGGCGCCATCATGACTGGCGTGATCTCCGGCAAGGTGAAGGGCGGTCTGACTGTTATGGTCAACGGCCTGCGTGCGTTCCTGCCGGGTTCGCTGGTCGACACCCGTCCGATCAAGGACACCACTCCGTTCGAAGGCAAGCAAGTCGAGTTCAAGGTTATCAAGCTCGATCGCAAGCGCAACAACGTGGTTGTTTCCCGTCGTGCCGTACTGGAAGAGTCCCTGGGCGAAGAGCGCGCCAAGCTGCTCGAAACCCTGAAGGAAGGCGCTGTCATCAAGGGTATCGTCAAGAACATCACCGACTACGGTGCGTTCGTTGATCTGGGCGGTATCGATGGCCTGCTGCACATCACCGATCTGGCATGGCGCCGTGTCAAGCACCCGAGCGAAGTTCTGGCTGTGGGTGATGAAGTTGAAGCCAAGGTTCTGAAGTTCGATCAAGAGAAGAACCGCGTATCCCTGGGTCTGAAGCAACTGGGCGAAGATCCGTGGGTGGGCCTGTCCCGTCGTTACCCGCAAGGTACCCGCCTGTTCGGCAAGGTGACCAACCTGACCGACTACGGTGCGTTCGTTGAAATCGAACAAGGTATCGAAGGCCTGGTGCACGTGTCCGAAATGGACTGGACCAACAAGAATGTTCACCCGTCCAAGGTTGTTCAGCTGGGCGACGAAGTCGAAGTGATGATCCTCGACATCGACGAAGAAAAGCGTCGTATCAGCCTGGGCATGAAGCAGTGCCTGGCCAATCCGTGGGAAGAGTTCAGCCAGAACTACAAGAAGGGCGACAAGCTGCAAGGCGCGATCAAGTCCATCACCGATTTCGGTGTGTTCGTTGGTCTGCCGGGTGGCATCGACGGCCTGGTTCACCTGTCCGACCTGTCCTGGCATGTTGCCGGCGAAGAAGCCGTTCGCAACTACAAGAAGGGCGACGAAGTTGAAGCCGTGGTTCTGTCCATCGACATGGAAAAGGAACGCATCAGCCTCGGCATCAAGCAACTGGAAGGTGATCCGTTCAACAACTACGTTGCTTCCAGCGACAAGGGCACCATCGTGCGTGGTACCGTGAAGTCCCTGGATGCCAAGGGTGCAGTTGTTGGCCTGGCTGACGACGTTGAAGGCTACCTGCGCGCTACTGAAGTATCGCGTGACCGCGTCGAAGACATCCGCACCGTCCTGAAGGAAGGTGATGAAGTTGAAGCCATGATCATCAACGTTGATCGCAAGAACCGTTCGATCAACCTGTCGATCAAGGCCAAGGACGCCGGTGAAGAAAAGGCTGCCATGAGCACGCTGGCTGCTGATGCTTCCGCTGGCACCACCAACCTCGGCGCACTGCTGAAGGCCAAGCTGTCCGGTCAGGAATAAGGTTCAGGGTAGTATGGGCATGACCAAATCGGAACTCATCGCAAAACTCACCGCCCGCTATCCGCAGCTGGTGGCGAAGGATGCGGAGTTGGCCGTGAAAACGATCCTTGATGCGATGGCCAAGAGCCTCTCGCAAGGCCAGCGCATCGAGATTCGTGGCTTTGGCAGCTTCGACCTGAACTACCGTCCGCCGCGCATGGGGCGCAATCCGAAATCCGGCACGAAAGTGGCGGTTCCGGAGAAATTCGTTCCCCACTTCAAGGCGGGCAAGGAATTGCGCGAACGCGTCGATGTGACTGACGTCGAAGCCTGAGCGGCAAAACCGGCAGTAGCGAAAGGCGGCATCTTGTGATGCCGCCTTTTTCTTTGGAGGGTGTGACCGATGGTAAGGCCTGTAATGTGCAACGGGATTTTCGGCTACAATAGGGCGATCTGAAGCCGCCGGTCTATCTGCACATGCGCTATCTGCTCTGGGGTATCAAATTCCTGCTGTTCGCCCTCTTGTTCGTCTTCGCGATGAATAATGCCGAACCGGTGCGTATCCGTTTTTTTCTCGGTTATAGCTGGGATGCCCCCATGGCACTGGTTTTGCTGATCGTGCTGGTGCTGGGTGCTGTGCTCGGTATTCTGGCCAGTCTTGGCCAGAGCATCCGCCTGCGACGTGAAGTGGTGCAGCTGCGCAAGGATAGAAAGATCCGCCAACCCGGGCCTGCGACCATTCCGGCTCGCCCCGACATGGCAAGCACTGCGGGCGAGCCGTCCTGATCGGTGACGTCAATCAACATTCATCAATGATTCATATCCATGATTGAAATTCAGCTCTGGTGGCTGATTATCCTCCCGGTTTTTTTCGGGCTGGGATGGCTCGCCGCACGTATCGACATCAAGCATGTCCTTGCCGAAACCCGGTCGCTGCCTGCGCAGTATTTTCAGGGTTTGAATCACCTGCTCAATGGCGATACCAACCGGGCTGTCGAGGTGTATGTCGATATCGCCAAGCTACATGCCGAAACCAGCGAACTGCAATTTACGCTGGGACATCTGTTCCGGCGTCGCGGCGAGCTGGAGCGGGCGATCCGCATGCATCAGCGTTTGCTGGACCGCAAAGATCTGTCCGATAACCATCGCCAGCAGGCCACACTGGAACTGGCGATTGACTTCATGAAGGCCGGACTGTACGACCGCGCCGAAGATCTGCTGCACCAGCTTGCGGATACCAACTTCGCTCGCCAAGCCCGGCGCGAGTTGCTTGCGATCTATCAGCAGGAACACGAGTGGAAAAAGGCGATCGAACTGGCGCAGCAACTGCGTGACGAAAGCCATGGCTATCAGCATGAAATCGCGCACTTTCACTGCGAGCTTGCTGCCCAGGCCATGCTGCACGCACGGCATGAGGAAGTCAGCAGGGAGCTGGAGGCTGCCCTGCAGGCTAATCGCCAGTGCGCCCGCGCAAGGGTGATGCTGGGCGAACATGCTCTAGCCCAACAGCAGCATGAACAGGCGATCACTGAATGGGGATTGATCGAGAAGCAGGATGTGCTGTACCTGGCGCTGGTTGCCCGTCATCTGCTGGCAGCATTCGACGCCGTTGGCAAGACGGCCGAAGGGGAGCGCTACCTGCAGGGTTTGTTGCAGCAGCATCCTGATCTGGATGTGCTGGATGTGTTGTACGAACGAATCCTGGCACGCTCCGGAGCCGAGGCGGTGAGCGCATTTGTCCGTGAACGACTGCGGGAACATCCGACCATGCCCGGACTGCGCAAAGTACTGGAAGCCTATCTGCTGCAGGCGCCGTCAGAGCAGCAACCGGATCTTGAGATCATCGTGCGCCTCATCCATGAGGAAAACCGCGAAAACACGGTCTATTACTGCGGCGAGTGCGGTTTTCGCACACGGCAGTATTTCTGGCACTGCCCCGCGTGCAACGCCTGGGAATCCTATCCCCCCGTGCGCGGCCAGCGCCGGCTTGGGCACTGACAACTTATCCGGACTGAATCACCAGACAATCGGGCTCCTCTGCCCGCTTAGGTTTGAGCGATTCGGCCAAGCAATAGAGGTTACCATCCATGAATGATCCGAAAGTAATTGTTGCGCTGGATTTCCCGGCTGCCGAAGCCGCACTGGCGTTTGCTGCGCGCGTCTCGCCGCAGCAATGCCGATTGAAGGTGGGCAAGGAGTTGTTTACCGCAGCAGGCCCGCAATTGGTCGAGAAGCTGGTGGCTCTGGGGTTCGATGTGTTTCTGGATCTGAAATTCCACGACATTCCGAACACCACGGCACAGGCGTGCGTTTCTGCAGCCAAACTTGGGGTGTGGATGGTCAATGTGCATGCCAGCGGTGGCCGGCGCATGATGGAGGCCAGTCGCGAGGCACTGGACAAGCTTGCGCAGCGGCCGCTGTTGATTGCCGTGACTGTCCTGACCAGTATGGGAAATGCTGATCTTTCCGAACTTGGCTTGCCAGCTGCTGAAATCCAGGTCGAGCGGCTGGCCATGTTGGCGCAATCTGCCGGCGTGGATGGTGTGGTCTGTTCCGCTCAGGAGGCCGACATGCTGAAGCGACGCTGTGGGCGTGAATTCAAGCTCGTAACCCCGGGAATCCGGCCGGCAAGCAGTAATGCCGACGACCAGACCCGCATCATGACACCTCCTGCTGCGATTGCGGCTGGTTCGGACTATCTGGTGATCGGCCGTCCGATTACCCAGAGTGCCGATCCCATGCAGACTCTGGCTGAAATCAATGCCAGCATTCTGACCGCCTGAATCCGGAGACCACAATGACAGCACTTCAGCAGCAAATTGCCAATGCCCGGGTATTGGTCGTCGGCGATGTAATGCTTGATCGATACTGGTTTGGTGATGTCGAGCGCATCTCGCCCGAGGCGCCGGTGCCTGTGGCCCGCATCCTGCGCACGGACGAACGCGCAGGGGGAGCCGCCAATGTGGCCCGCAATATTGCCGCACTGGGTGGTCAGGCCTATCTGCTTGCCGTGGTCGGCGATGATGAGGCAGGCACGGCACTCGAGCGATTGTTGTCGGCGCACGGGGTTAAGGCGTCCTTGCACCGCGACCCGGCCATTGCCACCACGGTGAAATTGCGGGTGCTGGCACGCCAGCAGCAGCTGCTGCGCATCGATTTCGAGAACGAGCCGAGCCATGAAGTTCTGGCGGCCAAGCTGGATGAATTTGCTGCAATGCTGCCGCAAGTCGATGTCGTGATCTTGTCCGATTACGGCAAGGGGGGCTTGCGTCACGTCCAGCAGATGATTGATGTGGCGCGAGCGCATGGCAAGCAGGTACTCGTCGACCCCAAGGGCGATGATTACTCGCGCTATCGCGGTGCGACACTACTGACTCCCAATCGCAGCGAATTCAAGCAGGTGGCAGGACGGTGGCAGGATGAAGCCGAACTGACGGCCAAGGCCGAGGCGCTGCGTGCCGAGCTGCGACTGGAGGCTTTACTGGTGACGCGCAGTGAAGAGGGAATGACGCTGTTTGCGGCTGATCAGGTCGTCCATCAGCCTACATTGGCCCAGGAGGTTTTCGACGTGTCGGGTGCCGGTGATACGGTAATCGGCACTCTTGGGCTGATGCTGGCCGCTGGTGCCAAGTTGCCGCAGGCGATGGCCTGGTCCAACAAGGCGGCAGGCATTGTGGTCGGAAAGCTGGGAACGGCAGTCGTCCTGCCAGAAGAGCTGTTTGCCGAAACGCTGTAAACTGCTGGTGCTGACCAGCGAGTTCTAGCTACCCGGGTGGGTATACACCTCCACCCGGTTTTTTCCGCCACGCTTGGCCAGATACATGGCATGATCGGCGCGTTCGAGCACGGCTTGCGGGGTGTCTCCTGTCTCGATTTCGGTTACTCCCGCACTGAAGGTGATCAGCAGCTTCTCGTTATTGTGCAGGAAGAAGCGCTTGGTCAGTTCCCGCTGCACCCGTTGCATGGCGATGACCGCATTGGCCGTGTCCGTTTCTGGCATGACCAGTACAAATTCCTCGCCACCATAGCGTGCGACCGAATCCATCGGGCGGATGATGGACTTGATGACACCGACCAGGTGCTTGAGTGCGTCGTCACCCGCGCCATGCCCTTTGGAATCATTCAGTTTTTTGAAGTTGTCGATGTCAAGCAGGGCCAGGGATAGCGGCTTGCCATTGCGACTGGCTCGCGCCATTTCCGTATCCATCATTTCTTCCATTCCGCGCCGGTTCAGTGCGCCGGTCAGCTGGTCTTCTCGCACGCGGTGGCTCAGTTCGCTGAGCTGCTGTTCCAGTTCAACCACACGATTATGCGCTTCATCGGCCTGACGGCGGGCATCGTTCAGTTCATCGCGCGAGCGCTGCACGTCCAGCTGCATGCTGCGGGTATCCTGCAACAAGCCCTCCATCACTTCGCGGATGCTGGCCAGGTCCTTGGCTTTCTCGATCTGTCCGGCATACCCGGCAATGCGGTCGTGGTAACGATCGGTGCTTTGCGACATGACACCCAGCCGGTCAATGAAGGATGCAAGCATTTGCTTCAGGGCTTCCTGCGCCTCCACCAGGGTATGCTTGAGCTGGCTCTGCTTGAACAGCACTTCCTTGAGGCCCGCCTCGGCATCGTAGAGCACGCGCATGTCCAGCGGCTGCGCCATGATTTGCTGCACCACCGCGATCTGGCCACGTACCCAGTCATCTTCGATGACAATTTCCGCCATATTGTCGGTAAGCAGCCGCAGCAGATTCATCAGTGCATCGCACAAGCGCTGCTCCTGATCATTCTGCAGCTCCAGGCGCAGCCAGAATTTGCGCAAGCGGGGCAGCATCTTGTCGAACCCTGCAGCATCCACAATTGTTCCTGCCTCGCGCGCCAGCGATGCGGCTTCGGCTTGCAGATCAGGGGTGTGCGCCAGGCGTGCCCGCACACCGATATCCAGGGTCGAAGCCAAAGCATTTGCCCAGCTGGTGTAGTCTGCTGGGGCAGGGCTGCCTTGCAGGCTGGTTGTCGTTTGCGGAGCACTCGCACTGTCCGAAATGCTGTCGCTCACTGCCGGATCCACCAGACTGCCATAGTCTGTGCGCTGCTCGCTGGCGCCTTCTGACCAGGCTTTCACCAGAGCGGCCAGCTTGTCATTCAGTTCGGCGCCGTTACCGCCAAAATTGATCAAGACCTTTTCCAGGCTATCCTGCTTGCGGCTGGGGGTGTAGACGGGATTGCGCAAATCCCACTGCAGGATCAGTTCGCGAATCAGTTCCGCCCATGAGCGGGTGAGTTCGCTCTGGCTTCCCATGGTCTGGGCGGTTTTCAGCAACAACTCGGAAAAATCCGTCCACTTTTCGCTGCCGGCAAGACGTTTCAGCTGGTTCTGCTGGCGTTCGAATTCCGGTGCATTGCGGTTCTGGCTGGCGGCCAGCAGCGTGAAAACCTCGCGCAGCATCGGGTGCAGACGCTCGCCCTCGGGAGTGCCGGCAATTTCGTGATAGATCGCCTCGTAATGATCAGGGGTCGGCACCAGGCGGCGCAGGGCCATCTGTTTGAGCGTTTCGCGGGCGATGACCGTAGGGTTGGGCGTGCTTGACTGGCTCATGGCGGGCTTTTACAAACGGCTGGAGATGCAAGTATATGCGGACAGCAGAAAAGAAAAAGGCCACCCCAAGGGTGGCCCGGATGAAGGCTGACTCAGGCCAGACCCTTGGGCAGGCTGAAGACGACGTTTTCCTCTATTCCGTCCATCGGTGCGACACTTCTGGCTCCGTAGGACTGGATGCGTTCCACCACCTGCTGAACCAGAATCTCGGGGGCCGAGGCCCCGGCAGTGATGCCGACGCGAGCTTCAGGCGTGAACCATTCGGCCTTCAGTTCACCGGCATTGTCGACCATATAGGCGGCAATGCCGAGGCTGGCGCCCACTTCGCGCAGCCGGTTGGAATTCGAACTATTGGGTGAGCCAACCACGACCAGTACATCTACATCGCGCGCCAGCTGCTTGACCGCATCCTGGCGGTTTTGCGTGGCGTAGCAGATGTCATCTTTCTTGGGGCCGACAATATCGGGGAAGCGGGCACGCAAGGCATCGACCACCTTCTGTGCATCATCGACCGACAGCGTAGTCTGCGTAACATAGGCCAGCTTGGCATGCCCCTGCACGTCCAGTGATGCAACATCGGCTGCTTCTTCGACCAGGAACATCGGACCATCACCCTGACCCATGGTGCCTTCCACCTCCGGATGGCCCTTGTGGCCGATCATGATGATGGCAAAACCCTGCTGCTGCAGGCGGCGTACTTCGAGATGCACCTTGGTGACCAGCGGGCAGGTCGCATCGAAGACGCTCAGTCCGCGAGCTTCGGCTTCGGACCGTACGGCCTGCGAAACGCCGTGAGCCGAGAAGATCACCGTGTTGCCGGCCGGAACATCGGCCAGATCCTCGATAAAGATTGCCCCCTTGGCTTTCAGATCCTCGATCACGAATTTGTTGTGAACCACTTCATGACGCACATAGATCGGTGCACCGAATTTTTCCAGCGCCTTTTCCACGATGGCAATCGCACGGTCCACGCCGGCACAGAAGCCGCGCGGCTGGGCAAGTATGATGTTCATGCGGCGTGTTCCTTGTTTTTCTGCTTGAAACTGTCCCAGATGATCAGCATGGCACCGCCAACAATCGCGGAGTCTGCCAGATTGAACGCAGGATAGTGGCTGGTACCCAGATAGAAATCGAGAAAATCGATGACATGGCCAAATACGATGCGGTCGATCGCATTACCGATGGCGCCACCCATGATCATCGCCAGCGCCAGCGCAAAGCGTGTTTCCTGCTGATGTTTCTTCAGCAGAAAAATGATGTACGCAGATACTCCGAAGGCCAGCAGCGTGAAGAAGTGGCGCTGCCAGCCGCCGGCATCAGCCAGAAATGAAAAGGCAGCACCGGGGTTGTACGCCAGTGTGAGATTGAAAAACCCGGGTATGACCGGCAAAGTGTCTCCCAGCTTGAAGTAGAGCTCGATACTGTGCTTGGTAATCTGGTCCAGCACCAGTACCAGCAGGGCAATCCCCAGCCAGTGCGGCAGACGGAAGGTAGCCAGACGCTTAAGCATGCCGGCGGTCCTCGCCAGCACCGTGCAGATTGTCGTCGCAGCGAGCACACAGCGTCGGGTGTCCATCTACGGTGCCTACGGTTGGGTGGTAGTGCCAGCAGCGCTCGCACTTCTCATATTCCGACACTTTGACGCTGATGGCCGTTTCGGCGCCTTGCAGCAGTTCGGCCTTCGAGACGATGAGCAGGAATTTCAGCTCGTCGCCAAGGGCTGCCAGAGCCGCATGCGTATCGCCGCTGGCGGTGATGACCACTTCGGCCTGCAGGCTGGAGCCGACCTTGCCCTCCGTTCGCAGCACTTCAATGTCCTTGTGCATTTGCGCCCGCACTTCGCGCGCCAGGGCAAACTGCGCATTCAGCGCGGCCGCATCGGCAACGGCCGGGATGGCGTGCCAGCGGTCGAGGAAGACGCTGTCGTCCGTGCTATTGAGCACTTCCCAGACTTCATGCGCGGTAAACGAGGTGATCGGCGCCAGCAGTCGCACCAGCGCCTGTGTGATGTGCCACAGCACGGTCTGCGCCGAGCGACGGCCGGCGCTGTCTGCGCCCATCGTGTAGAGGCGGTCCTTGATGATGTCCAGATAGAAGGAGCCAAGCTCTTCGGACGCGTAGGCGGTGATGTCCTGCACGGCCACATGGAACTCGTACTTGTCATAGCAGGCCAGTACGCGCTGCTGGAATTCAGCCAGTTGCACCAGCGCATAGCGATCCAGTGTTGTCAGCTGTTCGACGGGCAGGGCATTTTCCGCCTTGAAGTCGGACAGGTTGGCCAGCAGGAAGCGCAGCGTATTGCGGATGCGGCGATAGGAATCCGTGGTGCGCTTG
This sequence comes from Chitinilyticum piscinae, assembly GCF_015223195.1. Classification (GTDB taxonomy): domain Bacteria; phylum Pseudomonadota; class Gammaproteobacteria; order Burkholderiales; family Chitinibacteraceae; genus Chitinilyticum; species Chitinilyticum piscinae. The sequence continues at coordinate 182,619 of NZ_JADFUA010000004.1, read as the reverse complement.
AGGATTTCGTCGGAAATCGACAGCTCGCCCGAGTAATCCGTGCTGGCGGTCCACAGGCGCAGCATATCGGCGCCCATCTGGTTGATGACGGTCTGCGGCGCGATCACATTGCCCTTGGACTTGGACATCTTCATGCCCTTGCCGTCCACCACAAAGCCGTGGGTGAGCAGCTGGTCGTACGGTGCACGCCCTTCGGTTGCGCAAGCCGTCAGCAGCGAGCTCTGGAACCAGCCGCGGTGCTGGTCGGAGCCTTCCAGATACAGGTCGGCCGGCCATTTCAGGCCCGCGCGCGCGCGCAGCACGGCGAAGTGCGTCGAGCCGGAGTCGAACCACACGTCCAGCGTGTCTTTCAGTTTTTCATAGGTCTCGGCCTCTGCACCCAGCAGCTCGCTGGCGTCCAGACTGAACCAGGCTTCGATGCCCTGTTTTTCGATGCGCTGCGCAACCTGCTCCAGCAGCTCGGCGGAGCGCGGGTGCAGCTCGCCGGTTTCCTTGTGCACGAAGAAGGTCATCGGCACGCCCCAGTTGCGCTGGCGCGAAATACACCAGTCCGGGCGATTCTTGATCATGGCTTCCAGGCGTGCGCGGCCCCAGCTCGGGAAAAAGGCGGTGTCGTCGACCGCCTTATTGGCCTTGTCGCGCAACACGCTGCCGTCGTTCCCGGCATGCTCCATGGCAATAAACCACTGGCTGGTGGCGCGGAAGATGATCGGCGTCTTGTGACGCCAGCAGTGAGGGTAGCTGTGCAGCAGCTTCTCGTTCGCCAGCAGATTGCCGTTGGCTTCCAGCACTTCCAGTACCAGCGGGTTGGCTTTCCAGACGGTGAGGCCGGCCAGTTCAACGTTGCCATTCATGGCCGGCGTGTTGCTGATGTAGCGGCCATCGTTGCCAACCGGATTGTCGACCGGCAGCTTGTAGTGCAGACCAACCTGGTAATCCTCGACACCGTGCGCGGGCGCGGTGTGCACGAGGCCGGTACCCGCGTCGGTGGTCACGTGGTCGCCGACAATCACCGGCACCTGGCGATCAAAGAAGGGGTGCTGCAGCTGCAGGCCCTCCAGTGCCGCACCCTTGGCTTGCGCAATCACTTCATTGGCATCCAGGCCATAGCGCTTGATCGCCGCTTCGGCCAGGTCGCGCGCCAGAATCAGCAGGCCCTTCTCGGTGGCGATCAGGTCGTAGGTCAGATCAGCGGACACGCAGACGGCCTGATTGGCGGGCAGCGTCCATGGCGTGGTGGTCCAGATCACGGCAAAGGCCTGCAGATCGCCAACATTAACACCGCCGAAGGCTTTGGACAGGGCTGCAGCATCGATCACGCGGAAACCGACATCGATGGCGGGGGAAGTCTTGTCTTCGTATTCGACTTCCGCTTCGGCCAGCGCCGAGCCGCAATCCACGCACCAGTGCACCGGCTTCTGGCCGCGCGTCATGTAGCCGTTGGCGTTGATCTTGCCCAGCGTGCGCACGATTTCGGCTTCGGTTTTGAAATCCATGGTGCGGTAGGGGTTTTCCCAGTCGCCCCACACGCCCAGGCGGATGAAGTCGACCTTCTGGCGCTCGATCTGCTTCGCGGCATATTCGCGGCACAGTTCGCGGGTGAAGGACGCCGGCAGCTTGGTTTCCTTCTCATCCAGGCCGTTGGCCTTGCGATATTCGACGATGCGCGCGTGGATGTCGGGGTTGTTCTTTACCGCATCCTTGTCGCTTTTGACGATCTTCTCGATCTGGTGTTCGATCGGCAGGCCGTGGCAATCCCAGCCCGGCACATAGGGCGCATCAAAACCAGCCAGAGACTTGGACTTGATGATGATGTCCTTCAGAATCTTGTTGACCGCGTGACCGATATGGATATCGCCGTTGGCATAGGGCGGGCCGTCATGCAGCAGGAATTGCGGGCGGTTTTCCGTGCGGGCCTTTTCGCGCAGCTTATTGTAGAGCTGCTGGTCCTGCCATGCTTTCAGGAAACCGGGCTCGCGCTTGGCCAGATCGCCACGCATCGGAAACGGCGTGTCGAGCAGGTTGACGGGGTACTTGTTGCTGGTTTTGTCGGTCATGGTGGGTCTCGGTCAGAAATTCGGTCAATTAGTTCCGGTCAGAGAGGGCGATTGATGGCAAACCACTGGCGTGCGGCAGCGCAATCTCTGGCGATCTGGGCGGTGAGCGATTCCAGGTCGGGGTATTTTTCTTCGTCGCGCAATTTGTGCAGGAAATCGACCCGCAGGTGGCGACGGTATATGTCTGCATCGAAATCGAACAGATGTACTTCAAGCTTGGGCTTGAGATCGCCGCCACGAATGGTTGGACGAAAACCCAGGCTGGCAACCGCTTGCCTTACGCCACCCAGTCCATGTACTTCCACCACGAAAATGCCGAGCAGGGGCGGGCGGTTGTGCTTGAGCTGGATATTGGCGGTCGGGAAGCCCAGCTGCCGGCCGATGCGATCGCCGCCGACCACTCGGCCGGAGATCGAATAGGCGCGGCCTAGCAGGGCGGCAGCGTGCTCCATTTCACCGTTTGCCAGCGCCGCGCGTACGGCCGTTGAGGAAATGCGTTCATCCTGATGCTGGATCTCGCTAAGTGCCGATACCTGCAGTGCGGGGTGTGCAGCCAGGAGCGCCACATCACCCCGGCGCTGGCGGCCGAAGCGGAAATCGTCGCCGATCAGGATCTGGCGGGCATTCAGTTCACGAACAACCATGTCGTCGCGAAAGGATTCCGCCTCGATGGCGGCAAAGCGTCGGTCAAAGCGCTGGACAATCAGATAGTCGACACCACTTGCCGCCAGTAGCTCGATTTTCTCGCGCAGGCTGGTCAGCCGTGCAGGTGCGGCATCCGGAGTGAAAAGTTCGCGCGGATGGGGTTCGAAAGTCAGTACCGCACAGGCAAGGCCCGCTGTTTCGGCATCGGCGCGCAAACGGCGCAGCAGCGCCTGATGACCAAGATGCAGACCATCAAAATTGCCGATTGCCAGAACACAGGGAGGGAGATGAGCGCTTGCCGCGCCACGAACCACACGCATCAGTGGGTAAGCCGTTGCTGATCAAACCGGCAATTGTAACGGCACATCCGCGCTTTGTCTTGAAACGGGCTGTTAAGCCGCCGCGGCTCAGTGGCCAACTTCGACATCGCCATTGGCGCGGGCAATCCCGCTGATCACATTGCCGCCCGACACCCGCACCCGTACCGGGCTGCCTTCGCTGGCTGCGGCGAGGGCTATGCCATCATTGACCACTTCGATATCGTCCAGCCGATAGATGATGCGCACCTTCTGGTTCTGCTGGATCACCATGGCAGCTCGCAGCATTTCGCGTCGCAGCGGCTGGCCAGCGGGAACCGCGGAATTGAGCGTGCGGCCGATGGCGATTGCCGGGTCCAGAATCACCGAACCTGGCAGATTGGCCAGATCCCCCTGTTGCGGCATCAGATCGTGATCGCTGATGGTCTGGTTGGCGGCCAGCGGGCGGGTGGCCACGTAGTAGGTCGCCGACAGGCTGACCTGAACCGGCACATTCAAGCTCCACGCCGCGCCGCTGGTGCAGCGAACCCGCAGCAGTACATTTCCGATCAGGCGCTGGCCGGAGGGTACGCTGACTTCCATCTGCTGGCAGGCCTCCAGGCGCAGCCGCGAATCCAGCTTGCCGACGCTGTACGAGCTCTGTCCCGGGGCGCGTGCCAGTGCGGCATCCAGCCACTGACTGACTTCACGCAAGACGAGACTCATGTCCTGTCCGGCCGGGGCGGCGGAAGCATAAAGGGCAATCATGGCAAGCAACAGAATGATCAATAGGCGTTTCATGCCGGCGATTATAGGCGGGGCAGCGGGCTTCGCCTACAATCGCCAGCTGGATATATTGCCGGTACTAGCCATGTCGATCGAAATGCTGTTTGCGCTCTCCACCATTGTGGTGCTGATGGCGGGAGCCCTGACCGTATTCAACCTGCAGCAATTGCGGCAGACCCAGAAATCCGTGCTGGAGCAGCTGCTGGCCGAACTGGATCGCCAGCATCGCGAGCTGGGCGACCGTATGGCCGAAGGATTTTCCAGGCAGGGCGAAGCCAGCCATGCGGCACTGGCCCAGCATGGCGCGCTACTGAATGACGCGGTCAACAATTCGGCCGAGCGCCTGCGGGATGGTTTGAACCAATCCTTCGAGCGGCTGCGTGGTGGTGTGGCACAGGAGCTGGGGCAGTCCCGCGAAGCGCTGCAGCGTCTGGCGCAACAGCAGGGTGAGACCATGCGCGCGCTGCAACTGTCACTCACTGCCTCGCAGACTGAATCCCGCGAACTGCAACAGCAACAACTTGCCGCCATGGCCAGCGCGGCACAGACCAGCAGCGAGCAACTGCGCGTGACATTGCTGCAAAGTCTGGGTGAAACGCGTGAGCAGATGCAGCGCCAGCTGGCCGATATTGCCGCCACGATGCAGACCAAGCAGGATGCACTGCGCGAGGATGTGCTGCTCAAGCTCTCGACCATGCTCTCCGAGCAGGCCAAGCGCGAGATGGACATGCTGCAAAGCATGCTGACCACCTCCACGCAGCAGCTCACGGCCAGCGTGAGTGAACTCACCAAGACCGCCGACGGGCGCCTGGCAGAAATTTCCGGCAAGGTGAACGAGCGCCTGGACGAGGGCTTCAAGAAAACCAACGAAACCTTCGCCAATGTGATGGCGCGGCTGGCCACCATCGACGAGGCGCAAAAAAAGATCGACGGTTTGACCACCAATGTGGTCAGCCTGCAGGAGCTGCTGGGCGACAAGCGCAGCCGCGGCGCCTTTGGCGAGGTGCAGCTGGAGCACCTGATCAGCAATGTACTGCCCCAGCAGGTGTACGAACTGCAGGCCTCGCTACCCAACGGCACGCGCGCCGACTGCCTGCTGCGCCTGCCGGAGCCGACCGGCACGGTTGCCGTGGATGCGAAATTTCCGCTGGAAAACTACCACCGCATGTTCGCCGCCGGCGAAGACCGGACCGTCGCGCAGCGCGCCTTCAAGGCCGACGTGAAAAAGCACATCGACGACATCAGCAACAAGTACATCATCCCCAATGTCACGGCCGATGGTGCGGTAATGTTCGTGCCGGCCGAAGCGGTATTCGCCGAAATTCACGCCTACCATCCGGAGCTGGTGCAGTACGCGATGGCCAAGCGCGTGTGGATCGTGTCGCCGACGACGCTGATGGCCGTGCTCAACACCGCGCGTGCGGTGATCAAGGATGTGGAAACACGCAAGCAGGTGCACATCATCCAGGAAGCGCTGGGCAAGCTGTCCGCCGAATTCGGTCGTTTCGACAAACGCATGAAAAAACTCGCCGATCACATCCGCATGGCGCATGACGACGCGCAGGAAGTCAGCATCACCAGCGAGAAAATCTCGAAGCGCTTCAGCGAAATCGAGCAGGTGAAGCTTGAGGATATGTCACCGGTGAAACCGGCCGCACTCATTGAGCCTGCCGCAGGTTGATGTCAGGGTATCGCCTTGTGGCCATTATCGGTGAAGGGCTATGGGGCAATACCCAGGAAAGGCAATGCAATTGTTCCGGCCGGAAAGGACGGTGTATGTCCTGATGCACAATGGTTCAGCTGCGGCGGATGGCTTGCAGTGTGAACCGCCCCGGCTCATTCAGATGGCCGATCAGCCTTTCCGCAGGCGGGCGGCCAGCAGGGCCAGCCCCACTCCCAGCAGCGCACCAGCGCCATTGGCCAGCATGTCAGCCACATCGAAACTGCGATACGGCGTGAGCGCCTGCGCAAATTCGACGGCGACGCCCATCGCTGTGCAAGCGAGCCACACCGGCAAGGGGCGCGGGCAGTTCCACATCGCCAGCAGCGCCAGTCCGCCATAGCCGGCGAAGTGCTGGAGCTTGTCACCGCCGGGGGCGACGGGGCCGGACAGCGGAATCAGCGACCCGATCCAGATCGCCAGCCCCCACAGGCTGAGCGAAGCTCGGCGGGCGAGGGTCATGGCGCGCGAAGGCTGAGGGGCATCAGCGCTCATGGTTGCCCTTGATCAGCACCAGCACCGCGCCGCTACCGCCGTCGAACGGACGCGCCTGGCAGAAGGCCAGTACTTCGTCGCGTTGCGCCAGCCAGTTTTTCAGTTTCAGTTTCAGCACCGGCTCTTTGTTCTTCGAGCCCAGGCCCTTGCCGTGCACGATGCGCACGCAGCGGCGGTTTTCCACACGGCAGCGGTGCAGGAATTCACCAACGACCGGGCGCGCGTATTCGCTGGTCAGCCCGTGCAGGTCCAGCTCACCCTGTACAACCCATTCGCCGCGTCGCAGTTTTTTCAGTGAGTCGGGGCGCACGCCGGGGCGCAGATAAAGCAGCTCTTCGCCACTTTCCAGTTCGTCCCACGGCCAGAAATCGGTCATGGCGTCGCGCATCACTCGCGCTTCGTCTCGCCAGCGCTGGACCGGATGGGGTGACGGGTATTTGGCCGGGTGCTCAAAGTAATCGTTTTTATGGGGCAATACCCCCTGCATTGCCTCAAGGAATAGCTCACGATCGCTCTTGGGAGGCGGTGGCGGTTCGCGATAGGCGGCAAGCCTGGCCTCCAGCGTTTCGCGCTGATGGCTGCGCATCGCCCGGGCCAGTGGCTTGAGGGCATCGGTAAACGGAGAGGTTTTGCTGGGCTTGGCCATGGTGCGGCGAGTCTAAAGTGCGCGCATCACACAGGCAAGGCTTGTACGCGGCAAGGGCGACTGTGCGACAATCGCAGTTTGTTTGCCATTATTCCGGACCTGATTGCATGCAGCGTGGCCGTTTTATTTCCGTCGAGGGTGTCGATGGTGCCGGCAAGAGCACCCATCTGGCCTGGCTGGCTGAGCACCTGACCGCCGCCGGAGTGCAGCTCTTGCAAACGCGCGAGCCCGGCGGCACGCCGCTGGGTGAAGCACTGCGCGGCTTGCTCCTGAACGAGGCCATGTCGCTCGACACCGAAACACTGCTGATGTTTGCCGCGCGCAGCGAGCACCTGCAGCAGGTGATCCGTCCGGCGCTGGCTCGCGGGCAGTGGGTGCTGTGCGATCGCTTTTCCGATGCGACCTTCGCTTATCAGGGCGGCGGGCGCGGACTTGATCTGCAACGCTTTGCCATGCTGGAAAACTGGGTGCAGGGCAGTGGCAAGGAGCGCATCGAGCCCGAATTGACCTTACTGTTCGATGTGCCGCTGGAAGTCAGTCAGGCCCGCATGGCCAATGGCCGTGTGCTGGACCGCTTCGAGCGCGAGGCGCTGGATTTCCATGCCCGCGTGCGGGAGGCCTATCTGGCCCGTGCCGCTGCGGCGCCACAGCGCATTCGCGTGATCAACGCCAATCGCCCGCTGGACGTCATCCAATCCGAACTGGCCGAATTGTTTGCCGGGCTGGGGTGGGCATGAACGCGCTCTATCCCTGGCAAAAGAAGGACTGGCAGGCGCTGCTGCGCGAGCGTGAACGCCTGCCGCATGCGCTGCTGCTGACCGGCCCTGCCGGCATCGGCAAACTGCGCTTTGCCGAGCGGCTGGCACAATGGCTGTTGTGCGAAAACCCGGCCGGCAATGAGCCCTGCGGCGAATGCGAAGGCTGCCGCTGGTTTGCCGCGGGCAATCACCCCGACTACCGCCTGCTCAGTCCGGCCGAGGCCGAAGAAGACGAAGACGGCAAGACCAAGAACAAGCAGCCGGTGATCAAGGTCGATGCCATCCGCGAGCTGGAAGACTTCGTCAATCTGACGTCGCACCGCCGCGGCGTGCGCGTCACCGTCGTGGCGCCGGCCGAGACAATGAATGTGGCCGCGGCCAACGCCTTTCTGAAAACACTGGAAGAGCCGCCAGCCGGCGCGGTCTTCATTCTGGTTGCCCATCATTGGCGACGCCTGTTGCCGACGATCCGCAGCCGCTGCCGCCAGTTTCCGTTGTCGCAGCCGGATCGTCATCTGGCTAGCAGCTGGCTGGAAGAGCACAAGGTTGTCAATCCGCAGCTGCATCTGGCCCACAGTGGCGGTGCGCCACTGGCGGCGCTGGACGATGCCAGTGCCGAGTGGCTGCCCAAGCGGCATGAACTGCTCGAACACCTGGCCAACCCGGCCGCACTGGATGTGATTGCGGTGGCGCAGGGACTGGAAAAGAGCAAGCTGGATGTCGAACTGGTCGTGGATTGGCTACAGAAATGGGGGCATGATCTCGTCAGCTTGGGGCTGGGCGGGACTATCCGCTATTATCCGGACTGGAAAGACGATCTGCAGCGCCTGTCAGTGCGCGCCGTGGCCTTGCTGGACTGGCAGAAAACCCTGCTGTCCGCGCGCAAGTCGGCGCATCATCCGCTGAATGCGCGGCTCGTTTATGAAACATTGCTGTTTGCCTACCTGGATGCATTGCGCAACAAGCGCAGCGAGAGTCGAGCATGAGTGAACCGAATCGTCAGCCAGTTACCCGCCCGGGCGTGCTGTCGCTGAACATCAAGGAAAAAGCGGCGCTGTATGCGTCCTACATGCCCTTTATCAAGGGGGGCGGCATTTTCATCCCCACCAACAAGAGCTACAACCTCGGTGACGAGGTGTTCATGCTGTTGTCGCTGCTGGATGATCCGGCGCGGATCGCCGTATCGGGCCATGTGGTATGGATTACCCCACAAGGCGCGCACAACAATCACCAGCAGGGGATCGGCGTGCAGTTTTCCAACAACGAAGCCGGCGTACAGGCGCGTGTGAAAATCGAAAATCTGCTTGGCGGCTATCTCAATTCCGGGCGCACCACGCATACAATGTGAGGCAGCGCCTTACCCCGACCATCAGGCCGCCGACTGCGGCCTTTTTTACTGACTGGCATCCATGTTTGTTGATTCTCACTGTCATCTGAATTTCCCCGAGCTGGTGCAGAACCTGCCGCAGCATCTCGCCGACATGCAGGCTGCGCAGGTCAGTCATGCGCTGTGCGTTTCGGTAAACCTGCCGGAATACCCCCAAGTGCTCGCGCTGGCTGAAGCCCATCCGCAGTTCTTTGCGTCCGTCGGTGTCCATCCGGATTACGAGGACACCCCCGAACCAACCGTCGCACAACTGGTGCAGGAAGCGCGCCATCCCCGTGTCGTAGCCATTGGCGAGACCGGACTGGATTACTACCGGCTGGAAGGCCGCAGCATTGCTGACATGGAATGGCAACGCGAGCGCTTTCGCGTGCACATCCGCGCCGCCCGCGAAACCGGCCTGCCGCTGATTATCCACACCCGCTCGGCCAGCGACGATACGCTGCGGCTGATGCGCGAAGAGGGCGCCTGTGCGGCGGGCGGGGTGATGCACTGCTTTACCGAATCGATCGCGGTGGCGGACGCCGCGATGGAGCAGGGTTTTTATATTTCGCTCTCCGGTATCGTCACCTTCAAAAAGGCGCTGGAGTTGCAGGAGGTGGCACGTCATGTGCCGCTGGAGCGGCTACTGATCGAAACCGATAGCCCCTATCTGGCCCCGGTGCCGCATCGCGGCAAGCTCAACCGTCCGGCCTGGGTGCGACACGTCGGCGAATTCATTGCCGAACTGAAGGGGGTCAGTGTCGAGGAAGTCGCGCAGGCAACCACGGCCAACTTCTTCCGGCTCTTTGCCAAGGCGGCCGCGTGAGCCGGACTGGCGCAGTCGATGTATTGCTGCTTGGTGTCGGCTCCAGCGGCGGCACTCCGGCACTCGGCTGCCGCTGCCCGACTTGCAGCTCGTCGGATCCGCGCAATGTGCGTACCCGTGCCTCGGCGGTATTGCGCGCCAACGGCAAGACCTTCCTGATCGACACCGGCCCGGACCTTAGACAGCAGTGCTTACGCGAGCAACTGCTGCATGTTGATGCTGTGCTTTACACGCATCCGCATTCCGACCACCTCAACGGCATCGACGATCTGCGTGCGTTCTGCTGGCTGCAGAAAACGGCCTTGCCGGTGTATGGCAATGCACTGATGCTCAGCCACATCCGCGAGCGCTTTCCCTATACGCTGCTGCAGCCGAATACTTCGTGGGACAAACCGGTGCTGCTGCTGCATGAAGTGCACGACCAGCCGTTTGAGCTGGGTGGTGTCACCGTGCAACCCATTCCGCTGCAGCACGGCACCTGGCCGATCCTGGGCTGGCGCATCGGTAACGTGGCCTACCTGACCGATGTGTCCGCCATCCCCGACACCAGCCTGCCACTGCTGCAGGGGCTGGACATCCTGATGCTGGATTGCCTGCGCGAAACCGGCCACCCCACGCATCTGTCGCGCCAGCAGGCAGTGGACTGGGCGCAACGCATTGCGGCGAAACAGACCGTGATGATCCACATGACCCATGAACTGGAATACCATGCGCTGAACGCCATCCTGCCGGACGGAATGGTCTGCGCTTACGATGGCATGCGCCTGTCCAGCATTTGATCAGGTATGGCTTTGAAACCATCCATTCATCCTATCCAGCGATAGATACATTGTGGTGTATACGATGCTGCGCTCCACTCCGGCTCTGATTTTGCTGTGGCTGTCCGTTCTGGGGGGCGGTTACTGGCTGTTTTCCGGCCTTCTGGCCGAACGGCAGGCACCCGCCGTCCGGATTGCCGGCGACGGCAGCCTGACCATCCCGCGCTCGGCCGATGGCCACTATCGCAGCAGCGGCAGCATCGCGGGCCAGCGTGTGCTGTTCATGCTCGATACCGGCGCAACGTCCGTCACTATCGATCAGGCACTGGCCGAACGTCTCGGCCTGCCCCGCGGCACACGCGTCACCACGCAAACTGCCAATGGCAGTGTCGAGGGCTACGAAACCGTGTTGCCGGAGCTGGATCTGCCGCCATTCCGGCTGGAGCAGGTGCGTGCGATCGTCGTGCCACACCTTGGCGACGAATTGCTGCTGGGCATGAATGTACTGAACCGCTTCGATATTCTGCTGCGCGATGGTGCCATGGTGCTGGAGCAGCGCAAATGAAGGTGGCCTTGCTGATGATGGGGCGAACATGAGCAACTCGGATCAACCTGCCCATCAAACCGTTTTCGGCTACATGCTGGAGCACTATCAGCCAATGGTTCTCCCTTTGCTGTCCATTACTGCGGGGGCGCTTGGCCATGCCGCGGGACTGGCCTACCTGCTTCTGATCGGTTTTTTATATCCGGTATGGGCGGCCATGCAACAGCAGAAATGGGAAGAGCAGGGCATCGTGATACGACATGCCGTTCGTGTGCGCTTCAAATCCGAGTGGCGTGGCATTCCGGTCGAGGACGACGGCACGGTATTGCGGGATGTGCTGTTCCTGCAGCCCGCGGAAATGCAGCAAAAGTTCAGTCTGATGGCCGCCGTGAGACTGATGTTTTCCACGTGGATTGTCATGTTCGCCCTTTATCAGCTCTGGCAGGGCACCCAGAACCGTGCCGGCGGAATACTACCCCCTGGCAGCCTAGCCTGGTGGGGCATCGGCCTGCTTGTGCTGGCCTATGCACTGCAGCGCCTCTGCTATCACTGGAAACTGCTGCAAATCGTGCGCAACCGGCAATGGATCGAGCATGAAGCTGACGTCGATGGGCGGTCCGCGATTCATGTCAGTGCAGCGGTACCGGGCAAACGGCCGCGCGCCATCCGACCCTTGCTGCTTACGCTGATGGGTGAATCGGCTTGATTCGTTTTTCAGGGTATATGGCTAAATCCCTTTTAAATTGCAGCCTGTAGCAGTATACCCATATTTGTATTTGCCGGAGCGCCACATGCAATCGACCAATGTTCTCGGCCAGCCGCTGCAAGCCTGCAGCCACGATCCGCTTACCGGCTATCTGCGCGATGGCTGCTGTCACAGTCTGAGCGACGATCCTGGCCAGCACACCATGTGTGTGCAGGTCAGTGCCGCTTTTCTCGCTTTTTCACGCCAACGCGGTAATGATCTTTCTACCCCGCGCCCTGAATACGGGTTCCCGGGACTCAAGCCGGGCGATCGCTGGTGCCTGTGTGCGCTGCGCTGGGTCGAGGCGCTGCAGGCCGGGGTTGCGCCACCACTGTATCTTGCCGCGTCGGATGAGCAGGTGCTGGACTATGTCTCGCTGGAAACGCTGGTCGAGTACGCCATCGACCGCCCTGCTGCCGGCTGAGCAACATGTTCGCCGGCGGAATCCTTTACTGGCTCTGCATCACGGTCACTGTGCTGGCGGCACTGTTCATTGCGTTGAACTGGATCATGCTGCTGGCATTCATTTTGCGCCGGGATAAGGGGACATTTTCATTTGCGCCACCATTTCTTTGTGGCGTGGCTGGTGCCGGTGCCAGCCTGTGGGTCTGGCCGGAACAGGCTGTCTGGATTGCGGTGGTGTTTCTCTTGCTAGACCCGAGCATCGCACTGACACTGGCTTGGCTTGCCATAAAGCGATGGTTCAAGCGGCCGAATTAGTTTTCGCCGGACAAGCAAACAAAAACCCCGCATGTGCGGGGTTTTTGTTTGCAGAACGAAATCAAGGCAAATTACTTGGCCTTCGCTTCTTCACGCTGGTAGGCCTCGACATACGGACGGCCGTAGAAGGAGTCGAGCAGGATCTGCTTCAGTTCCGAGATCAGCGGATAGCGCGGGTTGGCGCCGGTACACTGGTCATCGAAAGCTTCTTCAGCAATGCGATCCACCTTGGCGAGGAAGTCTTCCTCGGAAACTCCCGCTTCCTTGATGGAAGCCGGAATGTTCAGTTCCTTCTTCAGGCTGTCGACCCAGGTCACCAGCGCCTCGACCTTCTGATCGTCGTTCTTGCCCGGCAGATCCAGGTGCTCGGCGATGTCGGCGTAGCGGCACTTGGCCTGCGGACGGTCGTACTGGCTGAAGGCAGTCTGCTTGGTCGGGATGTCGACCGCGTTGTAGCGGATGACGTTCGAGATCAGCAGTGCGTTGGCCAGGCCGTGCGCCAGGTGGAACTCGGCACCGATCTTGTGCGCCATCGAGTGACATACGCCCAGGAAGGCGTTGGCAAAGGCGATACCGGCGATGGTCGCGGCATTGTGCACTTCCTCGCGTGCCTTCGGATCCTTGGCTCCGTTGCTGTAGGAGGAGGGCAGGTATTGCTTGAGCAGCTTCAGCGCTTGCAGGGCCTGCGGGTCGCTGTACTCATTGGCCATGACCGATACATACGCTTCCAGTGCGTGGGTAACCGCATCGATACCGCCGAAGGCAGTCAGGCTCTTGGGCATGTTCATCACGAGGTTCGGATCAACGATGGCCATGTTCGGGGTCAGCTCGTAATCGGCGATCGGGTACTTCACGCCGGTCGATTCGTCGGTTACCACCGCGAACGGGGTGACTTCGGAGCCGGTACCGGAGGTTGTCGGAATTGCGATCAGCTCGGCCTTGATGCCCATCTTCGGGAACTTGTAGATCCGCTTGCGGATGTCCATGAAGCGCAGCGCCAGGTCTTCGAAGGCCACGTCCGGATGCTCGTACATCACCCACATGATTTTGGCCGCATCCATCGGCGAGCCGCCGCCCAGCGCGATGATCACATCGGGCTTGAAGCTGTTGAGCATGGCCACACCCTTGCGTACCACGGCCAGTGTCGGGTCGGCTTCCACTTCATAGAAGACTTCGACTTCGATGCCCTGGTTCTTCAGAATGCGGATGGTTTCATCGACATAACCGTTGTTGAACAGGTAGCGGTCGGTCACGATGGCTGCGCGCTTCTTGCCGGCCAGTTCTTCCAGCGCCACGGACAGGCTGCCGCGACGGAAATAGATGCTCTTCGGCAGTTTGTGCCACAACATGTTCTCGGCCCTCTTGGCAACGGTCTTCTTGTTGATCAGGTGCTTCGGACCCACGTTTTCCGAGATGGAGTTGCCGCCCCAGGAACCGCAACCCAGTGTCAGCGACGGGGCAAGCTTGAAGTTGTAGAGGTCACCGATACCACCTTGGGAGGACGGGGTGTTGATCAGAATCCGCGCGGTCTTCATCTTGTCGCCGAAGTAGTTGATGCGCTCCTTCTGCAGATCCTGGTCGGTGTACAGCGACGAGGTGTGGCCAATACCACCCAGTGCGACCAGTGCTTCAGCCTTGGCGACCGCATCGAAGAAGTCCTTGGCGCGGTACATGGCCAGGGTCGGCGAAAGTTTTTCGTGGGCAAAGGCTTCTTCTTCACCGACGGAAGTCACTTCACCAATCAGTACCTTGGTGTACGGCGGCACCTTGATGCCGGCCATCTCGGCAATCTTCACGGCGGATTGGCCCACGATGCCGGCGTTCAGGTTGCCATCAACGAGAATGACCTTGCGAACGGCTTCGGTTTCCTTCTTGTTCAGGATGTAGCCACCGTTGCTGTTGAAGCGTTCCTTCACCTGTTCGTAGATGCTGTCGACGATGATCACGGATTGTTCGGAAGCACAGACCACGCCGTTATCGAAGGTCTTGGACATCAGAATGGACGCTACGGCGCGCTTGATGTCAGCCGTTTCGTCGATCACGACCGGGGTGTTACCCGCACCCACGCCGATGGCCGGCTTGCCGCTGGAATACGCCGCGCGCACCATGCCCGGGCCCCCCGTGGCCAGAATCAGGTTCAGGTCCGGGTGACGCATCAGGTGGTTGGAGAGCTCAACGGTCGGCTCGTCAATCCAGCCGATGATGTCGCGCGGGGCGCCGGCGGACACGGCCGCTTCCAGGACCAGTCGGGCGGCTTCGCAAGTGGACTTGCGGGCACGCGGGTGTGGCGAGAAGATGATGCCGTTGCGGGTCTTCAGTGAAATCAGCGCCTTGAAAATCGCAGTCGAAGTCGGGTTGGTTGTCGGCACGATACCGCAGATGATACCGACCGGTTCGGCGATGGTGATGGTGCCGAAGGTCTTGTCTTCGGACAGCACGCCGCAGGTCTTTTCATCCTTGTAGGCGTTGTAGATGTATTCGGATGCAAAGTGGTTCTTGATTACCTTGTCTTCGAGAATCCCCATGCCGGTTTCGGCTACGGCCATCTTGGACAGCGGGATGCGGGCATCCGCAGCAGCCAGTGCGGCGACACGGAAAATCTCATCAACTTGCTCTTGCGAGTAGCTGGCGAAGAGTTGCTGGGCTTTCTTGACGCGGGCAACCAGTGCATCAAGTTCCTGGACATTGGTAACAGCCATCGTTTTCTCCTTGCTGATCCGCCTGATTTGGCGGACCGTATTTTTGAAACCGGGACCAGACGGGTTTTCTGTCTGGCTTGTCTAACTCGTTGACGTCAGCATAGTGCCGGCTGAACTCAGATTATTTGATATATCTCAGACGTAGCAAGTGAATAATTCACTACATCGCATAATGTATATTATGTAAAGTTGTCTAGATTGAAAGAAACCGGAACACTGTTCCGGCTCTTGATGAAATGCAAAGGCGCTACTCGCTCTTCTGTGGCGCCACGCCTCGTAATCCGTTGGTGCGGCGTTCGCCCAGCCCTTGGCGGATGTTGACCGCGTGATACTTCGCCAGCGCCAGGCGTTGTTCTTTCGGAATGCTCTCGTCGTGATACGCCGCCTGAATCAGTTCTTTCTGCACAAAAGCCAGCTGGCGCGCCATCAACTCGCAGTTCTCCATCGGGGTGCCCTGATTCAGTTCGGCAACGATATGCAAGGCATCGCGCTTGATGCGATAAATGAGTGACTTCTTCAGCAGGTCGTGCGTTTCACCGCGCGCAGCAAGCGGACGTGCCGGCAGCAACTCGGTTGGCGGAAAGCGGCTGTGGCTTTCGTCAACAAAGCGGGTCGGGTTGATAAGCCGGCTGAACCATTGCAGCATGCGCGGATTCTCCTGATGAACGGTCATAATTTCGCAAGTCTACCATCAGTTATTTGTCATGGGCGTGAAGTGTCGCTGTTATCCCGCATGGACAAGCCATCCGCGCTGGACAATAGTTCGCAAAAAATCCGCCATTGATGGAGGCTCAAAATGACAACAGGCAACAGGGACGGTTTCACCTCGACATTTGCCGTGCTGGTGGCAACGCTGGGTTCCGCGGTCGGCCTTGGCAACATCTGGAAATTCCCCTATTTGACCGGTGAAAATGGTGGTGCGGGCTTTTTGCTGGTCTACCTGCTGGCAACGCTGATTGTCGGTCTGCCGGTAATGATCAGTGAAATGATGCTGGGGCGCACCGCTCGCGCCGATGCCGTATCAACCTTTCATAAGCTCAAGCCAGACCAGCCCGCCTGGCAGGCCATTGGCTATATGGGGCTGGTGGCAGCGGTGCTGATCCTGGCTTTCTATACCGGCGTGGCAGGCTGGGTCTTTGCCTACATCTTCAAATCCATCAGTGGCAGCATTGCCACCACCGACCCCAAGCAGGCCGAGGCCGCATTCGGTGCACTGGTCAGCAATCCCTGGCAGGTGCTGCTGTGGCAATGGGGCGTGCTGGCCTTTACCGGTGCCATCATCATCATGGGCGTCGCCAAGGGCATCGAAGCGGTTACCAAGAAGCTGATGCCGGTACTGTTCCTGCTGCTGGTGCTGCTGTGCGTGCGCAGCCTGACCCTGCCGGGAGCCATGGATGGCCTGAAGTTCCTGTTTGCGCCCGATTTCAGCAAAATCACTGCCGGCGTGGTGCTCACGGCCATGGGTCTGGCTTTTTTCAAGCTGTCGGTAGGAATTGGCACCATGCTGACTTACGGCAGCTATTTCCGTCCGGAGCAGAATATTCCCGCAACCGCAATGCGGGTGATGCTGGCTGATCTGACGGTATCCATGCTCGCGGGTATAGCGATTTTTCCGGCCGTCTTTTCCTTTGGTTTCCAGCCGGCTGGCGGCCCATCCCTGGTGTTCATGACAATTCCGGCGGTGTTTGCCAGCATGCCGGGCGGACAAATCTTCATGACGCTGTTCTTCGTGCTGGCGGCCATTGCTGCAACTGGCGCGATGCTGTCGATCCTGGAAGTGCCGGTGGCGGTACTGTCCGAGCGCTTCGGCTTCACGCGCCGCAATGCCACCCTGCTCTCTGTTGGCGTGTTGGCTCTGGCTGGCGCCCCGGCCATTCTCTCGTTCTCCAGCACGGCTGACTGGCTGGTATTCGGCAAGAATCCTTTCGATCTGTTCGATTATCTGAGCTCGAATGTGCTGATGCCAATCGGTGGCATTCTGATGTGCTTGTTTGTTGGCTGGGTCTACGGCTTGCCGCAACTTGAAGCGGCATTGTCGAATAACGGCCAGTTGCAGAACCGCTCGCTGATCCGGGTGCTGTTTGTGCTGGTTCGTTATATTTCGCCGCTCTTGGTGCTGATTGTCATGCTCAAGGGACTGAATGTGTTTTAACCTAGCTGGGTATATGGTTGCAGCTATCTATTTGAAAGGGATATAGCCATATACCTATGCATGGACATGATTCGAGTTTTACAGCGCAAGCCGGTACAATCCGGCTTGTCTGTTTTGATGCTTACGGTACGCACATGAGTGATCCCGCCCTGTCACCGCTGGGCAAGGTCTCGGCCTATGTCAGCGAATACGCCCCTTCCCTGCTTTTTCCAATCCCCCGGCAGGGCAAGCGCGATGAAATCGGCATTACCGGCAAACTGCCGTTCATGGGCATGGACATCTGGAACGGCTACGAGCTGTCGTGGCTGAATCTGCGTGGCAAGCCACAGGTGGCAATGGCCGTATTCATGATTCCGGCCGATAGCCCGAACATCATCGAATCCAAATCATTCAAGCTCTACCTCAACAGCTTCAACCAGAGCAGGCTTGCCGATGCCACTGCGCTGGCGGAGTTGTTGCGTGCAGATCTATCCTCGGCCTGTGGCGCACCGGTCGTGGTGCAGATCCGCGAGCCGGAACAGTTCACAGGGCTGAAATTCGGCGAACTGGCTGGTTATAACATCGATAATCTGGATATCGACGTCGACCAGTACACGCCTGATGCGAACTGGCTGAAGTGTGATGAGCTCGACAGCCCGATCGAAGAAACGCTGACCTCCAATCTGCTGAAATCGAATTGCCTCGTTACCGGCCAGCCGGACTGGGCCAGCGTGCAGATTATCTATACCGGACAACCCATCAACCGTGAGGGCTTGCTCCGCTACCTGATCGGCTTTCGCAACCACAACGAATTCCACGAGCAATGCGTCGAGCGTATTTTCATGGATATCTTGCGCCAGTGCGCGCCACTGAAACTGGCCGTCTATGCCCGCTATACGCGACGAGGCGGGCTGGATATTAATCCGTGGCGTGCCAATTACAACGCCCCCCTGCCCGCCAATCTGCGCGGCGCACGCCAGTAATGCTCATTCGCCGCGGCAGTCCTGAAGGACGGGTCAAGGCGGGCCGGCCAGTTGGCGCCGATCCTGCCGAGGTGCTGGCGTTCTGGTTTTCTGAACGGGACGCCACTGGCGCCATCCGGTTCAATGCCGAGTGGTTTGCAGCCAACCCGGCATTTGATGCCGAGGTGCATCGCCGCTTCGCAGCCTTGCATGAACGAGCCGCAGCCGGCACGCTGGCACACTGGTCCGATACGTGGACGGGTCTGCGTGCGCTGATCATCGTTCTTGACCAGTTTTCCCGCCAGTTATACCGACAGAGCCCCAAGGCCTTTGCCTGCGATCCACTCGCCCGCCAGCTGGCTCAGAAAGCTTGCAACCATCCGGACTTTGGCCGCTTGTCTGCGTTGGAGCAATTGTTCGTGCTCCTGCCATTCGAACATTCCGAGTCATTGGCCGATCAGGATTTTTGCGTGGAGCAAATGGCAAACTGGGCCACTGACCCGGGGCTGGCAGTGTTGCTCGAACACGCCGAACAGCATCGCGAACTGATCCGCCGTTTTGGCCGCTTTCCTGCACGCAATGCTGTACTGGGCCGGATGGATACGCCGGATGAACTGGCGTTTCGGACTGCCAAATCGTCTGAAACTGGCAAGCCTTCGTGACAGCAGCCATACTGGAGTAACCATTCCGACAGGTGCCACGCATGGCTGACGTTGATTTCATCCACCCGGAAATCCGTGACGCGGAGAGTTTTCGCGACTTCCATGATGCACTGGCGGATTATGCCCCCAGGGTCGAACAACTCCTGGCCGAATTGCGCCGTCAGCCAAGCAGCAATCCCGTCATCGCCGATCTGTTTCGCGCATTCCACAACATCAAGGGGGATGCCGGCCTGTGCCAGATCGACTGGGTGATTCCGCTGGTGCACGGCATCGAGAATATCCTGACCCGTCTGCGCAGCAATGAATTGCGCTTCACCGAATTGCAAGGTGAAGTGATGTTGCTGACGCTGGACCGGATCGAGCAAGCTGTTGACGCACTTGAGCAGAATCGTTCGCTGGCGCATCTGCGCCTGCAGGATCTGTGCGATGGACTTGAGTCCCTGATCGATCTGGCCGAAAAGCCACTCGATGATGCCATTACCGAACTGATTCACAACATCACCGGTTTCAAACCCGCAGCGGTAAGGCTGCCCTCGCGGCTCCCCTCCTTCACCATGAGTGACGGGGCTCTGCAGGAAGATCTGGCATTTTTCCGTACGCTGGCCCTGCAACTGGAAGCCCATTCACCCCTGTATCAGGGGCGGACTGCCCGCAATCTGCGCCTTGCCCAGGATACCAACCGGGAAGCGGGGCTGCCTGTCGATCCGCAACAATTGGAAGCGGCGGTGTATCTGCATGATATCGGCATGATGTTCCTGCCTGCCGAATACTGGCTCACCAGTGCGGTGCTGGACGACGCACACCGGCTGCGCTTGGTCGAACACCCTTCTTGGGCTGCCGGCTTGCTTGCCAGAATGCCCGGCTGGAGTGTGGCCGCAGAAATTTGTCTGCAACATCACGAACGCCCAGGGGGAACTGGTTATCCAAATGGCCTGCCGCTGGACCGGATTCATCCGGGAGCCCGGATTCTCGCGCTGGTGGATGCCTTCGAGTCGGTGATGCTGAAACACAGTCATCGTGGCCAGCAACGTTCGGTTTTGCGCGCGATCTCGGAAGTCAATGCCACGGTGGATCAGTTTGATCCCGCGTGGCTGGCACCGTTCAACCGGGTGATCCGCCGCATGCTGGAGAGCTGAGACAAGACGCATGTCGCGAGATGCCATCAATGCTTCGGTAAAACCGCTGCAGATCAGCAGCGAGCTCCATGATGCTGTCGTGCAGATTGGCCAGCTGGTGCACAGCCGGCGTGAAGAAGGCTTTACCCTGTGCGAGCAGACGCTGCAGCGTGCCCGAGAGCTGCATGATGATCTGGCCTTCATCAGTGTGGCGCAGCACTACGCCCTGTTGATCGATCAGCGCGGTTACCCGGACGAAGCCATCAACCTGCTGTACGAGGCGATGCAACTGGCGCAAAGCCATCATCTGTTCGAGGCCGAAGCACAGCTGCTCAATCTGATCGGACGCTCGCTGTATACGCGAGCCGAGTACCGGCAGGCCATGCAGGCCTGGGCTTCATCACTCGAGTGCGCCGAACTGGCGGGCGACCATGTGACATGGATTTACGCCAAGATTGGCATCGGGCAGATCTATGATGCGCTGGGCGATTCGGCACATGCCGTTGAAGTACTGAAGGTGGCCGCCGCACAGGCTGAAAAATACGATGCCGCCGATCTGATCCTGAATGCCCAGCTCAATCTGGGTGTCAATCTTTACCGGCAAGGCCTGCTGGAGGAAGCGGAACACGCTTATGGCATCGTCCTGGCCTATTGCCGCCAGCTCGGTCATGAGGACGACGAAGGTGAAACACTGTTTCGCCTCGCCGAGATTGATCTGGCTCGCGATCAGGTCGATCACGCGCAGGCAAAGCTGATCGAGGCCCGGCGGCTGTGCACTGCCACAGGTCACTGGTGGGGCATGGCCAACATCTGCATGGTCAGCGCCAAAGCACTGGAGCGGCAGTCCAAATTGCACAAGGCCATCCGGGAGCTGCAGCGCGGGCTGCTATTCGCCAAACGTGCCGGTGCCTTGCATATCGAATGCCGAATCTGGGAGGCCTTGTCACACACCGCCGAGCTGGCTGGCCGCTGGGAACAGGCATTACGGGCAAGCCGCAGTGCAGTCCAGATTCAGATGCAGATCGCCTTGGCGAGCAATGCTGGCGGTGAGGCGCGCGAGCTGGAAAATCTCGCCGGCCTGACCCGCAGCCCGACCCGACAGCTGCTGGAAATCTCGACGGATCCGGTTCTCGAAAAACAGAGCAAGGACGCCATTCTCGCCATTCTGGTGCGCAATGGTTGCGAAATTCTGCGGGCAAGCCAGTGCTCGATCTGGCTTGATGATCCCCTGCACGGCCGGATGGTGTGCCATTGCCGGCTGGCTCTTGATGGTCAGGAGCTCGTCGCCGGTGAGGTGATTGATCGTGGTAATGCCTCGGACTTTCTTGCCGAGCTGGCCAGTGGTGAAAGCATCATCGCGCATAACGCCAAGTATCACCGCTATACCTGGCGCCTATACCAGCACTATCTTGAGCAACGCAATATACAGGCTCTGCTGGTGCAGCCGCTGTTGCTGGGCGGCTCTCTGCAAGGGCTGCTGTGGTTTGAGCAGCTGGAAAGGCAACGCAACTGGACGATGGATGAACAATTGCTGGCCGGCCAGCTGGCAACGGTCGTGGTGCGCGTACTGGCCAGCCATGAGCGCGAGGCATTCATGCAGGATGTTGCCAAGCTCAATGCGGCCTTGCAGGAAAGCAATGACCGACTGGAAGATCGTGTGCAGCAGCGCACAGCCGAACTGGAGCGGGCCAACCAGGAGCTGAAGAAAGTCATGGAGCACCTGGTCCAGTCAGAGAAAATCGCCGCCCTGGGCAATCTGGTCGCCGGACTGGCGCACGAGCTAAATACACCGCTTGGAATCAATCTGGTTTCCGCGACTACGCTTGAAGCCCGCCATGCCGACCTGAAGACTTCGATGGCCGCGGGCAGCCTGAAGAAGAGCCAGCTTGAGCATTATCTGGATGAAGCAACTGACGCCCTGCAGCTGATTGTGCGCAATTCCCGTCGTGCCAGTGACATGATTGCGAACTTCAAGCAGGTAGCTGTCGATACCTCATCGAACCAGCGCCGGCATTTTGATGTGCGCATCACTGTCGAGGAGGTACTCTGGGCGCTCTCGCCACAATACAAGAAGCGCCCCATCACCTTCGAGCTGGATTTGCCGGAAGGCATGCTGATCGACAGCTATCCCGGCGCGTTCGAACAGATCATCACGAATTTCATCAGCAATTCGCTTGTCCATGCCTTCGACCCTCATCAGGTAGGCACCATCAGCATTCGCGCGCACCTCGAAAATGGCCGTTGTCGCCTGCATTACCGGGATACCGGCAAAGGTATTGCCAATGCCTTGCACAGCAAGGTATTCGACCCCTTCTTCACCACCCGTTTCGGACAAGGCGGCTCCGGGCTGGGGCTGTATCTGGTGTATTCACTGGCAACGGGGGCGTTGGGGGGGGATGTCCGGCTGCTACCGGGTGAAACAGGCAGTGGTGTCTGTTTCGAGCTGGAGTTTCCCGTCTGTGCGCCTCAGCCAGCCGAGAGAGGGCTTTCGTAGACCACAAAGTACTTCCTGACGGCTTCGACCACTTCGAAGCTGCCGATAAAACCGGCGGGAATCACTGCAGCGTCCCCGGGGCCGACTTCAGTCAGCTGGCCGGACTCGGCGTGCAGCCTGACCTTGCCGCTGATGACGCAGAAGAATTCGTGCTTGTTTGCCGCAAAGCGGATGCGCCAGTGTCCGGGCTCGCAGGCCCAAATGCCGCAGCTGAATGCCTGATCGCAGCTCAGGTAATGTTCCCAGGTGGTGCGGGCGGGAGAAGTTTGGCTCAGGAGCCGCTCGGGGCTGGGCTGATCATGAGCGGGCGTGATGCTGTCGCGAAAATCGGTAATCTTCATGCGCTGGCGTTGTACGGTGGTAGAGGTCCGATTATACCCAATCGCAACGCCAGACAATTCAGCTGGAATGCCTGCGCCTATAATCGGGTTTCCCTGCCCTCCGAGAGCGAGTTTGCCCATGCCCAATGGCTCCCCCCCCATCATGCCCCCGCAATTCGCCACACGCCCGGATATCCGGCTAATTGCCTGTGATCTGGACGGCACGCTGCTCGATGACGCACATGCCATTCATGATGAATTTTGGCCGCTGATCGACGAGCTGCACCGGCGCGGCATTATTTTCTGCCCCGCCAGCGGGCGTCAGTATTACAGCCTGCTGGAGCGCTTTGCGCCTGTGGCGGACGAGCTGATCTTCATTGCGGAGAACGGCAGTTATGTGGTCGAACAAGGTCGCGAGCTCAGTTCGGATTGTCTCTCGCTTCCAGAAGCCCGCGAATTGCTGCGCACCTATCGCTCATTGCGTGCAAGCGGAGCACCGGTCGAGGTAGTGTTGTGCGGCAAGACGTCAGCCTATATCGAAAGTGCTTCTGCGACATTCCGTACCGAAGTTGATCGCTACTATCCGCGCATGGCCAGCGTGGCCGATCTGCTGGCCGTCGAGGACGAGATCCTCAAGGTGGCGCTCTATACGCATGAATCGTCCGAACGGGTGATCTACCCGGCATTCAGCGCCTATTCCGACCGGCATCTGGTGGTGGTTTCGGGCAAGAACTGGCTGGATGTAATGGCCTCGGGCGTCAACAAGGGCTCAGGTATCCGCCACATCCAGGCCTTGCGCGGCATCAGCAAGGCCCAGACGATGGTGTTCGGCGATTTTCTCAATGATCTGGAAATGATGGACGAGGCAGACTATGCCTTCGCCATGGCCAATGCCCACCCTGACCTCAAGGCGCGGGCCACTTATCTGGCACCGCACAATACCGAAAACGGCGTCGTGCGCACCATCAAGGCTGTGCTCGGGATTGATTGATACATGGGGATGTATATGCATGCAGTCCTTTTCTCATAATGCCTGCAGGCATATACGCATGAGTCATTAAGACTCCAGGTCGCTATTCCAGCCCTCGGGGCGCATCACCGCATTACCAAAGCGCGCATGCATGCCCTGGAAGACCAGCGGCACACGGCCGACCGGACCGTTACGGTGCTTGCCGACAATGCATTCGGCCAGACCTTTGTGCGGGCTGTCCGGGTTGTAGTACTCGTCCCGGTACATAAACATGATCAAGTCCGCATCCTGTTCGATCGCGCCGGATTCGCGCAAGTCGGACATCATCGGGCGTTTGTCGGTTCGCTGTTCCACCGAACGGGATAGCTGTGACAGTGCGATCAGCGGTACTTTCAGTTCCTTGGCCAAACCCTTGAGCGAACGCGATATTTCACCCAGTTCGGTCGCGCGGTTCTGATCTTTGGCACCGGCCCGACCACTCATCAGCTGCAGGTAATCGATCACGATCAAGCCCAGTTCGCCATGCTGGCGAGCAAGGCGGCGACAGCGCGTGCGAATGTCCAGCGCCGAGAGCGCGCCGGTTTCCTCGATGAAGATTGGCGCCTCGGAAAGTTTGCCAACCGCATGGGTCAGCTTGAGCCAGTCTTCGTCGTCAAAGCGGCCGGTTTTGAGCTTATGCATGTCGATGCGGCCCACCGAGCCCACCATCCGCATGCCGAGCTGGGTAGCCCCCATTTCCATCGAGAAAATCGCCACCGGCTTTTTCAGTTCGCAGCCCACATGTTCGGCGATATTCACCGCAAAGGCGGTCTTGCCCATGGAAGGACGCCCGGCCACGATAATCAGATCCCCCGCTTGCAGGCCGGAGGTCATTTTGTCCAGGTCAATAAAGCCGGTTGCCGTGCCGGTCACTTCAGCCGGGTTTTCCTGCTGATACAGATGGTCAATGCGCTCGACGATTTCCTTCAGGATCGGCGACATCGAAATGAAGCCCTGATTGCCCTTTTGCGACTGCTCGGCAATCTGGAACACCTTGGATTCGGCTTCATCAAGCAGGTCGGATGCCTCCCGGCCGGCCGGGTTGTAGGCTGCGTCGACGATTTCCGTTGCGACGCTGGCCAGCTGGCGCATCACCGACTTTTCGCGCACGATTTCCGCGTAGCGGCGAATATTGGCTGCCGACGGCGTATTCTGTGCCAAGCTGCCCAGATAGGCCATGCCGCCGACATAGGTGAGCTCGTTATTCGAATCCAGTGCTTCGGATACTGTAATGACGTCGGCCGGGCGATTCAGCTCGATCAGTTTGGCAATGACTTCGAAAATCCGCCGGTGATCATCGCGATAGAAATCGCTGGCAAACAGAATGTCTGCAATCCGGTCGAAAGCGCCATTTTCCAGCAGCAAGCCGCCGAGCACCGATTGCTCGGCTTCGAGCGAATGCGGCGGCAGTCGCAGGTTTTCCAGTTGCGCACTCTCGTAGGCAGCAGTAGCATCTTGGACAATCATGTTTTGGCTTGAATACCCTTCTCGTCAAGCCGCCCATTCTACCGCTGTTCCATCCCGCATGCAGTGCATCCGTAAAGCCGTCCTAGCCCCCTATTCCGCGCAGCAGATGTTCGATCTGGTCGTCCGCTGTGAGGACTACCCCAAATTCCTGCCCTGGTGCGGCGGTGTCGAGGTGCATGAGCGCACTGCAGACATGCTCGATGTCACCGTGCGGATCGAATTTCTCAAGGTCAGCAGTTTCTTTCGCACCCGAGACCAGCTGAGTGAAAACCGCATCGTGATGGAATTCGTCGATGGCCCCTTCCGGCAGCTTGCCGGCATCTGGCAATTCACGCCGCTGATGGAGGATGCCTGCAAGGTCGAATTCGAGCTCGATTACGAATTTTCCAGCAAGGCACTCGAGGCCGTTATCGGCCCTGTTTTCAACAAGATCACTTCCACGTTTGTCGATGCCTTCGTCCGTCAGGCCGACAAGCTTTACGGATAAGCACCATGGCCCAGATTACTGTCGAAGTTGTATATGCCACACAGGCCAAGCAGACGCTCTTGAGCGTAAAAGTCGAGGAAGGCTGTACCGCGCGCGAAGCGGTGGAACGCTCCGGCATTCTTGCGGAATATCCGGAGATTGATCTCGCCAGAAACAAGCTGGGCATCTTTGCCAAGGCCGTCAAGGCGGAAACTGTCCTGCGCGACAAGGATCGGGTGGAAATCTATCGCCCGCTGATTGCGGATCCGAAGGAAGTGCGCCGCCAGCGTGTGGCTGACGGCAAGGTGATGAAAAAAGGCGGCGGTGACGCCTGATTGCCAGGGCGAACGACTCAGCGATCCTGCTGCCGGCCGGTAATCAGCACTCCGGGGTTTGATTCGACAGCGGGCTGGCTGCGACTCTGGCGGTAACTGAGCCAGCCATACAGGGCAAGGGCAATGATGAGCAGGCCAGCAACAATGGCCATCAGGATTGTTAGCATTCGGTTATTCTCCGTTTTATTTTTCTAGGGGTTTTCCCTAGTGCGCGTAACCGGCAACCCTAGCGCAAGTCACCTTCCCCGCAAAGACCGCTAATCGGAAAGGCCTGCCGTTGTTGCATTTCGCCGACGGCAGAGCAGCACGATGCGGCAGTGGCCGAACGCAGCAGGGCGTGGCATCATGCGCGCCCGATTCCGTTTCCCGACTTTGCAATGACTGCTTCCCGCTCGATTCTGATTACCGGTTGCTCGTCCGGTATTGGCCATCACGCCGCTCACGCCCTGCGCGCCAGAGGCTGGCGAGTATTTGCTTCGGCACGGCGGATCGAAGATGTCAGCCGGCTGCGCGCCGAGGGGTTCGAGGCCGTATTGCTGGATGTGGCGGACAGCCACAGCATTGAAACTGCCGTGCAGTGGCTGGATGGGGTGACAGGGGGGCGGCTGGATGCGCTCTACAACAATGCCGGCTTCGGCGTACCGGGGGCGGTCGAGGATCTCAGCCGCGAGGCCATGCGGCACCAGTTCGAAACCAATGTGTTCGGCAGCATCGAGCTGACCAATGCGATTTTGCCGTGGATGCGCCGGCAGGGGCATGGACGTATCGTATTCAATAGTTCCGTGCTTGGTTTTGCCGCGATGCCGGCGCGCGGAGCCTACAATGCCAGCAAATTTGCCCTGGAAGGTTTTGCCGATACGCTGCGGCTTGAACTGGCCGGCACGGGCATCGAAACGATTCTCATCGAGCCTGGCCCGATCGAAAGTGCTTTTCGCGTCAATGCTGCCCGCGAGTTCGCAACCTGGGTGGCGCCGGTGCAGCGCGGCGTGCATGCGGCTCTGTATGCCAGCATGCAGGATCGGCTGGCCAAGCCTGGCCCCAGCAGCCGCTTTACCCTGAGCCCCGCAGCCACCAGCCAGGCCCTGATTCATGCCGTAGAAAGTCGTCGTCCGGCCATCCGCTATCGTGTGACCTTCCCGACCCGCCTGTTCTGGTGGCTCAAGCGACTGCTGCCGACGCGCTGGCTGGATCTGCTATTGCGCAAAGCCGGCGGCTGAGATTAATACGCAAGCACGTATTAAATGCCAGTCCATTATT
Organism: Chitinilyticum piscinae; assembly: GCF_015223195.1. Classification (GTDB taxonomy): domain Bacteria; phylum Pseudomonadota; class Gammaproteobacteria; order Burkholderiales; family Chitinibacteraceae; genus Chitinilyticum; species Chitinilyticum piscinae. Next base: position 155,340 of record NZ_JADFUA010000004.1, on the reverse strand, counting down.
GATGTTGACTGTACAGATATACCCATCAAGAACTGCAACTGCAGGCGACACTTGCGCACCAGGCTACGTGGCTGGCTATACTGGCTGAGCATCTGCCGGTAAGCTTTCAATTCATCCACCTGTGCGCCACCAGCATGAATAGTGTCTCTCTGAAACGACTGTGCCAGTCCGTTGCTGCCGCTGCACTATTGTGCCAAGGCCAGGCACAAGGTGCCCTGATGACCCCTGCAGAAGCAGAAAAACTGGGCGACAGGCTCTGCACGCCGACCAGTAATGGTCTGCTGAACTGCACCGTACTGGCTGCACCGCCTGTCCCCGCCGGCAATGCGCCGGAAATCAAGCCCTTGCCGCAGGCACAGTTCAGTGAATCTTTCGGCCCGGTGACCAGCCGCAAGCCCGCGCTTCCTTTGCTTGATCCACTGCCTCCAAGGCTCGAAGCACGCACAGTGTCTATCGGCTGGGATATCGGTTACGGCACGCCCGGGGAATACTGGGAGATCTGGGATAATGGCGAGATGCTCCTGCGCAGCCGGCAGTTCCAGCAGCGCGATCTCTCTCGTCAGCTTGGCAAAGCCGAACGCGAGGCGTTCGAAATGGAAATGCTGGCCGTGCAAAGTGGCGTGCAGACACTGGATAAACTTGCTGATGGCCGGCATGAGTTCGAAGTTCGCCTGTGCAACCGCGAAACCGACGGCAAGGAAACGTGCACTTCAGCCTTTGCAACGACCTGGGTTGGCGATCAGGGGAGTGAGAGCGACAGCCAGAATGAAGGCCTGCCCTCTCCGCCCGAGCTGGGCTGGTTTCCGCAAATCAATACCGGCGAGGCTTTCCAGCTGGAATGGCATATGTGGTGGGGGAAAACCGGCAGCTACTGGCAGGTGGTGATCGATGGCAAGGTCAGCAGCGAATCACGCGTTTTTACCGAGAACACGCCCAATAGCCAGGCCGGCATGCTGCAGATGCTGGGGATGCAGCCCGGAAAACACCAGATCAGCGTACGGCTTTGCAATCAGCTGCTGTGCGCGGAAAGCCCACCAGCCAGTCTGGAAGTATTGCTGCCCAGCGAAGAACAACTGCGTCCGCTGGTGACGATCGAGCGGGGTACGGTGGATTCAATGCTGCTGCTGTGGTCGATCCCGCAGTACCGGCTCAAGCAGCAGCCGCGCCAGTGGCGTTTGCTGGATGGTGCGGGTGCTACGGAAATTACCGAGCCGGCCAGTCTGGGTTCCTGGCAGAAGCAGGTACGGCTGTGCCAAGTAGGTGACCGCGCACGCCCGGGCGTAACCGTGAACAGCTACTGTGGCGAGATACGCGTGCCTGCAGCTTCGGCCCCGGAGACCATCCAGGTGGAAGTTTGCCCGCAGGAAGGCGATTGTTTGCAAAGTACGCCACGCAGCGTCAGCCAGTCAGTACCGAAGCGCTGAACCGGTTCAGCAAGTTTTGGCCTTGGCAAAGGTAGACAGTCCGACCGGCAGCTCGGCAAACCAGTTGATGAAGCGCATCACGTCGGCCCCCTGGTAGATGGCGCCATGCTGCGGGCAGAGCATGTCGATCTCCATGTTTGCAGCTCTGGCGCACCAGTCCAGTTTGGCTTCCTGAGAGCCCATCCAGCGCTTGTGAAAGCCTTCGGCATGCTGAATGTGCCGATCGAAATCAGTAACGAAGATATCGGTTTGCTCATGCGGCAGCAGTGCGGCTCCCACATCGCCACAGAAGAGGATGCGCGACTGTGGATCGTAAAGATGGAAGTTGCCCGAAGAGTGCAGGAAATGGGCCGGCATGGCAAAAAGCCTGCCGCTGCCCAGCTGGATATCCATGCCTTCATCCGGGATTGCCAGCAGGGTCTGTCCGTCACCACCGAAATGCGGGATGAAACCTGACCACAGCCGGCTGACATAGCAGCGCAAGGACGGTTTGTAATCCAGCCAGAGCGCCAGTGAGGAAATGATGTCAGGGTCCTGGTGCGAAGCAAACAGATAATCGAGATTGGCTGGATTACAGGCACTGGTCAGCGCGGTGAAAACGGCTGGAAAAATCTCGCTGCCCCCGGGGTCTGCGAGCAGGGCCCGGCCATCCTTTTCGATCAGGTATTCGTTGGTATCGATCACGAACTGCTGCTTTTCCGGGTCGCGGGCGATGACAGTCCAGCGGGTCTGGCCTTCCTGGAAAAAGGTGATGGAACGTTTCATTAGCGGGATTTACCTTGCTTGGTTGCGCCGCAGCTGAACCAGCTCCGGCAGAATGGCTTGAATATAGTCGTCAAATTCCTGGGCGATTTCCCGCAGGGCGCTGCTGTAGCTGGCGCCATAGGCCGCTTCGATCTTCGCAGAGCGTGACAGTGCGATGCCGAACAGACACAACTGCTCGGCATCCTCGAGCAGATGGTGGAGTTGTGCTTCTTCATGGGCGGCTGCTTCATGACTGCGGGAGAGAAAGTCTGCCCCTTCCTGCAATACGGCATCGATACGCGCATCAGTCTGCTGCTGATGAGTACGCACGAACAGATCCATGCGATGCTGGCGGCGCAGCCCGACGGAGAGGTGCGCCACACTATGGAATGCATGCGCGGAAACCTGCCGCATGTTTTCCGAAAGCGCCACGGACAGGGAACACAGTTCCTGCGAAATCACTCCGAAGCCACGGGCTAGATCACCGGCGCGCCGGGAAAGCAGAATCGCATTGAGCGCCATCAGGTTGATGCGAAAGGCAATATTAACGACCAGCTTGATGCTTTCGTTCATCTGAACCATCTGGTTCAACGCCTGATTGGCGGCCATCCCGATCTCCTGCTTGCTGAATGCTTCCTACAGCATAGGTGCTCGCTGGGCATGCAACAAATCAGTTGCGGGCGTGACCAAGGCGGTATTCCTGCAGGCCTTCGAATTGCGGCAAAACCTGCGCCAGATGGCTCAGGCTGGAGCCGGCATGCTTGCTGACAGCGACACAGACGAAGTGCCACTCCTGCAGTGCCTGACCGGCATCGATGTGAATGCTGCCACTGGCCACATCGTAGCCGTGGGCGTGCGCAAATGCCCGCAGCTCTTCCTCGCTGACTCTTGCCTGGGCACTGAATCTCAGGGTTACCGCAATGGCGGGACGGGATGGCAGCCAGGCTTCCAGCCTGGCCCCCCACATCATGCAGCTGACGCACAACAATGTCAGTACGATTGCCGACAGATAAAAACCGATGCCAATCAGAATGCCGATTGCCGAGGCGGCCCAGATGGATGCCGCAGTCGTCAGGCCGCTGATATTGAATCCCTCGCGCATGATGACCCCGGCACAGAGAAACCCAAGGCCGCTGACAATCCCCTGGATAACCCGGGTCGGATCACCAAAGCTGCCTCCCAGTCCATGGCTGGAGGCGAGCTGGCCGCCAAACCAGAGTTGTGGGTAGCCAACAGCCACAACCAGCCCCGTCGATGCCATGCAGACTAGGGCATAGGTGCGCATGCCTGCCGCTCGCCCGCGATAGCTGCGCTCATAACCGAGCAACAGCCCCAGCAGCATGGAACCCAGCAGATGCAGGGCCATGATCAGGTTGGATGAAAGCTCGGCGGGCGACCAGTAAACGGTGAGTGCAGACAAATCAGGCATGATGACGGCTCCGGGGCACTGCAGCATGCTGTCAGTGTAGCCTCGGAAAAGCGTCACGGCTTAGTCGAAGGTGAAGCTGTAATACGCATCCACCGAGCTCTTGTCGGTGCCGATGCGGGTAATCAGGGACCAGCCACGGGTCAGATTGAGGGAAAACTTCACGGCATCCGACAAACCATCAAGGCTCTTTTCCAGCGACACGCGCAGGTTGCGGGTCATCTGCTTGCTGACCGAAACTATCTGGGTCGTCGTGCCATCGTCATTGCGTTCCGAGCGATAGCCAACTTCATCAATTCCCACCTGATCCAGAATGTCATCCGTCAGGCCTTTTCCCCCGCCGCTGCCGGCCATGCTGTTGAGCATCTGCAGCAGCAAGGCGCTGTCGGATTTTTCCATCCCGCTGGAGCCGTGCCCGAACATCAGCCAGGACAGTTTCTCCGAATCCGGTACGGTCGGTTCCGAATACAGGCTGATACGCGGGGTACGCGCAGTACCCACAACCTTTACGCCAGCCTCGACCTGCTGGTTGCGCCGCATCGCGAGAATATCCAGCGCAGGATTGTCTAGTGCCCCCTGGAAGGACAAGATGCCCCGGTCAATGTCCAGTTTCTGCCCATAGGCGCGGAAAATGCCGCCCTCCTTTACCGCCAGAGTGCCGGAACCCGTCATCGGTTTGCCCGGACTGGCGCGCAGACGGAGTTGCCCCTCGAGCATCGCATCCAGTCCGTAGCCACGAACCCGGAAATCATCCCCCAGATCGAGATCAAGCAGAAGCCCCAACTTCATGTCGGCCTTTTTCCTTGGCTCCTTGCGCCCGACGATGACGACATCATCGGACAAGCGCGGTACGTCATTGTCGACATACTGGATATCACCCTGATCGGCGCGGAAATTGCCCGCGATTTGAATGTTCCCGTCCGTGTAGCGAATCTGACCCTTGCCGCTGGCGATCAGCAGCAGGTCGGCCTTGCTTGCCAGGGTAAAGCGATCCAGTTGCAATTCAGCTGTTGCCGCAAGCTGATCGGATTGATCCATGGCAACCACGCCACTGGCATTCAATGTGCCCTTGCCCCCCCGGAAACTGAGCCGGTTAAGCGTCAGCCTGCGTCCGGAGAGGGAAACATCCAATTGGCCATCCCGCAATTGCAATCCAAGCGGGGGGTCGGCCACCAGCAGCTGCTTGCCGGTAATCTGGCCGGCATAGTCGGGTTTGTCCAACGTACCGCTGCGCCGGATATCAAACTGAAGCTCCCCACCCAGCCGCATGTCCGTACCGGTCAAGGCTGCAATGGCTCCCAGATTGGGCACCGTCCCTTGTAATCGCACAGCGTGAGGAGCCAGGGGATCAATCAGCTTCGCAGCATCAAAGCGGGCATCCCCCTGAATGGCTGCCTGCCCCAGGTTTGTAGCCAGCGTACCGTCCAGCTGCAACTGGCTGGCATTACTGGCCAAATTAAATCGCAGCTGGGTTAAGCCGAATGGCTGGGGTTTGGCCGTGCTGGCAGGGTTGCGCCACTGCAGATCACCCTGCACCCGGCTGGCGTGAATCTCGCCATTGAGCGTATGGTCATAATTGAGCTGCCAGTTTGCCGCAGCCACCAGATCGCCTGTTACCGGCAAATCCGGGAGCAGCTCCAGCCATTCGGCCGTCACCAGCCGCGGAATGCTGCCTGCACTCGACCAACCCCGTTCGGTCCAGCGCAGATGTTCCAGGCGCAATTCGCTGCCACCATAGCTCAGGCGGGCTCCGGTAACTTCACCCTGTCCAGCGCCAAGCAGAAGGTTTGCCGCTTGTGCCAGTTTAAAGCCCTGGCGCCATTGGCCTTCAAGCGAGTTCACCTGCCCTTGCCATTGCCAGTCAGATCCGAGGCCTCCGGTGAATTCCAGTCTGGCTGAGAGCGGGCTGCCAAGCTGTTCGGCATCTGCAGCCAGACGGCCATGATGTTGACGGCGTGTGCCGGTGATACTGGCTTCGGCTTGCCTGATGCGCTGCGACCCCGCTACCAGTTGCCGCAATTTCGCGGTCAGATTGAATGGCGAATCCGGATTGGCATGAAGACTGCCCTGAATGGCCAGTTCCTCAACCGTTGCGATCTGCGGAATGGCAAGCCGGCTCGCTGCCAGCTGGACACTGATCTCCGGTTCTACCAGCGCACCGCTCAAGCGTACCTGCCCGGATGCCGTCCCGGAAAAGCCGCGGCCGAATTGCTCCAGAGCGGGCAAATCCAGTTGCAGTTGTAACTGATCACCTGCCTGCCCGAGGCGTCCGCTGGCTGCAATGCGGTTGCTGCCAAGTGCCAGCCAGGCGGAAACCTGATTGATACGGTCGCGATCAAGCTGCAACCTGCCTTCACCTGTCAAGTTTTGGCCGGCAAAACGGCTATTTGCCAGCTGGTATTCCAGGTCGAGATTCAGCGCCGGTGCCCAGTGGCCTTTGGCAGTAAGGCTGCCATTAAGGTCCGCGGGTGGTGCAGACAGCCAGCGGGAAGGATCAAGCTGGCGAAAACGCGCTTCAATCCTGAAATCATGGCTTGTATCCAGCGCAATTTCGCCGGACGCATCGAGGCTGCTTGCCTGTTGCGTTAGCTGGAATTTGCGCACAGCAATCCGGCGCTGACGTTCCGGCTGTATCCAGCCGAGATCGGTTGCCAACTGCACTTTGCGTTGCTGGTCCTGGATCGCTATCCGTAGATCAGGAGCAAGCCACGCCCCCGCTGCCGTGATCGAACCATAGAGTGCGGCTGAAGGTTGCCGACTGAGCAACTGTGCCGGATTCAGCGCTTCTACCACCAGGTGCACATCCATGCGGCCCTTCTGTAATTCGGCCTGACCATGAATACGCCCTACCCCCTGGGTATTGGCCTGAAAATCTTTCAAATAGAGCTTTTCATGGCGATACTCTAGCAGGGTATTTAGTGCTTTGAGCGGAATACCCTTTTTGTCCAATGCGGCAGGCTGGTGATTGATGATCGACAGTTTGCCCGTGGCCTGTTGCTCGCCGAGCGGGGTGAGCTCCATATCGATGTCGAGCAAGGCAGCTGGCAGACTGGCATGCAGCGCTTGCGGATTGACGTTGCGGGTCTGCAACTTGCCCGAGCGGACAATCTGGTAGGCATGTGCGGCAAACACATCTAGGGACAGCTCGGTATTGATTGCGAGTTTTTCGCCGTTTACCGTAGCTGCGACAGCCAGTTGTCGCAATGGGCCATCGGCCTTGATCTTGGCACTGACCGGATGTTGCTCGATTTCACCTGCAAACTGGAAGCGGGAAACCAGCCTGAATGGTAGCCTTCCATCCAGCTGGGCTGAACCGCTCAGCTGGCCTTGTGGCACTTGCAGTTGCTGGATCGCCAGTTGATGCTGGCGGCCATTGCTGCCCAGCCTTCCGGCCAGCCTGCTGAAGAGAAGGTGCTCATCCTCCTGCCACTTGAGCAGGGAGAATTGACCAATCTGGATTCCGAGGGGCAGTGTTAGCGATTCGGGCGGGGGGGCAGGTTGGCTGACTTGCGCGACTGGATGGGATTTATGTATGAGAACTCCAGCCTCAAGCCGGTCAATGTCAAGTTGCCCGAGCAGCAGCGAATACGGTGACCACTGGACTTTGGCACTGTCCAGCAGAAACGTATCGCCGGGCGTACGTATCTCGATGCCGACAGCCTGCCATTGTGACCAAAGCGAGCCCTCCAGCTTGGCGAGCCGAACCACGCCACTGGCATTGATCTGCGTGATCAGCCACTCACGGCCAGTACCGGTATCAAGCCATGTCAATAGTCCGGCAAGCACAATGGCCGGCAGCAACAGGAGCGTCAGCATGCCCCAGACAATCCGCCTGAGCCAGTTGCGGCGGCTAGCGGGCTTGCTGGCCGGTGAAGCCGGCGATGTTTCCGGCGCCGTCACAACGCCAGCCCCAAGGCCAGGCTGAAACGCCATTGCTCGCGGTCCAGGCCATAGGCCAGATCCGCGCCCAGCGTGCCTACCGGGCTTACCCAGCGCGCCCCTAGCCCGAGGCCGAGCACTGGATCCAGTTCGCCCCAGCTGGCGGCCGCACCGCCATAATCGGCGAAGAGCGCTGCCCGCCAGTCCTTCAGCACCGGATGCTGATATTCCAGCGATGCCGTGCCGATCACTTTCCCCGGATAGACTGTCCCATCGCGATAAATTCCCAGCGACTCGTAATCGTAGCCGCGCACACTATTGCTGCCACCGGCACGGAACAACCAGTCACTGGGTATACCGCCAGTCTGGCCCGAGAATGTCTGTCCCAGCTCGATACGGGCTTGCAGCAGGCCGTCGAATGGCAAACGCTGATATTGCAGCGCTTTGCCATACAGGCGTAAAAAGCTGGCATCGGAAAGCAATTGTTCACTGCCTCCGCCGATTTCAAACTGAGCCAGATGTCCCTGCCGCGGATCACGGATATTGTCGAGCTCGCGGTGCTTGAGGACATAGTTGAACGTCAGCGCGGTCGGTTTGTCACTGAGCCCCCCGGCACTACGCTCTTCCGTTTGGTATTCCAGAATCATGCTGCGCTCAAGGCGGAACTCCTGTCTGACCCGGCTCAACCCGAGCGTATAGGCCGTGGTATCCAGCCCTTCGATGGACGAAGTCTTGCCATTCAGATAGGCCGTGAAATCATAGCCTGCTTCGGTGCGTGGAAATGCAACCCCGAGGTCAAGGCCCTGCTCTTTCTGCTCCAGATTCAGCTTGCTGGTGAACGCCAGGCCCTGACCGAACAGATTCAGGTAACGGTAATCCAGTGTCGTGCGAAATCCGGTATTGGTCGTATAACCCAGCCCAACCCCGACCCGGTGTAGCGGTGCCTCATCGACCCGCACATGCACCGGCGCAATATAAGGAGGCACATCAGGGTATTCGGCTTCGACAACCACGGCAGAAAATTGGGGGAGATTCTGGATGTCCGATTGCAGCGTCAGCAGCTGCCGGCGCCGATAAGGTTGCCCCGGTTCGATCCGGATCATGTTGGTGACCAGTTTTTCCGGATAGCGCCGCAATCCTTCGATCTGAACCGGGCCATAAACATACGCGGGACCACTATCAATATGCAGAACCAGATCTGCTGATTCAGTCTGCGGATCAATCCTTGCTTCGCTGCTGATAATGCGTGCTGTCGGATAATCACGCGAGCTCAAGCGTTCCAGCGCCATCGATTTACTGCGCTCCCAGCTGCTTTGCCGAAATACGGTGCCGGTGGGCAATTCCCATTGTGCATCGATACGCTCAGCCAGCTCATCGTTGCGGTTGGCATCGTCGGCAATCGGGCCTTCCAGGCGCAGATCAACCGAGCGGATGAGCACCGGATTGCCGGGGGTCACCACCACCCGGATCTGACGTGGCAATTGCTGCTCATCCTGCTGGACAGAAATCGTGGGAGAAAAATAACCCTCGGTGGCAAGCAGACCTGCAGCCTGCTCGGGTGTGGTTTCGATCAGGCGATCGAGCTGTTCAACGGTCAGACGATAATCGCCGCGCCACTTTACCAGTTCGAGGTGCTTTTCCAGCAGACTGGCCAAGTCCGCGGGAGCGACTATCTCGACCCGATACTCGATTGGCGTGACACGGCTGGCGGCCATGGCCGAAACCGGTACAAGGCTGATGGCCAGGCTGGCAATGAAACAAGGCGAGATCATTCGTAATGCAGCAAAAACGCGGTTGCAGCACTTTAACCCATGCGGGCAGCAAAGGCACTCATTCGCCCGTTAGAACCCGGACATGTTCGGCTACGCTGCGGCCAAGTGCGGACAAGTCATAGCCTCCTTCCAGCAGCGAAACAATCCGGTGGGAGGAGAATTCGGCAGCGATCTTCATGAGCTGCCGGGTGACCCAGGCGTAATCGGCTTCCACCAGACCGAGCGAGCCCATGTCATCCTCAAGATGCGCGTCAAAGCCCGCGGAAATGAGGATGAATTCCGGCGCGAACGCACGCAATGCCGGCAACCAGCGCTCGCTGACTACCTCGCGGAAATCCTGCCCGGTCGCCGCTCGCGCCATTGGAACATTCAGCATATTGCTACCCTTGGGCTGGTCACCGCTGTAGGGATAAAAAGGATGCTGGAAAATGCTCACCATCAGAATGCGCTCATCACCCGCGCAGATATCCTCGGTGCCGTTGCCGTGATGCACGTCGAAATCAATAATGGCAATGCGCTGAAGTCCATATTCCGCGATCAGGTGATAGGCGGCTACTGCGACATTGTTGAAAAAGCAGAATCCCATCGACTTGTCGCGCTCGGCATGATGGCCCGGTGGGCGGATCGCGCAAAATGCATTCTGCGCCTTGCCTTGCATGACCAGATCCGCCGCCCGAATACCGGCACCGGCGGCATGATAGGCCGCCCGCAGCGTGTAGGCATTGATGGCCGTATCAGGATCAAGCTGCACGGTACCCACTGCCGGGCTGCGCTGTGCCAGTTCGTCAAGATACGGCGCGAGATGCACGCGTTCGACCTGGGCGCGAGTTGCCGGTTCGGCATCCACATGCAGGAGGTAATCCCACAATCCGGCCGCAATCAGCCTGTCCTGAATGGCGGCCAGCCGTGCCGGGCATTCCGGATGCCCCTTGCCCATGTCATGCATGCCGCATGAAGAGTGCGAAACATATGCCGTTGCACCACTGGCAATTGTGCTGTTGGACACCCCGATCTCCTGTGCTGCTGCTTTTCTTGTTCTTCAAGTCTACGCCGCAGGAGAATGCCCCGCAAACGCACTAAAAGGTGACAAGCGACGCCTGACGTGCAAAGGTTAGAGCAATGACGAACTAGGCCGGATCATCATGTCGCCTTTGCAGCTTGCCTTCAGCCAGACTCTCAGCCGCCTTAACGGCATCATCCTCGGCAAGGATCACCTGCTGCGCCTCGCGCAGGCCTGCCTACTGGCCCGTGGGCACCTGCTCATCGAAGGCTTGCCCGGGGTGGGCAAAACCACGCTGGCGCACGCCCTGGCCCAATGCTGCGGCCTGCAATTTCGTCGGGTGCAATTCACCAGCGACATGTTGCCTGCCGACTTGATCGGCGTTTCGGTCTATGAGCGGAGCACGGAAAAATTCCGTTTTCATCCCGGTCCGGTTTTCTCGCAACTACTGCTCGCCGATGAGATCAATCGGGCTTCTCCCAAGACCCAGTCCGCGCTGCTGGAGGCCATGGAAGAGCACCAGATCAGTGTGGACGGAATGACACACGCGTTGCCTGAGCCCTTTTTCGTGATCGCGACCCAGAACCCCCTGCAGCAGATCGGAACCTATCCCTTGCCCGAATCACAACTGGACCGTTTTTTGCTGAGGGTCGAACTGGGTTATCCCGATCCTCAGGCAGAACGCGAGCTGCTACAGGGGATTGACCGGCGCAGTGCGCTGCTGCAACTGGAGCCTGTCGTCACACCGCAACAGCTCGCACTGGCCCAGCAGGAAATTCGGCATATTCACGCCAGTGAGGCATTGATCGATTACATCCAGGCGCTGGTGGCTGCAACGCGGTCCTTGCCCGAGGTGGTTGCAGGCCTGTCGCCGCGCGCGGCGCTCGGATTGCTGGCCGTTGCCAGAGCCTACGCCTGGCAGCAGGGGCGTAATCTGGTTCTTCCGGAAGATGTCCAGGAGGTCTTTCCTTGTGTAGCCAACCACCGACTTCTTATACGTAGTACAGGTATGGCTCAGCAAGGCCTTTCTGAAATGATTTTGCAGCAAATACCCGTGAACTGAACTACAGATGACCGGTTTTCGCACCCTCATCAGCGGTTTCGCCGGGAAGATGACAGTCCAGCCTGCGTCAAGGGTGGAAGTGATCGAATTGAACCGTCGACGCATCTACATCCTGCCAACCCGCTATGGACTCGGACTGGGACTGAGTATTGCCCTGTTGCTGATCGCGGCGATCAACTATCAGCTCAATCTGAGCTATCTGGCGGCTTTTCTGCTCGCGGGTCTGGCACACTCTGCCATGTTGCATGCTTTTCTCAACCTGCACCGGCTCTCCATCAGGGCTGCGCCGGCACAACCGGTGTTTGCCGGCGAGCCGCTGGCCTACCCCCTTGTATTCAGCAACACCAGCCAGCGCACGCGCGTACAATTGCTGATTGCCGGGCAAGGACAGGCGACACAACACACGATTGAGCATCTCGCGGCACAAAACCAGATCGAAGCCTTGCTCACCGTCGAAACCCAGCGCAGGGGTGAAATGACTATCCCGCGTTGCAAGATCAGCTCGATTGCACCGACAGGCTGGTTTATTGCCTGGACCTACTGTCAATTCCATAGCACGGCTCTGGTTTATCCAGCACCCGAACCGAGCCCCCCTCCCTTGCCACTAGCCGGCAATGGCGACCAGCGCGGATACAGCACGAGCATACAGGGTGGTGATGAACTGGCTGGACTGCGTCCCTATCAACGGGGGGATATGGCGCAACACATCGCCTGGAAGCAGAGCGCGCGTAACGGCCAGCTTAGCAGCAAGCTGCTGGAGGCCGATGCAGGAGGAGCCGTCTTGCTGGATTGGCATGACATTGACCAGCCAGATACCGAAGCACGCCTGTCGCGCCTGTGTGCCTGGATACTGCAGGCAGAAGCGGCTGGTGTACTTTACACACTCGCCCTGCCAGGCAAGCGCCTTGGCCCGGGATGTGGTGGAGTACATCGCACTGCCTGCCTGACCGCACTGGCCCTTTTCCCGCAATCATGAAAAACAGCCCAAGCCTCAGCGCTTCGCAGCAGTTTGAACTGGGGGTGATGACTCTCCTGGTGAGCATCCCTCACCTGCTGAATTTTGGAGGCTGGCTCAGCCTGTTACTGCCCGCCTGCCAGCTGATTTTCCTGTTTCGGGCCCACCGCAAGAAACCGCTACTGGCCCGCATCTGGGTATGGCTGCTGGCCCTGTTTTTTGCTGCATTGGTACTGAAGGAGTTCTCCACGCTACTGGGGCGGGACGGCGGACTGGCCATACTGCTAAGCCTATTGACGTTCAAACTTTTCGAATCACGCACCCGGCGCGATGGGCAACTCGTCATCCTGCTCGCTTATTTCAGCTGCGGCATCCAGTTCCTGCATGATCAGGAGCCGGCCATGTTGCTGATGGCGTTGCTGAGCCTGGCACTGGTTAGCTATACGAATCTGCGTTTGCAGACCCCCGCGGGGAATGCCGCAAGCCAGCGCCAATTCACAGTGCGGATGCTGATTGAAGGGCTGCCACTCGCCCTGTTTCTGTTTGTCGTATTTCCACGCTTGCCCGGTCCTCTATGGCAGATGCCGGCCGAGCGTGTTGCCAAGAGCGGTTTGTCGGACAACGAGCTCAATCCGGGAAATGTGAGCGCTCTGGCTCTGGATGACTCAGTCGCATTTCGTGCCGAATTTGCCGCCCAGGAGCCGCGTCGCGAGCAGCTCTACTGGCGAGGACCGGTTTTCAGCCAGTTCGACGGGCACCGCTGGTTGCCCGAGCCCCTCATATTCACTGCCGCTACGGCGCTCAACCAGAGCACTGAGCAGAAAGTGATGTACACCATCACGCTAGAACCGCATCAGCAGCGCTGGCTACCGGCTCTGGAAACGCTACTGGGTGCAACGTCAGATTCTCGCATGAGCGAGGCACGCCAGCTTGTGGCCGAAGCACCTGTCAGTTCCCGACGCACGTATACTTTGTTGTCTACCCTCGTGCCTCCTTCGTTCAGCCTGAACGACCCGACTCCCTATCTGGATTATCCGGCTGCCAGAAACCCGAAGGCTGTAGCCTTTGGCCGAAGCTTGCTTGAGCTCACTCCAGATCAGCGCATCCAGCAGACGCTCAGCTGGTTGCGCAAGGGGGGCTTCAGCTACACCCTTGCGCCTGGTGAACTGGTCAGTAGTGACCCGGTGGATGAATTTCTGTTCGAGAAGAAAGCCGGATTCTGCGAACATTATGCCGGCAGTTTTGCGTTGATCATGCGGGCTGCCGGTATTCCGGCCCGCGTCATTACCGGCTATCAGGGCGGACTGCGCAATGACAGTGGCAATTACTACATGATCCGTCAGGCCGATGCCCATGCCTGGACAGAAGTCTGGCTGGCCGATCGAGGCTGGCAACGGATTGATCCGACAGCAGCGGTTGCGCCCGCGCGTATTTCTTCCGGACTGGCCGAGAGCCTGCCTACGGGCACCGAGCTGCCTGCAATGCTGAACAACACCCCGAGCTGGATCAAATCGCTGCGCTTGCAGGGAGACGCCCTGCTATTTGCCTGGGATCGCTGGATAGTCCGGTATGACCAGAGCAAGCAGAACGATCTGCTGCAATGGCTGCAACTCGACCAGCTTGCCGGCTGGCAGCTTGGATTGTTGCTGTGCACGATTCTGGGAGGAATTCTGGGGGTGCTGTTCTGGATGACAATGCGGCAGCGGATGGGGCGCAAACTTCCCGCCGAGCAGGCGCTATACCTGCAAGGCTGCCGGCTGCTTGCTCGCCGCTATGGTATTGCCAGGGCTCCGCACGAGGGGCCGCAGGCCTACCGCGACAGGCTGCTCGCCACCTACCCTTCCCTGACAGACTGCGTGCAGCCATTTTTCCAACAGTACATCGCCCTGCATTATGGTCAGCCGCCGGCACCTGCCGCCGGGCTCGCAGTCATGCAGGAGGCGCTGCGGCGATTACGCAAAGGGCGGGAAACCGTCGCTAAGAGCGGGTCTGCCTGACTCGCTCGAAAAGGCAGATAGCCGTGGCGGCCGCCACATTCAGCGATTCTATCCCCGGAACCATGGGAATGCGGATGCGGCGGGTTGCCTGTGACGCAATTGCCGTACTGACGCCCGATCCCTCCGACCCCATTACCAGCAACAGGTCGCCGTGCAAATCAGTGTCATACAGATCGCTTGCGCCATCGAGCATGGTTGCCGCGATATTTCCGGCAAAACACTGGCATGCATCTTCCAGCGGGATCCGCTCAATGATCTGGACGCTGGCGTGTGCGCCCATTCCGGCACGCAACACCTTGGGGGACCATACGTCGGCACAGCCCGGAGAAAGCCAGACCTGCTCCACACCCGCTGCGACTGCCGTTCGTAAAATACTACCGACATTGCCCGGATCCTGTATACCGTCGAGAGCGAGACAGAATCCTGATTTGAGTGGAATACCCTGGTCAGGTATATCAATCAGCGCCAGAATCCCGGTTGGGCTGGGTAATTCGCTGACCGTGCGGAACAGATCGGCACTCAACAGGGTACGCGGGATGGCGGTTGCTGCATCCAGCAAGGCTGTGATTTCAGGATTGGCGAGAGCGTCTTCGGTGATGTAAATGCACTCGATGGGCAAGCCGGCAGCAAGCCAGCTCTGCAGCAGGTGTGCTCCGTCCAGCAGTGTCTGATGCGTCTTGAGTCGCTCGCGGCGATGAGTAGCAAGTTTGAGCAGGTGTTTGTAAACGGGGTTCTGCGCGGAATGGATCAGAGAGGTCACGATGGGCGTTGCGAATAGGTGGTAAGGGCGCGGCTGGTCAGCATGCAGATCTGTTTGAAGTGACTGTAATGGTGCTCGCTGAGCGGCGTAGTGCCGTGCAGATCGGCGTAGATCAGCCCCAGAGGTTTATCGCCGACAAAAATCGACATAAGCAGGCTGTCACAGTTGGAAGCGGACAGAAATTCTGCCGGTAAATGCGTGGCAAAGCGGCCACGGGTCTGGGCATTTAGCCAGATACTTTGCGGTTTCTGCAGCAACTGACTGAAAAGGCTGGGCTGCTCAAGATGAATGACCATGTTGCGCAAGGCATCCGCAGGCTCGATGCCATGCGCGTAGCGTGTCCGCAAGACCTGCTCGGCAGGCTGGACGAGCGCGAATGCAATCCGGCGCATGGCAAGCCCCTCGACCAGCGCCCGCATCGCCAGCGTCATGATCTGGTTTGTCGGAGCACCTTGCTTGCCAGCCAGATGCAAAGCCTGCATGCGCTCGCTCAGTACATTCTGCACGGGGGTTGCTGTATTGCGGGGGGGCGCTGGCGTGGGCCAATCACCAGGCTGCATCGGCAGCAGCGCAGCTGGATCGGTAACGCTCGCAGGTACGGATTTGGTTCTGGCAAGCTGCAGCAATTGCTGGGAAGCCCGCTGCCAGATCTGTTCGGGCAGGAGATTCGCGGCTGCGGCGATGATCTCAAGCTGCTGGCCAATACCGTCCTGCCACCAGCCTTTTTCCAGCAAGGTGCTCAGCTGGTGCGTAGCTGTCTGCATGGCGGCGCGGATACTGGGCAACGAGCCTTGCCCTTGCAGATCGCGCAAAACGGCAGGAATCTGCCAGTAATCCAGCAACTGGGCATACGATTCACCAGCCCATGCTGGCGGAGTCTCGGGGAGGGCTTGCCCGATAAGCTGCAGCAGATCGGGTATGACCGAAATCAGCGCCGCAGACGCAATTTCTTCCGGGTAAGCATCGTTGCGGGCTCGGCCAAAGTCGAGGATGAGTTGTTTGCGCAAACGGGCGCGGCCGATCAATTGCTGCACTTTCCCATAGAGTGGGGCATGTGCCGGCAGCATGTATTGCTCGATACTGGGTAACTTGAGGCAGCGCTCAAGAAATGGGCCTACGCCCATCATCATGACGATATGCTCGACAGCCACCAATTCCGAACTCAGCGCCGTCTTGCGACGCTGGCTGGCCATACGCAGCACCTGCGCACAAAGCATGGGGTCATCCAGAATCACTGCCTCAATATCTGTCAGCCTTGCCGACTCATGCCGCTTGTGCAGAACCTGAAGCGCATCCTTGCTGCTTTGCAAGACAGGTAGCGCATGTTGGCGCCAGTAATCCAACCAGTTCATGTTGCTGCCTTTCCAATCCGCCAGATCAACAGACGCCCGCTTTTCCAGTCACCATAGTCCACTTCTGCCTCTGGCGTCTGCCCCGGAATGCCGAAGGTATTGCTGATGAAGAGTGATCCTTGACGCATTTGCTGATTTACCTGCAGCCAGAGCTCCGGCATCGGCTCCGAAGACAGAAAAGCATAGACACAATCGTAGCCAGACAGCGAGAGTGACCGATAATCCGATTTCATCCAGCATATCGCGGCAGGCAAGGTAAGCCGGCCGTACAACCAGGGCAACAAAGCGATCTCTGTACCGGCAAGTTGCAGATCCGGACGCAAACGATGCAACTGCCGCAGCACTCGCCCGCTTCCGGCACCCAGATCGAGAAAATGAGCATCAGCTGGTAGTAGCCGAGCCAATTCGCGGATTGCTGCATTACCACTCAAATACAAAGGAACCCGCTGTTGCAGTGCGGGGCCAGAAAGTAGCCAGAGCACGCTGAATCCAAGCAGAAATATCCATGGCGGAAGTTCAAGGCGCAGCAGTAGAGCGATCGCTGGAATGAAAACAAGATGGATCAGCCGCCACCAGACAGCATCAGTGCACAACCACGAGGCACAAGCTGCAAGCAGGCCCCCCAAGAGCGCAGCGACAGCATCTCCCAGTCTAGGCGCCAGTAGTTGCCAGGCCAGCAAGGCAAGCCCGACCAGTGCGACAAAGCGCAGCAACTGCTGGTTACGCATGCGCATGCTAATTTGCGCTAGCCGGTTCGGAAGCTGCTGCGCTCTGATCAGTCGTTCGGCCAGCCTGTTCTTTGATATCGCGCTCTGCTTCGGTGTTCAGGACGACGATACTGATTCGCCGGTTTACCGGGTCATAGATATTCTCGGTATTCAGGGGTACCTTGTCGCCAAAACCATTGACACGCAGCACCTTGCTGTCCGCCATGCCACCCGCAATCAACTCGCGTCGAGAGGCATTGGCACGCTCGGAAGATAGCTCCCAGTTGGAGAAACCTGCAGAGCCCCCTGCAAATTGTGCCGCATCGGTATGGCCGGACAACGACAACGCATTTGGTACTTCCTGCAACAACGAGGCAATTTCATGCAGGATTTCTCGGGCATACGGCTCCAGCTCGGAGCTGCCAGATTTGAACATCGGGCGATTCTGCTCATCCACAATCTGGATGCGCAAACCTTCGGCCACCATGTCCAGCTTCAGCTGGCTCTTGAATTGCTTGAGCTTGGTGCTGGTCTGGCTCTTGTCATCCATCAGCGCCTCGAATTTTTTCTTCAGATCCGAGAGGCGCTTGCGATCCTTCGCGGCTGAATCTTCGGTGGGTGGATCGCCCTTTTTTACCTGGCCAGTCTGCTTGGTCAGATCCTGGCCGCCACCTTTGATGACTGACGTTGCGTCACCTGCACCTTCACCGCCACTACTGGCCACTTTCAGCGGGTTCTGGAAATAATCGGCAATCCCTTTCAGGTTCCCTTTGGATACCGACCCCAGCAGCCACATCAACAAGAAAAACGCCATCATCGCGGTCACAAAGTCCGCATAGGCGATTTTCCAAGCGCCGCCATGGTGGCCGTGACCACCCTTCTTGATTTTTTTAACGACTATGGGACGTTGCGAATCATCACTCATTAGCGGCTCGCTGGCTGGCTGAACTCAGTTATTTGCCTTTGGCATTTTTGACGAACTCTTCGAGTTCCTGGAAGCTGGGTCGTTCGGTTGAATCAAGCGCCTTGCGGCCAAACTCAACAGCGACCTGGGGAGCATATCCATTCAGGCTGGCCAGTAGCGTAACCTTGATGGTCTGGAAAACTTGTGTCGACTCCTTGGCCTTGTTTTCCAGCACGGTACCCAGTGGGCCGACAAAACCATAAGCCAGCCAGATCCCCATGAACGTGCCCACAAGCGCGGCGCCAATCAGCTTGCCAAGTTCGCTTGGCGGCAAATGCAGCGAGCCCATGGTGTGAACAACACCCATTACAGCCGCAACGATACCGAAGGCCGGCAGGCCATCTGCCAATTTGGTGATCGCAGTAGCGGGCACTTCGGCCTCGTGATGGTGCGTTTCGAGTTCGACATCCATCAGATTCTCGATTTCGAAGGCATTCAGATTGCCACCCACCATCAAACGCAGATAATCCGTGATGAATTCCACTACATGATGATCATGGGAGATTTTGGGGTATTTGCCGAATATCGGGCTCGAATGCGGGTCTTCGACGTCGCCCTCGATCGACATGAGGCCTTCCTTGCGTACTTTTGATAGTAACTCATACAAGCAGGCAAAGAGATCCATATAGAACGCCTTGCCATATGGACTGCCCTTGAAAATGCTGGGAAATGCTTTCAATGTTGCTTTCAGCGGTTTGCCACCGTAGCCGGCAATCATGCCCCCCAGCGCGCCGCCAAAAATAATTACGATTTCACTGGGTTGCCAGAGCACGCCAAGGTGACCGCCGTGCCAAGCGTAAGCACCCAGAATGCAGACACACATGAAAATGTAGCCAACGATGACAAACATGTGTCCAGGATTCCTTGTGAGATAAGTTATCAGGGCAAGCGAAACGCCCTAGGCCCTTTCGGATATTAGTGGCTAAGCGGCTAGGCGACAACCGCAGGCTGCTACCAGAGTGATCCCTGTGCACATAATTGCCGCACAGGGCCAAAGCTCTGCCGGTGCTCAGGCAAGGGGCCAAACCTTTCCAGTGCTTGAAGGTGCTCGCGGGTCGGGTAACCTTTGTGCCCGGAAAAGCCATACTCGGGATATTGCTGATGCAGTGAATGCATGGACGCATCGCGGGCAACCTTGGCCAGTACCGAAGCGGCCGAAATCGCCGGCTCCAGCGCGTCGCCCTGAACGAGTGCACGAGCAGGAATAGTCAGGCCTGTGGGGATTCGGTTGCCATCAATGATGATTTCATCAGCGGAAAGCTGCAATTGCGCAACAGCGCGGCGCATGGCAAGCATGGTGGCCTGGAGGATATTGAGGGTATCGATTTCTTGGGCTGATGCCTCTGCGATCGCCCAAGCCAGAGCTTGCTGCTTGATCAGCGGAAACAGTGCATCACGCTTTTTTTCGGTCAGCTTCTTGGAGTCATTCAGCCCGGGCAATTCATAGCGGGCCGGAAGAATCACAGCAGCGGCAAACACCGAGCCTACCAGCGGGCCTCGGCCAGCTTCATCGACACCGCAAATCAGCCGGAAACCGCTCATGCCGCCCCCTGCAGTACCTTGCGCACGGCATCAGCGGCACGATCCGCTGCCGAGCATTGCAGGCGCAGATGCTCGGCAGTAAAGCAGGCCTGCAAATCGGCAACGAGCGTTTTGTTCTGCAGGTAATTCAGCACGGCTTGGCTGAGATTTTCGGCCGTGGCATTTTCCTGCAGAAACTCGGGGACCAGAAACCGTCCAGAAATAATGTTGGGCAGGCTTACGTAGGGAAGCAGGAACTTCTTGCGCACCATGCGATAGGTTGTGGGAGCCACCCGATACGTCACAACGGTCGGCCGCTTGAGCAGCATTGCTTCCAGCACTGCGGTGCCCGAGGCCTGCAGTACCACATCCGCAGCAGTCATGGCTTCATGTGAGTGGCCAAACATCAGGCGCCAGTTCAGCTGCTGCGCACCTGCAGTCCAGATCGCCTGCTCGAAACGTGCGCGGGTTTCGCGGGAAATCAGCGGAACCAGAAAGATCAGCTCAGGCAACTGTTCTGCAAGCTTTTGGGCAGTAGCGACCATGAGATCGGCCAGCGCCTCCAGCTCGCGCATGCGACTGCCCGGCAGAATCGCCACGACTTTGCTCGCTGGCGACAGTTGCAGCTCTTCGCGCTGCGCCAGAACATCAGGTTGCAGCGGCAACTGATCGGCCAAAGGGTGGCCCACATAAGTCGCAGGAATACCGGCTGCGGCATAGATCGGGGGTTCGAATGGCAAGATCAGCAGCATGTGATTAACCGCTGCACGGATTTTCTTGATCCGCTCGGGCCGCCACGCCCATACCGAAGGACTGACATAATGGACTGTCTTGATGCCGCTTTGTTTCAGCGTGCGGGCCAGTCCCAGGTTGAAGTCAGGCGCATCAATACCAATGAAGAGATCCGGTTTCTCGCGACGGCAGAAAGCAATCAGTTGGCGGCGCAGGCGCAGTAACGCCGGCAGATGCTTTACCACCTCGACAATCCCTCCGACGGCCAGGGTTGCCATGGGGGCCAGGGTACGCGCACCTGCGGACTGCATTTTCGGGCCGGCGACACCAATAAACTGGGCATCCGGATAATGCTTGCGCAAGGATTCGATCAGCGCAGCACCAAGCAAATCACCAGAGGCTTCACCCGCAACAATTGCTATACGCGGCCCCCTACCGGCTTTGAAACCTGTATCAACCATGTCTAGCGAAGGATACCCCGACGGGAACGGTCAAAGAACTCCACGAAGGCTTGCAAGGCAGGTTCTTCGGCGGCGCTTTCGCGGATCTGGGCAACAGCCACCTCGTAGGACGACCCGGAGCGATACAGTAGCTTATACGCGCGCTTGACCGCGAGAATCTGTTCCGCGGTAAACCCCCGCCGCTTCAAGCCCTCGCTATTGATGCCACGGGCAACGGCACGATTGCCTTCGCAAATGGTGAATGGCGGCAGATCCTGAACAATGATCGAACCCCCACCGGCCATTGCATGAGCCCCGATCACACAGAACTGGTGAACGGCACTTAACCCGCCCAGAATGGCATGATCCTGCACTACGACATGGCCACCAAGAGTCGCGCTATTGGCAAAAATGGTGCTGTTGCCAATCCGGCAATCATGACCAATATGCGCGTAAGCCATCAGCCAGTTATCGTCACCAAGACTGGTGATCCCTTCATCCTGAACGGTACCAACGGCGATGGTGACACTCTGGAAAATGGTGTTGTTGTTGCCAATCACCAGGCGCGTGGGTTCGTTGCGATATTTCTTATCTTGCGGGGCGCAGCCGATCGATGCATGAGCGTGGATTACATTCCCCGTGCCAAGATCCGTATGCCCGTCGACAATAGCGTGCGCTCCGATCACCGAGCCCGCACCAATCGTGACATGCTCGCCGATGATGGCGTAGGGACCAACCCGTACGTCTCCGGCAAGTTCTGCGCCGGGGCTGATGATGGCGCTGGGATGAATATTGCTCATGCAGTCCAACCAGTAAAGAAACTAAAAAATACCGTCAGATCAGGCGAGATCAACATCACGCTGAGCACACATCAGATCAGCTTCTGCGGCAATTTCACCATCGACCAGCGCCCTGGCCGTGTATTTCCAGATCCCGCGCTTTGAAGCAACAATTTCCGCCTCCAGCACCAACTGGTCACCAGGGACTACCTGACGCTTGAATCGCGCATTATCAATGCCGGCGTAAAACAGGATTGTGTTCGGAGACGGAGCGGGTTGGATGCTTTTGAACGTCAGTACACCCGCAGCTTGAGCCAGTGCTTCGAGGATCAGTACACCCGGCATCACCGGATAACCCGGGAAATGCCCCTGGAAAAATGGCTCATTCATGGTGACATTCTTGATGGCACGTACCGATTTTCCCGGTTCCAGGTCAATCACGCGATCAACCAGCAGAAACGGATAGCGATGCGGCAAATGTGCCATGATGTTGCGAATATCCATGGGGGTCATTTCTTGTTACTCCCTGCTTCTCTCATAGTATTACTTGTTTTTTCCAAAGATCTGACACGCTTGGCCATCTCGTCCAGGTTCCGCCAATGTACGGTATTGCGGCGCCACGTGGATTGTTCGATGGCCGGCAGTCCACTGCCATAGACGCCTGAAGAGAGGATGTCTGTTAGTACCACAGTTCCGCCCAGCAGGGTAACGCGATCAGTAATCTGCAAATGCCCACTGATGCCACATCCACCACCGATCAGGCAACCCGCACCAATGTGGGTAGAACCGGCAATGCCGACACAACCGGCAATGGCCGTGTGCCTGCCGATCGACACGTTATGCGCAATCTGAACCAGATTGTCGATCCGCACATTATCAGCGATCACAGTGTCATCAAGCGCGCCACGGTCTATCGTGGTATTGGCACCAATTTCAACGTCATTGCCGATGATCACGCGGCCGATTTGCGGGATTTTTTCCCAGTGATCTCCGGCCCAGGCATTCCCAAAACCGTCCGACCCAATTACCGCTCCAGGATGCAGCACGCAGCGCTCGCCAATTCGGCTATCAGAGCAAACCGTTACCCGCTGATGGATCACGCAACCAGCCGATATGTGTGCATTGCGCCCAATGTATGAACCGGCCCCGATAGCACAGCCGGCATCAACAACCACACCCGGCTCGATTACCACATTGGCGGCAATCGAGACTGAAGGATGAAGCCTAGCTTCGGGTGAAACCGATGCTGCAGGGTGAATACCTGCTGCAGCTGGTGGTGCCGGATGCAAAATACCCAGTACACGCGCAAAATAGACCAGCGGATCATCTGCCACCACAATGGCGGTTTTGCCTTCGGCCAGGCTGATGTCGCGCTCGCGAACAATCAGCGCTCCCGCACCTGACTCAAGCGCTGCTTTTCGGTATTTCTGCCCGACTGCAAAGCTGATGCAGTCATGCTCTGCATTGGCTAATGACGCGCAGCGATGCACCGAAATATCGGAACCATTCAGAACCCCACCCAATCGTGAGACCAGATCGCTGGCCATAACAGATTGTGCCTGCATCATTTATCCGCGAGTTGCCGAATGATTTTATCGGTAATATCCAGCTTCGGATTGCGATACACAGCATCCTGCAAAATCACATCGTAGCGCTCGGCTTCGGCAATCTGGCGGATGACCGCATTGGCGCGCTCCTGCAGACCAGCAAGCTCCTCATTACGACGAGCATTCAGATCCTCATTATATTCGCGTTGCATGCGCTGAAAATCCTGATTGAGCTTGATCAGGTCACGTTCTTTATTGCGGCGTTCGGCTTCCGATATGCCCCCTTTATCGATGGCATTCTGCAGCGCCTTGCCTTGTGCAGAAACGCGTTGGAGCTCGTTGCGGCGTGCTTCAAATTCCTTTTCCAGCTTTTTTGCTGCACGGACTGCGGGGACTGCCTCACGAAGAACGCGTTCGGTATCTACAAAACCGATCTTTGTGTCCGCTGCGGCATATCCAGCCAGCCCAGTGAACAGAATTAGTGCGAAAACAGAACGAATCATCACAATACCTTAGAAAACCTGACCAAGCTGGAACTGGAAGTTCTCAACCTTGTCATTTTCCTTGTCATTCAGCGGCTGGGCATAGATCAGCTTGATCGGGCCGATGGGCGACATCCACGTGAAGCCGACACCGGCAGAGTAACGGATTGCCTCTGTATCCAGTTTTTCCCCAGCACCATAAATCGCACCTGCATCAATGAAGGCGCTCAGGCGCATTGACTTGTCATCCTTGATGCCAGGAACCGGGGTCAGGATTTCGAAGTTGTTCACAAAGCGGCGGTTGCCACCCATGCTGTCGTTGTTCTCGTCGCGAGGACCTAGACTACCGGATTTGTAACCTCGCACCGAGCTCACACCACCAGCAAAGAAATTCTTGTAGAACGGCAATTCACCATTTCCGTAGCCATCGCCATAGCCGATTTCGAAATTCCACATGAAGGTGAGATCATCCACTGGCGATGCAAAGAAACGGTTCTGCAACGAGGCTTTGTAGTACTCGATCTCTGAGCCCGGGATTGCCGCCATGAGCGAAGCCTTGAAAAGGTTGCCTTTGGTGGCATAGGTCGCTGAATCGCGCGTATCAGAGGCGAATGTCAGGCTTGCCGTGTATTCCTGGCTATCCTCACCCCAGCGCCCGACAAAATCCTGGATGTACTTTGGCGTTTTGCTGTTGGTAATCAGCGTAAGATCTTCATAATCCAGACGGAACTGGAGATTATTGTAATCACTTACCGGGAAGCCGAACGACAAACCGCCGCCCAGCGAATTGGTCTGATAGTCCCCTTGTTCC
This sequence comes from Chitinilyticum piscinae, assembly GCF_015223195.1. Taxonomy (GTDB): domain Bacteria; phylum Pseudomonadota; class Gammaproteobacteria; order Burkholderiales; family Chitinibacteraceae; genus Chitinilyticum; species Chitinilyticum piscinae. The sequence goes on along the minus strand of NZ_JADFUA010000004.1, from coordinate 130,985 downwards.
AGATCATTGGCACTTGGGTCAGATTTTTTCGAGAAGACACCCCAACCGAACGAAACACCATCCGGGGTGAAATAGGGATTATTCACATTGAAGGAATAAACCTGATTGGTCTGGCTGGTATTGGCCTCAATGGTTACTTTCTTGCCGCTTCCTAGAAAGTTGGCCTGGGACAGGCTGGCCATGATGATGAAACCTTCATCCTGGCCATAACCGGCACCAATATTGAAGTTACCGGTTTTTTTCTCGGCAACCCGGACATTCAGGTCAACCTGATCGACCGCATCAGGAACTGCAGCGGTATCCAGATTTACTTCGGAAAAATAATCAAGCTGTTGCAGTCTCTCCTTGGAGCGCTTGATCTTGGCAAGATCATACTGCGCCGACTCAATCTGGCGCAGTTCACGACGGATCACTTCGTCTTTAGTCAGGGTATTGCCGGAAACGTTGATACTTCTGACGTAAGTTTTTTTACCTGGATCGACGAAAAAGGTGAATGCGACAGTGTGTTTCTCTTTATCTACTTCGGGGACCGGATTGATATTGGCAAAGGCATAGCCATTTTCTCCCAGCTTCTGGCTGAGTTGGCTGACGGTCTGGCTTACTTTGGTGCGAGAGAAGATCTCGCCGGATTTGACCGCGACCAGCGGCAGCATTTCACTTTCTGGCAAGAGATAATCACCTGCCAGCTTTACGCCGGAAACCTGATAGCGTTCGCCTTCCTTGATATTAACGGTGAGAAACATCTCGGTCTTGTCATCGCTCAGCGCCACCTGCGTCGAGACAATTGCGAAATCCAGATATCCGCGATCCATGTAGAACGATTTCAGTTTTTCCAGATCGGCAGCCATCTTCTGCTTGGAATACTGATCCGAGCGGGAATACCACGTCATCCAGCCCGAGGTGGTCTGCGACATTTCATCAAGCAGATCTCCCTCGGAAAAAGCCTTGTTGCCAACGATATTGATCTGTTTGATGCGGGCAACATCCCCCTCGGAAATATCCAGCTCGATCCCGACCCGATTGCGATCCAGCTTGGTTACTGTCGGGGTAATGATTACCGAATAGCGCCCCCGGGCATAATACTGTTGCTTCAGTTCGTTAACCGCAGCATCAAGGGTGTCGCGCTGGAAGATACGACCTTCAGCCAGATTCTGGCCTTTCAGTGCGGTCTTGATCTGATCCTTTTCCAGCAATTTGGCACCATTGACGTTGATCTGGGCCACGGTCGGGCGCTCTTCTACCGTGATGATGATCGTGTCTTTGTCCGTTTCAATACGCACATCATTGAAGAACCCGGTACCAAACAGAGCCTTGATCGAGTCCTTGGCCTTGCCTTCATCGAAGGTTTCCCCAACGCGTACGGGCAGATAGTTGAAGACGGTACCCGGATCGGTACGTTGCAGCCCCTCAACCTTGATATCGGAAACGGTAAAGGCATCGAAGGCATAAGCTGCAGGCGTACCCAGAGCTGCCATCAGCAGCACAAACATCGGCTTGAATTTCATGTGTGAGATTCGATTCTTGGTTGTGGCTAGCCACTAATCAGGCGATTAATGTCGTTATAAAAGGCAAGGGCCATCAGGCCGAGCAGCAGAGCGATACCAAGCCGCTGCCCCCATTCCATGCACCAGTCCGGCAAAGGCCGTCCGCGTAACAACTCGGCGGTATGATACAGCAAATGTCCGCCATCCAGCACAGGGATGGGAAGCAGGTTCAGAATGCCCAGACTCAGACTGATGAAAGCAATGAATTGCAGATAGGCCAGTAGACCGACCGAAGCACTCTGCCCTGCATATTCTGCAACACCGACCGGCCCGCTCACCTGTTTGAGTGAGGCTTCACCAGTAATCAGTTGCCCGATCATCTTGATGCTGAGCTTTGTCATTTCCCAGGTATGGCGCCCCGCTCTGATCAGCGACTCGCCAAAATCACTGCGATCATCAAACCGAATAGACTGGGTATCCAGTGGGTCATAGCGAGCTGATAGCCCTATGCGCCCATACCCCCCTGATGTATCAGTAACTAACTCAGGCAGAACGGGTAGATTCAGCAACTCGCCCTGCCTTTGCACGCGCAAAACAATCGTTTTGCCAGCTGCTGAACGGATATACCCATGAAACGCGCTCCAGCCAGTCAGCCCATCACCATTCACGGCGAGGATTCGATCACCAGGCCGAATCCCGGCGCGCTGGGCCGCACCACCGGCTGTTACATCACCAACCAGCCCTTTCCAGGCATGAAGCGAAATGCCCAGCGTTTGCAATACATTGGCCTCGTAAGCTTTCTCGCCAAGCGCACTCATGCCAAGAACAACCACATGGCGTGCGCCCTGACTTGTCTGCACCAGCACGGGAAGTGCGGGCTCATTGGCATGCGCAAGCAGCTTCGGTTGGGCATCTTCCCAGCTCTCAACGGGCTCGCCGGCAATCGCCAGTAAACGATCACCCTGCTGGATGCCCGCCGCAGCGGCAACACTGCCTGGCTGCACTTCGCCAATGACCGGCCGGTGCGCTGGCACCCCCACCATGAATAGCGCGGCAAACAGCAGCCATGCCAGCAGAAGATTGGCAACCGGACCGGCAATCACAACGGCAATTTTCTGCAATGGGTGCTTGCCGGAAAACGAACCCGAGGCGAGCTTGCCGGCTGCATCAGCGTGCTCGCCCTCGCCTTGCATCTGGACAAAACCGCCCAGCGGGATCATCGCAATCTGCCAAGTGGTTTCGCCTCGGCGCCAGGTCATGAGTGGCTTGCCAAATCCGATCGAGAACTTCAGTACGGTCACCCCGCAGCGTCGGGCGACCCAGTAGTGACCGTACTCGTGAATCGTCACCAGTATGGCAATCATCAATACAAAGGCTGCGATGGTCAGCATGCCAGAGCAACCATCGCAACCGCGGCAGATTGACGCGCAAGCTTGTCTGCCTCTAGCAACTCGGCAAGCGAATCTGCGGGCAAGCCGCCGTGTTCGGACAGGGTCGCTTCAATCAGGCGCGGGATATCAGTGAAGCGGACACGGCCTTGCAGGAATGCCGCAACGGCCACTTCGTTGGCAGCATTCAGCACAGCCGTGGCGGCACCACCCGCTGCCAGCGCCGCATAAGCCAGCGCCAGACAGGGGAAACGCTGCAGGTCGGGCTCTTCGAAATCGAGCCGGCCGACTTCGAATAGATTGAGTCTGCTGACTCCGGTCGCAATGCGATGGGGATAGGCCATTCCGTAAGCAATCGGAATACGCATGTCAGGGCAGCCCAGCTGCGCAAGAACAGAGCCATCGACGTATTCGACCATCGAATGAATCACACTCTGCGGATGAACCACAACCTTGATCCGGGATGCCGGTGCATTGAACAGCCAGTGCGCCTCGATAACCTCGAGCCCCTTGTTCATCATGCTCGCCGAATCAACCGAAATTTTTTGCCCCATCGACCAATTCGGATGGCGGATGGCCTCTTGTGGAGTCACCGCAGCCAGTTCACTCAACAATCGCGTACGGAATGGCCCGCCGGAGGCAGTTAGCAGCAGGCGGTTGATGCCGGCTTCTTCGAGTGAGGATGCATAGGGGTTTTCACGGAAATTGCTTGGCAACACCTGATAGATGGCATTGTGTTCGCTATCGATCGGCAGCAACTCGGCACCGCCTTCCCGAACCGCATCCATGAACAATTGCCCCGCAAGAACCAGCGTCTCCTTGTTGGCAAGCAATACCCGTTTTCCGGCACGTGCAGCGGCCAGTGTGGCAGGCATGCCCGCCGCCCCGACAATTGCCGCCATCACGGTATCGACATCCGCCAGAGTCGCTACCTGCTCCAGCGCCTGCGTACCGCACAAGACTTCTGTCTCGCAGCCTGAGCGACGCAGGAGTTGCCGCAGCGTTTCAGCGGCATGCTCATCAAGCACAACTGCAAAACGCGGAGAGAATTCAGTACAGGCGGCAGCAAGCTTGTCCAATTGCGTTGAGCCCGTCAGGGCAACAACCTGATAGCTCTCGGGGTGCTGACGAACAAGATCCAGTGTACTGCCGCCTATGCTGCCAGTTGCCCCTAGAATGGTCAGGCGACGTGTTGCGCTCATTTTCTTGTTTGCACTCATCAGGAAGGAAGCGAAAGAAGGAAGGATAGAACCAGGATTGCAAAAGCAACCGGAAGCATGGCCAGCAGACTGTCGATCCGGTCAAGCACCCCCCCGTGGCCGGGAAGCAAATTGCTGCTGTCTTTCATTCCTGCCTGGCGCTTGTACAAGGACTCGAGCAGGTCGCCGATGACACTGACAGCAAGCAGCAACACTGCCACAACGATCCAAAGAAGGATTTGCGCGACTGGAGTAACAAAATGCTCACTCACCGGGAATAGCAGAGGCTTTCCGGGTAGCAAGAGCACATAGGAAATCACGGCTACTGCGGCCCCCAGGACGCCCTCCCAGCTCTTGCCAGGACTGATGCTGGGCGCCAATTTATGCCTGCCGAAGGCTTTGCCGGAAAAATAGGCCGCTGAATCTGCCACCCACGCAATGGCAAGCACAGCTAGCATCTGCCAAGGGTTATCCCTAAAAAGGGCCAGCACCAGCGTCGCCGGCAGAAGAAGCGACCAACCCAGCAGGACATTCATCAGTCCAGCATTACGCAACTGCCATTTGAAACGCAGCCATACTGGAGCCAGCAACAGCCAGAATAGCGAAGCTGCAATCAGCATCGCTGCCATCATGGCCATGCCGGGCTGAAAGCGGATCAACAATGCGGCAATCAGTGCGGTCAGTCCGGGATAGGCCGCGCGCACAATGCCGGTAAAGCCTGCAAGGCGAGCCCACTCCCAAGCGGCCAGCCCCGCCAGCAATGCACACAGCAACTGCCAGGGCGCAGAAGGCAGCCAGAACAACGCGCCAAAAAACACCGGCAGCAAAACCAGTACAGTAAGAATTCGGGTTTTAAGCATCAGTCGGCAGACCTTTCCTGCCCGGGGGGGAGTTGCTCGCTGATTCTGCCAAACCGCCGCTCCCTGCCCTGATACCAGTCAAGGGCATCAAGCAGCGCGGAGCGATCAAAGTCAGGCCAGGCCAGGTCGGTAAAATACAGCTCGGTATAGGCAAGCTGCCAGATCAGAAAATTGCTGATGCGCTGTTCGCCACCCGTGCGGATGAACAGATCGGGCTCTGGCGCATAGGCCATAGCCAGATGCGGCGCAAGATCCTGCTCCGTGATGGATTCTGCATCAAAATCGCCGCTGGCGAGCAATTGCTGCATGGCGTTCAGCACATCCCAGCGACCACCATAATCAGCAGCAACTGTCAGGGTCAGTCCGGTGTTGCCTGCGGTACTAACTTCGGCTTCTTCGATCAATCGCACCAGCTCGGGGGCAAAATGAGTGCGATTGCCAATGATCTTCAGCCGGATATTGTTGCGCTGCATCTTTCCAACTTCGTGCTGCAGCGCCTGCAGGAACAGTCCCATCAGGAAGGTCACTTCATCCGGAGGGCGGCGCCAGTTTTCGCTGGAAAAAGCGAATACCGTCACGAAACGGACTCCCAGCTCATCACAAGTTCGGATTACTTCACGGAGTGTTTCCACGCCCTTCTTGTGCCCGTAGACGCGAGGCATCAAGCGCTTCTTGGCCCAGCGTCCATTGCCATCCATGATGATGGCAATGTGCGCCGGAACCTTTCTTGCGTCAGCTGGAATTTCCTGGGTACTACTGGAAAACAGCGCCATACCGTTCGCAGCCTCAGACTGCCATCAGTTCCTTTTCTTTTTCGGCCAGCTGCTTGTCGACTTCCGCGATGTATTTGTCGGTCAGCTTCTGGATGTCGTCCTGGGCGCGACGCTCGTCATCCTCGGAGATATCCTTGTCCTTGAGCAGGCGCTTGAGCTGGTCATTGCCATCACGTCGTACATTGCGCACGGCAACGCGAGCCTCTTCGGCTTCAGCGCGAACCACTTTCACCAGATCCTTGCGACGCTCTTCGGTCAGCATGGGCATCGGGACACGGATCACATCGCCATTAGCAGCCGGATTCAGCCCCAGATCGGAATCGCGAATCGCCTTCTCGATCTTGGCGACCATTGGCTTCTCCCAGGGCTGTACGGAAAGGGTCCGTGCATCCGATGCAGTCACATTGGCAACCTGGCTCAGCGGAACCATGCTGCCGTAGTAATCAACCTGAACCTGGTCCAGAAAGCCGGGGTGGGCACGGCCTGTACGGACCTTGCCCAGATTGTTGCGCAGTGTCTCAACGGACTTCTGCATTTTGGATTCGGTCGTCTGTTTGATGTCTGCAATCATTTCTTATTCCTCGCTACAACAAAAACAGGCGGACCAAGTCCGCCTGCGAGTATTCGGGCGTGACAAAATCAGCAGTGTACCAGCGTACCCTCGTCTTCCCCAAGTACGACGCGCTTGAGCGCGCCCTGCTTGAAGATGCTGAAGACGCACAGGTTCATCTTCTGGTCACGGCACAGCGCAAACGCGGTGGCGTCCATCACCTTCAGATTGCGGCCAATCGCCTCGTCAAAGGTCAGGGTGTGATAGCGCACGGCATCCGGATTCTTTTTCGGATCATCCGTGTAGACACCATCAACCTTGGTGGCCTTGAGAACGATGTCCGCCCCCACTTCCATTCCACGCAATGCAGCGGCCGTATCCGTGGTAAAGAACGGATTGCCGGTACCGGCACCAAAAATGACTACCTTGCTTTCTTCCAGATACTGGATCGCCTTGCCGCGGATGTACGGCTCGGCCACCTGCTGGATGGTCAGCGCGGATTGTACGCGCGATACGATGCCGGCGTGGCGCATGGCATCCTGCAGCGCCAGTGCATTCATCACGGTCGCCAGCATGCCCATGTAGTCGGCCGTTGCACGATCCATCCCGGCTGCGGCCGGAGCCACGCCACGGAAAATATTGCCACCGCCGATCACCACAGCCACTTGCACACCCAGATCAACGACGGACTTCACTTCCTGCACGATACGTTCGATCGTCGCACGGTTGATGCCATAACTGTCATCACCCATCAGCGCCTCGCCAGAGAGCTTCAGGAGGATGCGTTTGTATTTGGGGGCTTGGCTCATGTGTTTATCCTTGTCAATTGGTGGGTAGCCTTAGCAGCGAAGTGCGGTCGTACAAACGCCGCGCGAACCCGCGCGGCGTTGTTTACTTCTTGATAGCTCAAAAATCAGAGCTTGGCAGCTGCAGCAACTTCAGCCGCGTAATCCACAACTTTCTTCTCGATGCCTTCGCCAACAACGATCAGCGCAAAGCGATTGACCGAGGCGGACTTGGACTTGATCAGTTGCTCGATGGTCTGCTTGCCGTCTTCGGCCTTCACGAACACCTGGCTCAGCAGGGTCACTTCCTTCAGGAACTTGTTGACCGTGCCTTCGGCAATCTTGTCCAGCATCTCACCAGACTTGCCGGCTTCCTTGGCGCGCTCGATGGCAACGCGACGCTCGGTTTCGATCAATTCCGCATCAACACCGGATGCATCCAGAGCCTTCGGCTTGCTCGCAGCAATGTGCATGGCCAGATCCTTGCCCAGTTGCTCGTCACCGCCAGTGATGTCAACCAGCACGCCCAGCTTGGCACCGTGCAGGTAAGCGGCCAGCTGACCTTCAGTGGTGTAGCGCTCAAAACGACGCAGGGTCATGTTTTCGCCCAGCTTGGCAATCGCAGCCTTGCGCACATCTTCAACGGTTTCACCGGAATCGGTAACGCAAGCGGCCAGTGCTTCGATGTCTGCCGGGTTGTGATCAGCAACAGCCTTGGCCGCAGCCTTGGCGAAAGCCACGAAGGTCTCGTCCTTGCCGACGAAGTCGGTTTCGCAATTTACTTCGATGATGGCGCCCAGCTTCTTGTCGTCGCTGATGTAAGCAGTAACCACGCCTTCGGCGGCGGTACGACCGGCCATCTTGGAGGCCTTGTTGCCGGACTTCACGCGCAGCAGTTCTTCAGCTTTCTTTACATCGCCTTCACATTCAACCAGTGCCTTCTTGCACTCCATCATGCCCAGGCCGGTCATTTCGCGCAGTTCAGCAACCATTGCTGCGGTAATTTGTGCCATTTTCAAACTCCAGTTCTTTGATGATTCGTTAGGGGTTTGGCGATCAAGAAAAAGGGGCTTGCGCCCCTTTTTCGATCAGCCGGTCAAGCCGATTACTCCGCCGCGGCTTCAGCGGAAGCTGCAACAATTTCCTGCACCGACTGGTTACGGCCTTCCAGGATCGCATCAGCGATACCGCGGGCGTACAGGCGGATAGCACGGGAAGAGTCATCGTTACCCGGGATGATGTAGTCGATGCCTTCCGGGCTGTTGTTGGTATCAACAACACCGATAACCGGGATGCCCAGCTTCTTGGCTTCGACGATGGCACCCTTCTGGTAGCCAGTATCGATCACGAACAGCGCGTCCGGCAGGCCGCCCATATCCTTGATACCACCCAGGGAACGCTCGAGCTTTTCAACTTCGCGAGTGATGTCCAGCAGTTCCTTCTTGCCGTAGCCGTTGTTTTCATCGGCCAGCACTGCCTTCAGGTCGTTCAGACGCTTGATGGACTGCTTTACGGTCTTGTAGTTGGTCAGCATGCCGCCGAGCCAGCGGTGGTCAACGAACGGAGCGCCTGCGCGTGCTGCTTCTTCAGCGACAATTTCGCGAGCTGCGCGCTTGGTACCAACAAACAGGATGTTACCCTTGTTGGCGGACAGACGGCGCACGAAAGTCAGTGCGTCGTTGAACATCGGCAGGGTCTTTTCCAGGTTGATGATGTGAATCTTGTTGCGTGCGCCGAAGATGAATTGACCCATCTTCGGGTTCCAGTAACGGGTTTGGTGGCCGAAGTGTACGCCGGCTTCCAGCATATCGCGCATGCTAACAGACATTTAAAATCTCCAGATTTGTCACAAGGTTAGGACTACCTTCCGCAGGAACGCCGCCGCCTGTTGCGGCCCGCGCACCCGTGACGATGCGGAAGGGAGATTGACCCGCACCGAACCATTCGGCGCAGAAAACGCGGGATTATAAGCGCAGCAGCACAGAAAACTCAAGCACCGGCGCAGGTTTTTGCCGGATAGGCACGGCAGAGGCTATCCAGTCGGCGCCTGCTTTCCCGCTCCAGCACGGCATCCCCCTGTGCGCCGGCAATTTCGGCTTGCAGCCGGTAATCATCAATGAGCCAGAGTGGCTCGCCCAACTGGCGATCCATCCGAATGGCTTCGGCAATTGCAATCGCCGCCCCGGCGACATCCGTCTGGCGCAACAGGACTTCGGCACGCATGCGCAGGGCATGCGAGCGCTCTGCCGCCGGAGATTCCGCATCAGCGAGCACCGGTGCAATCAGCGCCAAGGCTCCTGCATGGTCACCGGACTGCAGCAACTGGCGGGCGCGGACATTGGCCGCGGCTGCACGCCATGCACAGCGCTGCTGACAAAATTGCGTAGCCTGCAGCCAGGCTGTCTCGCCATCCGGCAGCCCCGCCGCCAGCGCTACGCGCGCCTCAAGCAGCGCAGCCTGAGCTCGCAACTCTTCAGTAATCAGGGTATCGCCACGCACTCCTTGTATCTGCTGGTACGCAGAAGCATACTCCTGCCCCCGGAGCAGCAGCGTGGTCAGGGAAAGTCTTGCTCTGGCCTGGGCTGACCAGTCATCCAGCAATTGCGATGCCTGCTGGTAATACTGCCACTCCTCGATCGCAGTCTGCCAGCGGCCTGCCTGCTCGGCGGCCAGTGCCGCCGACAGCGAGCGCTGCTGCTGCTGAACCAGCGGCGGAGGACTGGTTGCCGGAGGGCTGGCGCAGGCAGACAGTGCTGCGAGCGATAAAACCATCAACAAGCTACGCATCATGGCCGGCTCTCCGGAACAAATGCCGGCAGCGGAGTCGGCGCAAGAATCGTGCTCAAGGGCCAGATCTGCTGTACGCCACGCACAGTGATACCGGCATCGCGGATCAGCTCGTCGGTATTGCGCAACATGCCTGGCACCCGCGGCGCCACGGTCTCGCCTGTCTGGCGCAACACCTTCATGGTGGCGCTCGCATCGTCGGCCGCAGCTCGCAGGCTACCCACTCCCGAAGCGGCATCCGTCATGATCCCGGGCAAACGCTCCTCAACGCCGCTGGCCATGCGGTCTGCGCGCTGCAGCAAATCACGCGCCCCCACCAGCGTCTGGCGCACCTCACCTTCGCTCAGTCTGTTGAGATTGGCCAGCAAGGCATCCAGCTGCTGCCGGGTCTGCTGCAGCTCAGACGTCATCTGCTGCAGATTGGCCATGGTTTTGCGGACATCGCCCTTGGGGTCGTTCACATAGGTCATGGTCTGCTGGAATTCGTCCAGCAGGGGCAAGGTGCGGTTGCGCAGGTCCTGGGCGATATCGGACAGGCCCATTGCCGGCACAAATGTCAGCTCGCCGTTTTCAGCCAGCTGCGGCGCCTTGTTTGTCCCTCCGGCAATTTCGATGAAATGATCACCGACCAGCCCGTCCTGCTGCAGGATCGCCAGCGCATCGGCGCGCACCCATTTCATGTAGCGTGTTTCAATCAGCAGCGTCACATCCACCTTGGCTTCGCTATTGAGCTGAACGTCATCGATGACGCCGATACGAAAGCCGGAAAGGCGCACCTGCAGCCCCGGCAGCAGCCCGGTGCCGTTTTCGGCAACCAGATGCACCCGGGTCTTGTCTTCAAAGAGGCCGCTGCGCTCACCGAGAAAGCCTGCCAGCAGCACCAGCATCCCCAGCAGCACCACGCCAGTCAGACCCACCCGCCATCCCAGCAGACGAAAACGCGGATCACGATCACGCATCAGCATTCGTCACCACCCCCTGTTTGATCCTGTTCCATAGTTCGGCGGCGTCAAGCCCGGTCTCCAGCTCCGCAAACCCCTCCGCAGGTGCGCCATGCGACACCACGAGCAAGGGTATATTCTGCGCATGCCTCATGTAGAGCGCCGCCAGATCACCGCCATGCCCTAAGAGGCGCCACCACTCGGCATCGGCCACCAGCGCAGCCGGTTGCAGTAGCAGACCCCGCAGCAGTTGGGCTACCCGCCGGTCCGCTGCGGAAAGCGCCTGCGGCAGACTGCCTGTGAACTGCTGCTGGCGGGCCTCATCCCAATCCAGCGCCTCCAGCATGCCGCCCACGTGTGACTCGAAGGCATCGGGCGATTCCGAAAAATGGTACCACGCCGGCAATGCCAGGTTTTCCCAGACCCGCAGATTGCTGATCAACACCGCATGTCCTTCCACGGCGGCTACACGACCACCAGCGAACTCCTGGAGGCTGGCCATCAGAGCGGCAACACCGTGCTCAATACTCTCCTGTGGCGGCAGTTGCAACCAATAGCGTCCGTTCATCGCAACAAAGCCCACAGCAAATCCAGAATGAAGAGACTACCCATGCCGTGCATGACTGCCATCGACGTCGCCCGGGGCACCTCCGTCGGCAAGGCCGCCACCGACAGACCACTGCGGCACGCCAGGAACGCCGCGACCAGACCGAAGCTGAACGACTTGGCCGGCAGCAGCAGCACGGGCTGCCAGGACAACACCCGTTCCAGCGTCACCAGTTGATAGCTGACATGACTGCCCGCCGCCACCAGCAGGCCGGCAGTGAGTGCCGACAGCGCCATGCAGGCCGAGAGCAACATGCAGGCTAACGCCATCCCGAGCAGGCGGGGCAGCAGCAGATACGTTGCAATATCGATATTCATCAGGCGCAGTGCACGAAATTCGCCATGCATGCGCATGTTGGCCAGCTCGCTCGCCACTGCCGACGAGGAGCGCGCGATCATCACCAGCGCCGCCAGCAGCGGCGCCAGCTCGGCAAAGGTCAGCGAGCCAAGCAGGCGCAACGCCGTATCGCGGCTCTGTCCATACTGGACATGCAGCAGGGTGACCACAATCGCCCCCAGCGCGAAGCCGATCAGCGCGATCAGCAGATACGCCTCATTGGCAGTGAAATAAATCTGCTTGAACAGCACCCGGCGCACCGCCGGCAGGCGCAAGGCTCCCAGCCTGCGGAATACGCCCCAGACCGGAATGGCCACGTCGGTATTTTGCAAGCCCCACCCCTTTGGCTGCAGGTTATAATCCACCCATTCTATACCGACTCCTGTCAGCCATGTCGCCCCTTGCCTTTCTGCTTATCGGTGTTGGTGCCGCCTGCGGCGCCTGGCTGCGCTGGCTGCTGGGCCTGTTCATCAACCCGCTTTTTCCGGCCATCCCGCTCGGAACACTCGCCGCCAATCTGCTGGGGGGCTACCTCATGGGAATTGCGCTGGGGACTTTCCAGCTCTGGCCTTCGCTCAGCCCCGAGCTGCGCCTGATGATTACCACCGGCTTTCTGGGTGGACTGACCACGTTTTCCACCTTTTCCGCCGAGACAACCACCATGCTGCTGCGCCAGCAGCTCGGCCTGGGGCTGGGCACGATTGCCCTGCATGTCTGCGGCTCGCTGCTGCTGACCTGGTTCGGCCTGATGACCGTGCAGTTTTTATTCCAGAGGGGCTGAGATGGAGCTTCTGCGCTTTTACCTGCAACAGAACCAGCGGCATGGCAGCATGCCCACCTATCAATGGCTGCTGCAGCAGGCCCACCAGCTTGGCGCCTCCGGCGGGACGGCCTTTCATGCGCTGGGTGGCTTCGGCCGTCACGGCTGGCATCAGCAGAGCTTTTTCGAGCTAGCGGGAGATATTCCGGTTGCCGTGGAAATTGTTGCTGAAGCCGAGCTTCTTGATACCCTCATCCGTATTACAACGGAGGCAGCGATTACCATACCGTGGCTACGCATACCCGTAAGACACGGCTACACAGGACCGGCGGCCTGACGTTCTATCGCGCTTATTGCATTTTTCGATTAGGTCCGCATCTCTTAAAGCAATTACACTTTCGCCCGATTCATGCCGGCACGACTGCCGGCGGACAGACACCACCAGGAGGAACACATGGCCAGTATCCATCACCCGCTGCTGATTCTTGGCTCCGGCCCCGCCGGCTACACCGCCGCCGTTTACGCGGCTCGCGCCAACCTGAAGCCGGTCGTCATCACTGGCATGGCCCAGGGTGGCCAGCTGATGACCACTACCGAAGTGGACAACTGGCCGGCCGACGCGGACGGCGTACAGGGGCCGGAACTGATGGCGCGCTTCGAAAAGCATGCCCGCCGTTTCGGCACCGAGATCATTTTCGATCACATCCATACCGTTGATCTGCAATCCAGCCCGAAAAAGCTGATCGGCGACGCCGGCGAATACACCTGCGATGCGCTGATCATCGCGACTGGTGCCTCGGCGCAATACCTCGGCCTGCCCAGTGAAGAAGCCTTCATGAGCCGTGGTGTTTCCGCTTGCGCAACCTGCGACGGTTTCTTCTACCGCGGCCAGAAAGTGGCCGTGGTTGGCGGCGGCAACACCGCCGTTGAAGAAGCACTGTATCTGGCCAACATCGCCGAGCACGTCACACTGATCCACCGCCGTGACACCTTCCGCGCCGAAAAGATCATGGTCGATCACCTGATGGAAAAGGTCGAGGCTGGCAAGATCAGCCTGGCGCTGGACAGCACGCTGGATGAAGTACTGGGCGACAACACCGGCGTCACCGGTGTGCGCCTGAAGTCGACCAAAGACGGCAGCACCCGTGAACTGGCACTGACCGGCGTGTTCATCGCCATCGGTCACAAGCCGAATACCGACATTTTCAAGGGTCAGCTCGACATGGACGAAACCGGCTACCTGATCACCAAGGGCGGTCGTGACGGCAATGCCACTGCCACCAGCGTCGCGGGCGTGTTTGCTGCCGGTGACGTACAGGACCACATCTATCGTCAGGCTGTAACCAGCGCAGCTTCCGGCTGCCAGGCAGCACTGGATGCGGACCGTTATCTGGAAAGCCTGCGCTAAGCAGAAGGCAAACCGGTGCAAAAAACCCGCCACGGCGGGTTTTTTGCTGTCTATCCAAATAATACCCATAATGGTATTTACACGGGGGCTTTTATATAAAAATGCTGCATGCATATACCCCGCGTCATAATTCCATCGGTGCGCTGATCCAGATCAGATCGACGCCATTGGCCGGGGTGGCGAAATCCTGAATGGTTACATTCCGATACAGGCAGGCAAACTGCAGGAAACCGGATATTGCCCACAGGAGCCCGCATGCCCCACAGTCACGTTCTTGAGCCCACCCCCGCCAGGCCGGCCTCGCTGACCAATCGCCTGCTCGATGGCATCGAGCGGGTTGGCAACGCCCTGCCTGATCCCGTCACGTTATTTGTACTGCTCTGCCTGGTCGTCGTACTGGGCAGCCACTGGGCCGCAAGTACCGGCATGAGCGTCATCAAGCCGGGCACTGACGACGTGATCACGCCGGTGTCGCTGCTCAGTGCCGCCACCCTACAGCAATGGCTGGTCGACGCCCCGAAACATTTCGCCACCTTTCCGCCACTCGCTACCGTGCTGGTAGCACTGATCGGGGTCGGCGTTGCCGAGCGCAGCGGGCTGCTGGGCACCGTCCTCGCCCGTATCGTCATGTGCGCACCGCGGCGACTGATGACCCCGATTGTTGTGCTGGTCGGCATCATGTCCAACCTGGCCTCCGACGTCGGCTATGTGGTCGTCATCCCGCTGGCCGCCATGATCTTCGCCAGCGCCGGCCGCCACCCGCTGGCCGGGCTCGCGGCGGCCTTTGCCGGTACATCGGCGGGCTTTTCGGCCAATCTGCTGGTATCCACGCTCGATCCCTTACTGGGCGGGCTAACCGAAGCCGCCGCACACCTGATCGACCCGGCCTGGCAAGTCAGCGCCCTGGCCAATTACTACTTCATGGCCGCATCGGCCATCGCCCTGACGGCGGTTGCCTGGTATGTCACCGACCGGATCATCGAGCCTCGCCTGCCTCAATGGCAGGGCAACGCAGGCGCAGCCGATACACCGCGAGCCGATGCGGCAAGCCGTGCAGCCGAACAGCGCGGCCTGCGTGCGGCGGGGCTGGTCGCCCTGCTGACCACCGGCCTGCTGCTGGCCCTGTGGCTGCCCGAAGGCGGCATCCTGCGCGACCCGGTCAAGGGTACGCTGCTGCCCTCGCCTTTCATTAATGGCATCGTCGTGGTCATCATGGTGGTTTTCCTCCTGCCCGGCATTGCCTATGGGCTGGCGGCCGGCAGCATGCGCAATGACCGCGACGTTGCACGCGCCATGGGTGATTCACTCTCCGAAATGGGCTACTACCTGGTGATGGTGTTCTTCGCGGCCCAGTTCATCGCCCTGTTCGGCCAGAGCAAGCTGGGCGTACTGCTGGCCGTCAACGGCGCAGAGGCCATCAGTGCCAGCGGCCTTTCCGGCATGCCGTTGCTGCTGACCTTCGTGCTCTTCACCGCCGCAGTCAATCTGGTCATCGGTTCTGCCTCGGCCAAATGGGCCTTGCTCGCGCCTATTTTCGTGCCAATGCTGATGCTGCTGGGCTTCACCCCGGAAGCCACCCAGCTGGCCTACCGCATTGGTGATTCGGTCAGCAACATCATCAGCCCGATGATGGTGTATTTCCCCATCGTGCTGGTTATGGCCAAGCGCTACCTTCCCGAATATGGCCTCGGCAGCCTGATCACCCTGATGCTGCCGTATTCGCTCGCCTTTACGCTGGCTTGGTCACTGCTGATGACGGTATGGATCGGTCTGGACATCCCAATCGGCCCCGGGATTGCCATCCATCTGCCGACAACACTGCACTAAACGTAAATGCCGAAAAACAAAAAGCGCCTTGAAGGCGCTTTTTGTTGCGGGACAGGCTGATTGCCTATACCTAAACGATCATTCCCACTCGATCGTCGCCGGCGGCTTGCCGGAAACGTCGTACACCACGCGGTTGAGACCACGCACTTCATTGATGATGCGGTTGGACACACGGCCCAGCAGGCTGTAGGGCAGCTCGGCCCAATGCGCCGTCATGAAGTCGCTGGTCACCACGGCACGCAGTGCCACCACATAATCGTAGGTGCGGCCATCGCCCATCACGCCAACGGACTTCACCGGCAGGAAGACCGCAAAGGCTTGCGAGGTGAGGTCGTACCAGGTCTTGCCAGTCTTTTCATCCACCGTGTTGCGCAGCTCTTCGATGAAGATGGCATCGGCGCGACGCAGCAGGTCAGCGTATTCCATCTTCACTTCGCCCAGAATGCGCACGCCCAGGCCCGGGCCCGGGAAGGGATGGCGATACACCATTTCATGCGGCAGACCGAGGGCCACGCCCAGCTGGCGCACTTCATCCTTGAACAGTTCGCGCAGCGGTTCCAGGAGCTTGAGGTTCATGTCGTCCGGCAGGCCGCCGACGTTGTGGTGGCTCTTGATTGCATGGGCCTTCCCGGTCTTGGCGCCGGCCGATTCGATCACGTCCGGGTAGATGGTGCCCTGCGCCAGCCACTTGGCGGTGGTCAGCTTGCCCGATTCCTGCTGGAACACTTCGACGAATTCGCCGCCGATGATCTTGCGCTTCTTCTCCGGATCGGTGACGCCAGCCAGCTTGCCCATGAACTGCTCGGTTGCGTCGACGCGGATCACTTTCACGCCCATATTGCGCGCGAACATGTCCATCACCATGTCGCCTTCGTTCAGACGTAGCAGGCCGTGATCGACAAATACGCAGGTAAGCTGGTCGCCGATCGCGCGGTGGATCAGCGCAGCCGCCACCGAGGAATCGACGCCACCGGACAGGCCGAGAATCACTTCCTCATCGCCCACCTGCTCGCGGATTTTCTTGATGGCTTCGTCGATGTAGTTCGGCATGGTCCACGACGGCGTAGCATCACACACGTGCAGCACGAAGCGATGGATCATCTCGCTGCCGCGCTTGGTGTGGGTCACTTCCGGGTGGAACTGCACGGCGTAGAAATGGCGCGCCTCGTCGGCCATCGCGGCCACCGGGCAGGACGGGGTTTCGGCAATCACCTTGAAGCCTTCCGGCAGCGCGGTGACCTTGTCGCCGTGGCTCATCCAGACGTCCAGATAACCATTGCCGGCATCGTCGACGCGATCCTGCAGGCCTTCGAACAGCTTGGAATGGTGACGCGCCTGGATTTCGGCATAGCCAAACTCGCGCTTGTCCCCGCTTTCCACCTTGCCACCCAGCGTCTGCGCCATGAACTGCATGCCGTAGCAGATACCCAGCACCGGAATGCCCAGCTTGAACAGCTCGGCAGTGGCCTGATAGTCGGATTCGTACACCGAGTTCGGACCGCCGGACAGGATGATGCCCTTGGGGTTGAACGCCTTGATGTCGTCGATCGACATGTCAAACGGGTGCAGTTCGCAATAAACGTGAGCCTCACGTACGCGACGCGCGATCAGCTGGGTGACCTGGGAGCCGAAGTCCAGAATCAGAATCTTGTCCATGCCGGGCAATTCCTGGTGGTGGAGAAAAATAGCCCGCCATTCTACGCCATCATGCTCCTTTGCTCCAGCCAGCGTGCCGCTTGCCACAGCAAAACAAGGACTTGGCCAAGGCAGCAGGCCGCAAAGCAGCCTGTTTCCCGCGACTGCAACCTCATTCTGCAGCAGGCAGACCGAACACCACGCCCTGCGCCAGCGGCAAGGCCTGGCCAAGATTCAGGGTATTGGTGGTGCGACGCATGTAGCACTTCCAGGCATCCGAGCCGCTTTCACGCCCTCCCCCCGTGAGCTTTTCGCCACCGAATGCACCGCCGATCTCCGCCCCCGACGTTCCCGTATTGACATTGGCCAGCCCGCAATCCGAGCCTGCAGGGCCGATGAACTGCCCCAACTCGTGCAGATCATTACTGAAGAGCGCAGATGACAGCCCCTGCGCGACGGCATTGTTGAGCGCAATCGCTTGATCGAATTGCCGGTAGCCAAGTACATACAGGATCGGGGCAAAGGTTTCCTGCATCACAATGCCCGTCTGGGCCGGCATGGCCATGATCGCCGGACGTACATAGGCGCCGTCCGGTAGTCCGCAGGGCAGCGGCTCATTGCCGGTCAGCAGTTCGCCACCTTCAGTCTGCGCCTGAGCCAGTGCGGCCTGCATGCGTGAGCGTGCATCCTTGTTGATCAGCGGACCGACCAGTACGCCAGGCTGGCGCGGGTCTCCAATGGCCAGGCTGCGATAGGCATTCACCAGCCGGGACAATAACTGCGGCAGAACCGACTGATGCACGATCAGCCGGCGCAAGCTGGTGCAGCGCTGACCGCAGGTGCCCGCCGCGGCAAAGACGATTGCGCGGCTGGCCAGTTCCAGATCGGCCGAAGGCGTGACAATCGCGGCATTGTTGCCGCCCAGTTCCAGCAGGGTACGCGCAAGACGTTTGGCTGCCAGGCGGGCGACTGCAAGCCCCATTGCGCACGATCCGGTCGCCGAAATCAGCGCTACCCGCGGATCATTTACCAGCTGGCTACCGGTCGTAGCGTCCCCGTTCACCAGCTGGCACAGCGCCGGCGGTGCGGCGCAGTCGGCCAGCGCTTCGTTTACCAGCTGCTGTACCGCCAGCGCACACAGCGGGGTTTTCTCTGACGGTTTCCAGATCACCGCATTGCCGCACACCAGCGCCAGCATGGCATTCCACGCCCAAACGGCCATTGGAAAATTGAACGCGGTAATCACCGCCACCACACCCAGCGGCTGCCACTGCTCCAGCAGCAGATGCGCGGGGCGTTCACTGGCAATCGTCAGGCCGTGCAACTGGCGCGACAGGCCAATGGCGAAATCGCACATGTCCAGCCATTCCTGTACCTCGCCATCCGCCTCGCTACCGATCTTGCCGGATTCCAGCGTAATCAGCGCCGCCAGCGCCGTGCGGCGCTCGCGAACCTTCTCCGCAATCGTGGCCACCATCTGGCCGCGCTTTGCCGCAGGTATCAACCGCCATTCTTTATAGGCGGCTGAACCCAGAGAAATACCGTGCAAAGTATGCGCATGTGTTGCCTGGGACAGCCAACCCAGCTCACTGGCATCAATCGGCGACTTCAAGGGATGGCGGGTATCGTCCGCGTAGTGTGCCAGCCCGCCAAGTACGGCCGCCGGCCAGCAGCCGGCCAGCTGCCAGTGCGCAATGCGGGTTTGCTGCCAAATGGATTCGCCCATGCTGCCCCCTCTTGCCATACAACCTGAATAACACCTGCCAGCTACGACAGCCCGCCATACTGGCTGGAACAGCTCACCAAATACCCGGCCCACCAGCATTCATACCGGAATTTCCTCAGCCAGCCGCGGCACGTCGTAATGACGACCAAAGCGGTTGGCCAGGAAATCCATCAGCCGTACATCTTCCTGCCGGATAAAGCCGGTATCGGGCAGCTGGCCAGCCAGATGCAGATCGATCACCGCTGCCGCGCTTGCTGCGGTGGTCAATTGGATCGCGCTCCAGGGCTGGCCGTGATAACTGCTGTGGTAAATTTTGCGGGCATCGCTGATCTGGCGGAATTGCCCGTCCAGCTGGCCGGAAACGGATACAACGACAAGCACCAGATCCTGCAGCGTGATCGGCACAGCCTCTTCGAGGATTTTCTTCAGCATCTGCCGGTGTGCGCGGTCGCGACCCAGCCGCAGACCATTGACCAGAAAATCGATCAGGTCGCGGTGGCCGGGATAGCGAACGGTCTTGTAGTCCATTTCCTGCACCTGGCCGGCCAGCGTTTCGCACAGCGTGCCCAGCCCGCCCGAGGTGTTGAAGGCCTCGTACTCCAGCCCGTCCAGCGCAAAATGCTCCAGCCCTTCCAGCGCATGCACTGTGGTCAGCCGTCCGTGGCGGATGGCCTCGCAGGCATTGCAGTATTCATTGATCAGCCCGTCGGTGGACCAGGTCAGGTTGTACTTGATGCGGTTGTCCGGATACTGCGGCAAGGCCCCGACGCGCATCTTCACCGTATCAATCTCGCTGAAACGGCTGGCGATGTCGGCCGCCAGAATGCCGATAAACCCCGGCGCCAGCCCGCATTGCGGCATGAACACCTGCCCCGCCCGGCTGGATGCGGCCATGCGGCGGATTGCCTGCGTGGTCGCGACATCCTCGGTCAGATCGAAATAGCTGATCCCTGCGCCCAGCGCCGCCCGGGCAATCCGGGTATTCACATCAAAGCTGGCGGCCGAAATCACGGCATGCTGCCCCTGCATGGCCTCGGCCAGGGCGACCGGATCTCGCACATTCAGTACGCGGGTCTGGACTTCGCAATGCTGGCTCAGGCGAATCAAGGCTTCGGCGTCCCGATCTCCCACCGTCACGGCGTAATCGCCACAATCCGCCAGCAACCGCGCCAGGCTGGCGCCGATCTTGCCGGCACCGATGATCAAAAGCGGCGTCATGTTGGCCTCCGGTCTGTCGATTCGAAAATCCGGCTGGCACTGGCTGCAACAAAACCCTGATAGAGCCGGCCATCTGCCGCCGGATAGCGCCGGGCAAATTCGTAATAACAGGTCGGCACACTCAGGCAGACACCATCGGCAAAACTGTGCTTTTGCCGGTCGGCCAGCGTGCTGGCCTGCTCCAAGAGCTCGACCGGCGTGCCCTTGATCATCCCGCCCGAGGTATTCAGCGCAAATCCTGCTGCCTGAACCTGCTCGCACACCTCGGACAATGTCAGCAGCGGATCAAGCCGGTGTACCGCAATCGTGAAATGATTGGCCGTCATGCCATGCACAGCCAGCCAGGCTGCGTATTCGCTTTCCTGCGCCAGCGCCTCGTAATCCTGGCTAGCGAGGCCCGGCCACATCGGCCCCTCGCAGAATACCTGCGCATGTGTGGCCGCCTGTGGCGGAATCGCCGCCAGCAGCGGCGCCAGAATGGCCTGGCTGGCGGGGCTCAGCGCCGTGACATCCAGCTCGGACAAAAACACCAGCGGCGCATCGGGGTCCTCGTCACAGACATAGCCCCATGCGGCCAGATGTTTGTCGGGAAAGGCATACGGAGCATGGCGGCGATAGCCCAGTGCCAGCAGCCTGGGCTCCAGCTTATCCAGCGCCAGCGGCGTCGCCGCAAAGGTGCGAAAGGCCACATGGTCATTGATCACCGTCTCCCCGCCAAACAGCGCCCGGATCACCGGCGCCTGCGGCGTGAGCGCGGCATAGTGCAGCCACAATTCCCGGAAAAACGCTGCGCGATCCATAGTGGCACCTCCAGCAGAGCAGACCGATGCTCCGTGTCTGCACCCTAGTGCGCACCAGCAGCGCTCGCCAGCCGATTGCGTAAAAGCGGATGGCGAATGGACAGTCGTCGAGCCAATACCGTAAAGAGACCGGGCACCCCTCATGGATCAATGGCTTTCATGCACGGGAAATGCCGGATTCAACTCCATACCCGGCCACCCTCTAACGCACAATCCTTTGCCTGCATGAGCTGCACGGCAATACCCACACTGCTGCGTTACTGTCGGAATTCGCCCTTCTGCACACTACGGATCAGCGCGTCCAGTACCGGCGCACCTTTCACCGCATCGGCGTGGTTGAGCATCCCCACGACCACCCAGTTGCGGCCCTTGTCGTCCTGCACGAAGCCGGCAACCGCACGCACATCGCGCAAGGTGCCGGTCTTGATGTGGGCCCGGCCGGCTTCATCGGCCCCGGTCAGGCGTTTGCGCATTGTGCCGTCCATGCCGACCAGCGGCAGCGAAGCAACAAATTCGGCGGCCCAGGGGCTGCGCCAGGCACCTTGCAGCATATCGGCCATGTGGCGCGGGGAAATGCGCTCGCTGCGCGACAGGCCCGAGCCATTCTCCAGCACCAGTTCGGGGGCGGTGATGCCCTGCCCGGCCAGCCAGCCGGCAATGACCTGCGCGGCAGCCGCATCGGTCGCGCCGCCCTTGCCGCGCTGAGCACCGACGGTAAGGAAGAGCTGCCTTGCCATGACGTTATTACTGAACTTGTTGATGTCGCGGATGTTGGCGACCAGATCGGGGGAGCGTGTACTGGCGAGCACAATGGCGTTGTCGGGTACGACCTTGCCTGCGGGTTTTTCGGTCAGCGACGAACCCTTGCCGCCCTGGCCGTACCACAGGTACCAGAACAGCGCCTGCGTGTATTCACGGGCATTGAGTACCGGCACATAACGTTCAGCCTTGCAGCCCGGCGGCATTTCACCGATGAACTGGACAATGAATTGCGTGCCGCTCACCTGCCCGAAGCGCTGCTGCACACGGCGCGACCAGCTGACGCAGTCACCGCCGCTACCGATGGCCAGATCGTTGCTCACGCGCACCTGGTTCAGCGGAGGCTCGGTCACCAGTTTGACCTTGTCGCCGGTGCTGTCGAATGTTACCCGCACCGTGCGGAAGTTGCTGAGCAGTGCATCCGGCGGCACCAGGAAGGCCCGCTCGCTGTCGCCGTCATCGTCATATTCCTGAGGAAAAGCCAGCTCGCCGAAGGCACTGCCATCGAGCACAAGCGAGCCGCGGATATCCTCGACACCGGCATTGCGCAGCTCGCGCACCAGCAGCCACATGCGCTCGATCGTCAGCTTGGGGTCACCACTGCCACGCAGGTACAGATTGCCTTCCAGTACGCCGTTTACCGGCTTGCGATCGGCCAACAGCTCGGTCTGCCAGCTCCAGGTCGGCCCCAGCAGGTTCAGTCCGGCCCAGGTCGTGACCAGCTTCATCGTCGAAGCCGGGCGCATGCTTTCGTCAGCCCGATGATAAAAGGCCTTGCCGCCATCCAGCGGCAGCACGGCAACACCCAGTGCATCGGCCGGCAAGCCGGTGGCTTTCAGGCTTTGCTGCACACTGCCGGGCAGACCGGCTGCAGTAACCAGAACAGAAGACGCCAGCAATGCGCCAGCAAACAGGGTACGGATCAGCATGCCGGGTTCTCCGTCGGGGCTGGATTCGGGTGGCGAGCCTGCCAGGCCAGCAGGTCACGGCGATATTGCTGCAGGTCTTCGGAATAGGTGTCGAAGATGCAGGGGTTACAGCCGCTGGTGCAGCACGCTTCCAGCGGGGGCTCGATCGGTGGTTGCGGCATCGGGTCGCCGTCAGGCAGATCAATCGGATCAGGCAGGCTCATGCTGGTTCCTTGTTGACAGGCTGCGGGCGACACGGTTTCACATTCGCTGGTGCTAACAGCCAGACGATGTCACCCCGCAAATGCCCGCTATGGTACATGCGCACCGCACTGCCGTCGCAATCCGCCCACGGCTGCTGCGGCACATTTCGCACAGCTGCGATGTTCCTGGCGCATTCTGCTAGAATCGCCGCCATGGCCTATCAAGTACTCGCGCGCAAATGGCGCCCCCGCAATTTTGCCCAGCTCGTCGGGCAGGAACATGTCATCAAGGCACTCGCCAACGCGTTTGCCAATGAACGCCTGCACCACGCGTATCTATTGACCGGCACTCGCGGGGTGGGCAAAACCACCATTGCGCGCATCATGGCCAAGGCGCTCAACTGCGAAACCGGCGTCACTGCCGAGCCCTGCGGAGTTTGCTCGGCGTGCACGCAGATCGATGCGGGCCGCTTTGTCGACCTGCTGGAAATCGATGCCGCATCGAACACCGGCATCGACAATATCCGCGAAGTGCTCGACAACGCGCAGTATTCGCCCACCGCCGGCCGCTTCAAGGTCTATATCATCGATGAAGTGCACATGCTCTCGAAAAGTGCCTTCAATGCGATGCTGAAAACGCTCGAAGAACCTCCTGGCCATGTGAAATTCATCCTCGCGACCACCGATCCACAAAAAGTGCCGGTCACGGTGCTGTCGCGCTGTCTGCAGTTCTCGCTGCGCAACATGACGCCGCAACAGGTGATCTTTCACCTCGGGCGCGTGCTCGATACCGAGCAGATCACTTACGAAGCCGGTGCACTCAACCTGCTTGGCCACGCCGCGCATGGCTCGATGCGCGACGCTTTGTCGCTGCTGGATCAGGCCATTGCCTATGGTGCCGGCCAGGTCGAAGAAGCCGGTGTGCGCGCCATGCTGGGCGCGGTGGATCAATCGTATCTGTTTGAATTGCTGGATGCGCTGATCGCGCAGGATGGCGCTCGGCTGCTGGCCGGCGCGAATGCGATTGCCGCGCGCGGGCTCTCCTACGATGCGGCACTGCAGGAGCTGGCGCATCTGCTGCACCAGATCTCGCTGGCGCAACTGGTGCCAGCGGCCATCGCCGACGATCTGCCCATCCGCGACGACCTGCTGCGCATTGCTGCCGCCTGCAGCCCTGAAGACATGCAGCTGTATTACCAGATTGCCATTCACGGCCGCAACGATCTTGCGCTGGCCCCCGACGAGTATGCCGGCTTTACCATGACCCTGCTGCGCATGCTGGCCTTTGCCCCGGTTCCGGCCAGCCGCCTGCCGGCAGCCACTGGCCATGCGACGCAGGCAGCCAGCACTGCAGCGAACGTGAGTAGCGCTCCCGCTGCCGCAGTTGAAACAGCGCCAGCGGCCGAGTCGGCACCCGCCATGCAGCCCGGCATGATTCCGGTGCGCATGGCCGCACCCGAGAAAAATGATGGGTATGTAGCCACAGAGCAGCAGGAACAAAGCCCACCGGACAATACCCCGGAAATCAAGCCTGAGCCTACTCCCCGGCCCAGCACCTTTGACGGTGACTGGCCGGGCCTGCTCGCGCAATTACGACTTGGCGCGGCCGGTATGCTGGCACAACATGCCGAGCTGCTGAATTATGCTGACGATTGCTACTACCTGCGGGTTGCCGCGGAGCATCAGGCCGTTGCCACCCGCGACTTCCAGGAAAAGCTGCGCGAAGCCATCAGCGAGTATTTCGGCCGCCCGCAGCAGATCCGCGTCGACATCCAGCAGGCCACCGCGGAAACGCCGGCGCAGATTGCGCAGCGCGAGCGTGCCGCGCGGCAGGATGCCGCCATCGAAAGCATCCAGAATGACCCGTTTGTTCAGACACTGGTTCAGGATTTTGGCGGCACCGTGATCGCCGATTCGATTCGCCCCGTTTAAGCAACCCCGCGCCGGCCGCGAATGCCGGCACCATCAACACCAAGGAGTAAGCCATGTTCGGTAAAGGTGGCCTGGGCGCCATGATGCAGCAAGCCCAGAAAATGCAGGAAAACATGAAGAAAGCGCAGGACGAACTGGCGCAGATCGAAGTCGAAGGCCAGTCCGGTGCCGGCATGGTCAAGATCACCATGACCTGCGGTCATGTGGTCAAGCGCGTGGCACTGGATGACAGCCTGCTTTCCGATGACAAGGACATGCTGGAAGACCTGATTGCTGCTGCGTTTAACGACGCCCTGCGCCGTGTGGAAAGCACCACGCAGGAACGCATGGCCTCCGTGACCGCCGGCCTGCCGCTGCCGCCGGGAATGAAGCTGCCCTTCTAAGCGCCATCCGCACGAAAAAGCCCGGCAATCGCCGGGCTTTTTGCTGTAAAGAAACTGGTGTTACTGACAGTTCTTTTCCAGAAACTCGTTCTGCTTGCGGATTTCTTCCTGCTTCTTGGCTTCGTCGATGAATTCCATCTGGCCTTTTTCATTGGCCACATTCTTGTAGAGCTTCGAGCCCTTGAGGAAATCCAGCCGCTTGCGGGCGTCCGCACAACCGGGCCCGTTCGGATCTTTCTTGGCGGCAGCCGGTGCCGGTGCCGCAGCAGCTGGAGCAGATGCCGCAACAGCGCCCGAAGCCCCCTGCTTGGCTGCTGGAGGCGTAACTGCTGTAACGGCAGCATCTTTGGTGTTGACTACCTTGCCAGTGGTTCCCTTCGGGGGCGGCTGATCCGAATACTGGGTTACGCCATTGGCATCTTTCCAGGTGTAAATCTGTGCCTGTGCGGCCATGGCCAGACCTGCCAGGCCGATCAGCAGTGCTGCGCGTTTCATCACGGCAATCTCCAAAATGACATGCTTTTCTGCAATCTAACTGCTTGACCTTGTGAAAACAAGCCTTACGCGTGCATTCGGTCACGCATTGCGGCACATGCCACCGCTAGAATCGCGCTTTCACTTCTTACAGCTGCTCCGATCATGCGCCGCATTCTGTCTGTCTCCGGTCTTTTGCTGCTCACGGCCTGTGCCACCACATCACCGCCGGCCATCACCCCGGAGCAGCCCAGTCCCGAACCTGCCACGACACCGATACCGGCAAGTACACCAGTTCCAGCAGTGACTCCGACGCCGGTGCCTGTCGTAACACCAGTCCCCGTGACGACCCCGACGCCCCAGCGCAAACCACCCAGCGAAGCCGAAGCACGGGCTCTGCTCAATCGCCTGCTGCCCGCGCAAATCAAGGATCGTGACGACTGGAATGCAGACATTCTGGACGCATTCACCGCCCTCAAGATTCCCTATACCGCCGAGCATTTCTGCGCCGCAGCAGCCGTGATCGAACAGGAATCCAGCTGGCAGGGTGACCCGGTCGTACCCGGGCTGGATCGCATAGTGTGGAAGGAAATCGAGGAAAAAGCGGACCGTTTCAAGTTGCCGATGGTGGCGGTCAGGACCGCCTTGCTCAAGCCTTCGCCAGATGGCCGCAGCTACAAGGAACGCATTGACACACTGCGCACCGAGCGTGAAATGAATGCGCTGTATCAGGATCTGGCGCGCGAAGCACGCAGCATCGGCTTGCCGATTGCCCAGAAAAATCCGATCCGTACCGGCGGCCCCATGCAGGTCAGCGTGGCCTTTGCCGAATCGCATGTGAATGTCTGGCCCTACCCTTATCCACGCCGCGGCAGTGTACGTGACGAAGTATTCACCCGACGCGGCGGCACCTATTTCGGCATCGCCATCCTGCTGCAGTACCCGGCACCGTACGGACGCGACATGGTGTATTACTTTGCCGACTTCAACGCCGGCAGGTATGCCAGCCGCAATGCCGCTTTCCAGGCCGCGCTGAACCAGCTCACCGGAGGCAGCATGGATCTGGATGGTGACCTGCTGCGCTACGAGAACGGCCAGCCGTCCCGGCAGCCCAGCAGCACACTGCTGGCGCTGGGCAAGCTGGCACCCAGGCTCGGCCTGAGCCCGGAGGCCATGCAGCGCGATCTGCAGCAGGAGAAAACCGTTGCCTTTGGCAGCAGCCCGACCTGGCAGAAGGTCTTTGCGCTGGCTGACCAGCAGGCTGGCAAGGCGCTACCACGCGCACGGATTCCGCAGATCGACCTGAAAAGCCCGAAAATCACCCGCAAGCTGACCACCGAGTGGTTTGCCAACCGGGTAAAGGGGCGTTTCGATACCTGCATGGCACGCCAGTAAGCATGCAGCGGATGCATTCAGGCAGAGTTCAGCTCGAAAATGCATACTGACCATTATCCAATGCCGATTGCGAGATCATCATGAAGCGTCTTGCTTCCTTGTCCCTGCTGGCGCTGCTGAGTGGCTGCGCCTCGCTGAGCGAAAGTGAATGCCGCACCGGCGACTGGTATGGCATCGGCCTGCGCGACGGGCAGGCCGGCCGCGATTCACAGATTGCGCAGCACGCCGAAGCCTGCGCCGAACTCGGTATCAAGCCACGGCTGGATCTGTATAACCGCGGGCGTACTGAAGGATTGCGCAGCTATTGCACGCCGGAAAACGGCTATCGGGTTGGCCTTGCCGGATCGGCGAGCGGCAATATCTGCCCGGCCGAAAACCAGGCCGCTTTTCTGGCGGCCTACCAGCGTGGCTATGAACGCTACCGGCTGCAGCGTGATCTGGACGATCTGGACAGGCGCATCGAACAGCGGGCTACCGAACGCGGCAAGCTTGAAGAGAAAATCGCGACCGCCAAGGATGAAAAAGACCGCAGACGCTGGTTGCGGGATCTGGACGACCTGAACCGTCAGCAAAGTTATGACCGGCGCAAGCGCGATGACTTGCGCTGGCAGTTGCGTCAGGAGCCGGAATACCGCTACTGATTACTAGCATGGGTATGCCGGCCAATCTCTTTTCTCGCATGGCATTTCGGCATATACACTGCCATTCAGTTAATCTTTGTCTGGATCGCCATTCACGGATTCAACGGCAGGCGGTGTTTCGCGCAGCAGGCGCCAGGCCATCGCTCCCAGCAGGGCCACTGCGAACAGCAAGCTCCCCCATAACCAGAATCTCCGCGAGTCAGGCCTGGATGCCCCCGCCACCGCCGCTACCGATGCTGGTTCATTGAGCAGGAATGGCTCGCCCAGCATGGCCGAGCCCACCGGAACCCGCCGATCCGACAACAGCGTCGCCAATTCGGCATCGCCACCATCCGCCCGTCCGGACAGATAGCCCAGCCGGAATGGCGGACTCCCCCGCGCCATGAAGATCAGTTGCCGAGCCTGCCAGCCCGCACGGACTTCCGGCACGCCCCGGCCCAGCCCGCCCTGCGCCGTATCCACCTGCAACAGCCAATAGTGCTGCGGGGCGGCGGCAAAGCCGCTGACCACGACAGGCGCACTGCCCACCCGCACCAGCGGCTGCTGCCAGACCAGCTGCCAGGGTGCCGAAGCGTCATTGCGTGCCAGCCACCGGGCCGCCACCAGGGTGTTGTTCTGCGGCAAGCGGACTTCCAGCCGCTCCAGCGGGGCCTTGACCGCCAGATCGAATTCATAGTCGCCGGCCTGCGCCGTGGCACGCCCTGCCACCCAGCTACTCCACTGCCACTCGACTGCGGGCACTTCAGCCTGCATGGTGATGGCATGGGCGGCATTCAGCGTGAAGGGTTGATCCAGCCAGTCGATCCGCAGATAGCGGCCGCTTGCACCTGCCAGATCGATGCGTGTCTGCGCCGGCCCACTGGCCAGCTTGAGCAGGCCGGTTTCTCCGCCTTCACGCCAGTGCTGCAGATCATCGCCCAGCCACCAGCGTACCCGGCCACGGTAGGCCGCGTCTGCCAGTTCCAGCTCCAGCGACGCCCACTGGGCGCTGGGCAATCGGCTACCATCAACCACCAGCCCACCACCGGGCATGGCAGTTGATGAGGCGGCCGTCTGGCTCGCCGGCAGCGGATAGAACGGCAAACTGTGCCGCTGGCTCACCCAGTTGCCAACAGGCTGATCGAACTGGGTCGGCACCGGCTCTCCGGTAGCATTGAACACCTGCAGATTGCGCCAGTTGCCACCAGCAGTGGCCGAATAGAGGCTCGCCGGCAAGCCCAGGCGGTAAGCCGGCGCTTCATCCCCGACCGCAATGCGGTAGTACACCTGGCTGCCGGCCGCAATAGCGGCAGACGCGGCGAAGGCCGCCAGCAGCACCGGCAGGCTACGCATGCCCTGCTCCGGCCACCGGCTTGCTTGCTGGCGGCAGTGGTGCCAGATAGCCGATCAGCAGCAGCAGCAGCCCCACGCCAATGAAGCTGACGATACGCGCCATGCCGCTCACATGCGACAGATCCAGCAGGAACAATTTGGCCACCACGGCGACCAGCAATACGCCACCGGCCAGCCACAGTGTGCGCTGGATCAGCCGCGTCGACCAGACCATCAGCACCAGTGCGAGAACGGTCCAGAACAAGGACAATGCGCTCTGCACCAGCATTGAATGGGTGAGTGCGTGCCATTCGTATGGCACGCCGGACCAGTGATGGATGGTGCGCATCAGCACCGCATTCAGCCAGAAAAAGGCCGTCACTCCCAGGAAGCAATAGACATTGCGGCGCGACAGCGAGGCCAGCTTGCCGGCCTTTGCCATCAGCACGAACCAGCAGCCCAGCAGCAACAGGATCAGCATCTGCAGCAAGTCCAGCGGATTAAGCAGTGGCACATGCGCCAGCCTCCCGCCATCATCATTGAGATTGGCAACGATCAGCCACAGCCACAGGCAGGCCAGCAGGCCGCCCGCGGCCGGCAGCAAACGCCGCTCACGCCCGCGCCAACATAGCCAGACCCCCAGACCGGCTGCCGCCAGCCACAGCAGGACAAAGCAGCGCTGCAAGACGCTGGAATCGGCAATCGCCGCCAGCGAGTACTGCAGATCCCAGCCGGAATGCGCGCTGCGCAACAGCATGGCATTGAGCAGGAGGAACAGTACCGCCGAACCGCCATACAGCAGCCAGTCCGGCAGGATCGGCCCCGTGCCGCGCTCGGTGCGGAACTGCTTCCAGTGCAGATAGACCGCAGCCAGCGCGGCCAGCTGGGCCAGCTCCAGCAGATTCAGGAAAGGAATGTAGCGCCATGCCAGTACCTGGGCATTGCTGGTATTGGCCAGAATGCTCCAGAACACCAGTAAACCCAGCACAGCTGCAGCTGCGCCACGGAATACCAGACGGCTTTCAGGATGACGAATGCGCGGCGGCAGCAGCACGGCCAGTGCGGCCCAGAACAATACCAGTGCCGATTGCACCTTCAGCGAATTCAGCAGGGTATCCAGCGAATACGGCAGCTCGGCATAGTGATGGAACATGCGCAGCACATCGGCGGTCAGCCAGGGTAGCAGCACCGTGCAGAGCAGCAGCGGTGCTGCCGTCGCCGGAAGACGCCAGGTAGACTCTCCGTTCACCTTGCGCAACCAGCCCAGTAGCGCAACCAGACCGAGCAGCACACCCACATCCAGCGGATTGAACAGCGGCACATAGACGAGCGGCGCGGGATTGCCATTGCTCAGCAGCGCCCAGCAGAACCAGACGGCCAGCGCCGGCAGCAGGGGCAGCGGTGCCAGCTCCAGATAGATGCGGCGGTGTTTCGCCAGCGGCCAGAGCCTGCAGCGGGTCAGCCCAGATACCAGCATTAGTATCGCGCCAGAGACGATTGGAACAGCCATATAGAACCAGATACCCTCTGGCAGATACAGCTTCAGCTGCCAGACCAGCTCGCGAACCAGCAAGCCGGCCAGACTCCACACCAGCAGCAGATGCAGCAGGCCAGCCAGCGAGAGCTCACCTTCATGTTGGCGCAGCTGCCACCAGCCTGCCGCATACACCAGCGGCAACACCAGCCAGCCCAGACTGCCCGCCGGATGTCCGGCATAGATCAAGGGCAGTGACCAGAGTGCGATGACCACCGGCAGGCTGAGTGCTGGCCAGCGCAGCATCGGCCAGGCCAGCCGTTTGCTCAGCCAGCCAGCCAGCAAGAAGCTGGCCGTTACAAACAGCAGCAAGCCCAGCGACTGCGCCTGAGTGCTCCCCAGTCCGGCATTGGCATACAGGCGTGCAATTTCCTGCCAGCCGGTTGCGAACCACCACACCCCGCCCAATGCTCCTGCCGCCATCGCAATCAGCGGCAACCAGGCCGGCAGCCAATCCGGCTGAGGGCGCCGCTGCAGCATGAAGCAGCTAAACAATGCCGCCAGTGCCAGCAGCAGACCGGAAATGCACGTGGCATTCAAGAGCGGCAAGGCAGCGGCTCCCGCCACCTGCCAGTTCGCCAGTACGGCAATTGCGGCCCCCAGTTGCAGCAGCAGCGCAAATGCCAGTGCCAGCCGGCGTTGCTGGCGCAGGCTGACCCAGACAATCGCCGCACCTTCCAGTGCCCACATCGCTGCCGTGGTCGGGCCATCAAAGGCCAGCGGAATCGCCAGGGTGGCAAACAGGACCCCCAGGGCCAGGAAGGACTCCGCCAACAGCTGCACACGTCCGGGGTAGCTGCGCTTGAGCCAGCCGGTCAGCCCCAGATACACCGCAGCCAGTACGACCGCAGACCAGGCCAAGCCAAATTCCAGCCCCTGCATCAGCCGCGCCAGCAAGGCCAGCGTAATCAGCGGCGTGCCGAACACCAGCGTACCATCCAGATAGTGCCGCACATCCAGCTCGCGATGCAGTGCATACAGAATCGCGATCAGCAGATAGAAGGCAAAGAACAGCGCCAGAAATGGCAGTGTGGACGCCATCAGCTCCGGCCGATAGCGCAGTACGCCCCACAGCGTCGCCACCCCGAAGGTGAATGCAAAGCCCAGCAGATTGAGCGAGCGCCAGGACTTGAACCAGGCCATGCCGAAAATGCCGGCATTCAGCAGCGCGAAATAGCTGAACAGCATCACATGGCTCCCCCCCCCGGTGCTGGTCAGTAGAGGCGCAAGAAAACCGCCGGTAATCCCCATCACCGCCAGCGAGCTGGCATCCTGCTTGATCGCCAGCAAGGCGGAAAACACGGCCAGGAGGATGAGAAAACCTAGCACCACACCGGCAGGCAAGAGGCTGAACAGCTTGAGCGTGACAAAGGCGGTGATGTAGAGAATACCCACAGCCCCACCCTGCAGGATCAGCCCGTACATGCGCCGGCTGTGGCGCAGTCGCCAGCCGGTAATCAGCAAGGCACTGGCACCGAGTGCCACTCCCGCCAGCCGCAGCTCGATCGGCAGCAGTTTGCTGTCCACCGCGTATTTCAGCAGGAAGGCGACACCAAAGAAGAGGATCAGCACCCCGACGCGCACCACACTATTACCGCCCAGCAGCCAGTTCTTGCAGAACTGGAAGCCGCGTGAGATCCAGTCCGACTCAGCGGGAACATGAGCCACGGCAGCGGGGACGGATTCGGCAGGCGCAGCGGCGATAACCGGGCCTGCTGGCACACTTCCCGCCTCTTCTTGCTGGGTACTGGCGGCCACCGGTGGCAATTCAAGTTTCTCGTTGTTTTGCTGTGCCGTTGCTGGCACCTCAAGCGCCGGCAGGCTCAGCAGCTCGCTTTGCTCAACCGGGGCCGCAAGCGGCTCGACATCGGCCAGAACCACTGATTGCTGCGGATTGTTGACGAGCAAGGCCTCGGGTACTGGCACTCGGTGGGCTTCTGCTGTCGCCTGATGCTCCGCGACAGGCTCGGAAAGCGCGGATACGGCGACGACAGTCGTTGCCTGCGCCGGAGCGGCGCTGGCGGCAAACTGCCCTGCCCGCACCAGTTCGCGCAACTCGGCAACCTCGCGTTCCAGTTGATTTACCCGCCATGCCAGCGCATCAATGCGCGTCATCCTGCCGTTTCCGGTCACGGCGGCCGCTGGCGCTGGCGCTGGCCCTGGCGCAGGAGCAGGAGCAGGAGCAGGAGCAGGAGCAGGAGCAGCAATCACATCGGGATGCTCGGGCTCCGACACACTCGCCGGCTTGGCTTCGTCGTCCTTGTTCGGGCTAAACAGATAGCCGAAGAAAAAACCGACGAGCCCGAGCGCAATTGCGACCTCGACACCGGAAACCATGGCCCCGATGATAAAAAAACCCACGGCCCAGAGCAGATTTTGCATAGCCAGCACGATCTCGATAAAAACCTGTGGTGGATTCTACCGAATAAACTGATCATGTAAATTTAATTACATTCCTATGTAAGAGAGATCACCAAACCGTATCAGCGCCAAACCGAGCCACTAGGAACAAACATCTGCACTAGGCAGACTGCAGAGAAGCTGAACACAAGCGTCGCACGCAATCTTTTCGTCCCCGTAAAAACATTTTGCCTCGTTTGTCTCGCAGATCTGCTGCAATCCACACAGAAATGAACATCATCATGGAAACACTCATCGAATCCTGCAGGGCAAAGCAGGTTGAAACTGGCAAACCCTGTGCAATCAGTGGTATCGACATCCAGCACGCGGAAGAGCGGCTGGGACAGTCCCTGCCTGCGTCATACAAGCGATGGCTGGCAAGCTGCGAGACAGCCAAGTTATACGGCAACTACATCCTGACCGTCGCGCCGCGTGAATACTGTGAGGGTGCTGATATAGACATCGCCACCGCACACCAGACAAATCTGGAGAATGGCTTGACGTGCGAAGAGCATATCGCGCTGTTCGAACCCGACTGGAACGAGTGGTTTTACTTCGACTGCAGCTTGCAGGATGCCAATGGTGAGTGGCCGGTTTTTGTCAAAGATCTGGAAAATGGCACGTGCTCAAAATTCGCCGACCATTTCACGGACTTCATGCACAAGTTGCTTGGGCGGATCGCAAGCTCGACATGAAATAAACTGCGGCTGTGCCGCTGCGATGTGACAGCTACCGAAGCTGCGGCAGATGGCGCTTTTCATCCTCGGTCAGTCCCCCCTCCACCAGGGCTGCTCATACGACCATTCAAGCAGCACCAGAGGCTGGAGATTTTTGCCGTTGTCATAGAGATGGATACGATCAGACATGACATATTCCTGCAGGCGAAACTGCGATGCTAAAAGGACAAAGCACAGCTGACCTAGGACCGAACGGTGGCTGATACACCTGCAATGCAATAAGCCCATAGGTCATTATGTCCCGGCAAACAACAACGCCACCTTGCGGTGGCGTTGTCATTACAGCAAGGCGGTGAATACTGCTTAGATCATGCCCTTAGCTTTAAGCAGTTCGAACATGGTCTTGCCGATTTCGGCCGGGCTGCGGGTGTAAGCAATGCCGGCCTTCTCGAAGGCCTTGAACTTCTCTTCGGCCGTGCCCTTGCCACCGGAGATGATCGCACCGGCGTGGCCCATGCGCTTGCCCTTCGGAGCAGTAACGCCGGCGATGTAGCCAACAACCGGCTTGGTCACGTAGGACTTGGCGAATTCGGCCGCTTCTTCTTCGGCCGAGCCACCGATTTCACCGATCATCACGATGGCGTCAGTATCCGGATCGTCCTGGAAGAGCTTCAGTGCGTCGATGTGGCTGGTGCCCGGAATCGGGTCGCCGCCGATACCGATACACGTGGACTGGCCCAGACCCAGTGCGGTGGTTTGTGCCACGGCTTCGTAAGTCAGGGTGCCGGAACGGGACACGATACCGATGCGACCCGGGTTGTGGATGTGCCACGGCATGATGCCGATCTTGCACTCGCCCGGGGTGATGATGCCGGGGCAGTTCGGGCCGATCAGGCGGATACCGGCTTCGTCAACGGCCTTCTTCACGTACAGCATGTCCAGAGTCGGCACGCCTTCGGTAATGCAGACAATCAGCTTCACTCCGGAATCGATCGCTTCCAGGATGGAATCCTTGGCAAACGCTGCCGGTACGTAGATCACCGAAGCGTCAGCCTGGGTCTGGCGAACAGCGTCCTTCATGGTGTTGAACACCGGCAGGCCGAGGTGCTCGGAACCGCCCTTGCCCGGAGTCACGCCACCAACCACCTTGGTGCCGACCTTCAGCGCCTGTTCGGCGTGGAAGGTACCGTTCTTGCCGGTGAAACCTTGCACCAGCACTTTCGTATCTTTGTTAACCAATACGCTCATTTCAATATCCTTTGCGGGTGCTGGTGATTACAGGGCGGCAACGGCAGCAACGATCTTCTCGGCTGCGTCGTTGAGGCCTTGTGCGGAAGTCAGCTTCAGACCGGATTCATCCAGGATCTTGGCACCGAGTTCGGCGTTGTTGCCTTCCAGACGAACGACAACCGGAACGGTCACGTTCACTTCCTTCACGGCAGCGATGATTGCTTCAGCGATCATGTCGCAGCGGACGATGCCGCCGAAGATGTTGATCAGCACGCCCTTCACCGAGGTGTCGGCCAGGATCAGCTTGAACGCTTCGATCACGCGTTCCTTGGTTGCGCCACCGCCCACGTCCAGGAAGTTGGCCGGCTGGCCACCCTTGAGCTTGATGATGTCCATGGTGGCCATCGCCAGACCGGCGCCGTTCACCATGCAGCCGATGTTGCCTTCCAGCGCCACGTAGTTCAGGTCGTGCTCGGAGGCCTTCACTTCGCGCTCGTTTTCCTGGGACTTGTCGCGTTGTGCCAGCAGTTCCGGGTGACGATACAGAGCGTTGGAATCCAGATTGATCTTGCCGTCCACGCAGGCCAGCTGACCATTTTCACGCAGTGCCAGCGGGTTGACTTCGAACAGGGCGAAATCGTTTTCGACGAAGGCCTTGTAGGCACCCATCATCAGCTTGGAGAAGGCAGCGATCTGCTCGCCGGCCAGACCCAGTGCGAACGCGGCGTCGCGAGTCTGGAACGGCTGCATGCCCACCAGCGGATCCACTTCGATCTTGATGATCTTTTCCGGGGTTTCTTCGGCAACCTTCTCGATTTCCACGCCACCTTCGGTGGAAACCATGAATACCACGCGCTGCGAACCGCGATCCACCACGGCGCCCAGATACAGCTCGCGCTGCACCGGGTACATGTCTTCGCACACCAGTACACTGTTGACCGGCTGGCCAGCCGCGTCGGTCTGATAGGTCACCAGATTGGTGCCCAGCAGCGTGGTTGCCACTTCAGCGGCTTCGTCGCGGCTCTTCACGACCTTTACACCACCAGCCTTGCCACGGCCGCCGGCGTGAACCTGGGCCTTGACGACGGCAAACTTGCCGCCCAGTTGGTCGTAGGCAGCAGCAGCTTCCTTCGGCGTGGTGGCCAGAATGCCTTTCTGTACCGGCAGGCCGTATTTGGCCAGCAGTTCCTTGGCTTGGTACTCGTGCAGATTCATCTCTGTTTTCCCTTTGTAAGGAGAGTGTTGTCCGGCGGACCGTCTTACCGGTCCGCCATGTTGATGCAGGCCGGCCGCAGCCGGCCGGTGTTGTTAGCTGTGCAGACCGCGCTTGTCGCAACCCAGCGCAGCTTCGTGCAGCGCTTCGGACAGCGACGGGTGAGCGTGGATGATGCGGGCGATGTCTTCGCTGGATGCATTGAATTCCATGGCCACGACGGCTTCGGAGATCAGCTCGGAGGCGAACGGGCCAATGATGTGCACACCCAGGATACGGTCGGTCTTGGCGCAGGCCAGCATCTTCACGAAGCCGGACACCTCACCCAGGCCCAGCGCACGACCGTTCGGGCTGAACGGGAACTGGCCCTTCTTGTACTCGATGCCTTCCGCCTTCAGCGCCTGCTCGGTCTTGCCGACCCAGGCCATTTCCGGACTGGTGTAGATCACCCACGGTACGACGTTGAAATCGATGTGCGGGTGCTGGCCGGCGATGCGCTCGGCCACGGCCACGCCCTCTTCCGACGCCTTGTGCGCCAGCATCGGGCCGCGCACCACGTCACCCACCGCCCAGATGTTGGGCAGGGAGGTACGACATTCGTCGTCAACAATCACGAAACCGCGCTCGTCCAGCGGCAAGCCCACCGATTCGGCGGCCAGATTCCAGGTGTTGGGCTGACGACCGATCGCCACGATCACCTTGTCGAAGGTTTCCTTGTGTTCCTTGCCCTCAGCGTCGGCGTACTCGATGGTCACGTCCTTCTTGCCCGGGGCCAGCTTGGCGATCTTCACGCCGCAGCTGATCTTCAGGCCCAGATCGCGGGTGAAGATGCGGTTGGCTTCGCGCGCCACGGCTTCGTCAGCGGCGAGCAGGAAGCCCGGAGCGCCTTCGAGAATGCTCACGTCGGCACCCAGGCGCTTCCACACCGAGCCCATTTCCAGCCCGATCACGCCGGCACCGATCACGCCCAGTTTCTTCGGGATTTCCGGAATCGCCAGTGCGCCTTCGTTATCCAGAATCAGCTTGTTGTCGGTCGGAACGCCCGGGAACTGACGCGGCGTGGAGCCGGTGGCGATGATGATGTGGGTAGTGGCGATGGTTTCGACCTTGTCACCATCGGTGACTTCGATCTGCCACTTGCCATCCACCTGGCCGACGATCTTGCCGTGGCCGTGCACGCTGGCAACCTTGTTCTTCTTGAACAGGTAGCCGATGCCCTGGGTCAGCTTGGTAACGATGCCGTCCTTGCGCTCAAGCATCTTCTTCACGTCGAACTTGGCGCCGGAGACGGAAATGCCGTGCGCTTCGAACTTGTGCTCGATGCGTTCCCAGTTTTCCGATGATTCCAGCAGCGCCTTGGACGGGATGCAGCCGACGTTCAGGCAAGTGCCGCCCAGGCTGGCTTCACCGGCCTTGTTCTTGAATTCGTCCACGCAGGCGGTATTGAAACCGAGCTGCGCGGCACGGATGGCTGCCACATAACCGCCGGGGCCGGCACCGATCACAACCACATCGAATTGTTGCGACATGCTGTTTCCTTTGCTTGGGTGTATTCCGATACCCAACCGGATATACACGTGTATCTCATTTATTTTCTCAATCTGCAGAGATATACCCTGCATTTTGGCAGGGCTTGCGCCCTGCCTTGCCGCAATTACAGATCCAGCAGGAGGCGCGCCGGATCTTCGATGGCGTCCTTGATGGCCACCAGGCTCAGCACGGCTTCGCGGCCGTCGATGATGCGGTGGTCATAGGATTGGGCCAGATACATCATCGGGCGCACCACAACTTGGCCGTTTTCCACCACGGCACGTTCCTTGGTGGCGTGCATGCCGAGGATCGCGGATTGCGGCGGGTTGATGATCGGGGTGGACATCATCGAGCCGAAGGTGCCGCCGTTGGAAATGGTGTAGGTGCCACCGGTCAGTTCTTCCACGCCCAGCTTGCCTTCCTGCGCACGCTTGCCGAAATCGGCGATGGTCTTTTCGATGTCGGCCAGACTCAGCTTGTCGGCATCACGAATGATGGGCACCACCAGACCACGCGGGCTGCCAACGGCGACACCGATGTCGAAATAACCGTGGTAAACGATGTCGTTGCCGTCAACCGACGCGTTCACGATCGGGTACTTCTTCAGCGCGGCAACCGCAGCCTTCACGAAGAAGCCCATGAAGCCCAGCTTCACACCGTGATCCTTCTCGAACTTGTCCTTGTACTTGTTGCGCAGATCCATCACCGGCTTCATGTTGACTTCGTTGAAGGTGGTGAGGATGGCATTGGTCGACTGCGATTGCAGCAGACGCTCGGCCACACGCTGGCGCAGGCGGCTCATCGGCACGCGCTGTTCCGGGCGCTCGCCCGGGATGATGATGGCCGGAGCGGCAACCGCGGCAGGCGCTGCAGCAGGCTTGGCCAGATGATTCTGCACATCTTCCTTCAGTACGCGGCCGCCACGGCCGGTACCAGCCACATCCGCCACGTTGACGCCGGCATCTGCCGCCAGCTTCTTGGCTGCGGGCATGGCATGGCCGCCCGTGGCTGCGGCGGCAGGTGCTGCTGCCGGTGCCGGTGCAACGGCCGGTGCTGCGGCCGCCGGAGCGCTGGCTGCAGCAGTGGCCGCGGTGTCGATCTTGGCAATCACTTGCTGGCTGGTCACGGTAGCACCGTCAGCCTGCACGATTTCAACCAGCACGCCGCCTTGCGGTGCCGGGATTTCCAATACGACCTTGTCGGTTTCGATGTCGATCAGGTTTTCGTCGCGGGCAACGGCCTCGCCGACTTTCTTCTTCCAGCTGATCAGGGTGGCTTCGGATACGGATTCCGGCAGCTGCGGTACTTGAACTTCTACGATCATGGTTACGACTCCCAAAGTGCTCGAGGCAACTATTCTTGGATTCCGGCGCGCGAGTCCGGATTGTTGTCCCGCTGCTCAGGCTGCGGGTGGCAAAACGCAGAAAGCGGCGCCCGCTTGCACGGACGCCGCACCGGATTACAGGGTCATGGCTTCGTCGACGAAGGCCTTGAGCTGGGCATTGTGCTTGCTCATATAGCCCACGGCCGGCGAGGCAGAGGACGGACGACCGGCAAACGATAGGGTCTGCTTCGGAGCCAGCACGCCTTCGAGACGATGGCGGATCTGGTACCAGGCGCCCTGGTTCTTCGGCTCTTCCTGCACCCACATGATTTCGCGGGCGTTCGGATACTTCGCCAGTTCGGCCTGCAGCTCTTCGGTCGGGAAGGGATACAGCTGCTCGATGCGGACGATGGCGATGTCCTTGATGTCGCGCTCGCGCCGGCCATTGAGCAGATCGTAGTAGACCTGGCCCGAGCAGCAGAGCACTCGCTTGACCTTCTTGGCATCGGCTTCGCCGTTGTCGGCAATCACCGTGCGGAATTCACCGCTGGTGAAGTGCTCGAGCGGGCTCATCGAATCCTTGTAGCGCAGCAGCTTCTTGGACATGATGATGATCAGCGGCTTGCGGTACGGGCGCACCATCTGGCGACGCAGCGCATGGAACATCTGCGCGGATTCGGACGGCATCAGCACCTGCACATTGTGCTCGGCACACAGTTGCAGATAGCGCTCGACCCGCGCGGACGAGTGTTCCGGCCCCTGGCCGTCGTAACCGTGCGGCAGCATCATGGTCAGGCCGGACAGACGGCCCCACTTGGTTTCACCAGAGGTGATGAACTGGTCGATTACCACTTGCGCACCATTGGCGAAGTCGCCGAACTGGGCTTCCCAGATCACCAGCTCATCCGGCGCCGACGAGGAATAACCGTATTCGAAGGCCAGCACCGCTTCTTCGTTCAGGATCGAGTCGATCACCAGGAAATGCGCCTGATTGTCCGACAGATTCTGCAGCGGGATATAGGTACCCTGATCCCACTTCTCGCGGTTCTGGTCGTGCAGCACGGCATGACGATGGCTGAAGGTACCGCGACCGGAATCTTCACCGGAAATGCGCACCGGATAGCCTTCGGTCAGCAGGGTCGCGTAGGCGAAATGCTCGGCCGTGCCCCAGTTTACCGGCAGGTTGCCCTTGGCCATTTCGAGACGGTCCTTGAGTTCCTTCTCGACGGTCGAGCGCAGCTTGAAGTTCTCCGGATAGCTGGTGAACTTCTCGGCCAGACGCTGCAGGTCAGCCTGGCCCACGGCGGTAGTGACCGGATGGCGCCAGTGCGTGCCCATGTACTTGGACCAATCTACCGCGTAGGAGCGCTTGTAGTCGGTCAGCGTGGTCTGCTCGACATGCTCGCCACGATCCAGCGCGGCGCGGTAGGCGTCGATCATTGCATTGGCATCGGCTTCGCTGACCACGCCTTCGTTGACCAGACGCTCGACGTACTTCTTGCGCGGCCCCGGATGGGCAGCAATTTTCTTGTACATCATCGGCTGGGTCACGAAGGGATCATCCGCCTCGTTGTGACCATGCTTGCGGTAGCAGACGAGGTCGATTACCACGTCCTTGTGGAACTTCTGGCGATACGCCAGCGCCGCTTCGGTCACCAGGCACACGGCTTCCGGATCATCACCGTTAACGTGGAAGATCGGTGCTTCGACCATCTTGGCGATGTCGGTACAGAACAGCGTGGAACGGTTGTCACGCACATCGGAGGTGGTGAAACCGACCTGATTGTTGATCACCAGGTGAACAGTACCACCGGTACCGTAGCCACGGGTCTGCGACAGGTTGAACGTGCCCTGGTTGGTACCCAGACCGATGAACGCGGAATCACCGTGGATCAGCACGGGCATGACCTGATCACCGGTCAGATCCTTGCGGCGGTGCTGACGGGCACGGGTCGAACCTTCGACTACCGGGTTCACGATTTCCAGGTGCGACGGGTTAAACGCCAGCGTCAGATGTACCGGACCACCTGCAGTCGGGATATCCGAGCTGAAGCCCATGTGGTACTTCACGTCACCGGACGGCAGCTGGGTGCTGTAACGGCCTTCGAATTCGCCGAACAGGTCACGCGGTTGCTTGCCAAGGATGTTCACCAGCATGTTCAGACGACCACGGTGGGCCATGCCGATCACGATTTCCTGGACGCCAGCAGTACCCGCAGCCTGCACTAGGTAATCCATCGCCGGGATCATGCTGTCGCCGCCTTCGAGCGAGAAGCGCTTCTGGCCAACGTATTTCTTGTGCAGGTATTGTTCCAGCGTTTCAGCGGCAGTGACCTGCTTAAGGATCCGCAGCTTCTGGTCACGGCTGAAATTCGGCGTGGAACGGCGTGACTCGAAGAAATCCATGCACCAGGCACGCTCTTCGGCATTGGTCACGTGCATGTATTCCAGACCGATATTGCCGGTGTAGGTCTGCTTCAGGAAGCCGACCACTTCACCCACCGTCGCACGCGGCATGCTGTCGATGTTGGTACCTAGGCTGGATGCCATGTCGCTGTTGCTGAAGCCGTAAGTCTTCGGCTCCAGCGCCGGCAGCGGCGCCTTGTCCATGCGCTGCAGCGGATCAAGATTGGCTGCGCGCGAGCCCATGATGCGGTAGGCGGAAATCATGCGCAGCAGATCAACCTGCTTGCGGGTCGCCGCTTCGTCAACGGCGACCGCCGGACGGTGCGGCTGCTTGGCAAGCTGGCGGAAGGATTCTTCGATCGGTGCACGCGGGATGTCGCGCTCGCCGGCTTGTGTCTGTTGCAGCTGGTCGAAATAGCCGCGCCACTGTGCATCCACGGCCGAGGGATCAGCCAGATACAGTTCGTAGAGCTCTTCCACGAAGGGGGCATTCCCACCGAACAGGTGCGAATTGGTTGTCAGTTCTTTCATCATTGCCGTGGTAAATCCTGTTTTATGTACCGGGCAAGCCGCAAGCTGATGCCCGTTTCCGGTCAATGCAGTAACGCCACCGGCATACAGCCGGTGGCGCACTTGGTATTAGCCGCGGTCTGCCATCTTCACGTAGTCACGGCGCGGAGCACCGGTGTACAGCTGGCGCGGACGACCGATCTTCATGCCCGGATCGGACATCATTTCGTTCCAGTGGCTGATCCAGCCCACGGTACGGGCAACCGCGAAGATCACGGTGAACATTTCTACCGGAATACCCAGAGCGGACTGGACGATGCCGGAGTAGAAGTCGACGTTCGGGTAGAGCTTGCGGGATACGAAGTATTCGTCTTCCAGCGCAATCTTTTCCAGCGCCATGGCCAGCTTGAACTTCGGATCGT
The DNA here is from genome assembly GCF_015223195.1 of Chitinilyticum piscinae. GTDB lineage: Bacteria > Pseudomonadota > Gammaproteobacteria > Burkholderiales > Chitinibacteraceae > Chitinilyticum > Chitinilyticum piscinae. The sequence continues at coordinate 88,649 of NZ_JADFUA010000004.1, read as the reverse complement.
CCTGCAGGCCCAGTTCGGCCAGTACTTCGTCGCAGGTGCGCTTCATGATCGCAGCACGCGGGTCCATGTTCTTGTACACGCGGTGACCGAAACCCATCAGTTTGTGGGTCTTGTTCTTCACTCCTTCCATGAAGGCCGGAACATTTTCCACCGAGCCGATTTCATCAAGCATCAGCAGTACAGCTTCGTTGGCGCCGCCGTGCGACGGGCCCCACAGTGTGGCGATACCGGCGGCGATGCAAGCAAACGGATTGGCGCCGGACGAACCGGACAGGCGTACAGTCGAGGTGGAGGCATTCTGCTCGTGATCGGCGTGCAGGATCAGGATGCGGTCGAGCGCACGGACCAGCACCGGATTCGGCTCGTACGGTGCGCACGGGGTGGAGAACATCATGTGCATGAAGTTCGCGGTGTAGCTCAGGTCGTTGCGCGGATAGGCGAACGGCAGGCCCTGGCTGTAGCGGTAGCACATCGCCGCGATGGTCGGAATCTTCGACAGCAGGCGGTAGATAGCCACTTCGCGGTGACGCGGGTTGGCAACATCCAGGCTGTCCTGATAGAAGGCCGACAGGGCACCAACCACGCCAACCATCATGGCCATCGGGTGGGCATCACGGCGGAAGCCTTGCCAGAAGCGGGTCAGCTGCTCGTGAACCATGGTGTGCTCGGTCACGGTCTTCACGAACTCGTCCTTCTGCGCCTTGCTCGGCAGTTCGCCGTAAATCAGCAGATAGCAGGTTTCCAGGAAGTCGGAGCCGCCTTCGGCCAGCTGCTCGATCGGGTAACCGCGGTAGTACAGCTGCCCCTGGTCACCATCGATGAAGGTGATTTTGGATTCGCAGGAAGCGGTTGCCAGAAAACCCGGGTCAAACGTGAACATGCCGGTCTTGGCAAAGGTACGGATGTCCACTACGGACGGGCCCAGCGTGCCATCGAGAACGGGCAGATCAAGCGACTGGTCGCCGTTGTAGGAGAGAGTTACCTTCTTGTCCATCGCAGAAATACTCCTGTGTGTGAAGTTCGGCAAAGGCCGAAAAGTCTAGTGTTGTGCTGCGCGGATGCGCTCGAGCATGGGCTTGAGCTGTGCATCCGGGCAGTCGGCCTTGCCATTCAGATAATCGAGAAAGTCATTGTCCGGCAGCAGCAGGACGGCTTCGTATTCGGCCAGATCGGCATCCGAGAGCGTGGGTAGCACCTCCGCCACAAAACGCTCCAGCTGCAGATCCAGTTCCAGCAGGCCGCGGCGCGAGCGCCACACCAGCCGTTTCAGATGAATGTCGTCCATGTGCTTGCCCGCCCTTACGCTACGCGCTTGAGCATCAGTTCCTTGATCTTGCCGATCGCCTTGGTCGGGTTCAGCTCCTTCGGACACACATCGACGCAGTTCATGATGGTGTGGCAGCGGAACAGGCGGTACGGGTCTTCCAGATTGTCCAGACGCTCGTTGGTCGCGGTATCGCGGGTGTCCGCGATAAAGCGGTAGGCAGCCAGCAGGCCTGCCGGACCGACGAATTTGTCCGGGTTCCACCAGAACGACGGACAGGAGGTCGAACAGCACGCACACAGAATGCACTCATAAAGGCCGTCGAGTTCCTTGCGGTCTTCCTGGCTTTGCAGGCGCTCGCGATCCGGCGCCGGTGTGTCATTGATCACGTAGGGCTTGATCGAATGGTACTGCTTGAAGAACTGGGTCATGTCGACGATCAGATCGCGGATGACCGGCAGGCCCGGCAGCGGACGAACTTCGATCGGCTGCTTGAGCGTATCGATGTCGGTAATACAGGCCAGGCCATTCTTGCCGTTGATGTTCATCGCATCCGAACCGCACACGCCTTCACGGCAGGAACGGCGGAAGGACAGCGATTCGTCGACAACTTTCAGCTTGACCAGCGCGTCCAGCAGCTTGCGCTCGGTGCTCGGATCCACCTCGACACTGATGTCCTGCATGTAGGGCTTGGCATCCTTGTCCGGATCGTAGCGATAGATGCGGAATTTGACAGTTTGCATGCTCATTTCTCGGCGCCTCTTAGTACGAGCGGGTCTTCAGTGCGATGGTTTCGACGGTCAGCGGCTTCAGGTTCACCGGCTTGTAATCCAGACGGTTGCCATCACGATGCCACAGGGTGTGCTTCAACCAGTTCTGGTCGTCACGGCCGTTCGGATTTTCCGGCGTATCGGCAGCGTCATCACGCACGTGCGCGCCACGCGATTCGGTGCGGGCATTGGCCGAGATCATGGTGGCCTTGGCCACTTCGATCAGGTTCTCCAGTTCCAGCGCTTCGATGCGGGCGGTGTTGAAAGTCTTGGATTTGTCGGCGATTTCGGTGGTCTTCACCAGCTTCTCGACTTCCAGAATCTTCTCGACACCTTGTGCCAGCATATCCTTGAAGCGGAACACGCCACAGTGCGCCTGCATGGTACGCTGCATGGCAGAACGGGCTTCATGTACATTGCTGCCGTTTTTCTGGGTGTTCAACCGCTCGACACGGGCGACGGAACGCTCCACATCGGCGGTGTGCAGCTCCGGCAGATCCTTGGGTGCGGCCTTGATGTAGTCGATCATGCTGTTGCCGGAGGACTTGCCGAAAACCAGCAGATCCAGCAGCGAGTTGGTACCCAGACGGTTGGCACCATGCACCGAGGCGCAAGCCACTTCGCCGGCAGCATAGAAACCCTGGACGGTATTACCATCAACCACTACTTCACCCTTGTAGTTGGTCGGGATACCCCCCATCTGGTAGTGACAGGTCGGCACAACCGGGATCGGCGCCTTGATCGGGTCCACACCGGCAAACTTGATCGAAATCTCGCGGATGCCCGGCAGTTTGGACATGATGACTTCCGGATCCAGATGCGTGATGTCGAGCAGCACGTGATCCTTGTTCGGGCCACAGCCACGACCTTCATTGATTTCGGTGACCATGGCGCGGGAAACGACGTCACGCGAAGCCAGATCCTTGGCATTCGGCGCATAGCGCTCCATGAAGCGCTCGCCCTGCGCATTGCGGAGAATGCCACCTTCACCGCGAACGCCCTCGGTAATCAATACGCCCGCACCAGCCACACCGGTCGGGTGGAATTGCCAGAACTCCATGTCTTCCAGCGGGATACCGGCACGTGCAGCCATCCCCAGACCGTCACCGGTGTTGATGAAAGCGTTGGTCGACGAAGCAAAGATGCGGCCCGCACCACCCGTGGCAAACAGGGTCGCCTTGGCCTGGAATACGTAGATCTCGCTGGTTTCCATTTCCATGGCCACCACGCCCTGCACATTGCCTTCAGCGTCGCGCACCAGATCCAGCGCCATCCATTCAACGAAGAACTGGGTATTGGCGCGCACATTGCGCTGGTACAGCGCATGCAGCATGGCGTGGCCAGTGCGGTCAGCGGCAGCACAGGCGCGGCGTACCGGCTTTTCGCCGAAATTGGACATGTGGCCACCGAAGGGGCGCTGATAGATGGAGCCATCGGCATTGCGGTCGAACGGCATGCCAAAATGTTCCAGCTCAACCACGACATTCGGCGCCTCGCGGCACATGAATTCGATGGCGTCCTGGTCACCCAGCCAGTCCGAACCCTTCACGGTGTCGTACATGTGCCAGTGCCAGTGATCCGGCTCGGAATTGCCCAGCGAGGCGGATACGCCGCCCTGCGCAGCAACGGTGTGCGAACGGGTCGGGAATACCTTGGAGAGCACGGCGGTTTTCAGGCCGGCTTCGGACAGTTGCAGTGCGGCGCGCAGACCGGCACCACCCGCACCGACAATTACCGCATCGAATTTGCGAACAGGAATGGCCATGCTCAAACACCCCACACAACTTTAATCATGTAAACGAGACTGGCTACCAGCCACAGGATCGTCACCACATGCGCGGTCACGCGCAGGCCCAGCGGCTGGATGTAGTCCATCCAGATGTCGCGGATACCGACCCAGGCATGCCACAGCAGTGCTAGGAAGGTTACGGTACTCAGTACGCGCACCCAGGTACAGGAGAACAGTTTCTGCCAGTCGGCGTAGCCGGCCTTGGCGGCAAACAGGACAAATGCGCCAACAGCAACGGCATAAACCAGCATGATGACGGCGGTGGCGCGCTGCACCAGCCAGTCGCGCAGCCCGTAGTGCGCACCTACAACGTGACGATTTACCATGCATATGCTCCGATAGCGGCAGTCAGCGCGAGGCTCACCACCATGACGATCATCGAGGTCGCACGGGCAGTCTTCAGATCAGTGCCCTTGTGCATGTCCAGGAACAGGAAGCGGGTGCCGGCACAGGCGTGATGCAGGAATGCCCACAACACCACCAGCAGCAGCAGCTTGGCCAGCGGATTGGCCAGACAGGCGCGGAACGCCTCGAAACGCTCGGCACTCGCCAGCGAACCTTCCAGTGCATACAGCACAAAGGGAATGGATAAAGCCAGCAAGGCACCACTGATACGGTGCAGGCCGGACACAATGGCAGGCAGCGGAAATTTGATTACCCGCAGATCCAGGTGCTTGGGGCGTGTCTTTTGCATAACGCGCGTTCCTCTTCTGTACAAATCAGGCGATGTCGCCATCGCCACCCTCTCTCATCCGCTATCTTATATAAGACCGACCCATAAGACAGCATTTAAAAACCTAAACCTGCGGACTAAGCACCGGTGGCTCGAAAGCCAGCTCTTCCGTCCTCAGCCAGGCGACGCTCCATACCTGGGGGCGCCCCTCAAAATCCACGGCCAACCGCACAAGCTGCAGCAATGGCTCATTCACATCCGTCATCAAGAGTCGCGCTTCGGTTTGCCCGGCCAGCACAGCCCGGTAACGCACCTGGCCGTCCTTGAGGCGAACACCGAAATCCCGCCAGCACAACTCGCGAAGGTTCCCCTTCAGCTCCCTGATCCGCCGCATTTCCAGACTTGGAAAATTGGCTTCAGGCAGCAGCATTTCTTCCAGACCAATCACCTGCCCACCGACACGCAACAGCCGGCGAACCTGCCACAATGCCGCAGCCCGTCGCAGCCCGAGAATCTCCGCCAGTTGCTCGCCGGCATGGATCTTCACGCAGCTCAGCAACTCGACACTGGGCTTGACCCCATCGGCACCTGCCGGTGTTGTAAAGAGGCCACGCAACAGAAAGTCACTGGTCCCCGCCACAAACGTCCCGACCCCCTGGCGGCGATACAACACCGCATCGGCTACCAGTGCATCCAGTGCCTTGCGAACCGTCCCCTGGCTCACGCCAAAGCGCTTGGCCAAGTCTGTTTCGCTCGGCAGGGATTCATCCTCATCCCACTCGCCCGCCTCGATGGCCGCCATCACTTCGCGGAGCACCTGTCGGTAGAGGGGCTGTGCAGCAAGTTTGCTCATGATCAATATACGCGCTTTGTATCACAGTTATTGGCGGCAAGTCTAGCACAGGTCTTATATAAGACAAAAGATGTAACACGATTTTTGATTTCATGGCACAATTCAAATCACGGACGCCCGCCCGCGTGATACACTGGCGCGCACCAGTCGGCAGCGAACGCCGGCATGACAGCTTTATATAAATGGAGGCGTGTCGCCCTCCAAGCCTTCGGAGTTCATGAACATGAAGAAACCTGTACGCGTTGCCGTTACCGGCGCAGCCGGCCAGATTGGTTACAGCCTGCTGTTCCGCATCGCCTCCGGCGCCATGCTGGGTCCGGATCAACCGGTCATCCTGCAACTGCTGGACATCACTCCGTCCCTGCCGGCGCTCAACGGCGTGGTCATGGAACTGGATGACTGTGCATTCCCGCTGCTGGCCGGCATCGTTCAGACTGACGATCCGATGGTTGCCTTCAAGGATGCCGACGTTGCCCTGCTGGTTGGCGCCCGTCCGCGCGGCCCGGGCATGGAGCGCAAGGATCTGCTCGAAGCCAATGGCGCCATCTTCACCACCCAGGGCAAGGCACTGAACGCCGTAGCCTCGCGTGACGTAAAGGTGCTGGTGGTCGGCAACCCGGCCAACACCAACGCCTACATCGCCATGAAGAATGCACCGGACCTGAACCCGGCCAACTTCACTGCCATGATGCGTCTGGATCACAACCGCGCCCTGACCCAAATCGCCCAGAAGACCGGCGTTGCCGTCACTGACGTCACCAAGATGACCATCTGGGGCAACCACTCCGCCACCCAGTATCCGGACATCTTCCACGCCGAAGTGAAGGGCCAGAATGCTGCGAACCTGATCAACGATCAGAAGTGGCTGGAAAGCGAATTCATCCCGACCGTTCAGCAACGTGGCGCAGCCATCATCAAGGCGCGCGGCCTGTCTTCCGCCGCCTCTGCTGCCAATGCTGCCATCGACCACATCCGTAACTGGGTACTGGGCACTCCGGAAGGCGACTGGGTCACCATGGGTGTTCCGGCCAACGGCGAATACGGCTACAGCGACCTGATCTACGGCTACCCGGTAACCTGCAAGGACGGCAAGTACACCATCATCGAAGGCCTGGAAATCAGCGAATTCAGCCGAGCCAAGATGGACGCCACCGCCAAGGAACTGTCCGAAGAGCGTGACGCGATCAAGCACCTGCTGTAATCAGGCAGCCCCTGCTCCAGCAAAAAGCCCCGCAGTGCGGGGCTTTTTGTTTGCCAAAATCAGCTTAATACTGCAAAAGGTATCACTCTGCAGACCAGTAAATACATGGATTAAAGGTTGATACCTGCAGATAATTCATTTCTGACCAAATACTGTCCGGCAAAAAATTGTGTCGCAAAATCATCCGGATTGCTGATCTGGCGCAGCTCGATATACGCGGCTTCCGCTTCGGGATAATGCCGGCGCAAGTAATTCAGCCACTGCTTGATCCGTCCGGCGCGATGCTTGGGCTGCACGGTGTCCTGGACCTTTTCCCAGAACAAGGCCAGCAGCGGCAGCATTTCCAGCCAACTCGGCGCCTGCGCGCCGCGAATCTGCAGGGCCAAGCCCGGATTGGCGACAATACCCCGGCCCAGCATGAAATCGTCGCAGCCGGAAATCGCACGGCAGCGCTGAAAATCCTCCACCGTCCAAATCTCGCCGTTCGCAATCACCGGAATGGCAATATGTTCACGGATTGTGGCAATCCACTCCCAGTAGGCAGGCGGCTTGTAGCCATCGACCTTGGTACGTGCGTGCACGACCAGCTCGGCAGCCCCCGCTGCTTCGATCGCCGCCGCGCAGGCCAGTGCATTGCCAGTATCCTCGTAGCCGAGCCGCATCTTGGCCGTAACCGGCAGGTGCGCAGGCACGGCAGCACGCACGGCGCCAACGATTTCATGAATCAACTCCGGCTCGCGCAGCAGAATCGCACCGCCCTTATGCCGGTTGACGGTCTTGGCGGGGCAACCGAAATTCAGGTCAATCCCGCAGGGGTTGAGTTCGGCAAGCTTCGCGGCGTTTTCCGCCAGACACACCGGATCGGAACCAAGCAATTGCACCCGAACCGGCACTCCGGCCGGCGTGTGACTCTGCGTCAACAGCTCCGGCGCTATGCGCTGGAAACAGCGGTTCGGCAAAAGCGACCCGGAGACGCGCACGAATTCGGTGACGCAGAGGTCGATACCGCCGACACGGGTAAGCATGTCGCGCAGGATATGGTCGAGCAGCCCCTCCATCGGAGCAAGCAGGATACGCATGGCGTGGCCAGTTCGGGAAAACGCGCGGATTGTACGCGTTTTCCCGCCAGTCTGGCGTGGCTTACAGGGCGGGTTTTACACCAAGCAGCTGATCAACGGTTACAAAACGGTAACCCTGCTTCTTCAGCTCCGGAATCAGCGCATCCATTGCCTCAATGGTCGGCTGGCGGGTACGGCCACCGGCATCGTGCGCGAGCACGATAGCGCCCGGGTGAGCGTACTGCTGCACCTGCTTGCCAATGGCCTGCGCCGATCCTTGCGTCATGGTATGGATCAGGAACCAGTCATCCGAAGCAACCGACCACAGGATAGCCTTCATCTTGCGCTTGCCCAGATCCGCCACCTGCGCATCTGTGAGAAAGCCGTAGGGCGGGCGCATCAGTGCGGGCTCGAAGCCCAGCAGCTTTTTCAGTGCATCCTGGGTGGGCTTGAGCTGCTTGTCCCAGTAGGCATCGCCCTGCATCTCGCTCAGATTGGGATGATCCCAGGAGTGATTGCCAATGGTATGTCCCTCGGCCTGCGCCCGCTTCACCAGCTCCGGACTGCGTTCAACCGATTTGCCCAAAACAAAGAACGTAGCCTTCACCTGGTGTTTTTTCAGCACATCCAGCAGCTCGGGCGTGAACTGGCTGGGGCCATCGTCAAAGGTCAGGGCGATCACCTTTTCTTCAGCGGCGCCATTCAGGAAATAGACACCGGGATATTGGCTTGCCTGGCGCTCCAGCTGCGCCAGCGGCACCTGCCCCCAGTTTTCGATAAACGGGGTGCGTACTTTCTGTTCGCTGGCAGCCTGTGCGCCAAACATAGCCAGCGCCAGCACGGTCCCCAGCAGTGTTTTCCAGATGCCCTGCATGAATGACTCCTTCGAAAACAGCGATTGGAAGCATCGATTCTGGCACGCCCGCCCGTGGCAGGTTTGGTAATTCTTGCGCTTTTCCGCGTGGTTACCGACCGCGACACCCGCACATCCACTGCTCGGCTATAATTCGCCCGTTTTAATATCCCGCTACAGGCCAGCATTCATGGGCAAGAAACTCAACGAATTCGAACTGGAAGAACTGAACGACTTCCTGATGTCCGGCAAGACCCCGGAAGAAACCATGGATCTGGAAATGATCGATGGCCTCTTCACCGCCATCACCATTGGCCCGGAAGCCGTTTCCGAAGACGAATGGTTGAACCAGATTTTTGCCGGCGCGGTACCGGAATTCGAATCCGAAGCAGAAGCCAGCCAGATTCTTGATCTGTTGCGCCGGCATGCCGACACCGTGGCACAGGCTTTTTCCATCCGTGCCCGCGAACGTGTCAGCGAAGAGCCGCTGTATTACCCGTTGATTCTGGAAGACGAAGGCGTCGATGAAAAATGGCAGGAAAGCCTAGGCGCCTACTGGGCGTCGGGCTTCCGCGCCGGCATGCTGCTGCGCGAAGAAGCCTGGCAGACAGCACTGGATGAGGATGAAGCCTTCTTCGACACCATTGCGAAAATCCTGATGCTGGAGCTGGGGCATCATCCGGAAAACGAAGAAGACCAGCTCAGTATCAAGGGACGTGAAACACGGCTAGCCGAGCTGCCATGGCTGATCGAAGATATTCTCTATTTCTGGCTGGAAGCCAAGGTCGGCAAGGTTGAAACCGTGGTGCACGAGGAACCGAAGGTAGGCCGCAACGATCCCTGCCCTTGCGGCAGCGGCAAAAAATTCAAGAAGTGCCATGGGGCATAGGGGTATCGAACTGCAATCAGCTGCTTGATTAGCCTGCAGCCTCATACATCCCAACCCATGCTTATTCCGCAGCTGATACTCTTCGACTGGGGGGACACACTGATGCGCGATGATCCGCGCAGCAGTGCCCCGATGTGCGAATGGCCGGAAGTAGACGCCTTTGCCGATGCGAAGGCGTTGCTGGCATTGCTGCAGCTTGCCGGCATCCGCTGCGGCTTGGCCACGGGCGCCCGGGTATCCACCGAAGTCCAGATTCGTGCAGCGCTGCAGCGTGCGGAAATTGGTCACCTGATCGATCCGGTGTTCTGCTACCGCAATCTTGGCGCAAGCAAGGATACGCCGCAGTACTGGCACAAGCTGCTCAAGCAGGTGGCTTTACCGGTCAACTCGATCCTCATGATCGGTGACGACCTCCAGCGCGACGTCCGGATTCCGGCGCGGCTCGGCATTTCGGCCATCTGGCTTAACCGCGACTCGACAGCCGAATGCTGCGGGCCGGGTTACCTCAGCGTTCATGACTTGCGTGATGTGGCAGCACGCCTGCCGCAACTGGGGTTTCAGCTGCCCGCATGAATCTTCAGCAACGTACATAATGGCCAATGTGCTTTGTTTGCATGACGGCGAGGACTGCATCACCGACAATGCGGTCATCCTCTCCAGCCCGTCTGTCCAGCATGTCTCTACACAGTCTGATCACCCACCTGAAACCGAATGATCTTCCCTGGCAACGCCAGCGCATCATACTGAATCTGCTGCTGCTGGGTGTACCGGTTGTCGCTCTGGCCATCAGCAGGCAGCCGCTGCCCGCAGCACTACTGGGACTGGGTGTGTTTTATACGCTGCTGCTGGACATGGGCGAGCGCAAGCAGCAGCGGCTTGAAAACATGCTGCTGGGCATTATAGTGCTCTCTGCGGGATTTCTTGCCGGCTACTTTGCCAGCCAGAACCATATGCTGCTCTGGTGGCTGGGCCTACTTGGCTTTATCGCACTGGGATTTGCCTTCAATGCCGGGATCGCACTGGAATTCCATCTGCGCTACGCCGGCATTGGCTATCTGCTGGGCAAAGTTCCGCTGCAGCTGCCATTGGCAGAGCTGCACTGGGTTTTCATCGGTGCAATCTGGACCATGCTGCTGAGCCTGTTGTTTGCGCCCCGGCAGCACAATCCCACCGCGCTGCCTGAGGCCCCCTACTGGCGTCATGACTTGCAGGCAGGGGTAGCTGGCCGTTTTGCGGGCCTCAGCTTCGGTCTGATCCTGACCTTCGCCGTAGCCGGCGGCATGCTGCTGGCCACCAGCCTGCACCTGCTCAATCCGGCACTGGTGGGCATCACCACCTTGCTGGTCCTGCGCCCCGATCACCAGCGCACCTTCATCATGCTCTGGCAGCGTCTGGTGGCTGTCTGTACGGCCGCCTTGCTGGCTCTGGCAATCTACCAGCTCCAGCCTGCACCATCAGGATTTGCCCTGCTGACCTGTTTGCTTGGGATGGGTCTGCCTTATGCCTTTTCCCGCGGCATGGCATGGTTTGCATTGTGCTCGACACTAACCCTGCTGATGCTGCTCGGCTTGCTGCTGGGCAGCGTTCCACAAGCCCTTACCCTGCTCCAGTATCGTGTTATCGATACCTTGCTGGGGGCCATGCTTGCAGCAGCCGGCGGCGCACTGTTGTCCTGGCAGGCCAGTCGGAAACAGGCAGGACAAACCACTGACGAGACCTGCTAAAAGCCCGACACCAGCTGGCGAGTTTGCTAGAATCGCGGTCTTTGCTGACCACCCTCTGCCGATCATGCACCGTCTTGTTGTCCAGGCCCCCGAAATTGCCACCCAGGATCTGAAACAGTTGGCGCGTCTTTCCGACGCTCATGAAATCCAGGCCATCAGCCAGCAGGCTTTCAAACTGCTGGGGGCCCAGCTTGCCAATAAAGAAGCCGTCGCCGATTTCTGCGAGTCGAATCAACTTGATTTTGCCTTCATTCCGGAAGACCTCGGCGTGCGTGATATCGGCCTGGTTGTCATGGATATGGACTCGACGCTGATCACCATCGAATGCATCGATGAAATTGCCGACATGGTGGGAATCAAGCCGCAGGTCGCCGAAATCACCGCAGCTGCCATGCGTGGCGAGCTGGATTTCCGCGAATCACTCACCCGCCGGGTGGCATTGCTCGCAGGGCTTGAGGCCGGCGCATTGCAGCGTGTTTACGATGAACGGCTACAACTGATGGCGGGCGCCGAGGAAATGCTGAAGGGCTTTCAGGCTGCCGGCGCCAGAACGCTGCTGATTTCGGGCGGGTTTACCTTTTTCACCGACCGGCTGCGTGATCGCCTGGACTTGAGCCGTACCATCGCCAACGTATTGGAGATCGAGAACGGCAAACTTACCGGCCGTGTTGATGGCGACATCGTCGATGCCCAACGCAAAAAGTCCGAGCTGATTGCCTACCGCGAGGAACTGGGCTTGCGTCCGGAACAGGTCGTGGCCATGGGCGATGGCGCCAACGACCTGCCCATGCTGCACGAGGCCGGCTTTGGCGTGGCCTGCCATGCCAAGCCGAAGGTAGTGGCGGAAGCTCCATTTGCTATCAACCGTGTCGGCCTGGAAGGGGTGCTGAATTACTTCCGCTAAGCAGACAGGTATCGCCAGCAAGGCCATACCAGTCACTACTTGTGGCGACATACATCGCGCAAGGCCAATTTTCTAAGCAATAAAAAAGGAGCCTCGCGGCTCCTTTTTGTTTCCTGCTACAGCGATCAGGCACCTTTGCGGGCGCTGGCTGCAACCTTGGCACCGCTTTCAACAGCAGCCACGGTGGCTTCGGTGATGTTGCTGCTGATGCGCTGGGCGGTCTTGTTCAGTGCATCGTAAGCGGTGTTGGCAGTTTCAACCACGTTCTTCAGTACGGATACTGCAGCACCGCTGGCCGGAGCCTGAGCAACAGCCTGATCCAAGCTGGACAGCAGGTTCTTGTTGAACTCCAGAACTTGCTCTTCAACCAGCTTGTTGATTTCTTGCTGGGTGTTGCTGGCAGCATCGAAAACGGTGCGAGCCAGATTCAGCGACTTGCCAACCGCCGGCTGGCTCAGGGTCTTCTGCAGCTCAACCAGATCTTGGGCGGAACGGGCATTGGACAGCGCCTTGGCCGTTTCGACATTCTCGGCAATCAGATCGCGAGCCAGGCTGAATTGCAGTTGCAGCAGGTTTTCAGCGCCAGCCAGAGCGATATTGGTCAGACGCAGGGTTTTTTCGATGTTGGCCTGATTGAATTCGGCGAATTGTTGTGCGTTGTACATGATGGGATCTCCTTTGTGCAGTGCATCATCAGAATCCATTCTAACGCTACGGATGCCGCTGTCAATCTTTTTTTGTGCAGCGCACAAATTATATCCACTACCCCCCTGTCTGCTTTTGCCTGACAGCCAGAATGGCCTGATTCCGCATCGTTTTCAGCAGGTTGAGCTGGTCATGCGGGATCTGCAGTGCATGCGCATCGCTGCGATCGCCGTAGAACAGTCCGACCGGCTTTTTGTCGATGACCAGCGGCAACACAATAAACGTCCGTGCGTGGATACTGCTGCGGTACCACTGAGGAATGCGGTTGCGGATCGACTCGGCATCAATGTCCTCGATCAGGACATCGGCATTGCGGGCCACCACCAGCTGGAACACATCATTCACTCCGCCCAGATCAAAACCGAAAACCGGTACGATGCGCTGGATATCCGGGCCGAAGCCGAATCTGGCCAGCATGCGGTTGGTCTTGGCATCCCGCGTGCAGAACAGCACTCGCTCGAAGCCGACGCTGCGGAACATGGTCTCCAGAATCATCCGCAATAGATCATTCAGCTTGAATTCGCCCACTAGCGTATTGGTGATGTCCTGAACACCGGCGGCCAGCAGGCTGGTAATCTGCTGGGGGGAGACCACTTCCTCGACCGGCGGGGTTTCGAGGCGGATACTGGTCAGGGTGTCCCCTTCAGCATCCCGGGTGGCAAGCAGTTGTGCGAGGGGGACACCAGCGAGTTTTGCCAGGCGTTTGGCATAGGCCGAGCCGGTAGTATCCACTCCCAGCAATGACATGTAATCCAAATACTGCTTGGCCGTTTCCTGCATGACCTTTTCGTAGTCATTGGCATGCAGGCTAACCGCCGGTGCAAACCGCTGCACCAGCCGCGCCATGAAAACCGGCAGATCCTTGTCGGTCAGATCCAGGCAGGGCAGCAACTCGTAGGCCAGATTGGCAAAAACCCGCAATCGCTCGCCGGTATTTTGCGGCTCGCGGATGGTGTTATCCGGCAAGGGGCGCATGCTGTGAACCATGCGCTCGGGGAAATTCCAGCTCTGCACCACACCAAGCGCCAGTTCGCGATAGCTGATACCCAGTACGCGCTCTGCGGCAAGGATATCGCTAATACCCTGCTGCTGGCTGCAACGCTCGATCTCGTTACTCTCTTCAGGGAAGTAGTACAGAGTCAGCAACCGCCCCAGGTGCTGGAACATGCCACAGATCATCACGCCTTCGGCCTCGCGCCAGCCGGCTTTCTGCCCCAGCATGCGCGCGAGCAAGCCGCCGAAAAAAGCGTGCAGCACGGCTTCGCGCAGCTTCACCGCCTGATTGCGGTTGTGCATGTGCTCGAACAGCAGCAGGGTAACCGCCAGATTGCGGATATTGTCGAAGCCCAGAATCACGATCGCCCGCGACACGGTGCTGATGGTGCCGCCGAACTGCCCGTAAGTTGCGGAATTGACGATGCGCAGCAGCTTGTTCGTCAGTGAAAAATCCTTGAGGATGACTTCGGAAAGGCTTTGCAGCCGTTCGGTATCAGCCTCGTCGATCTTGTTGATCGCACTGATGGTCTGCGACAGCGCCGGAAAATCGGCAGTATGGCGCATGCGCCGCAGCAGAAACTCCAGCGTGCTGTGCCGGGCCGCGGCATCTTCGGCTGCAGCGCCTGCGGCAGCCTCGGGGCGCTCCAGCCACGCCGCCAGTGCATCACGAAATGCGGCAGCGTCCACATAGCGCTCATCCGCCGATTTGCACAGGGCGGTCATAACAATCTGGTCGAGCCGCTCATCGATACCGGCCTGCAGCGTCGAAGGCGGCACGAATGGGGAACTCAGCGTGCGCTGCAGGATCACAAAGGGCGAATCACCCTCGGCGGCCAGCCGTCCGGTCAGCAACTGATACAGCGTCATTCCCGCGGCGAACACATCGGCCTGCGCATCGACCGGCAGATTCTGCAGGATTTCCGGCGCGATATAACCCACCGTCCCGCTGATGCCGGCACTGCCGGTCTTGCGCGGCGTGGCGACACCAAAATCCATCAACCGTGGCGACTTGCGCTGATCAAGAATGATGTTCTGCGGTTTGATGTCACGATGCACCATCCCCTGCGCATGCGCCAAGGCCAGCCCGTCCAGTATCGGCAGGAGCAGGCGCACAGCTTCGATCGCAGGCAGATGCCCGCTGGCACGCAACACATCTGCCAGTGTCTGCCCTTCGACATATTCAAATACCAGGCAGGGATGGCCAGTCTCGGCAAAGACGTCGTGCAGGGTGACAATATTGGGGTGCTGCAGCTTGCTCACCACCCGCGCTTCAGCCAGCGCGCTCTCGCCCTGGCTGTGCAGCACCTTGATGGCGACCCGGCGCCTGAGCTGTTCGTCAGTTGCCAGATACACCAGACCCTGCGCGCCCTGCCCCAGCTTCTTCTCGACGGTGAACCGGCCGCCGGCCAGTGATTTCTGCATGCCTTACCACCCTGATGTTTCCGGATTTCATCATAGCCGAGGCGGCAGGCAGATGGCCTGCAAGTTGCGGTACAGGGGATTGAAGCCGCCCCCTTGTGCCCCCATCTGTTGCACAATTACGACCACACACATTACCGGGATCGCCGATGGCCTCCATTGATACCGTACAGGCACGCCTTGCCGAACTGATCGACCCGCAGACCGGACGCAGTTATGCGTCTGCCAAATGCCTGCGCAATCTTCGCCTCGAAGGCGATACCGTCAGCCTGGAGGTCGTGCTGCCCTATCCGGCAGCCAGCCTGCATCCGGCCATCCACGCCCAGTTCAGTGCAGCCTTGCAGACACTGGATGGGGTTCACGATGTGAAACTGGGCATCAGCAGTCAGATCGTTGCGCATGCGGTACAACGCGGGGTGCCGCTGCTCAATGGCGTGAAGAATGTCATCGCCGTCGCGTCCGGCAAGGGAGGAGTCGGTAAATCGACGACAGCCGCCAATCTGGCGCTGGCACTGGCCGCCGAGGGGGCACGGGTTGGCCTGCTCGATGCCGATATCTACGGACCGTCACAACCCACCATGCTGGGCGTGGCCGGGCAGCAGCCCGAGTCTCCGGATGGGCAACATCTCAAGCCGGTCAGCGGCCACGGCATCCAGGTGATGTCCATCGGTTTTCTGATCGATACCGAACAGCCCATGGTCTGGCGCGGCCCGATGGTGACCCAGGCGCTGATGCAGCTGCTGAACGATACACACTGGGACAATGTCGACTATCTGATCATCGATCTGCCGCCGGGTACCGGCGACATCCAGCTCACCCTCAGCCAGAAGGTGCCCGTAACAGGGGCGGTGATTGTGACTACGCCACAGGATATTGCCCTGCTGGACGCGCGCAAGGGTCTGAAGATGTTCGAGAAGGTCGGGGTGCCGATTCTGGGCCTGGTCGAGAACATGAGCATGCACATCTGCTCCAACTGCGGTCACGCCGAACCGATCTTCGGCGAAGGTGGCGGTGCGGCAATGAGTGCGGATTATCACACCGAGTTGCTGGGCCAGTTGCCACTGGAGCTCTCGATCCGGCTAAATGCCGATAGTGGCCGCCCTTCGGTGATTGCCGATCCGGATGGCAAGGCCGCCGGCATTTACCGTGAGATCGCCCGCAAGGTTGCCATCAAGGTCGCCGAAAAGGCACAGGATTTCTCCAGCCGTTTCCCCAAGATCGTCATCAAGAAAGACGCCTGATATACCCCCCAACCAACAAGGCTGCAGGTCATTTATACGATAGCCTGCAGCCGGATACCCCACCATTATGTCGACCCCCCCTTCCCTGCAGGCCCTGATCAACGCGCTAAAAGTCCTGCCCGGGGTGGGGCCCAAATCGGCACAGCGCATGGCCTTTCATCTGGTTCAGCGCGATCCGGCCGGTGCGGTGCAGCTAGCCCAGGCCATCATCGATGCGCAGGGGCGTCTGCAGCACTGCCGGCTGTGCAATACCTTTGCCGAAACTGACGTCTGCGAAATCTGCCAGGATGAGCAACGCAATCACAGCCAGCTGTGCGTGGTAGAAATGCCGACCGATCTGTGGGCCATCGAAGCCACGCGCGCCTTTGAAGGGCGCTATTTCGTCCTGATGGGGCGGCTAAGCCCGCTGGACGGCGTCGGTGTCAACGACATCGCACTGCGACCGCTAATCAGCCGCGCACTGGACGGTGAAATCGAAGAAGTCATTCTCGCAACCAACTTCACCACCGAGGGCGAAGCCACGGCGTATTACCTCAGCGAACTACTGCGGGCGCGGGGGTTGAAAGTGAGCCGCATTGCCCGCGGTCTGCCGGTTGGTGGAGAACTGGAGCATGCTGATCCGGCCACCCTGGCACAGGCCGTGATCGAGCGCCGGGATAAGCCCTAGATCGCTCTATATCGGCCAGTAGTGAGCCGGCCATCCTGCCTTCCAGGAAAGGCCTGCAACAAAAAACCCGCCTGCTGGCGGGTTTTTTGTTGCAGGCGCGTCAATCAATCGCGATCGCCAGTAAACGCCATCAGCAGATGCAGAAGGCTGGTAAAGAGGTTGTAGATATCAAGATAAAGGCTCAGCGTCGCACTAATGTAGTTGGTTTCGCCGCCATTCACGATATTGCTCACGTCGTACAGGATGTACAGCGAGAAGATCAGCACACAAGCAGCGGAGATCGCCAGCGACAGCGCCGGAATGGCGAAGAAGATATTAGCAACGGCAGCCAGAATCACCATTACCAAGCCAATGAACAGGAATTTGCTAAGGAAGCTGAAATCCTTCTTGGTCACGGTGGCGATGGTCGCCAGTGTGAAAAAGATTGCCGAAGTGCCGACAGCGGCCGTACCGATCAACTGCGCACCATTGCTGAAGCGCAGTGCAACCTGCAGAATCTGCGACAGCCAGAGGCCCATAAATCCGGTGAAGGCCAGCAACAGTACGACACCCATCGCGCTGTGCTTGGTCTTTTCAATCGCCCAAAAACTGCCGAACGCCACGGCAAAGAACACCAGCATGCCAACCCAGCCGGACAAATGGAAATTCATGCTCATGCCGATCACGGCACCGATGGCTGTGGGGATCATCGTCAGAGCCAGCAGGGCATAGGTATTGCGCAACACGCGGTTGCGGTCTACGGCCATGGACTGGCTGGCGTAGGTCGCAGGATTGAATTGCATGAAAGCTTCTCCTTGAGATAAACGGCGGATCAATAGCCCGCCTCAGGACTTAAGATGCCGGCGGCGGGAAAAAGTTGCAAGTGCCCCCGAAAAAAAGATGACAAGCTGTGTCAGCCCGTGCCACCAACGGTCAAGCCCCCATCGACACGCAGTGTGGGCTGTCCGACCCCTACCGGCACGCTCTGGCCATCCTTGCCGCACGTTCCCACGCCAGGGTCGAGCTGCAGGTCGTTGCCGATCATCGACACGCGCGTGAGCACATCCGGCCCGTTGCCGATCAGGGTTGCGCCCTTCACCGGATACTGCAGCTTGCCCCCCTCGACCCACCAGGCTTCGGCGGCATCAAATACAAACTTGCCACTGGTGATATCGACCTGGCCGCCGCCGAAATTCACCGCGTAGAGGCCGCGATCTATTGACGCGATGATTTCCTGCGGATCGTGCTCGCCGGCCAGCATCAGGGTATTGGTCATGCGCGGCATCGGTAGGTGCGCATACGATTCGCGCCGGCCATTGCCGGTGCTAACGGTATTCATCAGGCGGGCATTGAGGCTGTCCTGCAGATACCCCTTGAGAATGCCATCCTCGATCAGCACGGTGCGCTGGGTCGGATTACCTTCATCGTCGATATTCAGCGAGCCGCGCCGCTGGGCCAGCGTGCCGTCATCAACGACCGTAATCCCCTTGGCCGCGACCCGCTCACCGATCCGCCCGCTAAATGCCGAGCTACCCTTGCGATTGAAATCCCCCTCCAGCCCGTGGCCGATGGCTTCGTGCAAGAGAATGCCCGGCCAGCCGCCACCCAGCACCACCGTCATCTCGCCAGCCGGCGCCGGCCGCGCCTGCAGGTTCAGCAGCGCCTGATCGACGGCTTTTTTGGCGTAATCCAGCAGAACATCATCGGTGAAATACGCATAATCGAAGCGTCCACCGCCGCCGCTGCTCCCCTGCTCGCGCCGACCGCTGTCTTCGAGAATCACGCGCAGCGACACGCGCACCAGCGGGCGTACATCAGCCGCATGTACGCCATCATGGCGAGCAACGTAAATCAGTTCGTGTTCGCCGGCGATGCTGGCCATGACCTGTACGACCCGCGAATCCAGGCTGCGAGCCATCTGTTCAAGGCGCTCCAGCAAGGCGACCTTGGCGGCAGAATCAAGGCTCGCCAGCGGATCATCCACGCCGTACAGTGCATGCCCGGCCAGTCCGCGGCGCAAGCCGGCACTGCGACTGCCGCCCTGGCGCGCGATTGCGCGCGTGGCCTCGGCCGCCTGCAGCAAGGCATTCAGGCTGATGTCGTCGGAATAGGCGAACGCGGTTTTCTCGCCGGAGACCGCCCGCACACCGACGCCCTGGTCGATATTGAACGAACCAGATTTGACGATACCTTCGTCCAGACTCCACGCCTCGCTGCGCGAATACTGGAAATACAGGTCGGCATAATCGACATCGTGTTGCAGCAGGCTGGCAAACACACGGTCAAGCGCGGCATCGTCAAGAGAAAACGGAACCAGCAGGGACTGGCGGGCAAGTTCGAGATGGGTCATCGGCAAACCGGAGTTCAATCTGAAAATAAAGCGGGAGAAAGACGCATTAGACCACAGATGTTACAGGCGCCGGTGGTCAAGCGCAGGCAACACGCGACGGGTGCGCTCGAGCTGACTGGCTTTAAGCTCAGCCACCACCAGTCCTGCGCCCGTATCCAGACACTCCAGCACCTGCCCCCAAGGATCGATCAGCATGCTGTGACCAAAGGTTTCCCGACCGCTGGCGTGCCTGCCCCCCTGTCCGCTGGCGATGACGAAGCACTGGTTCTCGATGGCGCGTGCGCGCAGCAGCACCTCCCAGTGCGCGCGTCCGGTCGTGGCAGTGAACGCCGCCGGCAGCACCCAAAAATCAGCCTGCTCCTGGCGGAACAGCTCCGGAAAGCGCAAGTCATAGCAGATCGCCAGCCCCATGCGACCAAACGGGGTATCAACCAGCACGGCACGCGCGCCTGCCGCAATCGTGGCCGATTCACAAAAACGTTCGCTGCCACTGTCAAAGTTGAACAGATGCACCTTGTCATAACGTGCCTGACAGTTACCCTGCGGGTCATACACCAGCGTGCTGTTAAATACCTTGCCGGGGATATCGCTGCAAAGCGGAATTGTGCCGCCAACCAGCCATATACCCAGCTTTTGAGCCTGCTGACTCAGGAAAGTTTGCAAGGGCCCTTCACCATAGGGTTCCGCATGCGCCAGTTTATCGGTATCGCGTGCGCCCAGAATGGCGAAATACTCAGGCAGGACAGCCAGCTCCGCACCTGCAGCGCAGGACTTTTCTAGCAGGCGTGCGGCATCGGCGAGATTGCTCGGAACATCGCCACCGGAAATCATCTGGATGGCCGCGGCGCGGAGCGTACGGAATTGACTGACTGCCATGATGCTATCGTTCCTGTGAATTGCCTTGCCCACCCAGTGCACGCGGCAATTCGAGACGGGGAATGCGTTTAACCTGCGGATCGGCCATCGAGCCGGTTACCGTGTAATCCTGCGAAATCATCTGGCCGAAAGGATCATCAAAGGCTTTGCCCAGCGCCAGCGTCGCCAACCCGGCAATCGGATTCACCACCGTCGCGGCAATCGCCACCGTATCACCCACGCGCGGCACAATTTTGACCTTGAGGTTCTGCGTGCGTGCCACCAGATTGGCTTCGCCGCTGAAGCGCACATAGGCGGCCGGACTATCGATCAGGAGATTAGCAGTGCGCACCACACCGCGCTCGATACCCGCATCGCCCTTGATGCTGTCGAACTCCATGCCTTCCGCCACCACATCGTTGAAATCCAGCTGCACTCGCCGGATCAGCGATTGCAGACTCAGGATGGACAAAAGCCGCGCGGCGCTGCCAGTTTCCACCTTGGCAAAACGCCCGGATGCGACATCCAGATGCAGCTTTCCTTCCAGCGATGCCAGATCCGGAATCGGGCTGCTGCCAGTCCAGCTCAGCTCGCCCGAGAACTTGGCCGGCGCACGGCGCAAGGCATCCGGCTCGCCCAGCCGGGCCAGCAGCTTGCCCAGATCGGGGCTTTCCAGGGTAAAACGGGCCTTGCTGTGGGGCACCTGTTCGCGTGGTAACCACTGACCACTCATGGCCAGACGCCCATCAGCATTCTGCAGACTCAGCTCGCGATAATCCCAGCCATTGCCAATGGCCCGGGCTGCCAGGGTCAGCTGCCCCAGCGCTACATCCTTGAGCATCAGTCTGGCCACCTGCAGATCGATTTCGGACCAGATCAGCCGTTCAGCCATGTCACTGCGTGCAGCACCGGTAGACACGCTGGCAGCCGGGCCTCGGGCAACCACCACCGCACCCTGGTTATCTGGCAGCGGCAACTGCAGGTGTTCAAGACGTACCTGCAAAGGCCTGCCGGCCCCCCCGGAGATAATCTGCCCGCTCGCCTGACGACTCTGGACTTTCAGTAACCAGCCTGCCCCCAGATCCGAGAAGCCGAGTTTTACATCCTGCAACTGCTGTCCCCAACCCGTGATGCGCCCAAAATTGAGTTCGGCAGCACGGGGCATCACCCCAATTGCCGTGCTGCTCCCGGCTGAATCCTGAGCCTGCCACCATTCCAGCCAGTCCTGCACTGCCAGTTCCGACCAGCCCCCGGCAATGGCGATGCCTGATTTGGGCAGAGGTTGCGGCTGGGCACCTAGAACGATCACCCCCCGCCAGGGCTGAGCAGTGCGGCCATCGAGATCGGCCTGTAACAGCGTTCCCAGCGAGAGCGAGAGCGAACGTCCGGCATCATTGCGGCCCAGCTTCAGCCGCAGCGGCAACTCCGTCTCCGCACTCTTGCGCAACGGCACCGGCAGCTTGCTGCTCACCCCTTTCAGCGAGGACATCAGGAGCAGTTCATAGCCGCCGGGGCGGAATTGCAGATTGCCCTGATATGCAAACACGCCAGCAAGCAGCGCTGGCAGGCCTTCCCGCTTCAGTGCCTGCTCGCTGCGGGCCTCGCCGTTCAGGGCAAAATTCATCCCGCCCTTGCTGTCACTGGCGCCACTGATCGCAATCGGTCCACCCAACAACTGGGCGCGCGCCGACTTGATCCTGAACTGGCTGGCATCGAATTCCAGCTCGCCCTGGGCTTGCTGCAGCAAAGGAACTTCCGGCCCGAAATCCAGCCGCTCTGCCCTGAAGACGAGCCCGCCTTTGACCTGGGTAGCATCGATGCGATCAATCGGTATATCCAGCTGCAGGGACAGCTCGCCCTGGCCTTCAGCCTTGAGGGTCGCCGGAATGCCACCGCCGACATCCTGCAAGGGGCTATGCAGGAGGAATGCCAGATAGTTCTGCAGCACACCGGAAGCCTTGCCATTCACCAACACATGCTGGCTGTATTCCAGATCGGGGATCCGGGTCACCACATCCTGCAGTGCCACACCGGAAATGCTCGCACGTGGTGCGGTAATTTCCATTCCGACGCCGCGAAACCGGAGTTTGCCATCGATGCCGCCGATCGCGGGCCAGTCATCGGCATAGGACAGGGTGACACCCCGAGCCTGAGCGCTGATCTCGAACACCCCGTTGCGGTCATCCCGATGCGGAAAATCGGCCACTTCGCCATGCCAGTGAATTACCCCCTGCTCGGCCTGTCCGGCACGCAAGGCGCTACGCAACCAGTCCAGCGTCTCATCACCGATGACCCGCGGCAGATAGCGGTAGACACGCTCGGCCTGCATCCGCGGGATGTGCCCGTCAAGCATGACGCGTCCCAATCCCTGGCCTGGCCATTCGTAGCGCCCGGCGGCATCGACAGCCATATCCTGATTGGCCAGTTGCAGCTCGCCGAGTGCGACCTGCCAGCCCTTGCCCTTGCGCTGCCAGTCCAGTGCCAGCTTCAGGGTAGTAAATTGCAGGGGATCGATAAACTGTGCGGGGTAGCGCAAGGCTGCGCTCTGCCCGCTCAGGCTGAGCTCGCCACTTTCCGGGGTAAGCCGGATCTCTCCATCCAGGCCGGAGAATGCGCTTGCAAGTGCAGGCAAATCTACTCCGAGACGGCGAAACGCCAGTTCAGCCTGCCAGTTGCTTGCCGCTGCTGCTGCGCCCTGCCAATCCAGCTGCAAGCGCAGCACATCGCCGGCAAAACGACCGCCCGCGAGCTCGGCAGGTAATGTCAGTGGCAGCAGCGGCAGTACTTCGTTGAATCCGTCCAGGGTCACATTGCGTGCCTCGAGACGCCGTGATTCATCCGTACGGGAAAAATCGATGCGGCAGCCGGAGCAAACCTCGCCGCTGCCGGTGCGGATACGGCGCCCGTCGAAGCGGATAACCTCGCCCTTGCGGGTTGCCTGCCAGCTGAAAGAAGCATCAACCTGCGGAAAAGTGACAATATCCCGAGTGCCGGCCAGCTTCAGCTCACTGACCTTCAGCTCGGCGTCCAGCTGCTCCAGGCGGGCATCGGCAAACGTCATCCCCAGTTGCAACTGCCCACGGCCGGCTCGCACACGTTCCTGACTGCGCAGCAAAGCGAGCCACTCGCCAAGACGAACGAGATCGGTATCAGGAATTTGCATCGTCAGCGTACCCGACCAGTCATCGAGGCGGCGCGGATCACTGCCATGCACCCGTCCGGAAAGGCTCATGCGCCCTCCCAGCCCTGCGGGCAGATTCATCCCCAGATTGACGGTCCGGTAATCAAACCACTGGCTGCTGGCAAAATCGACCCGCTCCAGCAGCAATTCACGCGCCGGTTGCCGCTGCTGGTCAATCACTCGCAAACGCCCACCGCTCATGCTGACACCGCCTTGCTGCAGCAGCCAGTCGAGTACTTCATTGCCACCTTCGGCATCGCCGCTGGCAGCAACATCCCGGCCGCCCAACTGCCAATGGCCAGCCCGGGTGCGGACCAGGGTCAACTCCGGCGAATCCAGTTCGATCATGCTGAAGCGTACTTGCCCCAGCAACAGTCGCCACCACGACAGACTGGTCGTCATGCGTTCCAGCGAAAGCAACGATTGGCCCTGACGTCCTTGCAGGGTAAAACGGTTGATCGATAGTTCGGGGCGCACGCCATCCCAACCGGCCGCTACACTACCAATACGGGCAGTCAGGCCGGTCTGGCGGGAAATCGAGGATTCCAGCCAGGGGCGGTAGCGGTCAACGGATGGAATGACCCACCACTGCCACAGAGCAGCAAGGGTCACCAGCAGCAACAGTAGCAGCATCAGCACTGCGACCACGATGCGGCGCGCAGTGGCGCTCAGGGTGCAAAGACGCTCAAGGATACGCCGCCCGCCGCGGGGCTGCGCAGTAACATCAGGCATGGCTTGAACCGGTGCAGGCAAGCCAGATCAGCGGTGCCTGTGTTAGGGTTATGGAATCCGTATTCTAGCAAGCAAGCGGCCTGTCCATGAGTGAAATGCATAACGACCAGCCTGATCTGCTGGCCCCCGCACTGGCGCACAGCACTTACCTGCAACGCCTGTTCTACCGCTACCCGGAGCTGCAGGCGTTGACATCGGAGCAGTTCGGGCAGCCGTTCTCGCGCGAAGAGATGCTGGCGTTTCTGGCGCAGGCGCCGGTCTACAGCGACGAGGAGCTGAAACGGCGCTTGCGCCAGCTGCGCCAGCGGGTGATGGCCAGACTGATTGCCCGCGAGCTGGCACGTCTGAGCGATCTGCCAGAAGCCGTGACCACCATCAGCGACCTGGCCGAGGTCGCCATCACCGCAGCCCTGGACTGGCTCAACCAGCCCGATGAACGCCATGGCGAACCAATCGGCGAGGACAGCAGTACTCGCCAGCAACTGATCGTCGTCGGCATGGGCAAGCTGGGCGGGCGCGAGCTGAATGTCTCCAGTGACATCGACCTGATCTTCGTCTACCCGGAAGACGGAGAAACAACCGGTCCGCGCAAGATCAGCAATCATGAATTCTTCGCCCTGCAGGGCAAGCGCCTGATCAATCTTATCGGTGACAACACCGACGACGGTTTCGTGTTTCGCGTCGACATGCGCCTGCGTCCTTTTGGCGATTCCGGGCCGCTGGTGTGCTCGTTTGCCGCGCTGGAAAACTACTTGCTCACGCAGGGGCGGGAATGGGAACGCTACGCCTGGATCAAGGGACGCGCCCTCTCCGGCGATGCCGCCGGGCTGGATGAACTGGTGCAGCCCTTCGTGTTCCGCAAATACCTCGACTACGGCGCGTATCAGTCAATGCGTGACCTGCACAGCCAGATCCGCCGCGAAGTACAGCGCCGCGACAAGCTCGACAACATCAAGCTCGGTCCAGGCGGCATCCGCGAGATCGAATTCATCGGCCAGGTGTTCCAGCTGATCCGCGGCGGGCGCAGCAAGGCCCTGCGCCAGCGCGCCACCCGCGTGATCCTGCGCGAACTTGGCCAGCAGGGAACCCTGCCGGAAGAAGCCGTTGCCGATCTGGATGCCGCCTATGTATTCCTGCGCGATCTGGAGCACCGGATCATGTATCTGGATGACGCGCAGACGCAGATGCTGCCGTCCGGCGAGGCCGACCGCGCACGCATCGCCAGCAGCATGAACTACCCGGACTGGGACAGCTTTCTTGTGGCGCTCAACTACCATCGTGACAAGGTCGCGCGGCAGTTCGAACAGGTGTTCAGCCAGTCCCCGGTTGAAGGCAGCAACAGCAGCCAGGATCTATCGAGCCTGCAGGATGAACAGGCTGCCGAACGCCTAGAAAGCAAAGGGTATATCAATGCAGCCGAGGTAATACGCCGACTGCAGAGCTATACCTCAAGCAACCGCTATCAACAGATGCCCGAGCGCTGCCGCAAGCGGCTGGACATCATCCTGCCGGCACTGATCGACACTGCCGCCGACTATCCCAGCCCGGATGTGACGCTGCTGCGCGTGCTGGATCTGATCGAAAGCGTGAGCCGGCGGGAATCGTATCTGGCACTGTTGGCCGAGCATCCGCAGGCATTGCGCCGGCTGACCGATCTCTACAGCGCCAGCTCCTGGGTATCCCAATACCTGACCCGCCACCCCATCCTGCTGGACGAATTGCTGGATGCGCGCCTGCTGTACCAGGAGCCCGACTGGGCCGTACTGGGCGCACGGCTGCGCGAGGATATCCGCGAATACGACGGCGATACCGAAGGCAAGATGGATTGCCTGCGCCATTTCCAGCACGCACAGATTTTCCGGCTGGTGGCACAGGACATCGCTGGCATGCTCACGCTGGAGAAAGTCTCCGACCATCTCTCCGACCTCGCCGACCTGATTCTCTCGGTGACCCTGGAAGAAGTCTGGCGCGAGCTGCCCGGGCGCCACCGCGAAACGCCGGCCTTCGCGGTGATTGGCTACGGCAAGTTAGGCGGCAAGGAGCTGGGTTATGGCTCGGATCTGGATTGCGTCTTCCTGTTCGACGACGCGGATCCGAATGCCCAGGAAATCTACGCCCGCTTTGCCAAACGGATTGTCAGCTGGCTGACCTCGCTGACATCGGCGGGAATGCTCTACGACATTGATCTGCGCCTGCGGCCAAATGGCGCATCCGGCCTGCTCGTATCGAGCCTGGAAGCCTTCAGCGAATACCAGCACAAATCCGCCTGGGTCTGGGAACATCAGGCCATCAGCCGGGCGCGTTTTGCCGCTGGCGACCGACAGATCGGCCAGTGGTTCGAGCACTTCCGCTGCGAAATCCTCTCACTGCCGCGCGATGCCGAGGCGCTGCGGCAGGAAGTGCAGCAGATGCGCGAACGCATGCTGGAAACCCATCCGGCGCACCCCGATGACGTCAAGCATCTGCGCGGCGGCATTGTGGATATCGAATTCATCGTCCAGTTCCTGATTCTGGCGCATGCCGCACGCTGCCCGGCCCTCACGGCCAACAGCGGCAACATTGCGTTGCTGGGAGTAGCCAGTGAAGCCGGACTGATACCGGCGGAGCTCGCCGAGCCCAGCCGGTATGCCTACCGCGAACTGCGCCGCTTGCAGCACGCTGCGCGGCTGAACGACAGCAAGCCCGGCGCAGCGGAACTGGAAGCCCTCGCCGGACATCTGGAGAAAGTCAGGGAACTGTGGACGCAACTTTTCGCGCAATAGTGCACACACGTCCCCAGCATCCCGCCTCTAGAGCTGCGGATGCTGGGGCTTACTGCATGGCCGCACTGGCGTGCCAGGCATCCTCAAGCGAACCATGCTCGGCAAACAGGTTTGCCTCCAGATCTGCATTGCGCCGTGGAAAGGCCATGAACGCCACGGCGCCGTCCAGTGCCGGGCAGTATTCGCTCAGGATGGTTACTTCCTGTTTGATGGTCTGCATCAGCGCCATGACGAAATGCGGCGGCGTGTCACTGCCAAAGTGATACTCCTTGCGCCAGACCTGCCCGTCCCTGCCCGCTTCGGCCGCGTGGGTGAGCTCATCGCGCGCCGGCGAACTGCTGCAATACCCCTGTCTTGACAGCAACTCGCCCAGTGCGGCTGTTGCATCGCTCACCTCGACGACGAAGGATGCCATTGCCGCGCCGATCTGTTGCAAATTGACATAGGCAGTCGTGTGCTTGCGCTGCCCGATGGCCATGGCTCTCAGGCAGGCAGGGCAAGGAAACTGGATCGCGCTGGCATGCCAGTCGGAACCGGCAATCTGCTTGTGCTCGGCATGGCCGCAGTGGTAACGGTTTTGCATGATATGTCTCTTGGGGGTTGCGCGGTGGTGTTGTTTTGAAAATTACTCTAACACGCACAAACTTTTACCCAGAGATTACTTGGTAACGGCTGTGATGTTGCACACCCGGTGTACGCAACATTCAGTTACGCACCGGGGTATGCACGGCAAAACGATTCTTTCCGCCATGCTTGGCGATATACATAGCTTCATCTGCTTCTTTCAGCCAGCTCTCGGGCTCGCTCAGCCCGGCGTGCAGGCTGGCAATGCCGATACTGCCGCCGATGGGCAGGGGCTCACCATTGAAGACACAGGGCTGGCTGAAACTATGCAGAATTTTGTCGGCCAGCTGCTCGGCATGCTGTTGCAGCAGTTTGCCTTCGATCAGCAGCACAAACTCATCGCCGCCCAGCCGGCACACCAGATCTTCGTGCCGCACCACGCGCCGCAATCGCGCCGCCACTTCGATCAGCACCGCATCACCGGCATCATGGCCATGCTCGTCATTGATCTGCTTGAAATAATCGAGATCGATCAGAAACAGCGTTGCCCCTTCATAGCGCCGCTGGCGATCTTCGAGCACTTTGCGCAACCGCGCAATCAGATGCAGGCGGTTGGAAAGCCCGGTCAGCGCATCGCGCAATGCCAGTTTGCGCATCTTGTCGGCACGGGCATTCAGATGCGCCTCACGCTCGGCGACCCGTTGCCGGAAGGCACGCACACGCCGGCGCAGATGAGCCATCTGGACGCTGGTCGCCAGAAGCGCGATAAAAATCAGCAGCATGGCAGCCGCCAGCAGATTGCGATCCAGCCCGTGGGTGAGTCCCGTCAGCACGGTCAATGCCGGTAGCGCCAGCAGCATGCAGAACAGCCACTGCCCCGGTGTGGTGGTCAGCATCAGTAACCACAACCCCAGCAGAGGCCAGAAAATCAGCACCAGCGGAAAAGCCGGCTGTTCGGCGGAGACAGCCAGTACCGCCAGCCACGGTACGACAACCGCGACCAGCAGGCGCTGCGCCCAGATGGCCCGCTGGGCATGTTGGCCATCCAGCAGCAGCGCCAGCGTGGCAAAGCTGCCGCCGGCCAGCAGATAAACACTGTAGATGGCCAGTTGAGGGGAATCGCCCCCCAGGAGGAAATGCAGCGGGATCATCAGGCAGGCCGCGATCACCCCAGCCCAGGCGGCAAGCTGCTGGTGCCAGAGGTGCAGACGCCCCGGGTGGCCGGCCTGCTCGGCGGCTGAGCGTCCTTCGGCGGGCGGATCGGTCAGCGTGAGTAGCGTTGCCGGTGCTTCGCCCAGCTGGTTCCGCACATGCTGGCGAAAAAAGCTCATCGAGCAACCCCCGTAGTAATCGGAAAAAAGCGGCACAATTCCTTGCTGCTGCAGACTAGCAGTCAATCTTGCCTGCAGATATGGCATTTAACCCTGATCAGGGTCATACCGCAAACGGCACAGTTCACTCCTCACGCCACCTTGTCGCACCAGCCGGCGCGCCGTGCCGGCTGCGGACGATGATCAGGCATGTCTCCCAGCACACAAACGGCTAGAATCCACCCATTGTCCCTCCGCGTTCCGCCATGCAGCCCATCACTCCGGCCCGCCTTGAACTCAGTAGCGAAGGCGTTCCCTATTCCAGCCAGTTTGACGACATTTATCATTCGCGTGGCGGTGGTCTCGCACAGGCCCGTGAGGTCTTCATGGCCGGCAATGGGCTGCCCGCAGCCTGGCGCGGCCACGAGCATTTCACCATTCTGGAAACCGGTTTCGGTCAGGGCTTGAGTTTTCTCGCCACCTGGCAGACCTGGGCTGCAGATCCGCAGCGCTGTGCACGGCTCCACTTTGTTTCGATCGAGCAGTTTCCCTTCACGCGCGATGACCTGGCGCAGCTGCATGCCCATTACCCCGAGATTGCCAGTGAAGCCGCAGCGCTGCGTGCGGCCTGGCCCTGGCTGACGCCCGGAGTGCACCGGGTCGAACTGGCGGGTGGCAAAGTCATCCTGACGCTGGTGCTTGGCGAAGCCGGCCACTGGCTGCCACAACTGGAACTGGCCGCCGATGCCATCTATCTGGACGGTTTTGCGCCGGACAAGAATCCCGAGCTCTGGTGCGAGCCGATCTACCGGCAGCTGCGCCGGCTCGCTCATGATCACACCACGCTGGCGACCTACACCGTGGCCGGACATGTGCGCCGGGGATTAACCGCCGCCGGCTTCAGCGTCGAGCGTGTGGCCGGCTTTGCCGGCAAACGGCAGATGCTGCGCGGAACAAGTACCATCGCAGCGCAATGGCGCAATCGCCGCCCAACGCGCCCTGCTTCGCGCCAGGCCATTGTGATCGGAGCCGGGATGGCCGGGGCGGCCTGTGCCTGGCAGCTAGCCCGGCGCGGCTGGCAGGTCACGATCCTCGAGCAGGCCAGCCAGATTGCCAGTGGCTCGTCCGGCAACCATGTCGGGCTGATGCATCCGACCTTCAGCCGAGATGACAATCTGCAGGCACGCCTGACCCGCGCCGGCTGTGCGCTCACCTTGCAGGTACTCAGGCAGCTGGATTCGAGTGATGTTCCTGTACCCTGGGGCAACCCGGGGCAGCTGCAGGTCGCCAAGAACGCCGAGCAACTCGACTTGATGGCAACGCTCAGCAGCGAGCTTGCCATTCCCGATGAACTGGCCCGCTTTGTCACAGCCGAGCAGCTGAATACCCACTATCGTATTGCGTCGGGAGGCTTATTTTACAAAGCATCCGCCTGGATACATCCGCCAGGGTTGTGCCGCGCATTACTGGCGCATCCGGGCATTACAGTAAAGACCGGGCAGCAGGTTGCCCGCCTGCAGCGCAACGCTGAGCGCTGGATCTTGCTCGGCACCGATGAAACCGCTCTGGGCGAAAGCGAGACCGTAATTCTGGCCAACGCCACGGCCGCAGCACGGCTCTGCCCGCAGGCCGAGCTGCCGCTCAGTGACAGCCTGCGCGTCGTCAGCCGCATCCCCGCGACCGAGCTCTCCGAGCCGCCCTTCAGCCTGTCCGGCCCCAGCTACCTCACGCCTGCCTATCAGGGTTTGCGTTGCGTCGGCGCAGCCGAACTGGCTGCAGGCGAGGATGAAGCCACGGCCGCCGCTCGCAATCTGGCGGGCTTGCGCAAGGTCTTGCCCGATCTGGATGTCGCAGGCATATCGCTGCACGATTGGCGCTGCTGCCCGCGACCGGCCTCTCCCGATCGCCTGCCCCTGATTGGCGCGCTGCCGGTGCCCGGTGAACAGCACAGCCCGGCGCATCAGCTCTGGCAACTGGCGCGCCTGCCCGGGCTGTACGGCGCGCTGGGCTTCGGCGCGCGCGGGCTGACCTGGTGCATGCTGGCCGGCGAACTGATTGCCAGCCAGCTGAGTGGCGAGCCACTGCCACTGGATCGGGCGCTACTGGACGCCGTCGACCCGGGCCGTTTTGCCCTGCGCGCGCTGCGCCGCAAGGGCAGCCGCAGCGCGGACTGACTACGTCGTAAAACACGCATGAAAAGGCCGACATTGCCGGCCCTTTTGCGCTCCCGCTGCTTAATGCCGGCTGGCCGCCAGTTGCAGCAGAACCGCCAGAACGGTCATCGCCTGCAGGCGGCTGTTATCCGCCAGCAGCCACAACTGCAGCGTACGGCCATCGGCGCTCAGCGCCACATCACCGACCCAGACCTTGTCCGCGCCGATGACATCCTGCGTAGCAACCAGCTGGCCCTCGGGCAATACCAGCAACCCTTCATTGGCCGCCAGCGCCGCACGCACTTCCGCATCGCTCATGGCGGATTTCAGCCGCATGGTCAGCGATGCACTCATGCCGTAGAACACCGGCATGTGGATCAACTGCAGCGTATCCAGCTGCAGGCCTTCGGTCATCTTGCCAAGCTGGCTGGCAATGCCGCCACGCAATGCGGCGGAGAAATCCGGCAGCAAGTTGAAGGCGATGCGCTTGGCAAAGACCTTGCTGCTGATGTCACCATGGGCAAACAGGCTGCGCACCTGTGCCGAGAGTTCATCCACACCGGCCTGGCCGCTGGCCGATACCGGCAGGAAAACGCTGGCGGAGGCGGCCTCGATACCACCGGCTGCAGCCAGCGATTGCAGCGGCCTTGCCAGCTGCAAGGCGGCTATGTGCGGCAGGCTCAAAAGCCGCCCCTTGTCACCAGCCGCCACGCCGGCATTGCTGGCATCCAGCACGGTCAGGCCGGCCGCCAGCGCCTGTGGAATCGCGGCTTGCGCCAGTTCGGGATCCGCCAGGCACAGCAAGAGGTCGACATCGGCAAAATCGAAATCATCCAGACCAATCACCGGCCATACGTCATCACCATGCTCGAGCAGGCTGCCATCATCCTGGGCGGCCAGCGGATAGAGTGCGCTGATCACCAGCCCGCTGTCGGCGAGCAATTCGAGAAAGGTCGGGGTTGCGCCAATCAGCGCCACTTTCAATCCGGCCATCGGCAGTACTCCATATGAAACACAAAAGGCGATTGTACCAGCCCGGTCAAGCCCTGCTGCAGGCGCTCTGCTAGTCTCGCGATAACGCTTAGCCCGACTGTCCCTGCACGCTGCCATGCCCCGCCCGACATTAGACTTGTACGACGAATCCGCCAGTGCCCTGTTTGACGCCATCCGGCTGGATGGCTGGTGGGCACTGGGTACGCTGCTCGTGAGCGGGGCCTTTTATATCGCGGCTCCGGCCATGGCGCAGATGGCACATCAAAGCAGCGCAGCAAACCGCCAGTTTGCATTGCTGCTTGGTGGCCATGCCTTACTGCGCTTTGTACTGGCGCAACTGGCACAACAGCGGGAGCGCTGGCTCTGGGCCAGCGCATTGGCTTCACTGCCCGCCTGGGTCGTACTGCTGATGGTGATTGTGCTGACAGCCGGCACGCCCATGTTGCTTGCCGGGGCAATTTGCCTGGTCCTGATACTCTATGCGAGCTCGCTGCGCATTATTCCCAGGCTGCTTGTCATCCTGCGCTGGCCAGCCCCGATGGGACGCTAGGATTTCCAGCCTTCGGCCGGCCAGTTTCCAGGCTGGGCCTTGTCCTGCAAGGCTGCCGGCAGCGCCCAGCGCACCAGCCACCGGTCGCTGAGCGCATACAGAAACCGCCCGTCCGGCGAGAAAGCCAGTCCCCGCAGATAGCCATTCCCGATTCCCGCCGGCAATTGCAGATTCACCGGGCTGGTCCCCTTGGCAACATCCCACAGCCCGAAGCGGTTATTGAACTTGCCATCCCACTCCTGCCCCAGCGCCAGCAGGCGGCCGTTGGCCGAGCGGGCCATGACCGGCATCACATTGCCAGGCTGATCCAGTGCGGCTGAAAAACGGATTTTACCCAGCCGGGTATCCACGATATACGCCCCCCAGCCACGCCGCCGTTCGCCATCTGCCTCAATCACGTCACGCAGCCACGGCCGGGCAATCCAGCCGGCATCCGGGGCGGCCAGCGCCGACGCGGTCCAGTAGCTGCTGCGTACATCCTGCGGCAGGGGAATGCTGCGCATTGTCATGCCAGTGGCGAGATCCAGCTCGGTCAGCCCCCAGTCATCGGCAGCCCACTCGCTGGCAGTAAAGTGCCCATACACGGGCTGCAGCTTGCCCACGCCTTCCCGC
The DNA here is from genome assembly GCF_015223195.1 of Chitinilyticum piscinae. GTDB lineage: Bacteria > Pseudomonadota > Gammaproteobacteria > Burkholderiales > Chitinibacteraceae > Chitinilyticum > Chitinilyticum piscinae. The sequence continues at coordinate 55,602 of NZ_JADFUA010000004.1, read as the reverse complement.
CCGGAAAAATTCGCGCGCAGGGTCTTGGCCAGCAGCTGCTGCGGCTCGCCCTCGGGGCGCCACTGGCTGATTTGGTAATCCGGTACCGCGTCATAGAATCGCGGCAGTTGCGCGCTATCGAGCTGCCACACAAACCAGTCTGCGTCATCCCCCGGCATGGCCTGGCTGAACACCTCGCCACTTTGCAGATCGTAGCGTTGCATGTATAACGTTTCGCGGGTGCGGGCACTGAACCAGAGGGTTCTGCCATCGCGCGCCAGCGCCAGCCTGAAACTGCTCTCCTTCGGGATCTGCCACAGCTGCTGGCTCTGCACGCCGCTGCTACTAAAACGATGGCGGTACACAGTACTGACATGCGACGAATCTGAATCTGCAGCGGTCGCGCGGCGGGTCTCGGCCAGCAGCAGATCACCGTCTGGCAGTACCAGCAAGGCTGAAGGGCTGGCATTCTTGTTACCCCAGTCAAAACCCTCGCCGACCAGCGCTACCGCCGCAGCGGACGCGGCAGGCACTTCGCGATAATCGGGCAAAGGCGCAGCGGCCGCGGGCTTAGCCCAGTAGAGCGGCGAATCAGCAACCAGGGTATCGGCTGGCAACGCAGCCAGCAGGCGCGACAGACTGGCATAGGGCACTACCCTATAAGACAAACGTGCTGACTTGCCACAGCCTCCCATCATGCAGAGCTCAATCTTGAACGGGTTGTAGTCCGGGTTGCGGTAGCTGTCCTCGCGGCTGAGCGTCACTGCGGTATAGCTTGCCCCCAGCAAGCGGCTGACATCGTAGATCCGGATGGTTTCGCTGCGTATCTGGTCGCCAGAGCGCGAGCGCTGCTCCAGACTGGCCTGCCACACGGTTTGCGGGCTGCGCAGTTCGGCTGCGGCCCTGGCGGCCGGAACCCGAAGCACACTGCCTTGCAATTGCTGCACGCGGCGCTGATTGAGCGCCTCAAGATCGGCCGGCAGGATGGCGCCGCTGGCAAGCCCTTTCTGCCAGTACGGATCAAGCCGGGCGTCGCTGACTTCGGGCAGGATTTCGGCATGATGCGAAAGATACAAGCCCCACCAGCGATCACCCTCAGCCAGATCCCTTCCGCCAAACCCGGCTTGACTATCCAGCAGAACGGCGGTGGTTTCCTGCAACCTGAATCCTTCGCGCTTGAGTACCCCGGCAAGGCGGGCCTGCACATCACTTGCCGGCAAGGGCACCAGCAACACCGCCTGTGTGGCCCGCTCCGGCCTGCCACGACGGCCAGCGGGTACGGACCAGTGCAGCAAAGATTCACCGTTTTGGGCTGCGACGGGTTCCCAGTTTGCACTGGCGGGCCCGCTTTCGCTGGGGCGGCTGGCAAGCGGCATGGCCTGTGCCGGGATGCACAGGAGCAAAAGGCTAGCAAGGGCAAGCTGAATGACGCGCATTTCTTTTCCGGGGCTGACAATTGGGTCCATCATGCCACGGAAAAACATCACAACTCTGCCAATTTCCGTCAGCTCGCCCACTGAACTCCAGGCGCGCAGAAAATGCGCTGCGTGTGCTCTGCAGCGGCCAGAGCGTTACCTCGAGCCGCGTTCAGGCACGCGTACGCCACTCAGCCACAGCCGGGGCGATGGCATCGAGGCGATCAAAAATCTGCAGGCCGGGTACCGGCAACTGCACGCCGCGCAGCCCTGCTCCGCCCGCCCAGATGGTCACCGACGCGGCCAGCGCCTGCCGCAGACCTAGCAAGGCGATGGAGGCGTCGGTGGGGGTGCAGTTGGCGCTGAAAGACAGCACCAGAATGTCGACGCCATAGCGTTCGCTGGCACGCAGGATTTCCTCGAACGGCATTTCCACGCCAAAGGACACGCATTCGCAGCCATTTAGGCGCAGCAGGCCTTCAACCATCAACAGCCCAAGGCTGTGCGCCTCGCCCGGGATGGTGGTGAGCATCACGCGCGGGGCCTGCCGCGTCGCCGGCAGCCGCCCGATCTCCTCGCGCAGCACGACCTTGATGGCCTCGGTATAGAGGTGCTCCTGATGCACGGCCAGTTCGCCGCGCGCCCAGGCCTCGCCCACCGCAATACTGATGGGAGCCATGGCCTGCAGCAGAAAACCTGCCAGCCCTTGTCGCTGCAGCTGCAGGCGCAGGTAAGCGCGCACGGCCTCGGCATCGCTGCCGCGCAGGTGCGCCAGCAAGGGCTCGGCACCGCTAGCCGCTGCGTTTTCTGGGGGGGGCACAGCCAGCTTAACCCACTCGGCTTCCAGCTCGGGCAGCGGCAGGCCGACCAGCTTGCGCGGCCGGCCGCCGTGATCGATCAGCTGGCGCAGCAGCTTCAGCGTGGCAACATCGTCCGGGGTATAGCTGCGGTCGCCATGCTCATCGCGGCCTGGCTGCGGATACCCATAGCGACGCTCCCACTGGCGCAGCAATTCCTTGCTCACGCCGGTATCGCGTTCAACGTCGGCAATCGAATAGCGGAGTAATCGGGCTTCGTTCATCATTGCGCCCCATTATCGCATGCGCGCCGCCAGCCAGCGCATCAGCCCGCCCACCAGGGGAAGATGGGCATACAGGCCGCTGGCAGCATCCCAGTAATCCAGATGCGAGTGCACCAGCCCGTCCATGCCCAGCACCAGCCGGCTGCAGCCGTCAAACGACAGCTCCTTGCCGCGCAGGACAAAATCGAACTGCCATTCGACCATCGCATCCTGCCCGGTGCGCCAGTACCGCAGGATGCGGAATTGCGGCTGCGCCACTGCGGCAAACATGTGGCGGAAGATGGCGGCAATCGCCTCGCGTCCACGCACATCGTTGAACGGATCACGAAAGCGCGCCTCCGGCGCATAGCAGGCCGCAAGCGCCGGAATGCTCGCCAGATCCAGCGCCGCATAGCAGGCCAGCACGCGCGCCAGCCCCTCGGCCAGCAGGGTGTCATCGCCTAGCGGGCAATCCGGCGCAGCAGTGGTCGGCGCAGGGCAAAGGGCAGCAGTCGCAGCAGTTTCAGCCATAGGGTAAAGCGCCTCGGAAAATGGGTTTCGAATTCGCCACGTGCCAGACCGGCGACGATGGCATCGGCTGCCTGCTGCGGGGTCTGCAGCGCGGGCATGGCAAAGTCGTTGCGCGCGGTCAGCCGCGTGGCAACAAAGCCGGGGTTAACCAGATGGACAGCAATGCCCTTCTGGGCCAGATCAACGTGCAGGATTTCGGCCAGATTGATCAGCGCTGCCTTGTGCGGGCCATAGTTGATCGCCTCGGGCATGCCGAAATACCCAGAGGGGCTTGCCAGCAGAACCAAACGCCCGCTTTGGTTGGCGAGCAATACCGGCATAATCGTAGCAAGGCCGAGATACACGCTGTGCAGATTCACGTCCAACGCACGGCTGGCCGCATCAGCATCGAGCTGCCAGGCCCGCGTGGGCTGGTAATCGGCGGCGCAGTGCACCCATACGTCTACCCCACCCCAGCGTTGATGCAGAAAACCGATCGCCGCAGCCCAGCCCGCCTTGCTGCACGCATCAAAGGGCAGGCGCAGCGCATCGTCCGGCAACGCCAGTTCGTCCAGCACGGCAGCGCGGCGCGCACTGATCGCCACACGCGCCCCCAGCCGCCCCAGCGTTTCCGCCAGCGCGCGGCCAATGCCGCTAGAGGCGCCGATGATCCAGACGCGCTGGCCGTGCCAGTCGGTGAGCGGCGGATTGAGTGCCATTTCAGTCTCCCTCAGCGTTTCTTGAACGCCAGCGTGACTTCGCCCAGGTGGAAGCCGAACTTGCTCATGGCGGAGCGGTTGAGCAGCACGCCGTCCTGCTGCAGCCACATCCAGTCATCGAAACTGACTTCATACACCTTGTCGTCGACCGGCAGCTTCAGCGTGTACGCCCACTGCAATGCATTGCCTGCGGCGCGGCCAGTGGCCTTGCCGACCACATCGTCGGCGGTGCCGCTGTAGCGACCGTCAGCCTCTTTGGTGATCGTCCACACGCGCCGGCTGGTACTGCCGTCGCTGTAGCTGAAATGCTCATCGAGCACGCCGGTATTGCCCTGCCACCTGGCGTCGATCACCACCTTGAAGCGTTTGACGACCGTGCCGTCGCGCTTCTGGAACTGGCCCCAGCCGTCGATGGTGCCATTGAAATACTCTTCCAGCTTCAGCACCGGCTGCTGGTCGCGATAGGCATCGACCGAGACGCCGGCACAGCCGGCAAGGCCGAAAGTCAGAATGGCTAGCAGTTTTTTCATGATCGGCATTCCTGCAATGAAACGGGTTTGGTGACGGGGCAAGTCGCTGACTCATTCGCGGCATCGGCCACGGCAAATTCAGCGCGGTAGCGCTGCAGCAACCCGAAGGCCAGCAGTTTGAACACGCAGGGCAAGGCCGCGTAACACACGGCGAGCGCCAGCAGCCCCTGGCCGCTGCCCGAGGAAAAGCCCAGCAGCTGCAACAGCGGCAGCGACAGGCCCACCGCCAGCGCCAGCGCCAGCTTGCCGCACAGACTCCACCAGCCGTAACGCTGCGTGAGTGCCTCTTCACCGCCCAGCGCACCCAGCATCGCCGGCGGAATCACCAGATCGGCTCCCAGCAGCAGCCCGGTCAGCACGCAGATCGCGGCGAAAGGGATGACATCGCCCGCACCCAGCCAGGGCACCGGCACAAAGGCCAGCACACTGGCCAGCATTGCCGCGCGCCAGCAAATCAGCCGGCCGAAGCGTCCCGCCAGCCACACCCAGACTGGCAGCCCAAGGACGGCGGCGAAGAAGTACAGCGCCAGCAAGGGGCCCAGCCAGCGCTCGGCCTGCAGCACGTCGGCAATGAAAAATGGCGCCAGCGTCGCCGGCAGCGCGGCCGACACGGCATTAACCAGGTATACCGCCAGAAACTTGCGAATATTTGATTCTGCGGGCCATACCCCATGCCGTTTATCGGCAAGCATGGCAGGTGCAGCAAGCGCATGCCGTGGCAACAGCACGACCGCGAGCAAAAGCAGCAGCGCCAGCACCGCCAGGGCCAGCAGCAGCCACGCGGTCGCACCCGCAAGCAATGCGGGCAGCAGTGCGCTGGCAAGCAGCACGCCGACCAAGCCAAAGCCTTCGCGGCTGCCATTGAGCCGATTGCTCCCTTCCTGCGGGCCCCCCAGGCGCAGGCCCAGCGCCAGATAGGGCAGTGTGATCAGGCTGTGCGCCAGTGCAATCACAGCCAGCGACAGCATCAGCCAGCCGGCCAGCGCCCAGGCTGACAGCAGAGGTGGTTGCAACAGCGCCAGCAAGCCCAGTGGCAACAACAGCGCCCCCGTCCAGCGCGCCGGTGTTTCCAGCGGCGGATGTCGATCCAACCAGCGCCCGAGCAAGGGATCCTGCAGGGTATCGAAGAGCCGAGCTGCCAGCACTGCGGCACCGGTCAGCCCGAGTCCCAGCCCCAGCTGATCGTGATAGTGCCGTGGCGCAGTGACGTAGAGCGGTAAGGCAGCCATCGCCAGCGGCAGCCCGAGCAAACCGTAGCGCAGCCAGGCACGGCCTGCGGGCGCGCTCATGCTGGCTGCCCCAGCAAGGCACGGCGCAGGCCCGGCTCGCGCGTGCGCGGATCAAGCCAGATCGCGAAGAAGGCACGGCCGAACTCCGGATCGGCAATCTCGCCCAGCAACCGCCCCTGCTGATAGAAGCGCGCGGGACCGCCGGGCTGGTAGACACCGGTGAGCTCGTCGCCGTCCTTCACATCGACAAACACCCGGCGCATGGCATCTTCCCACTGTGCCAGTGCCGGTACCGGCCCGAACAGGCGGCGGATTTCATCGACGCTGGTGCTGACAATGTCATCGCGCTCGATCTCGCGCCGGTAAATCAGCTGCAGCGCATAGGGCTGATTCGGGCTGAGCCTGCCCTGCGGGGCGTACAGGCGTGCATCGTAGATGCGCAAGGCCAGCCAGCGCATCTCGCCCTTGCCCACCAGCTGTGCCTGCGGCAGCTTGTCCTGCAGCCAGCGTGGCGCCTCGGCTAATACACCGGCATGTATTGCCATGCAGCCAAATAAAATCAGAACAAAGCGAGTCATACCCACCCCCTAACAGGCTGTTGTAAAGCAGCCTGTGAACCGTTTTTTCGGCGAAGCCGGAAAAATGTATGAAAAGAAAAAACAAGTCCTTGATTTTTAATGCGCTGGTTTGCGCCGGGCTCAGCCCGGCGCTTGATACCGGTGCAGAAGCCGACTTTTTCACCCCCCTGCTACCCGGCGTGTTCCAGCCACCAGTGCGAGACGCCGATGCTGCCGGCGCGGAAACCCGCTTCGCAGTAGCACAGGTAGAAACGCCACAGCCGGATAAAGCCCTCGTCGTAGCCCTGCTCGCGGATGGCATCAAGATGTGCCTCGAAATCCTGCCGCCAGCGCAGCAAGGTTTCGGCGTAATCGATGCCGAAATCGCGCCGCTCCACCACGCGCAGCCCGGCGTCGCGCGCCTGTGCTTCAAACGCCGTACGGCTGGGGAGCATGCCGCCGGGGAAAATGTACTGCTGGATGAAATCGGTGCCGCGCCGGTAGTCGTCGAACAGGCTCTCGTCGATGGTGATGACCTGCAGTGCAGCCCGCCCCTCGCGCGACAGGTGCCGCTTGAGCGTGGCGAAATACGTCGGCCAGTAGCGCTCGCCCACCGCTTCAAACATCTCGATCGAAACAATGTGATCGAAACGGGCGCTGGCCGGCAGATCGCGGTAATCGGTGAGGCTGCACTGCGCGAGCTTGTCGAGCCCCGCCGCGCGCAAGCGCTCCTGGGCATACGCCAATTGCTCGGTCGACAACGTCAGCCCCTGAACGCGCAAACCGGCACGCGCAGCGGTTTCCGCCAGCCCGCCCCAGCCGCAGCCGATTTCCAGCACGCTCTGCCCCGGACGTGCCTGCAGCCCGTCCAGCAGACGCAGGTATTTGCGCCGCTGCGCCTGCGCGAGATCCAGCGACAGATCACCGTCGAAACAGGCGCTGGAATAGGTCATCGTTTCGTCCAGCCACAGCCGGTAGAAGGCATTGCCCAGATCGTAGTGCGCCGAGATATTGCGCCGGCTACCGCTGCGGGTATTGGCGTTGAACAGATGGCGCAGCCGGTAGGCGAGCTTGCCCAGCCAGTTGCCATTGATCGCGGCTTCCAGCTGCGCGCGGTTGGCGATGGCAAGGCGGATCAGCGCGGTCCAGTCGTCGCAGTCGATCTGGCCGTCCCGGTAGGCTTCCGCCAGGCCGATGTCGCCACTGGCGAGGATGCGGCCAAACGCGGCCCAGTCCCGCACCTGCAGCGTTACCTGCGGCTGGCCATGCCCGCAGGCGCGCTGGCTGCCGTCGGGCAGCTCCAGCAGCAGCAGGCCGCCAGTCAGCTTGTCCAGCTGCTGCAGCAACAGCCGGGCACGCCAGGGGGCCTGGCGAGGTGCAATGCGGGGTTGGGCAATCACTCGGGTATTCATCGTGTCACCTCTTCAAGCGGTGGAGCCGGTTTGCGGAAAAACGGAACTTTTTTCAGCCACAGGCGCAGTGCCTGCCAGTGGATGCGCGCCATCACGCCAAAGGTCATCAGCGGATAGCCCAGCAACAGCCGGCGTACGCTCGAAGCAGCCAGCGGCTGCGGCGCGCCCCACACGGCGGTATGCAGCAGGGGACCTTCCGGGTCGTCATAGCGGATGGCGACGCGCAGCCGGCCTGCCTGGTGGTCGAAACGGAAACGATAGCCACCAGTCACCTCATTGAACGGCGACACATGCAGCACCTTGCGGCAAGCCAGCTCGCAGCCGGCGGCAATCGCCCGGCCGTCGCAGCTGGTCAGCAGATAGCAATGCTGCTCGCCAAAGGTGTTGTGCACCTCGGCCACCACGGCCTGCAAGGCGCCGGCCTGATCGAGGCAATACCAGAAGCTGACCGGGTTGAAGACATAACCGAACATGCGCGGGAAACACTGCAGCCATACCTCTCCATCGGCTCGCGTGAGTTGATGCTGCGCCAGCAGCTCGCGGATCCACGCTTCGGGCGCTCGGCCGCTGCGATCACCATGATCGGCGTAGTGAAAGGACAGCGCGGAGAACCGGTTGATTGCAAAACCGGCGATGCGCGGCAGACTCTCCAGCGCGGCCACGCGCAGCAGCAGAAAGCCCACGCCGTAATCGAAGCGGTGCTCGGCCGGCCGCAGCCGGCGGTGCATCACCCGCCCGAAGCACAGGCTGGCGTCAGGCAGCCCGGCGAACATCGCGCAGCTCCCCGGCAGTCGGCATGAAAACCTCATCCAGTTCGGCCTGCCAGGGCACCGTTGCCCCCAGCGCCCGGGCCACTGCCATGCCGGCCTGCAGGCCGTCCTCGTGGAAGCCATAACGGCACCAGGCGCCGCAGAACCAGACCCCGTTCACCCCCTGGATGGCCGGCAATTCTGCCTGTGCGGCAATCGCTGCAGCATCGAACAGCGGATGTTCGTAGTGGATTTCGCGCAGCAGATGCTCAGGCGCCGGCTCGTGCCAGGGATTGAGGGTGACTATCACCGGCTTGTTGAACGGCAGCGGCTGCAATTGATTGATCAGGTAGCTGACACAGACTGCGCGCTGCAGCTCGTCGCCCTGCGGGCCGCCCTGATAATTCCACGCCGACCACAATTTCTTGCGCCGCGGCAGGAAGGACGGATCGGTATGCACCACGGCACGGTTGGGCTGGTAGCGCACGCTGGCCAGGATGCGGGTTTCGTCTGCGCTGGCGTCCGTCAGCATGGCCAGCGTCTGCGGGGCATGCGTGGCAAAAATCACCTCGTCAAAGCGCTTGCGCCCCAGCGCCGATTCGACCTGCACGCCTTCGTGGTTGCGCCACACGGCGCTGACCGGAGTAGTGACATGCACGGTCTGGATGCGCGGCAGCATGCGGCGCACGTATTCACGCGAGCCACCGAGCACGGTTTTCCATTGCGGGCGGTCATTCACCTGCAGCAGCCCGTGATTCAGGCAGAACTGCAGAAAGGTCGCAGCCGGAAACTGCAGGATTTCGCCATTCGGGCTGGACCAGATGGCCGCCGCCATCGGCAGCAGATACCAGTCACGCATCGTATCGCCGTAGCCTTCGCGTTGCAGCAACTCGCCCAGCGTGGCGCCGGATTCGCGCGCGTCTGCCAGATGGCGCGCGGCTTGCGCATTGAAACGCAAAATGTCGCGCAGCATGCGCCAGAAGGTCGGACGCAGCAGATTCTTGCGCTGGCCGAACACAGTATCGAGATTGCTGCCCGCCCATTCCAGGTCGAGGCTGGGCATGGCGACGGCAAAACTCATGTCGCTGGCCACCGTCTCGACGCCTAGATGGGCAAACAACTGAATCAGATTGGGATAGGTGCGGTCGTTGTGCACCAGAAACCCGGTATCAACCGGATGGGTGATGCCATCGAGGGTGACATCGATGGTATTGCTGTGGCCGCCGACGTAATCGGCTGCTTCAAACAGCGTTACGTCATGCTGTGCCGCCAGCAGCCAGGCGGCAGACAAACCGCTGATGCCACCGCCAATCACGGCGATGCGTTTGCGCTGATCACTGTGAGCCATGATGCCTGCCTTGTAGTTTGTACAACTCACTGTACGCTTTTGTACAATACAAAACAATCAAAAATGGCTATCGCATCAATTTGTACAGGCTATTGGCTGCATCTATCTTGTACAAATTTCGCATATTGACAAGCATGACGAACAGCATACGGGCATAGGCTGGCTGGTATATGCATAACTATCAATCAAAACAGCGATTGCATTCACATACCCCTCAGCGATCGATCAGACCAGCCTCCCAGCCCTGCATCGCCAACTTGCGCTCGCAGCCCCAGCGAAATTGTCCGACTTCGCCGTCTTCGCGAATCACTCGGTGACAGGGAATCAACCAGCCCAGCCTATTGGCCGCCAGCGCCGACCCCACTGCGCGTTGCGCACGCGCAGCGCCGGCTCGCAGCGCCAGATCGCGGTAGGACAGGCGCTCGCCCGGCCGGGTTGCCAGCAGCGCCTGCCACACACGCAACTGGAAATTGCTGCCGCGCAGCAGCAGATGCAATGGCCGGTCAGCTGGCTGAGCGGCAAAAATGCGTGCTGCAAGCGTGGCGGCGCCCGCTTGATCGGCATGCAGCGCAGCGCGCGGCCAGGCCTGACGCAGCCGCTCCGCTTCCGGGCTTACCCCATCTCCCTCCTGTGCGAAGCCGAGGTGACAAAGGCCACGTGCCGTCCATCCCAGCAGCGCAGCGCCAAATGGCGTCGCTGCCGACCCGTAGTAGAGCGCCACTCCGGCGCCGCCTGCCCGCACTTCGGCAGGCGTCATGGCCTCCGTCGTCACCAGCAGCTCATGCAGCCGGCTGGTTCCCGAAAGCCCGCTCTCCAGCGCGGCATCCAGTACGGAACGTCCGGCCAGCAGTGCGGTTCGGGCCTCCCGGGCTGTCAGGTATTGCAGAAAGCGTTTGGGGGAAAGCCCGGCCCATTCGCTGAATACACGCTGGAAATGTGCGGGGCTGAGATGGACCGCCGCCGCCAGTTCATCCAGTGAAGGTTGCTCGCGGACATGTTCACGCAGGTAACGGATGCTGCGTGCGACCAGCGCATAATGCCGGCTGGCTTCATCAAGGGCCTGCATCAGCGAGCTCCACGGAACTGGCGTAACGACAGTCCGGTCACCAGTGCGGTTCCCAGCAAGACCAGTGCGCCCCCCGCCAGCGTATTGCCGCCGATGCGTTCATCCAGAAACAGCACGCCCCACAGCACGCCAAAGACCGGGATCAGGTAGGTAACCGTCAGCGCGGCAGCCGCCCCCAGCTCGTCGACCAGACGGAAATACAGCAGATAGGCGACGCCACTGCAAAGCACACCAAGTGCCAGCACAGCAAGCAGCGCCCCAGTCGTCACAGGGCCGGCGGCGGGTACGACGGGTAACAGTGGCAACGCCAGCAGCGTTGCGGCCCACATACTGCCGTGGGCATTGGCCAGTGCCGGCACGCTGGGGGGCTCTTTGGCATAACTGCTGGCCAGCGCATAACAGAATGGTGCGATCAACCCGGCCACTACAGCCAGGCCGGCGCCCGCCGGCAGCGCCATCGCGCCGCTGCTGGCCAGCACCGCCACCCCGCACAAGCCCAGCAGCAGGCCCAGCTGCACACGCCAGGCCGGCAGCGTGCGCTGCAGCAGTGCGGTAATCACCGCACCCCAGATCGGCGCACTGGCATTCAGGATGGACAGCAGCGAGGCCGGCAGCACCCGCGCGGCATAGGCAAACAGCAGAAACGGCAAGGCGGTATTCAGCAGTCCCAGCAGGAGAAAATGCCGGCGATGGCCACGCCAGACCGTCGGCTGGCGCAGCACCAGCGTGACGGCAAGCAGGAAAAGCGCTCCCAGCGCCACCCGGCTGAATATCAGCCACGCCGGCCCCAATGCCGGGACGGCCAGGCGCATGAACAGAAAGGAAGCACCCCAGATGGCCGCCAGCAGCAACAGGCGCAGCAGATTGAGCGTGGACATGGCAACTCCGCAGGATCAAGCGCAGCAGTGTTACCGATCAGTCAGAGTGCCGCAATCCGCTTCTTGCGCATTTGCCGCTTTGCAGGCTATCGAAAGCTTACTATCCGTTTTGCCGAAGCCGGAAAAAAAGCTTGAAAAACAGAATCCAGCTTGCTGATTCCAAATACATCGGTTTGCGCCGGGCTTGGCCCGATGCTTGATACCGGTAAAGAAAGCGACTTGCTCAACATCCAGCTAGCCTCGGCACAGGCTGGCATACAGCGGCGCATGATCCGACATGGCATGCCAGGGCGCGCCGGAGAGCACTTCGGCGGTTTCAATGCGTAAGCCGCGCGTGTAAATCCGGTCCAGACACAGGAATGGCATGCGCACCGGAAAGCTCTTTGCCGGACGGCCATGCAAGGCCTCGAAGCTTTCTGCCAGGCCCAGCTCGGCGCGCAGGAACGCCGATGCCTGCTTCTGCCAGTCGTTGAAATCACCAGCCAGCACCAGCGGAGAATGATCGGGGACTTCGTTGCGGATGCAATCGACCAGCATTGCCAGCTGGCGCTGCCGGTCGCGGGCACGCAGGTTCAGGTGCACACAGAAGGCATGCAGCGGGCTGGTCCAGTGCGGGATATTCACCACGCAATGCAGCAAACCGCGCTGCTCGAAACGATGCAAGGTGAGATCATGGTTATGCCAGCGACTGACCGGAAAGCGCGACAGCACCGCATTGCCGTGATGCCCGTGGTTGTACACCGCATTGCGCCCGTAGGTTGCCAGCCAGTCGTCCCCCGCCAGAAACTCGTGCTGAGGCTCGGACGGCCAGTGTTCGAAGCGCGCCGCGTGACGCAGATGCTCGCCCTGCACTTCCTGCAGAAAAAGCACATCGGGTGCCAGGCCGCTCAGCGCCGCACGCACGTCATGCAGCACCAGCCGCCGGTTCAGTGGCGACAGGCCCTTGTGGATGTTGTACGAGGCCACCAGCAGGCGTTGCGGCACAGGGCTGGTGGTGATGGCGGTAGTCGGCATACGGGCATTATATGAAGCAGGCATGCCAGCGGCACGGCAGTTTTGCACAAAACGGACTGACGAAAGCCCAAAGGACCGTAGTCAACACGATGAGCGCCGAGCGATTTTTGCAACTCAAACATTCACAGTTTCTGACACACCTGATCAAGATCTTCCACTAACTTGATCAGCTCCATCTCTGCCTGTCCTGCATCAATCGTTTTAGTATCGGGAATATTGATATGCGCGATAACTTGATCAGCATGCCGGCGTAATTGGATATCGAAAAACTGTAATGTCGGATATCTAGCCTCGTCACGCACTGGCCAGAAATCCCCGCTTCGCCCTGATCGATTGTTTTTGCATCGACCAAGAAAAATCTGACTCGCCTTTTTCTCAATCGTAATGAGTTCCTGCACATGAGCCTGCGAGAGACCCTGCATGCTTTTTATCGCCACCTGTTCCAGTTTTTGCGAAATTTCGCGCCGCTTTATTTCTCGATCAAGTGCCACTTTCCTTTTCCATGCGCCCTTCGTCTTTTCTTTACATTGCTGACTCATGGTGGCAAAAAGATCAAAAAGCTCCCCCTGAAACGCCTGTCGAGTATAGCCATCATCAAGCGCGGTATCCGTGAAACGGGGAATCGCTAGCTGATCGAAGCCGAACCTTTCATTCATGCTGCGCCCGAGTGAAAATTTCAAGTATGGAATACCGGTGTACTCCGGATTCGCTCTAGCCGAGAACTGAATACCTTCAGCATTTTTATCATGATCAACACAACGAACCTGCAAATACCCCCCCTTTTCAAGCCGGATTGACCACAGGTCTTGTGCAAATTCGGGCGACTTTTTTTGCATGTTCAGTATGTACCCATTCAAATTAACCTCAATAATTTTCTTGTCATCCTCACCTGCCACCTTGGTAAAGGTCAGATCAACATTATTCTCATCGATATAGATATTCGCAATCATGACCAAAATGGATACACCGATTGCACCAAAACCAAGCACATCCAGCCATCTTGGGGTAGTTTTACTACTCACATGTTGAGCGATATAAGATATCAAAAAGTAAATAACACCAATCAAAAAAGAAAACATGGTCAGACGAAACAGAATGACTTCAACGGCAAACACAAAAACCCCCGCAGTAAAAAACACAACGCATCGATTTGCAGTTCAGATCAGTTACCAAGGATACTCATGCTCCGGCACTCGCGAATGTGCCTGCGGCAAGACCATGCCAGGCTCTCCGATCGCTCATGCTCGGGCGAGGCCCATTTGCCACGCCTGCTGAGCCCTCAGTCCATCCAGTTATGAACACGACGTATCTATCCCCAAGCCTTAATTTTAAAGGCCCACAGACTAATACCAACTGATGTATGAAGCTGCATCAATCCAGTTGCTGGGCGGTTATCCGCATTCCGCCGGCTTGCTCCTCATAACGCAAGACCCGGTTGCTTGCCGGATCGAAGCCCGCAAGCGTTTCATATTGGCGCGTATCAAAGCGCCGCCAGTTGCGTCCCGCATCCGTGGAGTAATAGTGGGCACGACCTGAGATGCTGGCTTCTTTCCCGCCCGTAAAAAACACGGGCGGGGAATGGCGGGCATGCACTTCCGCCAGCAGCAGGCCCTTGCCGGCTCGCAAGCTGCTGATGCTCGTACTGGACGGGAATGGCGCGAACGGATTGGGCGCGTCGCCACGCTTTACCCAGAGTCCTGCGGTAACATCAAATTGCCAGATCTCGTCTGGCGCATCGCCGGCGAAGTTGCGTACGCCAAAAATCTGGCCATCGCTCCCGACCAGGATCGGCTCGAAGCTCCAGTCGGCCTTGGTCTGCGCAGGTGTCACCGACCATCCCTGCCCTTTGCGGCTCAATATCAGCAATTGCGTGTAACTGCTGCGCAGGCCGTTGCGGCTGTCGTCGTTGGCGTCATACAGCGTCACGACCTGCCAGAGCAGTACATGCTGCGCGTCGACGGGAGTCAGATACAGCGTCGTGATATCCGTCAGCGCATCGCGGGGCAGTTTCGTGCGGGCAAGTTGCGCCTCCGGCATACCCAGCATCGCGGTTGTGACCGGATACTGCCAGCTTTTGCCATCATCGGCCGTATAGGCCAGCAAAGGCTCCGCCTGATCCCCTTCGGCCGGCAAGGTCTGCTCGTTGCGATAGAGCACCCAGCGCTCGTGGCGGGACGGAAAAAATACCTGATAGTCGCTGGGGTACTTGTCCGGCAAAGGGCTCAGCCCCTGTTCGTCGATTTGCCAGCTCTTGCCCTGATCGTCACTGCGAAAGGTAGTCAGGACGCGTTTCTTCTCGTCGCCTGTGCCAAGCTCGTGCGTCAGCATGGTGCGCAGCCAGGCCGTGCTTCCATCATGGCTGAATAGCGGACACAGATTATCCTCCACCACCCCACTGAAGCGGATGCGGCCATCACCATCCGCTTTGGCGATGATGGTATTGTCATCGCGGCTGCGCACCAAGAGCGATGACAGCGATGACTGGTTCTGTTCACCAGCCAGAGTCAGAAAATCCAGTGCCGGAGGCTTGGCTTCGAACGCCTGTTGCATGCTGTACTCATCACCCCTAGTAACAACCCAGACCCCCTGCGGGGTGTTGATCGCTCCATCACAGAGTGCGGCAGCTTGCGCATAGCCCGGCAGATTCGCAAGCAGCGTGACTTCCGGATTGCGGCCACCGAGATCCAGCTTCAGACTGAGCATGACCCAGACATACCAAACCGGCACCAGCACACTGACAATCACTGCACTTGCAAGCAACAGGACCTGGCCCGGGCGCTGTTTGAATTTCTGATAGTGGGACATGGCAGAACAGGACACAGAAACGGACATCCTGATCAAAGTTCAGCCAGTGGTCAAATCCATGTCAGCCACAAAGACCCGTCGTGAAGCCGCGGACCGCTTCCGCCAGCTTGCGCTCGGCGGCGGTCTGGCGGCGCCAGTGGTGCCAGTACAGCGCCACCGGCATCGCGGGCAGTGGTAATTGCTGCAGCGCGCCAGCGTTCAGCAAGGCATCCGCCTGCGGGCGCGGTACCAGCCCATAGGCCAGCCCGGCACATACGGCCCCAAACAGTGCGGTCGAATCGGGAATCACATGGCAGGGATAATCACCGTGTTGCAGGCCGTGCTGTTCGCGCAACCAGCGACGATGAATGCTGTCCTGTTGCCCGAACACTGCGGCCGGCGCATCGCTGAGTGCGGCCTCCCCCAGCCCGCCTGAGAAGAATTCCGCCGCAAACGCGGGAGTGGCCACCAGTACATAATCAATACTACCCAGAGGTATAACCCCGCAGCCTGCTATTTCATTAGGCTGCGTACCAATACACCCGGACACCTCCCCCAGCCGCAGTTGATCGAGCGTCTGGGCCTCATCAGCAACCACGCAATCCAGCAGGATCCGCTCGGCCTGCAGTACCGGCGCCAGCGCCCCCAGCAAGCCCAGTGCGAGGCTATCGGCATTCACACCGATGCGCAGTGTCAGCCAGTCTTCCATCGTGCCATCGACATCCTGCTGCAGCTCGGCCTCCAGCAGGCGTACCTGGCGCACATGCGCCAGCAGCTTTTGCCCCGCCACGGTCGGCCGTACCGGTGTATCGCGCACCAGCAGCACAGTCCCGCTGCGTTCCTCCAGCTGGCGGATACGCTGCGAGATCGCCGATTGCGTCAGGTGCAGGCGCCGTGCCGCGCCGTCGAAACTGCCCGCCGTTACCACGGCATCCAGCGCTTCCAGCAGTTTGTAGTCGAGCATTAGGCAGCCTGCATGCGGATAAGAAAGTATCGTTTTACCACGGCCGGGGGCTCTGGTTGAATAGCCGTGAATCCTGAAACCACCATAAAGATCCCGCCATGAAACCGGTCAACGGCCCGCAGCTTGTTTCCATCGCCCAAACCCACGGCACGCCTTGCTGGATTTATGACGCCGCCATCATCCGCGAGCGCATCAGCCAGCTGAAAATGTTCGATGTGATCCGCTTCGCGCAGAAAGCCTGCTCGAACACGCACATCCTGCGCCTGATGCGCGCACAGGGCGTAAAGGTGGATTCCGTTTCGCTGGGCGAAATCGAGCGTGCTCTTGCCGCCGGTTTCACCGTGGGTGGTGTACATAGCGACATCGTATTCACCGCCGATCTGCTGGATCGCGCTACCCTCGCTCGTGTGGTCGAACTGAAAGTGCCGGTGAACGCCGGCAGCCCGCAGATGCTGGAGCAACTCGGCCAGGCCAGCCCCGGCCATCCGGTGTGGCTACGCATCAATCCGGGTTTCGGCCACGGCCACAGCCAGAAAACCAATACCGGCGGCGAAACCAGCAAGCACGGCATCTGGCACGAGCAGCTGGCTGAAGCCTACGCGCTGATCGACCAGTACGGCCTGAATCTGGTGGGGCTGCACATGCACATCGGCTCGGGCGTCGATTACAGCCACTTGTCCGAAGTCTGCGATGCGATGGTCGCCCAGGTAAAAGCCAGCGGCCGCGACCTGCAGGCGATTTCTGCCGGTGGTGGCCTGTCGATTCCGTACAAGGTCGACGGTGAGCGCATCGATACCGCGCATTACTTCAGCCTGTGGGACAAGGCACGCCGCGAAGTCGAAGCGCATCTGGGCCACCCGGTGACACTGGAAATCGAACCCGGCCGCTTCCTGGTGGCCGAATCCGCCAAGCTGATCGCCGAAGTTCGCGCCAAGAAGGATGCCGGCAGCAATCACTTCGTGCTGTGCGACGCCGGTTTCAACGACCTGATGCGCCCGGCGATGTACGGCAGTCATCATGAAATCAGCGTACTGACGCCGGCAGGCGAAGTACGCAGCACAGAGCTGCGCCCCACCGTGGTCGCCGGCCCGCTGTGCGAATCGGGCGACGTGTTCACCCAGGAAGAAGGCGGCACGGTGATCCCGCGTGATTTGCCGGCAGCGGAAATCGGCGACTGGATGGTGTTCCACGATGCCGGCGCTTACGGCGCGTCGATGTCGTCGAACTACAATACCCGCCCGCTAATCCCGGAAGTGCTGATTGATGGCAGCGAGATCAAGCTGATCCGCCGCCGCCAGACCGTGGCCGAGCTGCTGGCACTGGAAGCCTGCTAAGTGTGCAGCAGCCCAATGAAGCCGCCCCAGGGCGGCTTCTCTATTAGCAGTCACTTCTAAACTGACATAAAACCAACATTTTTTCTTACAAGGCTATCGCTTTCTTTGCCTTGCAGAGATCATCGCGGCACTCGGGAAAACCCTTACAAACCGGATGCCATGATCGCCTTCATTACCTTCCTCTGCTTCGCCTGCCTGTTGATGGCGGCGGTAGTCAAACTTCATGACGGTTGGCAAACCCCGCATGGCCAACTGCTGCGCCCCCCTGCGTTACCCGACACCACGCTCGGCATCATTGCGGGGGTCGTGGTGCTGGCGCTGCTCGCTCGCGGCAGCGTCTGGCTGTATGGCTGGCTGTCTTTCATCTTGATCAAGGGACAGTTTGTCAGCCCGATCGAGAGCTTTCGTGAAATCTGGGTTCGCTGGGATGCCTTTCACTATCTGGGCATCGCCGACCAGGGCTATGTAAATCAGGGCGATGAGCGCAACCGGCTGGTGTTTTTCCCGCTCTACCCCTTGCTGATTGCCGCGCTGAAACTGCTGGGGCTCAACAGCTTCCAGGCCGCCACGCTGCTGTCGGTCAGTTTTTTCTGTGCCGCCTGCGTCATGCTCTACCGCCTGACCGAGCGGGAAACAGGCGACAAACAGTGCGCCTGGCTGGCCTGTGCCTTGCTGGCGTTCTACCCGTTTTCCTTCTTTTACGGCATGCCGTACACGGAAAGCCTGTTCCTGCTGCTGACGATCAGCTTTTTCTGGTTCATGCGCCAGCAAGCCTGGCTGCTGGCAGGAATAAGCGGAATGCTGGCGGCGCTGACCCGCAATCAGGGCCTGCTGCTATTGGCGCCACTGGTGATCGAGCTGGTGCTGCAGTGGCAGGCACGCACACTGCAACAGCCCCGGCGCGCTGTTTTGGCGCTGCTGCTGATTCCCTGCGGCTTCATGCTGTATCTGCTGCTCAACTACTGGGTGAGCGGCAATCCGCTGCAGTTCCTCATTTACCAGAAAATCAACTGGCAACAGAGCTTCGGCTGGCTGCCCAATACCCTCAGTGGTGCCGCCGAGCGCCTGTTGACCGGTGATTTCAAGCTGGGGCTGGGAACGTGGCTGCCGACCATTGCGATGTTCTTTGCGGCACTGGCAGTACTGGCCGGAGCCTACCGCCAGCTTCCTGCCAGCTATCTGGCCTACGCCAGCGTGTATCTGCTGATCAGCTATTCGCCGACCTGGCTATTGTCCGGGCCACGCTATCTCGGTGGCTTATTCGTGCTGGCGATTGCTGCGGCCATCATCGCGGCCCGCCATCCGCTGCTGCGTACCGGTTTATTTGCTGCGATGCTGCTTGGCATCGGCCTCTTTGTGCCACTGTACCTGCAGTGGGTGGTGTACTGATTATTCCTGCGGCGATGCCGCAGCGGCGGCATCTGCCAGATCGGGCACGACCAGATTGCCAAGCTCGGTCAGTGGCGGCAGATCCTTGAGGCTGGCCAGCCCCAGATCGGCAAGAAAATCCCTGGTCGTGGCCAGCAATTCCGGGCGGCCGGGGACTTCCTTGTGGCCGACCACGTCGATCCAGCCTCGTTCTTTCAGCGTCTGGATAATCGCGCTCGATACGGTCACCCCGCGGATTTCCTCGATCTCGCCACGAGTCACCGGCTGCTTGTAGGCAATGATCGCCAGCGTTTCCATCACCGCGCGCGAATAACGCGGCGGCTTTTCCGGTTTCAGCCGCTCCAGATAGGGCTGCATGTCCAGCCGGGCGCGAAAGCGCCAGCCATTGGCCAGGCGCACCAGCTCGACGCCGCGCCCATCCCAGTCGCGCTGCAGCTCCTCCAGTACCGCCACCAGCTCGGCGCCTTCAGGCGGCACGCCGAACAAGGCTTTCAGCTGCGCCACCGACAGCGGCTCCTGATTGACCAAGAGCGCGGCTTCGATGACGTTTTTCAGGTGGCGACGGTCAATCTCGCTCATGCACGCCTCGTGGCCGGGAAACATAGATGGGGGCATAGCCGGCATAGGGCGCGTGTTCTGCCTCGCCAGCCAGCGTTTCAGGGTCAAAACCGGCCTGGCTGACGCGAATGAGTTTTTCCTTCACCAGTTCCAGCACGGCCGAGAAGGTCACCACCAGCAGCGGCACGCCCTGCACATGGTCGAACAGCGTCACGAAATCGTGGTGCCGCCCGTCCTCCAGTACCCGCAGGATATGGCTCATCTGCTCGCGCACCGAGATTTCACTGGTGGCGATGGTGTGATGCTTGCGGTTTCGGGCGCGAGTAAGGATGGAGAGCCATGCAGCCTTCAGATCCGCCGCGCGCACCTCCGGCAGCAGGTCGACCAGTTCGCGCTCGAATACGGCAAAGGCCCAGAGAAAATCCCGGCCCGCCTGCGGCAGCTGATCGAGTTCAAACGCCGCCAGCTTGATCTGTTCGTATTCCAGCAAACGACGCACCAGCTCCGCACGCGGATCGTCAGCCTCGCCCTCTTCGCTCGCCGGCGTTTTGGGCAGCAGCATGCGTGACTTGATTTCGATAAGCAGCGCGGCCATCAGCAGGTATTCGGCCGCCAGTTCCAGCCGGGATGACTTCATCGCCTCGACATACTGCATGTACTGGCTGGTGACGGCAGCCATCGGAATATCGAGGATGTCGACATTTTGCTTGCGGATCAGATACAGCAAGAGATCAAGCGGGCCTTCGAAGCTCTCCAGCAACACGCGCAGCGCATCCGGCGGGATGTAGAGGTCGCTGGGAAGCGCCAGCACCGGCTCGCCGAACACATGCGCCAGCGGCTCGGCCACCGGATTGATGACGGACTCGTTCACTGGCGCATTCATTGCGGATCAGGCATCCAGTTCCGGTTCGCTGCGGCGGCGGTGCAGCTTGCGGTAGTGGCCGGGCGGAATGGCCGGATGCCGGCGGATCAACAGCAATACCCCGAGCAGCATCAGCAGCGCAGGCAGAACCAGCCGCAGGGACAGCCCCTGATACTGGCAGAGAAAGGTCGCCAGCGAGGCGCCCAGCAGCAGCGGCGCATTGACGATGGATGACTTGTTCACGCCATCCACCAGCAAAATCGCCATGCCGGCGACGGCCAGCCCGATGATCACCAGCCAGCTTACCTCGGGCATGATGTTCAGCTCATTCAGCAGCCAGCCGGCACCGAGCACGATCAGTACCACCGGAAAGAAAGCACCACGCATACACCCTCCAGTATCAGTTTGAAAACCAACAAAATCAGTACTTACAGAGCCATACACCAATTTAGAGCAATAGCTTCAATGGGATTGCCACCCAATCCATCAAGGGATTCATGATCACGCCCAACAAACTGACCCCAAGAAGCGGACCACTCGCAATTAAGCCGAGCAAAATCCAGAAGCCATACTGCTCGGTGCGAGAAAATGCTTCAGCCTGCTTCCAAGGCAGGAGAGAAACCAGGATACGCCCGCCATCCAAAGGAAGAATTGGGAGCAAATTAAGTACCATCAGACTCAGGTTGATCGATATGCCGGCTTGAGCCATTTTGTACAATGGAATCTGAAAATCACTTCCTGGCATACTGACTGACAGTTTCAGCAGCAAGAGCCAGAAAAAAGCTTGCGCATAATTGGATAGAGGCCCAGCTGCGGCCACCCAGCGCATGTCGCGCTTGGGGTTGCGCAGGTTGCCAAAGCGCACCGGAACCGGCTTGGCCCAGCCGAAGAGAAAGCCGCCCACCGCCATCAGCAGCAGCGGCAGCAGAATCGTCCCCACCGGATCAATGTGCTTGAGCGGGTTCAGCGTCAGCCGTCCCGCCGCATAGGCGGTATTGTCGCCGAAGTACCTGGCCGCATAGGCGTGCGCAGCTTCGTGGATGGTAATCGCGAAGATCACCGGAATCGCCCAGATGCATACCGACGAGATGAAGCTGTTCAGATCAAAGCCACCCATGTCCCAACCTTTTATCCCTGTGTCACCAGCAGATGGCGGCACTATCGCAATAAGCAATACAGCACCCCCTATCCAGCCATACATCAATTATTTCAATACCTACAAGGTAATACCCTACCTTCAGAGGCCAAAGGGTGCCAGCGAGCCCTTGCCCTCGCGCAAAATTACCGCGCCGTCCTCACCGGAAAGATCCACCACCGTGGTCGGATCGGTGCCGCAATAGCCTCCTTCGACCACCAGCTCGACCTCGTGTTCCAGCCGGTCGCGGATTTCCCAGGCATCGGTCAGCGGGTATTCCTCATCGGGCAGCAGCAGACTGGATGACAGCAGCGGCTCGCCCAGCTCTTCGAGCAGCGCCAGCGCAACCGGGTGATCGGGAACGCGCAGGCCGATGGTCAGCTTTTTCGGGTGCGACACGCGGCGCGGCACTTCCTTGGTCGCCATCAGGATGAAGGTGTAATTGCCCGGCGTCGTGGCCTTCAGCAGCCGATAGGTGGCATTGTCCACCCGGGCGTAATTGCCCAGCTGCGAGAGATCGCGGCAGGCCAGGGTGAAGTGGTGCTTGTCGTCGAGCTGACGAATGCGGCGGATACGATCCAGCGCGTCCTTGTTATCCAGACTGCAGCCCAATGCATAGCAGGAATCCGTCGGGTAAACGATGATCCCGCCCTTGCGGACGATGTCGACCGCCTGCTTGATCAGCCGCGGCTGCGGGTTTTCGGGGTGGATGGAGAAAAATTGGGACATGACTATTCCGTTAATTGATTCAATGGCGACAACCACCTCGTCCACACCGGCTCGCAATCCATCGGCAGATCGCCATTCAAGCCGGGATCGCGGGCGCCTTCGCCGGTGGCGTGGTAATCGGTGCCGGCCGATGCCAGATAGCCGTATTCCTGCGCCACGCGGCCAAAGCGGGCGGTGTCAGCGATGCTGTGGCAGCCGCTGAGCACTTCGATGGCCTCGCCGCCCATGCGCTTGAACTCGATCAAGAGCACGCGCAGGGTTTCATTGCCCAGCTCGTAGCGGGCCGGGTGCGCCAGCACTGCGACGCCACCGGCGCCGCGAATCCAGCCCACCGCCTCGTGCAGGCTGGCCCATTCGTGATCGACGTAACCGGGCTTGCCACGCGCCAGATAGTGCTTGAACACCGATTTCACATCCTTGCACAGGCCGATTTCGACCAGATAGCGGGCAAAATGCGCACGGCTGATCATTTCCGGGTTTTCGGCGTAGTTTTGTGCTCCAGCGAGCACGCCGGTGATTCTGGCTTTCTTTTCCAGCTCGGCGGCCATGCGTTCCGCACGCTCCCAGCGGCCGGCACGCACGCCAGCCAGGCCAGCCTGCAAGGCTTCATTTTCCCGGTCAAAGCCCAGCCCGACGATGTGCAGCGTGTGTTTCCCCCAGCTGACCGAAATTTCGACGCCGTTGATGAAGGGCATGCCCAGCTGGCGCGCTTCGTCTTCGGCATCGGCCAGCCCGCGTGTGTCGTCATGATCGGTGAGCGCAAACAGCTGGCAGCCGCGCGCATGCGCCATGCGCACTACGTCACGCGGCGCCTTCATGCCATCAGAGACCGTCGAGTGACAGTGCAGGTCAATCGGCGTCATGCTTGTCCTTGCGATCAAACACCAACTTCATCACCAGTACGGCACCGGCAAGAATGAGTGTCAGGGTATTGGCCACGACCACAGGCACCGCCCTGGCCAGCAGCCCATACCCCAGCCACATGGCCACCCCGGATACAAAAAGCAGATACATGCCCAGCGAAATATCCTTGGCCGAACGGGTTTTCCAGACCTGCCAGACCTGCGGCAGAAAGGCGATGGTGGTGCAGGCCCCGGCGACGAGGCCGAGCATTTCAATGGCTTGCGGACTCATGCGGGGAAGACTCCGGTCGACAGGTAGCGGTCACCGCGGTCGCAGACAATCGACACAATCACCGCGTCGCGCACTTCCTGCGCGAGTTCCAGCGCCGCGCACAGCGCGCCGCCGGAGGAAATACCGGCGAGAATGCCTTCTTCCCGCGCCAGCCGGCGAGTCATTTCTTCCGCCGCAGGCTGGTTCACTTCCATGATGCGGTCGATCAGCGAAAAATCGCAGATGGCCGGCACATATTCCGCCGGCCATTTGCGGATGCCGGGAATCGACGCGCCATCGCAGGGCTGTACACCGACGACTTGCACCGCCGGATTCTGTTCTTTCAGATAGCGCCGCGTGCCCATGATGGTGCCGGTGGTGCCCATGCTGGAGACGAAATGGGTGATGCCGCCCTCGGTATCACGCCAGATTTCCGGCCCGGTCGTTTCATAATGCGCCAGCGGGTTATCCGGATTGGCAAACTGGTCAAGCACCAGGCCGCGGCCTTCACGGACCATCTGCGCCGCCAGATCACGCGCGACCTCCATGCCGTCGACCAGAATCACCTCTGCCCCGTAGGCCTTCATCGTCTGCACACGCTCGATGCTGGAGTTCTTCGGCATGATCAGCACCATTTTGTAGCCCATCATGGCAGAGGCCATTGCCAGCGCGATGCCGGTATTGCCGGATGTTGCCTCGATCAGCGTATCGCCAGGCCGGATCGTGCCGCGTGCTTCGGCATGGCGAATCATGGACAGCGCCGGGCGATCTTTCACGGAGCCGGCCGGATTATTGCCTTCCAGCTTGACCAGAATGATGTTGCTGGGGTGACCAGCGATGCGCTTGAGGCGCACCAGCGGCGTATTGCCGACGAAATCTTCGAGATAGTGATACATGAACGGAAATGGGCGCCTCTTGCGAAGGCGCCCATTATACCGCCAGCAGCGGTCAGCCGTGCGAATGGCTCTTATTCTGCCACGATGGTCACGGTGCGACGCAGGATGAGATCGACCTGATCACCTGCGGCGGCACTGGACAGCAGCTCGGCATCGGCCACCTTGTAGCTCACCAGCCGGTTTTCCGGGTTTTTCACGGTAATCAGTTGCTTGGCGGCATCCACCTTCACAATGTCCGAACGGATACGGGTCGTCAGCACGCGACCGCCACCATCCGCGCTTTCCTGATAGCCCTCCCCTTCGAACACGCCGCGCACCCCAGCGGTGCCCTTCTGCAGCAGCAACGCCATGCCTTCGGTCAGCTTCACATTCACCTTGTCGCCAACGTTCAGGGTATCAAAACGGGTAATGCCGGTAGCGACGTTGTAGATGTCGAGCTTGGTGTCATCGGCAAATTGCAGCACCAGCGAGCGCTGGGTCTTGTTGATCTCGGCCACAACCGCCTGCATCTTGTCATTCACGCTGGTTGCCAGGATCACTTCGCCTGCCGCCTGCGCTGCCGGAATCGCCGCCAGTACGCCAGCGGTCGCCAGCAGAATGGAAATCAGTGTTTTTTTCATATGCTCTTCTCCGTTTGCATCCATGATCAGGGCGGATGCAATCCCGAAAGCAAGTATACGGAATAGCCAACCCCAAGCCAGCCAGGGGCTTTCCGACCTCGAAAAATACAACACAGTCCCGCCGCCAGCAGGCTGCCGCTTGATAGAATACGTGCTGAACACAGCCTTCAGAGATGAGTTTCATGCTGCAACTCGATTTTTACGGCACGCTGGTCGCGGCGTCCCTGGTATTGCTGCTGGGCAAATTCCTGCTCGCCAAAACCCCACTTCTTCGCACCTACACCATTCCCGAGCCGGTGGCAGGCGGACTACTGGTGGCACTGGCATTACTGGGCGCTCACGAGGTGCTTGATGTGCAGGTCCGCTTTGATACCGGCCTGCAGACACCGCTGATGCTGGCCTTTTTTGCCAGCATCGGGCTGAATGCCGATCTGGCGAGCCTGCGCTCGGGCGGCCGCAAACTCGCCATCTTCCTCCTGGTCGTCATCGGCTTGCTGCTATTGCAGAACACGCTGGGCGTGGCGCTGGCCAGCGCCCTTGGTCTTAGCCCCTTGTTTGGCCTGCTGGCGGGTTCGATCACCCTGTCAGGCGGGCATGGGACCGGCGCGGCATGGAGCGCCGTGTTCAGCCAGGACTACGGTCTGGCGAACACCCGCGAATTGGCCATTGCCTGCGCCACTTTCGGGCTGGTACTGGGCGGCCTGATCGGCGGGCCGGTTGCCAATCGCCTGATGAAGCGGGTTAGCCCTCCGGGAACGGAACACGACGCCGATGTCCCACCCACGGCCTTTGAGCAGCCGCAGGCTGTGCGCCTGATCACGACCGAATCGTTTATCGAGACACTGTCGCTGATTGCACTGTGCCTGCTGGGCGGCAATTATCTGGCAGCACTGTGCAAGGGAACGGCGCTGGAGTTGCCCACCTTTGTCTGTGTACTGTTTGTTGGTGTGCTGCTGCGCAACGGGCTGAGCATGCTGGGCTGGTATTCGGTCTTTGACCGGGCCGTATCAGTGCTTGGCAATGTCAGCCTGTCGCTGTTTCTGGCAATTGCCCTGATGAGCCTGCGTCTGTGGGAACTCACTGGACTGGCCTTGCCGATCGTGCTCATTCTTACAGCCCAGACGGTGGCCATGGCCGTTTACGCCAGCGTGGTCACCTTCCGCGTCATGGGCAGCAATTACGATGCAGCGGTACTGGCGGCGGGCCACTGCGGTTTCGGCCTGGGTGCCACGCCTACCGCGATCGCCAATATGCAGGCCGTAACCAGCCGCTTCGGTCCGTCGCACATTGCCTTCCTGATCGTACCGATGGTCGGGGCATTTTTCATTGACCTCGTCAACGCCATCATCATCAAGCTATTCGTCGCGATCCTGGGCTAGACCACAACGCTCACCCCGCCATCGCCGCCAGCACCCAGAGCGTGGCATCGAACTGCAGCCGGGCAAACGCCTCCCGCTCGATCGCACAGCCATCAAGCACGTGCTGATCCACCTCGGCATCCCCTTCGGCGGCTTCGGCCAGTAACAGAAACGGGGTGAGTGGCGTCTGCCGGCCGGCCAGGGTATCGATGACCTCGGCTGGCGCACACAGCTCTTCCAGCAGTTGCCGACGGGGCACACGCAGCAGATAGTCCAGCAGCGAAAAGAGCCCGGTCAGGTACAGCGAGTCGCTACTGATGGTGCTGCCCGCACCAGCCAGTTCCATCAGCCGGGCCCGGGTCAGCGCGGCTTCCAGCAGTGTTGCGTCCAGCGGTTGGGGGTTGCTGGACGAAAACAGCAACAATGACAGCCAGCGGTAGAGTTTTTCCTGTCCCAACACGGCCAGCGCCTGCTCCAGTGAATGCACCGGGTTCGGCAAGGCCAGCGCAGCCGAATTGACATAGCGCAGCAACCTGACGCTCAGTACCGGGTCGGTTTTGAGCTCATTGGCCAGCAAGGAAAAATCTGCCCCCTGACGCAACTGGGACAGCACGTGATTGAGCTTGATGAATTCTCCCGGAAGCTTGGCCGGCGTAAAACGCGGATTGGCGAAGACCTTGCCACTGACATAATTGACACCAAACTGGAATCCGGCTTCGGCGGCCTCCTGACTATCAACCGCCGCAAGCCAGATCTCGCCGCCGCCCATCGCACTGCGCCCATTGGCCACCAGCTTGCTGAGTAATGCCGGATCGGGTGATGCAGGACTGATCATCAGCAGCTGCACATCGGCCAGCAGCGTGGCGTGCTGATTCAGCCAACCGTCCAGCATTACCCCGACCTTGAGCCCCTTTTTGCGCAGCAGGTGCAGCACATCGCGGCTTGCACTGGCGTCCAGCTGGTGCTCGCCATGAAGAATCACCGTGACCGGCCCGGGCAGTGTTTCCGCCATATCCGCCAGCAGAGCGGCACGCTCCCATGGCAGCTCCAGCCAGACCTGCCCGGAATAGTGTCCGGACTGCACCAGCCTTGTCACTTCATACAGCAGAATTTCCAGATCGAGCTGACTGTGGTCATGCACATGATCGGCATGCGGCAAGGGACGCACGGTGAAGGTACTTGCCACGATGCGCCAGTGACGGTCGTATACGGGCTTGCGGCGCAATAATCCTTTGTCCGGCGTAACTGCTGCGGCAACCGCAACAGCAGGCGGAGGAGCCGGAGCATCTGGCGCAGGGCGAGAGCGGAACAAGCCGGAAAACCAGTTCATATCAAGCCGAGAGAAAGGATAGACACGCTTAAAGCATAGCCTCCTGCTCAAAAAAAACCCGATGCGCCTGCACGCATCGGGCTTATTACCGGGCCAGTTGCTTATGCGGCCTGTTTTGCACCGGCGAGGAACAGCCAGGTTTCGATCACGGTATCCGGATTCAGCGAGATGGTTTCGATACCTTCTTCGACCAGCCACTGTGCGAAATCCGGGTGGTCTGACGGCCCCTGCCCACAGATGCCGACGTACTTGTTGAGCTTGCGAGCTGCCTTGATCGACATGCTGAGCATGGCCTTGACGGCATCGTTACGCTCGTCAAACGAGGTTGAGACCGGACCACCGGAATCACGGTCGATACCAAGCGTGAGCTGGGTCATGTCGTTCGAGCCGATGGAGAAGCCGTCGAAATGTTCGAGGAAGCGCTCGGCCAGCACGGCATTGGCCGGGATTTCGCACATCATGATCACGCGCAGGCCGTTCTCGCCACGCTTGAGGCCATTGCGCGCCAACAGCTCGATCACGCATTCGGCTTCGTTGAGCGTGCGCACAAAGGGAATCATGACCTCGACATTGGTCAGCCCCATCACATCACGCACTTTCTTGACCGCACGGCACTCCAGCTCGAAACAGTCACGGAAGCTCTTGTCGACATAACGTGCCGCGCCACGGAAACCGATCATCGGGTTTTCTTCGTGCGGCTCGTATTGCGGCCCCCCGATCAGATTGGCGTATTCATTGGACTTGAAGTCCGACAGGCGCACAATTACTTTCTTCGGCCAGAATGCCGCAGCCAGGGTCGAGATGCCTTCGGCCAGCTTATCGACATAAAAGTCGATGGCAGAACGATAGCCGGCAATGCGGTTTTCCACCTGAACCTTCAGCTCGGGCGGCACGTTCGGATAATCCAGCAGCGCTTTCGGATGAACGCCAATCATGCGGTTGATGATGAATTCCAGCCGCGCCAGACCGACCCCTTCATTAGGCAACTGGCAGAACTCGAAGGCCAACTCCGGATTGCCGACGTTCATCATCAGCTTGACCGGCGGCTCTGGCATTTCTGCCAGCGCCAGCTCCATTTTTTCGAACTTGAGCAATCCCGAATAGATATTGCCGGTATCACCCTCGGAGCAGGATACCGTTACCTCGTCGCCATCGCGCAACACCCGGGTTGCATCGCCACAACCGACCACTGCCGGAACACCCAGTTCGCGGGCGATGATCGCAGCGTGACAGGTCCGGCCACCACGGTTGGTTACAATCGCCGCGGCACGCTTCATCACCGGCTCCCAGTCCGGATCGGTCATGTCGGACACCAAGATGTCGCCCGCCTGCACCTTATCCATTTCAGAAATGTCACGGATGATGCGTACCTTGCCTTGGCCGATCTTCTGCCCGATGGCACGCCCCTCGCAAAGCACTTCGCCCTTTTCCAGCAGACGGAACTTGGTCAGGCGTTCGCTGCCGCTTTCCTGGGACTTCACGGTTTCTGGACGCGCTTGCAGGATATACAGCTTGCCATCGATACCATCACGCCCCCATTCGATGTCCATCGGACGCGCGTAGTGCTCCTCGATGATCAGCGCATAACGGGCCAACTCTTCGACCTCAGAATCCGAAATCGAGAATTTGCGACGATCAGCCGGATCGACATCGACGGTTTTGACCGATTTGCCCGCAACGGCTTCGCGATCGAACTCCATCTTGATGGCCTTGCCGCCAAGATTGCGGCGCACGATGGCCGGGCGACCTGCTGCCAGCGTGGGTTTGTGCACGTAGAACTCATCCGGATTGACAGCCCCTTGCACCACCGTCTCGCCCAGACCATACGACGCGGTGACAAAGACCACCTGATCGAAGCCGGTTTCGGTATCGATGGAGAACATCACACCGGCTGCGCCACAGTCCGAACGCACCATGCGCTGGATACCGGCGGACAGCGCCACCAGCTTGTGATCAAAGCCTTTGTGCACGCGATAGGCAATCGCCCGGTCGTTGTACAATGAGGCAAACACGTGCTTGATCGCGTCCAGCACGTTCTGGTAGCCCACGATATTGAGGAAGGTTTCCTGTTGCCCGGCAAACGAGGCGTCCGGCAGATCTTCGGCAGTGGCCGACGAGCGCACGGCAACGGTGACCTCGCCGTTGCCGAAGGCGGCGTAGTGCTCGGCAATTTCCTTTTCCAGTTGCGCCGGGAACGGTGTGGCCACAATCCAGTCACGGATCTGTTTGCCAACACGGGCCAGCTCCTTCACGTCATCGACATCCAGGCCGGTGAGCGCCGCATCTATACGCTCAGCCAGCCCTTCATGGGCCAGAAATACCCGGTATGCCTGCGCTGTAGTCGCAAAGCCGCCCGGTACACGTACACCCTTGGCTGTAAGCTGGGAGATCATCTCCCCCAGCGATGCATTCTTGCCGCCTACATGCTCTACGTCATGCATGCGCAACTGCGCGAAATCGATTACATAGCTATCGGACATCTTCAGGGCCTCATGGTACTTGGATTATTGTCAGTAATTGTGCGGCGCAATATCGCAGTATCAATTCTAGGCGATCAGCCCGTGACGCCAAGTCGGGTCAAGACCTTAGCCGAAAATAAACTGGAAATCCTGCTGCCGGTGCGACCAGAACCGGCCTGTTTGTAGTCGGCCGATTTCTGGTACATGCTGCCGATTGTGAGGGAGGGGCCATTTTCAGTGTGGTGCGTAGTGTAAAAATTCGTGATAAATCGCAAACATGCACAGTCAGGCCAGACAAAGCTAGATGCATGACACACAATTGAATCTGATCACAGACCCGCCAGCAGGAGACATGCATGCGCCGTAGCGTCTTTTTCATTTCCGACCGCACCGGGATCACCTCCGAAATGCTCGGGCACTCACTGCTCTCGCAATTCGAGGATGTCGAGTTTCATCGCATGACCATGCCCTTCGTAGACTCGGTCGAAAAAGCCGACCAGGTCGCACTGGAAATCCGCAAGCATGCCGTCATCGACGGCTGCCGACCCATCGTATTCAGCACCATCTGCAACCCGGAATTGCGGGCGCGCATCCATGTCGCTGACGCCCAGATCATTGATTTTCTGGAAATGTTCATCGGCCCGCTGGAAGACGAACTGGGGGTCAAGTCATCCCACACCGTTGGCAAGACACATTCGATTACAAACTATGACGAATACAAAAACCGCATCGACGCAGTCAATTTCGCCATCAACCACGACGACGGCCTTTTGCCCCGCGATCTGGCCGAAGCCGATCTGATCCTCGTGGGTGTTTCGCGCTGCGGCAAAACCCCGACCTGCCTGTATATGGCGTTGCAGTTCGGCCTCAAGGCGGCCAATTACCCCTTGACTCCGGATGATTTTGGCAACCATACCCTGCCCAAGCTGTTGCTCCCCTATCGCAGCAAGCTGTTCGGCCTGACCATCGACCCCGAACGCCTCGCCCAGATCCGTGCCGAGCGCAAACCCGACAGCAAGTACTGCTCGCTGGAAAGCTGCCAGTTCGAGGTGGCCGAATCCGAAGCCTTGCTGCGCCACGTCGGCGTCCCCTACCTCAATACGACACGCATGTCGATCGAAGAACTGGCCACCACCATCATGCATCGTGCCGGCCTGAGCCGCCGCACCTACTGAGCACAGTGTTGCCGGCCGGCTGCCGGCAGCAGCTTTCAGCTTTCGTAACGGGGTCTGACGCGATAGAATCGCGACTTTATGGCCATGCCAGCCCCGGAACGATTTTTCGCATGAACACGCGCAGTAGCGACATCACCCTGTTCGAATTCAAAAGTGTCGGCCTCAATGTGCTCTCCTTCGTGCCCGTCACGCTGGACACCACGCAACTCGAAACCGCACTGGGCGAAAAAATCGGTCGCGGACAGCACTTCCTGTCGGGGAGCCAGCTGGCGCTGGATTTCGATGCGCTCCCTGAAATTCCGACGGCCATCGACGTGAAAGCCGTCATCATGCTGCTGCAGCAATTCTATCTGCACGCGGTAGCGTGCAAGGGCGGCAACACGGCACAGCAGGCCGCAGCCCGCGAAGCCGGCCTGATAGTTCTGGACAGTGACAGCATCCTTACCTCAGCTCCGGGTGCAGCTGCCAACTCGCCAGCCGAGGAAGTCGTAACACCTGCACCTGCTGCGGCAGCAGAACGCAATCCCGCACTGATCATCACCCGCCCCGTGCGTACCGGCCAGCAGGTCTACGCCCGAGGGGGCGACCTGATCGTCACCGCACTGGTCTCGGCCGGCGCCGAGCTGATCGCCGACGGCAATATCCATGTCTATGCGCCGCTGCGCGGCCGTGCGCTGGCCGGCGCGCGTGGCGATACCATGGCCCGAGTCTTCACCACCTGCATGGAAGCCGAGCTGGTGTCCATTGCCGGTGTCTACCGCACACTGGACGACTCGCTGCCGGCCAGCATCCGCAGCAAGCCCAGCCAGGTCTACCTAGACCAAGACAAACTCGTTATTGAAGCCCTGCAGGGCACCAACTGATCGCGCTGCAGGCGCACGAATATCTACCAGGGGAACATAAAGTGGCAAAAATCGTTGTCGTGACTTCCGGCAAGGGCGGCGTGGGCAAAACCACCACCAGTGCAAGCTTTGCGTCCGGCCTTGCGCTGCGCGGCTTCAAGACTGCGGTCATCGATTTCGACGTGGGTCTGCGCAATCTCGATCTGATCATGGGCTGCGAGCGCCGCGTGGTCTACGACTTCGTCAATGTGATCCAGGGTGAGGCCACGCTCAAGCAGGCACTCATCAAGGACAAGCACTGCGACAACCTCTACATCCTGCCGGCTTCGCAAACACGCGACAAGGAAGCCCTCTCGAAGGAAGGCGTGGAAAAAGTTCTCAAGGAGCTTGAGCACGAAGGCTTCGATTACATCATCTGCGACAGCCCGGCCGGCATCGAAACCGGCGCCTTCCTGGCGCTGTATTTCGCCGAAGAAGCCGTTGTCGTGACCAACCCGGAAGTCAGCTCGGTGCGTGACTCCGATCGCATCATCGGCATTCTGGACGCCAAGTCCCGCAAGGCCGAAGAAGGCGGCACCGTAAAAACCCACCTGCTGATCACCCGCTACAGCCCCAAGCGTGTCGACAGCGGCGAGATGCTGTCTCTGGACGATGTCCAGCATCTGCTGCGGATCCCGCTGATCGGTATCATTCCGGAATCCGAAACCGTGCTGCAGGCCTCCAATGCCGGCAATCCGGCGATTCACCTGGCTGGCTCCGACGTCTCCGAAGCCTACAAGGATGTGGTTGCCCGTTTCCTCGGCGAAGAAAAGCCGCTGCGTTTCATCGAAGTACCGAAGCAGCCGTTCTGGAAACGCCTGTTCGGAGGTTAAGCCATGTCGATCCTCAGCTATTTCTTTGGCGAAAAGAAAAAAACCGCCTCGGTCGCCCGCGAGCGCCTGCAGATCATTCTGGCCCACGAACGTGCCGGCCGTGACGGTCCGGATTACCTGCCACAGCTGCAGAAGGAGCTCATCGAGGTAATCTCCAAGTACGTCGCCATCAATCCGGACGACATCAAGGTGCAGCTCGACAAGAAGGATGAATTCGAAGTCCTCGAAGTCAATATCGTTCTGCCCGAAGCCGGCCGCCGCTAGAGGGCTGTAAGCCTCCCTGCTCTACCCCGCCACAGCCCCGGAAATCCGGCGCTGTGGTTTGCTTTTATAAAGGTTATTGCCATGTCGATTGTGATCAAGACTGCCGAAGACATCGCCAAAATGCGCATCGCCGGCCGTCTGGCCTCCGAAGTGCTCGACTACATCACACCCTTCGTCAAACCGGGCGTCACCACCGCCGAGCTGGACAAGCTGTGCCATGACTACATGGTTACGGTACAAGGTACCATCCCGGCGCCCTTGAACTACTGTCCTCCTGGCTACATACCCTACCCGAAGTCCATCTGCACCTCGGTCAACCAGGTCATTTGTCATGGCATTCCGGCGGACAAGCCACTGAAAAACGGCGACATCGTCAACCTGGACATCACGGTCATCAAGGATGGCTATCATGGCGACACCAGCCGGACCTTCCTGGTCGGCGACGCGGTCGCCAGCCATGCCAAACGCCTGGTGCAGGTCACCTACGACTGCATGTGGCTCGGCATCGATCAGGTTCGCCCCGGCGCCCGTCTGGGAGACATTGGTGCAGCCATCCAGAAGTACGCCGAGAAAGCTGGCTATTCAGTGGTGCGCGAATTTTGCGGCCACGGCATCGGCCAGGGCTTTCATGAAGAACCACAGATCCTGCATTACGGGAAGCCGGGCACCGGGGTCGAACTGGTTCCGGGAATGATCTTCACCATCGAGCCGATGATCAATGCCGGCAAGCGGGAAATCAAACAGATGAACGACGGCTGGACCATCGTCACCAAGGATCGCTCGCTGTCGGCCCAATGGGAACACACCGTGCTGGTTACCGAAACCGGCTATGAGGTATTGACCGTTTCGCAAGGTGCACCGGCGCGTCCGGAGCAATACACACTCGGGTAATGTCCATGCGCACGGTAGCAGCCCTCCGCGAAGACTATGTCAGCAGCAAGCAGGCGCTGCGTGCGGCCCATAGCCCTGCACAGGCGGCAGAACTGCTGCAGGCGCTGACCGCGCTGACCGACCGGATTCTCGGTGAACTCTGGCAACGCCACGAATTCAGCGACGACGTGCTGCTGGTCGCCGTGGGCGGCTATGGCCGCGGCGAACTGTTTCCGCATTCCGACATTGACCTGCTGATCCTGCTGCCCGAGCAACCGGCTCCCGGCCTGCTGGAAAAGCTCGAAGTTCTGGTGGGTGAGCTGTGGGATACCGGGCTGGAAGTGGGGCATTCGGTGCGCACCATGGCCGATTGCCTGACCGAGGCCGAGAAAGACATCACCGTGCAAACAGCGCTGCTGGAATCGCGGCTGCTCTGCGGGGATGCCGCACGCTTTGTGGCCTTTCGCGATACCGTGCACCGGCACATCGATGCCAAAGAGTTTTTCGACGCCAAACTGCTTGAGCAACAGGCACGTTACGGCAAATTCCAGAATGCCACCTACAAGCTCGAGCCCAATATCAAGGAAGCACCCGGCGGGCTGCGCGACCTGCATCTGGTTGGCTGGATCGCCGCTGCGCTGGGTCTGGGGCGCGACTGGCACGCGCTGGCCTGCCTGGGCCTGCTGACAACCGAGGAAAACCAGAAACTGCAGCGCGCCGAACACGTTTTGCGCAGCTATCGGATCGCCCTGCACTGGCAGGCGCGCCGCCGCGAAGACCGCATCCTGTTCGACTACCAGCACCTGCTCGCGAGCCAGTTCGGCTTTGCCGATACCGTCACCCACGGCAAGATTACCTTACGCGCCAGCGAGGCGCTGATGGCCGATTACTACCTCGCCGCCCGCGTGGTCAGCCAGCTCACCCCGCTGTTGCTGCACGCACTGCGCAGCCGGATATTCAGCCAGATCGGCCAGGCACCGGTTTGCCTCAACGAGCGCTTCCAGCTGCGTGGCAATACCCTGGAAATCACCGCCCCCGATGTTTTCCAGCGGCAACCGTCCGCCATTCTGGAATTGTTCCTGCTTTACGAGCGCGAGCGCGAAGTCGCCGACATTGCGCCGGAAACCTTGCGTGCGCTCTGGCATGCGCGACTGTCCATCGACGATGCCTTCCGTGCCGATGCGGTCAACCGCCAGCTCTTTATCGATATTTTCCGCGAGCCAAGGGGGCTTACGCGCGTATTGCGCCGGATGAACCAGTACGGCGTACTGGGGCGCTACATTCCGGAATTCGGCCACATCGTCGGGCGGATGCAGCATGATCTGTTTCACGTCTACACGGTGGACGAGCACACGCTGATGGTGCTGCGCAATCTGCGCCGCTTTGCCGTACCGGCCTTCACTCACGAATACCCGTTGTGCTCGCGCCTGCTCGAGGAATGCGAACATCCGGAAGTGCTGTATCTGGCGGCACTCTTTCACGACATCGGCAAGGGTCGCGGTGGCGATCATTCACAGCTTGGCCGGGATATTGCAGCACGCTGGGTCGCCGATCAGCCACTGCGCGACGCAGACCGCGAACTGATTGTCTGGCTGGTCGAGCATCACCTGACCATGTCCTCGGTCGCCCAGAAACAGGATGTCTACGATCCGGAAACCATCCAGGAGTTCGCGGCACTGGTACAAACCCCTCGCCGGCTCAATGCACTGTATCTGCTGACCGTTGCCGACATTCGCGGCACCAGTCCCAAGGTATGGAATGCCTGGAAGGCCAAGCTGCTCGAGGATCTTTACAAGGCAACGCAAAAGCTGCTGGCCAGCCGCAACATCACCGCACACTCGTGGGTGGAAGAACGCCAGGACGAAGCCCTGCGCCTGCTGCAACTCTACGGCCTGCGCCGTGATGCCCACGAGGCGTTCTGGAAGGAGCTCGACACCGTCTACTTCCTGCGCCACGATGCCCGCGAGATTGCCTGGCACACCCGGCAACTGTTCGGTCGCGTCAACGCCCCCGAGCCCGTCGTACGCGCCCGGCTTTCGGAATCGGGCGAAGGCTTGCAGGTGCTGGTTTACACGCCGGATCAGGTCGATCTGTTCGCGCGCATCTGCAGCTTTTTCGAGAAGGCCGGCTACAGCATTTTCGATGCGCACATCCACACCACACGCAACGACCATGCCCTGGACAGCTTTTATGTCTTCATTCCGGACAGCCGCAACACCAATTACCGCGACCTGATCAACTACGTGGAATTCGAGCTGGCCGCCAGCCTCGCCAGAGCCGCACCACTGCCCACCCCGCAGAAGACACGCGTGTCACGCCAGCAAAAGCACTTCCCGGTACAACCGCATGTGCTGATCCGGCCGGACGAGCGCGGCAAATATCATGTGCTGGCGGTTACCGCCGGAGACCGTACCGGCCTGCTCTCAACGATTGCGCGCATTCTCGCGAACTACCGCATCGACATCCAGAGCGCGAAAATCATGACGCTGGGCGAGCGCGCCGAGGATAACTTCCTGATCTC
Organism: Chitinilyticum piscinae; assembly: GCF_015223195.1. GTDB lineage: Bacteria > Pseudomonadota > Gammaproteobacteria > Burkholderiales > Chitinibacteraceae > Chitinilyticum > Chitinilyticum piscinae. Next base: position 19,061 of record NZ_JADFUA010000004.1, on the reverse strand, counting down.
CGGCAAGGCACTGGGCGACGAGCGCACCGTGCAGCAGCTGGAAACCGAGCTGTTGCAAGCTCTGCAGCCGCAATAATCCGCCATGCATCCCGAACTGCTCGACTGCTATCTGCAACTTTGTCTTGACCCCGGCCTGCCCCGAGAGCGTGGCTGGCCGCTCTTTGCCGAGGCCACTGAGCTGGTCGAGCTGCCGCCCGATCGCTGGCAGCGCATTCCGCGCCTGACCCCCGCGGCAGCGCAGGCTTGGCAATCGATGCAGGCTGCCGCAAAACAGGATGGCATCGTACTGGAGCTGATTTCGGCCTTTCGCAGCTATCGCTATCAGGCCGAGCTGATCGCCCGAAAACTGGATTCCGGGCTGGCGCTGGAAGCGATCTTGCGTGCTTCGGCCTTGCCGGGGTGCAGCGAGCACCACACTGGCCGCGCCATCGATCTGGCCACGGACGACGGGATGCCGGTGCTGGAACCGCAATTTGCCGAAACACCTGCCTTTACCTGGCTGCAGCAGCATGCGGCAAGCTTCGGGTATTTCCTTTCTTTCCCGCCGGACAATCCCTGGGGACTGATGTACGAGCCATGGCACTGGTGCTACCAGCCAGATAGATAGACACCTATCAGCCCACAGCCATCAATAATCGCCAGCTAACAGCGTATACCCCGTATTACTCCGGTGCCGAGGCCGCCGGAGCCATTTTGCCCTTGCGTGTGACGCGACTGTTTTCCGCGGCCTTGTACGCCAGATAGATCTTGTTGACGCTGGCAACATAATCCACCATGCGCCGGCCGACGCTATTGTTTGCTACCGTTTCGACATGACCGACCCAGCGGTTCGGGTCCAGCCCCTGCGCAGCAGCCTGGCGGCGCAACTGCTGCAGCCGCCCTTCCCCGGCGTTATACGCACCGATCATGAAATAGAGCGCATCCGTATCGGACACGCCCTGTTTCTTGTACTGGTCGCGCAGATAATCCAGATAACGGCCGGCGGCCATGATGTTCTGTTCGGCATCGTGCGGATCCTTCACCCCCATCGCCCGCGCCGTAGCGGGATTGACCTGCATGATGCCGGTCGGCCCGCCATTCCTGCGGATGTAGTTGGTGAATTTGCTTTCCTTTTGCGCGATGGCAGCCAGCAACAGCCAGTCCATATCGGTGGCCTCGGCCACCATCTGGAATGCCGGGGCAAACAGACCCAGCTTGTCACTGGCGGAAAATTCGGTGGCTGTTCTGGCCTTGCCATCCGGACGCAAATAGAGCTGTGTCTGGCTGATGGCGCGCCCGACCAGCGCGCTGCCCTGCGTGGACAGGTAGCGATTCAGTGAATCGCGCAAACCCTCGTTGCCCTTGCGCACAGCCCAGGCCAGCGGCAGCGGGTCACCGCTGCAAAACAGCCGCTTTGCCCCGGGCGCGGCCTTGGCCCAGAGCTCGAGCTGCAACTGCAGCGCTACCGTAGGAGCACTGTCTGCCTGCATGCCTGCCAGCAGGGGCTCGATCGCCGAACCGGCAGAAAGGAGCTCGCTGGACACTGTACTTTTGCCCTCAAGCTGCCGTGCTTCATTCAGCCCCTGCAACCAGCGGGCCTGATAGCTGGCCGATGGAATCTGCAGCTTCTGCTCGCCCAGCTCGTCGAAGCTGGCCGCATTCATGCTGCGCGGGCCGGCAACACAATAGCGGTCATTACGGTAGGGTATGGTGAAGTCAACCACCCTGCCGGTGCCTTCGCTCGCCGGTAAAAAACCCGCGGCCACTTCGCCGCGTCCGGCCAGCAATGCCGGCAGCAGCTCGGTTGCATCCACCGGAATGAATTGCAGCTGCACCGGAGCACGGTTCTTCTTGCGGCCCTGATTCAGGTAACGCTCGTAGCCGGTCAGCATCGCAAGCTCGACCCCGTGCGGCGCACCATCCTTGAGAAAATAGGTGCTGGGCCCGAGCGCCACCAGCACGCGGATACGCTCCGGTGGATTGTCAGGATCGAAATCGGCCAGCTCGCTGGGTTCGCGCAGCAATGCCGGATGTGGCGCGCTCGCGCTGCCCACCTCGGCAGAAAATGCCGGATTGCTGAAGGAAATCAGCGCAGTGGCACACAGCAGCAGGGACAGTATTTTTCGGCTCATGGGCGGATTCTACGGGCTGGGGCGCCAGTTCCCAAACGGAAGAAGGTCACTGTGTAACCGCCGCCACGTTTATAATCGCGTCTTTGCCTGTCGCGGTTACCTCCATGCCCTTGCTGCTTGTCGAACATGCCCACCTTGCTTTTGGCCACTGGGCCTTGCTGGATGATGCCAGCTTCGTGGTCGAACCTGGCGAACGAGTCGGGCTGATCGGGCGCAACGGCGCCGGTAAATCGTCGCTGCTGAAAGCCGTGGCCGGCCTGCAGAAACTGGATGACGGCATCATCCGCATCATGGACGACGTGCGGGTGGCCTTTGTGCCGCAGGAGCCGCAATTCGACCCTCAGCACAGTGTCTTCGAAGCGGTTGCCGACGGACTGGGGGCCCTGCGCCAGCTGCTGCTGGATTACCACCATGCTGCCAGCCATCTGGATGGCAGCGAAGCGGCGCTGGCCCGCCTGACCGAACTGCAGCATGAACTGGAGGCGCGCGATGGCTGGCGCATCGACTCCCTTATCTCTGCAACCCTCAGTCAGCTTGACTTACCGGCAGATACCCCGATCAGTAACCTGTCCGGGGGCTGGAAGAAGCGCGTGGCGCTGGCGCGCGCGCTGGTGCAGGAGCCGCAATTGCTGCTGCTGGACGAGCCAACCAACCACCTGGATGTTGCCGCGATCGAGTGGCTGGAAACCCTGCTGAAGGGTTTTGCCGGCAGCGTGCTGTTCATCACGCATGACCGCCGTTTCCTCGACAATGTCTCGACCCGCATCATCGAGCTGGATCGTGGCCGGTTGCTGAGTTTTCCGGGCAACTTTGCCGCCTACCAGCTGCGCAAGGCGGATCTGCTGCAGCAGGAAGAAACCGTCAACCGCAAATTCGACAAGTTTCTTGCCCAGGAAGAGGTCTGGATCCGCAAGGGCATCGAAGCACGCCGTACTCGCAATGAAGGCCGGGTGCGCCGGCTGGAGCAGTTGCGCCGTGATCGAGCCGCCCGTCGTGACCGCGTCGGCAATGTGTCCTTCCAGCTGGATGCCGGCGAACGTTCGGGCAAGCTGATCGCCGAGCTGGAACATGTCAGCAAGGGCTTCGGCGGACGTACCTTGATCAAGGATTTCACCACCCGCCTGTTGCGCGGCGACCGCATTGGCCTGGTTGGGCCCAACGGCGCAGGCAAGACCACATTGCTCAAACTCATTCTGGGCGAGCTGGAGGCGGATAGCGGTGTGATCAAGCTCGGTACCAATCAGCTGGTGGCCTACTTCGATCAGTTCCGCGAGCAGCTGGATGAGGAACAGGCGCTGATCGATGTGGTGGGTGACGGCAAGGATTATGTCGAGATCGGCGGCCAGAAAAAGCACGTCATGGGTTATCTGGAAGAATTCCTGTTTCCGGCCGAGCGCGCCCGCAGTCCGGTCAAGGCACTCTCCGGCGGCGAGCGCAACCGGCTGTTGCTGGCCAAGCTGTTTACCAAGCCGGCCAACATTCTGGTGCTGGACGAACCGACCAACGATCTGGACATCGACACGCTGGAATTGCTGGAAGGCCTGCTGGCAGATTACCCCGGCACCGTATTCCTGGTCAGCCACGATCGGGAATTTCTCGATAATGTCGTCACCCAGGTCATTGCTTTCGAAGGTGAGGGCAAGCTGTATGAAAATGCCGGCGGCTATGCCGACTGGCTGATCGCCCGAGAACGGATGCGGGCCGCGCAAGCAAGTCCAGCGCCCCGCCCGACCGAAGCGACCGCAAAGCAGGCCAGCGAGCGCAAGCGCAGCTCGGTCAAACTGAGCTTCAACGAAGTACGGGAGCTGGAGCGTCTGCCCGACGAAATCGCCGCACTGGAAGCCGAACAGACTGATTTGCAACAGTCGCTGCTTGATCCCGAGCTGTATCGCAGTGCACCGCTGAAAGCCCGCGAAATGCAGGCTAGAATCGAGGCCATTGATGAAGAACTGATGGTTAAGCTCGATCGCTGGGAAACCCTCGAAGCGAAGCAGCAGCAATCTGCCACATGAAATCACTGCGCAGCAGCCGCCCACCCATGCTCCCCGGAGCAGGCAACCCTTCCCTGTCCCGACTCCGGCTCGGACTGCTGCTGGTGTTTTTCCTGCTGAGCATGGCCGTCATCCTCTCGGCAATCTGGGTATCGATCCGCGAATACCGGCACGAGCTCAACCAGGCGGTTCAGCAAAATGTAGGGCTGGCTCGTTCTCTGGACGAACATGCTGCGCGCAGTTTCATTTCGGTAGAGCAGGCTCTCGACAATCTGGGCGAAATCCTCACCCGCAGCAACGGGGTAGATGGGAGCAATCAGGCCGACATGTACCAGATGCTGGTCAGCAAGAAGGCGTTGACTCCGCAGATTCGCGGCATTATCACCATCGACAGTCAGGGCTTCATCCACACCCATGGACTGGAATTTCCAGCCCGCCGCATTGATCTGTCCGATCGCAGTTATTTCAAGTTTCACCGCAGCAACCCCGATACCCGCAGCCAGATTGGTCAGCCAGTCATTTCCCGTACTGACGGCAAATGGCTGATCCCGGTCACCCAGCGGGTTAACCGCCCGGATGGCAGCTTCGGCGGGGTACTGCTGGCAGCCGTTGAACCGGCCTATTTCCTGGATTTCTACAAATCGCTGCATCTGACCGAAGGGCAATCCGTACGCCTGATGCTTGATGATGGCACCATCCTGCTCAACTACCCATTCAATGATCGCGAACTGGGCAATAATGAACGCCCGATGATGCCCGCCCTATCCGGCAAACAGGCTGAAGGTGACACCCTCAACAAAGAATGGACTGACCCGAAAACCGGACAGACCGAGCTGGTGTCCTTCCATGAACACGGCGGCGCGCATCCGCTGATTGTCATGGTCAGCAGCAACAAGGATGTTTTGCTGGCGAAATACCGACAGGACACGCTGCTGCGCATCATTGCCACTCTGGCGCTGATGCTGGTCATTACCGGCCTCTTGTATCTGCTGTTCCGCCAGATCCGGCATGCCGAGCAGGTTGAATCCCGGCTTTACCTCACCCAGTTCACGGTTGACCACGGCCCTGATCCGGTGCTGTGGTGTGACAGCGACGGCTACCTCAGTTACGCCAACCAGAACCTGATCCGGCTGGCCGGGCTGGATGAAAACGAGTGGTATCACCTGCGCTTTACCGATTTCCTGCCACGGATCACTGCCGAGAAATGGCAAAGCCTGTGGAGCGAATTGCGGGAAAAACAGCATCTGATGCTGGAGACCCAGCTGCGCATCAAGGATGACCAGTTGCTGCCGGTTGAAATCACGCTGGCTCTGATCGAATACCAGGCGACCAAGTACCTGTGCGTCACGGCCCGGGATATCAGCCAGCGCATCCAGACGCAAACCGAATTGCGCCGCCACCGTGATCAGTTGCAGGAGCTGGTTCTCGAACGGACTGCGGAAGTCAGTACCGTTCTGGATGCAAGCCCGCTGGCCATCATGCTGGCCGTGCAGGGCAAGATCAGGCTGGTCAACCCGGCTTTTGAAATCCTGCTGGGATTCCCGGCATCCGACATTATCGGTCGTCCGACGCATACCATTTTCGCGTCAGCCAGCCATTACACCGAAAAACGCGCCCAGATCAGCCAGGCACTGCTCAGTGGTGGCGCCTACCGCGACGAAATCGAGCTCTACCGTCACGATCACTCGCCATTCTGGGCCATGGTGAATATCAAATCGCTGGTTCCTGGCGACACCAGCAAGGGTGAGATTGCGGTCATTGAGGACATCACGGCACAACGCATCGCCGCACAGACCCTGAAGCAGTCAGAACGCCTCAAGCGGACGGTCATCGACCAGAGTGCGGATGGCTTCCTGCTGCTCAACCACCGACAGCGCGTGGTGGAAATTAACCCGGCCATCTGTCTGATGCTGGGATTCAGCCGCGAGGAACTACTGGATCGTGACCCGGCCTTCCTCTGGGGCGAACCGTGTTTCCGTCAGGTATTTCCCAAGGAAATCCAGCTGCATCCAGGCTACAACCATGTTGGTGAAGTCACACTTCCGACGCGCGATGGGGAAAGCCGCCCCTTCCTGATCAATAGCGGCGCCATTCATGCAGATGATGGCAAGCTCGAACACTTGTTCGCCTTTTTCACCAACATCAGCCAGCTCAAGGAAATCGAACGCCACCTGGTTGACGCCAAGGAAGCCGCCGAGGCGGCCAACCAGGCCAAGTCGACCTTCCTCGCCAATATGTCGCACGAATTGCGCACGCCGATGCATGCCATCCTGTCCTTCTCGGAGATCGGCATGGCCAAGGCGGACAAGGTGCCCGGCCCGAGCCTGATCCGCTACTTCGACCGCATCCATGCCTCTGGCCAGCGCCTGCTGGTCCTGCTGAACGACCTGCTCGACATGTCGCGACTGGAGGCCAACAAGATGCAGTACGACAAGGAATACTGTGCACTGCTGGATATCGTCCAGTCGGCCGCCAACGAACTGGGGGGGCTGCTCAGTGCGCGCAATTTGTCGGTGCATATTGATGAAAGCACGGGGCAGGAGATTGCGGCACTCTTCGATCGGGCACGCATCACCCAGGTTGTGGTCAATGTGCTCTCTAATGCCATCAAGTTCAGCCCCGCGGATTCTGCCATTGAAGTCAGCATCCAGGCGGATTTGCGCCTGCCCTCCGGTGAAACGGCGGTTGGCATTCTGGTGCGCGATCATGGCCCCGGTGTACCCGACGAAGAGCTGGAGTCCATCTTCGACAAATTCATCCAGAGCAGCAAACTGCGTGTCGACGGGGGCACCGGCCTTGGCCTGGCCATCAGCCGGCAGATCATGGAAGACCATGGCGGTGCGATCATCGCCAGCAACCATCCGCTGGGCGGTGCCATTTTCAGCCTGCTGCTGCCACAGGGTGCAGCGCACGGTCAGGATCTGTTCTAAGCCTGCGCTGTGAAAGCTGCCCTGTTTCGCGTACAATTGCGCGTTTTTTAAGCGCCCGGACTACTGCGGGCGCTGCCTGCGCACGCTGCGCCAGCCAGATACCTAATACCCATGACCGACATTGCCCGTGAAGTCGCCAGCCGGCGCACCTTTGCCATTATTTCCCACCCCGATGCGGGTAAGACCACGCTGACCGAAAAGCTGCTGTATTTTTCGGGCGCGATCCAGAGTGCCGGTACGGTCAAGGGCAAGAAAGGCGGCAAATTTGCTGCATCCGACTGGATGGAAATCGAAAAGCAGCGCGGCATTTCGGTCGCCTCGTCCGTGATGCAGTTCGAATACCGTGACCACATGGTCAACCTGCTCGACACCCCGGGCCACCAGGATTTTTCCGAGGATACCTATCGCGTACTGACTGCGGTGGATTCGGCGCTAATGGTCATCGATGCGGCCAAGGGTGTCGAGGAGCAAACCATCAAGCTGCTTAACGTCTGCCGCCTGCGCAATACGCCGATCGTCACCTTCATGAACAAGTACGATCGCGAAGTGCGTGACAATCTGGAGCTGCTCGACGAAGTCGAAAACGTGCTCAAGATCCGCTGCGCGCCGGTCACCTGGCCAATCGGCATGGGCAAAACCTTCCGCGGCGTGTATCACATCCTGCGCGACGAGGTGATCATCTTTACCCCGGGACAGGGTCCTCTGGATGAAGTCGAGATCATCAAGGGGCTGGACAATCCGCGTCTGGATGAACTCTTCCCGCTGGAAATCGGCAATACCCGCATGGAGCTGGAACTGGTGCAGGGCGCCAGCCATCCCTTTGATCTGGATGACTTCCTTGCCGGCACCCTCACTCCGGTCTTCTTTGGTTCGGCGATCAACAATTTCGGTGTGCGCGAGATTCTGAACGCACTGGTTGACTGGGCGCCACCGCCGGGCGAGCGTGACGCTACCGTACGTGCGGTCAACCCGAATGAGGAAAAGTTCTCCGCCTTCGTGTTCAAGATTCAGGCCAACATGGATCCGAAGCACCGCGACCGCATCGCCTTCCTGCGGGTGTGCTCGGGCAGGTTTGAGCGTGGCATGAAATTCAAGCACCTGCGTCTCGGACGCGATATTGCGGCCAATTCGGTGGTCACCTTCATGGCGCAGGGTCGTGAGCAGATTGAAGAAGCTTTCGCCGGCGACATCATCGGCCTGCCCAACCACGGCAATATCCAGATCGGTGATTCGTTCTCCGAGGGTGAAGTGCTGTCCTTCACCGGCATCCCCTACTTTGCCCCCGAACTGTTCCGCGTGGTGCGCATCAAGAATCCGCTGAAGCTCAAGCAATTGCAGAAAGGGCTGCAGCAGCTCGGTGAAGAAGGTGCCGTGCAGGTATTCAAGCCGCTGAACGGTGGCGACCTGATTCTTGGTGCAGTCGGCGTGCTGCAGTTCGAAGTCGTAGCCTCGCGGCTATTGAACGAATATGGCGTCGAGGCCATTTTCGAATCCACCAGCATCTACACGGCCCGCTGGGTTACCTGCGACGATGCACGCATGCTGGCGGATTTTGAAAAGAATCTGGTCAACAACCTCTCGCGCGATGCGGCCGACAGTCTGGCCTATCTGGCCAGCAGCCGCGTCAACCTCGAGCTGATCCAGGAACGCTGGCCGAAGCTGCAATTCCACGCTACTCGCGAGCATGCGGTCACGCTTTAAAGCGCAATCCCGCTAAATGCGGTTTGCGTTACCCACGCTCGTAGCGAAGCCTGCCCGTGGTTCGTACAAACAAAAACACGCAGCGTTGCTGCGTGTTTTTGTTTCAAACCAGACCGATTACTGCGCGGGCCCACCATCCTTGACGCATTTGTTCACAAAACTAGTCTTGGCTGCCCCTGCCAGTTTCTTGTCCTTGGCGGCGCCCTCACAACGCTGAGTCACTGCGGCAGCAGTGTCCTTCTCGCATTTCTTGGTGAAACTGTTCTTCGCTGCACCGGCCAGTTTTTTTTCTGCAGCCTGGGCTGCGCACGTTTCAGCGGGTGTAGCGGCCATGACCATACCGCTGAACAGCAGGCCGGAGATAAGACAAACAAGACGCTTCATTGCAGACTCCATTCGGTAGGTTAATTGCCCGCTGACTATAGCAGTATGTCTGCAGTTCTCCAATCGGCCACACCGCCAAGCATACCCATAACCATATACATCCAAACACATTTTATTTATTGCCTTTTATTTGCATACCCCTATATTGCCGTTTGCAAGTGGGACTCCTATGCTGAGCTGATACTTCATCTGCGGAGCCCTCATGCAAACATTGCCACGTCGTAGCCTGCTCGAAGGCCTGCTTGCGACCGGTTTTGCCCTCGCAGTTCGCCCGGTCAGTGCAACAACCATCGTCACCCCTGCTGCCGGACTGCAAACCGGCTTCAGCGAGATTCCCGTTGCCGATGGCAGCATTCCCGCTTTTCATGCAGCACCGCTGGAGTCCGCAGCTCCGCTCCCGGTGATTCTGGTCATTCAGGAGATTTTTGGCGTACATGAACACATTCAGGATCTGTGCCGGCGACTGGCCGGCTGCGGCTATCTGGCCATAGCGCCGGAACTGTTTTTCCGTGAAGGCAATCCGCGCCAATACAGTGATATCGCTGAGCTGATCCGCACGATTGTCAGTCGGGTTCCCGATGAGCAAGTGCTGGCGGATCTGGATGCTGCACTGCGCTGGGCCGCCCGCCACGGGGGCGACCCGGCCAGAAGTGGCATCACCGGTTTCTGCTGGGGCGGACGCATCAGCTGGCTGTATGCGCGGCACAACCCGGCCATCCGCGCAGCGGCGGCTTGGTATGGCCGCCTTGGTGGCGAGCAGACTCCACTAACGCCACAGTACCCGCTCGATATTGCTGCTGAATTGCGTGTGCCGGTGCTCGGCCTCTATGCCGGTCGCGACAAGGGAATCAGCATGCAAAGCGTGGACAGCATGCGTCAGGCACTTGGCTCCAAGAGCGGCAGCAAGATCATTGTCTACCCTGATGCGGAACATGGCTTTAACGCGGACTATCGCCCGAGTTACAACGCGGCAGCGGCACAGGACGGCTGGCAGAACATGCTGGCCTGGTTCCGCGAACACGGGCTTGGCACGGATCAATCCAGGCCGAAGAAGTGACGGATGCGTGCCAGTAATTCGCCGTGAGCACTGACCGCGTTCGCGCTGGCTGCGGCAGTGTGATTGGCATTGGCCTGCTGGCGGTGTGAGAGCACTTGGGAAATGGACTCCGCCAGCTCGGGCCTTGCAGCCAGAATGGCCTGAAAGCCCTTGCGATCAAGCCGATAACACTCGACATAGCTTGCCGCGACCACGGTTGCCATTCTGGGTGCGCCGGTCATCATGCCCATTTCGCCGAAAATCTCGCCTTCGCCAAGCGTCCCCAGCATCCGCGCCTGCGGATGTCCGTAATCAAGCCAGATTTCCACCGTGCCGAAGGTCAAAATATACAGCCAGTGCGCCACCGCGCCCTGGCGGGTAATGACATCCCCTTTTTCGAAAGGGGCATAGAGCAATTCCTCGGCCAGCTGGATGCGCTCTTGCTCACTGAGGCTGGCAAACAACTCGATACGCTGCAATGCAGCACAACGATTGTGCAATTCGGTCGGCGATAGCTGTGCCTGGGCATCCGGCTGACGATTAAGCAATTCGAACTGGCGTCGCGCCAGCGGTGCAATTCCTTGCCGCCCCAGTGCTGCCAGCAGGTGGGCCCTGACGTGTGAATCAGTCAGGTCGTCCGCCTGAAAACGGGTCAGCCAGTAGCGCACGACATAATGGGCAACACCCTCCTGACTACCCATCAGCACCGTTGAGGGGGGCGGCTCACTGGCGACCCCCTCGATCGAGGTGTCAGCCAGCGCCTGCTCCGTCACGGCGATGATGCGCGCGGGAGCCAGCGCGGCATCGAGCTCCAGCGCAATATTGCGCCGCCATGCCGACTGCTCGCCAACTTGTCGCCCCAGCACGACAAAGGCGTTCTTCATCAGCCAGCCATTCGGGATCACGACGGTTTCACCACTGCGTGTTTCCAGCTGGGTCGATCGCCAGCCGATCTGGCTGACCCGCCCGCTGAATTCCCCGGCCTTTACCCATTGCCCTAGCCGCAGCGACTGATCCGCCTGCAATGCGATTCCCGAGAGGATATTGCCCAGCGTGTCCTGCATGGAAAAGGCCAGCACCGCCGTCATGACAGCCGAGGTGGTGACCAGCTGGGAGAGATCAAGGCCGGCTTCACGCAGGCGCAGCATCAGCCAGACCGCATACGCAGCCAGCAGCGCCATGTCCTCGGCAATACGCAAAGGGCGATAATGCAGCAGCGGCAACAACACGCGGAACAGCACCAGCCCGATCAGACGCAAGTAGAGCATGCCCAGCAGCAAGCGCAACAACTCTGGAATCAGTGCGCCGGCCTTGCCCAGTCCATGCTCAAGCCAGAGATTGCTGCTGCCATAGGCCGCCAGCCCGGCTCCGGCCAGCAACAGGGTCAGTCGCAGCGAACCACGTTCCTGCGGGTCACGCCACCACAGTATCCCGAAAAGCATGATGCCGCTGCCCAGCAGACTGGGCCAGGGATGGATCAGAAAGGGGCTCAGCCACATGGCATGCCTCCGGGTGGTGACAATTTGATTGTTGACCCGGCATCTGTGGAACTCAAGTCTGCCATCCATCAACGCAAGCGCAGTGCCGCAATTGTCACGACCTCCAGCCACACTATGCTGGAATCCCTGCCTGCATGGGAGTACACCATGCACCATCCTCTGCAGATCCCCTTATCAGTGGCACTGGTGCTCACCGGCTCGATACTGGCGGCACTAGCCCAGGCCAGCGACAGCTGGATGGATCAGGATCGCGCCGTTTTGCAAAAACTGGAACGCACGTCGCCCTGGAGTGCGGCGCGCGGCTATTGCCGGGCAGCACGAAACGGAACGATCGAAGCACAGTACCGGCTGGGCATGCTGTATGCATTCGGCAACGGAGTACCGCAAAATCGCGATTACGCGGCAAGCCTGTTTGCCGTGGCGGCGCAGCAAGGGCACGCCGAAGCTGGAGCCATGCTGGAGACCATCCGTCTGAACAGCGAGCAACTGCCTCCGTGCATGCTCGCCGATATCGACCCGGCACCGGCCCCCGCAGGGCAACTGGCCAGGCTGGATCGTCTGAGCCCGGGACAGAAACAGATTGCCCAGATCATTACCCAGCTCGCCATCTGGAATGATGTCGATCCACAACTGGCACTGAGTATTGCCATGGTGGAATCCGGGCTGAATCCGCATGCAGTCTCGCCGAAATCCGCCGCAGGCATCATGCAGCTGATGCCGGCCACGGCCGAGCGGTTCAATGTGCGCGATACATTCAATGTCACGCAGAACGTACGCGGGGGGATCAAATACCTACGCTGGTTGATCGTACGCTTTGATGGTGATATTGATCTGGTCGCCGCGGGATATAACGCAGGCGAAAAGGCCGTAGAACGCTACAAAGGCATCCCGCCATATCCGGAGACGCGCAACTACGTTGCCAAGGTTCGCAAGCTCTATCCAGCGGCCGTGCACGTGATTGATCGGGAGCGCTGGCAGGCCCAGCAAAGCGACCGACTGCCCCGCAGCAAAAAATAGCCACTCTTTGCAAGAAGTGCAACGACAACTTCAGGCCAGCGCAACCATTCTTGGAACGCTGTCGGAGGGTTACCACTCCTTGCTTCTGGCGGCGGAGTACGTGGTCAGAACCTTGAAAAAGTTAGTGACCCAATAGTGACCATGCAGTGACCAAACCAGACATGGCGGTCTCAAGATCCACGTGCAACACCCTGATAAGGTGTCGCCATGGCTTCTCACTACCACCATCTCAGCCCTGAAGAGCGGGCCTGCATCATGCAGATGCTCGCTCAAGGTCATAGCCTGAGGCAGATTGCCCGCGTGACCCATCGCGCACCCAGTTCACTCAGTCGTGAATTGCGTCGCAATGCGGCGACACGGCATTCGTATGATGCATCCCAGGCTGGGCTTCGCGCCCGGCGTTGCCAGCGTCAGCCCCGTCGACTTCCCAAGCTGCGCCCGGAGACGCTCGCCTTCGACGTAGTGATCGATTTGCTCAGAGAAGGCTGGTCTCCCCAGCAGATCAGCGGCAGACTGCGGGAACGCTACCCCGATGATCCCTCCCATCACATGTCACACGAAACCATTTACAGCGCTATCTACGCCATGCCGCATGGTGAATTGCGCAAAGAACTGATCCGCTGCCTGCGGCAAGGGCATGATGGGCGACGCAAACGCAGTCAGGGTGAAGATCGGCGCGGGCGATTACCGAATATGCTGAGCATCCACGAGCGTCCAGCGGAAGTGGAGAGCCGCCTGATTCCTGGTCACTGGGAAACAGACCTCATCAAGGGAGCAGGCAATCGCTCCTGTGTCGCCACACTGGTAGAGCGCAGCAGCCGGCTGGTGATGCTCGCCAAGATGCCTGATGCCAGCGCTGCTTCTGCACTGGAAGCGCTGACCCAGATGCTTAATCGCATCCCCGAGGCCGAGCTGCGCCAGACCCTGACTTACGATCAGGGGAGAGAGATGAGCCGGCATCAGGAGCTGACGGCGCGCACCGGCATCAAGGTGTACTTTGCCGATCCGCATAGCCCCTGGCAGCGGGGCAGTAATGAGAACGCCAACGGCTTGATTCGCCAGTATCTGCCCAAGGGAGAGGATCTGTCGGTGTTCAGCCAGGAAGAACTGGATGCGATCGCCCATCGTCTGAACACCCGGCCACGCGCCGTACTGGGTTTCAAGATGCCGATTGAAGTATTTGCCGAGTACTTTGATGCTGTGATCGAATCACGGCAGGCAAGCAAACATTAACCCTGTTGCACTTGGACCTTGAGACCGCCCATATTTTTGTGACAATGGCACCGCACAAAAACAAAAACCGCCAAATCAATGACTTAGCGGCAGACATCTGGAGCGGGCGAAGGGAATCGACTCCATCTCCGAATCAAAAATCTGATTTATATTCAGACATTATGGTATTACCACTAGGGAGTTGAGACTCAACAGTGACCACGAGCAATTGAAAATACAAACATAGTCCTGTCCTAGGGTTGATAACAAAGCAAGCAGAGTCTAGATTTCAACGTATCGGCGTCATGCCTGCAACCAATAATCAGTGTGTACAGTAGTTCCATTAATATTAGCAAGCAATATCAACTCATTACTTTCAACAAGTGCATCCGAGTCGCCGGCCTTGAAAAGAAACAATGATGACTGGATCCCGTTATCCACCACAAATATCCGCTCCGCTCCGATTGTAAAATTAGCAGTTGCAGCTCCTATTTTTGCTGCAGCGGAAGCAGCCGAAATATTTCCAGCAATATTGCTACTAAAAACGACCAATTCATTAGACAGCGAAAATACCCCTGAAGTAGTGCGAGTTATTGCACCTTCTAACACCCCATCTCGATCACCGACCCCTCCAAGCGACGAGCTATCGAGCACAATCCGATCTATTTTACTGGTGAAATCATTGACTTTATCCACCCCGCTTAAACTACCGAAAATAAAGCTATCAGATCCTGCTCCGCCAAACAACTGATCGTTCCCGCCGCCCCCCGACAGCGTATCATTGCCAAGGCCGCCACTCAAAGTATTGCCTCCCTCATTCCCAGTAATGAAATTCGCAGCAGCGTTACCTGATCCGTTGATACTTTGCACACCTTCAAGAGTCAGATTTTCTAGGTTGGCACCAAGGGCATAACTAAATCCGACATAAACGCTATCAATTTCAGTTGCCGTTGCACTTGTTTCAACAATTTGGTCAACTACATTATCTAAATGATAAGCATCATTTCCAGAACCACCATTAAGCGTATCCGCCCCCAAACCGCCATTAAGGCTATCATTTCCAAGCCCACCATACAGCACATTACTTGCTGAGTTTCCAATCAGCGAGTTCGAAAGAGAGTTGCCTATCCCATTAATCGCCATACTACCGGTCAAGGTCAATCGTTCGACATAATTTGCCAGCACTGCAGATACAGATGCCAACACCAAGTCATTACCATCGAAAGAGTGGGCCTCGATGACTTTATCGCCAACATTATCAACATAATAGACGTCATCACCTGCACCACCGACCATTGTATCGGCAGATGCGCCGCCATTTAATCTGTCGTCACCATTCATTCCTGTCAGAACATTAGCTGCGACATTCCCGGAAATTATATTATTAAGATCATTCCCCGTCCCATTAATCGCAACAATGCCAGTCAGAGTCAGCTTTTCTAAATTGCTACTCAAGGCGTAACTTACCGTAGATGAAACGCTATCATCCCCGGAATCATTCCCATCCACTTCGACAACCACATCTGCCTGATTATCTACAAAGTAGACATCGGAGCCGGCGCCGCCAACTAGGCTATCAATTCCAGCGCCCCCATTCAAAATATCATTGCCACCCCAGCCACTGATCGTGTCATTCCCGGCATCTCCAAGCAAGGTGTTAGCCCAGTTATTTCCCGAGAGTTTGTCGGCATAGCCAGTTCCAGCCAAGTTTTCGAAGCCAGTAAGCGCATCCCACCCTGACCCAACAGTATTTTGGGCTGTACTCAAGCCAAGGTCGACCACTACACCACGACCATTTGTCGCATGCATATACGATACAGTATCAGGATTGACACCCGTACCGGCATCAATAATATTATTACCCAGGCCTGCGTAAATAAGATTACCGAGCGAATTACCCTTCATATTTGCAGACCCTGTACTGGCTATCCAGCCACACTCGATTCTGTCGCCGCTACCGAACATGTTCCAATCAGCAAGATCAATATCTGCCAGATAACTTTTGACAGTATCGACACCTTGCACAGCATACTCATAAGCATAATCCATAGCACGATCGGCCATATTATCTATGATATATAAATCCCCTCCGTCCCCACCCTCCATATAATCTGCGCCGCTGCCGCCATCCAGCGTATCTCCTCCTCCCCAGCCACGCAAAGTATCATTCCCAGCCCCCCCAAAAATCAGATCATAATCTATATCTTGCTTCGACAATCCATTTTCCACGTAGGTCCAACCAGCATCGATTTCATCATTGCCATCCCCACCATAAATGGTATCATTCCCTGCCCCACCCAAAACACTATCGTTGCCGATACTCCCATCTACCGAATCATGCCCATCCATTGATCTTATTGTGTCATCACCGCCTGCACCACGGATAGTGTCTGCACCACCCCCACCCCAGAGCTCTTGGGAGGTATTATTTCCTGCGACTGTTAGATATGCGAACTTTAACCGTGTTGGATCTACACCATCGGAAACCACCCCAGGAAAAATCGAATTCCCATTGAAAACCCCATCATCGAATTTAATGGTAAAATCAACTCTTTTTATTGAATTAACTCCGGGGACATACATATTAAGAACCTCCCCGCCTTTGAAGTGCAATGCGATCCCACCGCGTGAAACCTGCCCATCATAAACCACCACACCCTCACTGATACTCAGCAAGTCGGTCGACTTGAACCCACGAAATACCAGATCAAATTCATATGGCGTTTCATAACCAGCCGCATTCAGGTCGCGATACGTACTAATTGTATCCATCCCGAATCCAGGATCAAAGATGAATACATCCCTCCCAAATCCACCTTCCAAGAGGTCATTTCCTGCACCACCAATAATCGTGTCCGCAAAGCGGCCATGTTCATATTGACTTGCACCTATAATAGTATCGTTGCCATCACCACCGATCATCACACAATGATCACCAAATAAATAATCGTCCCCAGCCCCACCATCCAAAGTATCGATGGGATGCAATACATCCCCTAATCCATCGTCGCGATGAACATCAATCGTATCATTACCGTCATAACCAAAGTATTGCTCGGCACTTGAACGGCCATCAAATAGGACATTTCCATTGTTGTCTTCAACATATTCATAAAGTTTGTCCGAAGCTGAGCTACCAACAGTGTATGACATACAACCTCCGTAGTTCTGTTGACTTGTGAAAGCGTGGCGTTGCCGTTAGCATGGATAAGAGCGGACCCCATGTCATCATCAATAGTGTGGATGACACACTGAACAGGTACTCCGATCATCATCCCATCGTCTGAACAGGGTCAAAACCTGATGGACCAGCTTCACCGCACCATTCATGCCATCTACGGCTTAGCCCTTGACCACAATGGCATTCCCAGCGTACTCAGCCAGATTGATCAGCTGGTTGGTCTTGCAGGGAGCCATTTAATGGGCATGAACCGCTTGAATCAGCAGGTTGTTTACAATGGCTGCACGATCGATCGCCCCAAACTGGTTGAGGATTATCAGTCTTATTTTCATGCCATCGATCCACGCCGGAGTTACACTGCTCGGCAGTCCGCCGGGCAACTGCTATTCTGCGCAGATGTTTTTGACAACAACTTTGTTCGCCATGATGCGTTTTACCAAGAGTTTCTTTCGGCGAATGATCTGCTCAGGGTAGCTGGTGGCTGCATATACCGTGATGCGCAGACCGAATTTTATCTTGCGCACAATACAGATGGCAGAAAGGCTGAATTTTCTGCTCAGCAGCGACAAATGATTGGGCTGATTTTTCCGCATTTCATGCAGTCGATGACGCTATGCCTCAAGACAGCCCAACTGCAGCAAGCATTGCATGCTGGTGAATATGGCTGTTCTGCACATCAGCAAGCCGCATTCTTCATCAATGCGGAAAGCCGACTTATCTATGAGAACACTGAAGCAAAACGGCTTATTGATGCCGGTCACAGTTTAATTCTTCGTAACGGTAGACTTGATAGTAAAGGTAAACCAGGAATGCTGGCAGGGAAAATTACAGCGGCACAGCAACTGGGAAGGCCACAATATCTGAAATTAGCTGTAGAGCCAGCACTATATATAACCATCATTCCTTTGCATAATGCACATACATTGACTTGGCTTGCAGGCCACTCTCCGAGCCTGATCGTACTTGCGAACCATGCGTTAATGGATGGACGCAATGACAACCAAAGGCTGCAGAATTGGTTTAGTCTGACGGATAGCGAGGTAAAATTGGCCAAAATGCTCTTGGCTGGGCATGCTCCGCAAACGATTGCCGAGCTTAATGGCGTGGCAATCTCAACAATCCGCACCCAGATTCGCTCGCTGCTAGGAAAAACTGGCATGCAATCATTGCAAGATTTACTGCGACTTCTAGCTAGACTCCCTCAGCTCTGAACTGAATTATTCCTCGCTCGGAATGGTATGCATTACAACCGTCGAGTAAATCACTGCGGGACTGCTTCAACACGAAGGCAACGACGTAAGCGGTGTAACACCAAACCGCTTAAGCTTTTGAATAACAAATACCAGCGATGATGAGCGCCTTGATCTGGGTTGATGACTTTGGCTCCTGCCCTTAGGGTAGAAGGTTAATGGCCAGGGTATCGCCATGCTGATTAGTCGGCCCTGAATAATTCATATGTCAATGATTTCAATGGTAAAACATGTCATTCCCCCCCATGAATTTGCAAGTTTTCATTAAAATCGACGCGTTTCCTTGCAAATTTTCGAGACCCGCATGGGCCCCAAACCGCTGCCACCGAAGCCCAATGATCTGTTTCGCCAACGTCTGGATGAGCTGGTCAATCTCCGGCACCCGCTGGTACAACTGGCGGAACACATCGACTGGAGTGTGTTCGAGCGGGAATGGGCTGGCCTGTTTCCCTCTCAGCGTGGACGACCGGCGCTGCCACCAAGGCTGATTGCCGGTCTGCTGTATCTGCAGCACACCTTTGATTTGTCAGATGACGACGTGGTCTGGGGCTGGGTGGAGAATCCCTACTGGCAACTGTTCTGCGGTGAAACCTGGTTTCAGCATCAGCCGCCGATTGACCCCAGTTCGCTGACCCGCTGGCGCAAACGCATTGGCGAAGAAGGGTTGGAATGGCTGCTCACACAAACCATCCGTGCCGCCGAATCGACGGGCGTGGTCAAACGGCAGAGTTTCGACAAGGTGATTGTCG
>NZ_JADFUA010000003.1 GCF_015223195.1 Chitinilyticum piscinae | reverse complement strand
CCATCCCGAACAGGACGGTGAAACGCCTCAGCGCCGATGATAGTGCAGATTGCCTGTGTGAAAGTAGGACATCGCCAGACTCCCCAAAGAGAAAGCCCCGATCAGCAATGGTCGGGGCTTTTGCTTTATGCGCGGCGGAAATGGATACCCATTGGGATAAAGCAATACGGCCCTTCTGCCCGGCCGCAGGCCCGGCGCAAGCGCAAGAAGAAAACCTAGGCTTGCGTGCACAAACGCTCGTGGCTGAGCGTTTGTGCACGCAAATCGAGCGTTCACGCACAGTCTGCGGTGTGCTGCGCGCCTAGACTGGTGGCTCCTCATATGCACCGGAGTTACCTCATGTCCCGCACTCGTCTTGTTACTCTTTCGCTGTTGGCCGGCCTGTTGAGCGGTGCCGCGCTGGCTGGCGGCTTCACCCTCGGCAGCCCGACGCTGCAAGCCGGCAAGCCCATGCCCGCGCTGCACGAGTTCAACGGGTTTGGCTGCAAGGGTGACAATCAGGCACCGGTGCTGCAGTGGCAGGGCGCGCCGGCTGGCACCCGCAGCTTTGCCGTTACCGTGTACGATCCCGATGCGCCGACCGGTAGCGGCTGGTGGCACTGGCTGGTGGTGAATCTGCCGGACAATGCCACGCAAGTCGATGCCCGTGCGCTGCCGGCCGGTGCGCTGCAGACACGCACCGACTACGGCAGCAGCGGCTTTGGCGGTGCCTGCCCGCCGCAAGGTGATGCGCCGCACCGCTACCAGTTCACCGTGTGGGCACTGGATACGCCCACGCTGCCGCTGGATGCCAATGCCAGCGGTGCGCTGGTAGGCTATATGTTGCGCCAGCATGCGCTGGGCAAGGCCGAGCTCACCGCCACTTACCAACGTCCCCGGAGCGAGTAAAGCATGAGTGAATCATCCGTCCAGACTGCCGCAGTGCAACTGCGGGTGGTGCAGCAGGGCACCATCACGGCCAGCGCGCCCCAGCATCTGCGGCGGGTCATGTGCTGGCAGCCGTTGCTGATGCGCGTGCGCCGCGGGCGGAAGGTTCTCTACGATGGGGATGCCAGCCAGTCGGCCGGAGTTGGCCAGCTGATCGCGGTGCCGGCCGGCATGGAGCTGGAGCTGCTGAACCAGCCCGAGGGGGGGCAGTATGTCTGCGAAGTGCTGCAGCTGGCGCCGGCCTTGCTGGCGCACTGCCGCGACAGCCATCCGGAGGTATTCGGCACGCTGCTTGCTCAGACAGCACCGGCGCTGATCGCCCCGCTGGATGCGCTACCGGCGCGGCTGTGGGATGAAGTGTTCGGCGCAGCGGCGCAGCACGAGCCCGATGCCTTGCTGCAGCACCGCGCCGAAGGGCTGCTGCTGGCACTGGCTCTGGGCGGTCATGGTGCCAGCCTGTTCGTTGACCGGACCGCGCCGCTGACCCGCCGCGTGCAGCAACTGCTGCAGCTGCAGCCCGGGCGCAACTGGTCGGTGGATGAGCTGGCCGGTGCGCTGGGAGTTGGCGCCTCGACGCTGCGGCGACAACTGGCACAGGAGGGCTGCGGTTTTCGCGAGCTGCTTGAGCAGGTGCGGCTGAATATCGCGCTGGGGTTGCTGCAGGGCTCGAGCCAACCGGTCGCGCGCATCGCCGAGCAATGCGGCTATGCGTCGCCCTCGCGCTTTGCGGTACGTTTTCGCAGCCGTTTCGGCATGAGCCCGCAGGCCTTGCGCGCCAGCTGTTGATGTCAGATACCCTTGTTGGTATTTGACTTTGGGCTGGGTTATTTGGGGCGCAGGGGCTGATACCCCGCTTATTGCTTGCCGGGGCAGAAGGGCGATACCGGCGCCTTGCTGGCCCGCTGGGTGACCTGATAGTGGCCGTCGAGCTTGCGCCAGACGACGGCATGCCAGACTTCGCCGTTATCCAGCTGGAACTTCACCGCGTAATTGGTGCCGGCCACAACCTGCGTGCGCACCTCCAGGATCTTCTGCAGTGTTGCGGTTGTGTTCAGTTGCTGCAGGGCTGCCTGCACAGCTTCGCGCGCCTCGGTGCTGACGGTCTGCTGCTGGCTATAGCCGCCCACACCTGCGGAAGGCGGGCAGCTGGCGGGCGGACTGGCCGGTGGGGTGGCCTGCGCGCAGGCAGCGAGGAAGGTGGCACTGAACAGCATGGCCAGGATACGGTGCATGATGGATTCTCCTTGCTGGTAGTTGCGGGGCTGGTACTGCATCAGCCGATACCAACAGCATACCAGCCGGGGCAGACTGGCCAGAAGGTAAAATTACACCCCAGTAAGCTTTATTCCTGCCTGGCCCTGCTTCAGCCGCCGAAGAGCACGGCATCCGGAATCGTGTAGCGTTCCTTGCCGATGCTCACGCGTGTTTCATCGCCGTGATGCGTAGCCTTGAACGGCGTGTGCCGGTCGGCCTGGCTCTGGTCATAGCCCGTGGCCTTGCCTTGCTCGAAGAAAATCACGCGCTGGCCGCCATCGGGCCGGGTGACGGTAAGCGTGCCGCTGCCTTTGCCCTGGCGTTCCACGCCGAAAGTACAGCTGGCGGCCTTGCCTGCAATCTCGCAAGGTACCGGGCCGGTGGCGTGATAGGGCGTTCCGCTAACCTTGGCATCGTGGCTCACGGCGGGCTGGCTGCCAGTGATGGCGACCTTGAGGGTGAAGTTCGCGCTTTCATTGCGGCGGGCGGCGCTGCGCATCAGGTAGACCCGGACGGTGTATTCCCCGTCGTCGGGCAGCAGTTGGCTGGCCGTGTTGCCGCTGGTCGAGCTATTGAACAGCGCGACGTCGCTGCTACCGGGGGGCAGAATATTGAAGTAGTTCGCGCCATGATTGCTCTTGAGCTCGACCTGCATCTGCTGGCCGGCTTTGGCTGTCAGCCTGTAGTCGATGTACTGGTAACCCTTGATCGAGTCCTTGAGCACCGCCCCGGTGCTGCCCTTGGCAAAGTGGACGGGTTTCACCAGCGGATCCTGTGCCAGCACGGCAGGTGCGCTCAGGGTCAGAAACAGGCCGGTCAGAATGGTAACGAGCAGACGGGAAGACATGACGATGGACTCGCAGCAAGGGATGTGCTGATTCTAGTCCAGCCGGTTCCCGCCGCCAGCGGTGATAGGTCACAGGCATGGTGTGAATTTCGCACAGCCGGCCCGCCGCCGCGCCCTGTGCTAGAACTCAGTCACCCCCTTCAGGAGATCGCCATGCCGCACCCCCTTGTTTCTGCCGATCCTGCACTGGATCTGCTTTTCAGTCGCGACGTGCCGCTGACCCCGGACGAGATCTGGGCCGGCTGGACACAGGCCGAGCATCTGCTGCACTGGTTTACCCCGGCGCCCTGGCAGACGGTCGAGTGTGTCATCGAGCCTCGCGCGGGCGGGCGCTTTTTTTCCGTGATGCGCTCGCCCGAAGGGGAAACGTTTCCGGCCGAGGGCTGCGTGCTGGCCGCAGATCCCGGGCGGCAGCTGGTGTGGACCAATACCCTGCAGGCGGGCTACCGCCCGGCGCAACTGGGCAACGGTCTGGATTGCAATACCTTCCCGTTTACGGTGACCCTAGCTCTGCAGGCCTGCGCCACCGGCACCCACTATCGCGCGCTGGTGCAGCACCGTGATGCGGCCGGGCGGGAGCAGCATGCCGCGATGGGGTTTCAGGAAGGCTGGGGCAAGGCACTCGACCAGCTGGTGGCCTACATGCTGGCCCGGCGCGAAGGCTAGAGCCGGGGGGTGATGGTATTTGTCTGGGCTCCTTGATAATTGCTGCTCTCAGGTCAATACACGGTTATGTATTTAGCTGGCGGCACTGGCGGCAAGCAGCGTGGCCGGGCTTGGCCGGCTGGATTGCAGGACACTGGCAAACGCCTGCTCGTGGGCTGCCAGAATCACGCGCCAGTCGAATTCCTCCTGCGCCCGCTGCCGGCCGCGGGCGACCAGCCGTGCCGCCAGTGCCGGATCGGTGCGCAGACGGCGGAACTGGCGCAACAGATCTTCCGCATCGTCGCTGGCAAACAGCAGGCCGTTGTCGTCGTCGCGGATCACGCTGGGAATGCCGCCGCTGCGGCTGGCCAGCACCGGCACGCCCGCGGCATTGGCTTCGCACAGCACCCGCCCCATGGTTTCGGCATCAGCTAGCCCGCTGATGCGATTAACGCTGATGCGGCTGGCAAGAATGAAGACGTCACAGGCGGCGAAATAGTGCTGGATCGCATGCTGCGGCACGCGGCCGGCGAAGGTGACCGCGTGGTCCAGATGCAATGCGCTGACCTGCTGCTCGCAGCGCCGGCGCTCGCGGCCGTCACCCACCACCAGCAGATGCAGGCGTGGTTCGACGGTGCGCAGTGCGGGTAGCTGCGCGATCAGGAAATCGATGCCTTTCTTGGCGACCAGCCGGCAGGCCGTCAGCAGGATGACCGCATCCTGCGGCAATCCCAGTGTTGCGCGCAGCGCCGGCGAGGCCGTCGCAAAGCGGGCGCAATCGACCCCCCCGGGCACGACGCGGATCCGCGGGGCATCGGCGCCGGTGGCGAGCAGGAGCTCGCGGGTGTAATCGCTGTTGGCCAGCAGCAGCCGGTTGGCCCGGGCGCTGCGCCGCATCAGCTGCTGGCGCGCCCGGCGCAGCAGTGCTTCCAGCCATTCCGGGGTGTTGCAGCGGCGGTAAAGGCGGTGCAGCGGGCCTTCCAGGCGCGGGTGGCTGACAATGCCGCTGCCCAGCCGGTAGGGGTAGGCAATCCATGGCCGCTGTACGTCGTTGCCGACCGAGCGACAGATGACCGGCACGCCCAGGCGCTCGCCAAGCAGGCCGTAATACACATTGGCAGCGTAGATCAGTGCCGGAGCCTGTCTGCCCAGCTCGCGCTGCAGCAGGCGCAGGTTGTGCCAGAAGCCGATGCGGCTGAGCACCCGGTGCACCGGATAGCCGCAGCCGGCATCGAACTGCGCTGCCGCGGCCTGCTGTTCCGGCAGGTCCGGCCGGTAGGTGTACACCACCAGCGACCAGCCGCGCTGCAGCAGGTGTGCGGCGAGTGCTTCCGCGTGGGTCTGCATGCCGCCAAAGGCCGGCGGAAATTCGGTGAGGATCAGGGCCAGACGCGGTGGCTGGGACATCGGGTCTCCGCAGGTGGGTATCGCTTGGCAGGCTTACATAATCGGCAGCTTTAAGGTCATACGCAATGATGTATGGAGAAACTGTCGCATCAGCTGGTGCTGTTGGCGCAGGCCGGATACAGATGCACGGCCAGCCACAGGGCTCCGTCACTGGCGGATTCGACCCTGTGCGGCGTACCGGCGGGCAGGAACAGATAGTCGCCGCCGCGCAGCGTGCGCCGCTCGCCGGCGACCTGCAGCTGTGCTTCCCCGGCGAGCAGCACCACCCATTCATCCTGCTGCTGGCAGTATTCCTGCTGCACGATGCGCGGCGAACTGACAATGCGCTCGATCAGCAGCGGGCCGTGCGCCAGCAGCGTGTCAAAGCGCTCGCCAGACGCTGGCGCGGCGCGATTGTGAAAGAGATTGCCATTGGGCATGTGCGGGCTCCTGTTTATCCCAGTCAAGCCGATGCCTGCGCTTCAGTCCAGCCGGTCCGGCCGGATGCCTTCGCGGTGCAGATAGTCGGCCAGATTGCGCCCGGGCGTCACGGCGAAATGCCGGCCGGTCAGCTGCAGCTGGCGGATGCGGTCGAGGCGGAAATGGCGGTAGTCATCACGCAGCCGGCACCAGCCGACCATGGTCCAGCCGCTTTCCCAGTAGAACAGCCCCAGCGGCTCGATGTCACGGCGGCTGCCCGTGCCATCGGCGCGGGTATAGGCGAAATGCACCACCTCGCGCGTGCGGATGGCTTCGCGCAACAGTCCCAGTGCTTCCAGCGTGCCGTTGCAACGGATGGGGGGAACATATAACGCGGTATCGTGCAGTGGCTGCCCCGTGTCGCGCAGCGCCGTCTCGATGCGCGCAAGCGCCTGCCGGGCGGCCAGTGCCAGAGCCGCGTCCCCGCGCTGGCTGACCAGCCGGCAGCCCAGCCGCAAGGCGTCCAGTTCGGCGATGCCGAAGCTTAACGGTGGCAGCTCGTTGCGCGTTTTCAGCCGGTAGCCGACGCCGGCTTCGCCCTCGATATCCAGCCCGGTGCACATCAGGTCGGCAATATCGCGGTAGATGGTGCGCTCGGACACATGCAGCGCCTGCGCCAGCCAGCGCGCAGTGGTCAGCGGGCGGCTGCGCAGGAACAGCGTGATCTGGTAGAGGCGGTCGGCGCGGCGCATGGTGTTTCCGGTCGGCAGGATGCGGCACAGTATGCCGCATCCACGCCTGCCCGGATCAGGGTTCCTGGTGCAGGCCGATGCGATTGCCCTCGCTATCGATGAAAATCGCGATGTGGCCGATTTCCGGCGAGATTTCGGTCTTGGGCAGGGTGATGGATGCGCCCAGCGTCTGCAGTCGGCCCAGCAGCGTATCCAGCCCGTCCTTCGCATTCAGATAAGGCAGCACGCCGCTGGCGGCCGGGCTTATGCTGTCGGATTGCACCAGCCCGCCACCGACGCCACCTTCCTGATAGGGGAAGATGGCCATGCCACCACCGCAGTCGGTTCGCTGCAACGGGGTGGCAAACAGTGTTTCGTAAAAACGGATGGCGCGGTCCAGATCGAGGACGGGAATTTCGAACCAGTTGATGGCATGCATACGATTACTCCTTTGCGTGGTGTGACTGCCAGTTGCAGTAAGGCCAGCATGCCACCGGGCTACTGACACCATTGTGTCAGCAGCCGCGTTGGAGTTCAGGGCTTGTGGCCCGGTTGCGGTTTCAGGCTGCGCAGGTAGGCAATCAGCGCCTGCATGTCGGATTCGCTGATGTTGGCGTAGAAGGGGAAGCCCATCGGCGGCTTCAGCGGCCAGCCCTGATTATCCTTGCCGCTGCGAATCGCGGTGGCGATGTCGGCGTCGCGCCAGTCTTTCAGACCGTTGGCGTGCGGGGTGAGATTGGGTGCAACGCTCACGCCCCAGGGGCCCTTGAATTCCTGCCCGCCGGCACCCAGCTGGCTGAAATTCAGCATGCCCTTGGCATCACGCGGGGTGTGGCATTCCATGCAGTGGGCAATGGTGGCCAGATATTCGCCATACTGCGCCGACTTGCCGGCAGGTGGTGCCTTGACCTTGCCGACTGGCGGGCCGTAGTTCGGCGGCAGCGGCATGCGGTATTCCGATTTCGGCACCACATTCACCACCGGCGGCTGGGCGCGCAGGTAGGCGACGATGGCCTCCAGATCGGCGTCGGACAGTTTGCGGTAAAAGCCGATCGGCATCGGCGGGCCGATCAGTGAACCATCGGGGCGAATGCCTTCACGGATCGCTTTCTTCAGTTGTGCATCCGTCCATTTGCCGATGCCGGTGGCTGCGTCGGGCGTGATGTTGCTGGCGTAGGCCTTGAACGGCGCTTCATCAAAGAGCATGCCGCCCGAGAGCCCCTTGTCCGGCAGTGGTGCGCCCTGCGCATCGCGGGCCATGTGGCAGTTGCCGCAGGCGACCGGGCCTTCCATCAGGTATTTGCCGCGGGCGAGTCTGGCGGGGTCGGTCGCCGCGCTGGCCGTGGCCGAGCCGGCCAGCGCAAGGCCGGCCAGCAGTGTGAGGGTGCTGTTCATTGCTTATCTCCAGTCATGTCATCAGCCTTCTGCGGGCTGTGCCTTGTTATAGGTAGACCAGATGCAATTCACCACCCGCATGCGACGGGAATGGCTAGACTGCAGCATCACCCTTGCCGGTCACCGCCATGCCGCAACTTGCCCCCGATCTGCTTGCCCGCGCCCGCCTGCGGCGTGCCGAGGTGCCGCCCGCCAGCCACTCGGCCGTGGGGGCGGTGGAGCGTGATCCCCTGCCGCTGCTGCACGCCAGTAGCGGCGGGCGCATTGCCCGGCTGGTGCCGCTGCGCTACGGGCGCATGCGCAGCTCGCCATTCGCGTTTTTCCGCGGCTCGGCGATGCTGCAGGCGCATGATCTGGCGGCCACGCCCTACAGTGGCATCATCCAGCAGCTCTGCGGTGATGCTCATCTGGCCAATTTCGGCGGCTTTGCATCACCAGAGCGGACGCTGCTGTTTGACCTGAACGATTTCGACGAAACCCATCCCGGCCCGTGGGAGTGGGATCTGAAGCGGCTGGCGGCGAGCTTCGTGCTGGCCGCGCGCTACCGCAGCGTCAGCCGTGGCCGCATCGATGACATTCTCGACCGGCTGGGGCGCAGCTACCGCGAGCACATGCGCGAATACGCCGGCATGAGCGCGCTGGATGTCTGGTATGACCGCATCAGCTACGAACGCCTGCTGGAACGCATCGATGACGCGGATGCGCACGAGCTGGTGAAGAAATCGATGAAAAAGGCCAGCAAGCGTACCCACGAGCGGCTGTTGCCGAAGATCGCCGGCAAGGTCGATGGTGGCTGGCGCATCAATGACGAGCTGCCCAGCCTCTTTCACATCTTCGAGGCGCAGACGCTGTTCAGCGAAGAAGAGCGTCGCGTGTTGCTGGGCAGCCGGCTGGCATTGCGCCAGAAGCTGTTCGACGAATACCTGCAGACCATTTCGATCAGTCACCGCGAGCTGCTGCAGCGCTTCAGCATGCAGGATCTGGTGTGCAAGGTGGTCGGGGTCGGCAGTGTCGGCACGCGCTGCATGGTGCTGCTGCTGACCGACGCGCAGGAGCAGCCGCTGTTCCTGCAGATCAAGGAAGCCCGCCCCTCGGTGCTGGCCCCCTATGTGCCGCAGGGACGCTCGGAGTATGCCAACGAAGGCCAGCGCGTCGTCGTCGGCAAGCGGCTGATGCAGGCCTACAGCGACATCTTTCTCGGCTGGTCGCATGCCGGCGAGCACCACTTCTATTTCCGCCAGTTGCGCGACATGAAAATTTCGCTCGACATCGACAACTTTACCGCGCCGCTGCTGGAGGAATACGCCGGGCTGTGCGGCTGGGTGCTGGCGCGGGCGCATGCGCGCAGCGGCGGGCTGGCCGGCGAGATTGCCGCCTATCTGGGCGGTGACGATGCCATGGTCGATGCGCTGCGGCAGTATGCCCTGGCCTACGCCGATCAGGCCGAGCGCGACTATGCGGTCTTTGATGCCGCCTGCTGCCGTGGCGAATTCGTCGCGCTGGATGATGGCGAGTTCAGCGAGGTCTTGCGTCGGTCTTGATGGGTATTAATCTGCAAGTTCCGTGAATGATGACTTGCAGGGCAATACCTGTTGATGTATCTGACGGAGCTGCCGCGCGCAGCGGCCCTCAAGCCGCGCCGTTCTTGCGCAGCAGGGTGAGGAAATCCGCCAGTGGCATCGGTTTTCCGAACCAGTAGCCCTGGGCATATTCCACGCCCAGGGCGGCGAGCTTGTCTGCCTGCTGCCGGTTCTCCACGCCTTCGGCGATGATGGCCGCATCGACGGCATGCGCGATGGCGACAATTTCCGGAATCAGGCTGGCGCGCAGCGCATCGTCTTCCATGTCATGCACGAAGGAGCGGTCGATTTTCAGGAAATCTGGTGCCAGCCGTTTGACCGTCCCCAGATTCGAGTAACCGGTGCCGAAATCATCGACCGAAATCAGATAGCCCTCGCTGCGCAGGCGTGCCACGTCCGTGAACAGATCCGCATTCATCCCGTATTCGGTGACCTCGACATTGATGGCCAGATCATCCCGGCGCAGCGGCTGCAGCAAGCCCTGCAGGCGCTCGGCCCGGATATTGTCGGGGAAGAAATTCAATGCCACCTTGAAGGGGCGCGGTACATCGACCAGAGCCAGGCCGCTGGCCAGCTCCTGCAGGGCCTTGCGGCTGACCGCACTGTCGAGCGCCCAGCCCAGCTGCTGCTCCAGAATCAGCGGAATCACCTTGTCCGGGAAGAGAATGCTGTCGCCATCGCGCAGGCGCATCAATACCTCGCAGCCGGTAATGCGCCCGCTGGCCAGCTCGACAATCGGCTGATACAGGCAGAGCACCTGTTCCGGTTGCAGCAGGTCTTCCAGCCGGTAGGCCAGACCGCGGTAGCGCTGGCCGCGCAGCCACACCAGCAGGCCGGCCAGCCCGCCCAGTGCGCCCGCCAGCGCCAGCAGGGCGGCCACCAGCAGCCGGTTCTGCTGCAGCATGCGTGCCAGCGGCAGGTAGTTCTGAATGAAGTAACCGGTGCGAGGCACATTGCTGCCGACGATCAGTTCGGCTTTGGCTGCATCGAAGCGCACCCAGAAGTGCTGTTCGGAGCTATAGCGATATTCCGGGTAGACCGGCATGTCCAGGCGCTGCTGTGCCAGCCCGGGATGCGCCCATACCAGTTGCGGATTGCCGGCCTGCGTGGTTTTGAAATCCAGCCAGATGGCATCTACCTGTGCCCGCTGCAGCAGCGTGTCCCCAATGCTGGAATCCAGCAGGACGACATGCCGCCCCGAGCTGACCATGTTCAGTGCACTGCGCCGGCCACCGGCGCTCACCGGGAAATTGAACCAGCTCTGGCGATCGGCAAAGCGGATGTCGGATGGTGGCAGCGCCAACGCTTCGCCAATGCCAGCGGCGCTGGCCAGACAGCCCAGCCGGCCCTCGTCATCCAGCAGGCCGGCATCACGGATGTAGTGTTTGTCGAGCAGCTCGCTGCGCAAGGCGGCCTGCAGTTCGGGCGAGCAAACACCGCGGTAGCGCAGGCGCAAGCTGGCCAGTGTGGCTTCCGTTTCCTGAGCGACCTCACCCAGGTGCCGGCTGGCGAGCTGCTGGCGCTGCTGCAGCAGGCCTTTTTCGTATTCCACCAGCCCGGTGATGCCCAGCAGCAGTACCAGCAGGGCGGCCAGCAGGCCGCTGAGCCAGCCGGCCAGTGGTGCATGCCGGCCCAGCCAGCGCGTAAAGGTGCGGGAATTCATGCCTTGCTCCGGAACGGACTTCTTCAATCATGACATGGTTTGTCAATTTTTGGAGATCCCGGTTGCATATGGCTGTCCGGATTGCCGCTGCGCCCATTACAATTGGGCTCATCTTGCGAAGGAGGGCGCACGGATGAACTGCACCGGATGTGGCGCGCCACTGGCCACCGACCAGCTGGTCTGCCCGTTTTGCGGCCTGCACAATGCGGTTGACCTGCTGGCGATCCGCGATTTCCGGCTGCTGGCCGAGCACAGCGAGCTGCAATGTCCCAATGGCTGCGGCGATCTGCAGCGGCTGCAGCTGGGCGCCGGGCTGGAGGTCACGGTCGGCTTCTGCCCGCAGTGCAAGGGGCTGCAATTCGCACCCGGCGCGGCGGTGATTGCCCTGGAAAAAGTGGCCGGGCAGGTGCGCGAGGTCAACCACGATCGCATCAGCGCCATTCTGGCCGAACGTGTCCCGCGCGAAACGGTGCGCTACCGGCCGTGTCCGGCCTGCCGGGTGATGATGAACCGCCGTGCCTTCAATGCGCATATCCCGCTGATTATTGACGAATGCCGCGAGCACGGTACCTGGCTGGATGGCGGTGAATTCACCGTCCTGGCCGAGTGGATGGAAGCCGGCGGCGCGCAAATGGCCAGGCAGCAAGCCGAGCGCAATGCCCGGCTGGAAAGGGTCGTCGGCAAGGTGCATAGCCCGGTGGTGATCGACCCGGCCAATGCCGCACCGTTTACCCGCAGCCCGCCCCGCCCCTTGCTGCCGCCCGTGCTGGGTACGGCGCTGCTGGGCACCGCGTGGTACGCGGTCGCGTCGGGCAATGCCTTGCTGCTGCTGCTGATGGTGCTGGTCGCCGTGCTGTGGTGGCGCTGGTTTCGCTAGGGGGCCGAGATGCGTTCATTCGATCATCCCCGGAGTGCGGGCAGGGCCAAAACCGGGCTTGGGTTGCGGGGGGGCCCGCGATGAACTGCAGTGGATGCGGTGCACCGCTGGCGCTAAACCAGCCGCTCTGTCCCGCTTGCGGTCTGCACAATGCCGTTGACCTGCTGGCGATCGGTGAATACCGGGTGTTGGCCGAGCGCAGCAGACTGCAATGCCCCAACGGCTGCGGTGATCTGCAGCTGCTGCAACTGGGGGCTGGGCTGGATCTCGCGGCCGGATTCTGCCCGCAGTGCAAGGGGCTGCAGTTTGCCCCCGGCGCGGTACAGCGCGCAGTGGACCGCGTCGCCAGGCAGGCGCGCGAGATCAACCGTGAGCGCATCTGCACGATCCTGCACCAGCGTGTGTCGCAGGCCAGCGGGCGTTACCGCTCGTGTCCGGTGTGCCGCCTGGCGATGGACCGTCGGGCCTACAGCCCGAATATTGCGCTGCTGATCGACGAGTGCCCCCGCCATGGTACCTGGCTGGATGCAGGCAAATTCACCGTGCTGGTGGAGTGGCTGGAAGCCGGTGGTGCGCAGCAGGCGCAGGAGCAGGCCGACAACATCCAGAGGCTGGATCAGGCCATCGGCCACGCGCCGCGCCAACCGCGCAGGCGCGTGGCGCCGCTGACCGTGCTGCGCATCGTTCTGGCTGGCGCCGCCTTGAAGGGGCTGGCCACCGGGGACTTTATCCCACTGGTGGTTCTGACGCTGATTATCGGGCTGGGTTGGCGCTGGTTGCGTTAGGGTATGGCGATGCAGGCCTTATTTTTATTGGCTTTTGTTGGGATACCCTTTTCGGTGTTGGCTGCCGGGCGAAATCCGCTGGTCTTGAAACCCATGCGTGCAATCAGTTCGCCATACTCCCGGCTGGCAAACAGCGTGTAATCGCCAACACGGTAGGGCCAGCTGCTGGTAATCGCGCGCAGCTCCGGCGTATCGCAAGCCGGATGGCCGATCAGACAGTACACGCCGGGACGGGTAAAGCCGGACAGAATCTGCTCGGCGCGCGCGAGCCGGGCCGGCAGTTCGGCGTCGCGATCCAGCGGCAGCAGATCCATGCCTGCCAGCGGCAGCAGGTCACCCCGCGCGACAGCATCATCGATCAGTGCCACCGCCTCGCTGGATAAGGCATCGCTCATGCGGGTGATCTGCGCCATGATCTCTGCGGGCATCTGCATCAGCAGCACCGGCAACTGCAGCTCTCGCCCCAGATCCAGCAGATGCCGCAACAGCGCCGGATGCCACAGCGTCAGCATGTGGCTGTCGAGGTGGGTGAGAGGCAGGCCCAGCTGCTGCGCGTAGCGGATCTGCGCCTCCAGCTCGGCGCGTGCGGCATACAGGTCCGCATGGGCGTAGGTATCGGCCGCCAGCCGGTGCAGTGTGCCGTCAGCCGTGGCCAGTCGTGCCGGATGGTCGGGGCCGGTCAGGGGGCGCCAGCGGTAATGTGGCCATTCGCAATTCAGCGTCAGGTGCAGGCCCATGTCAGCGCTTGGGCCCGCTTCGCGCACGGCAGCGACGGCGGCGGGAAACCACGGGCAGGGGGCCATGGCCGAGGCCGAGGTCAGGTTGCCGCCGTGCAGCGCGCGCCAGGCGCTGACGGTGGCTTCGCACATGCCGATGTCGTCGGCGTGGGTGATCAGCACGCGGTCTTCGGCCGCAAAGCCCAGATACTCCTGCAGGGTACGCATCACCGGTCTCCGGAGAGGATGAATCTGCAGGCAGTATGCGCCGCTTGGCCGCCCAGGTTTTATCCTGACTTGCGCACCGTTGACCGGCCGTGTAGGTCGGCGCTTACTGGCATGATGCGGGGAAGCGGGCTGATCGGGTGGAGGTCAGGACTGCTGATCGATGTCGACCAGCGATTCCGCACCCTTGGTGGTCACGGCATAGCCGCCTTCGGGCAGCGCTTCCAGATGGCCCTTGCGCAGCAGGAAATCGCGCGCACGCAGATCCACGCCAGCCTGCGGATTGCGCTGCAGCAGGCGCAGCGTGTCGATGCAGCATTTCAGGAACAGCGCCTGCACGCCTTTTTCGGTGATCTCGGGGATGCCGTTGCGGTTGTACTGCGTGTACTTCAGGCCGGTGAGCTGCTTGATGTGCTTGAACACGCGCGGGCTCAGGCGGCGGCTGCGCAGACCGCGGGAGACTTCGGTCAGGGCTTCGAGGGCATCGGTGGACAGGGCTTCGTTTTTCAAAGGGCAAATCCGCAAGAGGGCAATCGGGCTGCCATGTTACGCGCACTTGGCCTTGCCCGCATGTTTCACCGGCGTGCGGCAAATATCCGTGCTTTCTGATTTGCCACGCCGCTGCCCCCGGCTTTATGACCGCTGACGGGGTGCCAGTAGCCGCTGGCTTCTTGCTCGGTGTGCTTCCGGATCTAGCCCGCCGGGCTAGTCGGGCTGGCGGCCGGCTTTCGCCGTGGCGGAGGCCGGTGCACTGGCGGAGTTGTTGCGCTGGCACAGCGCCGGGTGAGTTTCCGGCGCGTTCAGGCAATCGATGGACAGTTGTTTCTGCTCCCACTCACCGTTACGCGGTTCGCAGTAATTGATGCTGATCGAATTGAGCTGCCGCTGCTCGTCCAGCTCCATATCGAATTTGGCGATATGGGACAGGCCGAGCGCAGACATGCGGGTGTACTGTTCCCCGCAGAAATAGCTGCCCCGCCAGCCTTGTCCGTCACTTTGCCAGCTGATTTCCCAGCGCCATACCAGTGAGGCGGCGTCGGTGTGGCTTACCCGGGTATCGGCCGCCATCGGGATGCCGTGTACGGTCGTACCGGTTGGCAGGGTGCAGTAAGCAAGATGCACCTTGCCCTCTTCCAGGCGCGCCGTTACTTTTTCCAGGCAGGGCCAGCCCTCGACCAGCTGCGGGTGCGTGAGGAAGAGTTCGGTGTCGGCGCGATTGTTCAGGCCGATCAGCGATAGCCCATCCAGCCACACCGGCTGCAGCGCATAGGCATGGCTGATGTCGGCGGGGCTGGATTCATAGCGGAAGGTGATGCTGCCGGCAGGAAACCACACCCCGTTGAGCGTGAAGGGGGCGGAAGCGACTGCGGAGGCCGGCTCCTCGGGATAGTAACGGCCATCGCCGGGATTGCCGCAGCCGGACAGCAGCTGTAGCAGTGCCAGCAGCAGCGTGATCAGCAGCAGATGACAGGGGAAGGGCCAGTCAGGGCGGGCAACTCGCAT
The DNA here is from genome assembly GCF_015223195.1 of Chitinilyticum piscinae. GTDB lineage: Bacteria > Pseudomonadota > Gammaproteobacteria > Burkholderiales > Chitinibacteraceae > Chitinilyticum > Chitinilyticum piscinae. The sequence goes on along the minus strand of NZ_JADFUA010000003.1, from coordinate 421,580 downwards.
GCGTCGGAAAGGATGGTGCAAGGCTGGGCAGAATAGCATGCCGGCAGCGCCTGCAGCGGCTATAACCAACAGGTCGCCCCGTGTTTGTGGGCTGCCTCTCATTCCCTTACTGGAGTTCCTCATGTCCCGTCTGCTGCTCAGTTTGCTGCTTGCCGCCAGTCTGCCCGCATTTGCCGGCAATCCCGATACCGAAGTGCATACCTGGTACGCCGGCACCACGTTCTCGGGAACGGTGAATACCTTCGGTCTGAGCTGGCAGTGTTCCGGTGGCACCTGCCAGCTGACGGGCCCCTACGGGCGCGGGCTGAACATGAAGGTCTGCCGCGAGCTGGCGCGCCAGGTCGGCCCGCTGGAGTATTACTACAACGATGCAGGGATGACGTGGTCGAAAAGCGAGAATGCCGCACTGCTGAAGCAGTGCAACGCGCGCTGAGCGCGGCCGCGACCGGTGCATGGTGATGGGTATAAGGCTGTGGCTTTTTTGATGGCCAGGGTTTTGGCGGTATACCCATTGCCATGGGGCTGGTTCACAGCCCTTTCAGATATTTGTCGTAGATGGCCTGATAGCGGCCGGTTTTTTCAGCTGCTCCAGCCCGGCATTGAAGTCATCCCGGATCAAGCGGTCACGAAACACCGGGCGGTAATCCAGCGGGTTCAGCGTGCCGGCTTCGCGCGCCTGCTGCTGAAGGGCAGGTGATCCGGCAGCCACTGCTCGCCCTGCCGCGTCAGCACGGTGCTGTCGGTGTTGCGCGGGGTTTGCGCGTCGGGGTCGTTGTAGCCTTCCCACTGGATCTGCACGCGATCCGGCGCCAGCCAGCGGGCCTTGACCGGCACCACATACTGCAGCCCCACTGCAGGGGCGGCGCTGCAGTCGCTGCCGGTGGCGCTGGCCGCACCCAGCCCGCCGCCCACCGGCACCTGCTGCGCCTTGCCCGGCTGGCCGCGCGCGGGGATGCGATACATCGCCAGCGGCGGGCGCTCGCAGCCGAAAATGCTGCCGCTGCCATCCAGCCCCAGCGCCCACTGGCGATCCGGTGAAATGCCCAGCTCGCCGATCATCTCGAAGCGCATGCCGCTGGCATGGTCGATGCGCTGCACATTGCCCCATTCGTAGCCGGTAAACGTTACCGCATGCAGGCCGCTCACCGGCTCATAGCCCGCGTAGGTGTAGGCCGCGTACGTCTCGCCTTCGCGGCGGTTGTCCTTGAACTGCACCGACTTGCCGTTGGCCAGTGGCACTGTCAGCGTCTTGCCCTTGCGGCTGAAATTCGGACTGCCTGCCTTCTGCAGGCATTTTTCCAGATCGAACCAGCCCGCCTTGTCCGGCACGGCGCTGCCCCCCTGCGCCGGCAACAGGCATTGCGCTGGCGTGGCCTGTGGCTCGGCGGCCTTCGCCGTGGCCAGCAGCAATGCCGGCAGGAGGAGGGAGGGCAGGAATCGGGCAATAGGGGGCATAGTATCGGGTCGGGGTAAGGGGAAACTGGTGCGGGCAAGGTCTGCACATCCGGCACTATGCCGCGTGTGCCGGCCAGCTGGCGAGCGCCAAAGGTTAACGATTATTTATTTGTTGTGTAAGTTAAGGCATAGTATCGCCTTATTCCAGTAACGCAGGTCATTGCATAATCATGTCAGCCATTACACGACTTTTCGGCGCGCCGGCGCTGTCCCGGCTCGCCCTTCTGGGCGCCTGCTGCGCGTTTTCCGCTGCGGCGCTGGCTGAAAGCTATCTCGGCCTGAACTTCGGCATGAGCAAGAAGCAGGTCGAGGCCCTCTATGGCACGCTGCAACCCTCGGCCACGTCCTCGTACAGGAATGCCTACAGCCTGCCGCTGAATACGCCGCTGACCGGCCTGCCCAAAGCATTCGAAAGCCGCAAAGCCAGCGAGATCAACGTCTACTTCGATCAGGCCGGCAAGCTGTGGTCGATCTATGTGCAGACCGAAAATGCCCCTTCGCAAAGCATGCTGGCCGAGCACCGCCAGATCATCGCAGCCTACCAGCAGCAACATCCGGTGCAGGAAAATGTAGCAGTTGACCCGGCCGTGCCGCTGATTTCGCTGCGCGACTGCCATTATCTGCAAGGCATCAGCCAGGGTGAACTGCAGCGCGAATTCGGCAAACAGAAAGTGCAGGCCTTCCAGAAGCGCCTGAAAACGCTGAATGCCGACGAGCGCCAATCCTGGGGCAGCCTGTGCGGCAATCTCAATTACATCCGCACCCTGCTGGGCGAGCCGGGCAAGGTACAAACGATTTTCAGCGTGGCGATTCCTGATAGCGGCATCCCGCGCGAGGAAGAATTCTTCCGCCAGTTTGCCGCGCTGCTGGATGGCCAGCCGCTGCAATCGTCCACCGAATTCATCATCGCCCAGACCACACCCAAGGCGCCGACGCTGGATGCCATGCGTGATCTGTATCGCAAGCCCGCCGAATAAGCGGCAGCGGCAACAAAAAACCGGCCTTGTGGCCGGTTTTTTTATGGCAGCCATGCCGGGCGATCAGGTATCCATGAACACCGGCACACCGCGGATGCCGGCCTGCGTCGCGGCGAACACCAAGCGCTTGAACTGCGCCGTACAGGCATCGTCGCCGGGCTGCGGCAGATTGCTTGGCTGCGCGCGGTAGGCGAAATCGTCGTCCAGATAGCCGAGGAAAAAGCCCAGCATCTTCGCGTGCGCCGGCTGCAGGTGGCCGACGGGAATGATCATGTGCAGGATCTGGCTGGACGAAATCACCGTCTTGCGCGCGAAAAATCCGCCCCACTTGCGCACCGGCGCCGTGCAGCTGGCGTACAGCTCTTTGCGGCTGCGCGCCGCGTCGATGCACGCGCCGTCATAATCGAAATCCGCAATCGCCTGCAGCAAGAGACGGCCGCGTCGGGATTAGATAGTTTTTACTAGGTTCGGATTGTTCTTTTGTTTTGAATTATTTTTAAAGGTAGCTTTGCTCCATATTGTTTTTGCTGTTTCGTGAATTATTTTCCGATTGAGTAGGTAGTAAATGAACGATGTGAGGGTGAGTGCGATTATTGTCTGTGTTGTCTGGTGGTTAATTGTTAGTAGTGTAATAAAAAAATAAAGCGTAAAAATAATTATTGAGTGACGGGTTATTCGTGTTGTGAGTTCGCCGTGCTTGATTATTTCCCATTCTTGCTTTATTGCTGATTTTGTGTGTTGCCTGATGTTGCCTAATAATTTTTCGTTATTTTTTCTGTTATAAGTTTTGTTGTTTATTTCTTTCTCATAATATGAGATGGCGTCTATAAGCCGCCTGTCGATGCTTTCAGGGTGGTTGTCCTCGTTTAATTCTATTCTGAATTCTCGTAATGTTGCACCGACTCTTTTTGGTTCTCGGGATTCTAGTTTTTTTGCGTATTCTCGGATTCTGTCGATCCAAGCCTGTCTAAACTCGGCTATTTTTTGGTCTCGAGCTATAAATGCGCCGAGAAGGGCGAAAATTGGTACGAATAGTGCTATCAGTATTGTGCAGATTGTATTGAAATTGATGTTTGTATTTGTTGATCTTGTTTGTAGGGTTTCCTTGATGGTGCCAAGTTCTTTCTGGCATTCGGTTGTATTTTTTGTTGCAATGTTAAGTTGGTTGGTGAGTATAGATTCTTTACTTGCGGTGGTCGGTAGTTCGAGTATGGCTTTTTTGAAGTCGCTCAATGCTTCAGGCGAGGTTTTTCCAATCGATTTGTTGTTGTTTAGTATTTTTTCGCAGGCCGTGATTTGTTCGAATATGATAAATGCGCTGGCATAATTGGGGTTGCTGGTGCTGAAGGCGTTGTCGATTTGGGTTATTTTGTCTCTTATGAATTCTCCTGTTGTTTTTTTTTGGGCGGCCAAGGGCGGGTTTATGAATAAATATAACATTGCAATTGCAGCGGCGGCTGCGAATGTTGTTTTAATTTCTTGTGAATGTTGTATTGCCATTTTCTGTATTTCTGATTTGGTAGATGATTTTTCTTGGCTCATTGCAGGTTAGTTAGTTTATTTTGTGCGATCAAATGATTGTATTGTTATTTGAGTTGTGGTGTCGGTTTGAAATGCGTGTGTGTGGTATTTTTGCCGCTACACCAGTTGTTCATTTGCTGATGCTTGGGAGGTATTGGGTGTACGCCACCAGGCTATGATTGGCGCGCGTTTCCAGTAAGTACATTCAAGCGTATGCTTTACTCGCTGCTTAGCCGCGGCCAGTCCATTGCCACTGAATACAGCGCTCCAGTTACACTGCCCACTTCCACCTTTGCCGGGAGCTGCACATGTCCGAATCGAAAACCCCGCCGTCCGGTGGCTGGGGGGCGTTGAAGGCGACGCTGGCGAGCATCCAGCCGGCCAATGCGGCGCGTGCGGTGATTGCGCTGGCGAATGCCAACCAGCCCGGCGGCTTTGATTGCCCCGGCTGTGCGTGGCCGGACAAGCCGGATACCCGGATCAATTTCTGCGAGAACGGCGCGAAGGCGATCAACCACGAGCTGGATCGCCGGCTGGCCGATGCGGCCTTCTTCGCGCGGCATACCGTCTCTGAAATGCTGGGCTGGGACGATTACACGCTGGAGCAGCAGGGGCGGCTTTCGGAACCCATGCGCTATGACGCGGCCAGCGACAAGTACCTGCCGATTTCATGGGACGCGGCCTTTGCGCTGGTGGGCGAGCATCTGCGCGCCATCAAACCGGACGAGGCGCATTTCTATACCTCGGGGCGCACCGGCAACGAGACGGCGTTTCTCTATCAACTGTTCGTGCGGCTCTTTGGCAGCAACCATTTCCCCGATTGCTCGAACATGTGCCACGAGCCCAGCGGGCGGGCGCTGAATGCCAGCATCGGCGTGGGCAAGGGCACGGTGACGCTGGACGATTTCGAGCACGCCAGCGCGATTTTCCTGTTCGGCCAGAACCCGGCCACCAACCACCCGCGCATGCTGGGTACATTGCGAGAGGCCGCCAAGCGCGGCTGCCAGATCGTGGTGATCAACCCGCTGCGCGAGGCAGGCCTGCTGCGCTTTCAGGACCCGCAGCAGCCGCTGGAAATGCTGACGAACGACGCGACCAATATTGCCAGCCACTATTTCCAGCCCAGGCTCGGCGGAGACCTCGCAATCGCTAAGGCGCTGATCAAGGCCGTGCTGGAAGCCGGCGCGCACGACGAGGCGTTTATCGAGGCGCACACCGAGGGTTTCACCGCGCTGGCCGAGGACGTGCTGGCCACCGGCTGGGATGCGCTGGCCGAGGCCAGCGGCCTCGCCCGTGAGCAGCTGGACGCGCTGTGCGCGCTGTATCTGGCCAGCGACGCCAGCATCTTCACCTGGGGCATGGGCATCACCCAGCACCGGCATGCGGTGGCGACGATCCAGATGCTGGTGAACGCGCTGCTGGTGAAGGGCAATCTGGGCAAGCCCGGCGCAGGTGCCTGCCCGGTGCGCGGGCATTCCAATGTGCAGGGCGACCGCACCATGGGCATTAACGAGCGCCCGAGCACCGCCTTTCTGGAGCGCCTCGGCAAGGTGGCGGGCTTCACGCCACCCATCGCGCACGGCCGCAATGTGGTCGAGACGATTGCCGCGATGGAAGACGGCCGCGGCAAGGTATTCATCGCGCTGGGCGGCAATTTCGCCGCCGCCACGCCGGATACACCGCGCACCTGGGCGGGGTTGCGCCGCCAGAGCCTCACCGTGCACATCACAACGAAATTGAACCGATCCCACCTGCTGCCCGGCCGCGACGCGCTGATCCTGCCCTGCCTGGGCCGCACCGAGGTCGACGAAACCGGCGGGATGGCGCAGCAGATCACGGTGGAAGATTCGATGAGCATGGTGCACCTCACGCGTGGGGTGAAGCCGCCGGCGTCGCCGCACTTGCTATCCGAGCCGGCGATTGTCGCCGGCATCGCGAAGGCTACGCTTGCCAACAGCCCGGTCGATTTCGACGGACTGGTGGCCGATTACGACCGCATTCGGGATCTGATCGCGCAGGTCGTTCCGGGTTTTCAGGATTTCAACGCCCGCGTGCGTGCGCCCGGTGGCTTCTATCTGGGCAATAGTGCGCGCGAGCGGCGCTGGACAACGGCGGCAGGCAAGGCGCAGTTCAAGGTGCACGCGCTGCAGCCGGACGTGATTGCCGAGATGCAGGCGCTCACACCCCATAAGCTGCTGGCGCTCGCCACCGTGCGCAGCCACGACCAGTACAACACCACCATCTACGCGCTGAACGACCGCTACCGCGGCATCCGCAACGAGCGCCGCGTGCTGTTCGCCAATGCCGCTGACATCGCCGCGCAGGGGCTCGCGCCCGACCAGCGCGTTGACATCGTGTCGGTGTGGACCGACGGCGAGCGGCGCGTGGAAGATTTCCGTCTGCAGCCACACGACATCCCGCGCGGCTGCCTCGCCGCCTATTTCCCCGAAACCAACCCGCTGGTGCCGCTGGATTATCACGACGTGGAAGCGATGACGCCGGCGAGCAAGGCGATACCGGTGTATCTGGTGGGGGGCTGAGGGAGGCCGTCTGGCCTGCGCTGACGGACATTCAGTGCGTCATTCCGGTGTCCCAAGGGGCTTTCCTCCGGTCAGAGCTGGAATCCAGTGGCATGTATGGATAGGCTGCTGAAGGTGGTGATCTGTTTAGCGCCTTCGGCGCGGCGTTAAACTGCCGGTGTGCCGGCGGCACGTCGGGGGGCTTGTCTTGCCAAGCCCCCCGACACCCCCAAGGCGCGCCCGTTCCGCAGCCCGCCTGTGGCGGGTACCCTGCGATACTCGCAAGCAACAGCGCGGGTTCGAAACTCGCCCTGCGGGCTCAGACATCTCACCCGCGAAACCCTGTTGCCTGCTCCGTTTCTCGGCTGCTGCAAGGGCAAGGGGGTGCTAATAGCTGCAGTGGATCTCCCCAAGCATTCGGGCTGGTCTGCTGCTCTGGTGTGATTATGTTGGGTATGCTGCTGTGGTGTAGTAATTTAATGGACTCTGCCTGTATGCGGTATTGGGTATATGCACGATAAGTTAGCTCCCGGCATCAGGACCACCCTTGCCCTGCGCCTGCAGCATGGCGAATCCGCGCCCGCCGACGAGCTGCTGGCCGATGAGGCGCCGCTGGCGCTCCATTACAACGGCGTCGAGCAGTTGGTGACACTGTGCACGCCGGCCAGCCTGGAAGAGCTCGCCATCGGTTTCACGCTCAGCGAAGGCGTCGTGCCGGCCTATCACCAGATTCTTGACGTCACGATCAGCCGCGAGGCCGACTGCTACCGTGCCAACATCCTCATCCCCGAACAGTACGCCGCACAGCTGCGCGCGCAGGCGCCGCGACTGGCGAGCCGCACAAGCTGCGGGCTGTGCGGCAGCCGGTTGGAGCAGGTGTTGCGCCCGCTGCCGGTGATGGAATCCGGCGTGAGATTCGCCGCCGATTACATTCATGACGGCCTGGTGCGGCTGGCGGAAAAACAATGGCTCAATCAGGCCTGCGGTGGCCTGCACGCGGCGGGCTGGCTGGGCGATTTCGACGCAGGCCTGCTGGTGCGCGAGGACATCGGCCGGCACAACGCACTGGACAAGCTGATCGGCGCGCTGGCCCACCAGCGCGAGCGCGGCGACGGCGTGCTGCTGCTTACCTCGCGCGTGTCGTTGGAAATGCTGCAGAAGGCCGCCCGTGCGGCGATGCCGGTGGTCGTCGCCATTTCCGCACCGACCGCGCTGGCGGTGGACTGGGCGCAGCAGGCTGGCATCACGCTGGCCGGCTTCGCCAGGCAGGGACGGATGACGGTGTACACGCACCCGCAGCGGATCGTGGTCGGGGCATTGGACTGACTTATACCCTTGTGGGGATAGGCGCGGTGGCTTTTTGATGTATGGGCTATGGTTGGATACCCTGCCTTTATGCTTTGGGCGCGGATTGTCCCGCCGTCCTCCATCCTGATGCCCGAGTGATTCGCGTCACGCCCGCTCCCCCGTTGATGGTGCGTTGCAAAAGGCGATGCGACAATGCCTGCTCCACCCTTAGACTGGATACGCCGTGACCGTTGCCGATTCCCCCTTGCGCCGCATGCCCGGCTGGCTGCAGCCGCGCCGCGGCTTTTCGCCGGCGCGCTTGCAGGCGACGGTGGCGGGGCGGCTGGTGCTGATTACCGGGGCGTCGTCCGGCATCGGCGCGGCGTGTGCGCGGCTGCTGGCGGCGCATGGCGCGTGCGTGCTGCTGCTGGCGCGCCGCGAGGACGAGCTGGCCGCGCTGTGTGCCGACATCCGCAGCGCAGGCGGGCAGGCCGAATATCGCGTGCTCGATCTGAATGATCTGGCTGCTGCCACCGCGTTTGCTGCGAGCCTGACGGCAACGCCACCTGATTTCATCATCAGCAATGCCGGCAAATCGCTGCGCCGCAGCGTGATCGACAGCTGCACGCGCCCGCAGGACATCGGCCGCTGTCTGCACGTCAATTTCCACGGCCCGGTGCTGTTGCTGCAGGGCCTGCTGCCGGCGATGCGTGCGCGTGGCAGCGGCGGCATTGTCAATGTGTCCAGCGTGGTGACGCGCCTGCCGCCAGCGCCCTTGTGGTCGGCGTATCAGGCCAGCAAGGCCGGTTTCGATCTGTGGTTTCGCACTGCCGGTGCCGAGCTGGCGGGCGACGGCCTGCGGCTGGGCTCGCTTTATCTGCCACTGGTGCACACACCGATGAGCGCGCCCACCGGCATTTATGCGCGCGTGCCGGGGATGACGACGGATGATGCGGCGGCCTGCGTTGCGCGGCTGGTGTGCCGGGGGGATGCGCGGCTGGCGCCGTGGTGGCTGTGGCCGCTGGAAGTGCTGGCGCCGTGGCTGGGCACGGGCTGGCGGTGGCTGGCGCGCCGGCAGTTCGCGCGGGGGCGGCACTGATGCTGGCCAGCGTGCGCGCCGTCTGGCGCATCCGCCATGCGCTGGCGCAGGCCGGCGTGTTTGCACCCGGCTTCTGGCGCGTGTGCGGCTGGCTGTTGTTGGCAGCGCTGTGCGAGGGGCTGTCGCTGTATACCCTGCTGGCGCTGGCCGTGCGGCGCGATGCCGGCGCGCTGGCGCTGATCGATGACGAGGGCGAGCTGGATTACGCCAGCCTGCAGGCGCAAACGCTGGCGCTGGCCAGTGCCTTCCACGTGCGCGGCATCGGCCGTGGCACGAAGGTGGCGCTGCTGGCGCGCAATCATCGCGGCTTTGTGCTGGGCCTCTTGGCCGCCAGCCGCGTCGGCGCCGATGTGCTGCTGCTCAACAGCCGCGCCGATGCGCCGCAACTGGCTGGCTGGCTGCGCCAGTTCAGCCCCGATCTGTTGCTGCTCGACGAGGTGCAATGCCCGCTGCTGCCGCCGGGCTATGCCGGCCGCGTGCTGGTGGCCGACCGGGCACTGGCGCATCCCGTTCCCGGCCTGGCGCACTGGCTGGCAACGCCGCCGCGCGCGCTGGGCTGGCGCTGGCCCGGCGGGCTGACGCTGCTGACTTCGGGCAGCACCGGCGCAGCGCGCGGCATCCGGCGCAAGCCCGATCTGGCACAGGTGGCCGGCGTGGTGCAGGCGCTGCTGCAGCAGCTGGGGCTGGCCTGCGGCCAGCGCACGCTGGTGAGCGTGCCGCTGTTTCACGGCTACGGGCTGGCATCCCTCGCGCTGGCACTGGCCCTGTCGGCGCCGTGCATCATCAGCCGCCATACCCGTGGCGCCGCGCTTGCCGGGTTGCTGCGCCGCCAGCGACCCGACGTGCTGGTGACCGTGCCCACGCTGCTGGAGCGCCTGCTGGCCGAGCCCGACTGGCCCGCGCCCGCGCGGGTGCTCAGCGGCTCGGCGCCGCTGCCGGCGGCGCTGGCGAGTGCGGCGCTCGCGCGTCTTGGTCCATGCTTGTTCAATCTGTACGGCAGCAGCGAAACCGGCATGCTGGCACTGGCCACGCCGGCTGATCTGCAGGCCAACCCGGCGTGCGTGGGACGTCCGATCAGTGGGGTGACGCTGCGGCTGTTCGACCGTGCCGGCCAGCCGGTCGCTGCGGGTGAATCCGGTGAAGTGACGGTGAGCAGCGACTTGCTGTTCGACGGCTATCTGGGGCAGGCAGGCCGCGGGTGCGGCGCGTGGCGCACCGGCGATCTGGGGCGCTTCGATGCCGCCGGGCGGCTGATGCTGCTGGGCCGGCTGGATGATCTGCTGATCATCGGCGGTGAAAACATCGTCCCGCAGGAGGTGGAAGACCGCTTGCGCGCGCTGCCCGGTGTGCGCGATGTGGCCGTCGGGCTGTTGCCCGGCACGCACGACCGGCTGGCCTGCTGGCTGGTTGGCGCGGCGCCGGCGCTGGCCGAGCTGAATGCCGCGCTGCCCGGCCACTGGCGGTTGGCAGCGTGCTTTGCCGTCACGACCTTGCCGCGCAATGCAATCGGCAAGCTGCAGCGCCGGCAACTGCCGCTGCTGATGGATTGAATCTGGCGCTTAGGGTAGGCGGCTTAGTGCCTGTTCCAGCTCTTGCGCCATGTCCTGCCCGGCGGGTGCCGTCGCGAAATGCGTGCGCTGCGTGCGGGCCTGCTGGCGAAATGCCGCTTGATCGAGCAGCCTGCCCAGTGTGCGCGCCAGCCGCGCCGGGCTGAGGCGGCTCGCGGGCAGGCGCAGGCCGCAGCCCAGTGCGGCGATGCGTGCGCCGTTGTCGAACTGGTCCCAGGCAAACGGCGTGATCAGTTGCGGGATGCCGGCACGCAGCGCTTCGGCGGTGCTGCCGATGCCGCCGTGATGCACCAGCGCGGTCGCGTGCGGCAGCAGTTGCGCCAGCGGCACATACGGTTGCCACAGCACGCTGGCTGGCAATTCGGTCGGGATTTGCGCACGCTCGCGGCTCAAGAGCAGCGCACGCTGGCCCAGCCGCTGCGTGGCGGCGAGCGCGCAGGCAAAAAAGCGCGCCGCGTGCAGATTGCCGGTGCCGGCGGTGAACACCAGCGGCGGCTCGCCAGCCGCCAGAAACTCCGCCAGTGCATCCGGCAAGGGCTGGCCGGCGTCGATTTCGAACAGTGGAAAATCGCCGCGCAGCAGCGGCTGCGGCCAGTCGGGCTGCGTGGGCGCGAACCAGTCGGGAAACAGCGCCAGCGACAGATCGGGTGCGTGCGCCAGGTGATTCATGAAGGATGTGACCGGCGCCAGCCCCTGCTCGCGGCGCAGCGTGTTGACCTCGCCCAGCGCCACCGGGTCGATCCAGCCGCGCTCGACCAAGCGCCAGTAGGCACGCCGCCAGCTCATGGGAACCCAGCTCGGTACGCTCAGCGGGCCGATGGTTAGCGGGTCGTGGCAGGTTTTCAGGTTCGACGGCGCCAGGATGCCGGCCACGATATGCGCCACCAGCCCCTGCTCGCGGGCGATGGCAGCGGCGGGCACGGCAAACGGGTGACAGATCACGACGCTGGATGCCGGTGCGCCAAGCTGGCTGATCGCCGTGCCGATCTCGCGCAGGCCATCGGCGTAGTTGGCCAGCAGCGCGGCAAACGATTTCTGCGGGTGCCAGATGTCGGGATTACGCAGCAGCGCCAGATAGTCTTCGTCATTGCCGAGCGCGATGCAGCGCAGGCCGGCGGCCGCCACCCGCGCCGCGTAGTAGCTGTGCGTGAGCACCGTGACCGTGCGCCCCAGAGCCTGCAGCTGGCTGGCGAGGCTGACAAAGGGATGCAGATCCCCGGTCGAACCGACGGTGATCACGAGGTAGTGCGGGGCCAGATCCGACATCGGGGACTCGGGGTGTAATCGCGATCCGGGAAGTGTATCGTGAACGGGTATTGGCTGACTGCGCCACGATTGCGCTGGAGGTGGATTCGCAGTGCAGGTGTATATCCACAAGGGTATGTTGCTATGGATAAATTAAATACTGCCGCTTCAGCGGTATACCCATGGCAGCATCTGCTGGATGAAGGGGCCGGGGCGGCTGCGGCAGCACGCACCAGCGAAGCCAATCTCAAGCCTCTTTTCAGTCAGGTATTGGGGCAGCGCTTCAGCCAGCTGTTGACGCAGTTGCGCGTGACGCATGCGGGCAATCTGTTGCGGGGCAGCTTGCAGAATCTGGATGCGATCGCGGCCGAGAGCGGCTTTGCCAGCAGCAGCAACTTCCATCGCCTGTTTGCCCGCCAGACCGGGCTGACGCCGGCGGCATTCCGCCGCCAGCGTGTAGGCGCTTGATCAGCCGATGCAGGCGCGCAGCTCCTGCTCCCAGTTCACGTTTTGCCAGTTTTGCCCCATCACGAAGCTGCGGTAGCTGTCGCCACGGAAGCGGCGGTCGATTTCGACCAGTACGTACACGCCATCCGGGCGCGGGATGCAGGTGATTTCGACCTCCTGCACGCCGCCGAAGCTGCCGCCCACGGGGCGGAATTCGAATTCCTGATAGCAGCCCAGGCTGCTCTGGATGTTGCCGATGCGTGCGGCGCCGGCTTCGACGTCGGTGCTGGCGTGGGCGTAACCCAGCCGCGCCATTGCAGCGATCAGCGCCTGCATCTGTGGCAGCGGGCGGATGTCGAGGAAATCGCGGTCGCTGGCGTCGACTGCCGAGGCAATCGCCAGATCGGTGTGAATCCACACGGCGGCGTTCACGCGCGGGGCCCACGGGCTGCCCGGGCTGGCCAGCAGCTGTGCGTTGTTGACCGGTGTTTCCAGCGGCAGTGGTAGCGCGAAGGGGATGATGACTTCCTGACCGGCGGCCAGCGTCGTGGCCCCGGCGGCACGGTAGCTGCCGAGTGCACGGGCGGTGCGGATCTTGGCGTCGCCGGATTCCTGCTCGACTTCGGCCATCAGCACCAGATCAACGTGTTCGAGGCGCTGCTCGACCTGGCCACCGCGCAGCACGATCTGGCCGGTGAGTGTATCGCCGGGCTGCAGGCTGGGATTGCTGATGACGGTATCGACCGTGGCGCCGCCTACACCCATGGCGGCAAGCATTTTCTTGAACATCGTGCGGTTCTCTCGGTTACTGTGAACACAGCAAAGGCTGCGAGCGTCAGAGTGGTGCCGCGATAAATGGTTCCACTTGATGGTGTGGTGGCTTGCTACGTAGTTTGGCTACATTGTTGGGCGGTAAATCCGTCTGTTTTTCATGGTTTTTTATTGTGCGAAGATGTAGTAAATTCGGATTTAATCGAACAAAAATGAGAAAGAAATCTACATGCAAATCGATCCGGTAGTGCTGTTCTTCCTGTTGGGGCTGGCGGCGGGCTGGGCCAAGTCCGACCTCAAGCTGCCCAGTGCCCTCTACGACACCCTGTCGGTATTTCTGCTGCTGGCTATCGGCATCAAGGGCGGGCTGGAGCTGGCCAAGCAACCGGTGCTGCAGATTTTGCCGCAGGCCTTGCTGGTGTTGCTGATGGGTTTCCTGATTCCGCTATTGATCTACCCGCTGCTGCGCTGGCGCTTGCCGCAGGTCGATGCGGCCAGTATCGCTGCTCACTATGGCTCGGTATCGGTGGTGACCTACGCGGTGGGTGTGGCCTACCTGACCCGCCAGGGGGTGAGCTTCGAATCGCAGACCACGCTGTTTCTGGTGCTGCTGGAAATGCCGGCGCTGATCGTCGGGGTAGTGCTGGCGCGGCTGGGCGCAGCCCGTGCTGCGGGCGAAGGGGACGGCACGGCCGTGGCCGGCCACGGCTGGGGCAAGCTCTTGCATGAGGTACTGCTGGGCAAAAGCATGGTGCTGCTGCTGGGCGGGCTGGCGATCGGTGCACTGGCCGGGCCGGACGGCATCAAGCCGCTGGACAGGCTCTATCTTGATCTCTTCAAGCCGGTACTGACGCTGTTCCTGCTGGAAATGGGGCTGGTGGTGGCTGGCAAGCTGGGTATCCTGCGCAAGCAGGGGTTCTTTCTGGTGGGTATTGGCGTGGGGCTGCCGCTGGCATTGAGCTGGGTGGGTATCGGGTTCGGGGTATTGATGGGGCTTTCACCCGGCGGCGTGACCATGCTGGGGGTGCTGGCCGCATCCGCATCCTACATCGCCGCACCGGCCGCAATGCGGATGGCCGTGCCGCAGGCCAATCCGGCGCTGTCGCTCGGCGCGGCGCTGGGCATCACCTTCCCCTTCAACCTGCTGGTGGGCATTCCGCTGTACCATCAGTTTGCGACCGCTGTGACCGGAGGCTAAGCCATGCAGTTTCATACCCGTACCATGCTGACCATCGTGACCGAGGCCGGTCTGGAAAATGATCTGGTCGAGCTGTTCGAAGCACGCCGCATCCGCGGCTGGACCATTGTCGAGGCACGCGGCAAGGGCGCACATGGCGAAAAGCACGGCAATTTCGACGCCAACCACAATATCCAGATCGAGCTGATCGCCGATGCGGCGAGCGCCGAGGCGCTGGCGGAAACCATCCAGCAGCGTTACGGCGCGCATTTTGCGCTGGTGCAGTGGCTCTCCGAGGTGCGCGTGCTGCGCGCGGAAAAGTTCTAGCCCTTTCGCGCATGGGCGTAAAGGCAGGCTGCCGCAAGGCGCCTGCCTTTTTGTTGCCCGCCTTCTGCCGCCGGCCACGGGCGCGGCAGCAATCGCCTGCTAGACTGAAAGCATCAGCCATGCACGGCAAGGGCCGTGATCGGAGGTCGTATGTATCAGCGCATCATGGTGCCGGTGGACGACAGCGCGGCGGCGCGCGCCGCGTTCGATCAGGCACTGGGACTGGCCAAACTGACCGGCGCGCAGCTGTATCTGCTGCACGTGCTGGATGTGTCGCGCGCCAATCTGGCCCCGGTGGGGTTGCCGGGGATGGAATTCATCCATTACAGCGAAAACGAACAGGCGGCGACCGAGCGTGACCAGCGCTTGCTGGCCGAGCTGGCCCGTGAGGCCGAGCTGGCCGGTATCGGCTGTGAAACCCGCTTGTTCAAGAGCTGGGGCGGCAATCCGGCCAAAACACTGCTGGCCGCCAGCGAGGAATGGGGCGCCGACCTGATCGTGATGGGGACGCACGGCTACACCGGCTTCATGCATTTACTGTTCGGCAGTGTCGCCGAAAGCCTGCTGCATTATGCGCATGTGCCGGTGCTGCTGGTGCGCAAGGACGACGAAGAGTCTGACGACGACTAACCCCCAGCCTGCCTTGCACCCAAACGGCCGGCTAGCCCGGCCGTGGTCGTTGCTGCGCCGGGCGAACTAGCTCACCAGCTGCCATAACCGCTCGCCGTAGGCGGGCGCCAGCGGGTGTTGCACGGTGAACCATAGTGCGAGCGCGCAGGCGATGCTTGCCACCGGCACTCCCCAGCCCAGGTGGCGAGGCAGTGCCCGTTGCTGACGACGCCGCAGCAGGTGTTGCGTCAGGCTGCTGAGCAGCCAGGTGGTCAGCGCCGCCAGAATGGCGGTGATCAGCAACTGCATCGGGAAGGAAATGCCGCTGTGCTCCCCCAGCCCGACGGCCGCGCCGGCGAAAATGCCCGGCAGCAGATAGGCGGGGGTCCACAGCAGGCAGGCCAGCGTGCAGGCCGGGACAAAACGTCGTGGCGGCATCGCCAGCATTCCGGCTACCAGCGGCAGCACCGGGCGGGTCGGGCCGATGAAGCGGCCGGCAAACACGCCGCCGCCGCCGTGTTTGCGCAGCACGCGCTTGGCCTGTACCAGGAGACCGCGATGCGGTCGTACCCAGCGATGCCCCTGCAGCCGGTGACGGTAGCGTTTGCCCAGCCAGTAGGAAATGCCGTCGCCCAGCATCGCCGCGATAAAGCCAATCAGGCAGGCAAGCCAGAAATCCATCTTGCCCTGACCGATCAGCGTGCCAATGGCAACCATCAGCACTGTGCCGGGGACCAGCAGGCCGACAATGGCCGTCGATTCGGCCAGGACAACGAGAAACAGCATCAGCAGGGCCAGCTCGCCGGAGTGCGCCAGCGCGGATTGCAGCAATTCTTCCATTGCGGACTCGCAAAAAGACAACGCCCGCTTAGAACAAGCGGGCGCTGGCTGGTTCCCTGCTGCGGCTTGCCGCAGGTCGGGATATGTTTCGCGGCAGGTATAGGCCTGCAAGTTAATGATTCAGAGCTCTACGGGTCTATCCTGTGCCATGTATTAGCGCGGGAAGTAGCTGCTCAGGCCTTGCTTGAGGTGCAGCAGCCACAGTTCGGTGCTGTCCTGGTTCGGCTTGAGCACATAGCGTCCTTGCGCGAGTTTGCCATCGACCAGCACGGCGTCTTCGGCATCCTTGCTGCTGGCGCCGTCGATTTCCGCTTTCAGGCCAAAATCATTGTCGTTGATCACTGCGATGCGCCCTTCCACCAGCGCCAGGCCTTCGGCCTTTTCGGCTTGCCAGCCCAGTTCGCGCAGATCGGCGATGCGCTGCTTGCGGATCAGCTTCAGCCCGGCCAGTTCGTCCTTGCTGGCGTATTCGAATTCGCGCCCGTCGGCCAGCTTCTTGCTGCCCAGATCGTCGGCGCCGGCAATGTCGAGCACATACAGCACATTGCGCATTTTCTTGTCCGCGCCCTTGCCCTGTTCAATGGTCAGAAAACGGGTGTTGTCGATGGCCACCAGATCGCCCAGCTTGGCATCCCCGTTCTTCTTGTACACCGGATCCAGCGGGTAGGCGAACATGCGGCTTTGTCCGGTGCCCGGATCATATTCGACCATGCGGATCAGGCCGGCTGTCGACCGGGTTTCCTTGTTGAGGTCCAGCGTCGACTGCACCACGGCATATACCTTGCCGTTCGGTGCCACCGCCACGCCTTCGAAACCACGGTTCGGCTGGCGGCTGGCCAGTACGTCCGGCAAGCCCTTGCCCGGAGCCAGTTGCTGCAGAATCTGGCCGGTGGCCGGGTCAACCTGCAACAGGAATGGACCGTATTCATCGGCAAGCCATAATTTGCCTTCCTTGTCGACCGATACCCCTTCCGGATCAATGCCGCGCGGCGAGGGCGCCAGGGTGGTCAGCGTATCACTGAGCGCCACTTCACCGGTGCTGCCGGTGGTGCCGGCCGGCAGCGGCAGGCCGCTGGCGGGCTCTTTGTCGAAGTGCAGCGGCTGGCTGCGGATGACGGTGGCCTTGTCGGCCAATGACACGCGGATTTCCACCAGTTGCGGCACAAAAGCCGATGCCGGGAACACCTTGCTCGCGAGTTTCTTGTCGCCCTGCGCCACTTTCGGTGCATCGCCATTCGGCCCGCGGTCACTGATTGCCCAGAAAATCAGGCTGCCGTCCTTGTCGATTTTCTTCAGTGCCAGCCCCGACCCCGGGGCAAACGGAAAGCCGCCGGGAAAGGCGGCCTTGAATTCACCGTCATATGGAATGTTGAAACTGGCAGGGCTTTGCAGCGGATAGCGCTCGACCATCGCGACGGCCGTGTGCTCAGGGTTGCTCAGCATGAAAGAGTCGGCGGCACAGGCATGACCGGCCAGCAACAGGGTAAGCAGAGATAGGGGGCGCAGCATGGCCACTCCGGACGCGAAATGAAGAAAAGCGCTGACTGTAAGCTGCAAAAGTGACCGGACGATGACAGTTGCTGCTGCTTGCTTACGGAACAGTTGCGCGAGGCGGTGCACTGTAGTGTTGTTTTGCTGGCACATAAGCAGGACATCGCAGCGTGCCAGTTTGCGCAAACCAACACGTTCGCCTAAAAAGGTCGGCAGTGCATCAGCTTGCGATGCTAGAACCAGACCAATTGTATTTCCGGAGATCGATTATGAGCATTGCCCGTTATGGCCTGATGGCCGCCGCCGTAATGTCGCTGGCCGCGTGCGGCGACAAGAAACCCGAAGCCGCTCCCGAAGCCAGCGCACCGGCTGCGAGCGCACCGGCTCCGGAAAAGAAGGCCGAGAGCGATGTGATCGTGATCGGTCACGCTGGTCCGCTGACTGGCTCCATTGCTCACTTGGGCAAGGACAATGAATACGGCGTGAAGATGGCCATCGACGAGATCAATGCTGCTGGCGGCGTTGAGATTGGCGGCAAGAAGATGAAGATCGAAATGATCTCCGAAGATGATCAGGCTGATCCGAAGGTTGCAACCACCATCGCCCAGCGTTTCGTTGACAAGAAGGTCAACGGCATCATCGGTCACCTGAACTCCGGCACCACCATTCCGGCGTCCAAGATCTACAGCGAAGCCGGCATTCCGCAGATTTCCCCGTCTGCCACTGCCGTGGCCTACACCGCGCAGGGCTTCAAGACCGCCTTCCGCGTGATGGCCAACGATGCCCAGCAGGGCAAGGTGCTGGGTGAATACGCCGTGAAGAAGCTGGGTGCCAAGAAAGTTGCGATCATCGATGACCGCACCGCGTATGGCCAGGGTCTGGCTGACCAGTTCGAAGCCGCAGCCAAGGCTGCCGGCGCCGAAGTGGTGAAGCGCGAGTTCACCAGCAACTCCGAAACCGATTTCAGCTCGATTCTCACCAACATCAAGTCGGTCAAGCCGGATCTGGTGTTCTTCGGCGGCATGGATGCGCAGGGTGCGCCGATGAAGAAGCAGCTGGCCAAGCTGGGCATCAAGGCCAAGCTGATGGGCGGCGATGGTGTTCAGACTCCGGAATTCATCAAGCTGTCCGGTGCGGATGCCGAGGGCATGGTTGCCTCGATCCCGGGTGTACCGAAGGAGCAGATGCAAGGCGGCAAGGAATTCCTGGAAAAGTTCAAGGCCAAGAACAATGTGGACGTGCAGCTGTATGCCCCGTTCTGCTATGACGCCGTGATGGTCATGGTTGATGCGATGAAGCGCGCCGGCTCGGCGGATCCGGCCAAATATCTGCCGGAACTGGCCAAGACCCAGTACAAGGGTGTAACCGGTGATATCGCTTTCGACGAGAAGGGCGACATCAAGAACGGCGCGGTGACCCTCTACACCGTCAAGGGCGGCAAGTGGGAAGTGCTGGATGTGGTTGGCGGCGCAGCTGCAGCTAAGTAAGCACGATAGAACCAACAAAAAAGGAGCCGTGAGGCTCCTTTTTTGTTGGGTGCGGTGGCCTCAATCGTGCTGATTGCGCCCCTGCAGCACCTTGCCCAGCAGTGCGCGTACGGTGGCCGGTTCAAAGGGCTTGTCGCAAATGCCGGAAACACCAGCCTGTTCCACTGCCGCTAGCCGGCCGGCATCCTGCTCGGATGACACCATCAGTACCGGTATATCGGCCTGCCAGCTGTCGCGACGGATGTAGTCAAGCAGCTGTTTGCCATCCATTTCCGGCATGTTGTAATCGGTGATGACCAGATCGAATCCTCGGCCTTCCAGCTGCGCCATCCCTTCGCGCCCGTTGCTGGCTTCACTGATGTCGCGCAGCCCCAGATGTTCCAGCACCTGGCGCATGTATGCCCGGGCTGCACGGGAATCATCGACCAGCAGCACCTTCACTGTTTCCAGGTGCTGGTAATCACTGTCATACGCCAGATCGTCCGAAAGAAAATCCAGAGTGGTACTCAGCGCACGACTCAGCTGGGCTTCGGTAAAGGGCTTGGGTACGATGGCGCAGACACCGAGCTGGCGCACCGGCTCGAGCATCTGCGGGCGGGTTTCGCTGGAGACCAGCACAAAGGCCAGTGACTGGATGTCCGGCAGGCCCCGCACCCGGGTCAGCAGTTCAACGCCCGTCATGTCGGGCAGATACATCGCTGAGAGCATCAGCTCGTACTGGCCGCTGCGCAGTTTCTCCAGCGCCGCCTTGCCACTGCCGACCAGCTCGATACTGCTGACGCCGAGCTGGCGCAAGTAGCCGCTGATTACCGATGATTGCACCCCGGAGGGTTCGACCAGCAGGATGTGGATCTGGCTCGCTGAATAATGTTTCGGCATGGTCCTGTCCCTGTTTCAGACTTGTATCTTAGGCTGTGTTGATCCCCGTTTCTGCCCGGAATGCGTACACTGGCATTCCAAACGTTTCCCATTGCGCAATTGTCATGAAGATCACCGTGTTGTTTCCTACCGCGACCGAGGCCCGATTTTTCCAGCGTAGTGACGTGCAGGTGCAGGTCAGCGGGATCGGGATGGCGCAGACTGCGGCGGCGACCATGAAGCTGCTGCTGACTGCGCGCCCCGATGTGCTGATTCTGGCCGGTATTGCCGGCGTCTATCCCGGTTCGTCATTTGCGCTGGGCGATAGCGTACTGGTTGCGCGCGAGCACGAGGCCGATCTCGGTTTTTGCACCCGCAGCGGCTTTACCCAGCTGGCAGATCTGCAGCTGGATATGGAGTTCAGTGCACCGCGCGAGTACCTCTGCCCGTGGCTTGATGGTTCCGAGCCTTTGCCTCATGGCAGCAGCAATAGTGTGAATGCAGCACTGGCGCCCTTCATCCGCACGGCAGGGGTGGATGTGGAAAACATGGAAGGAGCCGCATTCTTCCGGGTCTGCCAGCAGGAAGGGCAGCGCTTTTTCGAACTGCGCACGATATCCAACCGGGTGACACTGGATGACGAGCCCTGGGATATGGACGGCTCGATCCGCAATCTGGCGCGGGCGCTGGATCAACTTATCGATTGGCTGCAGTCCGCAGGCCCGGTCTGATCCACGCTTCCAGGGCAGGGGCGTGACGTATGTCGTTAAGCGCTTGATCATATGTTCATAATCTGGCTAACCTAAAGATTACATTGTATTTCAGCCAGTTTCATGTCCTCTGTCGATAGACTGTCGGGTCGCGCGAGCGGCTCTGCCTACTTTCCTTCCGGGCCTCCCCGCTTTGGCCCGGGCTTGCCGCTGCGCGTCTTGCTGCAGGTCGGCAATCCAGCCGCCCGGCGTCTGTGGCTCTGGTGGGGACTGACCATCATTGCCTGCATTACCCTGGGCGTGCAGGTTGTCCAGTCACACTGGTCGGGTGTGCCGCTGCGATTCGGCGGCGTGGATTTCTACATTACGGTCTATCCCCCCTTATTGCTGTGCGTGCTCTGGACGCTGTGGTTCGGCGTGAGCTGGGGGGCGATTCCTGCGTATTGTTCATCCCTCGTCCTGGCGCTGTATGCCGGGATGCCGCCGGGATGGGCGTTGCTGTTCGCCTTGTCCAATCCGCTGGGTTTGCTGGTGTTGGGGACCGTTTACCGGGCGATCCGCATGCCTGCTGCATTTGCCGGCTTTGGACAGTGGTGTTTTTTCATCACCCTGCTATTCATTGCCAGCGTGTTCGGTGCGACCGGCTCCTTCATCTGGAGTTACGCCAACCAGCTGGACACAACCGATGCCTACGCCATCTGGCAGGGCTGGTGGCTGGGCGGATTCCTGCAGGGACTGCTGCTGAATGGCCCGGTCTTGCTGGTATGCACGAATGCGGTGATGCGCTGGCGTAACCGGGCATACCCACCACCACCGCCTGCCATGATGGAGAAATGGCGCTTGCTGCTCACCTCGCTGCTGGTGATCGCCGGCGTACTGGCCTTTCTCTGGTTGTCCTTCTTCCTCAGCAATGGCAGTGCCCGTATTGCGCATCCCAATTCCGTGCTGGAGTGGCAGAACTCGGCGCAGCAGTTGCGCGATTCGACCATCGCAGTGTACTGGGTGCTGACGGTGCTGTTTCTGGCCATGGTCTTTCTGGGCTATCAGTTTTTCAGTCACTGGACTGGCGAGCTGGAACGGGTCGCCCAGTCACTCGCCCGGGAGCGGGATCTGGCTGAACTCCGGCACCAGGAAACCGAGCTGGCCCGGGAGCGCCTGGAGCAGGCCAACCAGCAACTGGCGATCCGGATGGTCGAGGTGGAAAGCTTGCAGCACCAGCTGCTGGAGCAGGCCACTCGCGACCCGCTGACCTATCTGTTCAATCGCCGCTACCTGCACGATACGCTGCCAGTCGAATTGCAGCGCGCCCAGCGGCAGGCATATCCGGTGTGTGTGGTGATGATCGATCTGGATCATTTCAAGGCAGTAAACGACCGGCATGGCCACGCTGTGGGTGATGCAGTCCTGCTGGCGCTGGCCGGCGTGCTGCGCACGGGCCTGCGTGCCACCGATTTCACCGCACGTTATGGTGGCGAGGAATTCTGTCTGGTGCTCGCCGATATCCAGCCCGATCAGGCACTGGAGCTGGTGCAGCAGTTGCAGCAGCGTTATGCCGGTTTGCGGGTGCGCGCCAGTGACGGGGAGCTGAGCGGGATGACGTTTTCGGCGGGCATTGCCTGCTATCCGCTGGACGGGGATTGCGAAGATGCCTTGCTGCGGGCGGCCGACCGCGCCTTATACCGGGCCAAGGCTGAAGGACGTGACTGCGTACGCCTTGCTTGATTAGGGTATGTCGCCAGGTTCCTTTTTGGGAAAGAAATCTGGCGATATGGGGTGGTGGGTATTATTCCTCGGCAAATGCCGCTAGCGCGTCGGCAACCTGCGCGGCAGTGACGGCATCACCCAGTGCCACCGGGGCGTCGGCGAGTGCCGCAGCACCTTCCTGCTTCAGTCGGCCAACCCATTGACCCGCATCGCGGCCACTGTCAAAACCATTGCTTTGCAGCAGCACCTGGCCGTCGTGGCTGGTCAGTTTGAAGTAGAAACGGCCATCGGCCTCGCGGTACTGCTTGAACAACGGCAACGCTGCCTTGCTCTTCTGCGCGCTGGCTGCCGGCTTGGCCGCCGGCTGGAAAGTGCGCAGGCCGACGGCGTGCCGCAATTCGTTCAGGAAGGGCGTGGCAATTGCCCGGGCCTTTTGTGCACCGATCTGCAGCAGGGCTTCGATCTGTTCGGGATTGGCCATCAGCGCTTCATAGCGGGCGCGCATCGGGGCGATTTCGCGCTCGATCAGTGCCACCAGCTGCTGCTTGGCCTCCCCCCAGCCCAGACCGCCTGCCAGTGCGGCACGGAAGGCGGTCGCCTCGTCGCGGCTGGCGAAGGCTTCATAAATGGTGACCAGATGCGAGTTGTCTGCATCCTTGGCTTCACCGGGCAGTTTCGAGTCGGTGACAATGCGGGCGATGGCGTCTTTGAGCGACTTGCTGCCGCCTTCGAACAGCGGGATGGTGTTGTCGTAGGACTTGCTCATCTTGCGCCCGTCCAGTCCCGGCAGCGTGGCGACGTGTTCTTCGATGTGCGCTTCGGGCAGCACGAACAGCTCGCGCCCCTGGCCGAACAGGTGGTTGAAACGGGCCGCGACGTCACGCGCCATTTCGATGTGCTGGATCTGGTCGCGGCCGACCGGAATCTTGTGCGCGTTGAACATCAGGATGTCTGCCGCCATCAGGATCGGGTAGCAGAACAGGCCCATGGTCACACCGTGATCGGGGTCTTCGCCGGCCGCCTCGTTGATGTCGGTGCTGGCCTTGTAGGCATGTGCGCGGTTCATCTGGCCCTTGGCGGTCACGCAGGTCAGCAACCAGTTCAGTTCGGTGATTTCCGGCACATCGCTCTGGCGGTAGAAAGTGACCCGCTCCGGGTCGAGGCCGGCGGCCAGCCAGGTTGCGGCGATTTCCAGGCGCGAGCGCTCGATGCGGGCAGGATCATCGCACTTGATCAGCGCGTGGTAGTCGGCCAGAAAGAAAAACGCATCCACATCGGCCTTGCGGCTGGCCTCGATCGCCGGGCGGATCGCCCCGACATAGTTGCCAAGATGGGGGGTGCCGGTCGTGGTAACGCCGGTCAGCACGCGCGTGGTCATAACTCCGTCCTTCATCGTGAACTGCAGTGAAGGGCGCAGTCTAGCAGTTGCCTCGTGATTTGGCAGCCGCAGCCAGACGGCTTACTGATTTGGCGCAGCTGGCTTCCACCGGGCCAGCGCCGCAAAGATGCGCTCGCGTGTCTGGGGGCTGATGCTGCCCTTGCGGAATGCCAGATAGAGGGGGTCGCTATTGATTGGCTGATCCAGCACGATGATTTCGTCGCTGCGCCTGTCCAGATCAGGGCTGTTGCGCAATACGTCTTCCAGCCCTTTGCGACCGGAGGACATCAGGATGCAGTCGATGTTGCCGGCCAGCAGGTTGCGCACCCGGACTTCCAGGCTGCCGTCGCGTGTCATGCTGATATCGCCCGCGCGGATCGCTGCATCAATGTTCTCGCCATAGCTGACACCCAGATGGCCAGCGACCTTGCGTCCCCGCAGGGATGCCGGCCCCTTGTCGCAGGCGGGGCGCTCGCGCCGGGTCACGACCAGAATCTGCGAGTCGTAGATCAGGGGGGAATAATCAAAGAGTTGCTGCCGCTCGCGAGTCAGGGAAAGTCCGATGATGCCGCCCTCACCGGCCAGTGCGGCCTGATAGCTGCGTTTCCAGGGCTGCAGCACCAGCCGCAGCTCCAGACCGGTGCTTTGGCGGACGTGCTCGACCAGCGCTACCGCCAGCCCCCGGTTTTCGCCATTTTCCAGCCATGACACCGGCCTGTAGGCCACATCGCCATAAATGACCAGGTCTTCCGCGCGGGTGGGCGTGCCCGGCAGGGCCATGAAAAGGCATAACAGACATAGAAGCGGGCGCGGCATGTCGAACTCCACTGGCTTGGCCGGGGCGTTTCCAGTCTAGGGTAGAATCTGCGGTGTCAGCGGCAATCAATGGACTAACGGCATGAGCGGGACCTGGGATACTTTGGTGCATGTGCCTTCCCCCTGCATCAAGCGCTGCGCGCTGGATGCCGATGGGGTGTGCACAGGCTGCCGACGCACCAGCGCCGAAATCAGCGCCTGGTCTGCGATGACTGCCGCCGAACAGCAGGCTGTCTGGCAACGTTTGCTGGCTTTGCCTCCCCGTCCGGAGCGCAAGCGCTGCAGCCGCTGCAGCGCGGAGTTCGATTGCGGGACGGGTGCTGCAGACGGCCGTTGCTGGTGCACGGAGTTGCCGGCCGCGTTGCCTCTGGATAGCGGCGCAGACTGCCTGTGCCCGGCCTGTTTGCGGCAGCGGCTGCAGGAGTCCGGTCGACTGTAATGCAGCTCACCGCGGTGCTTGCGGATCGTTTGACAGGGGCTATTAAGCAGGCGAAGAATGTCATTTCCAATTCAAAAATATGAAAGGTATTGTATGGGAATGATGAGGCTGTTTGCCGCAGGCTGTCTGGGCCTGCTGCTGGGAGTGGGGCATGCCCAGGATGTCGAGAGCGCCTTCAAGGCCGCGTATGCCGCCGCCCAGCGCGGACCGGCTGAGGTCACCCTGATTGATCAGGCCAGACTCAAGCTGCCTGCCGGGTATGCCTTTGTCCCCAAGGCGCAGGCGTTAGCCCTGCTCGACGCCATGGGCAATACGCCCGGCAACGATTTGCTGGGCATGATTCTTCCCGAAAATGACAAGGCCAACTGGTTCATCGATGTCAGCTACGAGGCATCGGGCTACATCAAGGATGACGATGCACGCGACTGGAATGCCGAAGAACTGCTGACCAGCCTCAAGGAGGGGACGGAAGAAGGCAACAAGGTGCGCAAGGAGCGCGGGATTCCCGAGTTCGAAGTGATCGGCTGGGTGGAAAAACCCGGTTATGACACGGGCAGCCACCGACTGGTCTGGTCGGCCAACACGCGCAACAAGAATGCACCGGCTGGCGAAGAGCAGGGCGTGAACTACAACACCTACGCCCTTGGCCGCGAAGGCTATATCAGTATGAATCTGGTGACGGGGATGAGCACGGTCGAGGCCGAGAAACCGGTGGCCAAGCAGTTACTGGGCGCACTGGAGTTCAATAGTGGCAAGCGCTATGAGGATTTTGATGCCAGTAATGACAAGGTCGCCGAGTATGGCCTGGCGGCGCTGGTCGGCGGCGTGGCCGCCAAGAAAATGGGTCTACTGGCAATCATCGGCGCATTTCTGGCCAAATCAATCAAGCTCATCGGTGTTGCTGCCATTGCACTGATCGCCGCGATCAAGCGTTTCTTTGGCGGCAAATCACAGGAAAGCTGAAGGCGGTTCTGTCGCGCTGCACCGGCCATACGCTAGTATGGCCGGCTCTGGTCTGGAACGAACTACCATGCCTTCCTCCTCGGTTTCTCCACCTTTCCTGAGCGGCGAGCAGAAGCTTGCTCTGTTGCAGTCGCAGCCGGGGCTGACCGCACTGGCTGAAGCTTGCCCGGAAGACTGGCTGGCAGTGGAAGACGAGCTTGCGCAGGTGTTCTCGCGCCGGGATCCGGCGGAACTCAAGGCGCTGATCGAGCGCGCCTCGCACCAGCAGCAGGCCGGAGAGCGCTTTCTGCGCGGAGAGCGTGATGGCCGGGCGTTCGCACTATTTGCCAGCCAGCAGGTGCGGCTACGCCTGACCGAACTGGCGCTGCGGCAATATGCGTTTTCGGCCGCCACCGGCGTGACCAGGGGCAAGGTGCGCTTCAATCTGTGGAATGGCCTGCTGGCACAAAAGCTGTTTTTCGAGCGCGATCTGGTGCGCAAGCCCGTATCGCTGCGGACATTCCGGCTGATCTGGCCGCTGATCGGGCAGAAGCGGCTGCTGAT
Source organism: Chitinilyticum piscinae (assembly GCF_015223195.1). Lineage (GTDB taxonomy): Bacteria > Pseudomonadota > Gammaproteobacteria > Burkholderiales > Chitinibacteraceae > Chitinilyticum > Chitinilyticum piscinae. The sequence goes on along the minus strand of NZ_JADFUA010000003.1, from coordinate 395,349 downwards.
GCCGCTGGTGGAAAAGCGCGGGATCTGGTGTTTCTACAGCCGCGAGCTGATCGCCGGACTGGCCGCACTGATTGCGGGGCGCCGCACCTTGGAAATCGCCGCAGGAGATGGCACGCTGAGTCGTTTTCTGACTGCCGCCGGCACGGACGTCACCGCGAGCGATGATTACAGCTGGCAGGGCGCGGTGAATTACCCCGAGTTGGTGCAGAAACTGGATGCGCTTGCCGCCGTGCAGCGCTTCCAGCCGCAGGTGATGATCTGCTGCTGGCCGCCTTCGGGCAACGTCTTCGAAAAACAACTGTTCCGTCAGCGCTGTGTCGAGACTTATATCGTGATCGGTAGCCGCTCGCGCTTTATCACGGGTAACTGGCGCGAATACGAGGCGCAGACCGCGTTTGTCTGGGGCGAAGTCCCCGAGCTAAGCCGGCTGGTGCTGCCACCCGAATTGCAGGCGGGCGTCTGGGTGTTCGAACGCAAACAGTAAATGGCAACCAGGCAGTACAGAACGGGCAGCCCGCAGGGGCTGCCCGTGTGTTTTACTTCTGGTCTAGTTACGGCACTGCCGGCTTACTTGGCCAGCTTGTCGAAGTAGGCGCGGTGCTGGGTGCTGAATTCAAAATTGTTGAACTTGTCCCAGTTCACCGACCAGGTCATCAGGCCGCGCAGGTTCGGGTAGACGGCATGCGGCTTGTAGTTGCCGCAGCCGGTGCCCTTCATCAGGCAATCCAGAGCCGTTTGCACGTCGGCGACGCTGGTGAAGCCGCCGCCGGCATTGCCGTTGGCCGGCAGGCCGATGGCAATCTGCTCCTGACGCAGTGCCGGGAACTGGAAGTTGGTGCCAGCCACCTTGAAGCCGGTCAGCAGCATGTCGGTCATGGCGACGTGGAAGTCCGCGTTGCCCATGGTGTGATAGCTGTTGTCCAGCCCGGTGATCGGCCCGGAGTTGTAGTCCTGCACGTGCAGCAGGGTCAGGTCGTTGCGCATGGCGTAAATCACCGGCAGGTAGGCGCCGGCACGGGTGTCGCACCCTGCGCAATTGCCACCGTAGAAGCTGTAGCCCAGTTGCACGAAGAAGGTTTCCGGTGCCATGGTCAGCGTGAACTTGCTGCCGTACTTCGCCTTCAGCTGCTTCAGCGCGCTGATCAGGTTCACCACGACCGGAGTGGTCGGGTTGGCCAGATCATTGTCACCGGGGTTGAGCTGCAGCGAGTGGCCCTCGAAATCGACGTCCAGACCATCCAGACCATATTTGTCGATGATGGCGGAAACCGAATTGACGAAGCTGGTCACCGCTGCGGCATTTTCCAGACGAACCTGGCCGTTGGCGCCACCGATAGAGATCTGCACCTTCTTGCCTTGTGCCTGCTTGGCCTTGATCGCCGCGATGAACTCGGCTTCCGATTCCACATTCGGGCATTCGGCAACCGAGCACATCTTGAACGCAACCTGGCCGGAGGTCGACGAGGTCGGCTCGGCAAACGACAGGTTGATGATGTCCCACTTGTCCGACACATCGCTCATGCGGATGTAACCTGACCCGTTGGCAAAGCTGGCGTGCAGATACCCGACGAGTACGTGCTTGGGCAGGCCGTCACTGGTGCCGGTTGGTGTCGGGGTCACGGTCGGAGTCACCACGGGGGTGGGCGTGGCCGTCGGCGTCGGCGTGCCGGTAGGCGTGGGCGTTGCCGTGGGGGTGGGTGTTGCAGTTGGTGTCACGGTCGGCGTCGGGGTGGCTGTCGGCGTCGGGGTATTGCCGCCGCCCGAACAGTTGCCCAGATCTTTCCACACGCCCCATTCGGTCGATTTGCTCGGGTCATCACCCTGCGTCCACCACTTGGCACTGTAGTTGTGACCATTGAAGCTCACGGTTGCTCCGCCGTTGTAAGCGGTCGCCGGATTCCAGGCCGTGTAGCAATTTCCGGACGACGTTGGGATCACGGTGGGGGTGACTGCCGGCGTCGGTGTTGCGGTCGGTGTCGCCGTCGGCGAGGGGGGCGCGGTTGGTGTGGGCACCGGTGTGCCGGTCACGGAGCTGGCACCAAGATCCTGCCAAAGTGTCGGTGTGCTGTTGGGTGTCCAGCCGGCGCCAACATAGGCGGTGTGGGTAACCAGAGCCTTGTAGTCGTGGCCGCTATAGCTGACGACGGTGCCTGCGCTGTAGGTGCTGCCTTCCTGCCAGACCGGTGCCGCGTGCGCCAGCGCCGAAAGCAACAGACTCGATAGTGTGAGCGACAGCAGGGTGCGCCCACGGGTGAAACGAGTGGTCATTCGGTACTCCTCCAATTGTGTTTTGCTTTGCTTGTTGTATGCGGAGCCTGTCCGCAGCCTATTCTTGAGCTTTCGGCAAGTGCGGTGCAAGTGCATGATTGAAAATAAGAAAGTTAGATTTCGGTAATGTTGACTACACCGCGTCGCGAAGCCTGAGTTGCTGCGGTTTGCCGGCTGCCGGCGGCCATCACGCCATGAGTGCGACTGTTGCCGCCGGCACACAGTCCGCCGTGGCAAGCTGTTGGGGGGCGGCAAGGTTTTCATGCGGGCCAAGGCGTGCGCTGCTATGCTGCCTGCCTGTATGAATCAGGCAGGACAAGCACAATGCAAGCATTTGAAGTCGAGCTGGATCAGGAGTACATCGCCCTCAATGATCTGCTGAAGATCACGGGCGTGGTCGATACCGGGGGAGCCGGCAAGCTGATGGTGGCCTCGGGGGTGGTCAAGGTTGATGGCGTACAGGAGCTGCGCAAGACCTGCAAGATCCGCCCCGGGCAGGTGGTGGTTGTCGGGGATGACGATGTGATGATCACCGTGGTAGCCATGCCCCCTGAAGAATAGTCGGGGTATGTCATGGTGGCCCTTTATTGATGTTGGCTTTGGCCTTATGGCTATGCGGGTATCTGGCTAGCGCGCGCATGCAGCGCATTAAGCAGTTCCGGTTCGGCTTGCCAGTTGCCGGAATTGGCTTGCTGCAGATGCCCGGCGCGTTCCAGATAGAGCTGGGATAGTGCGGGTTGACCCTGTGCCTGACCGATCCGCGCGGCGATCTGGCACAGCTCGGCCTCGACATAGGTCATGCGGTCGGCTTCGGCGATGCGCAGACCATGCTGGACCAGATTCAGGGCCAGCTGCAGATTGTCGTCGCGCAGATGCAGCGTCGCCAGCAAGCCCAGCAGTTTGGCTTCGCACCAGTGCGAGGGTGATCGCACCAGCATTGCCAGCCCGTCTTCCGCCAGCTGTTCGGCTTCGGCGAATTCTTCCTGGTCGACCGCCAGCTCGGCCAGCCGCAGCAGGATTTCAGCCTGGAAAAACAGAAAGCCGGTCTGCTGGCATAAGGCGAGGGCATTTTTCAGGATTGCGCTGGCTTCTGCCGCGGCCCCGCTGCAACGCAGATCCCAGCCGAGACTGATGGCGGCTTTGGCCGTCAGGTAGGTCTGCTGCAGCGGCGGCAGCAGGCGCATTGCTTCACGGTGGAAGGTGGTCGCCAGCGCCAGCTCGCCAATTGCCGAGCAGCAATGCCCCAGTCCGATGCAGGCCAGCCCCAGTTCACGTGGCTGGTTGCCCGCGAGCTGGCTTTGGTCGAAGCTGGCGAGCCAGTGCTCGGCGGCCAGGCGGAATTCGCCTGCCGTGTAGTACTCGCGCCCCAGCCGCTCATGAATGACCGGCTCGAAACGCTGCAAGCCGAACTGGCGGCACCAGGACAAGGCCTGCAGCAATTCGCTGCGCGCCCCGGCATGGTCGCCGATCTGGTCTTCGATCAGGGCCAGCAGGCTCGCTGCTTCGACAAAGCCCTGCGGGTTGTTGCCGATGCGCCAGCGGTTCAGCAGCTGGCGGCATTCCTGCAGGGCAGCCAGAGGATGCTGATAGAGCAGGTCTTCGATTGCGCTGATTTCGGGAATGTCACTCATGCTCGTCGGGGCCGGTGCTGGCCACCAAGCGGGAAGATCCCCGCAGTATACGCTGCAGACTGGTGCGCAAGGGCTGGAGCTGACGGATGAGCTCGTCCAGTGCCGCATCGCTTTCGGCCTGCCCGCACATGAACAGGTCAATGGCCGCGTAGCCATGCTCCGGCCAGCTGTGAATGCTGATGTGGGATTCCATCAGCAGCAGCATGCCGGTCACGCCCTGCTGCGGGCCGAAATGATGGAAATGGCGCTGCAGCACTGTGGCACGTCCGGCCAGGGCCGCAGCCTCCAGCGCGGCGGCGATGTACTGCGGGTCAGCCAGCAGTGCGGCATCACAGCCATGGAAATCGGCAATCAGATGCCGGCCCAGCGGTGCATCCACTTACTTGTGGCCTCCGCCCGAGCTCCAGCCACCCGAGGAAAAACCGCTGCCCCAGCCCCGGCTGCCGCTGGAGCCAGAGCTGCTGCACGAGCTCATGTTGAAGAGCGTGCACAGCGACACAATGGCAATGCAGTAGGCCTTGTACAGTCCGCGACCCATGACTTATTCGTCCTTGTTGAATTTCAGCGGCAGCTGCAGCAGCCACCAGGCCAGGCCCATCCAGATCAGGCCCGAAAAGGTAAACGCGCCGAACAGCAGAATCGGGATGTTCAGCAGGAAGAGGAAAATGGTTGCCAGCGTGGCCATGCCCTTCATCGTGCTGGCGTCAGTTTCGCTGCCAGCCGCGTTGCTGCCCTGGTAGTGGGTCGAGACGACTTCTTTCTTGCCGAACCATTGTGCCACCAGTTCGCGGGTGAGCTTCCTGGACTGGCTCCAGTTGATCTCGCTGAGGGTGCTTTCCTTCGAGAGCCGCAAGCCGTTGCGTTCGTACTCGCGGTAGGTGGTGATGTCCCCCACCTTGACCCGCCAGTTGAACGCGCCGGCCGCGTAGGTCACGCGGGCATCATAGGTCGGGTAGAGCTTGCGGTATTGTTCCTTGTTGAGTGTGACGGAGTTTTCGCTCCAGCTCTCCGGCCATTTGTCGAGCACCGTCGCTTCGAACCAGCCGTCACTGGTTTCCACCAGCCATTTGAAGCCTTTCTTGGCGTGATACAGCAGGTATTCGCTCCACGCCGAATCCGCGTCGCCGACTTCCTCCAGCTCGATCAGGCCGATGATGGTCCACCAGTTGTCGCCTTCGATCGTGGCCTTGTCGCCGATGTCGAGCGAGGCATGGTAGCGCTGCGCATCCTCATGCTTGGCCAGCACCGTGGCGCGATCGCCCGAGCAATCCACTTCGCTGTGACACGACGGGCAGACGATCTGGGTGGCGACCCCGGCCTTGTAGTTGAGCGGGCTGCCGCAGTTCGGGCAGTCCAGCACATTGTTCGCGCCCTTGAGCTTGCCGGCGCTCTGCAGGATTTGTTCGCCGTCGCGCAGCAGCTGGCAGCTCAATTCGTCCAGCACCACTGCCGAGCCGGCGTAGAGTCTGGGCGTGGCATCGGAATAGTCGATGGTCAGGAAACGGTCGCCCGAGCGGCAGTCAACCACCTTCGCCTCGTAGCCCTCGCCGACGACAAAGGGCAGCTCGCCCTGTCCGCCGACACAGCGTGCCGTGCGCACATCGGTGGCGATGAAGCTGCGCCCGGCGTGCTCGTAGCGGAATTCCGGGCGCATCTGCTCGAAAGGCGTGGCATTTTTCGCCGGACCGATGTCCAGCGTGAACATGTACTGCCCCGACGCATCGGCCAGCCAGCCGCCGCTGCCGTCGTCGAACATCACATACCATTCGTTCCACAGCCCGGCCTCGTAATGCAGCTGGATGCGGCCGACCACGGTGAAGTTGCGCTTGGCAAAGGTGCCCGAGGTGCCGATCTGGATCGGCGAATAATCTTCGAGCACGCGGCCGATCTTGCCGATGTCTTTTACTTCATTGGCATCGCGCAGCACGGTGCTCTGGCAGTACTCGCACACGGCGATCGTCGAGATCGTCGAGCGGAACAGCACTTCGGCGCCACAACTGGGGCAGGCGGTACGGTACATGGCGGGTGTCTTGTCGATAGATTACAGGGTATTTCCCTGTAGCCTTTTTAATTATTTGGCTACAGGGAAATACCCATTGGGTTCAGCCCAGCAGTTTCTTCAGCACTTCAGCCTTGGCCGTGTCGTAATCGGCCTGGCTGATCAGGCCGGCGTCGAGCAGGCCTTTGAGCTTGGCCAGCTTGGCCTGCGGATCATCCCCCGCCGGGGCAGCCGGAGTTGCTGCAGGCGCAGCGCCGGCGACCATGCCGACACCGACGCCACCGTCAGCGCCCATTACGATGCCGGCTGCTGCCGGGGCTACCGGCTGCTGGGCCGCCGCGGGGTTCAGCGCGGTATTCATCGCATTGGCCATCACCTGACCCATGCCGATGCCGGCGGCCATGCTGGCACCGACGCCGGCCATGCCGCCTTCGTTCTGTGCCGCGAGCGGAATCGCGTTGGCAGCCTGGTATTGCGTGTAGGTCTGCATATTGCCGATCATGCCCATGCTGATCCGGGTGTCGAGCGCCTTTTGCAGTTCTTCCGGCAGCGAGACGTTTTCGACGGCAAAGTTGTCCAGCAGCAGGCCGTATTTGGCAAACACCGGGACCAGCGCTTCCTTGATCTTCTCGCCCATCAGGCCCTGGTTGCCGGCCATGTCGATGAAAGGTACGCCGCTGGATCCCAGTGCGCTGGTCATGGTGGAAATCACCAGATTGCGCAGTTGCTGCTCGACTTCGTCACGGGTGTAAGTCTCGCGCGTGCCGCTGATTTCGGTGTAGAACAGTTTCGGGTCGGCGATCTTGTACGAGTAAATGCCGAAGGCGCGCATGCGCACCATGCCGAAATCCGCATCGCGGATGGTAATCGGCTGCGGTGTGCCCCACTTGCGGCCGAGCTGCACGCGGGTGCTGAAGAAATACACGTCCGATTTGAAAGGCGACTGGAACAGCTTGTCCCAGTTCTTCAGGTAGGTGAGTACCGGCAGGGTTTGCGTGGTCAGCTTGTGCATGCCGGCCGGGAACACGTCGGCCACCTTGCCTTCATTGACGAACACCGCGGCCTGCGATTCGCGCACGGTGAGGCTGCCGCCATACTGGATTTCGTTGTCGGCCATCGGATAGCGCCAGGCCAGCACGCCGTCCTGATCCTCCTGCCATTCCAGGATGTCGATAAACTGTTTCTTGATGAAAGAACCGAGACCCATGGTGAGTTCCTCTTCGTGTTAAACCGGCTTAATTACCGGAGCAATTATGAAATTTTCGCTCTTTATTCAGCCTATTGCGCTCGCCTTCAACGTACAGCTTGTTCTCTTCGTAGCGCTTGAATTCGGCGTAGCTGCCTTTCTTATTTCCGTACATGCCATCTGAAATCGCCATGGCTTCGGCTTCCTCCAGTGAATACAGTTGGCGGTCAAGAAAGTCACAGTACTCGACATTGCCGTTGCGCTTGGTGCCGGCAGTGCTACTGGCCGGCGCCGGTTTCGCCACGGGGGCGGGTGCTGCCTTGACCGTGGTGCTCTGTTCCCGCGCCGTGCCGGTACAGGGCTGGTCGCCGTAGCTGAAACTGCCGTCGCTGTTCTTGCATTTGTACATGCCCGCGCTGGCTGCAGGGGCCAGCAGCAGTAGTGCCAACAGCAGCCCGCAGCTGATGGTGCTGCGGATCACGACAGCGAGCCGGCGTTGATGATGCCAACGGCCAGCGAGACGCTGCCGGCGAAGGCGCCGACGGCGATGTTGTTTTCGATCAGGGCTTGCGCCATGCCCTTCACGCAGCGGCCCAGTACGATGTGCACGACGATTTGCGCGATCATCGCCAGCCCGCCCCACATCAGGAAATATTCCAGCTTGTTCACATGCCAGGCGCTGGAGGCAATGGTCAGCGAGAAGCCGATCAGCGCGCCGCCATACGAGAGCGCGGCTGCCGTGCAGCCTTCGCGGATCAGCTTCAGCTCGTCAATCGGCGTGACCCAGGCATAGATCACCGAGAACACCACCAGCAGGGCAATGCCGCTGCCCAGATAAGTGAGGTAGGTCAGCAACAGGGGGAGATACGTGTCGAGCATGCGGTTTCCTCGCTGCAATCAGGCATAATGCCGTCCATTCTTACCCAAAACTGATGAAATTGCCATGCGCGACCGCTTGCTGATTCTTTCTGTGTTTATTGTGGCGTCCTGCGGTCTGGCTTACGAACTGATTGCCGGCGCGCTGGCGAGCTATCTGCTCGGCGATTCGGTGCTGCAGTTTTCCTCGATCATCGGTACGTATTTGTTTGCGATGGGGCTGGGTTCGCACTGCTCGAAGTATGTGAAGGAGGAGCGTGCGCTGGCGACCTTCATCGATGTCGAGCTGCTGGTCGGGCTGATCGGCGGTCTGTCGGCGCTGTTCCTGTTTCTGGTGTTTGCCTGGGCCAATGCGCCGTTCCGCACCGTGCTGTATGCGCTGGTGGTGATCTGTGGTGCATTGGTGGGGATGGAAATCCCGCTGGTGATGCGTGTGCTCAACCAGCGCAAGACCGCCTTTGCCGACATCGTCAGCCGGGTGCTGACCTTTGACTACATGGGGGCACTGGCGGTATCACTGCTGTTTCCGCTGGTGCTGGCGCCCAAGCTGGGGCTGGCACGCACCGCCCTGCTGTTCGGCATCTGCAATGTGGGCGTGGCGCTGTGGACAGCCAGGGTGTTCCGCCGCGAGCTGGTGAACCCGGTGCATTTCTACCTGCGTGGCGGCATTGTGCTGATGCTGCTGGGCGGCTCCTTTGTCGCTGCCGACCGGCTGACCGCGTGGAGCGAGAAGGCCATCTACGGTGACGAGATCATCCACGCCGAAACCACGCACTACCAGCGGCTGGTGCTGACCAAGTGGCAGGATGATCTGCGCCTTTATATCAACGGCAATCTGCAGTTCTCCAGCCGTGACGAATACCGCTATCACGAGGCGCTGGTCCACCCGGTGCTGGAAAAACAGCCGTGGACCAGGAAGGTGCTGATTCTCGGGGGCGGCGACGGGCTGGCGCTGCGCGAGGTGCTGCGCTACCCGCAGATCGAGAGTGTGACGCTGGTCGACCTGGATCCGGCGATGACGACACTGTTTTCCACCTCCGCGCCGCTGGTGGCACTGAACAAGGGGGCGCTGAAGGACAAACGCGCCCACGTGGTCAATGAAGACGCTGGCCAGTGGCTGGAGAAGGACAATGGTGTGTTTGATGCCATCATCATCGACTTCCCCGACCCCAGCAATTTCGCGCTCGGCAAGCTGTATTCGGTGCCGATGTTCCGGCTGGTGAACCGCCATCTGGCGCAGAACGGCCTGATGGTGGTGCAGTCCACCTCGCCGATGCATGCACCGCGCTCGTACTGGAGCATCAACAAGACGCTGGAAGAGGCGGGTTTTGTCACCACGCCGTATCACGCCTATGTGCCGTCCTTTGGCGAATGGGGTTTCATCATCGGGGCGAAACAGGCCGGCTATACGCCGCCCACCGCGTACCGTTTGCCGATGAAATTCCTCGACACTGAGTCGACCCGGCAGATGTTCTTCTTCCCGCCGGACATGCACAAGGTCGACGTGGAGGCCAACCGGCTGAATAACCAGTCGCTGGTGCACTACTTCGAACAGGACTGGTCGCGGGTGCTGCGTTGATGGAGCTGACACGGCGCAAGGTGTTGCAGCTGGGGCTTGCAGCCGGTGCGGGGATGGCGCTGGGCGGCTGCAAGCTGCTGCAGCTCGGGCTCAATATCAAGGGGTATTGGCCCGGAATGCTTGAAGGCCATCTGCTGCGAGGCAATACCCAGCTACCTGCTCCGTCGGTTGAGCGCAAGGTCGGTGTCGCCATTCTCGGCGGTGGCGCGGCGGGCCTGTTTGCCGCCTGGAAGCTGGTACGGGGCGGTCGCAAGGATGTGCTGCTGGTCGATGGCCCCGAGTTCGGTGGCAATTGTGCGGCGGGGGCGCTGGGCGGGCTGGCCCATCCTCGTGGCGCACACTATCTGCCGCTGCCTTCGCTGGAGTCGCGCCATGTGCGCGAGCTGCTGGCCGACATGGGTGTGATCGAGCGTGATGCGTTCACCGCGAAGCCTTACTTTGACGAGCGGGTACTGGTGCATGCGCCGGAAGAACGTCTCTGGGTCGACGGCCGCTGGCAGGAAGGGCTGCTGCCGCGCACCGGCATGGATGCCGACGAGCTGAAACAGCAGCAGCGTTTTCTGGATTTTGTCGCGGGCTTGCGCGACAAGACCGGCAGCGATGGTCGGCGTGTGTTCGCCATTCCGCTGGTGCTGTCCTCCACTGACCCGCAATGGCGGGCGCTTGATCAACTGAGTTTTGCGCAATGGCTCAAGCGCGAGGGTTATACCGCGCCGGGGCTGCTGTGGTATCTGGATTACGCCTGCCGAGATGATTATGGTGCCGGTAGCGCCCAGACCTCGGCCTGGGCAGGGCTGCATTATTTCGCCAGCCGTGGCGGACATGCTGCCAACGCCGAAGAAGGTGCGATTCTCACCTGGCCGGATGGCATCAACCCGCTGGTGCGTCATTTGGCCGCAGCGCTGCAGCCCGCGCAACGCCTGGCGGGCATGGCGGTGCAGGTGACTGATGCGGGCAAGGCCGTGCACGTTGACGTGCTCAATGTGCTCAGCCGCAAGGTGACGCGACTGATCGCCGATCAGGTGATCTGCGCGATGCCGCTGCATGTTGCCGCACACGTGGTCAGCGATCTGGCCGGGCTGGGTTTCGATCTGCACCGGCATGGTTTGCCGCATGCGGCCTGGCAGGTGAGCAATTTCCTGATCGATGCCTTTCCGCAGGAGCCGGTCGAGCATCCACTGGCCTGGGATAATGTCGTGTATGGCAGCAATAGCCTGGGCTATGTGAACAGCACGCACCAGCTGATCCGCCAGTACAAGCCCGAAAGCAGTGTCTTCACGGCCTATCACGCCTTTGCCAATGAAGACCCCCGTGCGGTACGGGCCCGGCTGGAACACGCCAGCGCCGAGGCGCTGTACGAGGTGGCCGCGCAGGATCTGCAGCGCGTCTACGGCTGGCGCTGGCGGCAGCATGTGCAGCAGGTGGAGATCACCGTGCGCGGCCACGCGATGAGCACGCCGGCTCCGGGCTTTCTGGGCAATCCGGGGCTGGCCGCCTTGCGGGCGCTTGACGGCCGGATCCGCTTTGCCCATGCCGACCTCTCCGGACTCTCGGTCTTCGAGGAGGCCAGCTGGTGGGGCAATCAGGCGGCCGAGGCGCTGCTCTAGCCCTTGCCCGTCATTGCATTCTTTTGGTATGTCTTTGCGGACTTTTATTTGAAAGCGCTGCGTGGCAATAGGTGACTAGGTATTGCTAGAGCTCGATCTGCATGCCCATTTCCACCACCCGGTTGGGCGGGATGGCGAAATAGCTGGTCACGCGTGCCGCGTTGCGCATCATCAGACTGAACAGCATGCGCCGCCAGCGCGCCATGACCGGGTAGGGCGACGGAACAATGGTTTCGCGGCTGAGGAAATACGACACCTGCATCGGATCGCAATTCAGCCGTGCATCCAGCGCACCAGCCTGCGCCAGCGCTCTGGGAATGTCCGCGCTGTCCTTGAAGCCGTAGCACACCAGAATCTGGAAGATGCTCTCGCCCAGCTGGCGGATCACCAGCTGCTGCTCCTGCGGCACATACGGCTCGTCGGCCGTGCTGACTGTCAGCAGGATGACCTGCTCGTGCAGGATCTTGTTGTGCTTCAGATTGTGCAGCAGGGCGTGCGGTACCGTGTCGCTGCTGGTCGTCATGAAGACGGCCGTGCCTTCGACGCGCGGCAGGCCGCCGTGCTCCAGGGTGCCGATAAAGCCATCCAGTGGCATTTCGCCTTCCCGCAGCCGGTACATCAGCAGAGTGCGACCGCGCTTCCAGGTCATCATCAGCGTAAACAATGCCAGCCCGACCAGCAGCGGCATCCAGCCGCCTTCGTGAATCTTGAGCGAATTGGCGGCAAAGAAGGCCAGATCGACAAGCAGCAGCACTCCGAGGACGCCAAACAGCGCGGCGCGGCGTAGCGGCGTAGTGTGCTTGCCCAGCACCAGAAACGCCAGCATGGTGGTGATCACCATCGTGCAGGTCACGGCAAAGCCATAGGCGGACGCGAGTGCGCCGGACGAACGGAACGCCAGGATCAGCACGATCACCGCCAGCAACAGCGCCCAGTTGATCTGGCCGATATAGATCTGCCCCTTTTCCGCTGCCGAAGTGTGGCGTATATCCATGCGCGGGGTGAAGCCAAGTTGAATCGCCTGGCTGGCCATCGAATACGCGCCGGATATCACCGCCTGCGAGGCGATCACGGTGGCCAGCGTCGCGAGCAACACCAGCGGAATCAGCCCCCAGCTAGGCGCCAGCAGGAAAAACGGATTCTTGATGGCCTCCGGCTGCGCCAGCAGCAGTGCGCCCTGGCCGAAATAATTGATCACCAGCGAGGGCAGGACCAGCCCGTACCAGGCATTGCGGATGGCCGTCTTGCCGAAATGTCCCATGTCGGCGTACAGCGCCTCGCCACCGGTCAGGCACAGTACGACCGCGCCCAGCAGCACGAAGCTGGTTCCCGGCGCGTTGGCAAAAAAGCGGATGGCGTGCAGCGGATTGAGGGCCGCCAAGACCTGCGGCGCGTGGAGAATGCTGGCGATGCCCATGACCGCCAGCGTGGCAAACCACAGCAGCATCACCGGGCCAAAAATGCGTCCGACCGTCGCGGTGCCGCGGGATTGCACGGCGAACAGCCCGATGATGATGCCGATGCTCAGAGGCAGAATCAGCGGGTCGAACTGGTGTGATACCACGCCGATGCCCTCGACCGCCGAGAGTACCGAGATCGCCGGCGTGATGATGCAGTCCCCGTAAAACAGTGCCGCGCCGAAAATCCCGAGCACCACTACCAGCCTGGCCAGCCGGGGGTGGCCGGCCGTTTCGCGCTGCGCGAGCGCCAGCAGTGCCAGGATACCGCCTTCACCCTTGTTGTCGGCACGCAGGATGATGCTGACGTATTTCAGCGAGACCACCAGCATGAGGGCCCAGAAAATCAGGGACAGAATGCCAAGGATGTTCGCCGGGGAAAGCGCCAGCGCGGCCGGGCCGGTGAAGCATTCCTTGAGTGTGTAGAGCGGGCTGGTGCCGATGTCGCCATAGACGACGCCAAGCGCAGCCAGTGTCAGTGCGGCGCTGCCGGTTTGCGCGGAATGAGAGCTCATGAATTGCTTTCCTGAACGGGGTGGCCAGCATAGCGCTGCCGCTGGCGGGCCGGTTTGATGCAGGTCGCCTGGCGCAGGCGACGGTGCGTGGCGCGTATCTTAGGCTTCTGCCTCCGGCGCGGGATTAGCAAACGTTAATCAGGACCGGGGTCTGCGAGGGGTATTGAAATGTATATGGCCCTGCACAGCGTTTTGCGCCATGCAGGGCCATAAGGGTGCCGGGGTATTGGCGTAAGGCTTACAGGCCGATCACGCCGCCGTCGTCACGGGTAATGACCACGGTGCCCGAGCGCGGGCGACCGCCCAGCGCGCCATTCGGCCAGCTGGAGATCGCCTTCGGGTTGGCAGGGTCATTGCGTTCACTGTCCGGCTCGCCCGGATGCTGGATGTTCACGAACAGTGTGCGGTGGTCGGGGGTGAAGGCAATGCCGGTGATTTCGCAACCGCGCGGGCCGGTCAGGAAACGGCGCACCTCGCCGGTTTGCGGGGTCATCGCCAGCATCTGGTTGTTGCCCATGCCGCTATATTCTTTCTTGTTCAGCGTGCTAGTCGAAACGTCAGTTTGAATCCACAGAATGCCGTTCCTGTCGAACATCAGGCCATCCGGGCTGCCGAAGATGTCGCCCTTGATATTGCCCTTGTGTTCCTCCTTGGCGGCCTTGTCGTTGCCGGCCAGCACGACGATATTCCACTGGAAGGAGGTTGCCGTCGGATTGTTGCCGGCTTCCAGCCAGCGGATGATGTGGCCGAACAGGTTGTTGGCGCGCGGGTTGGCGGCGTCCGGGCCGGGCTTGCCTTCCTTGCCGCGTTCGCTGTTGTTGGTCAGCGTGCAGTAGATTTCGCCCTGATTGTGCGGGTTGACCGTGGTCCACTCCGGCCGGTCCATCTTGGTTGCGCCAACGTGGTCGGCGGCCAGGCGTGTCTTGACCAGCAGTTCACCCTGATCGCGGAAGCCGTTCTCGGCGGTGAGGCCGTGCTTGCCGTGGGTGAGTTCCAGCCATTCGCCGCTACCGTCGGCGTTGAATTTCGCCACGTACAGCGTGCCCTCGTCGAGCAGGTTGGCATTGGCCTTGCGATCCTTGGCGTTGTAGGGACGGGCAGTGACGAATTTGTAGATGTATTCGAAGCGCTCGTCGTCACCCATGTAGAAGGCGCAGCGGCGATCCGGAGCGATGGCGACCGCCGCACCTTCATGCTTGAAGCGGCCCATGGCGGTGCGCTTCACCGGTTTGCTGTCTGGATGGTAGGGGTCGATTTCGACCACCCAGCCAAAGCGGTTGGGTTCGTTCGGGTTGAGTTGTGCGTCAAAGCGCGGATCGTGCTCGGCCCAGCGGTAGCCGGCATCGCTTTCCTTTACACCGTAGCGCTTGGCATTGAAGCCCTGCGGCTTCATGTTGTTCGACCAGTCGACGAAATAGCCGTTCCAGTTTTCCTCGCAGGTCAGGTAGGTGCCCCACGGGGTCCAGCCATTGGCGCAGTTGTTCAGTGTGCCAACGACTTCCCGGCCGCTCGGATCATCTGCGGTTTGCAGTAGTGCATGGCCAGCAGCCGGGCCACTGAGACGGCAGGGCGTCAGCGTGCTGATGCGGCGTGCGTATTTCGATGGCAGCACCTGCTGCCAGCCATTGTCGTTCTTCTTGACCTCGATGACCGAAACGCCGTGCGCGGCTTGCGCCTTTCTGACCTTGGCGGCCGTCCAGGTCTTCATGCCGTCCGGATGCAGCAGGCCATCGTCGGTGTATTCGTGATTGATGGCCAAGAGGCCGTGGTTGCTGCTCTGGCTGCCGTAGGGCAGCGGGAAGAAATGCATGCCATCATGGTGCATGCCGGACTGAGCCAGCTGTTCCTCGGCGCTGTTGCTGCCATCCTGCCTGAAGGCTGGCATGTTGCCGGCGATCCCGACCGCATCCCCCCAAGCATTGACCAGCTGCGCGCGGTAGCCGGCCGGAACGGTCACGGTATCGCTTTCCGAGAGGGAAATGGCGCTAAAGCCCAGCGCCAGCGGTTTCAGGGTCTTGCCGGCTGCGGCGGCACTGGCCAGTTGCGGCAGTCCGCCCAAGAGCAGGCCGGCCGCTGCTGCGCCGGTGCCGGTCAGCAGATTGCGGCGGCTGACGCTGAGTTCGACCAGCTGGCTGACTTCACTGAAGGCAGAGTTGGCAGAGTCGTTGCAGATGACGGATTTGTCGGAATAGCTTTTGGTCATGATTGCGGGCAATGGGACGGAAAGCCCGCATCATCACGGGGCGCGATGACACGCCGATGACTGTTTGATTGCAGTTTTGCTGCAAGGGGTATGTGCTGTGATTTGCTGATGCTGTTGCCTTATGAGGCAACACATTGCCAGGCATGCCGGGTACAGGCATGAAAAAACCGGCTCCGCAGAGCCGGTTTTTCCCGGGCAGGCAGGCGATTAAGCCTTGGCCTTGTTCAGGATGGCCACAGCCAGGTCGTTGCCGCGCAGCAGGCTGACCAGCTCGGCGCCTTCCGGCAGCTTCAGGTCGGACAAGTGCACGTTCGGGTGACTCGCTTCCAGCTTGCTCAGGTCGACTTCGACGAAGTCCGGTACCTTGGACGCAGCTACGCGAACCAGAACATCGTTCAGGGCGTAGGAAACGGTACCACCTTGCATCTTCACGCCCACGCTGCTATCGGCGTTGGTGAAGTGCAGCGGAACCTTGATCTCAACCTTGGTTTCGTTGTCAACGCGCTGGAAGTCAACGTGCAGGACTTGCTGCTTGAACGGGTGGTACTGAACTGCGCGCAGCAGAACCTGTTCGGTAGCGCCGTCGATGGACAGGTTGATCAGCGAGGTGTGGAACTTCTCGTCTTGCAGGGTGTAGTACATTTCGTTGTGGTCCAGGGACACGCCAACCGCGTCCTTGCTGCCACCGTAAACGACTGCCGGCAGACGGCCAGCCTTGCGCAGGCGGCGGCTCGCTCCGGTACCCTGTGCAGGACGGCTTTGTGCATTGATGTCAAAAGTCATTTCAAAACTCCGTTTCGTCATTTAAACGCGGGTCCCCCGCGACCAGGGCGACCAGCGATTCGAGGGGTATTCCCCTGAATGCATTTGCCCCACCAGGCTGCAGGCTAATACCCTGCGATCTGATGGGGCTGGTTTCTTTAGTCAACGAAGAGGGTGGAAACCGATTCTTCGTTATTGATGCGGCGCATCGTTTCGGCGAGCAGGCCGGCGATCGATACCACGCGGATGCGACCAGTGGCCTGGGCCGCTTCCGGCACCGGAATGGTGTCGGTGACGACCACTTCATCCAGCTCGGAATTCAGGATGCGCTCGATGGCGGCACCGGAGAATACCGGGTGGGTGGCGTAGGCCAGCACGCGCTTGGCGCCGAACTTCTTCAGTGCTTCGGCGGCCTTGCACAGGGTGTTGGCGGTGTCGATCATGTCGTCGATGATCACGCAGGTGCGGTCTTTTACGTCACCAATGATGTGCATGACTTCGGCGACGTTGGCCTTTGGACGGCGCTTGTCGATGATGGCCATGTCGACATTGAGTTGCTTGGCCATCGCGCGGGCGCGCAGTACGCCGCCGACGTCGGGCGACACGACCATCAGGTCGTCGTATTTCTTGTCGCGGATATCCTCGAGCAGTACCGGGGTGGCGTAGATGTTGTCCACCGGAATGTCGAAGAAACCCTGGATCTGGTCGGCGTGCACGTCAACGGTCAGCACGCGGTCAACGCCGGCAACCGTCAGCATGTTGGCCACAACCTTGGCCGAAATCGGTACACGGGCGGAGCGCGGGCGGCGATCCTGGCGGGCATAGCCGAAGTAGGGGATGGCGGCGGTGATGCGGCCGGCCGAGGCGCGCTTGAGCGCGTCGACCATCAGCATGATTTCCATCAGGTTGTCGTTGGTCGGCACACAGGTCGACTGCAGGACGAACACGTCGCGACCGCGAACGTTCTCCAGCAGCTCGACGGTGACTTCACCGTCGGAAAAGCGGCCGACGGTAGCACGCACCAGCGAGATGTCGAGGTGATTGACCACTTGTTCGGCAAGGCGGGGGTTAGCATTGCCGGTGAAAACCATGAGGCTGTCGTAAGCCATTGTCCAATCCCAGAAACGAGAAAAGCGTGTAATCGTCGAATTACACGCTTTTCTTTATTAGTGGCAGGGGAAGAAGGATTCGAACCTTCGCATGTCGGAATCAAAATCCGATGCCTTAACCAACTTGGCGACTCCCCTAATGAACCTGCTTTTTGATTGCTCAATCAGCAAACTCATATAACTGGTGTTGACTCAATGATCTGGCAATAAAGCCAGTCATTTCGTCTGGAAGCTGCGATATTACTTGATTTGCAGCGTCTTGTGAAGCGAATTTCGCAAACACACAACTTCCTGATCCGGTCATTCTCGCTTCACCGAATTGGCCTAGCCAATCAAGGTGTTTCTGTATTAGCGGGAACTTCCTGCTCGCTACCGCTTGCAAGTCGTTTTTCGTTGCAGCGCTGTTGAGGACGCGAACTATAAGGGGGGGCGTATTCCGTGTCAAGCGTTCGTCGCAAAAAATTTCCGGTGTTGGCACGTGCACGCGGGGGTGCAGGACGACAAACCATTGATCGAGCGATGGAACTTCGGTCATACGCTCACCAATGCCTTCGACGAAGGCTGTGCGGCCAAACAGGAAGAATGGGACATCGGCGCCCAGCCTTACCCCCCAGTCCATCAGCATCTGGCGGGAAAGGTTGAGATTCCACAGGCGATTCAGTGCCAGCAGCACCGTGGCCGCATCCGAGCTGCCGCCACCCACACCGCCTCCCATGGGCAGAATCTTGCGAATGCGCAGCGACATGCCGAGCCTGCAGCCAGTCTGTTCTTGCAACAGGCGGGCGGCGCGGATGCACAGATCGCTTTCTGGCGCGATGCCGGGTATGGGGTTGAGATGGACGAGTTGCCCGTCATCACGCACCCGTAGCTCGATGGTGTCGCAGCGATCGATCAGCTGAAAGGTCGACTGAAGCAGGTGATAGCCATCGTCGCGACGGCCGATGATGTGCAGGAAAAGGTTGAGCTTGGCGGGTGCCGGTAAGGCATAAAAGCCGTCCGGCTGGCGGAATTGATCAGGATTCATGGTGCGGAAGGCAATTCGGAGGTCGGATTGTCGATGGCGTCGGTAATCACGATGCGCAATTGCAGGTCGTCCCGGTTCGCCTGGATCCGGTAGGGCTGCTGGCGCTTGCCCAGCGGGCGGAAGTCGCGTGCTTCGATGGTCCAGCCATCCTGGCGCAGGGTCACGGTGCCCTCCTGCTCATGGCGTTCGGCTGGAGTAAATGGCGAAACTTCGCCGCGCAGCCACCAGCGCAGGCCTTCCAGTGGCAGCGACAGCCCGGTGAGGTCTTTCAGTAGCGCCTCCGGATCGTCGGCGGCCTGGACCATTTCCCCCCCCTGCTCGAAGAGCGCCGACAGCGGCAGGCCGTCGTCGTCATAGCGGATTGTCAGGGCTGCAAGGGTTTGTCCCAGCGGCGAATCGATCGAAATCCGGTCTTCCTGAGCGGAGGCCTGCCAGCCAAACATGGCTTGCTGGCTTTGCCGGGCGTCACGGATGCTGAGCTTGCCGCTCAGGGCATAGCCGGACGGCGGCGCGCTGGGCAGTTGCGCGCAGGCGGCCAGCACCAGCACGGAAAATAAGGCCAGCCATTCCCGCATTACAGCCCCAGCCGGGTACGCAGTGCATCGATGTCTGCCTGCTTGCCCCCCCGTTTTGCCACTTCGGCCAGCAGGTCACGGGCATCCTTGCGCCGCTCGAGTTTTGCTAGCGTTTCGGCCAGGTGCAGGCCAATTTCCGGTTCTTTTGATGCACTCCAGGCTTTCTGCAGCCATTCCAGCGCTTCGGTGTAGCGCCCTTGCCTGAAACGCAGCCAGCCAATGCTGTCCTGCAGCGCCGGATTGTCCGGCTCGAGCGTCAGGGCTTTTTCCAGGAGCAGCTGTGCTTCCTCGAGTCGCTCGGTACGGTTGGTCAGTAGGTAGCCCAAAGCGTTCAGTCCCGCCGGGTTGTCCGGTGACAGAGCCAGGTTCTTGCGCAAGTCTCGTTCTGCTGCCGCAATGTCACCAGCTTCGTCAGCGTAGATTGAGCGGTCGTAATACAGATCGGGATTATTCGGGTATTTGCTCAGCGCTGCGCTGAGCAGGGCTCGGGCCTGGGCAAGCTCGCCCAGTTCTTTCCAGACCAGCGCCTGGACTTGTGCTTTGGTAACGGCTTCTTCTTCGTTGCCCTCCGGGAGGGCTGCAGCGGCCTGCAGTGCGGCGTCGCGCTGGCCATTGCGTGCCAGCAGGCGCGGCTCGCGCTCACGCACCCGTTCGAGATATTGGCGTTCGGTGACCTTGCCGTAGGCGTCCAGTGCTGCGGCCCAGTCACGCTGCTCTTCGGCGATCTGGCCCAGATAGAGGTAGAAGAGGCTGGGCTCGTCGGGCTTGAGCTGTAGCAGGCGTTCCAGTAGCGACTTGGCTTCATCGAAGTTGCGCAGTTCGATGGCGGTGACGGCTGTTCCGGTCAGTGCTTCCGGATTGTCCGGTTGCATCTTCAGTGCATGCTGGTAGGTGTCGTGCGCTGCGGCGATTTGCCCCTGTTCGGCCTGCAGACGCGCCTGCGACAGCAACAGGGCGCTTGACATCGGGTTGGCGGCACTGGCGTCCTTGAGGATGGCGAGACTGGCCTGCGGGTCGTTGCCAGCCAGTAGCTGGGCCTTGTAAATGGCTGCCGGTTCCCAGTTGGGGCGCAGTTGCAGGGCCAGATCCAGCTCGCTAATCGCTTCGCTGTTCTGGCCGGCCGTGGCCAGCGCATAGGCGGTCGCGAAATGGGCTTCGGGCAATTCAGGGTACTGGCGGGCGAGCTCGCGAGTGGTGTGCAGCACCGCGCTGCGGTCGCTGGCCTTGCCCCAAAGCAGGTGCAGCTGGCGGAAAAAACCGGGAGCTTCGGCCGGGTTTTTGGCAATAACCTGCTGCAGGTACGGCGTAGCGTCATTGATGCGGTTGGCCCGGATCAGGAGGCCGATAATGATCTGCTGGGCGCGCGGAGAAGCCGGGTCGATGCTGATCCAGCGCTCCGCCGATTCAAGCGCGATAGCGAGTTGGCCGCTGTTGAGGCTGAGTTCGGTTGCCCGTGCGGCCAGCCGGGGATCCGGGGCGCGCTTGCTGAGTTCGTTCCAGAGCTGGGCTGCCAGTACGCCATCACCGCGCTGGGCCGCAATGTCACCGACCAGCAGCAGTTGCATCAGGTCCGGCGTGAGATCCAGTGCCGGCAAAGACGCTGAACTGCTTGCTTCGTCCTGCGCAGGCTCGCCGGCCGCCGGTGCGGCAGCAATGCCCGGTGCGGACAGGCCCGCCGCAAGCAGGGCAGCAAGAATGGTGAAACGGAAGGTAAGCAGCCGCGACATCGAGGCAATCCGGGCAAGGTAGGAACAGCGATATTAGGTAAACTGGCGACAAAGTCCAAGCGCTGCGGATGAAATCGGCATTATTGCAGTGCGGCCTTGTGTCTGGCGGAGGATAAACCGTGCCCGAGTTACCCGAAGTAGAAACCACCCGCCGCGGTATTGCGGGGGCGCTGATTGGCAAGACGGTTGCCCAGCTGGAAGTGCGCAATCCGCGCCTGCGCTGGCCTGTGCCGGATGATCTGGCGCATTGCCTCAAAGGCCGGCGCATTCTGGATGTGGCCCGCCGCGCCAAATACCTGCTGGTCGTCGTCGAGGGCGGCGCCGCGCTGATCCACTTGGGCATGTCGGGCAGTCTGCGGATCCTGACCCAGCCGTTTCCGGCTGAAAAGCATGATCATATTGATCTGGTTCTGGAGGATGGCGTGCGATTGCGTTACCGCGATCCGCGGCGCTTTGGTGCCTGGTTGTGGGTAACGGGGGATGCTGCCGCACACCCTTTGCTGGCCTCTCTGGGGCCTGAGCCGCTGTCGGAGATGTTCGATGCTGCGTGGTTGCAGCGTTGCTGTGCCGGGCGGCGCATTCCGATCAAGCAGCTGATCATGGATAACCACCAGGTAGTAGGGGTGGGCAACATTTATGCCGCAGAGAGCCTGTTTCGTGCTGCCATCCATCCCCTGACGCCGGCCGCTGATCTGCCGCCCGAGACGCTGGTCAGACTAGTGGCGACAATCAAGGAAGTACTGGCTGAGGCCATTGCATTGGGCGGAAGTACTTTGCGTGATTATGTGGATAGTGATGGCAAGGCAGGGTATTTCATGCTGAACAGCTATGTATATGGCCGGGAAGGCGATACCTGCCGGGTGTGTGGCGAAATCATCCGTCAGGTGCGAATCGGTCAGCGGGCCAGCTGTTACTGCCCGCGTTGCCAGCCGCGCTGATATATACCCGACAGTCAGCCCCTCTCCTAAGCTGACAAAGTTGCTGTTGCGGCAATTAGCACGCAAAATCAGACTGGACCTTAAAAGAACGTAATTCAGGATCGGGGGTGACATGAGCGCCGACTATTTGCATCAGGACAGCATTGCCGCCAATGACTACATGGTGGCTGACTTTCAGGCTTACAGCGCCTGGCGTGCCCATCTCACCCAGCAGATTGCCCAGCTGCAACGCTGGCTGGCCGAGCAGGACCTCAATGACGCCCAGACCGATCTGCGCATCAAGGCGCTGACCGAGAAACTGCGCGAGGATAAGCTCAATATTGCGTTTGTCGCGGAGTTTTCCCGCGGTAAATCCGAGCTGATCAATGCGATTTTCTTTGCGCATTATGGCCAGCGCATCCTGCCGTCGTCGGCGGGGCGCACCACCATGTGCCCGACCGAGCTG
Organism: Chitinilyticum piscinae; assembly: GCF_015223195.1. GTDB lineage: Bacteria > Pseudomonadota > Gammaproteobacteria > Burkholderiales > Chitinibacteraceae > Chitinilyticum > Chitinilyticum piscinae. The sequence continues at coordinate 373,448 of NZ_JADFUA010000003.1, read as the reverse complement.
CTCTACGATCCGGACCGCGTGCCGTCGATCCAGCTGCTGCCGATCGAAACCCGTGCCGGTAATGTTACGACACAGGAATATCGCCGCTACAAGGACGAGTGGACCACCATCGAGCTGGATCTCGACAGCCCGGAGGCGCTGCTGGAGGCATTTCGCGAAATCGGTGCGACCTGCAAGGTCAGTGTCGATACTGCCAAGCAGTATGGCCTGTTCGACGAGACCGATCCCGATCAGGTCGTGACGGTCGACGCGGACGGCAAAGTGGAAATCCCGTGCTGGCGCCATGCGGTGATCAATTTTCCGCACCCGCTGCTGGAACAGGGGCTGGTGATTCTGGATACTCCGGGCCTGAATGCCATCGGTACCGAGCCGGAACTGACGCTGAACCTGCTGCCCAATGCGCATGCCATCCTGTTCATTCTGGCCGCGGATACTGGCGTGACCAAGAGCGACATCGACGTTTGGCGCAACCACATTGCCCGCGGTCAGGGCAACCGCCATGGCCGCCTGGTGGTGCTGAACAAGATCGACGGGCTGTGGGACCCGCTGAAGACCGATGCCGAAGTCCAGGCCGAAATCGACAAGCAGATCAAGACCACCTCGGAATTGCTGAATATCACGGCTCAGCAGGTATTTCCGGTCTCAGCGCAGAAAGCACTGGTGGCCAAGGTGCAGGATGACGAAGCATTGCTCGCCAAGAGCCAGCTCTCGCATCTGGAGCGTGCCCTCTCTGACGACCTCCTGCCCGGCAAGCAGGACATCGTTCGCGATGCCACCCAGGGGGAGGTCGAGGACATCGTGCTGGCTGTGCGCTCGATCCTGAATACCCGCCAGGAAGGGGTCAACGAGCAGCTGGCCGAGCTGACCGGGCTGCGTGGCAAGAACCAGGACGTCATCCTGCAGATGATGGACAAGGTTCAGGAAGACAAGAAGCAGTTCGAGCAGGGGCTGGTGCGTTTCCAGGCTTTGCGCAGTGTGTTCAGTCAGCAGACTAACAAGCTGTACTCGCTGCTTGGCAAGGATGCGCTCAAGAACGAGATCACCCGGATTCGCACCCAGATGGAGCGCAGCATTTTCTCCTTCGGCGAAGGCGGCCTGCGCAGTACGATGGATCGTTTCTTCCTGGATGTGAATGCCTCGATTGCCAAATCGGCCGAACAGGTTGCGGAAATCCAGGCAATGATGGCCGCGATGTACAAAAAGTTCAGCGAGGAGCACGGCCTGGGGCAGGTGACGCCGCCGCCGTTCTCCACCCTGAAGTACCACAAAGAGCTGGCGCGTCTGGAGCGCTCCTTCCGCGAGCACTTCAATACGGTCGGCAATATCCTGACGACCAGCCAGGGGCGTCTGACGCGCAAATTCTTCGAAACCATTGCCAGCCGCGTAATCTATGTATTCGATGTGGCCAACCGTGATGTGGAGAATTGGCTGAAAGCCGTGATGGCCCCGATGGAAACCCAGGTGCGCGAACACCAGCTGCAGCTGCGTCGCCGTCTGGAAAGCATCAAGCGCATTCACAAGGCAACTGATACGCTCGAAGATCGCATCAAGGAGCTGAACGAGTTCAGCGCGCAGTTGCAGGAGCAGCTGCATGCCATTGATGGTCAGCTGCGCGGCATCTACACCACCTTGAACGCGGAAATCCGCGACTTCTCGCGTCAGGCCGCCTGATACCAGCCAGCCAGTAGACAACAACGCCGCGCCAGCCGCGGCGTTGTGCATTTCTGCCGTGCAGTAAGGCCGCGGCTGCGCTCTAATAGGGCTTTATGCCGAATCGGGGTGGACCACATGCAGAATGCAATCGAGCTGGAAATCTGTGCGGGATCGGTGACATCCTGCCTGGCTGCGCAGGAAGGCGGTGCGCATCGGGTCGAATTCTGCGACAACCTGCTGGAAGGCGGCACGACACCGAGTTATGGACAGCTGGCGGTTGCGCGTGATCGTCTGTGGATCACGCTGAATGTGATCATCCGGCCGCGTGGTGGCGATTTCCTCTATACCGATCTCGAGTTCGAAGTCATGGAACGCGACGTGCTTGCGTGCAAGAAGCTCGGTGTTGATGGGGTGGTGATCGGTATTTTAACGGCCGATGGCGAGATTGATGTGCCACGCTGCCGCCGGCTGGTCGAGCTGGCAGCTCCAATGCAAGTTACCTTTCATCGCGCATTCGATGTTGCGCGGAACCCGGAACGAGCACTGGAAGACATCATTGCGCTGGGCTGCAACCGCCTGCTTTCCAGTGGCCAAGCCGCCAGTGCACTGGAGGGTGCGGCATTGCTACGCCAACTGCAGCACCAGGCTGGAGAGCGGCTGCGTGTCATGCCTGGCTCCGGTGTGCGTGGCAGCAATATCGCCGACCTGGTGCGACTGACTGGTTGCCGGGAATTTCACAGCTCGGCGCGGGCCCCCTTCCGGAGTGGCATGCAGTATCACAATCCGGCGGTCAGCATGGGGATTCCGGGGCAGGACGAATACGCACTGGTGGAAACCAGCCCCGAGCTGGTGCGTGAGTTACTGCGGAACGCAGAATCTGCCTGATGGGTATGGCTCTGTAGGTATCGCCTGTATTGGTTTTTTGTTCAATGGGGCTTTGGGTATCTGAGGGGGGGTAAAAAAGCGGGCACCTTGCGGTGCCCGTTCAATCAGGGAGGAGATGAGCAATTAGCGCATTGCAATTGCCATATGGGGCAGGGTCACTGCCCCAACGCCTACTCTGACCAGCTGATCGGGCAGGAAGTTCCAGCGTTGGCATGAAAATGGACAAAAAGTAATTAAGTCACACGGGTGAAACCTGCACGGATGGCAGTGCCTGCTGCGTATAATCCCGGCTGTTCCGAACTCCAGCGAATTTCGACATGGACTATCTGCTGCTGTGCAAGGCCCTGATCATGGGGGTGGTCGAAGGGATTACCGAATTCCTGCCGATCTCCAGTACAGGCCATCTGATTCTTACCGGTGATCTGCTGGGTTTTCTGAGCAAGGAAAAGCGGGATGTGTTCGAAATATTCATCCAGCTCGGCGCCATGCTCGCCGTGGTCTGGGAATATCGCCAGAAGCTCCTCAACACGGTGGCTGGAGCCCGCCAGCCCGGCCGCGAACGCACCCTGTTGCTGGGCGTGCTGATCGCCTTCATGCCTGCCGCTATTCTCGGCAAGCTGTTTTCCGAAACCATCAAAGCTCATCTGTTTCAGCCCGTACCGGTTGCGCTGGCCTTCATCATTGGCGGTCTGGTTATCCTGTGGGCAGAAAAACGGCAGCATACGGTGACCGTCGCAACGGTAGATGATCTGACTCTCAAGGACGCCCTGAAAGTCGGGCTGGCGCAGTGCTTGGCGCTGATTCCCGGGACGAGTCGTTCCGGCGCGACTATCATCGGCGGCCTGTTTTTTGGCTTGTCACGCAAGGCTGCGACCGAGTTTTCCTTTTTTCTGGGCGTGCCAACCCTGGGCGCCGCCTCGCTTTACAGCCTGTATAAGCACCGCCATGTGCTCGAGGCCGGCGATGTGCCAGTGTTTGCGGTCGGCTTTGTCACCTCTTTCATTTTTGCTTTTATCGCTATTCGTGCGCTGATCCGCTTTGTCTCCACTCATACTTTCATCGGTTTCGCTTGGTACCGTATTGCCTTCGGACTAATCGTACTGGCAACCGCTTACAGTGGAATGGTGAACTGGACAGTTTGATGCAGGATCGAGTCTGGGCCAGAATGTCTGCTTAGACGTGCCGGAGTGGTCCAGAAACTAGGCTTCACTGCCGACATAACCGGAAGCACTACCTTCGGCTGTTTCGTAAAAAAGTCGTTCAAGTTGTGACCCTGCTGGTTTGAAGCTGATTACATGTTCGGTATCACGTCTTATGCTGTCTAAAAACGACCAAAGCTGATTGGCAGGTAGTTCAATCCGCCATACTCCATCGGGGAGTGGACGTGCGCCATCCCTTTGTTCTCCGCGATATTCCACAACCATGACGGCGTTGTCATGGGCCATCAGCTGGCTCGGTTTTTGTGTGGCGCGCAGAGTGCCCTTGAAGATCAGGCCAAAGCGGTCGGCAAGTCGCTCGACGTCATACAGCACGTGGGATGAAAAAAACAAAGTCCCGCCATTACGGCTGTATTCTGCAAGAAGGTCCACCACTTCTCTGCGGCCAATCGGATCGAGGCCTGATAGTGGCTCGTCCAGAATGAGCAAGCGTGGATTGATTGCCATTGCACTGGCTAATGCGGTCCGCTGGGTCATGCCCTTGGAAAATTTCCTCACAACTTTGTTTGCTACGGCATCAAGACCGAAACGCTCTAACCACCCCATGCTGTGCTTATATGGCTTATCAACCTTGACGTGATGCATTTTTAGGCTGAGCTGTACAATTTCCAATGGCGTTAGATAGTCGTATAGATAGGGATTTTCTGGAACATAACCAATCCCTTTGCGGGCTTCTGGGTTTGAAGATTCAAGCCCGAAGAGTTGTGCGCTGCCGCCGTCTGGCCGGACGACGCCCGTGAGTATTTTGATTGCGGTGCTTTTCCCGGCGCCATTCGGGCCGACAAAACCAAATGCTTCACCTTCGTGAACCTCGAGGCTCACCTGGTCCAGCGCATTTATTTTCCGGAATCGTTGGTCGCGGTAGCTTTTAGATAGCTTGCAGATTGTAATTGCGTGCATTTGTTGGGTGTCAATTTCGGCGATAGATGAATTCGGCTTGACCTTCGGCGTTGATCTGATATCCGATTTTAAATGGGTCGTTAGGTATTTCTTGCAGAACGCCGCTTTCCAGAAGGTCGGATAGATCTTTCGGTGCCGCGCCGTACCGTACCCTGTAAGTGGTGCAGGCATTCTGGATGGTGATTAGACCATCAAGTCGGGTAATACGGGCGAATAGTATTTTCTTCAGTTGCGGGTGCGATGTGCTCTTGTACATTTGCATCAGCAATGCTTTGGCGGCTTCTGGGGTTTCTCCTTGCTCAAGCCATTTGCTGATCATTGCTTGAAAGGCGGCATGGTTTTGTGTGGGGGCTCTTGGAATCGCGTAATTGTTAAGAGTCGCGATTGCCAAGCGCGGTTGCCGTAGAAAATATTGTTGATTGAAGGCTAGAAAAAAGCCTGGCATATAATCCCAGCGCCTAGCCTTGGCAGAGACACCAAGTAGCTCGTTTGCGGCGGTTACTTCACCTTGCCATGGCAAAACTGCTTGAGCAATGTAATAGTTGTCGCCGCTGTAGGGGTTCAGTCGTGCTGCACTTACTTGAATCCTTGCGAGGGTTTGTATGGTGTCTGAGTCAACAGATCCAGTGGTTAGCGTAACAGCCCTAAAAACCCCAAGATTGGCGGCAAGATGACTATCCCCTCCCGCAAGAAAAATCTGTGCGCTCTCCGGAAGAATAACCCGCAATCGATCAGCGGCTGTATTTTTTTGCGGTGGGCCAAGTGTATCGATAGAGTTTTTGTAGACAAAGGCCGCGGTGAGGCAAGCCGCAAGCCAGAAAACCCAGCGCCAAATTTGGATTGGATGCTGCATTGCCTAGCCTCAGTGGATGTCGCGTTTACTTAGTGAAAGGCAACAAAGCAACAGCATTATTACAATGTAGCTCACCGACATGGTTAGGGATGCTTGCAGCTGGTCGGCGCTGATTGTTGCGCGATAAAGCGGCCAGTCGCGAAGATCAAGTCGGGATAAGTCTGGCAATATCCATTGCAGTTTTTGTACGCTGCTGGCGAGTGAGGTATTAATTTGTGACTCACCAGAGTTTAGATAGGCAAGGACACCTCCAAGGCTGCGTGCTGATACAGCGAATGCCGCTCCCATAAATACGGGCATTAGCGAGCTTGTTGATACCGTGGTAATTAGTAGCGTGAACGCGGTAATGATCAAGGTATCCAGCCACAAGTAGGCCAGCGTAATGGCATATGGGCTACCAAGATCGAAGGTATGGAAGTGCTGGTAGCCCATGGATGAGTTTTGCACAACAATCCAGAGCAATCCTCCTAGGAAGGCGATGCTGCAGCCTAGAAGTGTACCGATGCCAATGAAGCGGCCAACGATATAGGTGGCTCGCGGTGCAGGGTAGGCTAGCACCCAAAGTAGATTTTTGCGATCAATGTCTTTCGCAACCATTTCCAGTACCCAGAATAGTCCCAGTAGGGTGGCGACTAGTTTTATGGCTGAAATGCCGATGTCGAGCGCTACCACCATCGGCTCCCGTCCGGAAAAGGTTGCGGCAAGGTAGGCGCTGGCAATCAGAGCGCACCCGATCAAGAAAACCGTGCGCTGTGCGTGGGATCGGGAGCCCGAGCGAATAACCAGTAGAGCGTGCTGGCTGATGGCTGTCAACATAAGAAGGTAGGGTGGAAAGTGTGTTTTATCTAAATGCCAATGCTAATTCTGTCCAAACAAAAACGCCAGCATTGCTGGCGTTTTTGTATATTGCGCGCTGTGTGCAATTAGAACGTGCAAACTTCGACGTCTGTCTGTGTGGCAATTGGAGGCATTACCAACGGACCGGTCGGGTTGGTGTTTTGGCAAGCTCGTGCGGCGCTGCTGAATGCGCCCACAGCGCCCGCGAAGGTGCGGTTGCCCTTCTTTACGTTAAACGCACCTACCGAGAACATGTCACCAGCCGTGGCACCAGTGGTGCTCGTGGCGGTGGCGTTCCAGCTGAGGCTTACATTTGCGGATGGCTGGAAGGTGAATTCAGACACGATGTATTCATTTGTTGCGCCGGGTGTCGGGGTAATTTGCAACAGATCCGGAGTGTTGACGCCGTCATAGGTATCTGTTGGCGATTTAGGAGTTGTTGCAGCATACACGGCTGCGGAGGTGATGGCTGCAGCAAGGGCAAAACGCAGGGCAAGGGTCTTGTTCATGGTGTTCATCCTTGAGTGGTCTGATTACTGGGCCGCGTTGGCTTGAGCAGCGGTCAGCAGATTGCGGGCGTCGCTTTGAGCCGCCTTGTTGCCGGCTTTGTTCTGGTATTCGTTGATGGCCGGAATCGCGATGGCGGCCAGAATGCCGATAATCGCAACGACGATCATCAGTTCGATCAGGGTAAAGCCCTTTTGCAGTTTCTTCATGGTTTGACTCCTGGTTAATGGGCTGGGCTGTCGGCCCCGCGCTCGGTATGTATCCAAGCAATGTCTGTGCCAGATACGGTTACTGCAGTGAATTTGCTTGTCCGGCGGTGAGTAAATTGCGAGCGTCGCTCTGCGCGCTCCGGTTTGCGGCTTTGGCTTGTGCATCAGTAAAGGTGGTGATGGCGATGCTGGCCAAGAGGCCAATGATTGCCAAGACAATCATCAGTTCGATCAGGGTAAAGCCGTCTGCTTTCATGGCGATCTCCTTGAGTGGTACTGGCTACGAGTATTTGCAGCAAAGTTCGAGCCAGAATCCATGGTGCCTAAAATTGTCACCTAGTGCTGAAAATCGGCAGAAAAAAACCGGGCGGAGAGCCCGGTTTGTTAGCGTTGACAGCGTTTAGTGATTAGAGAATCAAATCGCCGACGAGCAGGGTGGTGACGCCGGTCAGGGCGATTTCGAACTCGGCGGCAGAGTCAGCGTCGGTGCTGGCATAGAGTACCCCGTTTGCAAAGCGTAGTTGGCCGGTGGCATCGGTGGTGCTGAAAGCTGCACTGCTGATGAAGGTGAAGGCTTGGTCGCCAGCTAGGGCTGAGTTGGCATCCAGTAGGGAGAGGTTGATCTCGTCCGAGCCGGAAACGAAGTCGCTGATGGCTTCGCGTCCAGTACCGAGAGCACTGTCCGTGATGGCGGAATACACAAATGAGTCGTTGCCTGCGCCGCCGGAAAGGGCGTCCTTGCCTGCGCCGCCAGTGATCGTATCGTTGCCGTCGCCGCCGGTCAGCGCATTGGCTGCGCTGTTGCCGACCAAGATGTTGGCGAGTGCATTGCCTGTGCCATTCACGGCGGCTCCGCCAGTGAGGGTTAGGTTATCCAGTGTGCTACCCAGTGTGAAAGTGACGCTGGATTTGACAGTATCCACGCCGCCGGTGTCATTGATGGTGTCTCCGCCGTCGGTGATGTAGGTGTCATTGCCTGCGCCGCCGTTCAGGGTGTCTGCGCCTGTGCCGCCATTCAGTGTGTTGTCGCCGCCATTGCCGGTCAGGGTGTTGGCCAGCGAATTCCCTGTTGCGTTGCCGCCGGTAGCAGTGCTGGAGAGGGTGAGGTTTTCGAGGTTGGCGCCCAGTGTCCAGCTGAGTGCTGTAGTTCCTGTGAGCTGGACGGTGTCGGTGCCGCCAGTGGTAGATGATTCGGTAATCACGTCATCGATGGAGTCGACCTTGTAGGTGTCGTTGCCATTGCCGCCGATCAGGGTGTCGCGACCGCCTTGCCCATCAAGAATGTTGTTGAACTCATTGCCGGCCAGGGTGTTGTTGGTGCTGCTACCAAAGGCATTAAGTGCGCCAGAGGCTCCGGCTACCAGGGTGAGCTTTTCGACTTCCGTGCCTGCCGAAAGATCATAGCTCGTCGTTGATCGTACTTCATCTGTGCCCCCGTTGGCGGCTTCGATGATGGTGTCGCTTGTTGAGTCAACGGTGTAGATGTCGTTGCCGAGGCCGCCGGCAAACGTGTCGGTACCGCCGCCGCCAGCAAAGATGTTGCTGCCGCTATTGCCGGTAAGATAATTGTTGCCCGAATTGCCGGTGGCATTAATGCTGAGTGTGCCGATGAGGGTGAGGTGTTCTAACCCGGTTGCTAATGTGTAGGTGACACTGGATTTAACCGTGTCGGTGCCCGCGGTATCGGCGATGGTGTCGCCTCCGTCGGTGATGTAGGTGTCATCACCATCGCCACCATTTAGAGTGTCGGCGCCACCCTTGCCATCCAGTACGTTGTTGCCACTGGTGCCATTGATGGTGTTGTTACCGGTGTTGCCGCTGCCGTTCAAGTTTCCACCAGAGAGCGTCAGGATTTCGAGGTTTGCTCCGAGGGTGAAGCTTGCCGTGCTCTCTACAGTATCGGCGCCCCCTGTGCTGCTGCTTTCAGTGATGGTGTCGCCACCATCAGTGACGTACGTATCGTTGCCGTTGCCGCCAATAAGGGTGTCGGTGCCGCCATTCCCGTTTAGGGTGTTGTTGCCGTCGTTGCCGGTCAGTTTGTTGTTGCCGCTATTGCCAGTTGCGTTCAGGTTGCTGCTGCCCAGCAGTTTGATGTTCTCTACATTGGCGTAAGAGGCAAGACTCAGGGTGAGTGTGCTACTGCTGACGGTGTCGGAACCGGCGCCGGCCAGGGTGGTTTCGTTGACTGCATCGGATGCAGAGTCAACGACATAGGTGTCATCGCCTGCGCCGCCCGTCATGATGTCATTGCCGGAGCCGCCGTCCAGGGTGTTTGCGCCGATATTGCCAATCAGGATGTTGTTTTTGCTATTGCCGGTGGCGTTGATGCTGGCGCTGCTGGTGAGGGTCAGGTTCTCAATATTTGCAAGTGTGGCCAAGCTGTAGGTGACACTCGACTCGATGAGGTCGATTTCGGTCGACAGGGTTTGTGTTTCTGTAACAACGTCGAGAATGTTGTCGATAATGTACTTGTCGTTGCCGTCGCCGCCAATCAAGGTGTCCGCGCCGGAGCCGCCGTTTAAGGTGTTGGCGTTGGCATTGCCGGTAATCTGGTTGTTGGCCGCGTTGCCCATGCCGGTCGTTGCGCTGCCCTGCAGGATCAGGTTTTCAAAATTGATCCCCAGGGTGAAATTGACGCTACTCTGGACTGTGTCGGTGCCTTCGTTGGCGTTCTCGGTTATGGAGTCGCCGCCGTCAGTGATATAGAGGTCGTCGCCCGCGCCGCCGAGCAAGGTGTCTGTACCACTTACGCCATTGAGGGTGTTGTTCCCGCTGTTGCCGACAAGTTTGTTGGCTAATGTGTTGCCGGTGGCAGTCAGAGCACTGCCAAGGAGAGTCAGATTTTCGACATTCGCCCCCAAGGTCCAGTCGACAGTGCTGAATACAGTGTCGGTGCCAAGGGTTGCGCCTTCAACAATTACGTCACTGGTGGAGTCGATATAGTAAATGTCGTTGCCTGCGCCGCCGATCAGTGAGTCATTGCCAAGGCCGCCATCAAGCGTGTCACTTTCGGAGCCCCCGGTGATGGTGTCGTTGCCGGCATCACCAAAAATGGAGTCGCCGCCCGCAATGGTGTCGATGATTAGATTGTCGTTGCCTGTGGTGCCGTTGATAATTGACATGGTCGGTCTCTCCTTGTTTCGAATTGATGATGACAAGTGGTTGGGTACGGCTTGTCATGTGTTTGCGCTGGCTGTCTGCGTGCGCAATCTTGCTATCATTGCAAATTTCGTACCAAGAAAGCAAAAGTACTGACAGGAGGCGCTATCGCTGCGTGGTGTTGCATCTTGGGCGGGTGTTCGGGGGGGCTTGATCTAAATGCCTTGTCCATGTGCTAGCGCTGAACGTATGATTTGCCGGAAACAAAAAGACTTTGCAGTCTGGTTGCGGCAGGGGCTTCTCCTGTCGCAAGTAACTAGTCCTAGGATCTGTGCGAATGCCGAATTTGACTGGCGTGAAGGTTATGGTTATCGATGACAGCAACACGATCCGCCGTAGTGCCGAGATTTTTCTTGGCCAGGCTGGGTGTGAGGTCATTCTTGCTGAAGATGGTTTTGATGCTCTTGCCAAGATTGCAGATCACCATCCTGATCTAATCTTCGTCGATGTGATGATGCCTCGGCTGGATGGCTACCAAACCTGCGCGCTGATCAAGAAAAATCCCAAGTTCAAGGCAACGCCGGTGATCATGCTGTCCAGCAAGGATGGCTTGTTCGACCGTGCGCGCGGGCGCATGGTGGGGTCCGACGAGTATCTGACCAAGCCGTTCACCAAAGACAGTCTGCTGGCCGCCGTCGGCGCGCACGCGCAGGCTGCCTGATCATTGTTTTTTCAAGCGAAACGACCGATATGACAATCAAGAAAATCCTGATCGTAGATGACTCCCCGACCGAGCGTCACTTCCTGGGTGAGCTGCTCACTAAAAACGGCTTTCAGGTCATTGCGCTGGAGTCCGGTGAGGAGGCTGTAGCCAAAACCAAGGATCTGCAGCCTGACCTGATCCTGATGGATGTGGTGATGCCGGGCATGAATGGCTTCCAGGCTACCCGCACGATCAGCAAGGATGAGGCAACCAAGCACATCCCCATCATCATGTGCACCTCCAAGAACCAAGAGACCGATATGGTCTGGGCTCGCCGTCAGGGCGCGGTCGAGTATGTGGTCAAGCCGGTCGACCCGCAGGAGTTGCTGACCAAAATCGGCAAGCTGTGACAATTTTCGTCACTTGGATGATTTTAGGGGTGAGTCATGTCGAAGCGCGTTAGTCTGCGGGAGTATCAGGAGGGCGTCGTTGCACGCTTGCAAACGGCGACGACCGTTGCGCAGGTGGATGCGCGTCTGGGGGTGCAGATTGGTGCGCAGAATTGGCTCGTTGATCTGGCGGACGTTGCCGAGGTCATGCCGGTCCCTGCTGTTGCCTCGGTGCCGCTGGCGCAAGGATGGTTTCGTGGCGTGGCCAATATCCGCGGCAATCTGGTCAGTGTTGCCGATGCTGCCGCATTTTTCGGTGAGCCTCCCTTGGTGCCGACTCCGGCTAGCCGATTGCTGCTGATTCAGCCTCGATTATTGCCACACGCATCCATTCTGGTCAGTCGCATGCTGGGGCTGAAGCATCTGGCGGATCTGGAAGTGCTGGCTGAGGATAATGCTGAAAAGTCGTGGCAGGGGCAGGTTTACCGCGATGCAGCGGGTGTGCGCTGGAATGCGCTGAAAATGGATGAACTGGCGCAGTCGCCAGTATTTCTGCAGGTTGGTATCGCATAACAAGGCAAAAACCGTTGATGTAATGCGACGGGAGGAGAAGTCAGCATGGCAGTGATGGAGCGCATCCGCAGTCTGTTTTCCGGGGCCGGTAAATCCGGAGCAGGACAAGCTGCGGGAGAAAAGAAGGGTTTTGACCCGCTGAAAACCACCTGGATTCTTGACCGGATCAGGGTTCCTGATGCTGATGAAAGCAAGTTGCTCAAGCCCTTGCCCCTGATTGGCCACTGGAGCAGCCGTCAGCAGATGGCTTTGCTGCTCTTGCTGGTGCTGGTTTCCGGCATTGCCTTCGTGGTTGTGGCGCTGCTTTCCTTCCGTGCATCCAATCTGAACGCGGAGCGCCGCTCGATCGCCACGGAAATGCAGATGCTCTCGCAACGACTGGCACGTGCTTCCACTCAGTCTGTTCAGGGCATTCCTGCGGCCTTCCCGGTTCTGCGTGATTCCTATGAAAAATTCGGCTTGAACCTCGAGCAACTGCAATCAAGCCGCGGTTTTTTTTCCATGAGCGTCGGTGTGACCGATGAGCTGGACAAGATCAATGCAACCTGGTCGACCAACTTCAAGCCAGGCGCTCAGCCGCCTCGCCCTAATGTACAAACCATTCTGGAGCAGCAAAAGTCACTGGAGGCCGTAGGCAAGGCGGTTGAGGGCATTAATGCCAATGACACAAACCTGCTGGAGCAGATTCAGCAATTCAGCGGCTCTCTCGCTGAAAACGGGGCGACCCAGCGAGAGCTGGAAGCGGCCGGGCAGCTCGGTATGCTTTCCCAACGTATGGCCAAGAACGCCAATGCCACTCTCGCCAGTGAATTGATCAATCCTGACGTGGTATTCCTGCTGGGCAAGGATGTGGCGACGTTCAAGGATATCGTCGATGGTTTCCTGCAGGGTAATGATGAGCTGGGCTTGCGTCCGGTGTCTTCCTCCGCGCTGGTGGCCGAGCTGAACGGCATCAAAACCTCGTTTGCCGACTTCGAAAAGGTGGTGACATCGTTCTCCAAGAACATGAAGCCTCTGGTGGATACCCGCAAGGCCAACCAGAGCATCGTGAAAGAGTCGGACGCCTTGTTGCTGGCAACCCAGAATCTGGCCGCAGCTTACGAGAACCGCACGGCAAACCTGATCACCTCGGTGCTGGAAGCCTGTCTTGCTGTCATTGCGGTGGGCTCACTCTACCTGCTGGTTCGCGTGTTCAACCAGGAATCCGTGCGTCGCCGCCTGAATTCTGAAGCGGAAAACCGCAAAAACCAGGATGCGATTTTGCGATTGCTGAATGAAATGTCCGATCTGGCCGATGGTGACCTGACTGTCAGGGCGTCCGTAACCGAAGACTTGACGGGCGCGATTGCTGACTCGATCAATTACACGATTGAAGAATTGCGTACACTGATTGGCGGTATCAACCGTGCTGCTTCGCAGGTGGATGGCTCGGCAGGACAGGCGCAGGCCATTGCCAATGAGCTGCTTCAGGCTGCTGAACGCCAGTCTCAGGAAATCGAGCAAACTTCCAGCAACGTTGAACGGATGGCTCGCTCGATTCAGGGTGTATCGGCAAATGCCGCAGAATCGGCCCAGGTGGCCAAGACCTCCCTGGAGGCCGCGGAGCAAGGTGCCGAGGCTGTAAATAACCAGATCAAGGGTATGGGCGAAATTCGCGAGCAGATTCAGGAAACGGCGAAGCGGATCAAGCGACTGGGTGAATCTTCCCAGGAAATTGGCGAAATCGTGGAGCTGATTTCCGACATTACCGAACAGACTAACGTACTGGCGCTGAATGCCGCCATCCAGGCCGCAGCCGCCGGTGAGGCCGGTCGCGGCTTCTCTGTGGTGGCCGAAGAAGTTCAGCGACTGGCGGAGCGCTCTGCAGAAGCAACCAAGCAGATCGGCGCGATTGTGAAGACAATTCAGACCGATACCCACGATGCGGTGGCTGCGATGGAGCTGTCGACCCAGGGTGTAGTTGAAGGTGCAAAGCTGTCTGATGCAGCCGGTACCGCACTGACCGAAATCGGCCGTGTATCGAAAGAACTGGCTCGCCTGATTGAAGGTATTGCGCACGAAACCGAGGCGCAGACTGATCTGGCCTCACGGGTCACTCAGGCCATGCGCGAAATTCTGGCGATTACGCAGCAGACCACGACCGGTACCAAGCAATCGGCCGAGTCGGTTGGTAAGATTTCCGGCCTCACATCGGAACTGAAGGCTTCGGTTTCGGGCTTCAAGCTGTCCTGATTCCCTACAGGCACGTGATTTACTGAGCCAGATGGTGCGCAAGCGCCGTCTGGCCGCTGCGACGGGTTCACCGCCATGAGCATTCATACCGAATTTGATAAAAGCTCTCTGACTTGGGTCAAGGGCGAGATCGACAGTGCCCTCCAGCGAGCGCGGGAAGCGTTGCAGCAGGCCTCCGTATCCGGGGATGCCGCATCTCTGCGCCATGCCCGCACGCATTTGCACCAGGCTTATGGTGCGCTGGAGCTGGTGGAGCTTGCTGGGCTGGCGCGCTTTTGCGAAGAGGCCGAGCAGCTGATCCAGGCTCTGGAGGAGCAACCATCTTTTGAGGTTCCGGCGGTACTGGATCAGGCGGTGCATGAGATTGCCCAGTATCTGGAGCGGCTGCAGGCAGAAATGCCGAATGTGCCGCTGGTGTTGTTGCCCAGCTTTGCCGCCCTGGCGCAGGCTCGGGGCACTCAGGTGACTGGTGCTGAGCTGTTTTTCCCGCAGCTGATGCTGGATCTGCCTGCCGGCCTGCCAAAGAAGGTGATCGGCCAGGCCGAATGGCCGGCATTTGTCCGGCAGCGTCGTGCCATGTTCGAAAGCGGGCTGTTGCGTCTGTTGAAAGGGCAGGTTGCGCTAGCTCGCCCGATGGCGGGGGCGCTGGCCGACTTGGCCAAGGCGCAGACTTCGTCGGTGGCGAGTGCATTCTGGTGGTCTGCGACAGCGCTGCTTGATGCGCTGGCGACGGCGCGTAATGCCGATTCGCTCGATCTCGCACCGCGACAGTTGTTGCTGCGTCTCAATCTTCAGCTGCGCCGCCTTGCCGATGGCTCCAACAAGATTGCCGAGCGCCTATTCCGCGACATGCTGTATGTGCTAGCTCAGCTGGATTGCGACAGTGCGCTGGCTCGCCATCTGGTAACCGCTTTCGAATTGCGCACGCTGCTGCCGGGTGACGATAACACCATGAGCGCTGGTGCGCAGGCAGCCATGCGGGATGCTCATCGTCTACGCGATGATATCGGGACGCTGAAAGAGGGCTGGGCGCGCCTGTCTGCAGGTCAGCGCGATCGCCTGCCGCAGCTGCGGCAGCACATGCAGGAGGTCTCGGTGCGTCTGGCCGCACTGGATCTGCCGGCATTGCAGAGACTGGGCAACGCGTTGTCAGCCGCACTGGCAGGGCTTAATGGCGAGATCGGCGAGGCATTCGCACTCGAGTTTGCTACCGGGCTGCTGCTGGTGGATCACGCATTGCAGGCTTTCCCGCGCGAGGCGGACGATTTCGATTTGCAAGTGGACGCCGTCATTGCACGGTTGGCTAACCCCGGTGCCGCCGTCGATGTGCCGCATCTCGATACCATTAGCCAGGCCGCACAGGAGCGCCTGCTGCTGGCACAACTTGCGCATGAAATGCGCAGTAACCTCCAGGAGCTGGAAGAACTTCTGGATGCGTTCTTCCGCAACCCCGAGCAGATCGATGGTCTGGGTGCGGCTGAGCCGATGCTGCGACAGGTTCAGGGTGCCTTGCTGATGCTGGATCGCCCCCTGGCGGTTAGCCTGCTCGAAGAATCGCTGCAGCGTATTCAGGAATACGCCGGTGCCAAGCGTACGGTGGTGCAGGATGAACTGGAACTGCTGGCTGAGGCCTTATCCGCTCTTGGCTTCTTTGTTGATGACCTCGAGCAGGGGCGCGATCAGGAAGCCTTGTTGCAGCCGCTACTCGACAAGCTAACAGGGCGTGAACAGGCGAGTGTGCAGGCTCCGGACGAACTGGCCGCAGTCCTCGAGCCGGAGTTGGTTCACGACGTTGTGGTCGACGAACTGGCCCCTGCCAGTCAGGTCGAGTCGCAGTCTGTCTCGGTAGAGCAAGTAGCTGAACCGGTCGTGGTTCCGGTGGCGAGTCCCGCTCCTGCGCGTCCGCTGCCGGTGTCCGAGATGGCGGTGGATGCCGAGCTGCTTGAGGTCTATCTCGAGGAAGCGGTCGAAGTACTCGCAACGATTGCCAGTCATCTGGATATCTGCCGGCATGCGCCGCATGACCGTGAAGCATTGACCGTCATCCGGCGTGCCTTCCATACCCTCAAGGGCAGTGGTCGCATGGTCGGCCTGAACCAGCTGGGCGAAGTGGCCTGGACAATTGAACAGGTCATGAACAAGTGGCTCCAGGCAGAGCGTCCGGCTTCGCCGGTATTGCTGGAGCTGGTTGCTCAAGCGCATGCGGCTTTTGCTGGCTGGGTAGCCGAACTGCAGGCTGCAGGCGCTGCCGCTGTTGAAGCGAGTGAGATCGACGCGCTGGCCGAGCGGGCCAGGCTGAGCCTGGAAGGTGGAGCCGAAGCAGAGGAGGCTACCGCGGCTCCTGTTGCCGAGCCGCAATTGAGCGTGCAAGCACCTGCCGAGGTCGTGATCGGAGCCGTGACAGTCTCGCCGGCGCTGTTTGATATCTTCCGGGAAGAGGCGGCAAGCCGCCTGCAAGCACTGCAGCATGGTGTATCCGTGCTGGCCGAGCGCGGCGAAGTCGAGGATGGCTTTGTGCTGGCAGCCCATACACTGGGCGGGATCGTTTCAACCACCGGTTTCCGTGCCCAGGGCGAGCTCGCCTATGCGCTCGAACATGCCCTGCAGCAGCTCGGAGCCGAAGCCAGCGAGCATGTTTCCCTGTTTGTCGATGCCGCAGCACACTTGAGCGGCATGCTGGAAGACATCTTCGCACTGCGTGCACCACAAGCAGCGCCGGAATGGGTGGCGAGGCTTGAAGCAATGCGGCCGCAAGCGGTGGAGCTGGATATTGCTGCGGATGAGCCGATTGAGCTGGATGCCGAGATTCTTCCGGTCGACGCCCCGCTCGAATTACCGGTGGTCGACCTTGCGCACGATGATCTCGCTGCATTCTTGCAGACTGAACCATCCGGCTTGCAACTTGAAACGGTGGCGCTGGATGAGCCGGTGCTGGACGAGCTGGTGTTCGAGGAATTGGCCCCAGCTGTTACTGATGCAGCAGGTGTGTCGGCCGCTGAAGAGGTGGAGCTGGCACTTGCCGGGACTGCCCATGATGCGCCCTTGATGGCCGATGCCGTTCATGTGCTGCTGGAGCAGGATCTACCGGTGCTGGCGGCACCGGGTACTGGCGCAGTGGAGCTGCCTGACGCGCAGAGCAGTGAAGAAGTCGCTGGCACACTGGAGGCCGTGAATCTGGATCTACCAGAGCTGGGGGATGCCCAGCCGGATGAGACGGAGCAATTGCTGGATCTTGATGCGCTCCCCGCGCTTGATCTGGATGATCTTGCGATTCTCGACATCCCGGCGGATGCCGACGTCAGTCTGGATGAAGCGCCAGAGCTGCTGCTGCAGGGTATTGGCCTGAAGATCAATGAAGAATTGGTTCTGCCGGATATTGGTGCCGAGGTATTGCCTGATTTGCCGCTGATGGACGAGCTGACTGCCGCCGAGGTCGAGCCGGTGGCGGCACTGCCGCTTGAGCCCCTCGAGTTGGCCTTGCCGGAGCTGGATCTCTCGCTCAGCCTGCCCGCCGAAGCCGAAGCCGAAGCCGAAGCCGAAGCCGAAGCCGAAGCCGAAGCCGAAGCCGAAGCCGTCACGATCAATATCCTCGAACATGACACCGATGCTGAGTTGCCCGTTCCGGGAATGTTCGAGCCCGAACTGGATGTGCCCGACCTGGCCGAAGAGCATGCCGTTGTAGCCTTCCCGGACGTGCTGGAAGCCCAGGGTGCCGATGTCGAACTGGCCGTGCTGGCCGGTGCCGCGGCCATGCCCGAGTTGCTGGTACAGGAGCAGGCTGCGCCGGAAGTACAGGTCAGTATCGACGCGGCATTGGCCGATGATATCGATGAACAGCTGCTACCGATTTTCATCGAAGAAGCCGATGAGCTGTTGCCCCAGCTGGCGGCGCAACTGCGCGAGCTGGTTGCGGCGGATGGTGATCCGGCGGAAATCATCAAGGGCATGAAGCGTACCCTGCACACCGTCAAGGGCAGTGCACGGATGTCCGGTGCAATGCGCATGGGTGAAGTGGCGCACCAGATGGAATCCCGCCTGATCGAGGCTGGCAGCGCCATCACACCGGCGCTGCTGTCCGGGCTGGAAGCCGAATACGATTTCATGCACTCGCTGTACGACGAGCTGTCGGGACGCAAGCCGGCGGCCCAGCCGGTCGCCGCGGCGCAGTCCGTCGCAAGCGAGCCCGCTGCAGTGCAGGCTGCCCCAGCTGTCGCGCGAGCCGATGTGCCGCGCCAGTTGCTGGCCGCTGCTGAGACCGACAGCAAGACCAGTATCCGCGTGAAATCCGAGCTGGTTGACCAGCTGGTCAATCAGGCCGGTGAAGTGGCGATTGCCCGGTCGCGGATCGAAGCCGAAATGCTCGCGCTCAAGTCCTCGCTGATGGATCTGACCGAAAACGTGACCCGTTTGCGTGGCCAGTTGCGCGAACTGGAAATCCAGGCCGAGTCGCAGATGCAGGCGCGTAATCGCGAGCTGCAGGATGCCCATGTCGAATTTGACCCGCTGGAATTCGACCGTTTCACCCGCCTGCAGGAAATCACCCGCTTCATGGCCGAAAGCGTCAACGACGTGGCGACCGTGCAGCACAACCTGTTGAAGAACCTTGACGAATCCAGTGCAGCCTTGCTGGCCCAGTCACGCATGACCAAGGAACTGCAGCAGAGTCTGATGCGCGTGCGTATGGTGCCTTTTGGCAGCGTTTCCGAGCGTCTGTATCGTCTGACGCGCCAGGCTGGCAAGGAAACCGGCAAGAAGGTCAACCTCGAGCTCAAGGGCGCGCGGGTCGATATCGACCGGGGTGTTCTGGAGAAAATGATTTCGCCGTTCGAGCACATGCTGCGCAATGCGGTCGACCACGGTCTGGAATCGGCCGATGCCCGTCTGGCTGCCGGCAAGCCGGAATTCGGCGAAATCCAGATTGAAGTGCGTCAGGAAGGCAACGAACTGGTGCTGCAGCTCAAGGATGATGGCCAGGGGCTGAATCTGGAGCGCATCAAGGCCAAGGCGTTCGAGCGTGGCTTGATCCCGGCCGGTCGCGAACTGTCGCAGCAGGAACTCTGTCAGCTGATTTTCGAGCCGGGATTCTCCACGGCCAGTCAGGTGACCCAGCTCTCGGGGCGCGGCATCGGCATGGATGTCGTGAAAAACGAGATCTCCAATCTGGGTGGCAAGGTGGATGTGAGCACCGAGCCGGGCGTCGGGACGACCTTCACCATCCATCTGCCACTGACCCTCGCGGTCACGCAGGTGCTGCTGGTCAAGGCCGGCGAGCGCCTGATTGCGATTCCGTCGGTGATGGTCGAGCAGGTGCAGGAAGTGAAGATGGAGGCGCTGCAGCGCCTATACGACACCCGCGAGCAGGAGTGGCTGGGGCATCGCTACCGCTTTGCCTATCTGCCGCGCCTGGTCGGCGATGCCACGACGCTGCCGGAACAGAAGCGCTACAACACCGTGCTGTTGCTACGCTCCGGTGCCGAGCGGATTGCTTTGCACATCGATGAGCTGGTGAAAAACCTGGAAGTGGTGGTCAAACCGATCGGGCCGCAGCTGGCGCGTGTGCCGGGCGTGGTGGGCGCCACTGTGCTGGGTACCGGCGAGATCGTGCTGATCATGAACCCGCTGACCCTGCTGGCGCTGGCGCCCCAGATCAGCCAGGCAGGTCGTCAGGCCGCCGAAGCGCAGGCCGCTGCACCGGTCGCAACGGCAGAGGAAGCGCTGCTGCAGGCTCCGGTGGTGATGGTGGTCGACGATTCGCTCACCGTGCGCAAGATCACCAGCCGCCTGCTGGCGCGCGAAGGCTATCAGGTAGTGACGGCCAAGGATGGCGTCGATGCCTTGCAGCAATTGCATGATGTGAAGCCGGCCGTGATGCTGGTCGACATCGAAATGCCGCGCATGGATGGCTTCGAGCTGACCCGCAACATCCGTGCCGATGAAGGCACCCGCGCGATTCCGATCATCATGATTACCTCGCGCACCGCCGACAAGCACAAGAACTACGCGTTCGAACTTGGCGTGAATGTCTTCCTCGGCAAGCCATATCAGGAAGACGAACTGCTGGGGCATATCCGCCACTTTGCCGGTCAGTAAAACGCTGCACATGCCGAAACAAGCAACCCCGCTCAGGCGGGGTTGCTTGTTTTCAGGGTATGGCCATGAAGGCACTGTTGTATCTGGCTTGTGGGGTTATGGGGGGGCGGGTACATCCTGTTCATCCTGTGCTGCCAGTTCGGCCAGCAGCCGGCTGCGTTCCTTGCGGGCGATGTCCTGCCAGTGGCGGCCAGTCAGTGCGCCTTCCAGTGCCCACAGCAGGTTCAGGCTGACCGATTTGCCGGCGTGCCGCCTGATTCGTCGCCAGGCGGCAACGGCCCCGAGCTGTGCCAGTTCGCCGTGGCTGTGAATCCCGGCGGCATGCAGCATGGCCTGGGATTTGGGGCCGAGCCCGGGTAGCTCAGCGAGCGAATTCACTGCGGGCTTTGCGGCAGGTCGGGCAGGCCGTAGGCGCTGAGGATGTAGTCAAACCGGTCGGCCTCCAGCGGCGTGCTGCACCAGCGCTGCAATTGTGCGACGCGGGGCGCATCCAGCAGATAGGCAAGCTGCATGTCGGGGTCAGGCCGATCTTGCTCGTTGCAGAACAGGCTGAACAGGAATTCGGTCGGAACGTCGTCAGCCAGCTCGATGCTGCCCAGCGGCGCCCCGTCCATGCCTTTTTCCCAGACTTCGAGGATGCGCTTGATTTTCATGTGTGTGGCCCTGTGCAATCAGGTCGTCATTATAGCGGGTGCCAGCACCGCGACGAGCAGCAGCGCAATTTCACTCAACTCAATGCCTGCCCCCAGGCAATCCCCGGTGACTCCGCCCAGGCGCCGGGCCAGCCACTGGCGATAAGCCAGCAGCACCAGCGGTGCCAGCAGCAGGGGCGGAGCCAGCCAGAGGCTCAGCACGAGCAACCCGAGCAGATTCAGCAGGCCGGCCCATGGCCTGCGCTGCCAGCCGAATTGTTCGGCCATCCCCGGCGCGAGTGGCGGCAGCGTCTGCCATAGGTATACCCCGAGACGTGCCCAGCCAGGGATTAGCAAAATTGCGAGCAAGCCGGGCATACCCTGCCTGGCCAGCAACATCAGTAGCAGCAGTTTGCCGGTGCCGTGCACGATGAGTGTCAGCACGCCAAAGCTGCCCAGATGCGGATCCTTGAGTACCGCCAGAAAGCGCTGGGGATCACGGTGAGCCGCGCCCAGGCCATCGGCCATATCGGCCAGCCCGTCCAGATGCAACCCGCCTGTCAGCCATACCCATCCCAGCAGTCCCAGCCAGGCAGCTAGCCAGGGGTCGATAAGGCTGCCTGCCACAAGCAAGGCGGCCAGCATGCTGCCCAGCAGCAGGCCGACTAGCGGAAACCAGGCGACGGCGCGTGCCAGCAGCGCGGGCGAGAAGTTGCCAACCTGTGGCGTGGGCAGCCGGGTAAGAAACTGGATGGCCAGAATCAATGGCCGCAGATCAGGCCCGCGCATCAGTCCGGCAGCGTGTTGTCGAGCGCCAGCAGCATCGGGGGCCAGCCGTTGGCCTCGTTGTCCCACCAAAGGCTGACCACACCGGCCGGGGCGACCCAGAACTGGCTGTGCCGGCTGGCAGGCAGCCCGAAGGCATGCAGCAGCAAGGCCTTGATCGTGCCCTGATGGGCAAACAGCAGCCGGTGTTCGGCATCCGGTGTCCGCGCCAGCCACTCGTGAAATGCCGCGAGCGTGCGGGCGCTGAAGTCGTCCCAGCTTTCGCCATTGGGCAGCGGGCTGGCCTGCGGATTGCGCTGCCAGTCATCCCAGGCTTGCAGCTCCTGTGCGCTCCAGTTGGCCTTGGATTTGCCGTCCAGATCGCCCAGGTGCTGTTCGGCGAAGCCGTGCGCCAGATGCAGCTGCAGCCCCAGGCTGGCCGCCGCATCAAGCGCGAAATCGGCGCAGCGCGCCAGCGTGGACGAGGCGATTGCGTCAACCGGCTGCGCGGTGAGTTGCTGCCACCGACTGCGCAGCTGTGCACGGCCGTCGGCAGACAAAGGGGCATTCGTGCTGCCGAAGACGTGGTCATGGCTGCCAGTCGCGCAGCCGTGGCGTACCAGCGTGAGGCGGAAGGCGCTCATGCGGCGGGCCCGGCGACGCCGGCCTCGGCAAAGGTGGCCATGTCGCGATGCAAGGCCAGTGCCGTCTGCAGCAGCGGCAGAACCAGTGCGGCACCGCTGGCTTCTCCCAGCCGCAGATTGAAATCCAGCAAAGGTGAGAGCCCGAGTTCGGAGAGACAGTGGCGGTGGCCCAGTTCCTGCGAGGCGTGGCTGGCCAGCAGCCAGTCGCCAACGCTGCTGTCGTGACGCACCGCCACCAGTGCTGCGGCAGTGCTGATGAAGCCATCCAATAGGACCGGAACGCCCAGCGCCGCGGCCTCGCTATAGAAACCGGCCAGCGCGGCGATTTCCAGGCCGCCAACTTCGGCCAGCCAGTCCATCGGGTTTTGCGCGCCAGCCTCGCGGGCACGGGCCAGAGCATCGCGAACGACGCTGACCTTGTGTTCGCGTGCCACCGCATCGATCCCGGTGCCCAGCCCGACGATCTCGGCGGGGTCGGCGCCAGTGAGCGCACAGATCAGTGCAGCTGCAGCCGTGGTGTTGGCGATGCCCATTTCACCACCGATCAGCAGATTCTTGCCGCGTTCCTGTCCTTGTCGCGCGGCAGCTGCGCCGATGTGCCAGGCCTTGCGGCACTCATCGCGGCTCATGGCGGCTTCGCGGCGCAGATTGCCGGTGCCAGCGCGTACCGGCATGCGGAAGAAGCGGGTGGTGGCGCCGGGATCAATGACCGGCTGGAGGTAGTCCGTGGCGACGCCGACGTCGACGACCGCGAGCGTGGCCTGGCCTTCGCGTGCCAGTACATTGATTGCAGCGCCGCCGGCCAGAAAGTTGAGCACCATCTGGCTCGTGACTTCGGCGGGATAGGCCGAAACCCCTTCGCTGGCAACGCCATGATCGGCGGCGAAGATCACAATGGCCGGCTTGAGTCGGCCCGGGGTGCCGCTGCCCAAGCGGGCGGCAAACCAGATGGCCAAGTCTTCCAGTTTGCCGAGGCTGCCCGGCGGTTTGGTCAGCTGCTGCTGGCGTGCGCGTGCCGCATCGGCACTGGCGAGATCGAGAAAATGCATGACGTGAATGCGGGTGATCCGTGGTGCAGCGACCTTACGCGCTTGCGCCGTCGTGGGCAAGCGCCTTCCGGCTATGCTCGGCGGGTAAAAATACCCGCTGTGTCGCGCGGGCTGATTCAGCCCAGCGCGCGGACCCGGCTGTGCGGGCTGAGCAGCAGTGCACGGTAGCGCTGTGCGAATTCCTGCACCTGCACCAGTTGCGATTCGGAAACGTCGATTCCCGGGATGTTGGGTACGCCGTGCAGGATCAGCGGCGTCTGCAGCACCATACCAGTCAGGTGTGCCATTGCGCCGAAAGGGCTGAGCAGCTGTTCGATCGTGTGGTGGTGATAGCCGGCAGCCGTGTAAGCGCACTCGGGGCCGCCGCTGCTGATGATCAGTTGCAAGGGTTTTCCGCGCAGTTTCTGCGCCTTGCCGAAGGCCCAGCCGAAGCTCAGCACCTCATCCATCCACAGCTTGAGCATCGGCGGCGAACTGAACCAGTAGAAGGGGAACTGGAAAATCAGTCGCGCGGCGTGCTCGCAGGCCTCCTGCTCGGCTGCGGTATCGATGTCGCCATGGGAGTACACGGCTTCCAGATGATGGATTTGCACGTCCGGCAGATCATCGATGGCGTCGATCAGGGTGCGGTGTACGCGCGAAGTCGCGAGATGGGGATGCGAGAAAATCACCAGATTGCGCATGATGTCCTCCGGTCTGGCGGGTCATGCTTTATCCTAGCCCAGAGCCCCGCTGCTTGCTGGAGTGTGCAATTTGCGCATGATCAGGATGTGCGATCGCGCGGGGTTTTACCCTGATGGACTCTACCGATTGGCCAACCGGGAGCTAAATGATGCAGGTCGAGGTGGTTCGCGAGCACGAGAAACGGGCGCAGATCAGGGGGCTGCTGCAGGCCGAAGGGCTGGTGGTGGCCGATCTGGACGAAGCTGCGCTGACATTGTGGGCGCTGCAAGAGCAGGGGCAGGTGATCGCAGCCGCTGGGCTGGAGGCGTTGGCGGACGTGCAATTGTTGCGTTCGCTGGTCGTCGGCGATCACTGGCGCGGCCGGGGATTTGCTGTCATGCTGCTGGCTGTTCTGGAAGAGCAGGCGCGTCAGCGCGGAGCCCGCGAGCTGTGGCTGCTGACAAGCTCTGCCGAGGGCTACTTCCGCAGGCATGGTTACCGCCCTGTTCTGCGTGACCGGGTGCCGGCAGCACTGGCAGCCTCCCGCCAGTTTGCCTCGCTGTGCCCGGCCTCCGCCGTCTGCATGTGCAAGACACTGACATTTGAAACCAACTAGTTACAGGAATACCTCATGAGCATTACCGTCAATGGCGCGGCGATTAGCGATGCGATGATCGAAGCCGAAATCCCGCACCATCAGGATGCAGCCGAGCCGCGCGAAGCGGCTATCCAGAACCTCATCGTCCGTGAGTTGCTGCTGCAGCGCGCGACCGAACTGGGCGTGGCCGAGGGGGCTGACGAAGAGCGCATCGGCAATCTGTTTGACCAGGAGTTGCAGATCGAGCCGGCCGACGATGCGGCCTGCCGCGAGTTCTACGATCACAATCCGGAAAGCTTCCAGCGCGGCGAGCAGATCGAAGCCAGCCACATCCTGTTCGCCCGCGAAGACGGCCTGGCCGGTTCGCTGGTGAAGGCCAAGGCGGAAGGCATTCTGGCCGAACTGAAGGCTAACCCGTCGCGCTTTGCCGACCTGGCACGCGAGCATTCGACTTGCCCGTCCGGCCGTCAGGGCGGTGACCTGGGCGCATTCGGTCGTGGCCAGATGGTTCCGGAATTCGAGCAGGCGGCCTTTCGCCTGGGCGACAACGAGCTCTACGATGGTCTGGTGGAAACCCAGTTCGGTTTTCACATCATCCGCTCGGGCAAGAAGAGCACTGGTGAAGCGGTGAGCTTTGATGAGGCCAAGGAGCGCATCGCCCACTTCCTGAACAGCATGGCGTCGCAGCGTGCCGTTCACGAATACATCGGCGGCCTGTTTGCCAATGCCGACATCCAGGGCTACCAGCCGGCAGTGCAGCACTAAGTCTTGCCCATGCCGTAGCGAACACAAGGAGCCTCTGGCTCCTTTTGTCGTTTCTGGCTACCCGTGATGACTTGCCGCTTGCCGAGGCTGCGCGGCTGCGCCATAGTTGCGTGATAAATCAGGCAGCGCTGATATGCGCAACAGGAGCAGGGCATGTCGATGGTGGATGCCGTCATTCTTTCGGGCGGCGCCGGGCGCCGGATGAACGGGCGCGACAAGGGGCTGATCGAGCTGTCCGGACGTCCGCTGGTGGGCTGGGTGATTGATGCCTTGCAGGCCCAGACCTGCAGGGTCGGGCACATCATGATTTCGGCCAATCGCAACCTCCCTGACTATTCCCGCTTCGGTTATCCGGTATTGCGTGATGTGTACCCCGGGTTCCCCGGCCCCCTGGCCGGTGTGCATTCCGCCGCGCTGGCTTCGCCTGCCGATGCCTTGCTGGTTCTGCCCTGCGATGCGCCTTTCCTGCCTGATGATCTGCTGGCCCGGCTGCTGGGCAAGCTGCATGAGGGCGGCGGGGCCGTGACCGTGCGGGTAGGCGGGCGCCAGTTGCCCTATCCCTGTCTGCTGGAACGCGCCATCTTGCCGCAACTGATCGAGCGCATGGCTCGCGGTGATTTCGGACTGGCCGAATGGCTGGCCGAGCTGGGGGCGGCCGAAGTGGAGCTGCCGGCCGGCAGCATTGCCAATATCAACAGCTTTGACGATCTGGCCATCCAGGCTGCACGGCTGGCCGGTGTTGAAACGATTGCCCTGCCCACCGAGTCTGCGAGCGGCGGCGCGCGTGCCGGTGTGGCGCGTGCCGCTGGCGAGCTGCGCATGCAGGCTGATACCTTGCAGCTGTTTGAAGATGGCAGTCTCGCGGATCTGCTGGGGCTGGCGCGCGCGGCAGCGATGCTGGCCGCCAAGCGGGCCGGCGAGCTGGTGCCGCAGCATGCCCCGCAGCCGCTTGGGGGCATCCGGCTCGAATTCCGTGCGGATCGACTGCGCAACACCCTGCACTGTCAGGCGAGTGTCGAGGCGCGCGAGGGGCGCGCCGAGACCGAGGCGCTGCTGGCAGTGAATCTGGCCCTGATCACCATCATGGAAAGCTGCCGCGAAACTGATCGCGGGCTGGTTCTGGGCGAGGTTCGTCTGCTGGACGTCGCAGCGGCTCCCGCGGCCGCGATGCCGGCCGTGCTCTGATCACAGCAGGTTCAGGCTGGGCGAGCGCGTCATGGCGACCGCGATAATGTAGCCAAGACACAGCAGGGCGGCGAAAAATGCCGCCGGGTTGCGCCGTTTGAGTGCAATGCCACCCAGGCCGATGTAGGCCAGCAGCGCACACGCCTTGGCGCTCAGCCACGGTTGTACCAGCGGGTATTGCTGGCTCATGACGGCAAGTCCGATGGCGGCAGCCAGCAGCAGCGTGTCGTTCAGGTGCGGCAGCCAGCGCAGCACGGGCCAGCGTTCTTTCCAGTCGATGCCGGCCAGCATCAGTCCGCCACGCAGCGCGAAGAGGATGCTGGTCATGATCACGCAGGTGATGTGCAGGTGGCGCAGGGCAAGATAGCTCATGGCGTAGAAGGAAGTGAAAGCCCGAGTCTACCGTGTCAGCGCCGCCGCCGGGATGTCCGCGATGCGCGCGGCGGCTTACTGCGTTACCATTCCGCTTTTGCCGCACCCCTGAAAGCGAGTCCGAACATGAGTGAACCCCTGCGCCTGTCCAAACGCATGGCCGAGCTGGGCCTGTGCAGCCGCCGCGAGGCTGACGAATACATTGCCAAGGGCTGGGTGAAGGTCGACGGGGTTGTCGTGGACCAGCTTGGCAGCAAGGTGCTGCCCGAACAGCGCATCACGCTGGATCGCCAGGCGCATGCCGCACAGGCCAATCGCGTCACCGTCCTGATCAACAAGCCGGTGGGCTATGTCTCCGGGCAGGCCGAAGATGGCTACAAGCCCGCCTCCGTACTGGTCGTGCCGGAAAATCACTGGATCGACGACCCGTCGGGTATCCGCTTTGCGCCGGGGCACATCAAGGGGCTGGCGCCGGCTGGCCGGCTGGATATCGACTCGGTTGGCCTGCTGGTGCTCACGCAGGATGGCCGGGTCGCAAAGCAGCTGATCGGCGAGAACTCGGTCGTGGAGAAGGAATACCTGGTGCGCGTCGAGGGCAAGCTATCCGATTCCGACCTGCGCCTCTTGAATTTCGGTCTGTCGCTTGATGGTGAAAAGCTCAAGCCGGCACGGGTGCACTGGCAGAACGAAGACCAGCTGCGCTTCATCCTGACCGAAGGCAAAAAGCGCCAGATCCGCCGCATGTGCGAGCTGGTCGGGCTGAAGGTCACGGGCTTGAAGCGGGTGCGCATCGGCAACATCATGCTGGGCAATATCCCGACCGGGCAATGGCGCTACCTCGGCCCGACCGAGCGTTTCTGAGTAAATACATTGCCATGTATTCCGATAGGGTCATTTTAAAAATTAGCCTGTAGGCATATACCTGGAGGGTCTCGTGCCGCGCGCCGATCTTTTGCTTGTCGAACTGGGGCTGGCCACCTCGCGCACTGCTGCTCAGGCCATGATTGGCGCCGGCCGTGTCAGTGCCGATGGCCGGCCGGTCAGCAAGGCCAGCCAGATGCTGACCGCCGCCGCCGAAATCGTCATCACTCCGGATGAACTGGACCGCTATGTCTCGCGCGGCGGGCTCAAGCTTGCTGGTGCACTGCAAAGCGCGCGGCTCGGCGTCGACGGCATGCAGGTGCTGGATGTCGGTATCTCCACCGGCGGATTTACCGATTGCCTGTTGCAGGCGGGCGCGCGCAAGGTCATCGGTGTCGAAGTTGGCCACGACCAGTTGCACCCGCGCCTGCAGGCTGATTCCCGCGTTACCCAGTTCGAAGGTGTCAATGCGCGCCATCTTACCCTGGAGCTGATTGCCCCGGCGCTGGACGGCTCGCTTGATCTGGTGGTTGGCGACATATCGTTCATCTCGCTGACCCTGGTGCTGCCGGCCTTGCGGGCAGTGTTGCCGGAAGGCGGCTTGCTGCTGTTTCTGGTGAAGCCGCAGTTCGAAGTCGGCCCCGAAGGGCTGGGAAAGGGCGGCATCGTGCGCGATACCGCGCTGTACCCGCAGGTCAGCGCCAGAATCTGCGGGGCCGCGACGATCGCCGGGTTTACCGTGCTCGATTACTTCGAAAGCCCGATTCAGGGCGGTGACGGCAACCGCGAGTTCTTTATCTACGCGCGTGCGGTGTAGCGGACAGGTCTGCTTCTACCTCCAGCTACGCAGGTTGCCTGCCGAACGCAGCAGAACAAACAAAAACCCCGACCGCAAAGCCGGGGTTTTTGTCGATGCGAATTGCGGCTTACTTCAGCAACTGGCTGACGTCCTTGGCCTCCCAGTGCGGGAAGTGTTTGCGCACCAGGGCGTTTAGCTCGACTTCAAAGGCGCGCAGGCGGCTGAGTTCGTCCAGATCGCTGGCGTTCGCGCTGCTGGTGGCGGCTTCGATGACCATGCCGGCGCCGGCGGTGGCATTGCTGAGGCGGTCGATGATGATGAAGCTGCCGGTGCCGCGACACTCGGTGTAGGGGTCGAACACCACCGGGGCGTTGACTTCGATGGTGACGCGGGCGATTTCGTTCAATTTCAATTCGTCCGCCGCGGCGTGCTCGAGGGTATTCACGTCAATGCGGTGCTGGATCTGGGCTACACGGCCATACACCTGCTTGCCGGCCAGCTTGAACGCGTATTCCTTGCCGACGGTCAGCGGGTTGTCGTTCATCCAGACCACGTGCGCGGCAAAGGCCTGGCTGACTTGCGGCTGGGCATCCTGCGCACGCACAATCATGTCGCCGCGGCTGATGTCGATCTCGTCTTCCAGTGTCAGCGTGATGGCCTGACCGGAGAAGGCGGCCTGCAGGTTGCCGTCGAAGGTAACGATGTCCTTCACTTTCGAGCGACGTCCGGACGGCAGGGCGACGATTTCATCGCCCGGCAGGATGTGGCCGGCGGCGATGGTGCCGCAGAAGCCGCGGAAATCCAGATTCGGGCGGTTGACGTACTGCACCGGCAGGCGGAAGGCATCGAGCTTGGCATCCTTGCTGATCTGCACGGATTCCAGCAGCCCCATCAGCGTGTCGCCCTCGTACCACGGGGTTTGCGTGGATTCGTTCACCACATTGTCGCCGCGCAGCGCGGAAATCGGCACGAAGCGGATATCGGCAATGTCGAGTTGCTTGGCGAATTCGAGGTATTGCTGCTTGATTTCGTTGAAGCGCGCTTCGCTGAATTCGACCAGATCCATCTTGTTGACCGCGACGAGCACGTGCTTGATGCCCAGCAGCGAAACGATGTAGCTGTGGCGACGGGTCTGCGTCTGCACGCCGTAGCGGGCGTCGATCAGGATGATGGCGAGGTCACAGGTCGAGGCACCGGTGGCCATGTTGCGGGTGTACTGCTCGTGGCCCGGGCAGTCGGCGATGATGAACTTGCGCTTCTCCGTCGAGAAGTAGCGATAGGCCACATCGATGGTGATGCCCTGTTCGCGCTCGGCCTGCAGGCCGTCCACCAGCAGCGCCAGATCGATTTCCTGGTCGGTGGTATTGTACTTCTGGCTGTCTTTCTGGATCGCGGCCAGATGGTCTTCGAAGATCAGCTTGGAGTCATGCAGCAGGCGGCCGATCAGCGTGGACTTGCCGTCATCGACGTTGCCGCAGGTGATGAAGCGCAGCAAATCCTTGTTTTCGTGCTGTTTCAGGTACGCCAGGATGTCGCTGGCGATCAGGTCGGATTGGTGGGACATAGTGGGTCTCGCGTAGGGTGGGTGCGTAACCCACCGGGCAATCAATAATGGCGTCGCTGCGGTGGGTTACGGTCTGCGACCTAACCCACCCTACATCTCTCAATTTCTGTGGTGAAGGGGTTTAGAAATAACCTTCCATCTTTTTCTTTTCCATCGACCCCGCGCTGTCATGGTCGATGGCGCGGCCCTGGCGTTCGCTGGTGGTGGTCAGCAGCATTTCCTGGATGATTTCCGGCAGGGTCTGCGCTTTGGACTGCACGGCACCGGTCAGCGGGTAGCAGCCCAGCGTACGGAAGCGCACCCATTCCTTGCGGCGGGTCGCGAGCTGTTCCGGGGTCAGGTACTGCAGGCAGCGCTCATCGTCGATCATGATGGTGGTGCCGTTGTAGTCCACGACATCGCGCTCGGCCGAGTAATAGAGCGGCACGATTTCGATGTTTTCCAGATAGATGTATTGCCAGATATCCAGCTCGGTCCAGTTGGAAATCGGGAAGACGCGGATGGATTCACCCTTGTCGATGCGGCTGT
Organism: Chitinilyticum piscinae; assembly: GCF_015223195.1. Classification (GTDB taxonomy): domain Bacteria; phylum Pseudomonadota; class Gammaproteobacteria; order Burkholderiales; family Chitinibacteraceae; genus Chitinilyticum; species Chitinilyticum piscinae. The sequence continues at coordinate 342,876 of NZ_JADFUA010000003.1, read as the reverse complement.
TGTAGATGTTCCAGAGTTCCGGACGCTGGTTTTTCGGATCCCAGCGGTGATTCTTGTCGCGGAAGGAGTAAACGCGCTCCTTGGCGCGGCTCTTTTCCTCGTCGCGGCGGGCGCCACCGAACGCGGCGTCGAAGCCGTACTTGTTCAGTGCCTGCTTGAGGCCTTCGGTTTTCATCACGTCGGTGTGTTTGGCGCTACCGGCGGTGAAGGGGTTGATGCCGGCCGCAACACCTTCCTCGTTCACGTGGGTGATCAGCTTCCAGCCTTCGGCTTTCTGCTTGTCACGCAGCTTGTACATGTCCTGGAATTTCCAGGTGGTGTCGACGTGCATCAGCGGGAAAGGCGGGATGCCGGGGGCAAAGGCCTTGCGTGCCAGATGCAGCATCACGGCGGAATCCTTGCCGATGGAATAGAGCATCACCGGGTTTTCGAACTCGGCGGCAACTTCACGGATGATGTGGATGGACTCGGCCTCCAGCTGCTTGAGGTGAGTCAGTCTCGCTTCACTGATGGTATTCATGGGACGTGTTTCGGCTCGGATATCGTTATGACGTGGCGCATCTGCGCGAGCAGAATGTACCGGAATAAGCTGCAAAATAAAAATAACCAGTCGTTCTATGCATATAGAGCATTGGGCAATAAAAAAGCCGATGGTTTCCCATCAGCTTTTTGCGGTGTACGCCTGGTCAGACGGCCGACCAGGCCTTGCCCAGCGGGTTGAAGGTCGGTTTCTGGCCGCCCCACAGCTGCTCCAGATCGTAGTAATCGCGGACTGCCGGCAGCATCACGTGCACGACCAGCTCGCCGGCATCGACCAGCACCCACTCGCCGGACTCTTCGCCCTCGGTGGAAACGATCTCGTAGCCCTTGGCCTTGAGTTCGACGGCAACATTGTTCGCCAGCGCGCGCACCTGACGGTTCGAGTCGCCGGTGGCGACGATCATGCATTCGAACAGCTCGGTCAGCTTGGTGGTGTCGAGGCTGAGGATGTCCTTGCCCTTGATGTCTTCGAGGGCTGCCACGGCGATGTCGCGCATGGCCAGGGTGATTTCATTCATGCTGGATCCTTCTGCGGGCGCTGGTGCGCCCGGGTGTTGCCCGGCAGACCGGGAAACAGGGTTAACGGGTGTTGCAGGCAAAGACCCTGCATTCTGGCAGGGTACGCTCAGACGGGGTCGCTGCTCTGGCGGTAAAGGCCGCTGGAGACGATGCTGGCCGCAACGGGGGTCAGGTCGCTGACATCCTCGCCCCGGGCCAGCCGCTGCCGCAGGGCAGTGCTGGAGACGCTGAGCAGTGGCGCAGGCAAAACGCTGATTTTACCGTGACTTAAGGCTTCTGGCGAAGCAATTGCCAGTCTTTTCTGTAACTGATCGCTGACGGGCGGTGGGAGGGTGGCGAAATCGAAGCCAGGTCGTGCGGCCACCACCAGGTGCCCCAGCTCAAGCAGCTGCTGCCAGTCACGCCAGCCGGGCAGGCCGGCCAGCGAATCGCCGCCGATCAGCCACACCAGCAGGGTTTGCGGGTGTTCGCGTTGCAATTCGCGCAGCGTATCAATGGTGTAGCAGTAACCGCTGCGGCGGACTTCGCGTTCGTCGAGTACCAGCCCGGGCTGCGCAGCAATGGCTTCGGCAACCCAGTCCGCCCGTTGTTGCGGCGAGACTGGCGGAGGCGGGCGGTGAGGTGGTACCCCCGTTGGTATCAGTCGGACTTCTTGTAATTTGAATGTGTCTCTGAATATACCTGCCAGTTTGATGTGGCCGTAATGGACCGGATCAAAGGTTCCGCCATAAATTCCGAGTGGGGGGTGCATCGGGGTGCCTGATCATGCCGCGATAGTGAACCCACCGAGCTTACTGCAAATCGCCGGGCAAGGCTGCGTGGCTGTGCCTGTCATCGCAATGTTATGCCATGCAGGCAGAGTGGCCGGTGAAGAGTCCGCGGCTGCGCTGCTGATGCCAGCGGCCTGCGGGCTGGTTACAATCAGCGCTGTTTTCCCTTGCGGATATCGGTATGACACTCTTTCCTTGCCGGCAGCTGTGTGCCGCCCTGCTTGCCATGTCGCTCAGCGCTGCCGTACTGGCGGCCGAGCGCCCCCGTATCGGGCTGGTGCTGGGCGGGGGCGGAGCCCGCGGGCTGTCGCATATCGGGGTGCTCAAGGTGCTCGAGGAAGCACGCGTGCCGGTCGACTGCGTGGTCGGTACCAGCATGGGCGCGCTGGTGGCGGGCAGTTATGCGACTGGTCGCTCACCGGCTGAGCTGGAAGAAAAGGTCAAGGCTGCACCCTGGGACGAGTTGCTGAAAGGGGTCGTGGCACGCAGCACGTCCAGCTACCAGTCCAAGCGCGAATCCGAAATGAATATGGCTATTGAGGTCGGCTTGAACAACGGCAAGGTTCAGCTGCCCGAGAGCGCCATTTCCACGCAGGGCATCGAGTTTTTCCTGCGCGATCTCAGCCGCCGCGTGAGCGCGAACAGTTTTGATGATTTGCCGACCCCCTACCGTGCGATTGCTACCGATCTGGTCAGTGGCGACATGGTGGTCATGAAGGATGGGGATCTGGTTTCTGCCATGCTAGGCAGCATGGCGGTGCCCGGGGTATTTCCTCCGGTGGAGCGGCAGGGGCGGCTGCTGGTCGATGGTGGCCTGGTGCGCAATGTCCCGGTCGATATCGCTCGTGACTTGTGTGCGGACGTCATCATCGCCGTCAATGTGGGCACCCAGCCGCTCAAACGGGAAGAGTTGCGCAATATTTTCAATATTGCCGACCAGTACACCCGCCTGATGATGGAGCAGAACGTCAAACCGCAGCTCGCCAGCCTGGGTGAGCGCGATGTGCTGATCAGCCCCGAGCTGGGCGAGCTCAGTTCGACCGATTTCGACAAATCGGTACAGCTGATTGCCCGTGGCGAGGTGGCGGCCAGGGGGGCGCTGACACAATTGTCCCGCTACAGTCTGACACCCGAAGACTATGCCCGCTGGCAAGCGCGCCGCAGCGAGCGGCAGGTGCCGGTGCAGGCCATCCAGGATGTCCGGATCAGCCCGCAGAAATGGGTGAATCCGGCCGTAGTGACGAGCCGGATCGATGTGACGCCCGGAGCTCCGCTGGATGTGCCGGCGTTGGAAGGCCGGTTGCGCGAGATCATGGGGACCGGTGATTTCTCGCAGGTAAATTACCAGCTGGAACAGGGGGAGCGCGGGCAGCGGTTGACCGTCCAGCCGGTGGAAAAATCCTGGGGGCCGAATTATCTGGGGCTGGGGCTCAACTTTGCGACCGATTTCGACCGCTGGACAACGGGTGGCGTTACGGCCCAGTACCGCCGTACCTGGCTGAATGAGCTGGGGGGGGAATTCCGCGTGCTCGGGCAGCTGGGCAACAACCTCAATGCCCATGCGGAATGGTTCCAGCCGCTGTTTGTCGACAAGACGCTGTTTGTGGCGCCGTATGCGGGTTACCGCAATATCGACGAGTATGCCTGGCTGCATGACAGCAATGTGGCCACCTACCAGAATGTGACCCGCTACGCCGGTGTGGACATCGGTTCCCTTGTCACCGACTACGGTGCTGAGCTGCGTGTCGGTCCGGTCATGCACACCTACAGCAGCAAGGTTACCGTGGGGGCTCCGTGGCTGCCCAGCCAGCACATCTCCGATTACGGAGTGCAGTTGCAGCTTTACTACGACCAGCTGGATGATTATTTCTTCCCGACTCATGGCGCGATGCTGCATCTGGAAGGCTATCAGTCCATGGGAGGCACCGAAGGCTATGAAAGTTACAACCGGTTCGGCGGCTCGACGCGCTGGGCTTTTGGTCATGGCGATACGGCAGGCTATGTGAAGCTGGCAGGCATGGTGGCAGGTGGCAATCTGCCCGCCGCCGAGCTGGCCAGTCTGGGCGGTTTCATGAATCTGTCGAGCTATCACGTCAACCAGCTGGTCGGCGAAGAGATGTACTACGGGGGGCTCAATCTCTACCATTCGACCCCGTATGGCTATCTGGGGCTGATGCTCGAGGGTGGCCAGGTCGGCGGTGTGCCCAGTACGGCCGATTTCTATGGCGATAGTTTGCGCTGGTCGGCGATGCTGTACTGGGGTGCCAAATCCTTCCTCGGGCCAGTCTATGTCGGCTTCGCCTACGGTGACAATGGTCGTGGCAAGCTCTACTTCAATCTGGGCCAGCCCTATTGACGGTGTGCGCAGCAGGTTCTGGATGGGTGTATGCTGAAGCAGTAAGCAAGCGGGGGCATCATGTACATCCAGACCGTGATTTTCAGCCTGCATCCCGATGTGCCGGACGAAGCATTCCTGCCGCTGGCGGCCGAGCTGCACGACTGGCTGCGCCGCCAGCCGGGTTTTGCCTCCTATGCGCTGTACCGGGGGCAGGGCGAATGGATGGACCAGATTTTCTGGCTTTCCGAGCCGGAGGCGCAGGAAGCCAACCGCCGCTTCAATGCCTCGACACTGGCGCCCCGCCTGCTGGCGCTGGTCGATAGCCACCACCACGGTTTCAGTGGCAGCTGTACTGATCTCAGTGAATGGCTCAAGCCGCCAGTTTGATCTGGCGCAGCATCCACGGCAGGCCTGCGGCGTAGATTGGGCAGATATCTTCCCCCTGTTTTTTACGCCATGCGCCGGCTGACCTTGTCCCTGCTATTGCTGTTCTGCCTGAGCCTGTTCAGTGCCGGCGCGGCAGCACTGCGTCTGCCGGCAGAGCCGCCCCTGCAGGCCTCACAGCTGCAGGGGCCCAAGCAGAGCGAGCATTGCAGCGGGCATGCAGAATCCGCGCCGCTGCAAAAGCCCGCAGCGCAGGCCGATTCGCACTGTGCGGCGGCCGGCGATTGTCTGCAGCAATGCCTCGCGCATTGCCTGCCCGCTGTCGCGCTGGCACCGCTTGCGCCTGCCCTGCGGGTTGCCGCCGTGGCCCCGCGCTTCCTTCCCGATTACCGGCTGGCGATGGTCTACCCCCCGGCCGCTCCGCCACCGCGTTTGCGGCTGCAGTCCTGAACTCCTGCCAGCCTGGCGCTGGCATTCCATTCATATCGGGGGAGCCCCCCGCGAGGAGACTGTCATGCCTATGACGCACTATATGGCGCTGCTTGCTGCCAACCAGCCGTGGAACCTGATTCTGTTTATGGCCATTCCGGTCATCCTGGCCGAAACCGTGGCCATTACCGAGCTGTATTTACTGTTTACCCGCAAATTCGGCGGCGGAGTCCATCGCCTTAACCGCTTGGCCAGCATCGCAGGCGGCGTGTATTTCAGCGGGATCTTCGTGTACCTGCTGCTGACCGCCGTGGTGCCGCTCACCCAGCAAGGCGGCTGGCTGGGGCCGGCCGACGTGATCGCGGTCGGCTTCTATCTGGCCGGGGTCATTCCGCTGGGCGGGCTGGCGTTGCTGGATCTGGGGTTGATTGCGCGCCAGCACGACGACGAGGCCCGCTTGCGGCTGCACGCCACGCTGGTTGCGGTGTTTCTGGTGGTGGCCCACATCGCGATGATCTTCGGCATGCTCGACCCGACGCTGCTGATGGCGAGCGGGCATGACATGGCCGGCATGCAGCACTAGCCGCGTGGAGAAGCCCCGGTTTTTCCGGGAACGTCCGGCACCGGGCAATGCCCGGTGCGAACTCCCCCGTAATTGCCGTGGGCTTGCTCGCACCATGCCTTAGCCCGGCGCCGCCGAAGCGATTGGCTGGCTGCTTCCTTCGGCCAGCCAAACCGGCAAAGCTCCTGATGGGGCAGGTAGTGTCTTTGGGGTATTTTGCTGCAGCTATTGCATCAATTCAGAAATCGGGTGATACATGGTCATGTATCTTCGCCCAAAAAGCCGCCGGACTGGTGCGCCCACAAGCGGGCATAGATTCCGCCGCGTGCCAGCAGCTCGCGGTGATTGCCTTCCTCGACGATGCGTCCCTCGTCCAGCACGATCAGCCGATCCATGGCGGCAATGGTCGATAGCCGGTGTGCAATCGCCACCACGGTCTTGCCTTCCATCAGCTGGTAGAGGCTGTGCTGGATGGCGGCCTCCACTTCCGAGTCCAGTGCGCTGGTGGCTTCGTCCAGCAGGAGGATGGGGGCATCTTTCAGCATGACCCGCGCAATCGCGATGCGCTGGCGCTGTCCGCCCGAGAGCTTGACGCCGCGTTCGCCCACGTGGGCCTCGTAGCCGCAGCGGCCGTGCGCATCGGCGAGCCCCTGGATGAAGTCGTGAACCTCGGCGCGCCGGGCTGCATGAATCATCGCGGCCTCATCCGCATCCGGGCGGCCGTAGAGGATGTTGTCGCGCACCGAGCGATGCAGCAGCGAGGTATCCTGCGTGACCATGCCGATCTGCCGGCGCAGGCTTTCCTGTGTGACTGCACGGATATCCTGTCCGTCGATGGTGATGCGTCCGCTATCCAGATCGTAAAAGCGCAGCAGCAGGTTGACGATGGTCGACTTGCCGGCGCCGGAACGGCCGACCAGGCCAAGCTTCTCGCCCGGGCGGATGTGCAGATCCAGCTGGTCAATCACCTTGCGTGGCCCGCCATAGCTGAAATCGACCTGCTCGAAGCGGATTTCACCACGGCGCACATCCAGCGGGCGGGCATCGGCGGCATCGGTGATCGCCAGTGGGCGAGCCAGCGTGTTGATGCCATCCTGCACTGTGCCGATGTTTTCGAACAAGCCGGCCATTTCCCACATCACCCAGTGCGAAATGCCGTTCAGCCGCAGCGCCATCGCCGTGGCAGCCGCCACGGCGCCGATGCCGACTTCCCCGCGGCTCCACAGCCAGAGGGTCGCACCGGTCGTGCTGGCAATCAGCAGCATGGCGGTGAGGTGGTTGACGATTTCAAAGCTGCTGACCAGCCGCATCTGGCCATGCACGGTGTGCATGAAATCCTGCATCGCACTGCGCACGTACGCCGATTCGCGCTGCGCGTGCGAGAACAGCTTCACCGTGCTGATGTTGGCGTAGGCATCGGTGACGCGGCCGGTCATCAGCGCGCGTGCATCGGCCTGTGCGCGCGATACCCTGGACAGGCGCGGCACAAAAAACACCAGTGTGAGTAGGTAAAGCAGTAACCAGCCGAGAAAAGGCAGCAGCAGGCGCAGGTCGAAGCCTGCGGCAATCGCGCTCATGGTGACGAAATAGATCACCACGAACACCAGAATGTCCATGCATACCAATACCGTGTCGCGTACGGCCAGCGCCGTCTGCATGACCTTGGCGGCCACGCGCCCGGCAAATTCATCCTGATAGAAGGCCATGCTTTGTTCAAGCAGCTGGCGGTGGAAGAGCCAGCGCAGCCGCATCGGGAAATTGCCGGCCAGCGTCTGGTGCTTGAGCAGCGTCTGCAGGGCTACCAGCAGCGGGCTGGCCAGAATGATCGCCAGCAACACGAGCAGATGCCGGCCTTCCTGCTGCCACAGCTGTCCCGGGGTGTGGCGGGCGAGCTGATCGACAATCTGCCCCAGCCAGCCGAACAGGATTGCTTCAAAGGCACCGATCAGGGCGGTCAACAGGGCCAGCAGCAGCACCAGGCCGCGTACACCGGCGGTAGCTGCCCAGAGGAAGCGCAGAAAGCCCGCCGGCAGTACCGGGCGCTGTTCGGGATAGGGATTGAGCAGGCGCTCGAACAGGGCAAACACGCGATCAGACCTCAAGCGATAAACGAGCCATCATGGCTCGTTTATCGCATGTTTTGCCGCCGCCTGCCTATCCGGGCTTGCGAAGGTAACTGTGCCTCAGGATGCAGGGCTCGCCGCACTGGCCGCACTGGCAGGGGCCGGCAGCGGTTTCAGTTGCGGGAGCTGCTTGTCCTTGCGCAGCAGCATCATCGCGTCATCGATTTCGCTGCGCAGCGCGCGAACCTGGGGCTCGCGGAAATTGCCGATGACGTCGTACAGGTAGTCGATGTTTTCCGGGAAGGCAAACGCCGCCTGGCGCATCAGGGTATGCCCCAGTGCGGCATTGCCTTGCAGCGTTTCCATGATGGCCAGGTGGGCCAGATCGGCCGGGTAGGGACGTACGGCGTTGATGCGGCGCAGTAGCTCCAGGTGTTCGGTATTGATGCGTGTACTGGGGTAGATGTAGTTGGTCAGTGCCTGTTCGGCGTAATAATCGGTCAGCGGATTGCGTGCGAGCTGATTGAGTATGCGTTGGTTCGTCTTGTTGATTTCGGCGTTATCGCTGGCATCCATCACGGGATACAGCTGGCAGTACAGTACTCCGGCGCAGAAACACAGCACGATGCCCAGTGTGGCGCAGAAGGTGAGAATGCTGCGCTGAACCGCAGCCGGCCAGCGCAATAGACGCGGTCCTTCGCTGTTGATGAAGAAGAGCGCGATCGCGAAGGGCGCGATGAAGTGGAAATACCATAGCGGGTATTCGACTGCACTATGCAGCAATGAGACGATTGCGAGCGATACCCCAAAGGCGCCCAATGGCTCGCGCCAGGTGTTGCGCAATCCGGCAAACACGGCGAGCAATCCTGCAACAATCAGCAGACAGCCGACCAATCCCAGCTCGGCCAGCAGATTCAATACCGAGTTGTGCGCGTGGGTGAACAGCACGCTTTCCTCGACCACCGCAAAGTGCGGCTGCACCTGCAGGGCCACGCTCTGCTGCGGATAGGCGCCCCAGCCCAGGCCCAGCAGCGGGTGCTCGACAAAGGCTTGCCAGGCTTTCTGCCATTCAACCAGCCGGCGTGCGCCATTGGAGTCGAGGCGGTCCAGTCCGGTCGGTACCGTGTTGGCCTGGTTCAGTCCCAGCAGCAGCTTCACGGCTTCGTTGACCAGCGGGGCGACAAACTGCATCGCGATGATCAGCAGGCCGTTGATCGCCAGCAGCGCGCCAAAGCGGCGCACCGATTCGTTGGCGCGCCAGGCCAGGAAGGCACCGATGACAAACCAGGCGCCGGCATACAGGAACGGTGAGCGCGAGCTGCTCCAGGCCATGGCCAGAGCCAGCCACACCGCCAGCACCGCAAACAGCCACTTCGGGATCTCGCGGCGGGCCGCCAGCCATGCCGCCGAAGCCATGCCCCAGCCGATGTAGTGGCCGTACATGTTCTTCTGGCCGATGTTGCCGAACACCAGCTGGAAATGCCCGGAACGCAGCATCTCGAAAACCTGGCCGGAGGCGATGATCGAATTGAATACCGCCCCGCACAGCAGGCCCCAGGCCAGCGACTGGGCCAGCACTTCGCCGCCGAATTCCTTGCGTGCCCGAGCCAGTGACCACACGCCCAGCGCGGCGATCAGCGCGTAAAGACCGGGGATGCTGCGGTCAGACCAGTAATACACCGGCAGGATGATGGCCTGCAGCGCCAGCGCCAGGATCAGCCCGCCCCAGGGCAGGGTGGCCCAGGGGATGGCGGCCGGCTCGCGGCGTTCGTCCGGCAGCAGTGCGCCGGCCAGCGCGATCAGCGTCATCAGTGTCAGAGCTACCAGCTCGGACGGAAAGACCGGGTTGGGCTGATAGCGGAACGACACGAAGAACGGCAGCCAGCCCAGCAGGAACAGCAGCAGCTGGAAGGATTGCTGCGAGCGGTTGACGCGGCTGAACAGGGCGACAAGCAGAATCAGGGCGCTGGTGATGGTTAGGTAGCCGTACTTCAGCAGGTCGTCGTACATCGACATGACCTGTTGTACGAGGTCGATCAGGGGATTAGCGCTCATCTTCAGTCAGGGCAGGAGGTTCGGTAGAGGTGGACTGGGCCGGGCGGAGCCAGCTGGCAACGAGAATGCCGGCTTCAAAGAGCAGCCAGAGCGGAATGGCCAGCAGACATTGCGACAGCACGTCCGGCGGGGTGACGACGGCCGCCACGACAAACGCGCCGACGATGACATAGGGGCGGGACTCGCGCAGTTTTTCCACGCTGACCAGCCCCATATGGGTCAGCAGTACCACGGCGACCGGTACTTCGAAGGTGAAGCCGAACGCAAGGAACATGCCGAGGATGAAATCGAGGTATTCGCTGGTGTCTGGCAGCCATTGCATCGAATCGGGAACGACCGAAGCAATAAACTTGAACACCACGCCGAACACGAAGAAATAGGCGAACGCCATTCCCAGCAGGAACAGCAGCGTCGAGCTGAGCACCAGCGGTAGCACAAAGCGCTTTTCGTGCTCGTACAGCCCCGGCGCGACAAAGGCCCAGATCTGGTAGAGCGTGTGTGGCAGGCTGAGGATGAGCGCCGCGACGGCGGCGATTTTTACCTGCACCAGAAAGGGGGCGGCAATGCCGAAGCTGACCAGCTTCTGGTTCGGCAGGACGTGGGTTAGCGGTGCCGCCAGAAAGTTGTAGAGCTGATCCTTGACGGCAAAGCACAGCACAAACGCCAACAAAAACACGACGGTGCCGCGGACTACGCGGGTGCGAAGCTCCAGCAGATGCGCCAGCAGAGTCTGGGTGGTGGCTTGATTTTCCATGGGGTATTAGCGCCGGTCGCTTTGATTCTGCTGCTTGCTGGCAGATACCTGGAGGGGATCACTGGCGAACAGATCGAGCTGGCCGTCCGAGCTGTCCGCAGCCGCTTCGATTGCCGGCTCGGGGGCGGCCGGTTTGCGCTTGCGCGGCCGTTTGGCTGCCGGGGTGTCCGGCACGGACTCGGCTTGCGCTGCGTCGGGAGGTTGACTGGCCGCAGGGGGAACAACAGTAGCCTGGTGCATGCCAAGTGGCTCGGGTTCCGGTGCCAGCGGTGCAATCCCCAGCGATTCCGGCGTCTGCAGTGCGGGCAGCCGGTCGACTGCGCTGGCCAGTGGTGTTTCCAGCTGCTGGCGGATATCGCCGGCTTCCTTGCGCAATTCGGCTTCGATCTGCGCCAGCTCGCTGTGTGCAATCTGCTGGTTCAGATCGTTCTTGACGCTGGCCACGAAACGCTGCGCGCGCCCGAGCAGCACGCCCGCAGTGCGGGCGACCTTGGGCAGGCGCTCGGGGCCGAGCACGACCAGCGCGACCGCGCCGACCAGCAGCAGTTCGCCGAAGCTGACGTCAAACACGGGCAGTCAGGCTCAACGCTTGTCCGCGTCGGGGCGGCTCTGGCTCTCGGGTTTGGCGGCGCCCTTCTCGTCTTCATCGCCGGCCATGCCGTCCTTGAAGCCCTTGACCGCCGAGCCCAGATCCTTGCCGATGTTCTTCAGCTTGCCGGTGCCGAAAACCAACACAACGACCAGCAGCACGATCAGCCAGTGCCAGATACTGAAACTACCCATGATATTTCTCCAGAAGTACTTAACTCAGGCTGCCGCTTGCGGCTGGCCCAGAACATGAACGTGCAAGTGGAAGACTTCCTGTCCGCCGGCGGCGCCCGTGTGGATACGGGTCACGAAGCCAGCATCCAGCCCGTGCTCTTTGGCCAGTTGCGGCGCCAGCAGCAGCAGCTTGCCCAGAATCGCCTGGTCTTCCACCGTGGCGGCAAACAGCGATTCGATGTGCTTTTTCGGAATCAGCAGCAGGTGCACCGGAGCCTTGGGCGCGATGTCGTGAAAGACCACTACATCGTCGTCTTCGTAGGCTTTCTTCGCCGGAATCTGGCCGGCGGCAATCTTGCAGAAAATGCAGTCGCTCATGCTGTGTCCTCAGCCCGGCTTGCGCGCGGCTTTTTCTTCGATGCCGGAAATGCCTTCGCGGCGGGCCAGTTCGGCCAGTACATCTTCGTGGCTGAGGCCTTCATGCGCCAGCAGTACCAGCGTGTGGAACCACAGGTCGGCGACTTCGCGCACCAGATGCAGCTTGTCGCCATCCTTGGCGGCCATGATGGTTTCGACGGCTTCTTCACCGACTTTTTTCAGGATGCCTTCCTGCCCCTTGGCGTACAGACGGGCGACATAGGATGTGCTGGGGTCGGCGTGGCGGCGCTCGGCCAGTACGGCCGAGAGGCGTTCGAGAATTTCGGCAGAGATCATGTTGCCCTCCGGCAAGGCGAAAATTGCGCCCATTATACGGCGCGCGGCGTCAGCGTGCAGCGGGATGGCGCCGAATTAACCCGGCGCAGGGCGCGCAGTGTAGTGCCTGAAGATGAAAGAAATGTTGCAGGTCGCGCGACTGCGCGACTTAATGCGAATGTCCGCCGTAGATGGCGTGCGGGTCTTTTAGTACCGGATCGACGATCTGCCACTCGCCGTCAACCAGTGTGCGGAAGAAGCAGCTCTCGCGGCCGGTATGGCAGGCAATGCCGCCTTCCTGGCGGATCTGGTAGATCAGGACATCACCGTCGCAGTCGAGCTGAATGGCACTGACGTGCTGGAAGTGGCCGGATTCTTCGCCCTTGTGCCACAGTTTCTGGCGGCTGCGGGTCCAGTAATGCGCGCTGCCTTTTTCGGCCGTGAGCGCCACGGCGTCGCGATTGGCATAGGCAAACATCAGCACGCGGCCGCTGGTCTCGTCCTGCGCGATGACCGGCACCAGTCCCTTGTCATCCCATTTGATTTCGTCGAGCCAGTTGCTGTTCATTAGCGCAATTCCAGAGTCTGGGCGAGCGAGTCGCCCTTCAGGTCAAAAATGAGTTCGGCTTTCTGGGCTGCGGCACTCGGAGCCAGCGGTCCGTGGAGTGCACCGCGCCGCTCCAGCGGGTAATAGCGCTGGCCGTGCTGGTCGGTAATGGAGATGGCGTCGCCCGCGAAGCTGGCCGGCGTCTTGCCGAATTGCTGCACCGAGAGGAATACGGTGAGCAGATCGCCGTGGCGGACATGATCGACATTCACCGACAGGCCGGGGCGGGCGCGAACTTTGAGATCCTCGCAGGCCCATGCACTGACGCTGGCCAGCAGTGCGCCCAGGCTTAGCCCAAGCGCGGCCAGTCGAATCACAGCCGCACCTCGATGCCGGCCGCGCGCATGGCTTCCTTGGCCTCGCGCACGGTGTATTCGCCGAAGTGGAAAATGCTGGCTGCCAGTACCGCGTCGGCATGGCCTTGCAGTACGCCATCCACCAGATGCTGCAGATTGCCCACCCCGCCCGACGCAATGACCGGAATGTTGACCGCATCGGAGATCGCACGGGTCAGTGGCAGGTTGAAGCCGATCTTGGTGCCATCGCGATCCATGCTGGTGAGCAGGATTTCACCCGCGCCGTAGTCCTGCATTTTCAGCGCCCATTCCACCGCATCCAGCCCGGTGGCCTTGCGCCCGCCGTGGGTGAAGACTTCCCAGCGGCTGTTGTCGTCATTCACCGCTTTGGCGTCGATGGCCACGACAATCGCCTGGCTACCGAACTTGGCGGCGGCGTCGCGCACTACCTCGGGATTAGTCACGGCCGTGGTGTTGATGCTGACCTTGTCGGCGCCGGCATTCAACAGGCGCCGCACGTCGCCTACCTGGCGCACGCCGCCGCCGACGGTCAGCGGGATGAAGACCTGGCTGGCAACGGCTTCGATCACATGCAGGATCAGGTCGCGATTGTCCGAGCTGGCGGTGATGTCGAGAAAGGTCAGTTCGTCAGCGCCCTGGTCGTTGTATTTCTTGGCGATTTCGACCGGGTCACCGGCATCACGCAGGCCGACAAAATTGACGCCCTTGACCACGCGGCCGGCGGTAACGTCGAGACAGGGGATGATGCGTTTGGCTAAGGGCATGGGTAACCTGCTGGGTATTGCCCTGTACGCTTTGTTTTATATTATGTACAGGGCAATGGGTGTGTATGTATTACTCGGTGTCGCTGAGCTCGTCGGCCAGTTCCTGCGCGGCCTTGAAGTCGATGGTGCCTTCATAGATCGCCCGGCCGGTAATCACGCCCTCGATGCCTTCGTCTTCGACCGCGCACAGATTGCGCACGTCGTCGAGGTTGGTCAGGCCGCCCGAGGCAATCACCGGAATGCTCAAGCTGCGCGCCAGCTCGACGGTGGCTTCGATATTGATACCGGAAAGCATGCCGTCACGGCCGATGTCGGTGTAGATCACCGATTCGACGCCGTAGCCTTCGAAGCGCTTGGCCAGATCGATCACGTCATGGTCGGTGACCTTGGCCCAGCCGTCGGTGGCGACCTTGCCGCCCTTGGCATCCAGGCCGACGATGATGTGGCCCGGGAAGGCATCGCAGGCCTCGTGCAGGAAGCCCGGCTGCTTGACGGCGGCCGTGCCGATGATCACGTAATCAATGCCGGCATCGAGGTACATCTCGATGGTTTCCAGGCTGCGGATGCCGCCACCCAGTTGTACCGGCACGCTGCCATCGATGGCCTTGAGGATGTCCTTGACCACGCCGAGATTTTTCGGCTTGCCGGCAAAGGCACCGTTGAGGTCAACCAGATGCATGCGGCGCGCGCCCTGGCCGAGCCAGTGCGAGACAAAGCTCGCCGGATCGTCGGAGAACACGGTGGCGTCATTCATTTCGCCCTGGCGCAGGCGGACTGCCTGGCCGTCCTTGAGGTCAATCGCGGGGATGATCAGCATGATGAGTGTAAAGGCTTGATGAGGTTAGTCTTGATGAAAGAGTTGTCTGTATGCGGTTGCAGCAAAGGTGGCAGCAAAAATCAGCAGGATAAAGAAAGGATGATCAGAAGATGACAAGCCTGCTCCGTAGTGTGACAGGGCCGTCAGCAGCGCAAAAAGACCGGTCGCCATAAGGCTGCGTTGCAGCGCGGGTATCAGGATGCTTTTCCAACAAACAGCCATTTTCATGGTGATAATCCTTGTTTGGGTCGCTGTGTGCATGGTTGCGCGGAAAAAGCCAAGAGCGATTCCGAGCAACCTGTCTTCATGATGGCTTGCGTTTGGCGAGCAGAATCTGCCAGATCAGCGAGAAAATCAGCATGCTCAGTGCAAACGCCGGATAGTGCGGGCGCTCGCCGTTCCAGGCAATCGCCAGCATGGCCTCGTTGAAGGCAATGAATATCGCGCTGCTGGTCAGCGCAAACAGTGCGGCTTTCTTCAGGCAGTGACCGAGCACGTTCAGGGAAATCATCGTCGCAGGCACCTAGTTGCCATTCCAGTGTACGAAATTCTGCAGCAGCTTCAGCCCGGCCGCACTGGATTTTTCCGGGTGGCACTGGATCGCGAAAATATGGTCGCGCGCCACCGCGGCGGCGAAGGTGTAGGGGTAGGCCGACTCGATGACGGCGATGTCTTCCGCCGGTGCGAAGTGGTAGCTGTGCACGAAGTAGAAGCGCTCGCCATCGGCGATGCCCGCCCACAGCGGGTGTTCGCGGCGGATCGTCATGTTGTTCCAGCCCATGTGCGGCACTTTCAGCTTCTGGCCGTTTGCATCGACCATTTTCTCTGCCGGAAAGCGCACGACGTCGCCCTTGAAAATGCCCAGGCTGTCGGTTGGGCCTTCTTCGCTGCGCTCGAACATCAGTTGTGCGCCGACGCAGATGCCGAGAAATGGCTTTTCGGCGGCGGCCCGGCGCACGCTGGCGATCAGGCCGGATTCCTGCAGATGCGCCATGCAGTCAGGCATGGCACCCTGGCCGGGGAACACCACCTTGTCCGCCGCGTCGATGATGGCCGCGTCCGCGGTCAGTACCACTTCGGCATGTTCGGCGGCAACCAGCTGCATCGATTTCACGACCGAGTGCAGGTTGCCCATGCCGTAGTCAACAATTGCAATTTTCATGTTCGTATTCTTCAGCCGACCAGTGTGCCCTTGGTGGACGGGGTGATGCCGGCCATCCGTTCGTCCGGTTCACAGGCCATGCGCAGCGCGCGGCCCAATGCCTTGAAGATGGTTTCGGCCTGATGGTGGGCATTCTTGCCGCGCAGGTTGTCGATGTGTAGCGTGACGGCGGCATGATTGATGAAGCCGTGGAAAAATTCGCTGAACAGATCGACATCGAAGCTGCCGATCATGGCGCGGGTGTATTCGACCTCGTAGGTTAGTCCCGGACGGCCGGACAGATCGACCACCACGCGCGAAAGCGCTTCGTCCAGCGGCACGTAGGCGTGGCCGTAGCGGCGGATGCCTTTCTTGTCGCCCAGTGCCTTGGCAAAGGCCTGGCCGAGCGTGATGCCGACATCTTCCACCGTATGGTGGGCATCGATATGCAGATCGCCGACCGCTTTGATCTCGATGTCGAACAGGCCGTGGCGGGCCACCTGGTCAAGCATGTGTTCAAAGAACGGCACGCCGGTATCGAAAGAGGATTTGCCGCTGCCATCCAGATTGATGGTGACGGTGATCTGGGTTTCCAGCGTGTTGCGGGTGACGGTGGCCTGGCGCATGATTTCCGGGATACAAGGTAGGGATAGCCGCAATACCGGCAGGGCCGTAATTGTCGCCCAGATGTGCCGGCAGGTGAAGCCCTTCCGGCAAGGGAAGTTACGAATGGGCTGTCGGGTGAGGCGGGCTCTGCCGATCAGCCCGCCTCATGACCTTATTCCTCGTTCGATTGGGCAATTGCTGCGGCTATGCCTACCACGGCTGCACCTACCACAATCCCGCCCAGCACCCTGCGGTCGCGATCATCGTCGTCATAGCGGTCGCGCCAGTATTCGTCACGGCGCTCCTCGCGGATTTCGCGGCGGATTTCCCGCCGAGCTTCACGTCGTTCGCGATTGACCTCCCGGTAGCCTTCGCGGATTTCCCGGCGGGCGCACGCGCGGGTCGTGCACTGGCTCAGCTCACGCCGAGCCTCGCGTTTTTCGCGGCTGACTTCCCGCGCACCTTCGCGCATTTCACGCCGGATCTCGTAGCGGCTGGCCATGGCGAGATCCGAGAGCAGCATCCCCGATGTGGCCAGCGCTATGCAGAGCAGATGCAATGGCCGGTTCATTTCAGCCCCTCCTGCTGCCCCTTGCGAAATTTGGCGATCCGCTCGTCATATCGGGTCAGCACGGTTTTGCACTCGTCGAGCTTGATTTGCATGTGGCTGCCATAACCGAACGAAGCGGCATACAGAAAGGCCCGATCCGTGCCCAGCGCGCGGACAATGCCGGCATTGACGTCCATGACTTCGCGCTCGAACTGGGTGCGCTGCGATTTGTCCACGCAGCCCAGCGCCAGTCCGCTCAGATAGCCGAAGCGCTTGAGTCCCTCGTCGAGCTGCTCCTCGGCGTCTGCAAGAGCCTGCATCACCTGCTCGGCCGGTTTGGTCTCGGCGGCGTGCAGCAGCGGGGCTGCGAGCAGCAGCAAGGCAGTGAGTTTGGGGAGCAGTCTGGGATGCATGGGGTTCTCCGTTGGGCGAAATCAGGATGGGTTCACCATCTATAGTTGCAGTTGGATGCGCGGGCAAGTTATCCCGGATCTATGACAGAGTGCCACTGGCATGGGCTGCTGAAGGTGGAAAATTACCTATCTGCAGCAAGATTGCTGCGGGGATAATGCGCGTTTCATCAAAATGAATCACACTGTCATGATCTGACAGTTCGGTGCGTATTTTGGGAGCGCAACAAGATGAGTGAAACTGATTACCCCTTTGCTGCCGGTATCCGGCGGAGCCTGATTGCCGTAGCCCTGATGGCTGGCCTGGCTGCATGTGGCGAAAAAGCCGAGCAGCAGGCGCCGCCGCCAGCTCCCGTCGTGGTCGAAAAGATTGCCCTGCGCAATGTGCCGATGCAAATCGAGCTGGTGGGTGAGACTGCGGGCTATCGCGACGTGGAAGTGCGCTCGCGCGTGAATGGCATTCTGCTCAAGCGCACCTATACCGAAGGCCAGTTTGTTCAGGCCGGCCAGGTGCTGTTCGAGATCGATCCCGAGCCGTACAAGGCGGCGCTGGATCAGGCCAAGGGCGCATTGGCACAGACCATGGCGGCGCTGGAGAAGGCCAAGGCCGATCGTGACCGCATCATTCCGCTGTTCAAGGAAAACGCCGTCAGCCGCAAGGATTACGACGACGCGATGGCTGCCTATGATTCGGCTCTGGCCAACTCGCAATCGGCACAGGCCAAGGTCAAGGAAGCGGAGCTGAATCTTGGCTACACCAAGGTGACCGCACCGATTTCCGGTGTCACCAGCAAGGTGGCGCAGTCCGAGGGCAGTCTGATCATGGCGAGCAGCGGATCGCCACTGACGACCATTTCCCAGTTCGAGCCGCTGTATGTCAATTTCTCCTACTCCGAGCAAGACCGCTTGACCTTCGAGCGCTCGGTGGCCAGCGGCAAGATGGCCGTACGGGATTCGAGCAACTGGACGGCGCATATCCGCCTTGCGGATGGCTCGACCTATGACAAGGTGGGGCGCATCAATTTCTCCGACAACCGTGTTGACCCCAAGACCGGCACCATCCAGGCTCGCGCGATTTTCGACAACAAGGACGGCAAGTTGCTGCCCGGTCAGTTCGTGCGCCTGATCCTGGATATCGGTACCCGCAAGGATGCGATCGTCGTCCCCGAGCGAGCCATTACCCAGTCGCAGGCTGACAAGCTGGTGATGGTGGTGAGCGCCAGTGGTGATGTCGAGCCGCGTACCGTGAAGCTGGGCTCGGCCGTGTCGGGTGGCGTTCTCGTCGAAGAGGGCATCAAACCCGGCGAGCAGATCATTGTCGAGGGCCTGATGAAGGCACGTCCTGGAGCCAAGGTCCAGCCGATGACCGCCAGCCAGATGCAGGCAGCGCTGGCGGCGAAGGCCGCTTCGGCTCCGGCGGCCAAGTAAAGGAGACGTCATGTTCTCGAAGTTCTTTATTGAGCGGCCGATCTTTGCCAGCGTGATTTCGATCATCATCGTGCTGGCGGGTCTGGCCGCGATGCGCTCGCTGCCCATCGAACAATATCCGGAAATCACCCCGCCTGTTGTTTCGGTGACGGCGTTCTACCCCGGCGCCACGCCGGAAGTGATTGCCCAGACCGTGGCCGCACCGCTGGAGCAGCAGATCAACGGCGTGGAAAAGATGATCTACATGCAATCGGGTTCGGCCTCCAACGGGCAGATGAACCTGAACGTGTATTTCGACATCGGCACCGACCCCGATCAGGCGACCATCAACGTCAATAACCGCGTCTCCGCCGCCATGGCCCAGTTGCCGGAAGAGGTAAAGAAGCAGGGGGTAACGGTCAAGAAAAAATCGACCTCGATCTTGCAGGTGGTGACGCTGGATTCGCCCAAGGGCAGTTACGACACGACGTATCTGTCGAACTATGCGCTGCTGAATATTGTCGATGAGCTCAAGCGTATTCCGGGCGTTGGCGATATTTCGCTGTTCGGGGGCACCGATTACGCGATGCGTGTCTGGCTGCGGCCCGACCGCATGGCCCAGCTGGGGTTGACGACCAGTGACGTGATCTCGGCGATCCGCGAACAGAATGCCCAGTTTGCGGCCGGCAAGATCGGCGCCCAGCCAACGACTTCGCCAGTGGATTTCACCTTTACCGTGCAGACCAAGGGGCGTCTGGAAGAAGTCAGTGAATTCCAGAACATCATCGTGCGGGCCATGCCGGACGGTTCGAAAATCCGGGTGAAAGACATCGCCCGGGTCGAGATCGGCGGCAAGGATTACGATCTGACCGTGCGAGCCAATGGCAAGCCGGCTGTCGGTATCGGTACTTATCTGCAACCGGGGGCGAATGCCGTGGCGGTGGCCGAGGCGGTGAAGGCCAAGATGGAAGAGCTGAAGGCGCGCTTCCCGCAGGACATCCGCTACAGCGTGCCCTATGACACGACCGAGTTTGTGAAGATCTCGATCGAAGAAGTGGTGCACACGCTGTTCGAAGCCATCGTGCTGGTGTTCATCGTGGTTTACCTGTTCCTGCAGAATTTCCGCGCCACGCTGATTCCATGTATTGCTGTACCGGTATCGCTGGTCGGCACGTTTGCCGGGATGCTGTTGCTTGGCTTCTCAATCAACCTGCTGACGCTGTTCGGGATGGTACTGGCGATCGGTATCGTCGTGGATGATGCGATCGTGGTGCTGGAAAACGTCGAACGGATCATGAGCGAGAAGAAGTGCTCGGCACGCGAGGCCGCCATTCTGGCGATGGAAGAAGTGTCTGGCCCGGTCGTCGCGATCGTGCTGGTGCTGTGCGCGGTATTCCTGCCAGTGGCCTTCATGGGCGGTATGACCGGGGTGATGTACAAGCAGTTTGCCGTGACGATTGCCGTTTCGGTGGCCATTTCCGGTCTGGTGGCGCTGACGCTGTCGCCGGCACTGTGTGCCTTGCTGCTGAAGAATAGCCATCACCAGCCTGCCAGATTCTTTGTCTGGTTCAATAACAGCTTCGACAAGCTCACCGGCAAATACGTCGGCGGGGTGGCCTTTCTCAACCGGCGTGTGGGTGTTGCCTTCGGCCTGATTGCGGTCATCCTGTTCTGCACCTGGGGCTTGTTCAGCCGGTTGCCTGGCGCACTGGTGCCCGATGAAGACCAAGGCTACCTGATGGGGGCCGTGATGCTGCCGGATGCCTCGTCGCTGACCCGTACACAGAAGGTAGCCGACCGGTTTGACCAGATGGCCATGCGCAACGAAAACGTCGAGAGTGTGGTGACCTTCTCCGGTTTTGACATTCTTTCGGGTGCCATCATCAGCAATAGCGGCATCTCCTTCATCACGCTGAAGGACTGGAGCGAGCGCCAGGGGGCAGGCAACGACTCGTTTGCACTGGCCAAGAAACTGCAGGGCATGGGGTACATGGGCTTGACCGACGGTTTTGCCGCAACCTTCAACCCGCCCCCCATCATGGGCATGTCGACCACGGGTGGTCTGGAAGGCTATCTGCAGAACCGCGGTACCGGTGACGCCAAAGCCTTCTCGGCCGAGGTGCAGCGTTTTGTCGAGGCGGCCAAGAAGCGTCCGGAGTTCTCCAGCGTTTCGACGACCTTCCGCGCCAATGTGCCGCAAATCTACCTGGATCTTGACCGGGAGAAGGCCAAGGCGCTGGGCGTCCCGATCAATAATGTCTTCGATACCATGCAGGCCACGTTCGGCCAGGTCTACGTCAACGACTTCAACAAGTTCGGCCGCACCTACCGGGTGCAGCTGCAGTCCGAAGCCGATTACCGGGCCAAGCCGGAGGACATCCGCAACGTGTTCGTCCGTTCGCAACATGGCGACATGATCCCGCTCAACAGCCTGGTCACGGTGAAGAACTCGGCAGGTCCTGAGCTGGTCGAGCGCTTCAATGTCTTCCAGGCCGCGAAGATCATGGCTCAGCCGGCGGCAGGTTACAGCTCCGGGCAGGCCATCAAGGCGCTGGAAGAGGTGTCGACCGAAGTGCTGGGCAATGATGCCAAGCTGGAATGGATCGGTTCGGCCTATCAGGAAAAGAAATCGGCAGGCACTGCAGGGCTCGCCTTCGGTTTTGGCATCATCATGATTTTCCTGATTCTGGCGGCGCAGTACGAACGCTGGTCGCTGCCGTTTGCGGTGATCACGGCCGTGCCGTTTGCGCTGTTCGGGGCCTTGCTGGCCACCTGGGCCGTCGGGCTGACCAATAACGTGTACTTCCAGATCGGTCTGGTGACACTGATCGGTCTAGCCGCGAAAAACGCGATCCTGATTGTCGAGTTTGCGGTGATGAAGCACGAAGAAGGGATGAGCCTGCTTGATTCGGCGCTGGAAGCGGCCCGTCTGCGCTTCCGTCCGATCGTGATGACATCACTGGCCTTCATTCTGGGGTGTGTGCCGCTGGTGCTGTCCAGCGGGGCGGGCTCGGCCAGCCGTCATGCACTGGGCTGGCCGGTTATCGGCGGGATGCTGGCCGCCACGTTCATTGCGATTTTCTTCATTCCGCTGTTCTTCCGCCTGATCATGAAGGCGTCGTCCGGCAAGGAGCAGAATCATGCATAAGCCGATCATCAGTCGTGCCGGACGCACGGTATTGCCGCTGACCCTGGTGGTATTGCTGGCTGCGTGCGGCCTGAATCCGACCTATGACAAACCCGATCTTCCGCTGCCCGATGCACCGGCCGGCGAAGTGGTCGAGGTGGCGCCGAAATGGTGGGAGGCATTCCAGGATCCGGTACTGAACAATCTGGTCGACAAGGCGCTGGAGCGCAGCCCCAGCGTCGAGCTGGCCATGGCCAGGGTTGACGAGGCCCGGGCCGTGCTGGGGATTACCAGCTCGGAGCAGCTGCCGCAGGTCAATGGCAGCGCCGGTGCATCGCGTGGCCAGCGCAGCGAGTCGGTGTACGGCGCGCCGCAATCGATTGCCAACAGTTATTCGGTCGGGCTGTCGGCCAGCTGGGAGCTGGATCTGTGGGGGCGGGTGCGCAACAGTACGGCAGCCGCACGAGCCAACCTGCTCGCCAGCGAATACGCTCTCGATGGTGCGCGCCTGACGCTGGCAGCTTCGGTCGCCGAGCAGTATTTCGCACTGCAATCATCGCTGGCCGGTCTGGAGACATCGCGCAAGACCGTGGAAACCCGCAAGGCGTCGTATGAATTGCGCAAGAAGCAGTTCGAAGGAGGGATTACGTCCGAACTGGACATGCGCCAGGCAGAAACCGAAGTCGCTACGGCCCGCTCGCAGGAGCTGGATTTTGCGACCCGCGTGAACCAGCAGGAGTCGGCCTTGTCGGTGCTGGTTGGCCAGAGTCCGCGCGAGCTGTTTGCGGAGGGGATAACCCCGACCAAGCAGGAATCCAGCAAGCTGGTGGCCGCCGGGACGGTGCCCTCTGGCTTGCCATCGGACCTCTTGCTGCGCCGCCCGGATATCCAGCAGGCCGAGCAGAATCTGCGCGCCAGCCAGGCCAAGGTCTCGGCGGCGCGCGCGGCCTACTTCCCGCGCATCAGCCTGACCGGATTCCTGGGGCTTGAAAGTGGGCAGATGTCGACACTGTTCGACAGTGCCAGCGGGGCGTGGTCATTCGCCGGCAATCTGGCGATGCCGATCTTCAATAGCGGGCTTACCGCCGCGCAGGTTGATCAGGCCCGCGCGCAGGAAAAGGCGGCGGTGGCGACCTATCGTCAGGCCGTCAGCCAGGCCTTTGCCGATACTCGCGCCGCTTTGCGCAACTATCAGGCCGCAGAGCAGAAGCATGCGGTACTGGCTGCCGAACAGGACGTGCTCAAGCGGCAGCTTTATCTGGCCAATCTGCGCTACAACAACGGCTACTCCAGCTATCTGGAAGTACTCGATAGCGAGCGCAGTCTGTTCCAGGGCGAACTGAGTCTTGAGGATGCACTGCGGCAGAAGCGTGTGGCGCTGGTGACGCTGTACAAGGTACTGGGTGGTGGCTGGCAGGTGCCCGGACAGGATGGCAAGTCCTGATCGGCGCAGCCCCAAGTAAAACGGCAACCCTCGGGTTGCCGTTTTTTTGTTCTGGGTATGTTGCTGGACCTTTTATTTGGTAAGGTCGACAGGCCTATACGGGGTTACGTACCTTGCCTGGCCGCTACCAGCGGGGACTCACCCGTCGCCCACCGCGATTGACGCCAGCGCTTGCCCAGTGCCATGCCGGGTTGTTCGATCAGGCGGTAGCAGGTTGCGGCAGCGGCAATGACCAGTAGCAGCACGCCCAGCCCGAACAGGCTGTCACCGGTGGCCGAGCCCGTGGCAACAAACACCAGCAGATTGCCATTTTCCGTCACCAGGGCTAGCCAGTTTGGGCCTCCCAGCGCCGGCATGCTGCGCAGCAGCAGGTCGATGGCGTGCAGCAGCACCACATGGGTCAGGTAAATGCCGAAGGACCAGTGTCCCAGCTGCTCGAAAACCGGCCGGCGCAGTTGCCGTGATATGGCGCCATTCTCGCGGGCAAACAGCAGGATAAAGGCGGCGAAAAAGAGGCTGGCCAGCAGGCTTTTGGCCGGATAGTGCGCCGTCAGTACAACATACAAGGCCAGCAGGGCGGCCAGCTCCAGCAGGCTGGCAAACCTCAAGGGCCGTGCAGTGCGAGCGAGCCGGCGGTACAGGCAGTACGCCAGCGCACCAATCGCAAAACAGGTCACTCCACGAAATGTACCGCTTCCGCTGAAGGGCTGCCCGGTGACAACGCACAGCACGCAAACTGCGCTGATCGTGGCATACGCCACGCTCCGCCACGGGCGCGGTGTCAGCAGCAAGACGGCGGCCAGCCCCAGATACAGGTAGAACTCGACACTGATGCTCCATGCCGGGCCGTTGAACGAGAACGGGTTGCTCTCCGGCAGCCAGGCTTGCAGCAGCAGCAGGTTGGGCAGCCATTCACTGGCCGCCATGCTGCCGAGGAAGGCGGGCTTGCCCGCCAGCCACAGCAGCAGCTGTCCCAGGGTCAGCACGAGCAGCATGGCGATATGCAGCGGGAAAATCCGGCAACTGCGGCTGATCAGGTAGTCGCGCAGCTGCGCGCCATGCCAGTCGCGCTGTCCGTAACTGTGACAGAGCACGAAACCGCTGAGCACGAAAAAGAACTCGACCCACAGACCGGCCGAGCGGAAGAATTCCCACTGGGAAAAACCCTGCAGCAGGTGCAGGTGAAAGACCACGACGCACAGCGCGGCAATGCCGCGAAAACTGTCGAGAACCACAAAGCGTTGAGAAGTAGCAGCAGACATGGGGTGCAGCAGAAAGGCAGAAGCGCAGCGATTCTGCCGTCAGTGGCCGCAGGACGTTGTTGCCAAATGTTGTGCACCCCGCACCGGCCGATTGGCCGGCTAGAGCTGGCCGCTTTCCTTCAGCTTCAGATAGTTGTTCACCAGCGCCGCAGGCAGCTGCTGCGGCGTGACATCCAGAAATTCCCGGGTACGTACCCCCAGTCGACGCAAGGCCTGGCGTCGCGCCTGCTGATAGCCCTGTCCCGCAGCATGGCGCAGTGCGCCTTCGAAGGTGCTGACCGGGGCCTCGATGGCACGGTCGAGCGCCACTTCGCGCAGGCTGGCGCACAGCGTGAGATGGCGCTCGTTCAGCAGCTGCAGGCTGGGGGCCAGCGTCGATTCGTCTTCGTCACGCAGATTGGTCAGCAGCACGATGAAGGAACGCTTGCGGGCCTTTTCCAGCACCCGTTCGGTGGCTGCCAGATAATCCGGGATCGCCAGTGTCGGCTGCAGGTCGTACACGCCTTGCAGCAGGCGATCAATGGCCGCGCGGCCCTTCATTGGCGCCAGCCAGCGCTCAATACCTCCAAAGGTATATACGCCAATGCTGTCGCCCTGCTTCTGTGCGGTCCACGCCAGCAGCAGCATCGCGTCCAGCGCATGATCGAAGTGGCTGCGTTCGTCATCCTGCGCCTGCATGCGCCGGCTGCAGTCGAGCAGGAAAATGATCTGCTGGTCACGTTCTTCCTGGTATTCGCGGCTGATTGGCTTCTGGAAGCGGGCGGTGGCGTGCCAGTCGATCGTGCGCAGGCTGTCGCCCTGTCGGTATTCGCGCAGCTGGTGGAAGTCCGTCCCTTCGCCGCGCCGGCGGCGGCGCAGCACGCCGCCTTGCTGGCGGGTGTCGGTGGCGTGGATGCTGTGGTGCAGAATGCGGGCAAAGTCGGGGAAGACCCGCACTGTTTCGGCCGAGCCCGTCCATTGCCGGCGCTGCCACAGACCCCAGGGGCTGCTGATGCGCAGCTCGCAGCGGCCGAAGGCGTGATCACCGCGCTGCGGCGGCCGCAGGCCGAAGCTGAGCTCGACACTGTGTCCGGGCTGCAGCGGGGCCTGCAGGGCATGCGGCAGGCCGCGCATTTCCCAGCCTGAAGGGTAATGGTCGAAGACTTCCAGCCGCAATGGCCGGCCACTGGCCAGCGCCAGGCTCAGCCGGCAGTCATGCCAGCGTCCTTGCGACCACGCCCCGGGGTGGTGGCGGTTCACGCTGACGTCGGGAGGGCGTAGCCCCCGAATCCCATCGATCAGCATGGTCAGCAGCAGCAGTCCGGCAAGGCTGGACCAGATGGCCGCCAGCTCCGGGCGCAGTGCGGGGGCAATGCCCAGCGCCCCCAGAGCAAGAGCCAGCAGCAGCAGGCGGCGGCTCGGAATCATGCGCGCGGTGCCGGCAATTGTTCCAGCAGCCCGCGCAGCAGACGGTCGGGATCCAGGCCTTCCAGTTCGGCTTCGGGAGTCATGGCGATGCGGTGGCGCAATACCGGGTAGGCCGATTGCTTGATGTCGTCCGGCGTGACGAAGTCGCGTTCATCCAGCAGTGCCCAGGCGCGTGCCAGACGGATCAGTGCGATGGCCCCGCGCGGGCCGGCACCGATGCCGATGCCCGGCCAGTCCCGTGTGGCGCGCACGATGCGCACGGCGTAATCGACCACCTGCTCGTCAACCCGCACGGCCGCAACAATCTGCTGCAGGGTAATAACGGTGTCCGGCTTGATGATGGTATTCACGCTGCTGACATCCAGCCCGTCGCCCAGACGGTTGTTGGTCACCTGCCGTGTCAGTGCCAGTTCTTCCTCGGCGGAAGGGTAATCCATCAGTACCTTGACCAGAAAACGGTCGAGCTGCGCTTCGGGCAGCGGGTAGGTGCCTTCCTGCTCCAGCGGGTTCTGGGTGGCCAGCACCATATAAGGCGCTTCCAGCTGGTGCGATTCGCCTTCGATGGTTGCCTGGCGTTCCTGCATCACCTCGAGCAACGCCGCCTGGGTTTTGGCCGGCGCGCGGTTGATTTCATCGGCCAGCAGCAGATTGGTGAAAATCGGCCCGCGCCGCACGGTGAAATTCTGGCTCTTGATGTCGAACATCGCGTGGCCGATCAAATCGGCCGGCATCAGGTCGGGGGTGAACTGGATGCGGGCAAACTGGCCGGAGAAGGTCTTGGCCAGTGCTTTCACCAGCAGCGTTTTGCCCAGCCCCGGCATGCCTTCCAGCAGCACATGGCCGCCCGCGAGAAAGCAGGCCAGCACGCTCTGGATGGCGTTGTCCTGCCCGATGACGGCGCGGTCGATTTCCGACTTGAGGCGGCGGGCAATTTCGATGGCCTGGGTGAAATGTTCCGGGCTGACGGTCATAAACGATTCCTCAGGGATTGCAGCAGGGCAATACGGTTGGTGAACTGGGCGGGATGCTTGGGCGCGCGGCCGGTCAGGGCCTGCTCGAGTGCGACCGCCGAGATGTCATATCGCAGCGCCAGCAGGCGCACCAGCTCGGCATCGGGCAGGCGCGAGAGCTCCGGCAGGCGATTGGCAATGCGCTCGCGCAACGCGCTGCGTACGGTCGCCAGCAGGTGCTCGCGTCCGCGATCATGCTGCCAGAGCCAGCGGGCACTGGCATCGATGTGCTCGAGAATGGCCCGCCGTGCCGCGGCCATCTCAGGGAGCAACGGGCCGAAACGGCTGCCTGCACGCCAGAGCCATAGCAGGAGTGCCAGGAGGGTACCAAGCAGGGGGTAAGGCAGTTTCTGCCATAGCAACTCATACCAGGGGAGGGTATCTTGCGTGCGTACCAGCCAGACTCTGGGCTCGGCCGTATTCAGCCGGCTGATGGCCCACAGCAGCTCGGCGTGATCGGCATCCGCCAGATTCCAGTTGGTGAGCAGCTGGTCGGTTTCGCTGGCGATCACGATCCAGCCACGGCCATGGCGGTAGCCCAGCAGCAGCGCGCCGCTGTCATCCGTCCAGGCTGGCCGGATCTGGCCAGCCTGCAGCTGGGCGAGCCCGCGCCCCTCAAATTGCACGGCGTGCGATAGGCCTGGCAACTGTACTGTGCGGTAGTAATCGCTGGCCTGCTTGCCGTCACCCTCCGGTGGAAGGGATCCGGCGTGATGCTGCAGATCGAGCAGGTGCAGCAAGGGGTCATCGCTGCGGTGATCGACAACCTGCTCGTCGTCGTCATAGTCGATCTCGCCCGCCGAGGTCAGCAGTACGCCGCCGCGAGCCACCCAGTCCTGCAGGGCCTGCTGGTCGGCCTTGGTCGTATTGCGGCTGCGCCAGGGCAGCACCAGCACGTCGACCTCCTGCAGCGCCATTGCCGCAGGTGCCAGCTCGTTCACCTGCCGCGGGCGCGCGCCATTGGCCGCGAGAAAGCGTTCGGCCAGCAGCAGTGGCTGTTCGCGGGTTTCTGCCGGCAGTGCGCGGGGCTCCCAGGCCGGAACAGGGTGCATGAGCAGCAGCCACAAGCCGCCGCCACCCAGCACGATAATGGCAAACAGCAGGCCGAGGATCAGGCTGCGCGCTTTCATGACTGCCCTCCCAGTGCCGGGGGCCAGCGCAGGCAGAGGTTGCGCAACTGCTCATCCTGAGGCCAGCGGTCGGCGTAGGCGGCGGCCTGCCAGGCGCGGGTGATTTCTGCAAAAAGTACGCCGGCGGGCTGGCTAAGCAGTCCCTGCCGTTCGGCCTGCCGGGCTGATTGCAGGCAATCACCTTCGGTGAAGCCCGGGGCGATTTCCAGGCTATCGGCATGCGCCAGCCGCGATACGCTGGCGCGGTAGAGCAGTGCCAGTGCCTCCCGCCGCTGACCGCGCTGCCACAGTTGCAGCACGCTGGTCGGAATGTCGCCGGGCAGGCTTTCCGGGCGGATATCCAGGCCGGCAATCTCGCTGGCAATCTGGCGTTCGGGATCGCGCGCCGCGGGCAGTAGCCCGCCCAGTAGCCGGCGGTTGCGCCACAGCAGCCAGACAATCAGGGCGATGGCAAGGGTAATCACCAGCGGCTTGAGAATCTCGGCCACCGGTAGATCGGGGGCGCGGGTGCGAAACAGCTTGCTTAGCCAGCTTTCCTCATCCGTGTCGATTTTTTCCGGTACCTTGGTTTTCGCCTCCCATTTGGTCACGCATTCCCAGTGCGAAAACTCCTGACCGCGGCTCAGGCTATCGATGCTGGCGCGCAACTGGCGCTGCTGTGCCGAAACGGCTGAAGCGCGGCTGGCCGCCGTGTCACCGGGAACAGGCAGCTTGCTGCAATCCGCCGCCTGGCTGTCGGGCGCTGGGAGAACCAGGCAGAAGCCTGCCACCAGCAGCCCGAGCATGGACTTGGCCGCGCCGCGATCAAGCAGGCTTTGGCGGCGGCGGAGCAGGCGGCGCAGCGCGATTTCGATATCCCAGCCTTCCAGTTCGGCGCGGCGGTTCAGGTAGAGGGTGAAACAGCTTGCGGCGTAATACGGGCCGATCAGTCCGGCAGAAATCAGGTAGCCGACCAGAGGCAGGTGGTTTTCCCAGCGCCCCGGTGCGAACTCGTCCTGCAGCAGCAGGAAGGGATTCATCTCGTCGACCGAGGAAAAAAACAGCCCCAGTAGGCTGAGTAGCGCCAGTTGCAGCACGAATTCGAAATGTGCGCAGATGATGCCGAACCAGGCGGCTGAACCGTAGGCGCCCCGCGCGCCCAGCACCCGGCGGCGCTGGGTGGCCTGTGCGCCATCGGCGCCTTCCAGCACCCATACCGGCTGGTAGAGCCCGCGGCCGGTGACAATGGGCCGCCACCACGTCAGTGTACGGATCCAGCCCTTGCGCAACAGCCTCGGCCAGGCACGCAGCGCCTGGCGCACGCTGATGGTTTCGCCGAAGACCCCGCGGGACAGGATGAAAATGGTGCTGCGCTCGATCAGCGGGCGCAGCCACCACAGAATCACCCAATTCCAGCTCAGAAAACCGTGTGGTGACAGCAGTGCGACGATCAGCCCCAGCGGCAGCCACAGCGCCCACCAGCACAGGTAGACCGTGCGGGCGTGTTCGCGCAGCAGCGCCAT
The DNA here is from genome assembly GCF_015223195.1 of Chitinilyticum piscinae. Taxonomy (GTDB): domain Bacteria; phylum Pseudomonadota; class Gammaproteobacteria; order Burkholderiales; family Chitinibacteraceae; genus Chitinilyticum; species Chitinilyticum piscinae. The sequence goes on along the minus strand of NZ_JADFUA010000003.1, from coordinate 313,506 downwards.
GCCGAGATCGATGGCCTGCGCATGCGGACGGGGGCGGGCGTCGACCTGCAGTTGCTCGAGCTTCATGACTCACCCCGGCCGGCAAACAGCAGATAGCGCAACACGGCCGCCCACAGCAGACCGCCGACCATGTATTTCACCAGCGGCGGCATGTCGGCGCGCGATGACCAGAAGGCTTCGATGAAGGCCGCCAGAAAGGTCATGATGGCCGCCCCCAGCAGCATGGGCAGGATGCGCCCGGCAGCCGCGCGCAGGCTGGCACCACGGCTGAGCCGTCCGGGCTTGAGGATGGCCAGTCCCAGTCGCAGTCCGGCAGCACCGGCCAGAATCAGGCCGGTCAGCTCCAGCGCCGCATGGGTGATCACGAAGGACCAGAAGTTGTTCACCGTTTCCGGGTTCAGCGTCAGCCAGGTGGCGATCAGCCCGAAATGCACGCCGTTGAACGCCACAAACAGCAGCGAGCCCAACCCGAAAAACACGCCGCCGGCAAACACGCGAAAGCAGATCGATACATTGTTCCAGATATAAAAGCCGAACATCAGCATGTCGGAATCGGCCTTGCGCTCGCCAAAGCGCTCCAGCCCGTCGCGATACATGCTTTCGTAATGGCTGAGCTCGTAGGCTGAGGAAAAGCTGTAGGCGTAATCGCGATTGCTGTACACCGCCAGCGCCACCAGTGCGGCAGTGAACAGGAACACGCCCAGCGAGAGCAGCACGACCCGCCACTCGGCCCGTACCAGTCGCGGGAAATCGCGGCGTACCCAGCGCATCAGTACCAGCTCGCGCTTTTCCGGGGCTCCGTAGAGCAGGCGGTGCGCACCCAGCGCCAGCTCGCTCAGGCGGGCGACCAGCGAGGGTGAATAGCCGCGCTGGCGCGCCAGTGCCAGGGTGTGGCACAGCGCACGGTAGCGTTCGGGAAAATCCGCCGCTGGCGTATCGCTGCCCAGGCTGGCCTCGATGCTTTGCCAGAGCCCGGCGTAATGGGCTTCGAACAACTTCTGTTTCATGGCTGCGAATCCGGGCGAGTGGCGTGGCCATTGCCGGTCAGTCCGGCCGCGTAATCCTGCAGGCGCTGCAGCGATGCCTGTCCGGTGCAGGCCGTCAGTGGCTCGGCCAGATTGGCCAGCTCGAAGCGCCGGGCCGGAGGCAACTGACCGCTGCGCTCGACAAAATCAAGAATGGCGTGCTGTTCTTCCGGCTTGAGCGGGAATGGCAGCTCGCGGGGGGTACCTGTCGGCATCGCTTTGGTTTTCTTCTTTTGCGGGCGATACACGACCAGGGTACCGGCCAGCACATCACCAAGCCGGCGGAAGTCGCTGTTGAGCAGCATCGCCACCAGTCCCAGCCCGTACCACATCGGCAGAAAATCGGCCGCACGCAGCAGGTTGCGCAACACGCCTTCGCGCCAGCCGATCGGCAGCCCGTTGTCGCGCACCACCTGGATGCCGACAATGCGCTTGCCCGGCGTCATGCCGCTGCCATAGATCTCGAACAGCACCGGGTAGGCCCACAGCAGCAGAAACGCCACCAGCAGCATCAGCCCGGTTTCCAGCCGACCGGAAAAGCCGGGCAGGTTGATCAGGAAAACCATGAACAAACCCAGCAGTAGCCGGAAAATGAAATCCAGCAGCCACGCCAGCGCACGTTTGGGCGGCCCGGCAGGCGTCAGCGGCAGCGTAATGCCTTCCGGTGTTTGCAGATGCAGGTGACCGTCAAGCATGGCTGAGGTCCTCGCGGATGACGATGGTGTCGCACAGGCGGTCGTGCAGGGCTTGGCGTCCGGGCAGCAAGAGCAGTGCTGATTCGCCGTAATAAATCATCAACCCGCTGAACACCATGAGCAGCACTAGCGCAAAGTCGTCATACCAGTTGATTGTCAGGCGCAAGGCGCCGGAAATGAACATCAGCAGCAGGGGAAGAACGGGAATCAGCAGCAGTGGCAGCATTTCCCGGGCCAGTATGTAACGTAGAGCATCACAATGCGAACCATCGTTGCGTACCACCCGCAACGCCAGCCAGCCCTTGGCAATACTCTGGCCATTACGGAGCATGCTGTGGCACTGCAAAGCCAGCCAGCCGAGCAGAATGGCTAGATAGATCAGCGGGCCAAAATTACCTGCATCAATGCTCATGGCAAGGCCGATGAGGAAAATGACAAGGCCCATGACCTGGTTGCATATCGCCGCAGCCAGGCGGCGGGCAGGGCTAGCCAGCACGTAGTTGCGCTGCTTCGGTGTCTCGTCGAGTGCTGCCTGCGGGGCTGCGTAGGGATTATCCACTCGGCACATTTCAGGTGTGGTCAGGACGGCCATTGTAATCTGAATTCACGCTGACAGGGGTGTGCCGGTGCTGCAGGGGGATAGCCTGTGGTGTGCACCACAAGGCGTGCTCTGCACTGGATGAATGCAATGAAAAACGGCAGCCACCGGGCTGCCGTTTGCGTGGGGCGCGTTGCCGACTATTTGAGGCGGAATTCTGCCGCATTGGCGTGCGCGGTCAGCCCTTCGCCATGCGCCAGCACGCTGGCGATCTTGCCCAGCTTCTGCGCACCGGCCTCGGAGACCTTGATCAGGCTGGAGCGCTTCTGGAAGTCGTACACGCCCAGCGGGCTGGAGAAGCGCGCGCTGCGCGCGGTGGGCAGTACGTGATTCGGGCCGGCACAGTAGTCGCCGAGCGATTCGCTGGTGAACTTTCCCATGAAAATCGCGCCGGCATGACGGATCTGCGGCAGCAGCGCTTCCGGGTTTTCCACCGACAATTCCATGTGTTCCGGCGCGATGTAATTGCAGATTTCGCAGGCTTCCGCCAGATCCTTCACCACGATCAGCGCGCCACGGTTGGCCAGCGATGCGGCGATGATGTCCTTGCGTGGCTGATTTGGCAGCAGCTTGGCAATGCTGGCGGCCACGGCATCCACGTAGGCGGCGTCCGGGCACAGCAGGATGGATTGCGCGATTTCGTCGTGCTCGGCCTGGCTGAACAGGTCCATCGCCACCCAGTCCGGATTGGTTGTGCCGTCAGCCAGCACCAGGATTTCCGACGGGCCGGCGACCATGTCGATGCCGACGATGCCGAAGACCGCGCGCTTGGCGCTGGCGACGTAGGCATTGCCGGGGCCAGTGATTTTGTCGACCTGCGGTACCGTTTGCGTACCGAAGGCCAGCGCGCCAACCGCCTGTGCGCCGCCGATGGTAAACGCGCGCGACACGCCGGCCACGAAGGCTGCCGCCAGCACCAAGTCGTTCTTTTCACCCTTGGGGGTGGGGACGACCATGATGATTTCCTTCACGCCGGCCACATGCGCCGGAATGGCGTTCATCAGGACAGAAGACGGGTAGGCCGCCTTGCCGCCCGGCACATAGATGCCGACGCGATCCAGCGCGGTGACCTGCTGGCCCAGCAGCGTGCCGTCTTCGTCTTCATACGACCACGACGCCATTTTCTGGCGTTCGTGGTAGCGGCGCACGCGCTCGGCGGCGGCTTGCAGGGCTTCGGCCTGTGCGGCAGGCAGGCGCTCGAAAGCGGCCTTCAGTTCAGCCTGCGTGAGTTCCAGCTCGGCAAAGTCCTGCGCGCTCATGCCGTCGAAGCGGTTGGTGTATTCGATGACGGCCGCATCGCCGCGTGCTTTTACGTCGGCGAGGATGGCTGCGACGCGATGATCGACGTCCGGATCCTGCGACGTTTCGAAGGCCAGCAGCGCGGTGAGTTGCAGCTGGAAGTCGGCGGAAGAAGAATCAAGGCGGCGAATCATGGTGGTCGTCCTGTATCGCAAAAAAACAAAGAATTAAGCCGCAGAGGCATGGAGGCACAGGCAAGGCCAAACTGGCCAAATGGTGCTGCGCCTTTGTCATGAGGCGTTCAGTGCTGGCCGGAGCTGGCTTGCACGAGGCCTTCGCTGCGCCATAACAGCACTTTGCCGTTACGGCGGATCAGCGTGTCGGTGGACTGGGCTTTGATGTTCATGATGCTGCCGCCGACATCGAGTTCGCTGCTCAGGTTGACGGTAGCCTGTTTCTTGTCGGCCGACAGCGTCACGCTGTGAATCTCGTAGCGTGAATCGAGCTGCATCATGCCGCCCATCTTTTCGCCCAGTTGCGCGATGGTGCTGAAAAACTCTTCCTGGTCAGCGCAGGTGGATTTTTTATCGATGCTGCCGATATTGCTGCTGCCTTGAAAATCATCGGCCAGCAAGGCGCACATGGCCTTGGGGTCACGGGTGAGCATGGCTTTTTCGTAGTGAGCGTAGTACTCCCGCGCCTGTTCTTCGCTGATGCTGCGGCTGGCGACGAAATACCACCAGCCAGCGGCGGCCAGCAGCAGCGCGACGAACAGGATTTTGCCAAGCGGCAAGGGTTCACGCGTGGCCCGGAAGCCTTGCTGTATCGGGCTGACGCTGGCCGCGCTGACAGGTGCGGCTTCACGCGGTTTGTCATTCTGTGTCGCGAGCAAGCGCGGCATGTCGCAGCCGCAATCCAGGCACAGCGTGCGCTTGGGCTGCACGCGGGCGCATTTCGGGCAGGTGATTTGCTCGATTGCCGGCGCATCCGGCTGCAATGAGAGGGTCGGCGCGGCAAGCGCTTCGGCTTTGACTTCGACACCCGCCCTGGCAAAGTGCTGCAGGTAGTTGTCCACCTGCTGTTGCGGGATTTCTTTCTTGATGAGGGTCGGTGACTTGTGCAGCAGCGCCTGGGCCTGGGCAAGTTCCAGCTTCAGCAATTGCGCCAGATTGGCGACAGCTTGTTCAGGAGGTGTGCCGGGCAGGATGTTGCCAGTCAGGATCAGCTGGTAAGTGCTGCTCATCATTTTGCTCCGCTGTATTACTTGCCGATGACGCTTTCGAAGGCGTCGAGCATCGGCTGCAGGCGGTCGCGCTTCAGCTTCAGTGCGGCTTGGTTCAGCACCAGCCGGCTGGAGATGTCGCGAATGTGCTCGACGGCGACCAGTTTGTTGGCCTTGAGCGTGCCGCCGGTGGACACCAGATCGACGATGGCATCGGCCAGTCCGACCAGCGGCGCCAGCTCCATCGAGCCGTACAGCTTGATCAGGTCGACGTGCACGCCCTTGGCGGCGAAGTGGTCGCGCGCCTGCTTGACGTACTTGGTGGCGATTTTCAGGCGCGCGCCCTGCTTGACCGCGGCGTCGTAGTCGTAGCCTTCGCGTACGGCGACCATCAGACGGCACTTGGCGATATCCAGATCCAGCGGCTGATACAGGCCGTCACCGCCATGCTCCAGCAGCACATCCTTGCCCGCTACGCCCAGATCGGCCGCGCCATGCTCGACATAGGTCGGCACGTCGGTGGCGCGCACGATGATCAGGCGCACGTCGTCGCGGTTGGTGCCGATGATCAGCTTGCGGCTTTTCTCCGGATCTTCGGCTGGAGTGATGCCGGCTGCGGCCAGCAGCGGCAGGGTTTCTTCAAAAATGCGGCCTTTCGAGAGCGCGATGGTAATCATGTTGGGCTACTGGTCTGCAGGCGTGACGGACGGGTGGCGGGTATGCGGCTGCAGCTTTTGTTTCCAAAAGCATGCAGATGTATACCCTGCAGTCAGAATGCTAGCCACGGCCGCGCCGCATGCCCGTCGGTTGCGGGAATGCTAGGGATTATCCCTTATTTGAACAGCTTGAGCGTAACAGGGTATTTCGACTTCCAGCCGTTGATCGCCTTGGCCGCTTCCCACATCGAGAACATGGCCGAGCCGATGCCAACCCACCACAGCGGAAACAGGCTGTTGAAGGCGAACGAGCCGATCATCGCCAGGACGTAGAAGCAGCCCATCAGCAGCTGGAAATTGGTGGCCTGCACCGCATGCTGCTCGACAAAGTCGGAGTGCACACGGGCAAACGACAGGATCAGTACCGGGATCAGCAGCGCCAGAATCGGCAGTGGCAGCACCGGCAGCCAGAATACGCCGGCGCCATGCGCCAGAGCGGCAAAGCCTTTCTCGGCATTGTTCGGCGGGCGCGGCGTGCCGTCGCTGTCGTTGCCGGACGGTTTGGGGTTGAGCGTCAGCATGGTGGATACCCTTGTTCAGTCACAGGAGGACAGACCGCACAGCTTAGGGCAAGTGCCCGCCGGGAGTCTGAATCTGGGTCAAACCCCGGCTGCTGTGCGGTCGGGCCGAGCTTAGCCGCTGATGCGTTCGATCTGCGCGCCAACGCCGCCCAGCTTGGTTTCGATGTGCTCGTAACCGCGGTCCAGATGGTAGATCCGGTCGACGATGGTGTCGCCTTCGGCCACCAGGCCGGCAATCACCAGCGAGGCGGACGCCCGCAGGTCGGTGGCCATCACGGTGGCGCCCGAGAAGCCCTCGACGCCGGTCACGAAGGCCGAATGACCGTCGACCTTGATGGACGCACCCATGCGCGCCAGCTCCGGAACATGCATGAAGCGGTTCTCGAAGATGGTTTCGGTCATCACGCTGCTGCCTGTTGCCAGTGCGTTCAGCGTCATGAATTGTGCCTGCATGTCGGTCGGGAAGGCCGGGTATTCCAGCGTGCGGATGTCGACCGCCTTCGGGCGCTGCTTCATGTCGATGGCGATCCAGTCGTCGCCGGCTTCGATGTGCGCGCCGGCTTCCACCAGCTTGTCGAGCACCGCGCCCAGGATGTCGGCACGCGTCTTGCGCAGCACGACCTTGCCCTGTGTGGCGGCGGCGGCGACCAGGAAGGTGCCGGTTTCGATGCGGTCGGGAACGATGGCATGCTCGGCGCCGTGCAGTTCCTTGACGCCTTCGATGGTGATGGTGTCGGTGCCGTGGCCGCTGATTTTCGCGCCCATCTTGATCAGGCACTCGGCCAGGTCAACCACTTCCGGCTCGCGCGCGGCGTTTTCCAGAATGGTGGTGCCTTCGGCCAGCACGGCAGCCATCAGCAGGTTTTCGGTGCCGGTGACGGTAATCATGTCGGAGCGGAAACGGCAGCCTTTCAGCTTGCCCTTGGCCTTCACATAGCCGTGCTCGATCACGATCTCAGCGCCCATCGCCTGCAGGCCCTTGATGTGCTGGTCAACCGGCCGCGCACCAATCGCACAGCCGCCCGGCAGCGACACCTGGGCTTCGCCAAAGCGCGCCAGCGTGGGGCCGAGTACCAGAATCGAGGCGCGCATGGTTTTCACCAGCTCGTAGGGAGCCACCAGGCTGGTGATGGCGTTGGCGGTGATTTCGTATTCGTGGACGTTGTCGGTCATCACGCGCACGCCCATGCCCTGCAGCAGCTTTTGTGTGGTCTTCACGTCGGCCAGTTGCGGCACATTGGTGAGGCGCAGGGTGCCGGCGGTCAAGAGGCCCGCACACAGAATCGGCAGGGCGGCGTTTTTGGCGCCGGAAATGGTGATTTCACCGTTGAGCGGTACGCCGCCGGTAATTTTCAGTTTGTCCATGACAGTCCTCCGGGCCTGGCCCGGCAATAGCTCGTTATTTGGTGAGGTACCACGCCAGTACGGCGATCAGTACGATCAGGAACGGTAGATTGGAGAGCGCGGCCAGCTTGCCACTGCTGCGATTGGCGTCCTTGTCGCGCGCGGCGGCCTTGGCGTCCTCCAGCCGTTTTTTCTGTTCGTCGATGGCGCCCAGGTCGAAACGGCGCTCGTCGTCGTGGCGGGGCATCAGGCGACTTCAGCCGGGGTCTTGGTGGCGCGCAGGCTTAGTGCGTGCAGTTCGCCCGAATCCAGCTGGCTTTTCAGGCGGTCTTTGACCAGACGGTGACGGTCGAGCAGTTTCAGGCCTTCGAAGGCCGATGAAACGATGCTGGCGTAGAAATGGTGCCCGTCGCCTTCGACTTCGACGGCGGTACAGGGCAGGGCAGCTTCGATCAGTTGCTTGACGTGTTCGGGCGACATGGGTGCGTTTCCGGCTGCGAAACAAAACTGCTGATTTTACATGAAGAATCGCCGGCTGGCTGCAGTGCCGGGCGGTGACTGCTTGCCGGCGGTCAAATCAGTGCGACGGATTTGATCTGCACCCAGACGCGCTCGCCGACTGCCAGCTGCAGTGTGTCCAGTGACAGGCGGGTGATTCTTGCCAGCAGCGTGCTGCCGCCGCAGTCGAGCTGCACCAGCACTTGAGCCGGATGTCTGGCCGGAGTGATCGCGGTAATGGTGGCGGCCAGGCGGTTCAGGATGCTGCTGGCCGGGTCGGGGCTGCGGCTAAGGCTAACATCGCGGGCGTGAATGCGCACGCGGCGGAGCTCGTCCTTCGCCAGCCTTCCAGCCGGCAGCTGCAGCACGCCACCGGCAAAGTGGAATTGCGCGAGCTGGTAGTGTGTGTCAACGCGGGCAATACGGCCATTGAGCACGCTGCTGGCTTCCAGCTCGAATGCCGCGGGTAAATCCATGCGCGCCAGCGTGTCTGCCAGCGGGCCGCAGGCGATGACCTGCCCGGCCTCCAGCAAGACCAGCTGCTCGGCCAGCCTGCAGACCTCGTCCATGCTGTGCGTGACGTACACGACGGGCAGATCGAGCTGGCGGGTCAGGCTGTCCAGATAAGGCAGGATTTCGTCTTTGCTGCGGGCGTCCAGCGCCGAGAGCGGTTCGTCCATCAGCAGCAGTTGTGGCGAGGTCAGCAGCGCGCGGGCAATGGCTACCCGCTGGCGCTCTCCGCCGGACAGACGTGCGACGGGCCGCTCCAGCAGTGGCGCGATGCCGAGTAGTCCGATGGCTGCGTCTGGCTGGATGTGGCGCCTGGACTCGGGAATGCGCCGGTAACCAAACAGCAGATTGTCCTTGACCCCCAGGTGGGCGAACAGGCTGGCTTCCTGGAATACATAGCCAATCGCCCGCTGGTGCGGTGCCCGGAAGAGCTTGCTGTCGCTGTCCTGCCATGCCGTGCCGTTGAGCGTCAGGTGGCCGCGTGCGCTGGGCTCCAGCCCGGCGAGCATGCGCAGCATGCTGGTTTTCCCCGCACCCGATGGGCCGAACAGCGCGGAAACACCGCGGGCAGGCAGGGTGAATGCCGCATGCAGGTGCTGTTGTCCGCGGCTGAGCGTCAGGTCGGCAATCAGGCTCAAGAGCGTGCTCCGTTGCGTTTGAAGAGATTCAGCAACAGTAACACCGCGAAGCTGAACACCAGCATGCCGGCTGAAAGCCAGTGGGCTTGTGCGTACTCCAGCGCTTCGACATGGTCATAGATCTGCACGGAAATCACCCGCGTCTGCTCAGGGATGTTCCCGCCGATCATCAGGACCACGCCGAATTCGCCCACCGTGTGTGCAAAGCTCATTACTGCGGCGGTAATCAGCCCCGGGCGCGCCAGCGGCAGCACCACGTGGAGAAAGGTGTCGAGCGGCGCGGCCCGCAGGGTGGCGGCGACTTCCAGCGGGCGCTCGCCGATGCCTTGGAAGGCCTGCTGCAGGGGTTGTACGGCAAAAGGCAGTGAATAGATCACCGACGCAATGACGAGGCCGCCAAACGTGAACGGCAGCAGCCCCAGGCCGAGCGCCTGCGTGAGCTGGCCGAAAGGGCCGTTCGCACCGAAGGCGATCAGCAGATAGAAGCCGATGACGGTTGGTGGTAGCACCAGCGGCATCGTTACCAGCGCGCTGGTGATGCGCGCCGGCCACGAGTCGCTGCGCGCCAGCCACCAGCCCAGCGGAATACCGATCGCCAGCAGCAGCAGTGTCGTGACGCTGGCCAGTTCCACGGTCAGGCGGATTGCCGACCAGTCCTCATTTGTCAGCATCAGAAGCGGTAACCGTACTGCTGCATCACAGTGCGGGCGGCCGGTGTTTTCAGATAGTCCAGCAGCGCGCGCGCTGCAGAACTGCCGGCACCGGGTTTGAGCAGGATGGCATCCTGGCGGATGGGCTGGTGCAGTGCCGCCGGCACAATCCACGCCGAGCCTTCGCGCAGCTTGCCGTGTTCCATGATCTGCGACAGCGCGACGAAGCCGAATTCGGCATTGCCGGTAGCGACAAACTGATAGGCCTGCGCGATGCTCTCGCCCTGTACGAGCTTGGGCGCCAGAGTCGCATCCAGTTTCAGCGCCTGCAGCGTTTCCATTGCCGCCTGGCCGTAGGGAGCCGCTTTGGGACTGGCAATCGCCAGTTTGCGGAAATTCGCCAGCTTCAGTACTGCGCCGTCACGGTCGACTGCATTGGCTACCGGGCTCCAGAGTGCCAGCTGGCCGGTGGCGTAACTGAAGCGCGTGCCGGTGATTCCCAAGCCTTCCTGTTCCAGCTTCAGGGGCGTGGTGTCGTCAGCCGCCAGCAGCACCATGAATGGCGCGCCGGCCCTGATTTGCGCGTAGAACTTGCCCGTGGCACCGGAAGATAGTTGCAGCGTGTGACCAGTCTGCTTTTCAAAGGCTGGCGCGAGTTTCTGCATCGCCGGCATGAAATTGGCAGCAACGGCGACCGGGATGGTATTGGCGGCAGCCAGGGGGGCCAGGCCGGAAAGCAGCAGGAGAGCGGATGTGCGCATGCAGGTGTCCATAAGGCCGGAAGTCCTAACCGTAGCGCGGCGAAGTCATTCCGGCAATAGTCAGGACGGAGGGCTCGGCATGCGGTACAGTTACGCAATCGGGACGGGGTGGCCAGCAGGCCGCCCCGTTGTCATTTGCAGAGGAAAAACCATGCAGCATCTAAGCCCATTGGAGCTGGCCGAGTGGCTGGCTGATGAATCTCGCAGCAAGCCTGTCCTGCTGGACGTGCGTGAAGGCTGGGAAGTGCAGCACTGCGCACTGCCCGGCATCACCCATATCCCGATGGGCGAAATCCCCGCCCGCCAGCTCGAACTTGATCCCGATACCCCTACCGTGGTGATCTGTCATCACGGAGTGCGCAGCTATCAGGTGGCGATGTTTCTGGAGCGCAATGGTTTCGAAACGGTGATCAACCTCACCGGCGGAGTTGCTGCCTGGGCGGATGAGGTTGAGCCTGCATTTCCGCGCTACTGATCGGACGGCGCAGTCCGGGCTCCAGAGTGGGAGGAAAAGCCGGCGGATGCCGGCTTTTTGCTAACCCGTGGTCTCGCTGAAGTCCAGATTCAGGGGCGCCGAGTGAATCATCGCATCACCGGTGCTGGTGGTTTCGCTTTCCGTGGCAACGGCTTCGCTGATCGCAAAGTTGCTGGCCCATGCCGCGCCTGTCCCCGCCAGGAAGAAGCCGAAGGAAATCGAGATGGCCTCTGGCGGCACACTCAGCACAATGCGGGCAGGGCTCCAGTCCGTGGTGCCCAGGAGCGGCCGGTACATCATGTTGTCGAATTTGAGAACGCCCTGGGGGCCGTCAATCCGCATCCACATCTGTACGGATTCGGCTTCGCTGGATTTCAGCATGGCCGAAAGCGCGATTTTCTTGCCAGCCCAGCGGCCTGGAACGAAGGTTTGCATCAGGGTCGCATACCTCTCGCGGATGTCCGGCAGCGATTTGCCGTTGTGGCGAATGACCGCAGCGCGCTTGTCTTGCCATGACACCAGGGGGTCAAGCCCGGTGATGTAGCAGTCCAGGCAGGTGCCAAAGCGGTGCCATCCCGCCGGCAGCGGATCCTGGTTCGGTTCGGCAGGCTTGAAAACAGTGGCCTCGCCGATTTTTGCCGCGAGGATGTTCCAGTTCTTGCAGCCGAATTGCTGCGCGACGATTTCCAGTGCTTCGCTGTGGGAGAGGGAGTGGTCTTTCTGGGCGAGCAGGTCGCGCAGGGTTTTCGCCATGAGTTTGGCGTCAAGAAAGGTACGCATAGCCAGATCCTTTTGCATGAGTGCGAGCGTCAGGATTCAGTGCTTGCATTGCTGAAACACTCGCATGAGCAAGGGATCAGTGTCGAATCGTGCTGCGGCTGCCTTCACCTTCCCGGGAACGGGGCAAGCAGCAGGCGGCAACCGGCCTGCCGCTGATTTTTCTCCTCGCGACCTTTGCTGTCAATGGATTACGACAAAAAATCGTCACGGGAAAGTTTTGCGCTTCCGGATATCCGGTGTGAATTACAGCCAGCCCTTGCGCTTGAAGAACCAGTACGGGGCAATCCCCGAGATCACCATTAGTACCAGCGCCGCCGGGTAGCCCCAGGTTTCGGCCAGTTCAGGCATGTGGGCGAAGTTCATCCCGTAGATCGACGCAACCAGAGTCGGCGGCAGGAACACCACGCTGGCGATCGAGAAAATCTTGATGATCTTGTTCTGCGCCAGGTTGATCAGACCCATCACCGCGTCCATCAGGAAGTTGATCTTTTCGAACAGGAAGGCGCTGTGGTTGTTCAGGGATTCCAGGTCGCGCAGGATTTCGCGCAGATTGTTTTCCTGCTCGCTGCCCAGCGTGCGGCTGCGCAGCAGGAAGGACAGCGCGCGACGGGTATCCATCAGGTCGAGACGCACCTTGCCGTTGGTATCTTCGTGGCCAGCCAGTTCGGCCAGCGCTTCCCCCATCAGCTCGTCGGTCATTTCGCGGGTGCGGTCGAGCACGCGGCGGCTCACCTCATCCAGTTTGGCGTAGATTTCTTCCAGTACATCGGCATCGTATTCGACGGCCGCGTCGTAAATCGCCAGCAGGATGTCCTGCGCGGTGGTGACAAAGCCCGGTTGCACGCGCGCCCGCAGGCGGAACAGGCGGATTACCGCCAGCTCTTCCTGGCGGATGGTCAGCAGCCGTCCTTCATTCAGCAGGAAGGAGACGGTGACGTTGGAGGATTCTTCGCCGTCGTTGTGCAGGAAAAACGAGCTGATATGCAGGCCGTTGTCATCCATGTAACAGCGCGCGGATTCTTCCAGATCAAGCAGTTCCTCGTCTTCGGGCAATTCCAGGCGGAAAACGCGCTGTACCAGTTCCCGCTCTTCGTCGGTCGGATCGACCATGTCGACCCAGAGCACTTCGGGGCGCTTCAGGTCGTCCGGCGTCAGGGCGGGCACCTGCATCAGGCGGCCGGCGCTCAGTACGAAAGCATTCAGCATGTTCGGTTTCCCCCGTCAGGCCTCGCAGTGGCCCGGGCAACAGTCGTTCCGGATATCACCGGGAACAAGGTATCGGATCAAGTGCAGGAGCCGGGAGGCCCTGCCTGGCGGCCGCGGTACGCGACAGGCCAGCCGCCGTGTTGCGGCGCGGCGATTATACGCGCAGAGCTGTCATCAAGGGCTGTTACAATCGATTAATTATCGACCCCTCACGCGGTAGCGCTAAGCCATGAGCGAGATCACCCGTACTTCACCCGACAGCCTGCAGGAAACGCTGCAACAGGTGATGCGCCTGATCGAACGCCACAAGCTGATCGAAGGCATGGTGCACAAGCAGGATATGCCGCGGCACGAACTGGTCGAGCAGCTCGTACACAAGCAGCATGTGGCCGAGCTGGAGAAAAAACTCGCCAGCCTGCATCCGGCCGATATTGCCCACATTCTGGAAGCCTTGCCGCTTAATGATCGGGGTATGGTCTGGCAGCTCGTTTCCAGCAAGGACGAGGGCGAGGTACTGCTGGAGGTATCGGATGCGGTGCGCGAGTCGCTGCTGGCCGATATGGCGCCGCACGAGATTCTGGCCGCCGCCAGCGAGCTCGATGCCGACGAGCTGGCCGATCTGGTGCCCGATCTGCCGCAGGCGGTGCAGCAGGAGCTGTTTACCTCGCTGGATGCCGAAGAGCTGGCGCAGGTCGAAACCGCGCTGACCTACCGCGATGACGAGGTCGGCGCGCTGATGGATTTCGACATGGTCACCATCCGTGATGATGTCACCCTCGAGGTCGTGCTGCGTTATTTGCGCCGCTTCAGCGCATTGCCCAACCATACCGACAAGCTGTTTGTCATCGACGAACGCCGCCGTGTGAAGGGCGTATTGCCGCTGGAACAACTGCTGGTCAACGACCCCGAGCTGACGGTGGCCGCGGTGATGGCGACCGACGTGGTGCTCTTTCACGGCCACGATGATGCCGGCGAGGCCGCGCAGGCGTTCAGCCGCTACGATCTGGTTTCCGCGCCGGTGCTCGACAGCAATGGCTTGTTGATCGGGCGCTTGACGGTCGACATGATGGTCGACGTGATCCAGGAAGAATCCGAGGCCGAGGTGCTGTCGCTTGCGGGCCTGAAGGACGAGGATCTGTTTTCCAGCGTCTGGGCATCGGCAAAAAACCGCTGGCCCTGGCTGGCGCTGAACATCGCCACGGCGTTTCTTGCCAGCCGGGTCATTGGCGCTTTCGAGGCCACCATTGCCCATCTGGTGGCGCTGGCGACGCTGATGCCGATTGTTTCCGGCATCGGTGGCAATACCGGCACGCAGACCATTACGCTGATCATCCGTGGCATCGCGCTCGGGCAGATCAACGCCGGTAATGCACCCCGGCTGCTGCTGAAGGAGTCCGGCATTGCCCTGCTCAATGGGCTGGTCTGGGGCGGGGTGCTGGGACTGATCGCCTGGTTGCTGTACCGGCAAATTGACCTCGGGCTGGTGATGATGGGGGCGATGGTGCTGAACCTGCAGGTGGCTGCGCTGGTTGGTATCGGGGTACCGCTGATCATGCAGCGGCTGGGGCGAGATCCGGCCTATGGCTCGTCGGTGCTGCTCACTGCCATGACCGACAGCATGGGTTTTTTCATTTTTCTCGGGCTGGCGACGCTGTTCCTGACCTGATCTGCTGCTGCTCCCGCCAGGCTCGCGCCTGGCGCTTCGGCTCGCTGCTGATACGGGCTGTTTCATCGCCGCGACACCGCTTTGTAAGCTGGAATCCGGCGTATATGCCGGCAGATGGCGTCGTTGCTGGCGGCGGAAATCATACCGTCAAGTTAGGGATTTCTCCCGTCTGTCAGGGTTTGATCTTGGTCAATTGCCACAGTATGTAGCGTCGCGCTGTAGCTATAAACACAATATATTGTGCCTCGTACCCAAACCTAGCGAGGAGCTGCATCATGGCCGGACACCCCGAATACGTCGTCAAACGCGACGGGCGCACCGTTCCCTTTGACGCCACCAAGATTGCCAAGGCGCTGGCCCAGGCCGGCATGGCGACGGGGGAGTTCAATGAAGCCAAGGCGCACCGCCTGACCGCGCTGGTGATCGAACAGTTGCCGACCGATGCCGCGCCGACCATCGAGCAGATCCAGGATAACGTCGAAGAAATGCTGCTGGCGCTGGGGCATCTGAAAACTGCCCGTGCCTATATCACATACCGCAGCCAGCGCGCCCGCGTGCGTGCCGATGTGCGCACCGTCGTTGATGTGGAAAGCTCGATCAATGAATACCTGGAGCAGACTGACTGGCGGGTGAATGCCAATGCCAACCAGGGCTGGAGTCTCGGCGGCCTGATCCTGAATACCTCGGGCAAAGTGATCGCCAATTACTGGCTCAACCACGTTTATCCGCCGGAAATCGGTGATGCCCATCGCTCGGGCGCGGTGCACATCCACGATCTGGACATGCTGTCGGGCTATTGCGCCGGCTGGTCACTGCGCCGCCTGTTGCATGAGGGCTTCAATGGCGTTCCCGGCAAGGTCGAAGCCACGCCGCCGCGGCATTTTTCCGCCGCCATCGGCCAGATCGTCAATTTCCTCGGCACACTGCAGAACGAGTGGGCCGGCGCACAGGCCTTTTCCAGTTTCGATACCTACCTGGCACCCTTCGTGCGCGTGGACAAGCTCAGCTACAAGCAGGTCAAGCAGTACATCCAGGAGCTGATCTACAACCTGAACGTCCCCAGCCGCTGGGGCACGCAGACACCGTTCACCAACCTGACTTTCGACTGGATCTGCCCGGAAGACCTGCGCGAGCAGATCCCCTATGTCGGTGGTGAGGAAATGCCGTTCAACTATGGCGAACTGCAGACCGAGATGGACATGATCAACCGCGCCTACATCGAAGTCATGATGGAAGGCGACGCGATGGGCCGCGTGTTCACCTTCCCGATTCCGACCTACAACATCACCAAGGATTTCGCCTGGGAGCATCCGAACACCGATCTGCTGTTCGAAATGACCGCCAAGTACGGCCTGCCGTACTTCCAGAACTTCGTGAATTCCGACCTCGAGCCGCACATGGTGCGCTCGATGTGCTGCCGCCTGCAGCTGGATCTGCGCGAACTCTTGAAGCGTGGCAACGGGCTGTTCGGTTCGGCCGAGCAGACCGGCTCGCTCGGCGTGGTGACGATCAACTGCGCGCGCATCGGTTATGAATTCAAGGGCGACGAAGCCGGCATGTTTGCCCGCGTCGACGAGCTGCTGGAGATGGCGAAAAACAGCCTCGACATCAAGCGCAAGGTGATCCAGCGCCTCATCGACGGCGGGCTGTATCCCTACACCAAACGCTATCTCGGCACGCTGCGCAACCACTTCAGCACCTTTGGCGTGAACGGCATCAACGAGATGATCCGCAACTTTACCAACGATGAATTCGACATTACCGACCCGCGCGGCCATGCTTTTGCAGTCAAGCTGCTCGACCATATCCGCGCAAAAATCGCCGACTACCAGGAAGAAACCGGCAACCTCTACAACCTGGAAGCCACGCCGGCTGAAGGCACGACCTACCGCTTTGCCAAGGAAGACAAGAAGCGCTACCCCGGCATCGTCCAGGCCGGCAGCACGGATCAGCCGTATTACACCAACAGCTCGCAGCTGCCGGTGGGCTTTACCGACGACCCCTTCGAGGCGCTCACCCGTCAGGAAGAGCTGCAGCGCAAGTACACCGGCGGCACCGTGCTGCACTTGTACATGAACGAAGCGGTCTCCAGCGCGCAGGCCTGCAAGGCGCTGGTGCAGAAATCGCTGGCCGGTTTCCGCCTGCCCTACATCACCGTGACACCGACCTTCTCGATCTGCCCGAAGCACGGCTATCTGAGTGGTCACCACGAATTCTGCCCGAAGTGCGATGCGGAACTCATCGCCAGGAAGCAGGCGCAATGCTGTGATTAAGAATCCGGGTATGGCTCTGTAGTCGTTGTTTGCCAAAGATATACAGCTATATACCCTTTGTTGTTGAGCCGTTTGGGGAGGGCTCTTTCAGCCTCCCCCTCTTTTCCTCGGAGTAAAAGCCATGACCGATCTGTCCGTACAAACCAATTTCCAAATCGAGCTGAAGGATGAAGAGCGTACCCGCTGCGAAGTGTGGACCCGCGTGATGGGTTACCACCGTCCGGTGACCAGCTTCAATGTCGGGAAAAAGGGCGAATTTGCCGAGCGTACCTTCTTCCAGGAAAACCGCAGCAGCTGTTGCCAGTAAACCCAAATGGGTATCTGGTCTGGGGTTTTGATAAATAAGCCCTTTGACTGGATACCTGGAGTCAGTGATGTCGAGTGCACCCCCCAAGCTGGGCGGGCTGATCCCGTTCTCCAGTTGCGACTGGCCGGGCAAACTGGCCGCGGTCGTGTTTATTGCCGGCTGCCCGTGGCGCTGCCGCTACTGCCATAATCCGCATCTGCAGCAGCGCGAGAACGCCCCCGGTATTCCGGATTGGCCGGATTTGCTGGCCTGGCTGGAAACCCGCAAGAATCTGCTCGACGGCGTGGTGTTTTCCGGAGGCGAGGCACTGCTGGAGCCGCGCCTGCCCGAGATGATTGCTGCGGTGAAGGCGCAGGGCTTTGCCGTCGCGCTGCATACCGGCGGCGCCTATCCGGCCCGGCTGAAGGCTTGCCTGCCCATGCTCGACTGGGTCGGCTTTGATGTGAAGGCGTTGTTTGCCGATTATGCCAAAGTCACCGGCGTGCCTGGCAGCGGAGCTGCCGCGCGGCAATCGCTGTCGCTGCTGCTGGCCTCGGGCGTGGCGTTCGAGTGCCGTACGACCATCCATCCGGAGCTGCAATCCGATGCCGAGCTGCTGGCACTGTCCGCCGAGCTGGCCGAGCTGGGGGTTGCCGATTACGCGCTGCAGCACTTCCGGCAGCATGGCTGCCAGGATCCGGCGCTCTGCCGTCACCCCGTGGCGGTGAATTACCCCTTGCCAGCAACCATGCAGCAGGTGGAAAGCCGCTTCCGTACCTTCGCGCTGCGGCAGGCGTGAAGGCGGGAAGCCGCCTACCGTAGGTTAGCGCTTGAGCAACTGGCTGTTTTCCAGCTTGACCTTGTCGCCGATGTGAAAGCCATGATTCGGGCTGTCGAAGGTGATGTTCTGCTCCGTGCCATCATTCATCCGCACGGTAACCTGCCAGAGTTTCTGGCTGCCCATCCGTGCCTCCACCTCGTTGCCGGCATACGCGCCGCCCAGCGCGCCCACGACCATCGCGACGGTGCGGCCTTTTCCTTTTCCGACCTGGCTGCCAAGCGCGGCACCTGCCGCTGCGCCGCCGATCTTGCCGATCCAGCTTCCCTCTCCCGGCTTGTCCACTTCGGCAATGCGCTCGACTACGCCACAGGCATCGCAGCGCTCGACCGGTTTGGCGGTCATGGATGACTTGAGCGCCGCTTTTTTGCGGGTGCTGGCTTCTTTTTGGCACGCCGGCTGGGTGGATTTGTTCAGCTCCTTGCAGATCGACAGCATGGCCTGATAGTCCGCCTCGATCTGTTTTTTCTGGGCCGCCGTATCGCCGCTGTAGCCGGGCAGGGCGGCGTTCGGATCCCGGTGATCCCATAGCGATTGATAAGCGCTCTGCCGGCTGGCTTTGGCGTCGGCCAGGCAGCCGGGGCGTTCGCTCTTGTCGAATTCCATGCAGACGGACTGATCGACCTTGTAGCTTTCTTCGATCTTCTGTTTTTCGGCCTTGAGATCCAGTGCCGAGGCGGATGCGGAAAGCAGCAGAGCTGCAGCAAGCAGGGCAGGGGCATGTATTTTCATGATGCGGTACTCCTCTTTGAAGCGGGCCCGGGGCGCAGTACACGCCGTCGGCGGTGTTTTCCGGGCAGAGTAGTTTTCCCGGGCTGAACTGCAGATGAATCAGGCCACCGCACCGCCTGGGTTGCGTTTGCCGGTGTGATCGCTTTCACCCTAGACCAGGTTGCGCGAGCTGCAGCCTGGCGGCGCGAATTTTCTGCCGGATGCAGGCTGTCGGGTGGGCGCGACGTCTCGGTCTGCCCGGCTGGTGGGGCTGGCGTGCGGCGCGTACCATTTCCGGATAGTGCCGGCAACAGACTGGCACACCGGAGGAATCAGGGATGAAAAGCCGTTATTTTCACGCGCTGGACGGGCTGCGTGGCATTGCCATGCTGCTGGTGATCAGCTACCACATCACGTATGGCTGGCCGGGGTATCTGGCGGTCGAATTTTTCATGCTGCTGAGCGGTTTTGTGCTGGCGCATACGGTACTCGACAAGCCGCAGCGCCCCGACGGGCTTGGCTTCGTGCTGCACCGGCTGTGGCGGCTATACCCGCTGCACCTGCTGGCACTGCTGGCATTTGCCGGTGCCGCAACCCTCAATCAGGGGCGGCTGCCACAATTTGCCGATGGCACACTGTTTACCTTCGTCCAGCAACTGACGCTGACCCACAACATCGGCTTCAATCCAGGCGGACTCACGTGGAATTTCCCCGCCTGGTGTGTCAGCGTGGAATTCTGGCTGAATGTGCTGGTGTTCTTCGTGCTGCCGGCACGCCTGCGCACCGCGCAGATTCTGTTGCTGGCGCTGGCTGGCTATCTACTGCTGTTCAACACCAGCCACATGCTGGGAGTGCATCACCAGCTCTACTGGGGCTGGCTGGCCAGCGGCATGGTGCGCGGCTTTGCCAGCTTCATGCTGGGCTGGTTTGTCTACCGCGCATGCGCTCACCCGCGCACGGCTGGGGCGCTGCGGCGCTGGCAGGGTGAACTGCTGGAGTGGCTGCCACTGCTGGGCCTGCTGCCGATTTTCCTGCTGAAAATCGAAAATTCCCCACTGGATTTTGTGGCAGCGCTGTTGATGGCGGTATTGCTCGGCGGTGTCGCGCTGGCTCGCGGCAGTCTCAGTCGCCTGCTGGCCTTGCCGCCACTGCAGTATCTGGGGCGCATCTCCTATGCAAGCTACCTGCTGCATATTCCGGTGCTGGAACTGTTCTACAAGATGCAGTGGCATGCCGTCACGCTCGGCCTGCCCCTGTTCTGGCTGTTGTTTGTCGGGGCCTGTCTCGCGGCTGGCAGTCTTGCGCATCATTATGTGGAAATGCCGCTGCGGCGCAGGGTGGCGCGGCGACCGGCTCCAGAACTGGCGGCGGCTGCCGCGGTCGCCTGACGGTGGATCAGCCCGGCGGGTCGATGCTGCGTTCCAGTGCGGCAACCGCGCTGCGAATTTCCTGATTCTGCAGGGCGGTATAGCCAAGCAACCACCCTTCCTGTGTCACCGGGCCGAGAAATTGCCGCGAGAGTGATCGCAGCACCAGTCCGGCAGCTTGCCCGGCAAGAGTCCAGGGTACTTCGTGGCCGGCTGGCACCGTGACGGCGAACTGCAGGCCGGCTCCGCTGTGCTGCGGAGTGATGGCGCCGGCCAGCCGTCGCAGCAATTCCTCCAGCAACAGATCGCGCCGGCTGCTATACAGCGCGCGCATCTGGCGCAGGTGGCGTACGACCATCCTCCTGAGTAGCAGTCCGATGGCGAGCTGCTGGCACTGCCCGCCGAACTGGCCGAGCTGGGTGTTGCTGATTACGCGCTGCAGCGCTTTCGCCAGCATGGCTGCCAAGACGCCACGCTGTGCTGCAGCCACCCACACTCCACCAATTACCCGCTGCCTGCCACGCCGCAGCAGGTGGAAAGCCGCCTCCGTACCTTCGCCCTGCGGCAGTCCTGAGCCGCTGACTGGTTTGCTCTGCCGCCTCTCTTGCATACTGCGGAGCACGCCACAGCCCTTCGCTGGCCGTTTTGTCTCTGTCCGTAATTTGCAACCGGCAGGGCATGAACTATTGGCGTTTTTGTCCTTGGCTGCCACATTGATTGCCTTGGCCGACAGCCAGTGAATGACAGGGTGGAGGGATCATGAGACCAGGCTGGAATCCGGCTCGCAGAAACAAGCACATCGGCACCGCAGCCCAAGGGCACGGCGACAACAACCGGCTCGTGATTCCGCAGTCCTGGCATGATTGCAAGGTGTATTGGGAAAAGCTGGATGGCTGGAAGCTTGTAATCCGTCTCATCGCTGGCCGGGGCGTGACGTTCTTTATCGAGCCGGTCAGCCCCGGTTATTTCCATCCCTGCAGTATTGATGACATCGCACATGTATTGAGTCACTGCCCGCAGCAAGACCTGGCACTGATCGATTATGTGGTCCTGCGGCAACCGACGCGAAAAGAACGAATCCTCGCACCTGTATGGGGGCGCGCCTTGTGGTGGTTCGAACTTGGCGAACACGCCGGGCCAGCCATCATGCTTGAGGCGCAGCCTCTTGCTCCGATTCGCTGGAGCAGATCACTCACCCCCGAGTTGCGCAAGGAGCTGGCGAGGCTGGAGCAGGATGGGCACCGAATTGATAAGGACCGCAGGTCATACATCATTTGCCCTTCTGCCGAGTCTGTGCGCAATACGACACTTTACCGGACGCTGCTGCATGAGCTCGGACATCATGTGGATTTTGCAAGAACCGGCCCAGAGGACTGGGCAGGCAAGACAAAAACCGCAAAAGAAGAATTTGCGCACCGCTATGCCAGTGAACAGTTCCAGCGGCTCAAGGCAATGGGGTACGTGCCATTTGTTCAGCGACTGGATTTGGGGCAATTCAGTGAAGCGGGTTTATGTCCGGACTGGTTTTCTCCACCTCTCTTGTCAGATGGTGGTTGATGGAAGCGGCTTGAGTACGGTAGCCAGAGGGGGGGGTCGACTTCCGTCAAGACAGGCCGGCCTGGCTTCGGGTTTAATGGCGCCATCGTTCTGTTTTACGGAGTTTGCTATGCCGCTTGTTGCCCGCCTTGCTTCCCCGCCCGAATTCCGCAAACTAGCCGGGCTGTATGCTGCGGCTGGCCAGAGTGCGCCGACACTGGCCGATATGGTGCTGCTTGCCGAAGAGGATGGCGAAATCCGCGGTGCATTGCGTGTGGTGATGGCGCGCGGCCTGATGCGGCTGGATGGCGTGCTGGCGCAGGATGACATGGTGCTGGCACTGTTGCTGCAGCAGGCCGGTCGCTGGATCGGTCGCGAAGCATGCTGGGCGCTGGCTAGCGAGGCTGCTTTGCCACTGTATCTCGCTGCGGGCTTTGTACAGCAAGATACAGCGCCGGATACCCTCAGGAATGAGGCTGCAGAACGCGGTTTGCTGGCGGTGTTGCGTCCGGTGCCCGCCGATGCCGAAAGCACCGAGGAAATTGCACTTGGTGCCAGCGGGGCGGCCGGGCAGACGCTGCACTAAACGTCAGTGTATCGCCCTGTGTGCGTCTGTATCAGGGCCGCCTGCCCTGATACGGACATTCTTGCATTAAACAAATCGTGCTATTGCGCTAGAATGCCGTCCATCCGAGGAGCGCTGCAGCCTTAGGCATGTCATGCCGATGGTCAGGCTCGGAGACCATCAACGGCGCTCACCCTTTTCGTGTAAACCCTGCCGGGTTTCGATGACGGGTGGGCCGCATCGACCCGGCCACATTGGAGTTTGATCGTGGCCGAATTCAAAGATTATCACGTTGCCGACATCAGCCTTGCCGCCTGGGGCCGCAAGGAACTGAACATCGCCGAAACCGAAATGCCGGGCCTGATGGCCGTGCGCGAGCAGTTCGGTGCGCAGCAGCCGCTGAAAGGCGCACGCATTGCCGGTTCGCTGCACATGACCATCCAGACTGGCGTGCTGATCGAGGCGCTCAAAGCCCTGGGCGCTGACGTACGCTGGGTGTCGTGCAACATCTTCTCGACGCAGGATCATGCCGCTGCCGCTATCGCTGCGGCTGGTACGCCGGTGTTCGCCTACAAGGGCGAATCGCTGGAGGAGTACTGGGACTTCACCCATCGCATCTTCGACTTTGGCAACGGCGAATACGCCAACATGATCCTGGATGACGGCGGCGATGCGACGCTGCTGCTGCATCTGGGCGCGCGTGCCGAAAAGGATCTGAGCCTTGTTGCCAATCCGACCAACGAAGAAGAAACCGTCCTCTACGCCGCGATCAAGGCGCAGATTGCCAAGGACCCTACCTGGTACTCGACCCGTTTGGCTTCGATTATCGGCGTGACCGAGGAAACCACCACCGGCGTGCATCGTCTGTATCAGATGCACGAGCAGGGCAAGCTGGCCTTCCCGGCGATCAACGTCAACGACTCGGTGACCAAATCCAAGTTCGACAACCTGTACGGCTGCCGCGAATCGCTGGTTGACGGCATCAAGCGTGCCACCGACGTGATGATCGCCGGCAAGGTTGCCGTGGTTCTGGGCTACGGTGACGTGGGCAAGGGCTGCGCGCAGTCTCTTAGAGGTCTCGGCGCGACCGTCTGGGTCACTGAAATCGACCCGATCTGCGCACTGCAGGCCGCGATGGAAGGCTACCGCGTGGTACGCATGGACGACATCGCCGGCGAAGCCGACATTTTCGTCACCACCACCGGCAACGTTGGCGTGATTACCCACGACCACATGAAGGCGATGCGCCACAACGCCATCGTGTGCAATATCGGCCACTTCGATTCCGAAATCGAAGTTGCATCTCTGCGCCAGTACAACTGGGACAACATCAAGCCGCAGGTTGACCACATCGAGTTCCCGGACGGCAAGCGCATCATCCTGCTGGCCGAAGGCCGTCTGGTGAACCTCGGCTGCGCCACCGGCCACCCGTCGTTCGTGATGTCCAACTCGTTTGCCAACCAGGTGCTGGCGCAGATCGAGCTGTTCACCAAGCGCGAGCAGTATCCGGTTGGTGTGTATGTGCTGCCGAAGCACCTGGATGAAATGGTGGCTCGTCTGCATCTGCAGAAGATTGGCGCTAAGCTGACCGTACTCACTCCGGAGCAGGCTGCCTACATCGGCGTACCGGTGGAAGGCCCGTACAAGCCGGCGCACTACCGCTACTGATGACCAGCGCGAAGGGACTTTGAGCTTGTCCGCAGTCTGTAAAAACAAAACCGCCACCGATATGGTGGCGGTTTTGTTGAAAACGGCATTTAAAGAATGAACGCCGTGCTGTTTAGTGCAGTAACCCCAGTCAGTTGAATTTCAAATTCCGCTGCTGCATCTGCATCGGTATTGCCATAAAGAATGCCACCTATGAGCTTTAGTTGCCCAGCGTGGCTAAATCCGGCACTGCCGATGTAGCTGAACGCGTCATTGCTTGCGGTAGCGCTGTTGGCATCGATGGTTGAGAGGTCGAGCTTATCGCCTTCGCTACTCTTAAAGTCGCTGATGACGTCGCGGTAGACAGAGCCAAGGCCAGACTCTTGAACCGAGTTGAAATCAAAACGATCGCTTCCTGCGCCGCCAATCAGCAAATCCCTGCCTAGCCCGCCGATAAGCACGTCATTGCCGGCATTGCCACTGAGGGTGTTGCTGGCGGTGTTTCCGGTGAGGGTATTGTTCAGCGAATTGCCAGTTGCATTGGTGGCGCCGGACAGTAGCGTGAGGTTTTCCAGATAGCTGCTCGCGCCCAAGGTATAAGTGATGCTGGAGTACACGCCATCAGTGCCCGTCGCTGCGGCTTCGCCGCTGATCACGTCCTGGCTGCTGTCGACGAAATATTGATCGTTGCCAGCACCGCCATTCATGCTGTCATTGCCGCTACCACCAATGAGTGTGTCGTTGCCGTTGCCGCCAAGCAGCGAATCATTGCCCGACCAACCTTCTAGCCTGTCATTGCCATCGTTGCCCTTGATGGTGTCATTACCTGCAAAACCGGCAAGGATGTCGGAATATGCGGAGCCATTAATGGCGTCGTTGGCACTCATCGCGCTGGCAATTTCAGCCTTGATGCCATACAAAAGGCTGCCGTCTACGCGGTAACCCGTGTCATAGACGCTGTTGGCTAGGGTCATGTTCGTGATCCCGCTTAGCGTAAAGTAGTTCTTTCCGGCATCAGTCATCGAGAGTGAGTTGACGGTGCCATTAATGGCGTCGCCATAGGCATCGAATGTAAATCCACTGCCCTTGACGATCATGTTCACGCCATTCTCGCCTTGCCATGTGAACCCAGTACTGGAGGCATTGCGCAGGATGTCGCCTTCGCCGGACGGCTCCTTGACTGCATTGATATTGAACCCTTGTGATGCGATGAATGTGGCCATGGCTTACCTGTATGAATAAAAAAAAGGGGGGGCGATGCTTTTTGGGTGTTGCTGGAACGAGGGCTTACTTAGGGAGGGGCTGCTCAATGCTCGCAAATATACGCTTGATCCATCGAGGGTGCCCGGGGTTATTTCTTTTAGTGTAAGCAAATGTTGGTTGTGCGTATGAATTAGCGCTGCCTAGTATTGGGAGGCAGTTAGTTGCCCCCAATAAACTGGGCCACAATTTTCATGATGCAGGCAGGGAAATCGAAAACAACAACGCCACCGCGAGGTGGCGTTGTTGCTAGTGGATGATCATGGGGCTCAGGGGCGGAAGCCGCGATCGATCATGCACTGGTCATATTCGGGCTTCGATTTGGCTGCAGAGCAAAAGCTCTTCGCTGTCTCTCTGCTTTCTCCGCGATGGCTCTCTGGATATTTATTCCCATAGCGGCGCTCATAGCATTCTTGTCGAGCACGATCGTCTCGAATGTCATGACAGTCATAACGCTTATTGTCCATGCGCTCGTAGCATTCGCGTCGTGCCCGGTCATCGCGGATATCACGGCAGTCAAAGCGCTTGTCATCCTTGCTCTCGTAGCATTCGCGACGGACACGATCATCCTTGATGTCGCGACAGTCGTAGCGCCTGTCATCCTTGCGTTCGTAGCATTCACGACGTGCACGCTCGTCGCGGATGTCGCTGCAATTGTATTGTTTGTATTCCTTGCTCTCTTTGGACTGTTTGCCGCTATTGTGCTTATAGCAATTTTCCCGTGCCGTGCTGTTTTTCAGCTCCTGGCAATCAGCAATATTGTTCTTGGCGTGAGCCGCTCCGCCTGCGAGCAGGCACAGTGCAAGTGTCATCAAGAATCTGCGCATCTTAATCATCCTTCGATCGGTGAGGGGCGGTGTGCCAAATGGGTTAGCTGCCATAGCGTTGTTGCAGTGCGGCCTGTCTGGCCAGTGCTTCAATATAGTAGGCTCTGCTGACCGGATTGTTGCGGTTTTCATCCTGCATGCTGCGGCGCAGGGCGAAATGCTGTTGCCAGTGCTGGAATTCGCGGCGGATGTCGCCTTTCTTGTGCAAGGCCTCGGCCAGCATCCGGTGCGCTTCGACGACCAGGTGGCGCGAGCGGATATCGACAGCCAGTCCGAGGGCTTTCTGCAGGTAATATTCCGCGCTGTAGTATTCGCCACTGGTCAGCGCCGTTTCGCCCAGCCCCATCAGGTTGACGGCTCGCCCCCAGGGATTGTTGATGCCATCGCTGAGCGTGAGACTGCGACGGAAGTGGGCAATGGCTTCCTGTGGCCGTCCCTCGCGCTGGGCGATGATGCCGTGGTAGTAATCCAGCTCCGGCTCGTATTCGCAGTCGGTGAGTTTCAGTAGCTGGGCCTGGACTTCGGTCAGCCAGGCGCGCCCCAGAGTCAGCCGGTTCTGGCGGATGGCGTTGGCGGCCAGATTCAGGTACAGGCACACCAGCAGGTTGCCGTTGTTGAGCAGGGGGGCCTGGCGCAAAGCCTGTTCGAGGCTTTTTTCGGTCTGGGCTTCATCGCCGTAGGCATAGGCGATCTTGGCCAGGCCGATTTCGGCAGTGGCGATCGCCTGTGGCCATTGCTCGGCCAGCCCGCGCTCCAGTGTCTTCAGGTAGTAGACGCAGGATTGGGCGTACATGCCTTCGCCGAAGGTTGCATCACCGGCAATGAACATGCCTTCGAGCCAGACTTCGCGCAGATTGCGGCGCGTCGCCAGCGCGATCAGTTCTTCAGCGGCCGGGAGGGTGCGCTCGCTCATGGCGTGCGCGCGCAGGATGCGCGCCAGCACCAGTCTGGCCTGGGTTTCGCTATCCGGATCTTCCAGTCGCAGCGCCAGTTCCAGCGCCTGTTCGGCCAGGCGGCCGGATTCGGCATGTTCGGTCAGGATCAGTGCGGAAGCAATTTCGAGGGTCTGGCGCAGTTGGTCGTCGAGATTCACGGTGCGATCCGGCATTGAAAAAGGCCGGCGGAAGCCGGCCTTGTCTAGGATAGCGCCAATCAGGCCTGACCGGAAATGATCAGGTACTTGGCCATCAGCTCGTCCTTGTTTTCCTCGTGCGCCGGGTCATGCGGGATACAGTCCACCGGACAGACTTGCTGGCATTGTGGTTCGTCGTAATGGCCGACGCACTCCGTACAGAGGTTGGGGTCGATCACATAGATCTCCTCGCCTTGCGAAATCGCGTTGTTCGGGCACTCCGGCTCGCAGACATCACAGTTGATGCATTCGTCGGTAATCATCAGTGCCATGGATATACTTCCTCTGTATTTTTGATAAAAGATAATAAAAACAAGCGCCTAGCTTTTTGCTATTTTCCCATGTTCCGTCGCGGCTTACAACCGCAGTGTCACGAATGCTGATCCTCGCTCAGGCGGGCAAAAACCGTGTACAGAATGGAGGCAAACAGTCCCAGCATCAGGCTGCCGTTGATGGCCTCCAGTGGCCCCAGCAGGCGCAGGTCGCCATTGAGGACCATGTCGCCATAGCCCAGAGTGGCGAAGTTGACCAGGGAGAAATAATACGCGGTTTCGAAGGTGCTGAAGCCTTCGTAGCTCCAGAAAACCACTGCCCACACGGCCGCCTGCAGCAGTGAGGCAGCCAGCAGGGCCAGCATCACGACATACAGCAGGCGCATGGCTCGCAGGGACCCGGGGGCTTGCCGCTGCGCGAGTCCGGATCTGCGCATGTGCGCGGCGAACCAGGTCATGCCTGCGGACAGCAGGCCGATGTTGATGGCGTACACCAGCGCGGCCAGCAGGATGGACTTAAGCATCGGCACTACTGCCCGTGGTGCGGCGCAGCAGCGCATGCTGCACCTGTCCGGCGCGGCCTTCGCGGATGATTTCCCAGCCACACAGGTCGGGCCATTGCGGGCATTCGGCGTAGATCAGCCCGTCTACTTTCAGCAGGGCGCCGATTTTGCCCAGCAATTCGGGCAGCAGGTTGACGGCGTAGGGCGGGTCAAGAAAGATCAGGTCAAATTGCTCGCGGCAGCTGTCGACATAGCGCAGCGCATCACCGGCGATGATCTCGACATGGTCCGCCTTCAGCAGTGTTTTGTGCTCGCGCAGTGCGGCGACAGCTTCGCGGCCCATTTCGACCATGACCACCCGTGCGGCGTGGCGCGATGCTGCTTCCAGGCCCAGTGCACCGCTGCCGGCGAACAGATCCAGGCAGCTGGCGCCGGTCAGATCCTGCCCCAGCCAGTTGAAGAGCGTTTCGCGCACGCGGTCCGGCGTCGGGCGCAGCCCGCTCTGCGTGGGAAATTTGAGCGTCCGCCGTTTCCATTGGCCGCCGATGATGCGGACCTGATTTTTAAGCTGTGTCGTCATGCCTTGCGGTAAAATCGCGCCAAATCAGCAATTTTCCGTGACAGGGGCGCTTGAAACAAGCCATGTTCAGTTTTTTCCGCAAAAAGCCGGCTGAAACCCAGCCGCAAACCGACGTACCCGCCAGTCAGGCCGAAGCTCCGGCCCTCGCCACAGACCGCGTTCTCGCAGCCGACTCGGCACCCGCCGAGCCCGTTGTTGCGCCAGCCGAAGTAACGGCAGCCGTTGCCGAGCGTGCCGTGGCCCAGCCGCAGGACAAACCCAAGCTATCCTGGGCTGAGCGCCTCAAGGCCGGGCTTGCCAAGACGCGCGACAAGCTGGGCAAGAGCCTCGCCAGCGTCTTTGGTGGCGGCAAGATCGACGAAGACCTCTACGAAGAGCTGGAAACCGTGCTGCTGACCGCCGACATGGGTGTGGAGGCGACGACTTTCCTGCTGGACGATGTGCGCGAGCGGGTGTCGCTCAAGGGCCTGAAGGATGCGCAGGAACTCAAGGGGGCGCTGAAGGATTCGCTGAACGACCTGATTGGTCCGCTTGAAATACCCCTTGATGTATCTGGCCATAAGCCTTTTATTCTGATGGTTGCGGGCGTAAACGGTGCGGGCAAAACCACCAGCATCGGCAAGCTGGCCAAGTATTTCCAGAGCCAGGGCAAAAGTGTTTTGCTGGCGGCGGGTGACACTTTCCGCGCCGCCGCGCGCGAGCAGCTGGTGGTGTGGGGCGAGCGCAACGGCGTACAGGTGATCGCGCAGGAATCCGGCGATGCCGCTGCCGTGGCCTTCGATGCCGTGAATGCGGCCAAGGCGCGCGGGGTGGACGTGATCATCGTTGATACCGCCGGGCGACTGCCGACGCAATTGCACCTGATGGACGAAATCAAGAAGGTGAAACGGGTGGTGCAGAAGGCCGAGCCGAGCGGGCCGCACGAAATCCTGCTGGTGCTCGATGCCAATACCGGGCAGAACGCGGTCAGCCAGGTCAAGGCCTTCGACGATGCGCTGGGTCTGACCGGGCTGGTGCTCACCAAGCTCGACGGCACGGCCAAGGGCGGTGTAATTGCTGCCATTGCCAAACAGCGTCCGATCCCGCTACGGTTTATCGGTGTGGGCGAAGGCATCGACGATCTGCGCCCCTTCGGCGCGCGTGAATACATCGACGCACTGTTTGACTGATTCTGAGCATGACCGGGAGGCCCTGTGATGTCATTACCCACCTTGCTGACCTCCCGGCTGATCCTGCGCCCGCTGCTCGACAGCGATGCCGCCACGCTGGCCGCGCTGGCCAGTGACCCCGAAATTGCCCGGCGTACGCGGCGCAGCCTGCTCAGTGCCGACGACGTGCAGCAGCTGCAACATGAGTTGCGCCAGCCCGGATGCCAGGAGAAAGTCTTCGTTGTCTGCCGCAAGAGCGATCGCCAGCCCATCGGCTGTACGGGGCTGATACTGGGAGAGCTGGAGGCCGATGTCGGCTACTGGATCGCCCGGGAGCACTGGGGGCAGGGCTTTGCGACCGAGGCGCTGCGCGCCACCGCCGATTTTGCCTTCCAGCGTTACGAGCTGTGGCAGCTGACGGCGCATCATCTGTTCGACAATCCGGCCAGTGGCCGGGTGCTGGCCAAGGCCGGCTTCGAGCTGACCGGTTTTCGCCGGGTCGAGCATGGCGGGCAGCAGGTTGATGCCCTGTTTTACCAACTTCTGCGCGCCAAGTGGATTGCGCGCCCGGACAAGGAAGGCTTTCTGTGAGCAACATCCAGTTCCAGCAGGTCACCAAGGATTACAGCGGCGGGTTTACCGCCGTGAAAAACCTCAGTTTTGAAATCGCCAGCGGCGAGCTGGTGTTTCTGGCTGGCCATTCTGGTGCCGGCAAGTCGACACTGCTCAAGCTGATTGCCGGCATCGAGCAGCCCACCAGCGGCACGGTACTGGTGAACAAGCAGAATCTGGCGCGTCTGAGCCGTGCCTCGTTGCCCTATGTGCGCCGTCACATCGGCCTGATTTTCCAGGATCACAAGATCCTGTTCGACCGCAGCGTGTATGACAATGTTGCGCTGCCCTTGGACATCATCGGCTTTGACGGCCGCGAGGCGAAGCGCCGCGTACTGGCCGCGCTGGACAAGGTGGGGCTCGCAGGAAAGGAAAAGCTCAATCCGGTGGCGCTGTCGGGCGGTGAACAGCAGCGGCTGTGCATCGCACGCGCCGTCGTGCACCGTCCGGCGATTCTGCTGGCCGACGAGCCCACTGCGAATCTGGATCGTGATTACGCCAACGACATTCTGGAACTGTTCAAATCCTTCCATCAGGTCGGCGTGACCATCGTGATTTCCGCGCACGACGAGAGCCTGATGGCCGATTACGGCCGGCGCATCCTGCGCCTGAAGAATGGCCAGTTCACGGCCTAATACCTTGCACTCTATTGCCCCGGATACGATATGAAGCATTGGTTTCGTCTGCATACCCTGGCTCTACGCCAAACCCTGCTGGGCATGCTGCGCCATCCGCTGACCAGCCTGCTCAATCTGCTGGTGATCGCGATTGCCGCCGCCTTGCCTTTGCTGCTCTGGCTGGTGCTGGCGTCACTGGGCGGGGTTGCCGCCCGCATGCCGGTCGAGCCGCAACTCACGCTGTTCCTGAAAAACGGCCATGACATTGCCGCCACCAAAACCCTGGAACAGGATCTGGCCCGGCGGGCCGGCATGGCGAAAGTGCGTTACGTCCCGCGTGACGAAGCACTGAAACAGCTGGAGGCCGCGACCGGCACCGGCGAGCTGCTGGCCGGCCTGGGTGAAAACCCGCTGCCCGATGCGTTTGTGCTGACGCTGCATGGCACGTCGGCCGCTCCGGTCGAGGCCTTGCAGGCCGAAATGGCGAAGCACCCGCTGGTCGATGAAGTGCAGCTGGATTCGGCCTGGGCGCAGCGGCTGGAAAAGATCGTGGCCCTGGGGCGTAGCGTTTTTGATGTGCTGGCCGCCCTGCTGGCCTTGTCGCTGCTGCTGATTACCGGCAATGCCATCCGCATGCAGATCCTGACCCGTCGCGAGGAAATCGAAGTCGCACGCCTGATCGGTGCGACCGACGCCTTCATCCGCCGCCCCTTCGTGCATTTTGCGGCCGTGCAGGGGGTGCTGGGCGGCCTGCTGGCCTGCGGCGTGGTCGCGCTGCTGCTGGCGCGGATCAATCCGGCGGTCAGCGAGCTGGCGCAGGCCTACGGCCAGCAGTTCACGCTGCAATTGCCGGACTGGCGGGTGATCCTGCTCGTATGCGCCGCCACGATGCTGCTGACATTGAGCGGCGCCTGGGTTGCCGTATGGCGGCATCTGCGCCAGTGGCGCTGAGGCCGTGAACGCGCCAACGGTTCTGGTGCTGTGTGCCTCGCGGCTGGGGCATGCCCGCCGGGTTGCAGAGCAGATTCTCGCGGCTGGTGGCGGGTGTGCTGCCGAATGGCAGGATCTGCTCGCCGGCCCGCCGCAGCCGACCCGGCCGCTGGCAGAATACGAGCGCATTCTGGTGGTCGCCAGTGTCCGCTACGGTCGCTTTCCCCTGTCGCTGCAGCGATTTGTCCTGCTCCACCATGCCGAGCTGACGGCTGCCAATGCGGCGCTGGTCGGCGTATGTCTGGTGGCCCGCAAGCCGGGCAAGCAGGATGCGGCCGGCAATGCCTATCTGCGCCACCTGCTGCAGCGTACCGGTTGGCAACCGCGCCACTGCATCGCAGTCGCCGGCGAGTTGCGCATGCCGGCGTATGCGCTGTGGCAGCGGTACATGCTGCAGCTGATCATGCGCCTGACCGGCAGCCCGGTCTCCCGTGATACCGTGCACGATTACACTGACTGGCCGGCCCTGTCGCGCTGGGCCAGCGCCTACTGGCAGCAGGCTTGAATTGTGCCAAGTGGTCTTTTTGTTGCGATGCATTAAATGACAGTCGATAGACGGTCTTGCGCTTTGCGGCTGGCATGCTGATGATGGTTTCAAGCTGTCTCAATTAGACAGCTTGAAACAAAATTAGCATTTGCTTTTGTAAGCAAAGGAGCCCGCGATGCAACTGACCATCAAACAGCGCCTGATTGCGACCATCGCCTTTCTGGCGTTGCTGCTACTGGGTATCGGGATCATGGGCGTGGCGAGCCTGGCCGGCAGCAATGCCTCGCTGAAAACAGTCTATGAGGATCGTGTGGTGCCGCTGCGTCAGCTCAAGCACATCGCCGATGCCTATGCCGTTGCGGTGATCGATGCGGTGAACAAGGCCAATGCCGGCCTGCAGGATTCCGCGCAGACGCTCGCGCAGGTGCGCGAGGCCAGCACGGCCATCAGGCAGGAATGGCAGGCTTATATGGCGACCACGCTGACGCCGGACGAGCAGCGCCTGGCCACGGAGGCCGCTGCGCTGTATCGTGCCGCCGACGCCAGTGTGGCACTGCTGGATGCCTTTCTGGTCGCGCACCCCGGCAATGTGGCCGGCCAGCTGGGCGAATTCGATGGCCCCTTGTATGCCAGCATTGATCCGATCGGCAACAAGATCGGCGAGCTCATCACCCTGCAGCTGGATGTGGCGAAGGCCGAGTACCTCGCTTCGCAGCAATCGTTCGAGCGCGTGCGGCTGACCGCGATCATCCTGATCGGGCTGGGGCTGCTGCTGGCCGTGGTGTCGGGCTATCTGCTGATTCGCGCCATTGCCGTCCCGCTGGCTCAGGCGGTGACGGTTGCCGGCAATATTGCCGCCGGCCGGCTGAATGACGAAATCCGTATCCGCAGTCAGGATGAAACCGGCCAGCTGCTTGCCGCCATGCAGCAGATGCAGCAATCGGTGCGCCAGTTTGTCGCCGCGCAGCAGGCCATGGCGGCGGCGCATGCCGCTGGGCAGATCAGTGCCCGCATGGATGCGGCGCAGTATCCCGGCAGCTTTGGCGTGATGGCCGGGCAGATCAATACCCTGGTCGAAGATCATCTGCACACGACCGATACCGCCATCGGCGTGATTGCCCGTTATGCCGAAGGCGATTTCTCGGCCGATATGCCGGAGTTGCCCGGCGAAAAGGCACGCATCACGCGCAATATTGCCGAAGTGAAAGTGGCCCTGCTGGCGATCAGCAACGACATTCAGCAGCTGGCCGAGGCTGGTGCCGCAGGGGATTTCAGCCAGCGCTGCGACGCCGGGCAATACCGGAACATGTTCCGCAGCATGCTGGACAACCTCAACAGGCTGATCGAGACCTGCGATGTCGGCTTCAATGACGTGCTGCGTGTTTCCGAAGCGCTGGCGCACGGGGATGTCAGCCAGACGATTACCGCCAGTTACCCGGGGCTGTTCGGCCGCACCGCAGACGGGGTGAATGCCACCGTGAGCGAGTTGCGGGCCATCGTCAGTGAAGTGGAGCGCGTGGTTCGTGCGGCTGCCAGCCAGGGCGATTTCAGCCTGCGCCTGGCCAGCAGCGGCCGGCAGGGCTTCAGCCTGACCCTGGCCGAGCAGCTCAATGCCCTGACCAGTCTGACCGACGCCGGATTGCGCGACGTGATGCGCGTGGCGCAGGCGCTCGCCGACGGGGATCTCACCCAGCGCATCGAACGCGAATATCCCGGCTTGTTCGGCGAAACCGGCGAGGCGGTCAATACCACCGTCGACAATCTGCGTGGACTGGTTGGTGGCATCCAGCAGGCCACGGGCGTCATCCATGAGGCTTCCGGAGAAATCGCGCAGGGCAATGCCGATCTGTCGCGCCGTACCGAGGCGCAGGCCGCCAGCCTGGAAGAAACCGCCGCCAGCAGCGAAGAGCTGGCCAGCACCGTCAAGCAGAATGCCGAAAATGCCCGCCAGGCCAGCCAGCAGGCGCGCGATTCCGCGCGCGTCGTCGCCGATGGCGCCACCGTGGTCAGCGAAGTGGTGACCACGATGCAGGCCATCGAGCAGGCTTCGCAGCGCATGTCGGACATCATCGCCGTGATTGACGGCATTGCCTTCCAGACCAATATCCTGGCGCTCAATGCGGCTGTCGAAGCTGCGCGGGCAGGGGAGCAGGGGCGGGGATTTGCCGTGGTGGCTGCCGAAGTGCGCAGCCTCGCGCAGCGCTCGGCGGTGGCGGCCAAGGAAATCAAGGAGCTGATTACCGATTCGGTGCGGCAGGTGGGCGAAGGGAATCAGCGGGTGCGGCAGGCCGGACAGACCATGGCGCAGGTCGAGGCCAGCATTGGCAAGGTCAGCCTGCTGATCAGCGAAATTGCAGCGGCCTCCGGCGAGCAGAGTGCCGGCATCGCGCAGGTCAATCAGGCCGTGACGCAGATGGACGAGGTCACGCAGCAGAATGCCGCGCTGGTCGAGGAAGCGGCGGCCGCTGCGGAAGCGCTGCGCCAGCAAGCCGAGGCACTGGCCGAATCGGTAAGCGTCTTCCGGCTGGCTGGCAGCACTTCGCAGGCCGCGACCCGGCTGTTGCAGCGTGCCGCAGCGCCTGCGGGCAATCTGGTGCTGGCGGACTGAGGGGGGATCATCTGCAGACCGGCTCGGCAATCTCGATGAGGTTGCCGTCCGGATCGCGCACGTAGACCGAGCGGATCGGGCCGGTGGCGCCGGTGCGCCGCACCGGGCCCTCGACAATCGGGCAGCCCGCCGCCTCCAGCCGTGCCATGACGTCGAGCAGCGGCAACGCGGCGAGAAAGCATAGATCCAGCGAGCCCGGGGTTGGCACGGCGGCCTTGGGCTCGAACTCGTGGCCGAGCACATGCAGATTGATCTTCTGCTGGCCGAAGCGCAGGGCGCGGCGCGCCACGGGCGGTGTGCCGCCGATGAAGTGCTCCAGCTCCATCTGCAGAATCCCGGTGTAAAAGTCGATACAGGCCGCCTCGTCGGCGGTGGTCAGTACCAGATGATCCAGTTGGGCCAGCATGACAGCTCCTGCATGGTGATACATGTGGTGGTATTGGCGTGCAGTCATTTTCGGTTCTGTATTACATGGCAATACCCGCTATGCCGTCGCATCGTCGTTCAGCATCGGCAGCATCGGCAGCATCGGCAGGTCGGTGATGCCGATGTCGATGCCGGCCTGCATCAGTAGCGTGCCTACCTGGGCGCGGTGGTGCGTCTGGTGATTGAAGAAGTGCTGCACCTGCACCCAGCGCGGGATGGTCTGGGTGAATTTGTAGAGCACGCTGCTCCAGGTCACCGGCTCATTCAGCCACTCGCTGCTCAGGCCACCGGCCCAGGCGACGATGCGTGCGTCCAGCTCCAGCCGCGCCGCGTGCAGTGCGGCGAAATCGGCGTGAATGTCCTCGCCCAGCGGCGGCAGTTCGGGCTTGATCCCGGTAAAGCGCCCCATCCAGTTCAGGTCGGCCCAGAGGATGTGATTGAGCGTGTGATGGATGGACTGGAAAAACGCGCCGCGATCGGCCTTGCGTTCGTCGTCACCGAGCTGCAGACAGGCGTCGAACAGCTTCGCGTTCTGCCACTGGTTGTAGGCAGCCATCAGCTGCGGCATGTTGCCATTGAACATGGTTAGTCTCCGGGGTGAAGGCCGGTTTGCACTATACCCGGCCGGTGATTTGTGGCTGGCCAATCAATTGAGAAGGCTGCAGGGCTATACCCTGCCATTGCTCAGGGCTGTCAGTAGCGCGGCCTGTTCCCCGGCAGTCAGTCGGGGGCCCGCCAGCGCCACGGTGGCCAGCCCCAGCCGACAATACGCGTCGTCCAGCGCCGGGGCAACGCCCAGTGCCGCGCGATGCGTGGCGACCGTGCCGGCGTCGCCGCGCACAATCGGCCCGGTAAGCGCCGCCGCCGGGCCCAGCCGCCCGACATTCGCCAGCGTCTGCGTCATCAGCCCGTGCAGCAGCGGCAGCGCTTCTGCTTCATTCATTCCGGCCAGCGCCGCGGTATCGAGGGCGAGCTGGCTCAGCGTCACCAGATAATTCGACGCCACGCACAGCGCCGCGTGATACGCCGCCTTGCCGCCGGGCGCGAGGCGGAAGGGCTCGCCGCCAATTGTTCGCACCAGTGCCTCCAGCCGTTCGCAGGCCAGCGCATCGCCCTCCAGCGCGCAGCGCGTGCCGGCAAAGGTCTGCGCGGCGAGCGCCGGATCGGCGAAGGAAAACACCGGATGCAGGCTGGCCATCTTGGCCCCTTTGGCCTGCAGCGGTGCCAATAGCGCCGCCTCGCCTGCGCCGCTGCAGTGGAACACCACGTCGCCGGGGCGAATCGCGCTGGCGGCCGCCAGCTGCCTGGCCACATCGGCAATGGCACCGTCGGGGACGGCGATCAGCCAGAAATCGGCGGGTGGCAGCGTTGCCAGTGTCCCGATTTCACCCGCGCCGATGAACTCGCGCGCAGCGTCGGGCTGGGCGCCGCCGGCAATGCCGAGCAATTGGTAATTGCCGCTGGCGACCAGCAGGCGCGCTAGCGTCTTGCCAAGCCGGCCGGGGCCGATGAGGTTGAAGGTGGGCATGAAATCACCAGACCGGTTTGAATTTGCGGGGATGGATGCGCAGCACCTCGCCCGATGGTGTCGGATAGCGTACGGCAAAATAGAAGGGGTGTGCCGGGACACGGATGGTCTGCTGGCAGGCCAGCCGCTTTCCGTCGATCCTGCAGGGCAGGTTCAGTGGCGTGGGTGTCTGGCTGGCGGCATCCAGCAAAACAAAGCCGGCGGGTTGTACGCCATGCGGATCCCACAGGCTGAACGACAGCGTGCGCGACCCCGAGCGCAGCAGCGTGACCGGCTTCCAGCACTGATGCGGCCCGAGCGTGAAGCATTCGCTGACGAATTCGACCGAGCCAAAGTAATTGTTGCGCGGGTCGGGCATCGGGGCATGCCCGGCCGCCATCACCGCACGCGGGGTGTCGATGACCTCGCCACCGGTGGCGGCAGCCATGTCCAGATAGGCCGGATCCACGCGGGCATGGGCGAGGGTAAAAACAGCGAGAAGGGCGAGTAGTACGGTCACGATACGCGGCATGCGGATGGCTTCCTGTTGGGGCGCATTCGCAGTGTAGCGGTGTTGCGGGGATATGCGCCTGTGGCGCAGTGTTTTGGTGCGCGTTTCCGCCGCCCCGCTGCGGGGGCTGCCCTGCGATGCTCGTCGCAACCAGAGCCGTAGGGCGCAATCGCCGCAGGCATTGCGCCGCATGAATTGAACCGCCGGAGATTCCCGGCGGTTTTTGTTGTTCTGTGCCTGCGGCACGGTGTTTTGATGCCGGTTCCGCTCCCAAAAGGGACTTCCTGCGGTCGCCGGCGGACGGGTTCATTTCTTTTGCTTCGCCAAAAGAAACGAACCAAAGAAAAGGCGAGCCCGGTCCGCCGCCCTTCGGGTTCCCTGCGATGCTCGTTGCATCCAGCGGCGCGCCGCAACTCGCCCCTGGGGGGCTCAAACACTCGTCGCGCCGAAACCCTGGCTGCAACTGCGCTTCTCGGCGGCTTCAGGGCGGGGCGTGCTAACTGGCATGGTGGTGATTCGTAGGATGGGTTGAACCCGCAGGGTGATACCCATCATGATTCTGTGGCGGGTTTGAGGCGATGGGTATCGCTATGCTCAACCCATCCTACCTGGCTACCTGGCTAATCGGCGGTGCGGTGATTCGCAGGGCGGGTTAGCCAGCGGTGTAACCCGCCACAAGGCGGCAGTTCGTAGGTTGGGCGGAATGAAATGAAGCCCAACATGACTGCGGCTGTCCTTTTGGGTATATGGCTGTAGCCCTTTAACAGATATGGCTGTGGCCTTATCACTGCATGGGTATGCCGGGGTGCATTTAGGACGCGATGCCCTCGCAGCCGCCGAGAAGCGCAGCGATCAGCAGGGTTTCGCGGGTGAGATGTTTGAGCCCGAAGGGCGAGTTTCGAACCCGCGCTGTTGATTGCGAGCATCGCAGGGCACCCCGAAGGGGCGGCGGACCGGGCTCGGCTTTCGGGTGAAGGGGGCTTTGCCGAGACAAAGCCTCCTTCCCGTGCGCGCGGCGGAACGCGCATGCAAACTCCGCGCCGCAGGCGCAGAAAACCTTGCAGGCTTCAGATTGAACGCAGCGGTTTGATGTGATTCATGCGGCGCAATTCGCTTCGCTCATTGACGCCCTACAAGTGCGCAGCACTTGGCTCGTTGGCTTTCTTTGGGCGATATGCAACGATATTAACTACACCTTTGCCTTTGAATTTTGTCATTTCAAATTGATCAAGTTTGGCGATAACTTCTGGAACTTTTGATGCTCCATAGGTTCTTGGGTCAAAGTCTGGTTTGACTCGCTTTAATAGCTGCCCAACTGGGGCTACATTTGCCCAGTCGTCGTCATCTTTGAATTGCTCCCATCCTTTAAATAGAATGTCAATGATTTCTTGAGGTATTTTTTCTTCGGGTGTTGGCGTGGCTTTAGTTTGTGCGGCATCAATCTTGGTGGTGACTGTAAGGTCATCAAGATTTTCGGTAAAAATAAAATCATCGCAAGAGTTTCTGAATGAAATTGGTGTTTTTCTTTCTCCAATGCCAAATACATAAACCTCGGACTCTCTTAGTCGCGATGCAAGTTTTGTGAAGTCGCTGTCTGAAGATATGATTGCGAAGGCGTCGTATTTATCAGTGTATAAAAGATCCATTGCGTCAATTATTAACGATGAATCCGTCGCATTTTTTCCTGTGGTGTAGGCGAATTGTTGTATTGGCTGAATTGCCATTTCATTTAAAGTTGTTTTCCAGTTTTTTAGGTATTCGCTTGACCAGTCGCCATAGGCTCTTTTTGTTATTATGTGGCCGTGTTTTGATATTTCGCTAAATATTGTTTTAATTTTTGAGTGTTGTGCATTGTCTGCATCAATAAGGATGGCAATTTTTTTGTGGTCTGTTAGGTCTTTCATAAGTTTTTCCAAAGTTGATGATTGGTTTTGAAATAAAAACGGGTCGCCAAAGCGACCCGTTTTTATTTGCTAATTACTTCAGCTTTTCCAGCTGCGCTGCCAGCTTCGCCAGCTTCTCATTCAACTCCGCCAGCTGCGCGCGGTCTTTTTCGACCAGGTGCGCGGGGGCTTTGTCGGTGTAGCCGGGTTTTTCCAGCTTGGCGAGCAGCTTGTCGCGGGCGTCGGTCGTCTTGCCGATTTCCTTGGTGACACGCGCCGTTTCGGCGGCCTTGTCGACTTCGACCACCAGCATCATGCGGGTGGTGCCAGCGACGGCGACAGGAGCATCGTCTTCCGGCAGCTTGGCGACGATGTGCACTTCGGACAGCTTGGCCAGCGGCTTCAGGTACGCCACGAACTGCGAAAGCGTCTCGTCACCTTCCAGATACAGCGGTGCCTTCACCGCGGGCGACAGGCCCATTTCGCCGCGCAGATTGCGCGCGGCAAAGGCCAGCGACTTCAGCGTGTCCACCGTGGCGTTGGCATCCGCGTCGACCTTCGAGAGATCCGCCACCGGCCACTGCGTGAGCATCAGCGAGTCGGTGTCCTTCTTGCCGGCGAGCGGCGCGACGGTTTGCCACAACTCTTCAGTGATGAAGGGCATGATCGGGTGAACCAGACGCAGGATGGTTTCCAGTACGCGGATCAGCGTGCGGCGGGTGGCGCGCTGCTGTGCTTCGCTGCCGGTCTGCGTGCTGACCTTGGCCAGCTCGATGTACCAGTCACAGTATTCGTTCCAGACGAATTCGTAGATCTGCTGCGCGGCGAGGTCGAAACGGAAGGTGTCCAGCGCGTGGGTGATGTCGGCTTCGGCCTGTTGCAGGCGGCCGATGATCCACTTGTCGGCAAAGCTGTAATCGAGCTCGGCACCCGCTTCCAGACCGCAATCCTTGCCTTCGACATTCATCAGCACGAAGCGGGTGGCGTTCCAGATCTTGTTGCAGAAGTTGCGATAGCCCTCGCAACGCTTGCCGTCGAAGTTGATCGAGCGGCCCAGCGAGGCCAGCGAGGCGAAGGTAAAGCGCAGCGCGTCAACACCATAAGCAGGAATACCGTTGGGGAATTCCTTTTCGGTCTTCTTGGCGACTTGCGGCGCCTTTTCCGGGCGACGCAGGCCGGTGGTGCGCTTTTCCAGCAGCGGGGCGAGCTCGATGCCGTCGATCAGGTCGACCGGGTCAAGCACATTGCCCTCGGATTTGGACATCTTGTTGCCTTCGGCGTCGCGTACCAGGCCGTGCACGTACACGTGCTTGAACGGCACAGTGTCGCAGAAGTGCGTGGTCATCATGATCATCCGGGCGACCCAGAAGAAAATGATGTCGTAGCCGGTAACCAAGACGGAGGACGGCAGGAAGGCCTTGAGGTCCGGCGTCTGTTCCGGCCAGCCAAGGCTGGAGAACGGCACCAGTGCGGAAGAGAACCAGGTGTCGAGCACGTCGTCTTCGCGGCGCAGCGTCTTGCCCGGCGCTTGTGCCTGCGCTTCGGCTTCGTCGCGGCCCACGTAGACCTTGCCGTCTTCGTCGTACCACGCCGGAATCTGGTGGCCCCACCACAGCTGGCGGCTGATGCACCAGTCCTGGATGTTGTTCAGCCAGGCGTAGTAGGTGTTGACCCAGTCACCCGGCACGAATTCGACCTGGCCGTTCTTCACCACGTCGAGCGCCTTGTCGGTAATGCTGCGGCCGTCCTTGGTCGGCTTGGTCATCGCCACGAACCACTGGTCGGTGAGCAGCGGCTCGATCACGGTGCCGGTGCGGTCGCCGCGCGGCACCATCAGTTTGTGCGGCTTGGTGTCGAGCAGCAGGCCCTGTGCTTCCAGATCAGCCAGCATGGCCTTGCGTGCCTGTGCGGTGGTCAGGCCGGCGTAGGCCGCCGGCAGCGCGAAACCGTCGTGCTGGGTGCCGTCGAAGCTGAACACCTGCGCGTTGGCGAGGATGGTCGCCTGCAGGCTCATCACGTTGATGAGCTTGGTGTCGTGACGCTTGCCGACCTGATAGTCGTTGAAGTCGTGCGCCGGGGTGATCTTCACAAAGCCGGTGCCGAATTCCTTGTCGACATATTCATCGGCAATCACCGGAATCTGGCGGCCGGTCAGCGGCAATTCGACTTGCTTGCCCAGCAGGTGCTGATAACGCTCGTCGTCCGGCGCGATGGCGACGGCCACGTCACCCAGCAGCGTTTCCGGACGGGTGGTGGCGACGGTAATGAATTCGTCGGAGCCGACCACCGGGTATTTGATGTGCCACATGCTGCCGTTCTCTTCCTCGGAAATCACTTCGAGGTCGGAGATGGCGGTGCCGAGCTTGGCATCCCAGTTCGACAGGCGCTTGCCGCGGTAGATCAGCCCGTCGTTATACAAACGCACGAAGGCTTCGACCACCGCCTTGGACATCTTGTCGTCCATGGTGAAGTATTCGCGGCGCCAGTCCACCGAGGCGCCCATGCGGCGCATCTGGCGCG
Organism: Chitinilyticum piscinae; assembly: GCF_015223195.1. Classification (GTDB taxonomy): domain Bacteria; phylum Pseudomonadota; class Gammaproteobacteria; order Burkholderiales; family Chitinibacteraceae; genus Chitinilyticum; species Chitinilyticum piscinae. Next base: position 271,856 of record NZ_JADFUA010000003.1, on the reverse strand, counting down.
TGATGGTGTCGCCCGATTCCTTCTTCCATTCCCAGACCTTTTCCAGGAAGGCCGGGCGGCCCATGCTGTGGCGCTCCTGGCCGGCGGCGGCCAGCTGGCGCTCGACGACGATCTGCGTGGCGATGCCGGCGTGGTCGGTGCCCGGCAGCCACAGCGTGTTGTCGCCCTTCATGCGGTGATAGCGCGTCAGGCCGTCCATGATGGTCTGGTTGAAGGCATGGCCCATGTGCAGCGTGCCGGTGACGTTCGGCGGCGGCAGCTGGATGCAGAAGGACGGTGCATCCATGTCCATGCTGGGCGAGAAGTAGTTCGCGCCTTCCCAGCGCGGATACCAGTTGCGCTCGATGTCGGCAGGTTCGAAGGATTTGGCGAGGTTGTCGAGGGCTGTGCTCATGGGCTCAAGTCGCGGAAATGGCAAAATAACCGCGAATTATAGCGGAACGCGCCCGCGGCCTGCAGCGTGGCTGTGCGACTGATTGTTGTTGTGGGGTATGTGCCTGCAGGCTAGTTAATCAAAAGCCTGCAGGCAGGTATGGTTCTGGGTATGCGGGTCAGTCGAGCAGGCCGCGGTCTTTCAGCTCGTCCTGCACCAGCGCGACGATGCGTTCGCCGATTTTGCTTTCCAGCTCGGCACAGACGGCATCGGTTAGCTGGCGCAGCGTGTCGCCGTAGAGCGAGCTCATCAGCTTGGCAAAGTGCTGGCGCGTAAGCTGCTCGACTTCCGCGGTGATCTCGACGGCGAGGTGTGCCCCGACCATGGCCGAAATCGACTCGACATCGCTATCGGTCAGTTTCGCCGGTGGCGGTGGCTCGGCCGCTGCCTGCGGTGCCACCGCAGCGGCTGGCAGCGCGGCCAGTGGCGTTTCGCCGAGGAGCGCACCCAGTTCCTCGTCCGGGCCGGGCTCGATGCTGAGTACGTCGCCGCTTTCGGGGTCTTCCCAGATCAGCGCGGCGGGCTCGTCGACTTCCTTGACCGTGACCGCCGGGGTGGTGGCATGCGCCAGCCAGTCATCGTCGGTCGGCGACGCCGCAGGGGGCGTATTCAGTGCCCAGTAGGCCGGATCGAGCTGGGCCGCGGCATCGTGGGCGGCCGGCACCTGCATGGCAGGAAAACCGCTGTCGCTGATGGCCGGGGCGGGCGCCAGCGGTTCGGTCGTCTCCGTGGCCAGTTCCGGTTCGCTGATATTCCAGTACTGGTCGTCCAGTACCGCCGTTTCGGCTGGCAGGTCGGGAAAGGCGGGGATACTGGCGGCGATGGTGCTGGAAACGTCGACCAGCTCGACCACCGCGGGTTCGCTTGCCGGGGCTGCAACAGGATCGGGCGATGCGGGTGCTTCTGCTGCGGCGTCAGGTGTCAGGACGGGCTCGCTGCTGTCCAGCACAACCGGGATGCCCCAGGCATCGGTCTGCATGGCCGGGGCGGTCTGCTGGTGGCTTTCGGCCTCGCGATCCAGTGCCAGGGTGATGTCGTCGTCCTCGGCCGCAGGGTTTTCCGGCGTCGCGGCGTCGTCTTGCTCGGCCGCCGGCGCAAACGGGTTGTCGCCGCCGGCAGTCAGGGCATCCAGATCCAGCAGCGGCAGATCCATAAACAGCGCGTCGTCGGCCTTCGCGGTAGCGGCCACGGCCGCGTTCGGCGCGGTGTCGGGACTTGCGCTGGCTTGCGCCTCCTCGGTCGGCAGCTCGGGCGCTGGCGGCGGGCGCAGAAACTCGTCCGGATCGAACATCAGCCCGCCCGGAGGCAGCGGCGGCGTCGCCGCTGCCGTGGTGCTGGGCGGAGCCTTGACCAGCTCGCCCGGGTCGAACATCAGCCCGCTATCGGGGCCGCGCTCTTCCAGTTCGAGCACCGGCAGGGGGATTTCGTCCTGCAGAACGGGAATCTCGGGGGCGATGGTTTCCTGCGTGAGGACCGGAATGTCGTCCTCCTGCGTCTGCGCACGGCCTCGGTGGCGAGCCATCAGCGCGTTCATCTTGTTGAAGAGCGGATTGATGCTGTCATCAGCCACGGCGGCCTTGCTCCTGCAAGTCGATGGCGCGCGGAGTAACTCCGGCAGCCTTGTAATCCAGCCAGCGCGCGCGGGCGCGGGCACGTTCATCATCGTCCTGATCGACAATTTCGATCAGCCGGGTGCAGCCGGCCGGCGGCGTGATGGCTGCACCGGTCCAGTTGAAGACCACCGGATTGGCCGGCAGCAGAGCGGGGCGGTGATCGACGATCACCGGGGTTGCCGCTGCACGCGGATCATCCGCGGCGCAGTGCGGCAGAAAGCCGGTCTGCGGAATGCTCCACAGCAGGCGGTCGAGCTCATGGGCGTCGCCTTCGCTGGCAGCCAGCACGCTGATGCGCAGGCCCTGTGCCAGTGCCTTGGCGGCAAGCTGGCACAGCGCCGTCTCGCGACTGCGCACATTGAAGTAGAAGCTCAGGTCGACGTCGCTCACTTACTTGACCTGCTTGCTCAGGAACTCGACCAGCAGCGGTACCGGCCGGCCCGTCGCGCCCTTGGCTGCGCCGGATTTCCAGGCTGTGCCGGCGATGTCCAGATGCGCCCAGCGGTAGTCCTTGGCAAAGCGCGACAGGAAGCAGGCGGCAGTAATGGCGCCACCGGGGCGGCCGCCGATATTGGCCATGTCGGCAAAATTGGACTTGAGCTGCTCCTGGTATTCGTCGTACAGCGGCAGGCGCCAGGCCTTGTCGTCCGCGGCGCGCGAGGCGGCCAGCAGGTCATCGGCCAGCTCGTCGTCATTGGCAAACAGGCCGGTGGTGACATTGCCCAGCGCGATGACGCAGGCACCGGTCAGCGTGGCGATGTCGATGACGACGTCGGGCTTGTACTTGGCGGCAAAGGTCAGCGCATCGCAGAGGATGAGGCGGCCTTCGGCGTCGGTATTGAGGATTTCGATGGTGAGGCCGGCCATGCTGGTGACCACGTCGCCGGGCTTGGCGGCATTGCCGGCCGGCATGTTTTCGCAGGACGGAATTACGCCGACCAGATTGACCGCCAGGCCGAGTTCGGCAACGGCACGGAAGACCCCCAGGACGGTGGCGGCGCCGCACATGTCGTATTTCATTTCGTCCATGGCTTCGCCGGGTTTGAGCGAAATGCCGCCGGAATCAAAGGTGATGCCTTTGCCAACCAGCGCGACCGGCTTCTGGCCCTTCTTGCCGCCCTTGTACTGCAGCACGATGAGCTTGGGGGCTTCGCTGGAGCCTTTGGCTACCGCGAGGAAGGAACCCATGCCGAGCTGTTCGAGTTCGTGGCGTTCCAGTACGTCGCAGCCAAGGCCGAATTCGCGTGCCAGCTCACGGGCGCGGTCGGCCAGAATCGTCGGGGTACAGAGGTTGCCCGGGGTGTCGCCCAGTTCGCGGGTGAGGTTCATGCCATGCCCGAGCGCCAGCCCCTTGGCCAGCCCCTGTTCGAGGCCTTCGGCGTCGCCCTTTTTGGCATGGCTGAGCTGGATGTGCGCGAGTTTCCTGGCAGGGGAGCTTGCGGATTTCCACTGGCCCGGCTGGTACTGGGCGAGTTTGACGGCCTGCGCAAAGGCGGCGGCCAGTTCGCCCTGCAGGCTTTTCTTGCTGGCGGCATGCGCCAGGTAGCTGGTGGCGCTGGCCGGGTCGGCCGCCACCAGGGCGCTGGCGGCGGCTCGGGCGGCGGCCAGCAGGTCGGCAGCAGTCTCGCCGGTCTGTACCAGCAGCAGTTTGCGTGCGGCAACCTTGCCGGAGAGCAGCAGCAGTTGCGTGCTGCCCGCCTTGGCCGGCAGATCGCCGGCGGCGACCAGTTCGCCGATCCGGCCGGCCAGCACGTCGTCGAGTTCACGGGTGATGTCGGGCAGGGTCTTGCCGCTTACCGGCAGAATGAGGCATTCGGCGCTGTCAGAGACGGGGCGCAGCTGTTTTATGGTAAATTCCACGGCGAACTCCTGATCGCATACTTACAATGCGGTGTCCGGCAATGCAGTCCGGGCACACATTTCCGGATTATCGTCCTTCATATTTTCCAAAGTCAAAACCGGCCTGCATGCTTTTTCGCAAACGTCTTGTCAATGAAATGATCTGGGTAGCGCTGGGGCTGTTTGTCGTCCTGCTGCTGATCGTGCTGACGACCCAGATCGTGCGTCTGCTCGGCGAAGCCGCCGTGGGCGCACTGGCGTCCAGCGCCGTCTGGGTGGTGATGGGCTTTGCCGCAGTGCGCTACCTGCCCGTGCTGCTGTCGCTGATGCTGTTCGTGTCGGTGCTGTCGGTGATGACGCGGCTGTGGAAAGACAATGAAATGGTCGTGTGGTTTGCCAGCGGTCGCTCGATTGCCGACTTCATCCGTCCGGTACTGGGGCTGGCGATTCCGGTGGTGGCGCTGATCGCCGCGATGTCACTGTTCGTTTCGCCCTGGGCGCAGCAGAAAAACCGCGAGTTCCGCGAGGCGGCGCTGGCCAAGCAGGACATGACCCAGCTTTCGCCCGGGGTGTTCCGTGAGGCGGGGAGCGCCGACAAGGTGTATTTCGTCGAGAATTTCTCCGGTCTGGCGCAGTCGGGCAATAACGTGTTCATGCAGATCCGCCGCAATGGCAAGATCAGTTACGTGCTGGCCGAGCGTGGCGGGCTGCATGTTGATGAGGCCGGTGATCGCTGGGTGTGGCTCAAGGATGCCCGCGCCTACGAGGCCTTGCCCGGCACGCTCAACTACGACCTGCTGCACATGGCCGAAGGCCGGGTGCGCCTGGATGACCCCAAGCCGGCACCGGTCAGTCCGTCGACGCAGGCTCTGCCGACCGCCCGCCTGCTGGGCAGCCCGGTGTCCGAGCATCAGGCCGAATTGCACTGGCGTCTGGCGCTGCCGATCGCCACGCTGATTCTGGCGCTGGCGGCGATTCCGCTGGCGTTTTTCAATGCCCGTGGCGGGCGAATGGTCAACATCCTGTTCGCCGGCATTCTGGCGTTTGCCTATTACAACTGCATGAATGTCGCACAATCCTGGCTTTCTGCCGGCAAGATTCCCGGCTGGATCGGCATGTGGCCGCTGCATCTGCTGGCGGCCGCGCTGACCGTCTGGCTGTTCTGGTGGCGTTCCCGCCTCAGGAGGGGCTGAGTGATGTCTCGTCTGGGCTGGTATCTGGCGCGGGAAGTCGTCAATTACATCTTTGCGACCCTGCTGGTGCTGCTGTCGCTGTTTGTGTTCTTCGATCTGATTGGCGAACTGGGGAATGTCGGCAAAGGGGGCTACACCTTCGGTGCCGCGCTGTGGTACGTGCTGCTGGAGTCGCCGTCGCGCATCTACGAATTGCTGCCGGTCTCGGTGCTGATCGGCGCGGTGTTCGCGCTTTCCAGCATGGCCGGCAATTCGGAAATCGTCGTTATGCGCGCAGCTGGCGTGTCGGTGGCCCGCTTTGCCCGCTGGTTGACGCTGATTGGCGTGGTATTTGCGCTACTGACCGTGCTGGTGGGGGAGGTGCTGGCGCCAGAGGCGTCAACGGCCGCCAACAATTACCGCATGAAGGCGACCAAATCGGTGCTGGCGGGCAATTTCAAGTCCGGCATCTGGGTAAAGGACGGCCAACAGATCGTCAATATTGCCTCGATGCTGCCTGACCTCAGCCTGCAGGGCGTGCGGATCGTGCAGGTCGCCAGCGATGGCGCCCGACTGGAGCGACTGACCGAAGCAGGCCGCGCGCGCTATCTGGGTGAGGGCCGCTGGGCTTTGCAGGAGGTTCGCGAAACGGCGTTCAGCCGCGATTTCGGCGGCGCGGCGCTGCAGGTTCGTGCGGCGCAGGACTGGCAGTCGCAGATTTCGCCGGACATGCTGGCTGTTCTGATGGTCAAGCCCAATGAGATGTCGGTGCTGGCGCTGGTGCGCTATGTCGAACATCTGGACCAGAATCGCCAGCGGACGCAGCGCTACGATCTGGCGCTGTGGAGCAAAATCTTCTATCCGCTGGCCGCCATTTCGATGATCCTGATCGCGCTGCCGTTTGCCCTGTTGCAGCGGCGCAGCGGCAATGTCGGCGTGCGGATTTTCTTCGGCATTCTGCTGGGGGTGGGGTTCAACTTCCTGAACCGCGTGGTGATGCATGTCGGCGACCTGTATTCGCTGCCGCCGGTGCTGATTACTTTCCTGCCTTCGGCGGTGCTGTTTGGCATTGCCGGCTGGCTGTTGTGGCGCGTTGAGCGCAGCTGATCGGCTGATGTCTTTTTCCCCTGCCTGGCTGCAAGGCCTCGCACAGGGTAGATTTGAGGATACATTGACATGTATGTGCTTCTGACCGGCGGTGCTGGCTATATCGGTTCGCATACCTACCTGGAATTGTGCGAGGCCGGTTTTACGCCGGTGATATTCGACAACTTCAGCAATGCCAAGCCCGAGGCGTTGCGCCGGCTGGAAATGCTGTCAGGCAAGCCGGTGCTCTGCATTGAAGGCGACATCCGTGATCGTGTCGCGCTGGATGCCGCTTTCGCGGCCTACCCATTCTCGGCGGTGGTGCACTTTGCCGGGCTCAAGGCCGTCGGCGAATCGGTGGCCAAGCCGCTGATGTACTACGACAACAATGTGGTCGGTACCGTGCGCCTGCTGGAGGCGATGGTGGCGGCCCGGGTGACGCAGCTGGTGTTTTCCAGCAGCGCCACGGTGTACGGCGATCCGGCCAGCGTGCCCATCCGCGAGGATTTTCCGCTCTCGGCGACCAATCCCTATGGCCGCAGCAAGCTGATGATCGAAGACATGCTGCGGGATTTCAGCCTGGTCAATCCGGACTGGAACATCGCCCTGTTGCGCTATTTCAATCCGGTCGGGGCGCACCCCAGTGGCCAGATCGGCGAGGACCCGCAGGGCATTCCGAACAACCTGATGCCCTTCGTTGCCCAGGTGGCGGTCGGCAAGCGCGCGCAGTTGTCGGTCTTCGGCGGCGATTACCCGACGCACGATGGCACCGGCGTGCGCGATTACATCCACGTGGTCGATCTGGCGCGCGGCCATGTCAAGGCGCTGCAGAAGCTGCAAACCGCCCCGGGGCTGCTGACGGTCAATCTGGGAACCGGTACCGGCTATTCGGTGCTGGATATGGTGCATGCCTTCGAGAAGGCTTCCGGTCGTCCGGTGCCCTATCAGATCGTTGCACGTCGCGCGGGTGATGTGGCGGCCTGCTACGCCGACCCGGCCTTGGCCCGCGAGCAGCTGGGCTGGACGGTGGAAAAGACACTGGACGACATGTGCGCGGATAGCTGGCGCTGGCAGAGTGCCAACCCCAACGGTTACGGCGACTGACATGCGCGCGGGGCTGCTGGCGCTGGCAGTCCTTGTGCTGGGCTGGCTGCTCTTGGGGATCGGTGCCGCCATTGCACTTGCCGTACTGATCGCCGCCGTGCTTGCGGTGCTGAAGCGCTGACCTTGTGCGCTTTCCTCCGGAGGGATCGTCTTGCCTCTTCCGGATTGGAAGTTGGTCGGTTTCTTTCTTGCTGCTTTTGCCATTGTTTTTGGTGTTGAAAGACCGTGGGTGTGTCGGGTGCGGGCCCCGAAAACAGACACCGTTTTACCCACAGAATGCCCTGGACGGATACGCCGGCCTGCGCGGGCGGCGCCGCAAGCAGGTAAGATACGGCCATCGTCTGCAGGCTGATGTCCGTGTTTGATTCCCGCCTCAAATCCACGATTGTTGCGCTTTACCTGATCCAGGGGCTCAACTATCTGGTGTCTTTTGTCACCTTTCCCTTTCTGGCGCGCACGCTGGGGGCAGATGGCTTTGGTGTCATGAATTACGCCTTTGCCGCCATTCAGTATGGCGTGCTGGTCACGGATTTCGGCTTCAATCTCTCCGCTGTGCGTGATCTGGCGCAGGTGCGGGACGACCGCGATGCGGCGGCGCGGGTCTTCTGGAAGGTCACCTGGGCCAAGACGCTGCTGATGCTGGCCTCGTCGCTGGTGCTGCTGGTGCTGACCTTTGCCTTGGGAAGCTGGCGCGAGCACTGGGGGGTATTTGCCGCCAGCCAGCTCTACATTCTGAGCTCCGTGCTATTCCCCATCTGGTATTTCCAAGGCTACGAGAAGATGCAGCTCGCCAGCGGCATGATGGTGGTGGCGCGCGCCGCGACGCTGGGCTTTCTGCTGGTCTTTGTCGATGGCCCCGAGGACGTGGTGTTGGCCGTCTTGCTGCAGGCGACGCCGCAAGTGCTGGCCGGCCTGTTCTGGTGTGTTAGCGGCTGGGGTGTGGCGCCGCCGCCGTGGTTGCGGGTGTCGCCCCGCGAGCTGTATCAGGCACTGCGTGCCAGCTGGCCATTTTTCCTCTCTGCGATTTCGACCAGCCTGTACACGACCTCGACCGCCGTGCTGCTGGGGTTCTTTGCCGCGCCCGCGCAGGTGGGGCTGTTTGCTGCCGCCAACAAGCTGGTCTACATCGCGCAAGGCCTGATCGGGCCGCTGGTGCAGGCGACCTATCCGCGGATTGCCCAGTTGGTTGCGCACGACCAGCCGGCTGCACTGGCGCTGATACGCCGCGCCTGGCGGCTGCAGGGCGGAGCCGGTTTGGCGATGACGCTGGGGCTGATCGTCTGCACGCCGCTGCTGATCTGGGTTCTGGGTAGCTCCTATGCACAGGCTGATGCGGTGATGATCCTGCTGGCGCCGGTCATCCTGCTGGGGGCGCTGTCGTATGTGTATGGCCAGCAGACCCTGCTGGTGTTCGGCCATGAGCGCTATTTCAGCCGGGTGCTGGTCCTGGCCGGCCTGCTCAATGTGGCGCTGATGCTGCTGGTGCTGGCGCCCTGGGCGCTGCCGGCGCAGGCGGGCGGCGCCGAGTGGTTCCCCGGCGCGGCCAATCGTGCCGCGCTGTGTGTGCTGCTGGTGGAAGGCTTTATCGTGGGCGCGTTCTGGCTGCGCGCACGACGGATTTATGCGGAGATCGGCTCATGAGCTGCCCCCTGGTGAGTTTTGTGCTGCCCTGCTATAACGCGGCGGGGTATCTTCAGGAAACCCTAGACTCCATTGTTCGTCAGTCATATACCCGTTGGGAGTGCGTCGCGATTGATGATGGTTCAACCGATGCTACGCTGGCCATCCTGCAGACGGCGGCGCGCCGTGATCCGCGCTTTCGCGTCATCAGTCGTGACAACCGTGGCCTGATTGCGACGCTGAACGAGGGGATCGCCGCCGCGGAAGGCGAATGGATCGCCCGGATCGATGCCGATGACCTGTGTACCGATGACCGGCTCGAGCGCCAGCTGATGCGCGTGCAGGAAACCGCTGCCGATGTTTGTGGTGCCTGGGTGCATTTCTTCGGTGACCGCGATGGCGAATGGCATTTGCCGACCTCGGATGCCGGGATTCGCGCGATGCTGCTGTTCAATTCGGCGCTGGCGCATCCGACCGTGCTGGCGCGCCGTGAGCTGCTGCTGGCCCATCCGTATGCGGCCGACGCCCGCCATGCGGAAGATTACGCACTCTGGTGTGCGCTGGCGCGCGCAGGCGCCCGCTTTACCACGGTGCCGCGTGTGCTGCTGCATTACCGTACCCACGCCGGACAGATCACCCAGAGCAAGCGTGACGAGTTGCGCGAAACCGCGATGCGCGTGCGGCTGGGCTATGCGCAGTGGGCGCTGCCGGTGCCGCTGCAGGCGCTGGCGGACCGCTTTGCCGAGCTGGCCGAGCCGGGGCGCTTGCTGAGTACTGGCGAATTCCGCGAGTTCATGGGCATTTTGCGCCAGCTTGCCGTGCTGATGGACGGGGCGCGCAGCGTGCTGGGTGAAGTGTGGCTGGATGCATTGCAGCGCACCCAGGGTTTGCATGCAGGTATGCTGCCGGAAGTCATGCTCTATCATGCCTCCATGCCAATACCCATGGCGGAAATGGGCAAGTGGCGCAAGCTGCTGCTGCGTATGGGGATGAGCGACTGGCTGTGGCAGACGCTGAAGCAGGTTCGGGCGTGAAGGTCGCCATTTTTCTGCGTGATCTGGGGCTCGGCGGCGTCGAGCGCTGTGCGGTGCTGGTTGGTGAAGGGCTGGTGGCCCGGGGTTTCGACGTCACGCTGGTGTTGCTGGGAGGTCATCGCAATCTCTGGGAGGCGCGCATCCGCCAGGTGAAGGTCGTCGATCTGTCGGCGCAGTGGCAGCCGCTCAAGCCGTGGACATGGCTCAAGGGCTGGCGGGCGGCGCGGCGCATCGCCCGCGAACATGATGTCGTGATCGCCGGTACCTTCCTGCTGCCGCTGTATATGGCCTTTGCGGCGACCCGCGGCCTGGGCAAGCGCGTGCTGGGCTGGGTGCATGGGCCCATGGCCGAGCTGGACGCCTTTGCCCGCATGAACCCGGTGCACCGTTTTGCCTGCCGGTATGTGTATCGCCGGCTGGATGAGCTGATCTTTGTATCGCAGCATGCGCGCGAATCCCTGTCGCGCTGGCTGGGGGAGGCACCACGCCCCGGCTGGCAGGTGCTGCCCAATTTCATCGACGACGCAGACCCGGCAGGCTCGCCCCCGCTGCCGCGCGAACCGTCCGCGCTGCTGCGCATGGTGTTTGTGGGGCGCATCGCCGAAGAAAAACAGCCGGGACTGTGGCTGGACGCACTCGCCGAATTGAATGCCCGGGCCCTGCCGGCACAGCTCACCGTCGTTGGGGATGGCCCGCTCGAAGGCTGGCTGCGCGACGAGGCGCAACGACGCGGACTTGCGGAGCAGCTAGTACTGGCGGGCCGTCAGGAGGAGGTTGCGCCTTACCTGCAGGCGGCTGACGTGCTGCTGTTGACCTCCAGCTTCGAGGGTTGCCCGCTGGTCGTGCTGGAGGCGATGGCCCAGGGGCTGCCGGTGGTGTCGACCAATGCCGGCGGGGTGTATGAGCTGTTTGGCGAGCGGCGCGGCGAGTTTGTGGTCGACGAGGCCAGCGGTGCTGCTCTGGCCGGGCTGCTGCAGCGGCAGGATCGTGCCGCATTGAGCTGGTGGCTGCTGGAAAGGGCTGTGCGGTACTCAGCGAAAACCACGCTGGAAAAGTGGCAGAAACTCTTAGATTGAAGCGGAGCTATCTGCTTTCGAAGTGTTCTAACAGGGTATAGTAGCGGCATAAGCGCTCCTTATGCTCGGGCTTGCCTTCCAGCTGATCCACCAGGTTGCGTATCAGGTAATACTCTCGTTCCGTGCGAATTTTGCCCCGATTCAGCACCTTCTGCAGTTTGGCGGCTTCTTGCTCCAGAAACTGGGGATATTCCTGTTCTAGGGCTGCATAGTATGCAGCAATCACCTGTGGCCGGATTGCACATGGGTAGCCGCCGAAGCCCTCAGGTATTTCACGTAAACCCTGCAACCACCCTTCTGCCAACTGGCCGCGAGTGACCTTTTTTTCCGAGAGCCATTGTTCTGTTTGCTGTTTGGTCTGACCGTATCGTCTTGCTTCTTCGCGGATACGCTCATCGGGTAACGCGGCAAGGGCTAGGTAAAAGGCGTCGAAGGTGGCAAGCAGAGTATCAAAGCGGGTGCGTTTACGAGCTGTCATTCGGGTTGGGCTCAAATTGAATGAACAAAAACCGCCTCAAGGGCGGTTTTTGTATGCGGTGATACAGCGTGAGATCAAGCGGCTTCGTTGTACTCGGCGTCGCCGAAGCCCAGCATCGGGACAAAGATGAACGGCAGGAACACCAGGCCGATACCAAAGCCGGCACCCTTGCCGAATTTCTTGGCCAGCTCCAGATAGATCATGATCAGCGCAACGAAGTTGACCAGCGGGATCAGCAGCAGCACGATCCACCACAGCGGCTTCTTCACGATTTCGAGCAGCACGATGAAGTTGTAGATCGGAACGATCGATGCCCAGCCCGGCTTGCCGGCCTTGGTGTAGGTTTTCCAGAAGCCGGCAACGATACCGACGATGATGGCCAGATAGATGATCACGCCAATGAGAGCGCCCATGAAGTACTCCTTGTCCAGATTGATTGAGGCGAGTGCCTGAAAGATGGAATAAACATGATCGGGGTGTTGCATGTCAAAAATCATTCTCAGTTTGTAAGTTTGTGTTGCATTTAAGTAGGGGAAACACCTTACCCGAAAGCCCGGGCGACAGTTTGTTACGGCCGCGGGCAGTCAAGCTGCTGCGCAGACGGTAAAATCGCGCTTTTGCTTCCGTGCTTCGCCATGAACCGTGCCGCGCTGCTGATCCCGCATTACAACAACCCGCAGGGGTTGCTCGCGTCGCTGGCATCGGTGGGCGTTGACGAAGCGGTGGATGTCTTTGTCGTCGACGATGGCAGCACCCGCGCAACGATCGACGAAGCCGCTGCGCAGGCCGCGTTTCGCGCGCGGGGCGAGCTGCATTTTCTCTATCTGCCGGTGAATGCCGGCATCGAGTACGCGCTCAATACCGGGCTGGAAGCGATGCTGGCGGCTGGCTATGAGTTCTGTGCGCGGCTGGATTGCGATGACCTGAACGTATCCGACCGCATCCGCCGCCAGATGGCGTTTCTGGATGCACACCCCGAGGTGTATCTGGTCGGCAGTGCCGTCACCTTTTTTGATGCTTCGGGTGACCGCTTCACGATCCGCCAGCCGCAAACGCACGCTGAGATCGTGCGGCAGATGCACAAGGACAATGCCTTCACCCATCCGGCGGTGATGTTCCGCCTGGCGGGCGTGCGCGAAATCGGCCTGTACCCGCTGGATTGCAAGGCGGCAGAAGATTTTGCGTATTTCTGGCAGTTCATTACTCGCTACCAGACGGCCAACCTGCCTGACGTGCTGGTGAAAAGCGAATACAACGACAGCGGCATCTCGCTGAGCCGCCGCCGCCAGCAGCAGGCGATGCGCCTCAAGCTGCTGGCGCGCCATTTTGACTGGAAACCGGCATCGGCCGTTAGCATGGGTAAGGCGCTGGCCTCGTTCGCGCTGCCCTTGTCGGTGACGCGGGGCATCAAGAAACTGCTAGGCCGCAAGGATTGGGCATGACCGAACAATTGCACAGGCAGCCCGTGCTGCTGCTGATCCCGCATTACAACAACCCGCAGGCGCTGAACGCCTCGCTGGCGTCCATAGGCGCGGACGAGCCTTGCGATGTGCTGGTGGTGGACGACGGCAGCACGCGCGCGCCGATTGACGAGGCCGGCGCGCGTGCGGCGTTTAAGGGGCGTGGCGTGCTGCGCTTTCTGTCCCTGCCGCAGAACAAGGGCATCGAGGGGGCGCTGAACGCCGGCCTGCAGTGGGCGCAATCGCGCGGCTACGAATTCATTGCCCGGCTGGATTGTGGTGACCTGAATGTATCTGACCGCATCCAGCGCCAGTTAAGCTTTCTGGAGCAGCACCCCGAGGTGTATCTGCTTGGCGGTGCGGCGCGCTTTGTCGACCAGCAGGGCGTCGAGCAATTCGTCTTGCGCCATCCCGAACGCCATGAGGACATCGTGCAGACGATGCGCAAGAACTCGGCTTTCGTCCATCCGGCGGTGATGTACCGCACCGCAGGGCTGGCAACGACCGGGCTGTATCCGCTGGATGCGCCGGCAGCGGAGGATTACGCGCTGTTCTATGCCTTTGTGCGGCATTTCAGGGTGGCCAATCTGCCCGAGGTGCTGATCCATTACGAGCTCGACCCCGGCGGCATTTCGCTGTCCAAGCGGCAGAAGCAGCTTGCCTCGCGGCTGAAGGTGCAAAAGGCCAATAGCGACGGCTCGCTGGCGGCGCTGGCCGGCCGGCTGCGTACGCGCGGGCTGATGCTCATGCCCTATGGGCTGGTGTTCCGGTTGAAGGCTGCATTGCGGCGTACCTCGCGCAAGGCCACGGGCGATGACTGAGCTGCCTGCGGTATCCAGCCGGCACCACATCGTGCACGTGGTTGAATCGTTCGCCGGCGGCACGCTATCGATGGTGACCGTCATGGCCAACGGTCAGGCTACTGATGGCCATCGCGTGACCGTCATCCACTCGCAGCGCGAAGATACACCGCTTAACTGGCGAGAATTGTTCCACGCGGAGATCCATTTCATTCACGTGCCGATGTGCCGTGCGATCAATCCGCTGCAGGATTTCCGCGCCGGCCGGGCGCTGGTGCACTGGCTGACGGAGCTTGCGCCGGATGTGGTGCACCTGCATTCGAGCAAGGCCGGTGCGCTGGGGCGCCTTGCCAGCCTGTTCGTCAGGCTGCCGGGCACGCGCTGGTTCTTCTCGCCGCATGGCTTGTCCTTTCTGCAGCGCGAAGCGGGGCGGATCAAGAATCTGGTGTTCCTGCTGCTGGAAAAGTTGCTGGTGCACATTCCGGTGAGCTTTATTGCCTGCTCGGACAGCGAGGCGGCCAAGATTCGACGTACCCTTGGGGGTACGGTGCTGGTGGTCAATAATTCTGTAGATTTGGCGTCAATACCTGCATTAAATAATGGCGGCCAGCGTCTGCGTATCGGCATGGCCGGGCGCGTGACCACCGCGCGCAATCCCGAGCTGTTTGCCCGCATCGCCACCACGCTGACCCAGCCCGGCGTCGAATTCGTCTGGATCGGCGGCGGCGAGGAGGCCGGCGAGGCAGCGCTGAAGAAGGCCGGTGTTACGCTGACAGGCTGGCAGACGCGTGCGCAGACGCTGGCGCAGCTGGCCACGCTGGATATCTACCTGCAGACGTCGCGCTGGGAAGGGCTGCCGGTGGCGGTGCTCGAAGCGATGGGCGCCGGCCTGCCGGTGCTGGCGACCGATATCGACGGCAACCGTGATCTGGTGGAAAACGGCAACACTGGCTGGCTGTGCCGCGATGCCGACGATTTCGTCGCCCGGCTGGCGGAATTGATTGACCATCCGCCGCTGCGCCGCGTACTCGGTGCGGCCGGACGTGCGAAAATCGAGCGTGGCTATACGCTGGCCACCATGATGCGTACGCTGTACGCCGCCTATGGCCTGCAGGCACAAGGCAAGAAAGAGGATACCCCGTGAGTAGTGAAAAACACCTGCAGCCCGAACGGGCCAAACCCTGGCTGGCACTGGCCGACCTGACTGCCCTGCTGCTGTCGTTCGCGCTGGCTCTGCTGCTGCTGTGGTTGACGCGCTATCACCGCATCAGCGCCAGCTTCGCCATGTGGTGGCAATGGGAAGGGCAGCAGCAGGCGCTGGCCTTTCTGGGGCTTTCGCTGATTACGGTGGCGAGCTTCTGGGGGCGCGGGCATTACAGCCTGCGCATGCCGTTCTGGGATGAACTCGGCGCGGTACTGCGCTGGTTGTTCATCGCCGCGCTGTTGAATGGCATGCTGGTGCTGCTGGGCAAGTACACGGTATCGCGTTTCCTGTGGCCGGTATCCTGGGGGCTGGCCATGCTGCTGCTGCCGGTGTTCCGCGGCCAGATGAAGCGCTACCTGCTGCGCTGTGGCATCTGGCAGCTGCCCAGCGTGATTCTGGGTACCGGCCGCAATGCCGTCGATGCCTGGCACGCGCTCAACAGCGAGCGCCAGCTTGGTTTCGTGATTGAGCGTTTTGTCGCGCTCACACCCGATGCGCCGGGCAGCGTCGAGCTGGGCGAAGTGAGCCTGCCGGTCGAGCGCCTTGATCCGGCCCGGCTGACCGGCTGGCTGGCTGAGCAGGGCAAGCCGCATGTAGTGATCGCGTTGGAAGCCAGCGAGCTCGCCGCGCTGGACGCCCAGATCGAGCAGCTGAGCCTCAGATACAAGAACATCCACGTCATCCCGCCACTGGGGGGCTTGCCGCTGTTTGGCGCCATTACCAACCATTTTTTCAGCCACGAAGTGCTGCTGCTGCGCGTGACCAACAATCTGACGGTCAAGCCGCTGATGGCGCTCAAGCGGGCCTTTGATCTCTTTGGCGCGGCCTGCGGCCTGCTGGCGCTGGCGCCGCTGTTCCTGTACGTGGCCTGGCGCATCAAGAAGGAAGGCGGGCCGGGTGACGTGTTCTTCGGTCATGTGCGCGTCGGCATGAACGGCAAGCCGTTCAAGTGCTGGAAATTCCGCACGATGGTGCACAATTCGCAGGAAGTGCTGGATAAACTGCTGGCGACTGATCCGCAAGCGCGCGCCGAGTGGGACAAGGATTTCAAGCTGAAAAACGATCCGCGCATCACCCGGATCGGTGCATTTTTACGCAAGACCAGTCTGGATGAAATCCCGCAGCTGTGGAATGTGCTGCTGGGTGAAATGAGTCTGGTCGGCCCGCGGCCCATCATCGAAGAGGAGCTGGCGCGCTACGGCGAGCGCGTCGATTTCTATCTGGAAGCACGCCCAGGGCTCACCGGACTGTGGCAGGTGTCCGGGCGCAATGACACCACCTACGATGAACGCGTGGCGCTGGATGCCTGGTATGTGAAAAACTGGAACCTGTGGTACGACATCGCCATCGTCTGCAAGACGGTCAAGTCGGTGGTTGCCGGGCGCGGGGCATACTGAGCGGATGATCCGCGTGCTGTTCGTCTGCAGCCGCAACCGCCTGCGCAGCCCGACCGCCGAGCAGGTCTTTGCCGGTCTGCCGGGGGTGGAAACCGCATCGGCCGGGCTGGCGCCGGATGCCGAGCTGCCGCTGGATGCCGATTTGCTGGCCTGGGCGACGCTGGTTCTGGTGATGGAGAAAACGCACCTGCGCCGGTTGAAGCAGCGCTTTGCGCGGCAGCTGCAGGGCAAGCGTGTGGCGTGTCTGGACATTCCTGACAACTACGCCTTCATGCAGGATGAGCTGGTGCAGCTATTGCGAGCCAGAGCCAGTCGATATTTACGGTTTTGATGGGTATTTGCTTGTATCCATTGCTAATAAATGACTGTGGATTTATGGGTGTGTATGTATGTCGGCGCGTGCCGGCGTGCGCGGGTGGATTTTGAAAGGCAGGTATTGCTATGCATGATTTCGTCGAATGGTTCCGTCAGGCCGCACCCTATATCCACGCTTTCCGTGGCCGTACCTTCGTGATCGCGCTGGGTGGCGAGGTGGTGCGCGATGGCAAGTTCGCCACGCTGACGCACGACATCAACCTGCTGACCAGCCTTGGTGTGCGGCTGGTGGTGGTGCACGGTGCCCGCCCGCAGATTGATGCCCGCATGGCGGAAAAGGGGCTGGAGCCGCAATACCTGCATGGCCTGCGCGTCACCGACGCCGAAACCCTTACCTGCGTGATCCAGGCCGTCGGCCAGGTGCGCGTCGAAATTGAATCGTGGCTGTCGATGGGGCTGGCGAATTCGCCGATGGCCAACGCCGACATCCGCGTATCGGCCGGCAATTTCATCACCGCGCAGCCGATGGGCGTTCGCGACGGCATTGATCTGCAATACACCGGAGAAGTGCGCAAGGTCGATACCACCGCGATCCGCTACCGGCTGGACGACGGCGAAATGGTGCTGCTCTCCACGCTGGGCTATTCGACCACCGGCGAGGTGTTCAACGTGCCGCTGGAAGACGTGGCCACCAAGACCGCGATTGCGCTGCGTGCCGACAAGATGCTGTTCCTGTTCGGGCAGGACGGCGTGGTTGATCTCAAGGGTGAGCTGCTCAACGAGCTGACCGCGCTGGAGGCCGAGCAGTTTCTCGCCGAGCACCCGGATGCCAACGAGGACATCCGCCTCTACCTGCCGTGCGCGATCCGCGCGGTACGCCAGGGCGTGGCGCGCGCGCATCTGATTTCGCATCATGTCGACGGCTCGCTGCTCATGGAGCTGTTCACACACGACGGTATCGGCACGATGATCTCGCGTGATGCGCTGGAAAACCTGCGCGAAGCAAGCATCGATGATGTGGGCAAACTGATCGCGCTGATCGAGCCGCTGGAGGAACAGGGCGTGCTGGTGAAGCGCGGCCGCGAGCTGATCGAGCGCGAAATCCACCGCTACTCGGTGCTGGAGCACGACGGCAAGATCATCGGCTGCGTGGCCATGCACCCCTTTCCCGACAGCAATATGGCCGAAATGGCCTGTCTGGTCGTGCATCCGGACTACCGGGATGAAAATCGTGGCGAGGAGCTGCTCAAGCACATCGAGCAGCGCGCCCGCCAGCAGGGCATCCGCCAGCTCTTCGTGCTGACCACGCGCACCGCGCACTGGTTTCTCGAGCGCGGCTTCGTGCAGGCGACCGTCGATGCGCTGCCGATGGAAAAGAAAGAACTCTACAACTACCAGCGCCGCTCGAAGGTTTTCATCCGCCAGATCGGCAAATCCGGCAGCTGATCCGTACTCGACGGTGGCTGCCGCAGTGGGGCTGCCGTCCGGCTTTGCCCGGAAATACACACCGCGGCATGCTGAGCCTAGGCTGCATGCACCAGCTCTGCTAACCTCCTGCGAAGCTGGGCGCATTGCTTGACTGCGCCTGATCAGCGTTCACTTGCGGAGAAGTTCTTGCGTCTGCGTCTTCCCGGTTTCCTGCGCAGTCATCTGCTGCTTGCCACCCTGCTGCTGCAGGGGCTGCTGCTGCTTGCGGTCTACGCCAGCATTGCCTCGCTGTGGCAGGCCGCCGTGCGGGATAATCTGGAAAATCGCGTCAAGAACACCTCGCGTCTGCTGTCCGGCGTCATTGCCTCGGACTGGGCTGACGGGCATCGCGAGCATCTGGCCAGCCTGCTGGATACCTTCCGCTCTCCGGAGAGCATCGATTACCTGCTGGTGCGCGACGAGGCCGGCACCGTCGTTGCAGCCCGTGGCTGGGATGCCAGCAAGCCCCTGCCCGAGGCCACCCGGCTCGAGGATGGCGGTGCTCTGCCGCAGCTGGTGCATGTCCGCGTGCCGCTGCGCCATGGCTATACCCGGCTGGGCGAGCTGTATTTCGGCCTGTCCACCCAGGGGGTGAATGGCATGCTGCAGCAGACACTTTCGATGAATGTGATTCTGCTGCTGGCCGTGCTGCTGCTGGCGGCACTGCTGCAACTGGGCTTGGGGTACTGGATGATGCGGCAGCTCGGGCGGCTGACGGCGCTGGTTGAGGATACCAGCAGTGGCCGGCCGGTCAGCGAGCTGCCTGCGGCCAGCGGACTGGAAGCGCGGTTGCAGGGGCGCTTTCTGCGTCTGGCCAGCAGCATTCGCGAGCGTTTTGCCGCGCTGCAGGAAAACGAAGCCCGTTTCCATGCCATTGCCGATTTCACCTTCTCCGCCGAACTGTGGCTGGATCCGCAAGGCCGGCTGGTGTGGATCAATGCCTCGATCGAGCGCCTGTGCGGTTATACCGTGGCCGAGTGCGGCTTGCTGGAGCATTTTCCGGTCGGGCTGGCTCACCCCGACGAGCGCAACCGGCTCGCCGATACGCTGCGCGATGCGCTGGCCGAGCGCAGCCGGGTGTCCGATTTCGAATTCCGTGCCGTGCGCCGTGACGGCTCGGCTTTCTGGGCGGCGGCATCGTGGCAGCCGCTGTTTGACAGCGCCGGCAACTGGCAGGGCTTGCGCGCCAGTATCCGCGATATTTCCGAGCAGAAGGATGACCGCCTGGCCCTGCGCCGGGCCGTGATCGAGCTGCAGCAGATCCAGTCGCTGGGCCAGAGCTATCTGCAGCGCGCGGATGCCGAGCGCGCGCGGCTGATGGCCCTGCTGTCGGCCATGCGCTTCGGGGTGCTGTTTGTCGACGACGAGAACCGCATCCTGTTTCACAACCCGGCCTTTGCCGAGTTGTGGGGGCTGCCCGGCGACGCGCAGCTGAACGGCCGGCCGCTTGGGCAGGTGTTGCAGCTGGCGCAGAACCAGCCCGCACTGAACGACATGGCGGTGTATTACCTCGAGGCGCTGGCGCTGGGTGACGAGCGGGTGGACTTCGGCATGCTGACCATGAACGATGGCCGCATCATCACCCAGTATTGCTATCGGGTGCTGGATGCCCAGGGGCAGGCCAATGGCCGCATGTGGGTGTATGAGGATGTCACGCAGCAGCGCGTGATGGCCGAGCGTATGACCAGCCTCGCCGAGCGGGATGCCCTGACCGGTCTCTATAATCGCCATCGTTTCCAGATCGAGCTGGCCCGATTGTTTGCCGATGCCGAGCGTTCGGCCGATACGCTGGCGCTGCTGTATTTCGATCTGGATGAGTTCAAGTATGTGAATGACACCTTCGGCCATGGTGCCGGGGACGAACTGCTGGTGGCCATTGCCCGCGAGATCAGCCGGCTGATCCGCCATGACGAGGTATTTGCCCGGCTGGGGGGGGACGAATTTGCCATTCTGGTGCCCGGCTGTGATGCCGCTGCCGCCAGCCAGATGGCGCAGCGCATTGTCAGTGCGGTCGGGCAGTTGCAGTTCAGTACGGGGGGGCACAATCTGCGCCCGTCGTCTTCACTTGGCGTGGCGCTCTATCCCCAGCATGCGCTCAGTACGGCCGAGCTGGTCGCGCATGCTGATGCCGCCATGTATCAGGCCAAGGGCGCGGGCAAGTCGACCTGGCGCTTCTATTCCGCCGATGCCGACATGTCGCAGCACGCGCTGGCGCGGCTTTCCTGGAAAGAGCGCATCAGCCAGGCACTGGAAAACGATGGTTTCGAGCTGCACTTCCAGGGGATCTATTACGCGCAGACCGGCGAGCTGGCGCATCTGGAGGCGCTGCTGCGCATGCATGATGCCGAGCGGCCGGGCGAGATTTTCATGCCGGCCAGCTTCATTGGTCACGCCGAAAAGACCGGGAAAATCATCGACATCGACCGCTGGGTGATTCGCAAGGCGATCAGCCTGCTGGCGGAAAAGCCGGCGGCACCGTCGATTGCGGTCAATGTGTCCGGGCGCTCGTTTGACGAGCCGGGGCTGCCGGAATTCATTGCGCTGGAGCTGCGCCGTCAGGGCGTCGCGCCCGAGCGCCTGCTGGTCGAGCTGACCGAGACCGCGGCGGTGTCCGATCTGCGCGATGCGCAGCGCTTTATCGATGCCCTGCGCGCCACCGGCTGCAAGGTCTGTCTGGATGATTTCGGGGTCGGCTTTGCCTCGTTTGCCTACCTGAAGCAACTGAAGGCCGATGTGCTGAAGATCGATGGCATGTTCGTGCGCGATCTGCCCAATGACCGCGACAGCCAGATTTTTGTCCGCGGCATGGTGGCGATGGCACACGACATGGGCAAGATTACCGTGGCCGAGTTTGTCGAAAACCAGCAGATTCTCGACATGCTGATCGAATTCGGCATCGACCAGGTGCAGGGCTATCATCTCGATCGCCCGCAGAAATTCCACCCGGGGCTGCGCTGAGCAGGCTATGGCTTTACCTGGATTACTGGCTGCCTAAGGGCGTCGTGCGCCCATCCGGGCGCAGGCCGACCGCGCAGCCAGCCCAAGCTAGCGGGCGATGACGGCCTGCAGCTGGTGCTCGCCGGTCAGACGCTCGGCGGCAGCCAGCGCGGCGGCACGGTCGGGGTAGGGGCCGAGTTTGACGCGCCAGAGCGGGCCGGTCTGCTGGATCACCACGCGTGCCGTGTCACTGCTTTCGAGCTGGCGGTTGAGATGCTGGCGGAAGCTGTCGGCATTGCCCTGCGAGGAAAATGCCCCCAGCTGCAGGTAGACGCCACCCTTGTCCTCGCTCACCGGCACCTGCAGGGGCGTGGCCTCGGCGATCGGCTCGGCGGGCTTGGGCGCCGCTGCGGGCGCACTGGCAATCTGTACGGGGGCGGCAGGGGCAATGGCACCGGGCTGCAGGCTTTCCACCCGCAGCTGCGCACTGCCATTGCTGGCGTAACCGAGCCGGCAGGCGGCCAGAAAGGACAGGTCGATGATGCGTCCCTTCTTGAAGGGGCCTCGATCATTCACGCGGACGATAACGCTGCGGCCATTGGCCAGATTGGTAACGCGGGCATAGCTGGGAATCGGCAGGATCGGGCTGGCTGCACTCATGGCGAACATGTCGTAAATTTCGCCATTGGAGGTTTTCTGCCCGTGGAACTTGCGGCCGTACCAGCTGCCGACGCCTTCCTCGCGCCACTGGCCGACTTCTGTCAGCGGTGTGAATGACTGCCCGAGTACGGTATACGGCCGGTTGGCCCATTTGTGCAGCGGCTCGGCACGCGGCGTCGCATCGGGGATCTGGTTGAGGTTGGCCGGCCAGTCACTGTGGGGGCCGTCATCCTTGTAGAAGCCGCCGCCATTGCTGGCGGGCGGCTGGTAGCTGCAACCGTACTGGCGGCTGTCGCTGGTCGGCGCGGTGCCCGTTTCGGGCTGGCGGGGTGGTGTTGGCCGGCTGGCCGGGCCGGCAGGGCCAGGTGGTGTGCTGCTGCAGGCGGCCAGCAGCAAGGCGAGCGGTAGCAGGTGCTTGCTTTGCATGGTATTGCTCTCCAGTCCTTTACTTGACTAGGTTTTAGCTCAATACGTATGGCTGTATTAGCGCTTGATCAGGGTGCGATCCTGCTGGATGCTCATCAGCAGGCCAAAGCCGGCCAGAATCGAAACCATCGACGTGCCGCCGTAGGACACCAGCGGCAGCGGGACGCCAACCACCGGCAGAATGCCGGAAACCATGCCCATGTTCACAAAGGCATAGGTAAAGAACGTCATTGCGATCGCACCGGCCAGCAGTCGCCCGAACAGGGTGGAGGCCGAGTTGGCGATCATCAGCCCGCGCACGATGACCAGCAGGTAGAGTGCCAGCAGCAGCAGATTGCCCAGCAGGCCGAATTCTTCGCCATAGACCGCGAAGATGAAGTCGGTGGTGCGCTCGGGGATGAAATCCAGATGGGTCTGTGTGCCGTTGAGCCAGCCTTTGCCGGTGATGCCGCCCGAACCGATGGCAATCGTGCCCTGGATGATGTGGTAGCCCGCACCCAGCGGATCGGCCATCGGGTCAAGCATGGTCGCGATGCGGCGGCACTGGTATTCATGCAGGATGTTGATGCACCAGTTCCAGTGCAGCACCACGTAGACCAGCGAACCGCCGGCTGCGCTCATCAGGCCGATCAGTTTCCACGACAGACCGGCGAAGTAGAGCACATAGAACCCCGAGGCGCTGATCATTAGCGCGGTGCCGAGGTCAGGCTGTTTGAGGATCAGCACGGCCGGAATGCCCAGCAGCACGGCCGCGCCGACAAAGTGCTTCCAGTTCAGCGTCGATTCGAAATGGTGGAAGAACCATGCCAGCGTCATCGGCACGGCAATACGCATCAGTTCGGAGGGCTGGATGTGCGTGATGCCGATATTGAGCCAGCGCTGCGAGCCATTCACGGTCTTGCCGACCAGCTCGACCAGAATCAGCATGATCACGCCTGCCACATAGCCGGGGAGGGCAATGCGCATCAGCGTGGCCTGCGAAATGTTCGCGATGACCCACATGCCGAAGATCGCGATGCCCATGAAGACAATCTTGTTGAGCACCTTGTCGGCATCCTGGTTCGATGCCGAATGCAGCACGACGGCCGAGAGGGCGAAAATCAGGCAGGTGAACAGCAGCAGCCAGGGGTCGACCGGACGGCGGATGTAAAACCACAGTTGCTTAATCACCGGTGGGTTCCTCCGGAGCCGGTTCGCTGACTGGCGCGCTGGCCGCCGCCGCACCGCTGGCCTTTTCGCCCGGCGCAGCCGGCAGCTTGCCGGTCAGGTAGTAGTCGAGGGTAGCGCGAGCAATCGGTGCGGCAGCCTGTGCACCAAATCCGCCGTTTTCCACGATGACCGCCAGCGCGATTTTCGGATTCTCGACCGGGGCAAAGACGATATACCACGAGTGATCGCGCAAGCGTTCGCCGATCGAGCTGGCGTTGTACTTGGCACCCTTGAGCGAGAACACCTGCGCCGTACCGGTCTTGCCGGCCGAGGTGTACTGCGCGCCGGCAAAGACTTTTGCGCCTGTGCCGTACTGATTCACGCCCTGCATGCCCTTGATCACGCGTTCGAAGTGCTCGGGCTTCCAGTCGATGCGGCGCTGGGGCTGGGGCTCGACGGCGGTGGCCTTGCCGCTGACCGGGTCAATGATGCGGTTGACGACATGCGGCTTGTAGACGGTACCGCGGGCGGCAATGATCGCGGTGGCATGCGCCAGCTGCAGCGGTGTGTAGCTGTTGTAGCCCTGGCCGATGCCGATGGATACCGTTTCGCCGGCATACCATTTCTGGTGTTCGGGTTTCTTGAAGCGCTTTTTCTTCCATTCGGGGCTGGGCAGAACGCCGCTGCGCTCGCCGGGAAGATCGATGCCGGTCTGCCGGCCGAAATCGAATTCGCCCAGGTATTTGGCGATGTTGTCGATGCCCATCTGCACCGCCAGCTGGTAGAAGTAGGTATCGCTGGAGAGGGCAATCGAGCGATCGAAATTCATCGAGCCATAGCCGCCGGGCTTGGAGTCGCGGAACTTGTTGTTGCCGAACATGAAATAGCCCGGATCGGCGATGGTCTGGTGTACCAGCGGAAAATCGCCCTGCAGTGCGGCGGCCGCCATGAACGGCTTGAAGGTCGATCCCGGCGGATATTCGCCACCCAGTGCACGGTTCAGCAGTGGCCGGTCGATGGATTCGTTGAGTTCCTTCCAGCTGACCGGATCGATGCCGTCGACAAACAGGTTGGGATCGAATCCCGGCTTGGAGACAAAGGCCAGCACGCCGCCGGTGTTCGGATCAATGGCAACCAGGGCGCCGCGGCGCTTGTCGAACAGCTTCTCGACGATTTCCTGCAGTTTGATGTCGACCGAGAGCTCCAGGTCTCGCCCCGGTTGTGGCGGGGTGCGCGACAGCGTGCGGATGGCCCGCCCGCCCGAATCGACCTCGACGCGCTCGAAGCCGGTGCTGCCGTGCAGCTGTGCTTCGTAGCTTTGCTCGACGCCCAGTTTGCCGATGTGATCGGTGCCACGGTAGTTGGCAAAATTGCCGTTGTCTTTCAGTGTTTCAACGTCGCGATCATTGATGCGGCCGATATAGCCAACCAGATGACTGCCGAGCTCCCCCTGCGGGTACTGGCGGAAAAGCCGTGCCTTCACTTCCACGCCCGGGAACTGGTAGCTGTTGGCCGCAAAGCGGGCTACTTCCTCGTCGCTGAGGCGGAACTTGATCGGCAGCGATTCGAAATCCTTGGTTTCCTCCATCAGCTTCTTGAAGCGGCGCCGGTCCTTCGGCGTGATTTCAATCAGCTGATTGAGCCGCTCGATGGTGGCGTCCAGGCCATCGGCGGTCTTTGACGGCGTGATTTCCAGCGTATAGGCCGAGTAGTTGTGCGCCAGCACCACACCATTGCGGTCACGGATCAAGCCACGCGGCGGCGAGACGGGAACCAGTGAAATGCGGTTCTGTTCGGCCAGCGTCATGTAGCGGTCGTGCTGCAGAACCTGCAGCCAGAAAAACCGGGCAAACAGTGTGCAAAATAGCGCCACCACCAGCAGCAGCGCGACAATCAGCCGCAACTGGAAGTTGCTGCGGTCATGCAATTCGTTGCGCAGCGAACCGGAGCCGCTCGCACGACGGGCTGAGCTGCCGCGCCGGGTGCGGAACAGCGAACGGCGGGAGGGCTTCATAGGTCGTCAGCTACCGGCTTGCGCTGATGCATCAGCATCAGGTTGGACAGCGGCGTCCACAGAATTGCGGCAATCGGTGCGCCGGCGAAATAGCCGAGGCCCGGAAAGCTGTCACCGAACAGCAGGCGCACCAGCAGCATGATGCACTGCGCCAGTAGCAGCAGGAACAGCGTGATCAGTGCCTGCTGCCAGAACGGAAAGATTGCGAACTGGCGCTGGCGGATCAGTGTCAGGCAGGCAATCACGCTGTAGGCCAGCGCATGCTGGCCCAGATAGTTGCCGTCGGCCACATCCATCAGCAGGCCCAGCGAGAAAGCCCAACCCACGCCAATACGCTTGGGCTGGTGTAGCGCCCAGTACACCAGCATCAGGGCGATGAAGTCGGGGGTCAGGCCCTGCAGAGCGGCCTGCCACGGGGCCAGGTTGAACAGCATGGCCAGCAGGAAGGTCAGCAGAATGAAGCCGAAGCTCACAGGCCGCAGCAACTGGGAGGAAATGGGCATCAGTGTTTCTTCTTGTTGGTCGCGGCCGGTGCCGACGCGGTTTCCGGGTAGGGGGCCTGCGCGGGGGCGCCATTGATTGCCAGCAGATAGCTGTGCTGTTCGAAGTGGGCCAGCGGCTCGGCGTAGATGCGGGCAAAGGCGCTGCCGTTCTGGCGCTCGACCTTGACGATGCGCGCCACCGGCAGCCCCGCGGGATAAATGCCGTCAACCCCCGAAGTGCTCAGGATGTCGCCTTCCTTGATGTCGACATTCGGCGGCATGTAGCGCACTTCCAGCGGCAGGTTGCGTCCCATGCCGTAGACGATGGTGCGCAGCTGGTTGCGCTCGACCATGACCGGCACCAGATGGTCGCGGTCGGAAATCAGCCGCACTTCGCTGGTCAGCGGATGTACGCGGATCACCTGGCCGGCCACGCCCTGGTGGTCGACGACGATCTGTCCTGCGGCGATATCGGCATCGCTGCCGCGGTCAACAATCAGCCGGGCCGTGTACGGGTCGCGTCCGTTGTAGAGAATCTTGACCAGCTGGCGTTTCACCGGCTGGCTGGCCGCTGCCGCGCTCAGGGCACGCAATTGCGCGTTTTCCTGTTCCAGTGCGGCCACGCGCATTGCCTGGGCGCTGACTTTTAGCCGCTCCTCGTTCAGGCGGCGGTTTTCGCTGATCAGCTCGGTCTGTTTCTGGAAGAAATCACCGACCTGCAGCGCCTTGTCGACCGGGGTGGTTGCCAGCCATTGCAGGGGGTAGATCACCACCGACAGCTGCTGGCGCAAGGCGTCCATCAGGTGCAGCTTGGCATCGCTGACCAGCAAGGCGAGAGAGAGGGCCGAAAAAATCATAAGCCGCGTCAGCGGCTTCGGTCCCTGCTTGAAGAAGGCGGGTTGATTGGCGTGCATGCAAAGGCCTGCATGTATCACCCTGCAGCCTAGCCGTGGCGTGGGCTGCAGAGTGATACGGTGTGGTGCTTAGTCGTTGGTGAAGATGCCGGTGGCCTTGTCGAGCTTGTCGATGGCCATGCCCGAGCCGCGCACCACGCAGGTCAGCGGATCGTCGGCAACAATCACCGGCAGGCCGGTTTCTTCCATCAGCAGGCGATCCAGGTCACGCAGCAGCGCGCCGCCACCGGTCAGCACCATGCCCTTTTCGGCAATGTCGGCGCCCAGTTCCGGCGGAGTCTGTTCCAGCGCCTGTTTCACGGCGGAAACAATCTGGTTCAGGGGCTCGGTCAGTGCTTCGAGGATTTCGTTGCTGGAAATGGTGAACGAGCGCGGGATGCCTTCGGCCAGATTGCGGCCCTTGACGTCCATTTCGCGCACTTCGGCGCCGGGAAAGGCCGAGCCGATGCGCTTCTTGATTTCTTCGGCGGTGGTTTCGCCGATCAGCATGCCGTAGTTGCGGCGGATGTAGTTGATGATGGATTCATCGAACTTGTCGCCGCCGACCCGTACGCTGTTGGCATACACGATGCCACCCAGCGAGATCACGCCCACTTCGGTGGTGCCGCCGCCGATGTCCACCACCATCGAACCCGTGGCTTCTTCAACCGGCAGGCCGGCACCGATGGCCGCAGCCATCGGTTCCTCGATCAGTTCGACCTTGCGCGCACCGGCGCCCAGTGCCGATTCGCGGATCGCGCGGCGCTCGACCTGGGTCGAGCCGCAGGGTACGCAGATCACGATGCGCGGGGGCGAGGAGAACAGGCGGCTGGGGTTCACCTTCTTGATGAACTGCTTGAGCATCTGCTCGGTGATGGTGAAGTCGGCGATCACGCCATCCTTCATCGGGCGGATGGCATTGATGCTGCCCGGCGTGCGGCCCAGCATCTTCTTGGCTTCGGCGCCGACGGCCAGGATGGTTTTCTTGCCGGAAGGACCGCCTTCCTGCTGGATGGCAACCACGGAAGGCTCGTCAAGCACGATGCCCTTGCCCTGCATGTAGATCAGCGTATTGGCGGTGCCAAGGTCAATGGCGATATCGTTGGCGAAGTAGCCGGAAAGTCCAAACATCGGGTGCTCGCAATGGGTGGGTTGCTGAGAAAATCTGGTTCGCAGCCCGCTGTGGCAGGCGTGGCGAGTAAAAGTTCTGGCGTGATTTTATGCTGCATTGCAGCAACAGGGCGCGCCGCCTGTCGTTTCCCTTGCCGCGCCGGTGACTTGTCAGGCGGCGGTTTGGGAGAAACAAACCCCGTATGATACCCTAATGCGTTGACGTTATTGAAGGCTCTGGCAGGGAATTTATACCATGTCGCTCTCTCTGGAAGATGTAAGCCGCATCGCCCGCCTGTCGCGCATTGCCGTGACCGACGCCGAACTCGCGGCCACCCAAACCCAACTCAACCGCATCCTGCACCTGATCGACGAAATGCGGGCCGTCGACACCTCCGGCATCGAGCCGATGGCGCACGCCCAGGACGTGTTCCTGCGTCTGCGCGAGGACGCCGCCACCGCCCCGGATCGCCGTGCGGCCTTCCAGGCTGTCGCACCGGCGGTCGAAAATGGCCTCTACCTCGTTCCCAAGGTCATCGAATAAGCAAGCCTCTGGGTATGTTCGCATGCCCTTTGATGATGCTTGCCTGCAACCATATACCTGATCGGGTTTATCGAACATGAAAACCGTCAAACAATTATCCGCCGCACTGGCCGCCGGCCAGGTGTCGGCGGTCGAGCTGGCGCAGGACTACCTCGCCCGCATCGCCGCGCTCAACCCGAAACTCAACGCCTTCATCACCGTTGATGCCGAAAAAACCCTCGCGGAAGCCCGCGCCGCCGATGCCGCGCGCGCAGCCGGCACCGCAGGCCTCTTGACTGGCGTACCGGTCGCGCACAAGGACATTTTCTGCGCGGAAGGCTGGAAGACCAGCTGCGGCTCGAAGATGCTCGACAACTTCGTTGCCCCCTACGACGCCACCGTGATCACGAACGCCAAAGCCGCCGGTCTGGTGACGCTGGGCCGCGCCAATATGGACGAGTTCGCCATGGGCTCGTCGAATGAAAACAGCTTCTACGGCGCGGTGAAAAACCCCTGGGATCTGAACGCGGTTCCCGGCGGTTCATCGGGCGGCTCGGCCGCGGCGGTTGCGGCCGGCCTGGCGCCGTTTGCCACCGGCACGGATACCGGTGGTTCCATTCGCCAGCCGGCGTCGTTCTGCGGCATTACCGGCATCAAGCCGACCTACGGCGTGGTGTCGCGTTACGGCATGATTGCCTACGCCAGTTCGCTCGATCAGGGCGGCGCGTTCGCGCACACCGCGGAAGACTGCGCGCTGCTGTTGAACGTGATGGCCGGTTTCGACGACAAGGATTCCACCAGCCTCGAACACGCCAAGGAAGACTACACCCGCGACCTGAACCAGCCGCTGGCGGGTGTCAAAGTCGGCCTGCCGCGCGAATACTTCGCCGAAGGTCTGGCTGGCGATGTCGCCGCCGCCATCGAAGCTGCGGTCACTGAGCTGAAGAAGCTCGGCGCCACCGTGGTTGACGTGTCGCTGCCGAACACCAAGCTGGCGATTCCGTCCTACTACGTGATTGCGCCGGCGGAAGCCTCCAGCAACCTCAGCCGCTTTGACGGCGTGCGCTACGGCCACCGCGCCGCAGATTACGACGGCCTGGCCGACATGTATGAAAAGACCCGAGCTGAGGGCTTTGGCTGGGAAGTGAAGCGCCGCATTCTCACCGGCACCTATGTACTGAGCCACGGCTACTACGACGCCTACTACCTGCAGGCGCAGAAGATCCGCCGCATCATCGCCAACGATTTCGTTGCCGCGTTCAAGGACTGCGACGTGATCCTCGGCCCGGTGGCGCCGACCACCGCGTGGAATCTGGGCGAGAAGTCCGACGACCCGGTGGCGATGTATCTGGCCGACATCTACACCCTGGGCGTGAACCTCGCCGGCCTGCCGGCGCTGAGCATCCCGGTTGGCTTCGGCAGCAATGGCCGTCCGGTTGGCCTGCAGATCATCGGCAACTATCTGGGCGAAGCGAAGATGCTCAATGTCGCGCACCAGTTCCAGCAGGCGACCGACTGGCACGCTAAAGCCCCAATCCTATAAACCGGCACGAGGACAGCAATCATGAAATGGGAAGTCGTCATCGGGCTGGAAGTGCACACCCAGCTCACCACGCAATCAAAGATTTTTTCCAGCGCCAGCACCGCCTTCGGCGCGGCGCCGAACACGCAGACCGCCGTTGTGGATATCGCCCTGCCGGGCGCGCTGCCGGTAATGAACAAGGCCGCGGTCGACAAGGCCATCCAGTTTGGTCTGGCCATCGGCGCGAAGATCAACCAGAAGTCGGTGTTCGCCCGCAAGAATTACTTCTACCCCGATCTGCCCAAGGGCTACCAGATCAGCCAGTTCGAGCTGCCGGTGGTTGAAGGCGGTGCGATCACGATCAATGTCGATGGCGTCGAGAAGGTCATCAACCTCACCCGCGCGCACCTGGAAGAAGACGCCGGCAAGTCGGTGCACGAAGACTTCCACGGCATGAGCGGCATCGACCTGAACCGCGCCGGCACGCCGCTGCTGGAAATCGTTTCCGAACCGGAAATGCGCAGCTGGCAGGAAGCTGTGGCCTACGCGAAAGCCTTGTATTCGCTGGTGACCTGGATCGGCATCTGCGACGGCAATATGCAGGAAGGCTCGTTCCGCTGCGACGTGAACGTCTCGGTGCGCCCGGAAGGCCAAAAGGAATTCGGCACCCGTCGCGAAATCAAGAACCTGAACTCGTTCAAGTTCATGGAGCAGGCGATCAAGTACGAAGTGAACTGGCAGATCAACGAGATCGAGGAAGGCCGCAAGATCCAGCAGGCGACCATCCTGTTCGACCCGGATACCGGCGAAACCCGGATGATGAGATCGAAAGAGGACGCGCACGACTACCGCTACTTCCCCGATCCCGACCTGCCGCCGCTGGTGATCGCCGACGAGTGGATCGAACGCGTGAAGGCTACGCTGCCGGAACTGCCGGTGGCCATGCAGGCGCGCTTCCAGTCCCAATACGGCATCCCGGCCTACGACGCGACCACGCTGACCAGCTCCAAGGAAATGGCCGCGTTCTTCGAAGCGGTGGTGGCTGCCGGCGCGGACGCCAAGCTGGCGTCGAACTGGATCATGGGCGACGTATCCGCCACGCTGAACCGCGAGGAGAAGACCATCGCCGATTCGCCGGTGTCCGCCGATGCGCTGGCACTGCTCATCAAGCGCGTGATGGACAACACCATCAACAACAAGACCGCCAAGGACGTGCTGAAGAAGATGTGGGAGTCGGGTGATTCGGCTGACACCATCATTGAACGCGATGGCCTGAAACAGGAAACCGACACCGGCGCGATCGAAGCGATCGTCGACGCGGTGCTCGCCGCCAACCCTAAGGCGATTGAGGAATATCGCTCGGGCAAGGAGAAGGCGCTCAATGCGCTGGTGGGCCAGGTGATGAAGGGGTCTGGGGGCAAGGCCAACCCGGGGATGGCGTTGGAGTTGTTGAAGAAGAAGGTGTCGTAAAAAAATAAGCGAGCTATGCTCGCTTATTTTTTTATCGCTCGATATGGAGTTGCGCCATCGTGAAATGGGATCTTGTGCAGTTACGAAATGCTGTTAAAGCTCGTTATGGTGACGGGCAGCTGAAATTACTTGAGCCAAGCCTTAACTCGACAGTGGAAAGGCTATATTTTTCTGCGTTCCATTTTGAGCAGTTCTTTTCTTGTGAAGAGGGTTTTATAGATGGACCGGACGATATTCGAGGTGCGCTTGAAACCGTTTTTGGACACGATGAGACTAAGGCTGAGCTAAGGTTTAAAGCTAGGGCTCATCTTGTTGCGGGCCTGCAAAGCCTGCATTCTGTTTTGGATATTCTGGCCCACGCGGTGTATTTTTCTATGGGGATGGATCGTGAAAGTGAATCGCGCATTGAAGAGTCTAGAATTGATTTAAGTGCTGTAACAAAAAAGTTGACTAATTTGAGTGTGTGGCCTCATTTTACTTCTTTGTTGTCGAGTTTGCGTGATGATGAAAGTGTTAAATATCTGTCGGCATTGGTGAATCATTCTAAGCATAGAAGCATTATTAGTACCCCTGTTAAATTTTTATGCCAAGAGCAAGGCTTTATTGGTCTTGTTTTTGTCGAATTTAGTTATAAGGGGATGGCGTATGGTGAACGCAAAGCATGTGATTTTGTCTCCGAAATACGTGAGGGCGTTAGTGAAATGATTGTTGCTATTGGCAAGGAGCTTAATCAAATTGCATCCAGTCGTGTAGAATCGTAGGCCACAATCGCCGCAGGCATTGCGCCGCATGAATCCAACCGCCGACCGTGTACGGCGGTTTGTTTTTTCTGTGCCTGCGGCACGGTGTTTTGATGCCGGTTCCGCCCGGCGGACGGGTTCATTTCTTTTGCTTCGCCAAAAGAAACGAACCAAAGAAAAGGCGAGCCCGGACAGCCGCCCCTTCGGGGTTCCCTGCGATGCTCGTGGCGCTCAGCGGCTGGCTCAAACTCGGCCTGCGGCCTCAAACAGTCGCCAGCCGAAACCCTGATCGCCACTGCGCTTCTCGGCGGCTTCAGGGCGGGGCGTGCTAATCGGCGGTGGTGGTGATTCGTAGGGCGGGTTAGCCAACGGCGTAACCCGCCGTGCAATGATGGGTATGCGGCTATAGGCTTTTAAATTGTTAGGCCATGGGCTTATCACCCTATGGGTATATTGCGCTGCTTGTTAGCACGCGATGCCCTCGCAGCCGCCGAGAAGCGCAGCAAGCCACAGGGTTTCGCGGGTGAGATGTTTGCGACCGGAGGAAGTCCCCGTGGGAAGCCCGCAGGGCGAGTTTCGAACCCGCGCAGTGGTTTGCGAGTCCCCAAGGGGATTTCCTGCGGGGCACATCGCAGGGCACCCCGCGCAGCGGGGCGGCGAAGCGGGCGCGCCTTCGGGGTGTCGGGGGGCTTGGCAAGCGCGGGGTCCCCGCAAAGTCGCAGACTTTGTGGGGTGCAGTAGAGCCCGCTGACGTGCCGCCGGGCACCCCCGACATGCAAACACCGCGCCGCAGGCGCATAAAACCCCATGCGCATGAGCCAGCCCAAGGGCGAGCCGACCAGCCGGCAGCGCCCGAGCATTGACCCGGACGCACCGATTCGCTGCGACGGTGAATTAAATAGAACGAACGTTCTGTTTGTGTTAGCCTGCTCTTTCTTTCAATCGATGAAAAGGAACGTGGCGATGCAGAACTATGTGACTCTGGGAGCCAATGATTACGCGCTGTCCTGCGCATTTTACGATGCGGTGCTGGCGACCATCGGCTGGCGCTCGCATGTGGAATTTCCGGGCTGGCGGGCGTATTCGCTGGAAGGTCGCGGCGAGGGGCTGGTGGTGTGGGTGGCGTCGCCGTTCGATGGCCAGCCGGCCACCGCGGGCAACGGCAGCATGCTGGGCTTTGCGGCGTTGTCGCACGAGCAGGTCGAGCGCTTTCACGCGGCGGCGCTGGCCCACGGCGGCCGTGACGAAGGCGCGCCCGGCTTGCGTGCGCACTATGGCCCGCACTGGTACGCGGCGTATGTGCGTGATCCGGTGGGTAACAAGCTGGCGATTGTGTGCAATCAGCCGGCAGCTTGTACCTCCACGCAGGAGTGAGGCCGGCCGCCCCGAGGCGTGGCAGGGGTTGTCGCTCATGCCGCGGCGATCTTAGGGCAGTAGGCTTTCTGGTGCTTTGCTATGCTGGCTTATGGTTTTGCACCGGGGCTGGATGACTGGCATGGGACGGATGTGGTGGTGGCTGCCGGGATGGCTACTGGCGGCACAGGCGCTGGCGGCCTGCTCGCGGCCGATCGTGGTGCCGGCGACGTCGTCGGGCAAGCTGGTAAGCGTCAGTGGCCAGCAGCTGGGCGGGATCTACCCGGACTTGCTGCGCGAGAGCAGTGTCGCCAGCGGCTGCGTGTTCCGTTTCGAGCCGGTGCCCTGGGCGCGCATGATGTACATGCTGGAGACCGGCACGGGTGATCTGTTTGCGCCCCTGTCCCAGACGGCCGAGCGTGACCGGTATGCCGAGCTGGTACCCATGTATTACTCGACCCCGGTGGTGATCACGCTCCTGCAGGTGCCGGCGCTGACACGCGCGGAGGAGCTGCTGAATTACCCGGAGCTGCGCGTGAACGTCGTGCGCGGCCACAACTGGGGGCCGGCCTATGCCAGCCTGGTGGAGCGCCTGCGTGCGGCCGGGATGGTCGAGGAAGTCACCGACATGCCAATGCTGCTGAAGAAAATGGCCGCCGGGCGCGCGCACGTCGCCATCATGGGCAGCCATCTGATGGATGGCGCCATCCAGACCGCCGGCATGCGCGACACGCTGGCGCCACGGCTGCGCTACCAGCAGGTGCGCGATCTGGATACCAATCTGGCTGGCGTGTACCTGAGCAAGTCGTTGCCCGAAGGCGATCGTGTCCAGTTGCGGGCGATGCTGCAGCACTGGCTGAAAAGCGGGCTGTTCTGGCTGCGACTGCAGCGCGAGATGACAGCACAGGGCCTGAGCAGCCTCGCGCCGCTGCCGCAGCGCTGAAACGGGGCTTGTGCCGCGCGGCCGGCTGGCGTCAAATGGCGACCCGTGTCCTTGTTGCTGCTTGCGGCACAAAGCGCGTTCCTGCATTCCTGCCCACCCTTAGCCAGTGCCAGCCATGTCCGAACTTCCCGTGTTTCGCTATCACCCCGATCCGCTGACCACCGGTGCGCTGGTGCCTTCGGAGCAGGCTTGCCGCTGCTGCGGGCTGGCGCGTGGCCTGATGTATGCATTGGCGCCGTATTCCACGCACGCCGGGCTGGCGGGCGCGCTCTGCCCGTGGTGCATTGCCGATGGCGCGGCCGAGACGATGTTCGCGGCGAGCTTCGTCGATGATTACCCCCTGCTGCAGGCCGGTTTGCCGCTGGACGTGGTGAATGAGGTATGCGGGCGTACGCCGGGCTATGCGAGCTGGCAGCAGGAAGTCTGGCAGGCGCATTGCGGGGATGCCTGTGCCTTTCACGGTGAGGCAGGCCTCGCCGATGTGGCGGCCGCCAGCGCCGCCAGCATCGCCCTGTTCGAACAGGATTATCCCTTCTGGCAGGAAGGTTGGGCGGATCTGGCCGTGCGCTACCAGCCCGGTGGCGCGGTGGCCTTGTACCGGTTTGTCTGCCTGCACTGCGGCGTCACCCGCTTCGGGCTGGATCTGGCCTGAAGTAATTGTGGGGAGGCGCTATGCCTGCAAAAGAAAATCCGAAATACCGGTTTGTCCATTCAGCAGTCCGAGCAATTTGAGCTCTGTGGACTCTACGGCCGCATCAGCATCACCGGCTTTGAATAAAAAGAGCCCTGTTTGAGTGCCGTTGTCCACGACGAACAATCGCTGATCACCCACTGCGTAAGCAGAACTCGCGCTACCAATTTTTGCTGCCGCGGTGGTTTGGCTGATGCTGCCCGAAATATTGCTGCTGAATATCAGTAGTTCTGCACTTTTGCTGAAGCCACCTGCGCTGCTGCGCAGCGCAATGCCCTCCAGTGTTGCATCTTTGTCCCCGATACCGCCTAGGGATGAATTGTCACAAATCACTTTTTCTGAGCCGCTGCTGAAATCAGCAATTCGGTCATATCCCGTCAGGCTGTCCAGAATGAAACGGTCTGTGCCGGCACCGCCATAGAGACTGTCATTGCCAGCCGCTCCGCAAAGCACGTCATTGCCGGCTTCGCCTTTGAGAATATTGTTGCTGGAATTGCCTGTCAGTTTGTTCGAAAGACCGTTGCCAGTGCCATTGAAGCTTGCGGCTCCCGTGATGATCAGGTTTTCCTGATAGGCGCCCAGCGTCCATGTCGAGAGCGTGAGTGTCGAGCCTGTAGAGACAACGACGGTGTCGATGCCCCCCATGCTGCTTTCTGCGGACTCGATAACCGTATCGCCATTACTGTTTACGTAATAGGTATCGTTACCGTATCCGCCGGACATGGTGTCGTTGCCACCTCCACCATTGAGAATATTGGCGACACTGTTGCCGATCAGGGTATCGTTGTAGCCGCTGCCTACGGCGTTTTCAATGGTAGTGCCGTAGGCGATATACAGCAGGTCATTGACGCCCTGATTGTCCCAGTATCCATCATTATTCAGATCGGCATTGATCATGCTACCGATTGTGCTGTTTTGCCCCGAGTTGAGATTGAGCTTTACTGCCGAGGTCTGATTGCTGGCGCTGATAGTATCAACCCCACCTCCATCCCAGATCGTTTCGAAAATCTTGCTGCCAGCAGCCCAGCTATATGTTGTATTACCACTGTTGTAGGAAGTGTTTTTTCCGTAGAGGTACTGAATGGCAAGGATGTCGTACAGCATCGGGGAGGTTGGGGAGTAGTCGAATGGATGCGTGTAGCTCATTACTGTATAGCGGGTACTGTCTGTACTGGTGGGTAGTGTGGCTCCGGTGAATTCCACATCGAATGAATGTTTGAGCCCTAGTGCGTGGCCAATTTCATGGATGGCGGTGTGGTATGCGTAGCTGCCCTTGGCTGCATCATTATCGTAGCCCCAGTCTTCACTGAACCATGTGTCCCCGCCAGCAGCCCCCTCAAAGGGGTTGTAGGCCCAGGCGTTGGCATCTGTCATGCCCAGGTAGCCAGCAAAGCGGAGGTCGCCAGCGGCAGCTTGAGAGTCAGTCACCTGTGAAAACTTCAGATTGGCAACATTGGCCCATGTTTGCAGTGCGGCTTTGACGTTATTCTGTTGATTCGCGTTGAGCAGGTAGGCATTCTCATACTCGCGATCCGCACTGTAGTTTTGAGTGTAATACGACTGATTGCTGTTAAAGCTATAAGTCATGCTAACGCCACTGCCCAGTGCTCCTCCCCACTTCGTGCCGCAAAGTAAAGCGTTAATCGCATTGTTGGTGCTGGCAGTGACATTTGTGGCTTGGAAGTAGGAAGATGGAGAGGGCATGGACGATACTCATTTGATGACAAATCAATAGTTTACTGATTTTCTTATGGACGTAAAGAGCTGGATGTTGGGTTTTGTGTGTGATGTTTGAATGAAGATCATCCGCTCGGACCACTATCCCTTGCCGCTGCCTGCCGGCCACCGCTTTCCGGCGGCGAAATACCGGCTGCTGTATGAGCAGGTGGCCAGCTTTGCCGCTGGCTTGTGTGTTGATACCCCGTTGATTGACGAGGCCGGGCTGTGTCTGGCGCACAGCGCGGATTACGTGGGGCGGCAGGTGCGCGGCGAGCTGAGTGCGGCCGAGCAGCGGGTGATCGGCCTGCCCTGGTCGCCCGAGCTGGTGCTGCGCTCGCTGGCGTCGACCGGTGCGACGCTGGCAGCATGCCGTGCCGCACTGGTTGAGGGCTGCGGGGTGAGTCTGGCCGGCGGCACGCACCATGCCTATGCCGATCACGGCAGCGGTTTTTGCGTGTTCAACGATAGCGCGGTGGCGCTGCGGGTGCTGCAGCGTGAGGGGGCCGTCCGCCGGGCGCTGGTGATCGATCTCGACGTGCATCAGGGCAACGGCACCGCGCACATGCTGCGCGAAGATCCGGCACTGTTCACCTTTTCCATGCATGGGCGCAACAACTTCCCGTTTACCAAGGAAACCAGTGACTGGGACATCGAGCTGGACGATGGCTGTGACGATGCCAGCTATCTGGCGCAGCTCGCCGGTGCCCTGCCGGCGCTGTTTGCGCAGGCCCTGCCTGAGCTGGTGATCTATCTGGCTGGCGCGGATAGCTACGCAGGGGATCGGCTGGGCAAGTTGCAGTTGAGCATGGCCGGGCTGGCCGAACGCGACCGGCTGGTGCTGACCTTCTGCCGGCGCTTTGATGTGCCGGTGGCGGTCACCATGGCCGGTGGTTATGCCGAGCCGATCAGCGATACGGTGGCCATCCAGAGCGAAACGGTGCGGCAGGCGCTGGCGCAGTTCGGCTGACTGACCGCCGTCGCTTCCGACTGACAAATGCCGGAGGGGCATCTAGACTGAAATTCGTCATCGGCTTGCGGGAGGTGAGGGATGTGGTACTGGTGCGCTACTCTGGTGCTGGGGATGTCGCTGGGCATGGCCTGCGCCGAGCCCCTGAAGCTGGTAACCGGCAATGGCTATCCGCCCTTTACCGATGAACAACTGGCGCAAGGCGGGCTGGCCACGGAGCTGGTGCGTCGCGCGGCTACCCGCGCCGGCTTCGAGATGGAGCTGACTTGGCGTCCCTGGCAGCATGGGTATCAGGCGGCGCTGGATGGCGAGTTTGCCGGCACCTTCCCGTATATCTCCACGCCGGAGCGTGAAAAGCTGTTTCATTATTCCGCGCCCCTGTTCGAGCTGCACTTTGTGGTGTTTGGCCGGGCCGGCCGGGCACTCAATGGCAAAAAGCCGGAAACCTTGCAGGGGCTGCGTTATTGCAATCCGCATGGCTGGGCACATCTGCCGGTGATGGCCGAAATGATGAAGTCCGGTGCTGTGGCAGTGGCCAAGCCCTATGGCATGGATAGCTGCATGAAAATGGTGGCGCTCGGACGGGCTGATTTTGCGATTACCGATCGCGAACAGGGCGAGCGGGTCTTGCAGGATCTGGGCGATACCGCCAGAGCAGTTCGCCCGCTGGGCGAGGAAATGGCCCAGATGTCCTTGCACCTCATCATCCCGCGCAACCGTCCGGACGCCGAAAGCCTGCTGCAGCGCTTCAACGCCGGACTGGCCGCGGTGCCGCGCTAGCCTTGCGGATTTGACCCAGATCAAGATTCTCCCCGCCGGATTGGTCAAAGTTGCGCCCTGCAGGCACAACAACAATCAGGAGGACGGCATGGAGAAGCTGATCGAGTGGAGTGACGAGCTCTCGGTAGGCATTCAGGAAATCGACGAGCAGCACAAAGTGCTGGTCGACTTGCTCAACGAACTGCACGACGCGATCCGCCAGCACCACGGTAGCGCTGCATCGGCCGAAATTCTCAACCGGCTGGCCGATTACACCCGCATCCACTTCACGGTGGAAGAAAGTCTGATGCGCATTCTGGGCTACCCCGACTATGAGGAGCACAAGGGGCATCACGAGGCACTGGTCGCGCAGATGAAGTCGCTGCAGCAGCGCATGGCTGGCGGTGAAACGGTGACCTTCGAATTGCTGCATTTCCTGCGCAACTGGCTGACCAATCACATCCTCGAGGGCGACAAGCGCTATACCGAGCATTTCCTCTCGCGCGGCGCGCAGCGCAGCTGGCAGAAAAAGGGCTGGCTGGAGCGTTTCTGGTCACACTGAAGACAGTTACGTACGGGCATAAAGGGGTGGGTATGCCCCTTTTCTCTTTTTTTGAAGCCGGTTTTCAGTGAATGGGGTTGGGGGTATGTGTGCCGGGCGCGGCTGTCTTGCCGATGGTGGGCGGCTTTGCTGTCATGCTGCGCTGTTGAGCGTTCCCGTTCTTTGCTCGTCCAGCAATGCGTCGTCATCCTTGTCTGACGTGCGGTGCGTGCTGCGCCAGCTTTCGTGTGTCTTTGTATTTTGGCGAAACCGATGCGGTTCCGGGCGGGGCTGTGCCGCAGCCGCTTGGTCCAGGCGGGAGACGAACGCTGCGCGACGGCGCGCCCGCCCTGCAGCCGCAAGCGCTGCTTGTCTGATGGATGTATATGTCCACAGGCCTTGAATGGCGGTTTACTCATGTGTATACCTGCCGGTGATCGTGTTTTTTACTTCTGGAGTTGCCACCATGCATCCTTCGTCCCTGCCGCAAGATCCGCTGGATGAACAAAAGAAATCCGCGCTGGGCAAAGTCATCTTCTGGAGCCGCTGGCTGCAGCTGCCCATCTACCTCGGCCTGATCGTTGTCCAAGGGGTATATGCCTACAAATTCCTGGCGGCGCTGTGGCATATGCTCAGCAATCTCACCGAGCTGACCGAAACCCAGATCATGCTTGGCGTGCTGGGGCTGATCGATGTGGTGATGATTGCCAACCTGCTGCTGATGGTGACAGTTGGCGGTTATGAGACCTTCGTGTCGCGGCTGCGCATCGACCAGCATCCTGACCAGCCGGAGTGGCTGAACCATGTGAATGCCTCGGTGCTGAAAGTGAAGCTGTCACTGGCGATCATCAGCATTTCCTCGATTCACCTGCTGCAGACCTTCATCAATGCCAGCCAGTTGCCCGAGCACACCATCATGTGGCAATTGCTGCTGCATCTGGCGTTTCTGGTTTCGGCAATTGCGATTGCCTATACCGACAAGCTGCTCACGCAGACGCACCACGCCTGAGCGGATGTTCAGCCGGGCTGGAACAGCCCGTGCAGGCGCGGCAGGTCTTCACGCAGCCAGCGCGGGATGTCTTCGGCCGGTAGTGCCTTGCTGAAGAGGTAGCCCTGGCCGTAACTGACCCCCAGACTGCGCAGATGGTACAGCTGCGGCACGGTCTCGATGCCCTCGGCGGTCGTGCTCAGGCTGCTGGAGGCGGCCAGCCCGACAATGGCCCGGGTGATGCTGCCGGCCTGCTCGCTGTGCTCGAGTTCGCTGACAAAGCTGCGGTCGATTTTCAGATTGTCGAGCTCGAAGCGGTGCAGCATCGACAGCGAGGAATACCCGGTGCCGAAGTCATCCAGCGCGACTTCGATGCCGGCCGCGTGCAGCGCTTGCAGGGTCTGCTGCACCAGCCCGCTGTCGGATACCAGCGAGCGCTCGGTAATTTCCACTTTCAGCCGGCAGGTCGGTACCCGCACATTGTCGAGCATGATGCGCAACAGGCCGACCAGCGCCGGATCCTGCAACTGCTCCGGCGGGAAATTGACGCTGACGCGGCTGGAGGACGGTACCAGCCCGGCGGCCAGCCACTCTTCATGCCGGACCAGGCTTTTCTGCAGCATGATCCAGGTCAGCTGGCTGATCAGCCCCTGGCGCTCCAGAATCGGGATGAAATCATCGGGGCTGACCATGCTGCCGGCGCGCTGCCAGCGCACCAGTGCCTCGAAACCGTGCAGGCTGCCGTCGGCCAGATTCAGGATGGGCTGGAAGTAGGCGTCGAAGGCCGAATCCTCGATGGCGCGCAGCAGCTCGCTTTCAAAGCGCAGCCGCCGGCTCAGCTGATCCTGCGTGGCCGGGTCATAATGCACATACTGGTTGCTGCCGTGTTCCTGTGCCAGTGCGGCCGCACTTTCTGCGGCACGCAGCAGCTGTTCTTCATTGGTGCTGATTACGGTGCTGTCGGCGCCGCCCAGCGCGACCTGCAGGCTGATCAGATTGTCGTCGACCTGTACCGGCTTGCGCAGCGCGGCGATCAGGCGTTTGAAAATGGCTGGCAGGTCATCGGTGGATGTCACCATTTCCAGCAGCACGGCGAATTCCAGCTCGCCGAATTGGGCGACCAGATCCCAGGGGCGGACTTCGGCGGCGATGCGTTCGCCGATGGTGCGCGCCAGCTGGCTGAGCTGGTCGCGCCCCAGCAGTTCGGTGTAACCCTGCGACAGGTGGATGCGCAGGTTCAGTGCGGCCACGATGTGGTTGGGGGCATGGCGCAAGCGCCCCAGCGAACGCTCCAGGCGGTCGAGAAACAGGATGCGATTGGGTAGCCGGGTGTACGGGTCGAGCACCTTTTGTGCGGTGATGTCGGTGAAGGAGCCGACCAGCTCCAGGGGCTGGCCAGTGCCATCATGCAGGCAGCGCCCCCGCAGCAGCACCCAGCGCCAGGAGCCATCCTCGTGCTCGAGGCGGTGTTCGCACTCCAGCAGCGGGCTGACCCCCGAGATGTGCTGCTGCAGCGCCTGGTTGACGCGCGGTTTTTCATCCGGGTGGATCCGGTCCAGCCACTCGTCGATGCCCGGCTTCAGCACGGTGTCGTCCGCGATGCCCAGCATTTTGCGCCATGGGCTGCCCAGTCGGATTTGGTCCGGACGGATCTGCCACAGCCACAGGGCGTCGTGGCTGGTGGCCAGCAACTGATCGAGGCGTTGGTCGTCGGGGCGGCTCATGAGCGGCTTCGGGCGGGGTGGGCAGTACTCAAGCCTAGTCAGCCTCGCCAGTAACTGCAAGCCTTCAGTCAGTTATCCGCCGGCGGAATACCCAGCGCAGGCCGTCGCTGGCGGCCTCATCGAGGGCATAGCCATCCAGATCGAAATCGCGCAGTGCCTGCGGATCGCGAATGCCGTGCTGTGCGGCATAGCGCACCATCAGTCCGCGCGCGCGCTTGGCGTAGAAGCTGATGATTTTGTACTGGCCGTTTTTCCAGTCCTCGAATACCGGCGTGATGACCGGGCAGGCCAGCTGCTTCGCTTTCACCGACTTGAAGTACTCCTCGCTGGCGAGGTTGACCAGCA
This sequence comes from Chitinilyticum piscinae, assembly GCF_015223195.1. GTDB lineage: Bacteria > Pseudomonadota > Gammaproteobacteria > Burkholderiales > Chitinibacteraceae > Chitinilyticum > Chitinilyticum piscinae. Next base: position 229,802 of record NZ_JADFUA010000003.1, on the reverse strand, counting down.
CATCGGGCTGCAGGGCATTGATGCTGTCGGTGATCTGCGTGCCCCAGAAGGCATACAGATCCTTGCCGGCCGGATTGGCCAGCCGGGTACCCATTTCCAGCCGGTAGGGCTGCAGCAGGTCGAAGGGGCGCAAGAGCCCGTACAGGCCAGAAAGGATGCGCAGGTGATCGGTCAGCCAGGCCAGTTGCGAGGTATCGAGCGCGGCGGCATCCAGCCCCTCGTAGACATCTCCCATGAAGGCAAAGACCGCGGCACGGGCGTTGTCTGCCGTGCTCACGGCTTGCCAGCTCAGGTAGCGCCCGGCATTGAGCACGGCCAGTTCGTCGGAAATGTGCATCAGTGCACCCAGCTCGGCCGGGCTTTTTTCACGCAGAAGCGGGATCAGCCGGGCCGATTGCGCCATGAAGGCCGGCTGGCTGGTCGCCACCTCCGGGCAAGGTGAGGTGTAATCCAGCGTCTTGGCCGGCGAAATCAACATCAACATCGGGTATTGCCTGTGGTGCTTTGGATTTATTGGCGTGGCTGTGTATCGGGTGCCGGGTATCAGCCTTCAATGCCTGCTTCACGCAACAGGGCCGCCAGCTCCATCGCGGTCTTGACCGCCATTTTTTCCAGAATGCGGGCGCGGTGCACTTCGACGGTTTTCATCGAGATGCCCAGATCATCCGCGATCTGCTTGTTCAGCCGGCCGGTGAGGATCAGCTTCATGACCTCGCGCTCGCGCGGGGTCAGTGTTTCCAGGCGCTGGCTGACGCTGGTGCGCGTCTGCCATTCGCCACGGCGGGTCAGGTCGTCGGCCAGACAGCGCTCGACCAGATCGACCATGGCATTGTCGGAAAAGGGCTTCTCGATGAAGTCTGTCGCGCCTTCCTTCAGTGCGGCCACCGCCATCGGCACATCGCCGTGGCCGGTCAGGAAAATCACAGGCGGGCAGTAACTGTAGCTCTTGAGTTGCTCGAACAGCTCGATACCGCCCATGCCGGGCATGCGCACGTCCAGCACCAGGCAGCCGAAATCTTCCGGACGGTAGTCGCGCAGCAGTTCTTCGGCGCTGGCAAAGGTACTGACCGAGTGGTTGCGGGTGGAAAACAGCCAGGAAAGGGCGTCGCGCAGCGCGTCGTCGTCGTCAACAATGCCGATACGGCGTTCAAGGTTCGCGGGCATGACTGTCCTCGGATAAGGGTACGGTAAAGTGGAAGCGGGTGCCGCCTCCGGGATTGGCTTCCACCCACAGCCGGCCATGATGGTGCTCGATGATCGAGCGGCAGATATTCAGCCCCATCCCCATGCCGGTGCTCTTGGTGGTGTAGAACGCCTTGAACAATTGTTCCAGTTGTTCGGCGCTGATGCCAGCCCCCCGGTCAGCAATTGTCACCTGCAGCATCTCATCGCGCCGGGCGACCAGCACCTGCAACTGGCGCTGATTGGCTGGTGTCTCGTGCATGGCTTCGATGGCATTTTTCATCAGGTTGAACAGCACCTGCTCCAGCATGACCGGGTCGGCAAACACGGGCGGCAGCAGCGGATCACAATCCAGATGCAGCTTAACATTGCTTTTTTTGACGTGCGCCGCGAGCAGTACCTGCACGGTGGCCAGCAGCTGATCCATGGCGCAGGCGCTGCGGTGCGGCGCTCGGCGCTGCACGAATTCGCGGATCCCGCGGATGATCAGACCGGCCCGTTTGGCCTGCTCGGCCATTTTCTCGATGGCCTGGTCGAGCTGGCGCAGATTGGGTTCGGCCTGCCCGAGCAGATTGCGGCAGCCGGTGGCGTAGCTGGCGATCGCCGCGAGGGGCTGGTTCAGTTCGTGGGCCAGGCTGGATGCCATTTCGCCCATCGAGATCAGCCGGCTGGTCTGCTGCAGCTGTTCGTTCTGTTGCTGTTCGCGTTGCTGGGCGTCTTTCAGCGCCGTGATGTCGGTCAGGATTTCCAGCCAGACCAGCGAGCCATCGACCCAGATGCTGGGGCGGGTCTTGATCTGATACCAGCGCTGGGCGAAGTCGTCGAACCACTCGGCGGGGAGGGCGGCGGTCTGCTCGCGCGGCAGGAAGGGGATGACACAGCAGCGTTCATGCTGCACCGGCAGGTTGAATTCGTACTGGTACTGCCGGTTGGAGAGCAGCAGCTCACCGCTGACCGCATCGGAGACGACCACGGCCGCATCCAGACCGTTGAGTACCGTGACAAAGCGTTCGTGCGAGGCCTGCAGCGCTTCGCGTTCGCGTTGCAGTTCGGTGATGTCATAGATCGAGCTGATCCAGCCGATGTGCTGCCCTTCGCCGTCCACCAGCCGGGCGGCATAGATGCGCACATCGAAACGCTCGCCGTTGCGGCGCTGGAAGGTGCACTGGAAGCCGCTGCTGTCGGTTTCTCCTGCCAGAATGCGCCGGTTGATGGCCAGACAGGTTTCCAGCGCATCCGGCGGCCAGTAGGGCATGATCTGTTCGTGGTTCAGCAGCTCTTCGGCGCTGTAGCCGGTCATGTCGCAGAAGGCCCGGTTCACATAGGTCAGCCGGCCTTCCAGATCCATGACGCGGGTACCGGTGATCAGCGAGTCCTCCATGGCCATGCGCATGGCGGTTTCGCGCCGCAGCAGGGCCTCGGTTTTCTGGCGTTCGCGAATGTGTCGCCGCATTACCCAGGTTGAAACCAGCATCAGCAGCGACAGGCCCACCAGCGCGCCCAGCATGGCGTTCTGCTTCCAGGTGCCGGTTTCGCGATACACGCGCGCCTGCAGGCGCAGGTTTTCCGGACCGATGTCCAGGTCGATCTGCTGCGCGAGTTTGGCCGCATCCTGACGCCGGTCGAATTTGCTGGCCAGCACCGAGCCATCGGCTCGCAGCAGGCTGATCTGGTAGCGCTGCCCGATCCACCAGGGCACCTGCTGGCTCAGCAGGCGGTTCAGGTCGAACTGGGCGATCAGGAAATGCCGTCCCTCGAAGGGCAGCTTGACCGGGCTGGTCAGCGCGATCACGGGGCCTGCGCTGGTATCGGTAATCGGCGGGCTGTAGATCTGTTCGTCGTTCAGCAGTACCGCAGCGCGCTGTGCCACCAGATTGCGATGCGACAGCGGAATCTCGTTGTCCGGCGGGGCGAGCGGCGTGCGCCAGCGCGTCTGCCCCGTTTCATCGACATAGGCCAGGCTGATCAGCTCGGGGGTGTTCTGGATCAGCGAGAGGGTGCGTGCGGTGAAATCCGCCGACGTCAGTCCGTTGGCGGCCAGTGTGGCCGCCAGGCTTTCAAGCTCGTGCCGGGTATTGCCCATCTGCAGCTGCAGCGCCTGTTTCTGCCAGAGCAAGTCCTGCTCCATCTGGGCGCTGCGGTTCAGCCGGTCGGAGTAAATGGTGTAGACCAGAAAAATGCCAAGGCCGAGCGTGAACAGCCCGGCCAGGAAAGACGGTAGTGTCAGCACCCACCGCCCCAACCGGGGCGAGGGAGCGGGCAGCTTACGCACTGCCATGCACTTCGTTGACCAGTTCGCCGCCGCGGGCAAATGCCGCGACGTTGTCCAGTACGGTGCTGGCGATATTGGCCAGCGCTTCCGCAGTCAGATAGCCCTGGTGCGAGGTAATCATCACGTTGGGGAAGGTGGTCAGCCGGGCCAGCACATCGTCCATCAAGGCTTCGCCGGACAGATCTTCGAAGAAGACCCCTTCCTCATGTTCATACACGTCCATGCCGACACCACCGATCTGGCCATCCTTCAGGGCATCCAGCAGTGCCTGGCTGTCGACCAGTCCGCCCCGGCTGGTATTGATCAGTACCACTCCGCGCTTCATGAGGGCGATACTGGTGGCGTTGACCAGATGATGGGTGTTGGCCATCAGTGGCGCGTGCAGCGAGAGGATGTCGGCTTGCGGGAAAATTTCGTCGAGGCTGGCGTACTCGAAGCCCAGTTCGCTGGCCAGTGCGGGATTCGGGTACAGGTCGTAGGCCAGCACCCGGCAGCCGAAGCCGCGCGCGATGCGAATGCAGGCCTGGCCGATCTTGCCGGTGCCGATCACCCCGAAGGTCTTGCCGTGCAGGTTGAAACCGACCAGTCCATCCAGCGAAAAATTGCCGTCGCGTACCCGGTTGAACGCGCGATGCGTCTTGCGCACCAGCGTCAGCAGCAGTGCAAACGCGTGTTCGGCGGTGGCTTCCGGCGAGTAGGCCGGTACGCGCACCACGCGCAGGCCATGTTCGCGCGCCGCGGCCAGATCGACGTTATTGAAACCCGCGCAGCGCAGGGCGATCAGCTTCACGCCGAACTGGGCCAGTTGGGCGATGGTGCAGGCATCGACCCGGTCGTTGACGAAGGGGCAGACCACGTCGAAACCGGCAGCCAGCGGCACGGTGCTGCGGCTGAGGCGGTCACCGAAAAAGGCCAGCTCGTGACCGTGACCGGCGTTGGCATCATTCAGTGCCTGCTCGTCATAGGGCTTGCTGTCGAAAACGGCGATGCGCATGGTTTGCTCCCCTGGTTTGTTTTGCTGGCAGATTATTCCTTGAACATGCTGGCGTGGCTGGCGCCCAGCGTCCGGCCCTGCCAGTGATAGCCGTTCAGCTTGTCGATCAGGGCATGCACCGCCGCGTCGCTGGCGTCCAGGCTGAACAGCGCAGCGACACGCTCGCCCAGGCCTGGTGCCATGGTGATGTCATGGGCAGCACCCAGCCCCAGTTCCTCGTGCAGCAGGCGGGTGACCGATTCGGCCGATGCGTCGGAGGGCAGATTGGTAATCATGATTTGCATCGTCTTGCTCCTTAACTGCGGTTGGAAAATCAGGGGGCACCGTCGCTGACCATGATGCCGCGCGGGGCAATGGCCTGCAGGCGTGCTTTCAGTCGCATTTCGCCCTGTCTGAGCTGCTGGGCGTAGATGGTGGCATTGGCACTGACCCGTTTGACGTATTCGCGAGTTTCGCTGAACGGAATGGTTTCAATGTAGATGGTGGCGTCCTGTGCCTGCGCGGTCTGCCATTTGCTGGCATTGCCCGGGCCGGCGTTGTAGCCGGCGGTCGAAAGGATCTGGTTGCCCGAAAAGCGGCCCTGCAGATAGTTCATATAGGTGGTGCCCAGCGCGATATTGGTTTCCGGATTGATGACCTGCGCCGGGCTAAAGTCATCCAGGCCCGCCCGCTTGGCCGACCATTTGGCGGTTGCTGGCATCAGCTGCATCAGGCCTGCCGCGCCGGCACCGGAGCGGGCATCGACGACAAAGCGGCTTTCCTGGCGGATGATCCCCAGTACCCAGGCGGCCTCCAGTTCGTTGCCGGTGGCGTGGTTGAGAATCTCGCTGCGCCAGGGCATGGGGTAGCGCAGCGCAAAATCGTGCTGCTGGCGGGTGCGGTCAGCCGTATAGATGCTGCGGTCATTCCAGCCTTCCCGGCGCGCCAGTTCCGCGGCCGCCAGATACTGGCTGTCACTGCCAAGGCTGCGTACGGCCCAGTTCCATTCGCGCGCCCCTTCGGCCTTCCAGTTCTGCGCGTACAGCGCCAGTGCGCGGCGGATTGCCGGAATCTGGCGGACCTGGCGGATGTCCTCTTCGCTGGTGCGGGTGGCCGGGGGGAGCTGCAGGGCGGAGCCAAGCTCCTCGCGTGCCAGCAGGCTGTAGTAGTCGTAGCCCTGCGTGATTTGCGCCAGCTCGTTGCGGGCCTCCGCGCTGCGGCCTTGTTCGGCAAGCGCCCGCGCACGCCAATAGCGCCAGGTGGTCTCGCCGCGCTGTTCGGTCGGCAGCGCGTCGATGCGTGCTTGTACTGCCGGCCAGTCCTGGCTGCGCAGTGCCGCACGGATCGCCAGTCCGCGTTCTTCATCGTTGAGCCCCTCCATTCCGCCACGCGCCAGCCAGGCTGAAGCGGAGGGATGCAGCTTGCGTGCCGCACTCAGGCCCAGTTGCTGCCAGGCAAAGCGCTGGTCGGCTTCCGGCCAGCTGGCGCTGACCACCGGAATGCGGGCTGCGGCCGCGTCCGGATCCTTGCGACCCAGCACTTCCAGCGCATACAGCGCGAGTTCGCGTTCGGCGCGAGGGCCGGTGTCGAGTTTCTGCAGGGTTTTTTCCGGGGATTTGCCGGCCTGATCCAGCGACTTGGCCGATAGGGCAGCCGGGGGGCCGACGCGGGCTGCGAGCTGGCGGGCGAAGTCGGCGCGATTGGCTGCCAGGGCCTGCCGGATGCGTGCCCATGCGTCATTGCTGCCGAGTTCGCCGCTGGCGAACAGCGCGTCAAAAACCGGATTGCAGGCGTCCGGCAAGGCCTTGTCGCTGAACCAGAGCGGTTTGGCGGCGGAAACTGCCTCGGCTTGCTGCAGTGCCATGCCGGCTTGCGCACGCAGGCATTGCAGTTCGGTGCCGGCCGGGTCAACCAGCTTGCCGTATTCGTTGCTGTAGCTGGCCCAGCTGTTGCGGCGCCCGAGTTCCTTGAGCCATTCGCCACGGAAGCGCTCGGCAATGGGGGTGTTGTCGTAGCGTTGCAGGAAGGCGCTGGCGTCCGTCTCGCTGATGTCGCGGATCTGGGTGCTCAGCAGGTAGTAGCGCGGGTACATCTCCAGCACATCCCCTTCGCTGTCGGAGACCAGTTGCTGCAGGGTGGCAATGTCACGGGTTTTGCTGGCCTGCTTGAGGGTATCGAGCGACAGGCCAGCATGGGCGCTGGCTACAAGAGCAAGGGAGGGGAGGGTAATCAGATATTTCGCGATCATGGTACGGCAGACGTCCGGGAAGTGAAGCTAGCATACGCGAACTGACATCATTCTGTCAGTGTGTGGATGTCACAGTAGCCGGCTGAAGCCGTGGCGGCCTGCCGGACGGTCAGTGATACCCCGATTGCAGCAAAAGCAAGTAGAATCGTCAGGTTAAACCATTGCAAAGCCGTTTGGGCGGATTCAGAACTATGCTGACTTTCCAGGAAATCATCCTCACGCTCCAAAATTACTGGGGCCGCCAGGGTTGTGCGCTGCTGCAACCCTATGACATGGAAATGGGTGCCGGTACCAGTCACACCGCGACCTTCTTGCGCGCCATCGGCCCGGAGCCGTGGAACGCTGCCTACGTGCAGCCCAGTCGGCGCCCCAAGGATGGCCGCTATGGCGAAAACCCGAACCGCCTGCAGCACTATTACCAGTTCCAGGTGGTGCTCAAGCCGAATCCGGACAACATCCTTGATCTCTATCTCGGCTCGCTGAAGGAACTGGGTATCGACCCGACCGTGCACGACATCCGTTTCGTCGAAGACGACTGGGAAAACCCGACGCTGGGCGCCTGGGGTCTGGGCTGGGAAGTATGGCTCAACGGCATGGAAGTGACCCAGTTCACCTATTTCCAGCAGGTCGGCGGTCTCGACTGCAAGCCGGTGCTGGGTGAAATCACCTACGGCACCGAGCGTCTGGCGATGTACCTGCAGGGCGTGGAGAACGTCTACGACCTGATCTGGACCAAGTATCCGAACGGTCAGGTGGTGACCTACGGCGACATCTACCACCAGAACGAAGTCGAGCAATCGAAGTACAACTTCGAGCACTCCAACGTCGAGCTGCTGCTCAGCCTCTTCAACAGCTTCGAAGGCGAAGCACAAAAGCTGCTGGAAGCCGGCATTCCGCTGCCGGCCTACGAAATGATTCTGAAGGCCGCGCACACCTTCAACCTGCTGGATGCGCGCGGCGCGATTTCGGTGACCGAGCGCGCGGCCTACATTGGGCGTATCCGCAATCTGGCACGCGGCGTGGCGCAAGCCTATTACGCCAGCCGGGAGCTGCTTGGCTTCCCCATGTGCCAGAAGTAAGCGCGCGACCAACCGTCTGAAGGAGCCTGCCGATGCGTGCTGCCCTGCTGCTGATCCCCGCCCTGCTGCTGGCAGGTTGCGGCAAGTTCGACGATGGACTGGAGGGGCCGGCGCCCGTGCCCGGCACCAAGGCAGACTGGCGCGTGTACGGCAACAAGCCTGATCACGACATTCTGGTGGATGTGAATTCGATCAGTCACTACGACGATTACGCCTCTGACAGCTACGTCTATTCGTGGATGTGGCAGAAGTACAAGGCCGATAGGGTTGACCCGAAGCCGGAAGCCGGTTCGGAAGACTACGGCCTGTACTACTCCAAGGCGGAATACCGTGACAAGTACAGCCGGCAGGCCATTGACTGCCAGAGCGGCAAGATGGCGCTGATTGCGGTGGAAACGCGGGACAAGGATGACGATCTGGTCGAGCGCTTCGATGTGCCCGGCTACCAGTGGGATTTCCAGCAGCCGGTCCCCGGCAGCTATGGCGAAGATTATGTGCGTCAGATCTGCAAGATCATGGCAGAGAAAGACGCGAAAAAAGACAAGGAAGAGTAAGCGAAATGAGCGAAACGCTACTGATCGAACTGTTTACCGAAGAACTGCCGCCCAAGGCGCTGCCGAAGCTGGGGGCCGCCTTTTCCTCCGCAATTTCTGAAGAGCTGGTCAAGCTCGGTTTTGCTGCCGCGGGTACGGAGTGCACCAGCTATGCTTCGCCGCGCCGTCTGGCCGTGTCGATTCCGGGCGTACTGGCCGTGCAGCCGGACCAGCAGATCGAAAAGAAGGGGCCGGCAGTTGCCAGCGGCTTCAAGGATGGCCAGCCGACGCCAGCGCTGCTGGGCTTTGCCCGCGGCTGCGGCCTGGCGGCGGATCAACTGGATCAGCTGGAAAAAGGGAGCGACGGCAAGCAGGAGGTGTTCATCTTCCGTTCGCAGAAACAAGGCGAGCCGCTGGCGGCTGTGCTGTCCGGCATCATCGAAGCTGCGCTGAAAAAACTGCCGGCGCCGAAAATGATGCGCTGGGGTGATCGCGACGGCATGTTCATTCGCCCGGTGCACGGCCTGACCGTATTGCACGGCGCAAACGTGGTTCCGGCGAAAATCCTGCATCTGGAGTCCGGTCGTGTGTCGCGCGGCCACCGCTTCCTCTCTGCCGGTGAAGTGAGCTTTGCTCACGCCGACGAATACGCAAGCAAGATGCGCCTTGAGGGCAAGGTCGTCGCCAGCTTTGCCGAGCGCCGCGCGCAGATCGGCGAGCAGCTGGCTGCTGCCGCTGCGAAGCTGAATGCGACCATCGCGGCTGATGCGGCGCTGTTTGACGAAGTGACCGCGCTGGTCGAGTGGCCGGTGGTGTTGCAGGGCGAGTTCGAGGCCGATTTCCTCAAGGTACCGCAGGAATGCCTGATCCTGACCATGCAGCAGAACCAGAAGTATTTTCCGCTGCTGGACGCCAATGGGCGCCTGATGAACCAGTATCTGCTGGTGTCGAACATTGATCCTGCCGACCCCTCGCACGTGGTCAACGGCAATAGCCGCGTGCTGCGCGCGCGCTTGAGCGATGCCAAGTTCTTCTTCGAGCAGGATCAGAAACAAAAGCTCGACGCCCGTGTCGGCAAGCTGGCCCATGTTGTTTATCACAACAAGATCGGCTCGCAGCTCGAACGCGTGACGCGTCTGGAAACCATCGCCGGCGAAATCGCCAAGCTGTTGGGCTCCGATGCCGCGAAGGCGACCCGTGCCGCCTATCTGGCCAAGGCCGACCTGCTGACCGATATGGTCGGCGAGTTCCCCGAGCTGCAGGGTATCATGGGGCAGTATTACGCGCGCATCGACGGTGAGGATACCGAGGTGGCGTATGCGGTTGAAGCCCATTACAAACCAAAGTTTGCTGGCGATACCCTGCCGGAAGGTGCGGTAGCGCAAGCCGTGTCGCTGGCCGACAAGCTGGAAACCCTGGTTGGCATCTGGGGTATCGGCCTGATTCCGACCGGCGACAAGGATCCGTTCGCGCTGCGTCGCGCTGCACTGGGCGTGTTGCGCATGCTGCTGCAGCTGCCGCTGAATGTGCGCCAGTTGCTGACGATTGCCGCCTCGACCTTCCCGACGGGCGTCGTTGCGGCCGGTACGGTCGATGGTGTGTATGGTTTCATGCTCGACCGGCTGAAAAATTATCTGGCTGCCGACTATCCGGCGGCCGACATCGATGCCGTGCTGGCGCAGCGCCCGGAACAACTGGATGAGGTGCAGGCCCGTCTGGCGGCCGTGGCCGAATTCAAGGCGCTGCCGGAAGCGGCTTCGCTGGCTGCCGCCAACAAGCGCATCCGCAACATCCTGAAGAAGGTCGAAGGCGACCTGCCGCAGCTCAACGCTACCCTGTTTGCGCAGGATGAAGAGCGTGCACTGGCTGCGGCCAGCGAGGCCGTTGCCGCACAGGCAGCACCGCTGCTGGCTGCCGGTGACTACGTCGGCGCATTGACCGCACTGGCGGCATTGAAGGCACCGGTGGATGCCTTCTTCGACGGCGTGATGGTGATGGCTGACGATCTCGCGGTGCGCGGCAACCGTCTGGCCCTGCTGAATCAGCTGGCTGGCCAGATGAATACGGTTGCCGAACTGGCGCTGCTGGCGGAGTAAAGCCGATGGGAACGACAGCCATGAAACTGCTGGTGCTTGATCGTGACGGGGTGATCAATCACGATAGCCCCGATTACATCAAGTCACCGGAAGAATGGCTGCCGATCCCAGGCAGCCTTGAGGCGATCAGCCAGCTCACGCGAGCCGGCTGGACCATCGTGGTAGCGACCAATCAGAGTGGTGTGGCACGCGGTCTCTATGATGTCGCGACGCTGAACCGCATTCACGCCCGCATGCACCGCAAGGTGGGGCAGGCCGGCGGCCATATTGCGGCGATCTTCTTCTGTCCGCACGGCCCCGAGCACGGCTGTAACTGCCGCAAGCCGGCACCGGGCATGCTGGAAGACATCCAGCGCCGCTACAGCGTGCCGGCCAGCCAGCTGGTGATGGTCGGTGATTCGTTGCGTGATCTGCAGGCGGTGGCGGCCGTCGGCGGGCGGCCGATTCTGGTGCGCACCGGCAATGGCCGGAACACCGAGCAGAAGGGTGATCTGCCCGTCGGTACGCTGGTGTTTGACGATCTGGCCGCCGTGGCGGCCGCCCTGCTGCTTGACTGACCGACTGATTTGCGGCCGGGCTGACCGGCCATTCTGGAGACTGTGCTGATGATCTGGCTGCGTTCCGGCCTTTACTGGCTGGGCATGATTGTGACCCTGCCATTCTATGCCCTGCTGGCGACCTTCCTGCTGCTGCTGCCGCCGCTGCCGCGTTACCGCATCATGGCCAGCTGGGCCAAGATGATGGTGTTCTGGCTACGCATTACCTGCGGACTGAAGCACCGCGTCGAAGGGCTGGAGCATCTGCAAATTGCCCCGGCGGTGATGCTGTGCAAGCACCAGAGCGCGTGGGAGACCCTGTCCCTGCAGCTGATCATGCCACCGCTGGTGTGGGTGCTGAAGCAGGAGTTGCTCAAGCTGCCGTTCTTCGGCTGGGGACTGCGCTGCCTGTCGCCGATTGCCATTGATCGCAGCAAGCGTGCCGAGGCCGGCAAGAAGCTGATGGAGCAGGGGCGCGACCGCCTGGGCAAGGGCTTCTGGATCGTGATCTTCCCCGAGGGCACCCGGGTGCCGCCGGGGGAACGTGGCCGTTACCAGCAGGGCGGCGCGCGCCTCGCGCTGGATCTGGGTGTGCCGGTCGTCCCGGTGGCGCACAACGCCGGTGAATTCTGGCCGCGCAATTCCTTTCTCAAATACTCCGGTGAAATCACAATGGTGATCGGCGCCCCGATCCCTACCGCCGGCCGCAGCTCGGCCGAAGTCAACCGCGAAGCGGAAGCCTGGATTGAAGGCCAGATGGATCGCATCAGCGGCGTGGGTCCCTGCCATCCGGCCAAGCGGGGCAATGCCGGCTAATCCCGCCACCCAGTTGCTGGATGTCGACCTCGGGCTGGGGCGGCGGCTGGCGCTGCACTGGACCCGTTCGCCGCGGCGTCGCACCGTGCAGTTGCTGGTGCATGCCGACGGGCGAGTCGAGCTGAAATCACCACTGCAAACGCGCTGGGCTGCGGTCGAACCATTCATCCGCAGCCGTGCCGACTGGTTGCTGGCGGCGCGCAGTCGCATGCTGCAGCGTGCCGAGCAGCTGGCACATCAGCAGCCTGATCCGCTGCAGACGCTGCACTGGTTTGGCCAGGCGCTACCGGTGCGCCCGGCTCGCCGGACCCGGCTGCTTGAAGATGCGATCGAGTTGGCCGGTGGAGATGATCGTGAGGCACAGCTCGGGAATATACAGCGCTTCATGCAGCGGACGGCAAGGGGGTATTTGCGTGAACGCCTTGATCTCTGGGCGATGCGGATGAATACGTCGTATAGTGCTTTTGCGCTGTCGTCTGCCCGCGGACGCTGGGGCAGCTGTTCGGCCCTGGGGGCAATCCGGCTTAACTGGCGATTGCTGCAGGCGCCGCCGGAGGTGATCGATTACGTGGTCATTCATGAGCTGGCCCATCGTTTCGAATTGAACCATTCGCCGCGTTTCTGGGCGATTGTCGAGCGCCATTGTCCGGACTGGCGGCTGGCACGTGATCACCTCAAGCGCGAGGGCGCCGGCTACATGCAGCTCTGAGGGCGACTTACTGCAGTTGGCGCTGACTGGCCGGCGCAGAAGCGGGGCTGCTGAGCTCCGTGCTGCCACCGATGCTCACACCGTGGCTGCTGACGCCGGCTCCGGCACGCACATCCTTGCCGTTGGTCGAAACGCCAACCCCTGCGCCTCTCGCGCCAACGCCAGCACCAACCCGGGCATCCTGGCCGTTGGTGGAGACGCCGACACCAACCGGGCCGGCGCTCACGCCCCCACCGACAGAAACATCCTTGCCATTGGTCGAGACCCCGACACCGACGCCGCCTGTACCCACGCCGATGCCGACGCCGCCCGAGCCAAGACCGATGCTCACGCCTGGGGCAATGGGAATCGCGATGCCGAAGCTGGCGCAGCCGCTCAGACTGATACTGGCCAGGGTAATGACGCAGAGCTTTTTGTTCATGCGGTGTGAGGGTGTATACATGTTAGTCGTAGCGAGGGCTCAGAGAGCCGTCGCTTTCCCGGCGTACCTTGCTGCCAACGCTGAATTGCGGAGGCTGCAGGTAGTTGATGACTTCGCTATGGCCATCCTCGAATTCTACGCTCACATCGTAAACGGTGGTGCTGCGCGCCTGCTTTTCGATCTCCCGGCCGAGCAGCAGCCCGCCGATGGTGCCCACTGCGCGCGCCACGTTCTTGCCTTTGCCTTTACCGATCTGGTTGCCGATGGCGTAGCCGACGCCGCCGCCGATCACGGCGCCCAGCGGGCTGGCTTCGCCCGGAATCGTGCGCGGCTGGATGGCGACCACGTGCCCGCATGTCATGCACAGGGGCCTTGGTGTGATGCGAGGCGTCGGAGCGATGACCACCTCCTGATCCGGATACGGGGTAATCTGTGGTCGTGGCGTGGGCTTGCGGGTCGGGCGTGGTGTTGGGCGTGCGGTCGGCTTGCTGGTCGGGCTGGCGACCGGTTCGGTGCTTGGCGCCGGTGTCGCCAGCAGGGGTGTGGCGGCGGGCTGCGGTGCCGGTGTACTGGCCTGGGCCACCAGCGCGGGTGCGCTTGCGCTCAGTGGTGCTGTAGCAGTGGCCGCGACGGGCTGTGGGCCGATCCAGCCGAACTGGTGGGCAATGACTGCGGCGCAGGTCAGCATGACCACAACGGCAGTCGCCAGAAACACAGGGTGGATGCGTTCGGACATGATCATTCTCCGGTTGCTGTTGACAACCATCATCCGCCTTGCTGGCTGAACCGGGTATGAATTGCCTTACAGGGGGGGGGCTGATCGTGCGTGCGGCTAATTTTCTGCGACGGGAGGTATTGAGTTTTTGTGCCGGAGCGCCGATATTGGCTGTAAGGAAGTTGTTTATACCCGCAACAAGGAGGTGCATCATGGTCAGGATTTTTTCGATGGCAGATGGCCAGCAGGAGAAAAAGCCGGTTGCCGTGCGCGCTCCGGAATGCGGCACTGAGCATCCACGTGAAAAGTATGAGCTGGCATTGCGCTTGCAGGAACGGCAGGTCGAGCCGGAGCGCCGCCGGCAGGCACCCCCGCCAATGCCTTGGTAGAACGATTGCTGAGGCGGCTTTCAGGCAGACAAACGGCGCCAGTTGGCGCCGTTTCTGTCTGGGCTAAGAGGACTTAACGTCCCATTCCGCCGACTTGCTGCGCAAGGTAGGTGGCATAGTTGTCCGTCATGCCGCCAATGAAGTCCAGAACCCGCCGGTAGGTGTCATACATCTCCCATTCGCGTCGCGGAGCGTTGTACTCCATCAGATCCAGCACGCGCTTCATGCGAAATGGCATCTGCGGTGCGACTTTCAGCTGGTAGGCCGCATTGCAGAAGGCATCCAGCAGGATGTCCAGGCAGGTGAACGAGCCCACTTCGATCTCGATCTTGCGCCGTTCGTTGAAAATGCGGTCGCGGGCAAGCTGTTTGGCTTCATTGATGCCGTGGCGCATGCCGATGGGGCAGTCATTGAGCAGATCGCCCTGATAGCTGCCCTCCATCAGTCGCTGGTACTGATTGATGAAGGTTTGTGCGACGTCCTGCACGCAGCGGTCGATGGCCTTGCCGCGCAGCAGAGAGATCTTGCGCCGGACGGAAGGGGCTGCGGCCACTTCCAGTGCCAGCAGGTCGCGATCACCACCGCAGATTTTCAGCAGGATGGGCTCGACCAGTTCGTAAGCCAGCATGCCGATTTCGATGCCGTCCTCCAGGTCGAGAATGGCATAGCAGATATCGTCCGCGGCCTCCATCAGGTAGGACAGCGGATGCCGTGCCCATTTGCCCGGTGCAAGCTGCGGCAGGCCAAGTTCCGTGGCGACCGTGGCCAGAATGGCTTTTTCTGACTGATAGCAGCTGAATTTCCCCTTGCCCCCGGCGTGTTCGCTGGTCCACGGGTATTTGAGGGTGGTGCCGATGGTGGCAAAGGTCAGGCGCAGGCCGCCTTCGAAACGGTGGTTTTCCAGCTGTGTGATGATGCGAAAACCCTGGGCGTTGCCTTCGTAGGTGGTCAGATCGCGCCGCTCTTCTGCCGTGAGATTTTGCATCAGGTAGGCATGCCCGTCCCGGCGAAACCAGTCGCGGATGGCGTATTCCCCGGCGTGTCCGAAAGGCGGGTTGCCGATGTCGTGCGCGAGGCAGGCTGCCTGGACAATTGCTCCAAGATCGTAGGGGCTGATGCCGGGCGGTAGCTCCCCCGCCAGCTTTTCTCCGATCAGCACACCCAGACTGCGCCCGACGCAGGCCACTTCGATCGAGTGGGTGAGACGGGTATGCACATGATCATTTTCCGTCATCGGGTGCACCTGGGTTTTGCGCCCCATGCGCCGGAAGGGTGAGCAGAAGACAATCCGGTCGTGGTCCTTGTGGAACTGGCTGCGTCCGCTGCTCGGCGAGCCTGCGTCGCCGCGTTCCGCACCAAGCCGGTGGGCGCACAGCAGTTGGTTCCAGTCCATCATGCGCTCACGTCTCCGGCTGCGAGTGTTTGCCAGAATCCCGGCAGTTGCTCGGGGGCCAGGGGACGGCTGTAGATATAGCCCTGAATCACGTTGCAGTGCATGCCCTGCAGCAACTGGCAGGTTGCTTCGTCTTCCACCCCTTCGGCGATTACCAGCAGCCCGAGTCGTTGAGCCAGCTCGATCACGCTTTGCACGATATCGGCATCACGGCGGGAGTGGCGCATTTCCTGGATGAAGCTCATGTCGATCTTCACTTCATCGATCGGCAGCCGTTTCAGGTAGGTCAGCGAGGAGAAACCGGTGCCAAAATCGTCCATGGCCAGGCGGCAACCCAGCGACTTGATCTGCTCCAGTACTCGCAGGGCCGAATCCAGATCGTCGATGACGGCTGATTCGGTGATTTCGAAAACCAGCCGGTCACCGGGGATGCGCCAGATGGCGCAGGCATTGCTGATGAAGGCAGGCAATTCGGGATCACGCAGATTGCTCGGGGTCAGGTTGATGCTGAGCGTGCCGGGCAGATCCTGATCCAGCAATTCACGATAGCGGCGCATGGCGGCGTTGATGATCCACTGGGTGACGGAGCTCATCAGGCCAAGGTGTTCGGCGACGCGCAGCAGCTGGTTGGGGGCGACCTGTCCCAGGGTTTCGTCATGCCAGCGCAGCAGTGCTTCCATGCCGTGCAGTTGTCGGCCATCGGCAGTGAGCTGCGGCTGGAACACGATCTGGAAGCGGTTGTTCAGCAGGGCCTCGCGTAACGGATGTTCCAGATCCCTGATCAGTAGCCCCAGCCAGTCGCGACCCGGGTCGTAAAGCCCGATGCCGTTCTGGGTAAATTCATGCGCGGCCTGCGCCGCAGCGCTGAGTAGCGTTGATGGCTCGCTGCCGTGCTCGGGGCTGAGGGCAATCCCGATCTGTGGGTGCAGCCGTACAGTCAGCCCGCCCAGTTCCAGCCCTTCAGCCAGCAGCGCCATGGCGCGATGGGCGGCCAGCATGGCGTGCCCGCTGCCGGAGAGGTTGGGTAGCAGCAAGCCGAGGGTATGGCGATCAATCAGCAGCAGGCTGTCATAGTGCCGCTGCATGGCACGCAGGCGCTCGGCAGCCACCAGCAGCGTGTGATTGCTGCAGCTGCGCATGGCCGAGCCGAAGTCGATGTGCAGCAATGCGGTGAGCTTGCCGGGTTCGGTACGCTCGCGTGCCTGGGTGAGTAACTGCCCCAGCGCATTGGTGTTGGGTAGCCCGGTGCCCGGGTCCAGGGTGTGGCTCTGGCGCACGGCTTTCTGGCGTGGGGTGGCGTAGCCCAGCTGGACCGCCAGCGCCTGCCAGGCCAGGTGGTCGATCTGCTGCTGCCAGTTGCTGCCACAATGGCCGCTCAGCAGATCATGCCAGGCAACAAAGATTGGCGCGCCAAGCAGCAGGCTACCCGTACTCAGGCGTGGCCAGAGCTCGGGATCGTGATTGCCTGCATGCAGCCGGCGGAAGAAATCGAGGTAGATCGCATGATCATGGCTATCGAATACGCCCCCGTCCTCCAGAATTCTGGCAATGGCTTCGGCGAGTTCACGGTCATCGAAGGGCTGGCGCTGCAGAAAATCGGAAAGCTGCCCAAGCGGCAGGGTGGAGGAGCCGGTTTTCGGTTTTGCCATGTACGGTTCAGCCCTGGAAGTATTCGGAGGGGTCAATGCCGTAGCTGCCCAGCGGCAGTTCGCGGCGGATGCTGATCGGGATATTGGCAACCGTGGTCGGGTTGCTCATGAGGTCAATGATCTGTGGACGGGCATGAGGTTCTTTGTCCGGCCCCAGTATCAGCAGGATCTTGGGTTTGAGCCGACGGGTACGGCTCTGGCTGATCACGATGCCGACATCACCACACGAGAGCTCGACCAGCGAGCCGACATGAAAGATGCCGATGCACTGGGCAAACTGCTCCACCAGTGCCGGATGGAAGTAGCGCTCGCCCCATTTGTAGAGCAGCTGCAGTGCCTCGTAGACGCTTTTGCTGCTGGAGTAGGCGCGGTCACTGATCAGTGCGGTGAAGCAGTCGACAATCCCGGCCATGGCCCCGAAGAGTCCAATGGCTTCGCCCTTGAGTTTCATGGGGTAGCCACTGCCATCGTGCCGTTCGTGATGGCGGGCAACGGTGTCAAAGACATCCGGGTGGACGCCTTCGAGCTGATTGAGAATGTCGAGACTGTGCTGCACGTGCGTTTTCATCAGCATGAATTCGCCTGGCGAAAACCGCCCTTCGCGTTGCAGCAATTCATCGGGCAGGCGCAGCTTGCCGATATCGAGCATCAGTGCGGCCAGTCCCAAGTTGTGCAGATCCTGCTTCGGGTAGCCCAGGTGCCGGCCAAACGCCAGCAGGTAGACCGCCGCATCGACAGCGTGACTGTAGCTGTACCGGTCGCGCTGGCGCAGCTGGGTCAGCCAGAGCAGGGCATTCGGGTTGCGCACGATTGAATCGACCATCGAATCGACGACATCATGGATCGCTTCGGTGCGTGGCTGCAGTTCGGCGCGAATTGCGTCGGCAAACTGCTCGATTTTCTCTTCCGCGGAGCGGTGAATGACGGTGGCTTCCGGGAGCTCCTGCTCGACGCTGCGTACATCCTCGTAGAGGATGATCGGTTCATCCTGGGGCGGTGCGCTGCCGGTGATGCTGGTGTGCCGACGGCGCCAGAAGCTGAAGAAATTGCGCAGTTCGCGCAGGATGTTCAGGCGTTCGCGCCGCTCGGCCTGCAGCTGGGCTTCTTTCTGGGCCAGGCCCGGGCGTTGCAGTTGCAGGTCTTTACTTGCATCCAGTTCACGCCAGCCTTCCGCATAACGATCGGCCAGATGCCGCCACTGCGCGAAGCCGCCAGTGGAGCGATCCAGGTCGACCTCGACTTGCTGGCAGTATTCGACCAGATCATCGAGCTGTTGCTGGGTTTCCAGCAGAAAACCCTGCAGCAAGAAAGGCGTGTCCAGCCACGGGCGATCCAGCTCCGTGATGAACAGCCCGAAGGCCAGGTCGGTGACGTTAATGCGAAGTTCCACAGTGGTATCGGGGTGTGCAGTATGCTTACATGGGTTTGGCGTTCAAATTGATTATAACTGGCCGTCCCCGGGAAAATGCCAGCTTGCAGCCAACGTTTTGCAGAAAAAAACTGCACTACCGCAAACAGTGGGGGTGTGGGCGCTATTTTTCCCCCTAAATCAGGGATTTTGCTAGAATATCCGCCGTTTTTTTACGAGGATTATCATGGCCCTCCTGGAGATCCGCGACGTCGTCAAGCGGTTCGGCGATTTCACCGCCGTCAATCATGTCAGCCTGTCGGTGGAAGCCGGCGAGTTCTTCACGTTGCTGGGGCCGTCCGGCTGCGGTAAAACGACGCTGCTGCGCATGCTGGCTGGCTTCGAACAGCCGGATTCGGGCGAGATCATCCTCGATGGCGTGAATGTGGCCAATGTGCCTCCGGAAAAACGCCCGGTGCATACGGTGTTCCAGAATTACGCGCTGTTCCCGCACATGACCGTGGCGCAAAACATCGCCTTTCCACTCAAGATGGCCGGAGTGCCCCAGTCGGAAATCGCCGGCCGGGTGGATGAGCTGCTCGAAGATGTCCGCCTGCAGGAATTTGCCAAGCGCTATCCGCATGAATTGTCCGGTGGTCAGCGGCAGCGCGTGGCCATTGCCCGGGCGCTGGTCAACCGTCCCAAGCTGCTGCTGCTGGATGAGCCGCTCTCAGCGCTGGATGCCAAGCTGCGCGAACAGATGCAGATCGAGCTGATCACGCTGCAGAAAGAAGTTGGCATTACTTTTGTCTACGTGACGCACGATCAGGGCGAGGCGCTGGCGCTGTCGCACCGCATAGCGGTAATGAGCCGTGGCCAAGTCGAGCAGCTGGATGCGCCCGAGCACATCTACAGCTATCCGAAAAGCCGCTTTGTCGCTGATTTTATCGGCCAGTGCAATCTGCTGGACGCAACCGTGCTGGATGTCGGCACCGACCGCATGACCGTTGAAATTGCCGGCGTTGGCCAGTGTCACGTGCTGCCAGTGGCCGGTGCGGCTGCAGGCCAGAAGGGCTGCCTGACGCTGCGTCCGGAGAAAATCAAGCTGGGCGCTACCCTGCCGGCAGATGATTCCGACGAAGTCCATTTCAAGGGCAAGGTGCACGATTGCCTGTATCTGGGTGATGTGACCATCTACATTGTCGAGCTGGACAACGGCATGCTGGTGGAAACCATGCTGCCCAATTCCGCACCGGGCCGGGCGAAATTCTTCGATGACAATGATCTGGTCGAGCTGGCCTGGCGTTATGACGCCGGCCACTTCATTCTGGGGTGATGGAGCCAAGCACGATGTCCAAACCCGTTTACGGCCGGGTCGGCCGTTTTGCCAAGTGGCTGATTTCCGCGCCGCCGCTGGTCTACCTGTTGATTTTTTTCGCGCTGCCAGCGCTGATCATGATGTTCGCCGCCTTCCGTTTTCCCGGCGATTACGGCGGTCTGCTGCCGCTGACCGAGGTGGACCCGGAAACCGGCAAGCAGACTGTGCTGATCACGCTGGATACCTGGCGTGATTACCTGACTTTCGAGAATTTCGGCCGCTTCTTCGAGGATGCCATCTACCTCGAGCTGTTTATCAAGTCATTCTGGTATGCCGGGCTGACCACGCTGATCTGCCTGATTCTGGCTTACCCGCTGTCCTGGCTGATTGCACGCAGCAACAAGAAAACCCGCGACCTGCTGGTGCTGCTGGTGATTCTGCCGTTCTGGTCGAATTTCCTGATCCGGGTATACGCGTGGATGATCATCCTCGGCCCGCAAAGTTACTTCAGCCGGATGCTCAATGGCTTTCTGGGCTGGTTCGGCATCGAGCCGGTGTCGCTGCTCTTCTCGCAATTTGCCGTGATCATCGGTCTGGTTTATGTGCATCTGCCCTTCATGGTGCTGCCGCTGTACGCCAACTTGGAAAAGCATGACATGTCGCTGCTGGATGCCGCGCAGGATCTGGGCGCCAACGCCTGGCAGCGCTTCTGGAAAGTAACCTGGCCGCTCAGTCTGCCCGGTGTCTGGGCTGGTGTGGCGCTGGTGTTCATTCCGGCGCTGGGCATGTTTGCGATTCCGGATCTGCTGGGGGGCACCAACAGCATGATGATCGGCAATCTGATCAAACAGCAATTCCTCGACAGCCGTGACTGGCCGTTCGGTTCGGTGCTGTCGATCATGCTGACGCTTTCCGTGCTGCTGCTGGCAGCGGTCGCCGCATGGGCGGGCAGCCGCCACAAGAAGAAGGATTGAGGCGCGTTATGAACAAGGTTTCCCGCTGGGTATGGGGTGCGGCAATTGGCGTATACGCTTTCCTGTATCTGCCGCTGGCGATTGTGGTGCTGTTCTCGTTCAATGATTCCAATCTGAACGCGGAATGGGTCGGCTTCACGCTGAAATGGTACGTGATGCTGTTCAATGACGAGGTGATGCTGGAGGCAGCACTCAATACGCTGGGGATCGGGCTGGTCACCTGCGTGGTGGCCACCGTGCTGGGCACCCTGGCCGGCTATGCCATGTACAAATGGAGGCTGCGACTGCTGCCGGTACTGGTGCTCACGCCGATTGCCATCCCCGAGATTCTGATGGGGGTATCGCTGCTGATCTTCTTCGTCATGCTGAACATGACGCTGGGGCTGGTGTCGATCACACTGTCACACATCGCGTTCTGCATCGGTTTTGTCGCGATTGTCGTGCGTTCGCGCCTGCAGGGCATGGACGAATCGCTGGTCGAGGCCGCACGCGATCTGGGCGCCTCGCCGGCCATGGCGTTCCGCAAGATCACGCTGCCGCTGATCATGCCCGGCATCATCGCCGGTGCCCTGATGGCGTTCACGCTGTCGATCGATGATTTCGTGATCAGCTTCTTCACCGCCGGTGTCGGTTCCAACACCCTGCCGCTGGAGATCTACTCGCGCGTGAAGGTGCCGATGAAGCTCAATCCGGAAGTGAATGCGGTCTCCACCTTGCTGATGATGCTCACTCTGTCACTGATCTTGATCGTAAGCAGGGTTGCCCCCAATGCCCTGCGGGCAGAATAGCGGGGTATCGTTCGCCCCTCAAAGGCGGCCAGTAGCGGATCAGTCTGCTGCTGGCCGTTTTGTTTTGTCACTGCTGACTGATCGGAGGATCTGACATGAAGTACTGGTTGGTGATGCTGGCTTTGCTGGCAGGCACGGCGCAGGCTGCCGATGAGCTGAATCTGTTCAACTGGAACAACGCGGTGGCGCCGGCCACCATCAAGAAATTCGAGGCGCAATGCCGGTGCAAGGTCAAGGAGACCTACTTCGGCTCGATGGAAGAAGCGCTGGCCAAGCTCTCCGCCGGAGCCAAAGGCTTCGACGTGATTGGGCCATCCAATTACGGCATTCCGCCGCTGGCCAAACAGGGCCTGCTGCAGCCGCTGGACAAGGCCAAACTGCCTAACCTGAAAAATCTGAATCCGGCATTTGCCAATACGCCGCTCGACCCGAACAACCAGTATTCGGTGCCGTATGATTTCACGGTCACCCTAGTTGGGTATAACGCCACAAAGCTTAAAGAAATTGGCGTTCAGGCGGATACCTGGGCGGTGGTGTTTGATCCGGCCATTCTGGCCAAAATTCGCGGCAAGGTGACGGTGCTGGATGATCCGCGCGAGGTGATTGCGGCGGCTTTGCGCTATAACGGCTTCTCGGCCAATTCGACCAATCCGGACGAGCTGAAAAAAGCGATCGCGACCATCAAGGCTGCCAAGCCCTACTGGGCCGCCTTCAACAGCCAGAGCTACATCAAGGAGCTGACGCTGGGCAATATCTGGGTCGCGCTGGGGTATTCCAACGACATGTACCAGGCTCAGCAGGATGCTAGAGCGGCCAAGCGTGCGTTTCAGTTGGCCTACGGATTGCAGAAGGAAGGCAATGGCATGACGGCCGACAGCTTTGTCATCAGCAAATCGGCACCGCGCCCGGATCTGGCCATCCAGTTCATCCACTTCATGCTGGAGGGGCAGAATGCGGCAGAAATCACCAATGCCATCGGCGCCGGCAACCCGAATGCCGCCGCCAAGCCCTTTATCCGCAAGGAATTGCTGGCCGTGCCCGCCATCAACCCCGATGCCACCCAGGCGAGCCGGCTGGAGCAGTTGGCTGATCAGGATGGCAAGACGCGGCGAGCCTGGAACAAGGCCTGGACGGAACTCAAGCTGCAGCGTTAAGTCCAAGCGACCGATTTGCAACATGGCCGGTGCAGACCGGCCATGTTGTCTTAAAGCGTGGCATAATCCGCGCGTGCCGGTTTCCGGCTTTTTCCTGTCATGGCCGGCACTTAGCGCCGGTTCGTTCTCCTAATGCCTTGTCTGGGGTCGCTCTGAGATGAAAAAACTGTTGCTGGGTCTGTTTGTGGTCATGGGTGCTGCACATGCCGAAGACACACTGCATGTGTACAACTGGAACAACTACATTGCTCCGGAAACCGTGAAACGCTTCGAGGCCGACTGCAAGTGCAAGGTGGTGCAAGATTACTACGGCTCGATGGAAGAAATGCTGGCCAAGCTGTCTGCCGGTGCCAAGGGCTATGACGTGGTAGTTCCGACCGGCTTTGCGATTCCGCCGCTGGTGAAGCAGAACCTGGTTCAACCGCTGGACAAAGCCAAGCTGGCCAACTTCAAGAACGTCAATCCGGCCTTCCTGAACAGCCAGTTCGACAAGGGCAACCAGTTCTCGGTACCGTATGCGTTCACCACCACGCTGCTGGGTTACAACGAAACCAAGCTGAAGGAACTGGGGGTGGATGCCTCCTCCTGGGCAGTGATTTTCGATCCGAAGGTACTGGAAAAGATCAAGGGCAAGGTCACCGTACTGGATGACAGCCGCGAGCTGTTTGCGGCCGCGCTGATGTACAACGGCTTCTCGGCCAACTCGACCAACCCGGACGAATGGAAAAAAGCCGCCGAAACCATCAAGACCGCCAAGCCTTACTGGGCTGCGTTCAACACCCAGTCCTACATCAAGGAGCTGACCGTCGGCAATATCTGGGTTGCCCATGGCTACTCTAACGACATGTTCCAGGCCCAGCAGGATGCCAAGGCTGCCAAGCGCAAGTTCACCCTGAACTACACGCTGCAGAAGGAAGGCAATACCCTGTCGGTGGATAACATGATGGTGCTGAAGACCGCGCCGCGTGCCGATCTGGCGCACAAGTTTGTCAACTTCATGCTCGATGGCAAGAATTCGTCCGAGCTGACCAATATGATCGGCTCGGGCAACCCGAACAGCGCCGCGGTGGCCTTCGTGAAGCCGGAAATCAAGTCGATCTCGGCTGTATTCCCGAATGCCGACGCCCAGAAGAAGCTGCAGCAGCTCAATGCCCTGGAAGGCAAGCAGCTGCGCGAACTGAACAAGCTGTGGACCCAGGTGAAGACGGCTCGCTAAAGCGCAGACCGGTCTAGCTGCTACAATCAGGGCGTGCCGGTCTGGCACGCCTTTTTCTTGCCATGAGCAAACTACCCCCGATCAGTCTGCTGGCGCGCCGTATGGCGCCAACCCATATGGCACCGGCCTTCACGCTGGCGTGGACGCTGGTGCTGCTGATCGTCAGCTTCTATCCCTTCAGCGAATGGCACTACGCCGGCCAGCCGCTGCTCGAATTCTATTTCTATCCGCTGCCCTACTATTTCACGGTCTTTGACAATGCCGTGAACGTCCTCGCCTATGTCCCACTGGGCGCCGGTTTGCTGCTCTGCATGCGGCCGCGCTGGGGGCGACTGCTGCTTGCCGTGCTGGGCGGGACGCTACTGTCAGCCGGCGTCGAGTTCATCCAGCAGTTCCAGCCGGACCGGATTGCATCCAATCTGGACATCATCAGCAATGCCTGTGGTTCGCTGATCGGCGCGACGGCCGCGCTCTTGCTCAGTGGCCGGCGCTGGCAGCGCTTCTGGCTGGTCTTCCGGCACAGCCACTTTGCCGGTGGTCGCTGGGTGGAATGGGGACTGGTGTGGCTGGTGTTCTGGTTCATCACCCAATTCGACCCTTCGCAGCCCTTTCTCGGTGTGGTCGTCGAGCCTGCCGACTTGCCCCAGGTGTTCGAGACGCCGTTTGCCGATCCGAAGCTGCAATTGCGCTTGCTCGAGGCCGGTGGCGTCATGCTGAATCTGCTGGGGGTCGCGCTGTATGTTTCGGTGCTGATGAAGCACACCTGGCAGGGGCCGCAGGCGATGCGGCGCGTACTGGCGGCCGGATTGCTGGTCAAGCTGGCCTTTGCCGGCATGCTGCTCAAGCCGGCCAAATTCTTTGCCTGGGTAAACAGCAGCGTGCTGTTTGGTGCACTAGCCGGCGCCTTGCTGCTGGTGCTGCTGTGGCGGCTGCAGCGACGCTGGCGTGCCTTGCTGGGGTTGCTCTCGCTGGCGCTGGCATCGCTGGTGAGCTGGCTGTGGCCGCTGTCTCCACAATTGTCGGCAACGCTGCCCTTGTTCCGCTGGCAATACGGCCATCTGCTGCATTTCAATGGCCTGTCCGGCATCATTACCGATCTGTGGCCCTACGTCGCCATGCTGGTTCTGATAGGTGTACTTGTATCCCCTCGGGATCCTCAGGATATATAGCCTTCGTGGCTATACCCTTGCTCAGGGGACTTGTCGAGGCGGCGTGCTGTTTTCGAAGCGAGCGCCCGCCAGCAGCTTGCGATAAAGCTGCGGATCGCGCCACTCGGCCTGGCACTGTTCCGAGAAGACAATCTCTTCCAGGCGGATTTCACCCATCCGCGGGTTGTAGGCGTCGTGACGGAAAGCCTGGGCGTAGCCGGTTTCGGTTTCGTGGGCAATGACCGAGTGCAGGCGGATGTCGGCCTCGCCATTGGCCATGACGGTCTGCTGCAGGATGCGGTCAATGATGACGAAAAACAGCCGGGCGAACTGCTCGGCCGAGGGCGATACCGGCATCGCGATCCAGCGGGCGGAAAACTGCTTGCACAGGCGGATGTATTCTTCCTCATCCCGATCCCAGAAACAGATCGCGTGGTCGAAGGCATCGATCACGTCGCGGATATTCCCCTTCATCAGACCGAAGTCATACACCATCTGGCCGTGATCCAGCGCGTCTGCTTCCAGCAGCACTTCCACCTTGTAGCTGTGGCCGTGGATGGAGGTGCTGCAACGCAGCGAACTGCAATTGCGCACGATGTGGGCGCTTTCAAACTTGAACAACTTGCGGATCAGCATGGGGTTTCCTTCGACGAATCAGTGGTTTTATCAGAAGCCCCGCGTGCCGACAAGGCGGATTTTCCGCGCAACTGCAGTATGTTTCGTGAGGCTTTTCACTACCCATGCCAAAATCCGCGGCTTTTGATGGTGTGTCGTCAGTCTTAATGGCTACAATCCGTAAATCATTCTGACGCGGTATGAAATCATGGTCGCATTGCGCCGTTGCCTTGGCTGGCTGCTCACTTTTGCCTGCACTGCGGGAGCCCTGGTCGGGCGCCTGGCTGCGGCGCTTTTCGGTCAGTGGCAGGCTCCGGCATGGTTGCGCTGGCTGGGACAGAGACTGCGCGGCATGCTTTGCTGGCTGGCGGATCGGCCGAAAGTTGCTGCGCTGGTGCTGGTACTGATGGCGCTGGCACTCGTTGGCGGTGTACACGGCTGGAAGTGGTACCGTAGCCTGCCCAAGCCACTGGTCGTTGAAGTGCAGCTCACTGCGCCGGAAGCGACCGATTACGACGTCGAGCGCCCCGCGCCCAATCCGCTGGTCATCGAGTTCGGCGAGGCCGTGGCACCGCTGGAGCAGATCGAGAAACCCTTTGATGTGGCTGATAGCAGCAAGGGTATCCGCCTTGAGCCGGAAATTGCCGGGCAGTGGCAGTGGGAAAACGACCGCCGGCTGGTCTTTACCCCCAAGAGTGATTGGTCGGTTGCTCAGGCATTTACCGTCGAAATTGCCAAAACGGGCGCGCTGAAGGCCGATGTGAAGCTGGCTGAGTACGAACCCGAATTCCGCTCGGCCGCCTTTACTGCCAAGCTGGTGGAAAGTCAGTTCTATCAGGATCCGACCGACCCGAATCTGAAAAAGCTGGTTGCCCATGTGCATTTCAGCCATCCGGTGAATGCCGAAGAGGTTGAAAAGGCCATCGAGCTGAATCTCGGTAGCGGCCTGCAGTGGCAGGCTGCTGGCGACAAGCCGTTCAGCGTCACGCTCGACAAGCAGAAGGTGAATGCCTACATCCATTCGGCACCACTGGCGATCCCGCGCGAAGACAGCACCATCGAGCTTGAAATGGCGCGTAGCGTGCGTGCCGCGGCCGGAGGAAACAAGCTTGCCGAAGCCATCAAGGCGGAGGTCACCGTGCCTGGGCTGTATTCGTTGCGCTTCAACGAAATCGGCATGACGCTGGTGGATAACGAGCGCTACGAACCGGAGCAGGTGCTGGTGTTTGGCAGCAATGTGCCGGTGGCAACCGAGGCGCTGCAGGGCAAGGTTCAGGCCTGGCTTCTGCCCGAGTTCCATCCCGATACCGCTACTGACAAACGTCGTGAGCCGGAAGGCTGGGGATTGTCGCGCATCAGCCGCAAGGTGCTGGATGCCGCTGCGCCTTTGCCGCTCACTGCCGTTCCGGGGGCCGAGAAACACAACCAGCAGCATGGCTTCAAGTTCAAGGCGCCAGTAGGCCGTTACATCTATGTGACGATTGCCAAGGGGGTCCCGGGCTTTGGTGGCTACCAGTCCGGTCAGGCTGTTGCCGGACTGTTCCGGGTCGAACCTTACCCGAAGGCGGTCAAGCTGCTCTCGCAAGGCGCGCTGCTCTCGCTGTCCGGTGAGCGCAAGATCGGCTTTGTTGCCCGCGGACTGAAGGGCGTTCGCGTCGAGATCGGCCGTGTGTTGCCCGGCCAGTTGCAGCATCTGGTGGAAAGCAGCTCCAGTTTTGCCAAGCCTGATATTTCGCCGAATATCGCCGACACGCTGACCGAACGGCTGGTGGAAAACCGGACGCTTCCACCGCAGGAGCCGGGCAAGGCGGTGTATGACAGTGTCGACATGGGCGCCTATCTGAATGGAGCAGCTGGTAACCGGCGCGGCCTGTTCCTGGTGCGCCTGAGCGAATTCGATCCCGCCCATCCGAAGAACGAATCGAATGAACCGGTGGATAACCGTTTGATCCTGCTGACCGATCTGGGCATTCTGGCCAAGAAGGGGACTGACGGCTCGACCGACGTCTTCATCCAGTCGCTCGCCACCGGGCTGCCGGTTGCCGATGCCCGTGTTGAGGTAATCGGCCGCAACGGGCTGGCTGTGCTCGGTGTGCAGACCGATGCCTCGGGGCACGCACGCCTGCCGGTGCTGAAAAATTACCAGCGCGAGAAAGAGCCGCTGCTGATTCTCGCCAGTCGCGGCGAGGACTTCTCTTTCCTGCCGCTCACGCGGGCTTACGAGCGCCTGCTGGACATGTCTCGCTTTGACGTCGGTGGCATCGAGAATGCTGCAACACCGCAGCAATTGAATGCCTTTGTCTTTAGTGATCGCGGCCTGATCCGCCCGGGGGAAACGGCACATCTTGGTGTGATCGTGCGTACCGCAAACTGGCAGGGGCAGCTGGCCGGGTTGCCGCTGGAGGCCGAAATCACCGATCCGCGCGGGCTGCCGGTCTACAAGCAGCAGATCAAGCTCGACCCCACCGGCTTTGACACGCTGGACTTCGCCAGCAGCGATACCTCCGTAGCCGGTGATTATCAGCTGGGCGTGTATCTGGTGAAGAATGGCCAGCGCGGCGAGCAGATCGGTACGGGCAGCTTTGCCGTACGTGATTTCGAGCCGGACCGCCTCAAAGTGAACGCGGTGCTGGGCAAGCGCCAGACCGAGGGCTGGCTGAAGCCGGAGGAAGTCACCGCGCAGGTTTCGGTGCTGCAGCTCTTCGGTGCGCCGGCGGCCGGGCGCCGGGTCGAGGGCGAGATGGTGCTCAGCCCGACGATTCCCGCGTTCAAGAGCTGGCCGGGTTACCACTTTACCCCGATGGGCAGGTTTGACGAGCCGGTGCGCGAGCAGCTTGCCGCCGCCACGACCAATGATGCCGGTGATGCCAGTCTGGCACTCAACCTCACCCGTTTTGCCCGTGCAACTTATCGCCTGCATCTCACGGCGCGCGCCTTCGAGGCGGGCAGTGGCCGTGGTGTGGCGGCCGAAGCGGCCACGCTGGTTTCCTCCGCGCCATACCTGGTGGGGGTGAAGCCCGACGGTGCGCTGGATTTCGTCGCGCGCGGCAGCAAGCGCGCGGCCAGCTGGATTGCCGTGGGCCCGGATCTGAAACCACAGGCGGTGAATGACCTGAAGCTGGCACTGGTCGAGCGGCGCTTTGTATCGGTACTGACCAAGCAATCCGATGGCACCTACAAGTACGAATCGCGCAAGAAGGAAGTGGTTCGCGACGAGAAACCATTCAGCCTGGCAGCTGCGGCAAGCAACCTGCCGCTGCGTACCGATGAGCCGGGAGATTTTGCCCTGGTGATCAAGAATGCCGATGGGCTGGAGCTTAATCGACTGGAATATACGGTTGCCGGTGATGCCAACCTCAGCCGCTCGCTGGAGCGCAACGCCGAGTTGCAGATCACGCTGAACAAAAAGGGCTATGCCGCCGGAGAAACCATCGAGCTCAATATCCGCGCGCCGTACACCGGCGCAGGGCTGATTACCATCGAGCGGGACAAGGTTTACCAGCACGTCTGGTTCAAGGCCGATACCACCAGCTCGGTGCAGAAAATCACGGTTCCGGAGGGGCTGGAGGGCAATGGTTACGTCACCGTGCAATATTTGCGCGACCCTGCCTCGAGCGAAGTCTTCATGAGCCCGCTGTCGTTTGGTACTGTGCCTTTCGAGGTCAATCGCGAGCGGCGCCAGCTTGATATCAAGCTCGACGCACCGGGTGAAATCCGCCCGGGGCAGGCGCTGGCACTGCGCGTGCAGAGTGCGCAGCCCAGCCGCATGGTGCTGGTCGCGGTAGATGAGGGCATTCTGCAGGTCGCACGTTACAAGACGCCGCAACCGCTGGATCATTTCTTCCAGAAGAAGGCGCTTGACGTTCAGACCACACAGATTCTTGATCTGCTGTTGCCCGAATTCTCGCGCCTGATGCAGACGGCGGCGCCTGGCGGCGATGCCGAAGGTGCGCTTGGCCGACATCTCAACCCCTTCAAGCGCAAGCGCCAGCCGCCGGTTGCCTACTGGTCAGGCATGCAGGACATCGGGCCACAGGCCAAGACGCTGAACTGGACCGTTCCGGACACCTTCAATGGCAAGTTGCGCGTGTTCGCCATAGGGGTTACGGCGGATCGGGTCGGTGTGCGCGAAGTCGGCGTGCTGGTGAAGGGCGATCTGATCCTTTCGCCGAATGTGCCGCCTGCCGTGACGCCGGGCGACGAGTTCACCGTCAGCGTTGGTGTTTTCAACAACATGAACCAGCCGGCCAAGGTCAGCCTGCAAAGCAAGCTCGGCCCCGGGCTGACGCTGGTAAAAGGCCCGACCGTACTCGAGATCGGCGCGCAGCGCGAGCAGGTCGCCGAGCTGACGCTGAAAGCCACCGAGCAGCTGGGTGATGCCGCGCTGACGTTTGTGGCTAGTGCCAATGGCAAGCAAGGGCGAGCGCTGGACAGCATCAGCGTGCGTCCGGCATCGGTCTATCGCACGGCCGTCACGCTGGGCAGCTTCAGCAAGAGCGAGCTCGCGCAGCCGCTGACCCGCCAGCTCTACCCCGAACTGCGCAAGGTTGAGTTGGCCGTGGGCGCTTCGCCCTTGTTCTGGACCAGTGGGCTATCGCAGTATCTCGAAGGCTATCCCTACGGTTGTACCGAACAGATGGTGAGCAAGGCGCTGCCGGCGTTGCTGCTGACACCCGAAGCCGAGCGCAGCAGCGGCAAATCGCTGAAGACCTTCCAGATCACCTTGCGCGCGCTGCGCGAACGGCAGAATGATGATGGCGGATTCGGGCTGTGGGCCGCCAATCCGGTCGGTAGCGACATGGCCTCGCTGCATGCGCTGCACTATCTGCTGGAAGCACGCGAGCGTGGTTTGCCGGTGCCGCCGGAAATGCTGAGCAGCGGCCAGGAGTGGCTGTCGCAATTTGCCAGTGGCGAAAGCCGCGGTCTGGCGGGAGCCCGCGATCGTGCGCGTGCCATCTACCTGCTGACCCGCATGGGTGAAATGACCAGCGGCCAGCTGGCCAGTCTGCAGCAGGAGCTGGATGCCCGCTACGCCAGGCGCTGGCAGAAGGACCTGACCGCGGCCTACATGGCCGCCAGCTACAAGCTGCTCAAGCAGGATGCGCTGGCGCTGAAGCTGCTGCGCGGCGTGCCCTGGGCTGCAGACGGGCAGACGCAGGACAAGGACGACATCTATTACGATCCGCTGCTGCACGACGCCGGCAAGCTCTATCTGACATCAACCCACTTCCCGACCGAGCTCGACAAGGTCGGCATGGATGTCCTGCAGCGCATCAGTCAGCGCGTCTCGACGCAGCAGTACCAGTCGCTCTCGGCCGCCTATCTGCTGCTGGGGCTGTCGGCCTACGACACGGCCCAGCGGCGCAACGGGCTGATGCTCACCGCCAGCGAAACGCGTGCCGCTGGCATCGTGCCGCTGACGCTGGGAACGGGGGCTCTGGAGCGGAGCAAGCTGTCGCCACAGGCAACCGGTTTCCGCCTGCTGAAACAGGGCGATGGCACGGCCTTTTTTGCGCTGGCCGAATCCGGTTTCGATCGCAAGACACCTGCAGGCGCACTCAAGCAGGGGCTGGAAGTCACCCGTGATTATCTGGGGCTGGATGGCAAGGAACTGAAGTCACCGAAAATCGGCGAGGAATTTCTGATTCGCCTGCGCATCCGTTCCACCGGCAAGGAAGGGGTTGACCAGGTGGCGCTGGTTGATTTGCTGCCTGGCGGGGTAGAGGTGGTGTATCGCCCACCGGCTCAGGTCAATCAGAGTGCCGATGGCGATACTGGCGAGGGTATGGCAGACGGGGAGGGTGAGGGTGCTGCCCGCCCTGCGTGGGAGCCGCCGCTGGGAGAGGCCAAGCAGAGCAATTGGGCCATCGACTATCTGGATGCCCGCGAAGACCGCGTGGTGCTCTATGGCTACGCCGGTCCGGATGCGCAGACCTTCACCTACCGTGTGCGCGCAACGCATGCCGGCACCTTCACCGCACCGGCCCCGTTTGCTGAGGCCATGTACAAGCCGCAGGTGCAGGCGCGAGGCGTTAGCCGCAGCGTGCAGATTGTGAAGCCATAAGCAGTTTGAGTAGCTTGTCACCGGCGACAGGATTTATATCGTGTCGTCGGTTTTCTCTCTCCATGTGCTAAATACCTCCTGAATTTGCTCTTCGCTGCAGTCATCAGCTTCTTTGCTGCGTTGCCTTCAAGCATCATCTTGGTGCTGTGCTTGTTTCATGCTCTGCAAGTCGTAGCAGTGCCCGTCTTTTGATGCAGGCAAGCTTTCTTAAGACACCCACTATCCTCTTTGCAGGTTGGGTTCAACTCTGATTGTGTGATGTTCTTGATACTGAGGTGAGGATTTGTTTGGCTTGGCGGTTCTTATGGTGCTTGCGGTTACAGCGTTTATCCCGCTGTATCTATCCTATCGGATTGGAGTTCGGAAATATCCGGATGGTGGTGCACGCATGTGGTGTTGCTGCGCATCCTGGCTTTTCATCTTTACTGCGCCGTTAAGTTTGGATACGTTGATTGGCCTGCCATATGCGTGGGCCATATGCAGTGAAGTCGGAGGGCTGCATCGTGATGGAGCAACTATTCCTTCGTCTATCTATATCAATCTCGACCATGTGATTGTGACTGGCGAGATGAGAAGGTGGTTGATTATCCGCAAGCCGGAAGGGCAGAAACTAACTATTAACGGTAGTGAGATTTTTGATCTGGTGGTGAAGAAACATATGCTCTTAGAGCTATCTATGGGAGGTCGAGTTAGCCGTTTTGAAACTCTAAATAAGTCTGTTGGCAAGTGTGTGCCTACTGAATTGAATTCAGATATGGACTTGCCAGTGTTTTCAGGTTTGAAAGTGGCTGGCTGCTTGTTAGTCGGAGATGAGGTGCAAGGCATCGAGGCGGAAGTGGAGACAGAGGGCCGACACGTCGCAGAATCCAAGCCGCTTATACTTTGTTTGCGTAAAGAATTTCCTCAGCAAGACCAATTGAGCAGGTGTTTGAAGATGACCGGGAATGTAGTAAGGACAGCTCCGGCTGAAGTCGTATACGAGCAGTCGAAATTACCCTTTCTTCCGAAGGTGGAGCGATTTGTTCTGAGCAAAGATGGTGTGAAAATGGCTTCATATGGGTGGGTGAATCATGCTAATCGTAGTTGGTTGCCGTGGCTTGACTGGCCTTTGAGTGTCGCTTTTCCTGGGGATTGCGTCTGCCGACTTGATCCGAAAACTCCCATATTCTGGTCGCTATTAAGCAGCAATGATTCTCTGCAATGAATTGCCATTCCTTTGTACTGAAGCTGCGTAACTGCTGCTTGATGGCTGTAATCCCACAGGCCTGCATAGGCTTCTGGCCTCACGTGCAATATCAATCGATTGTGAATCAGAAGTGTTGGCTCGGTGGCGCTGGATTGCTGCTCATGCTGCATCTATCCGGCTGCAGCAATTCACCGGGAAGTCCTTGCGAGTCGAATGACACCAGTCTCTGCCTGATGGGGGATATGGTGGCGATGGCGGCCCTCGTTCCTGTCAAACAGCTCGCCGATGCTCAGGAAAAAGCTGCTCGGGGTGCGATTCAGGGGCCGCCAAGACCAACGCGGCTGGAGTCCTTTACCGCACTGGTGCATGAATCGAATACCGGTGATCTGGCAGCACAACGGGTGTGTGTGGAACGCTGCTATCTGGATTCCCGGGAGTTGAATCAAGCAGATGTCGGGTATGCGGCTCAGCAATACGCCGCGCAACAACTGCTGCAGCAGGCTGAGCGCGAGCCGGGTAGCGTGGATGAGCTGTCACAGGCCCTTGCTTGCCTGCATCTTGCGAGCGAACCCGCAGCGGAGGGTCGGGCACTGTTGCATCCCGACATGATACGACGAGGTTGGGCGCTGGCCCGCGCTTGGACTCCGGAGCAGCGCCAGCAGTTTTCCGGACGAAATAGCGTGCATTACGTGCATGAATACCAGCAGCAACTGGCGGGGGCCATGTTTCAGCTGTATGTACGTAGCCAGCCAGCTGAGCGGCAATGGGCTGTGTGGCAAGGCTGTGTCAGCAATCCGGCGCTACCGGAGCCGGGGATTACTCCTGCAGGCTGGTCACGAGTAGAGGTGTGTATGAACGCCTGGCGGTTTGGCGCCAGCCCGCGCAGTATCGAGAACGGTGTGCGATACATCCCTCGTGAGCTTGGTGCGCAGTGGCTGAGCGATGAAGCCCGGATGGCGCGAGTGCCACAATGATGGGATTGGGGCGTACTTTGTTCTATCGTCTTTGGGCGCTGCTCCGAAACCCGCGAGCGCGGGGAGTGGTGCTGCTGGTCATTGTGCTGGCGGCTGTCCGTTTCTGGCCCCATGCCCCGCTATCGCAGTGGTTGCCCGGCTCGACGGCGGTGATGTCGCGCGACGGGCAGCTGTTGCGCCTGACGCTGGCCAGTGACGAGCGCTATCGCCTGTGGATTCCGCTGGAACAGATGTCGCCGCAGCTGGTCGAGGCGGTACAGCTTTATGAAGATCGCTGGTTCTACTGGCACCCCGGCGTGAATCCCTATGCGCTGGCGCGCGCCGCCGTCGCGACCTACAGCGGTGGCAATCGGCAGGGCGGTTCGACGCTGACGATGCAGCTGGCGCGACTGGCCTACCGGCTGGATACGCGCACGCCTGCCGGCAAGCTTGAGCAGATGGCCTGGGCGGTGTGGCTGGAGCTGCGCTACAGCAAGCGCGAGCTGCTGGAGGCCTATCTGAATTACGCGCCCTACGGGCGCAATATCGAAGGCGTGGCGGCGGCCAGCCTGATCTATTTCGGCAAGCCGGCCGACAGGCTCACCCTGCCCGAGGCGATGACGCTGGCCGTGATTCCGCAGGCACCGAACCGCCGGGCCGGACGCGGCGAGTCGCTAACCGCGGCACGCCAGCGGCTGTTGCTGCGCTGGATCGATGCCGGCAAGCCCTTGAGCCAGACCGAGCGGCAATTGCTGGCGCTGCCCGTGCCGGCTCGCCAGCTGCAGCACCTGCCTTTCCGTGCGCCGCACGCGGTCGAACAGATTCTGGCCGAGACCGCGCAGCGGCAGCCGGTGCTGACGACCACACTGGATGCCGGCCTGCAGCAGCTGGTCGAGCGCCAGCTGGCGCGCTATCTGGCACAAACTGCGCCACGAGGGGTGCACAATGCCTCGGTGCTGTTGCTTGATACGCGCGATATGGGGATCCGGGCGCTGGTGGGGTCGGCGGATTATCACTCCGCCGAGATCGCCGGCCAGGTCAACGGCTCGCTGGCCAAGCGCTCGCCGGGGTCGACGCTTAAACCTTTGCTCTACGCTCTGGCGCTTGATCAGGGGCTGATTCACCCCAATAGCGTGCTGAAGGATGCCCCAACCGCTTTTGGCCCCTATCAGCCGGAAAACTTTGATGGCCGCTTTGCCGGCCCGGTGACCGCGACCGAGGCACTGGTGCGCAGCCGCAATGTGCCGGCGGTCTGGCTTGCGAGCCAGTTGCGCCATCCCAATCTCTACGACACGCTCAAGGCCGCAGGGGTCTCGCGCTTGCAAAGCGAGCAGCACTACGGCCTGGCGCTCGCGCTGGGAGGTGGCGAGTTGAGCATGCAGGAGCTGGCTGGGCTGTATGCCATGCTGGCCAACGACGGCGTATTGAAACCGCTGCGGCTGGATGATTCCGTAGTCGCTCGCAAGGAGGGTACAAGACTGCTCTCGCCTCAGGCGAGCTTTCTGGTACTGGACATGCTGCTGCAGAATCCCCGGCCGGATGGCCTGGCGGCTGCGCGTCGCGATGGCTGGCCGATTGCCTGGAAAACCGGCACATCGTGGGGTTTCCGCGATGCATGGACGGCAGGTGTCGTTGGCCCCTATGTCCTGGTCGTCTGGCTGGGCAATTTCGACAACCGCAGCAATCCCGCGCTGGTCGGCGTCGACATGGCGGCCCCGCTGTTCTTCCGCATCGCCGATGCGCTGCCGCTGGCGCGCCCGTCCGACCGGCCCGTGCCACGCCTGCCCCCCAATGGGGTGAGCCGTGTCGCCATCTGCGCAGATAGTGGGGATCTGCCGAACCAGTGGTGCCCGCGCACCGTGCCGGGCTGGTTCATACCCGGCAAATCACCGATTCGCGTCAGTACGCTGCACCGGCCGGTGATGATCGATACCCGCAGCGGCAGGGCGGCCTGTCCGCCCTACGACCCGCAGCACACGCGGCAGGAGATATACGAATTCTGGCCCAGTGACCTGGCTAGGGTATTTCGTGAGGCGGGTATGCCGCGCAAGGCACCGCCAGCTATGAGTTGTGGGGCAATACCTTCCATTGTGGATGCGCCCCCCCGCATTACTTCACCCCTGCGTGACGTGGTCTATACGCTGCGACAGGGCAGGGGAGAGGAAACGATTGCGCTGCAAGCGACGGCCGCCGCGGATGCCCGGACCTTGTACTGGTTCGCTGATCGCGCCCTGCTGGGGAGCAGTAGTGCCGGCGGCAGTGGGCTGGCCTGGCGGCCGGACAGGGCGGGGATCTACCAGCTTAGTGTCGTCGATGATCTGGGACGCAGCAGCAGCCGGCAACTGACGATCGACTATCAATAATTACTAACGAGTAATAGCATGTAATTTACTAGAAAGTACATTGCCGATGAACGGTAGGTGAAAAACCGGTTTGTTGTTCCGTAAATGTGACTACATCCACGGGGCAGACAAAACTTTTTTTCTGACAGACTACAGATTTTTTGCTGGATTTACCTACATAAGAATCTGCTGATTTGATTCATTTTGGTGCGGTGCAATGATGACATCTCTATGAAAATCATGGAAAAAAAAGAGCTGGCGCATGTTGGTGCGGCGCGTCTTTACAGTGGTGCGTGTAGTCTTTCTATTTTGTAAGTAATAGGGTGAACAACTTAGGCGGGAACTACGGTTCCGGATGGTTGACAAGCCTGACAAGTTGCGACGTAATTGACTCGCGACTGGAATAGCAAGCCCCTCACAACTCCAATGCGCAGTACCAGACGACCTTAAAACTTACAAAGCAGGGTCGCAGAAAACTGAAGGGGCGCGGCCGGTTGACCTGATGGGTTATCGCCAAATTTGATGAGGAGCTCTTCGATGTCCCCGTTTAAACTCAAAGCAATGGCCGTTCTGCCGGTGGCCATGCTTGCCTCTTATGCCCATGCCTACCCGCAATGGGCTGAAGGCAACACCTACAACGCTGGTACTTATGTGACCTATCTGGGCACGGATTACCAGGCGCTGGTTACTCACACTGCCTATGTCGGTACTGGCTGGAATCCGAAAGATTCCCCGACCCTGTGGAAATCGGTAGGCACTTCGACTGCCACTCCGACCCCGACTGCTACCCCGGCTCCGACTGCTACCCCGGCTCCGACCGCTACACCGGCTCCGACCGCTACACCGGCTCCGACGGCTACTCCGACTCCGGCTGCAGGTTGCTACCAGGCCTGGAACGCCAGCACCGCTTATGCCGGTGGCGCACAAGTCACCTTCAATGGCCGCAACTATCAGGCCAAGTGGTGGACTCAGGGCGATGATCCGACCAAGTCCGGCGAATGGGGCGTGTGGAAGGATCTGGGCGCTTGTGGCGCTACCCCGACTCCGACGGCTACCCCGACTCCGACGGCTACTCCGACTCCGACGGCTACCCCGACTCCGACGGCTACCCCGACTCCGACGGCTACCCCGACTCCGACGGCTACCCCGACTCCGACGGCTACCCCGACTCCGACGGCTACTCCGACTCCGACGGCTACTCCGACTCCGACGGCTACTCCGACTCCGACGGCTACTCCGACTCCGACTCCGACACCGACCGGTACCCCGACCGGCAACTGTCAGCCGGATGGCCTGGTATCCAGCGTGGCCAACGTACCGTACTGCACCGTGTATGACTCCGAAGGTCGCGAGAAGCTGGCCAATGGTCTGCAACGTCGCGTGATCGGTTACTTCACCAGCTGGCGTACCGGCAAGAACGGCCAGGTTGCCTATCTGGCCAAGGACATTCCTTGGAAGGATCTGTCCCACATCAACTACGCCTTCGCCCACATCGACAGCAATAACCGCGTTTCCGTGAACGAAAACGTGGCTGGCAACGAAGCGACCGATATGGAATGGCCGGGCGTAGCCGGCGCAGAAATGGATCCGACCCTGCCGTACAAGGGCCATTTCAACCTGCTGAACAAGTACAAGAAGCTGAACCCGGGTGTGAAGACCCTGGTGTCGATCGGCGGCTGGGCCGAGACTGGCGGTTACTTCGGTGCTGACGGCAACCGTGTGGCTTCCGGTGGCTACTACACCATGACCACCAATGCCGATGGTTCCATCAACTACGCCGGCATCAATGCCTTCGCTGATTCCGTAGTGGCGTTCCTGAAGAAGTACAACTTCGACGGCGCGGATCTGGACTACGAATATCCGACCACCATGGCCAAGGCCGGTAACCCGCTCGACTGGGGTGTATCCGAGCCGCGCCTGAAGGGTCTGCAGGCGTCCTACCGCGAACTGCTGAAGGTACTGCGCACCAAGCTGGACGAAGCTAGCGTGAAGGATGGCAAGTATTACATGCTGACCATCGCTTCGCCGTCTTCCGGCTACCTGCTGCGCGGCATGGAAACCTTCCAGGCTGTTCAGTACATGGATTACGTCAACATGATGACGTATGACCTGCACGGTGCCTGGAACGAGTTCGTTGGTCCGAACGCAGCGCTGTTCGACGATGGCAAGGATGCCGAGCTGGCCAAGTGGTCGGTATATACCACTGCCGCTTACGGTGGTATCGGCTACCTGAACACCGACTGGGCTTACCGCTACTTCCGCGGCTCCCTGCCGGCAGGTCGCATCAACGTCGGTGTTCCGTACTACACCCGTGGCCACAAGGATGTTACTGGTGGCACCAACGGTCTGTGGGGTACTTCGCCGAAGTCCACCAACTGCGGCCCGGGTCTGACCGAGTGTGGTGTGGGTGCTCTGGGCATCGACAACATCTGGCACGATCTGGATCAGAACGGCAAGGAAATGGGTGCCGGTTCCAACCCGATGTGGCACGCCAAGAACCTGGAGAAGGGTATCGCTGGTTCCTATCTGGGCATGTACAACCTGAAGGCTTCCGATCTGGTCGGCAAGTATGACCGCTACTACGATGCAACTCTGGTTGCCCCGTGGCTGTGGAATGCCCAGAAGAAGGTGTTCATCTCCACGGAAGACGAGCAATCCATCCAGAAGAAGGCCGAGTGGATCAACGCCAACGGTATCGGCGGCGCGATGTTCTGGGAACTGGCGGGTGACTATGACTGGAATGCTGCGAAGGGCGAGTACGAAATCGGTTCGACTCTGACACGCCTGCTGGCTTCCAACTTCCGCACTGCATCCCCGATGGGCGCAACCCGCTCCAAGGTGGCCATGCCTGCAGAGGCAGTTCAGCTGCAGTTCGAAATGACCGATTTCAAACTCGGTGACCAGAACTATCCGCTGAATCCGAAGCTCAAGATCACCAACAAGGGTGCAACGGCGATCCCGGGTGGCAGCAAGATCCGCTTCCAGTATCCGGTATCCGCTCCGGGCGCAATGACCGATCAGTCCGGTGCCGGCCTGAAGACCATTGCTTCCGAGCATACTGGTAACAATATTGGCGGCTTCAAGGGTGACTTCCACACCGCCGAGTTTGCCATCCCGTCCTGGCAGTCCATCGCCCCGGGTGCAAGCATCGACGTTACCCTGAACTACCACCTGCCGATCTCCGGTCCGAGCAACTACATCGTGACTATCAACGGCAAGCAGTACGCTGTTAGCCAGGAATATCCGAACAAGCCGGTTGCCAAGCTGCAATAAGCTAAACGGATGACAGTACCGGGATGAGAATCCCACTGACGGGCGGGTCGCAAGACCTGCCCGTTTTTTCATGGAACGACAAGCAATGAGTTTTCGCTCGCATGCGCAGCTGGCGCAAGACGCCGTCAGTCGCGGTGACTGGCACGCGGCCGAACGTCTGCTGGTGCTGGCGCTACAGGCTGAGCCCGGGCACCCGGGTCTGCTGCTGAATCTGGGGAATGTACTCAACCAGCAGGGTGAAGCGCAGCGGGCTGCCGAATGCTGGCAGCAGGCCGCTGTCAGGGTTCCAGACTGGCCTGATCCGCTCTTCAATCTGGGTAATCTGGCGCTGCGCCAGCAGCAGCCAGAGGCGGCCATCAGCGCCTATCGCGCCGCGTTGCAGCGGGAGCCTGCACATGCCGATACGCTGCACAATCTGGGCGAGTGTCATTTCCGGCTCGAGCAATACGACGATGCAAAGCTAGCCTGGCGGCATGCCCTCCGGCTGCGTCCCGCTCATGCCGCAACCCGCGTCAATCTGGCGCGCGTGCTGCGCATGCACGGTGACTACGCAGAAGCCCGCGCCTTGCTGGAGGGGGTGCCATCCCATGCGGGGGAATACGGGCTTGCATGCTACGCGCTCGGCACTCTGGATCTGCTGGAGGCGCGCTGGGAGAGTGGCTGGGCGCGGTACGAAGCACGTCTGCCGCTATTCGGGGCTCCCATGCCACAGCAGTTGCCGTGCTGGAAGGGGGAGCCTTTGCCGGAAGATGCCCATCTGCTGCTGATGGGTGAACAGGGTTTTGGCGACATGCTGCAATTTGCGCGCTTTATCAGTGGGCTTCGCGCACGCGTACCGCGGCTGACTGTCATCGTGCCAGCGGCGCTGGTGGGGCTGTTGCGGATAAACTTGCCCAGGGATATCGCTGTAGCTAGTGAATGGAATGAATCTGCTGGCTATACCCACTATCTGCCGTATATGAGCATGGCGGCTGTGCTTGGCGTGGACAGTGGGTCGCTGGATGCACGGGCGTATTTGCAAGCGCCCGAGTCCGAGGCGCAGTTCTGGCACGCGCGCCGTCGGCAACTGGGTGATGCGAACCCGGTGATCGGCCTCGCCTGGCAGGGTAATCCGGCGCAGGAGGACAATGCCCGACGCAGCATCCCGCCAGCGCAACTGGCGCCGTTGCTGGCCTTGCCCGTACAGTGGGTGTCGTTGCAAAAGGGCGTGTCTGCGCCGGCCGGGGTGTTGAACTGGGTTGATGAGTGTGCCGACTTCGCCGATACCGCAGCATTGCTGACGGCGCTCGATGGTGTGGTGACGGTTTGTACCTCGGTGGTGCATCTGGCCGGCGCGTTGGGCGTGCCCACGCTGCTGCTCAGTCGCAAGGATGCCGACTGGCGCTGGGGGCTTACGGATGTTCAGTCGCACTGGTATGACAGCGTCCGCATCCTGCGGCAGCAGGAGCTGGGGCAATGGAGTGCGCCGCTGGCTCAGGCAGCAGAGTTTCTGCGCCGCCAGTAATGCTGGGCAAGAAGAATCAGCAGCGCGCCGAGCAGATAGGCCAGCAGGTCGAGCGGATCGGCGTGGGAGCCGATCAGGGTGCGTGGCAGGGATGGATTGGAGAGCCGCAGCCGGTCGGCCAGCTGCAGCGCCTGCAGCAGTTCGGTCAGGGCGCCCAGGCCGAGCAGCCCCACAGGCAGCAGCAGCGGGCGGATGGGGTGCCAGAATGTCCGTGCTGCACAGTACAACAGGGGGATGACCAGTACATCACCACCATAGGCGCGGATGATTCCGCCGTGCAGGTAGCGGCCAATGATGATTTCGCCGCCCAGCAGCAGTAGTGTCAGCAGGGCGTGATGGGGTGAAAAGCGCAAGGTCATGGTGCGGCCCGGCAAGATCAATGCCCGGATTATGCCGTGCGACCGCATATCGCGCGGTTAAACAGGCAACAAAAAACCCGCCTAAAGCGGGTTTTTTGTTGCGGGCTGACCGGATTACTTGGTCAGTTCCATCAGCTTGGCAAAGGCCTCGTCGAACTGCTTCAGACCTTCTGTCTGCAGTTGCTCGCCAGCCAGGTTGTAATTGATGCCCAGCTTGCGCACGGCTGCCAGTACGGCCACGGCGGCGTCGATGTTGGTGTCCAGTGTGCTGGCGGCGTTGCCGTGGTCGCGGAACAGATCCAGAGTGGCATCCGGTACGGTGTTTACGGTATCCGGGCCGATCAGGTCTTCCACGTACATCACATCGCTGTAAGCCTTGTTCTTGGTGCCGGTGGAAGCCCACAGCAGGCGTTGCGGGTGTGCGCCCAGTGCCTTCAGTGCTTCGAAACGGGTGCCGTTGAACAGCTTCTTGTAGTGCTGGTAGGCAACCTTGACGAAGGAAGTGGCAACCTTGCCGCGCAGCGCCAGGGCTTCTTCAGTGCCGATGGCATCCAGCTTCGGATCGATCAGGCTGTCCACGCGGGACAGGAACACGGAGGCAACAGCGCGAACGCCATCAACCGGCAGACCAGCAGCTGCACGGGCTTCCAGACCACGGATGTAGGCGGTGAGGACGTCGTCAACGTGCTTCAGGTTGAACATCAGGGTGATGTTGACGTTGATGCCGGAGGCGATCAGTTCTTCGAAAGCGATGCAGCCAGCCGCCGTTGCCGGAACCTTGATCATGGCATTCGGGCGGTTGATCGCGGCCCACAGGCGCTTGGCGTTGTCGATTGTGCCTTGGGCGTCGTTGGCCAGAGTCGGGGAAACTTCCAGGCTGACGTAACCATCCTGGCCCTGGCTGTCCTTGTACATGGCCATGGTCAGGTCGCAGGCGGCCTGAACGTCCGGGATCACCAGTGCTTCATAACGCTGTTCGGCGCTGAGGCTGGCGTCTTTTTTCAGTTCGTTCAGCGGTTCGATGTAGAGCGGGTCGCTGGAGATGGACTTGTAGAAAATGGCCGGGTTGGAGGTCACACCGGCAATCTTGTCTTCGTCAAACAGCTTTTGCAGGGTGCCAGCCTTGATCAGGCCACGGGACAGGTTGTCCAGCCAGATGGTCTGGCCGAAAGGACGGATGGCAGCGATTCTACTCATGGAAGTCGGACCTTCTTGTCAGTGGATTGGATGGGGCAAACAGCCGGCCCCGCTCATCAGTATTCGGGCGGATTATGCGCCGTTCGCTTAATCCGGCCTTTGCGATGGCGCAAACATGCCGTCACCGGTGAGGCGGAGCCGCCGGCGGGAATCCGGCTATTGTAGTGGCATTCCCCGTGCTTATTGCAAACAATTGGCAATCGCTTTCCATCCATGACTGCGCAATGGCGGCTCGGCTTAGTCCAGCGTGCGCTGCAGCGGAAATTTCACCGCAAATTCGCTGCCCTGCCCCAGTTGCGACTGGATGGCGAGCTGGGCCTGGTGGCGCTGCAGGATGTGCTTGACGATCGCCAGTCCCAGCCCGGTGCCGCCGGTATTGCGCGAGCGGCCGCGATCGACGCGGTAGAAGCGCTCGGTCAGGCGCGGAATGTGCTCGGGAGCAAGGCCGATGCCGGTGTCGCGCACGCAGAAGCAGCCTTGGCCATTGCGCAACTCCCAGGCCAGCGAAATGCTGCCGCCGGCTGGCGTGTAGCGGATGGCGTTGGAAACCAGATTGCCAAAGGCCGAATGCAGCTCGTCGTGATTGCCGATCAGCTTGGCGCGGGCGCTGCTGGCAATGCTGACGGTGTGTCGACCCTGCGACAGCCCTTTGGCTTCGGTGAGCAGCAATTGCAGCAGTTGCGGAACATCGACTTCCTCTTCACGCAGCTGCTGTCCGCTTTCCAGCTTGGACAGCGTGAGCAGATCCTCAACCAGACGCTGCATGCGCTGGGTCTGTTCGTACATCAGCTGCAGCTGCTGGTTGCGGGTGTTCACATCCATGTCCGGCAGATCCTGCATGGTCTCGATGAAGCCACCCACCACGGTCAGTGGCGTGCGCAGCTCATGCGACACATTGGCAACGAAATCACGGTGCACGGTCTGCACGCGATCAAGTGACGTAATGTCGCGCGTCAGCAGCAGCTTGCGGGTCGAATCGAAAGGCACCAGCTGGATCGAGAGCAGCTGCTCCTGCTGACGGTTCAGGCGCAATTGCAGCGGATGGCTGAAATCCTGGGTTTTCAGGTATTCGCGCAGCTGCGGATGGCGCACCAGGTGGGTGACCTGCTGCCCGACATCGGCAATCGGGTTCAGGCCCAGATGCTGGCTGGCGGCCGGATTGCACCATTCGATGCGGTCAAATTCGTCCAGAATGATCACGCCATCGGGCAGTGCCTCGCCGGCACTCATGAAGCGCTCCAGGGTCGAGGAGATGCGCTCCTTGGCTTTTTTCTGCAGGCGGATCTGGTCATACAACTTGTCGAACACCTCCTGCCACAGCAGGAAGCTCGACGGCACCGTATCGACATTGGGGTGCTGCAGCCAGTGGTGCAGGCGGCCCAGGTTGTAGAGGTGGAACCACAGGCTCAGCAGGGTCGCGCCGAGTGCAAAACCCAGACCCCAGGCGGCACCGCCGATGCCGCCGATGAACAGCGCGATCAGTGTCAGGAAAAGATAATAGATGACTGAACGCAGCCAGAGCATGATGTAAACCTTGTGAGGAGCGAGCCGGCTAGTGGCCGGCCGCGCCAGCGTTAGTTGGCGGACAGGCGGTAACCCGAGCCGCGTACGGTCTGGATCAGGGTGTCATGGCCCGTGCCTTCCAGTGAGGATCGCAGGCGGCGGATATGTACGTCAACGGTTCGTTCCTCGACGAACACATGGTCGCCCCACACCTGGTCGAGCAGATGGGCGCGGGAATGGACGCGTTCGGCGTGGGTCATGAAAAAATGCAGCAGGCGGAATTCGGTCGGGCCAAGGTCCAGTGGCAGGCCGTTGCCGGTGACGCGGTGGGTGACCGGATCCAGGCGCAGCCCCTTGATCTCGACCGGATC
The DNA here is from genome assembly GCF_015223195.1 of Chitinilyticum piscinae. GTDB lineage: Bacteria > Pseudomonadota > Gammaproteobacteria > Burkholderiales > Chitinibacteraceae > Chitinilyticum > Chitinilyticum piscinae. Next base: position 185,478 of record NZ_JADFUA010000003.1, on the reverse strand, counting down.
ATCGGTGGCTTGCGGGGCGCGGCGGCGCAGTACCGCCTTGATGCGGGCCTGCAGCTCGCGCGGCGAGAATGGCTTGGTGATGTAGTCGTCCGCACCGGTGTCCAGCCCGGCGATTTTGTCCTGTTCGTCGGAGCGCGCGGTGAGCATGATCAGCGGAATGGTTTTGGTGCGCTCGTCGCCGCGCAGGCGGCGGGCAAAATCGATACCGGACATGCCTGGCAGCATCCAGTCCAGCAGGATCAGGTCGGGCAGGGCGTTGCGGACGATGCTCTGGGCGCTCTCGGCGGTGTCGGCGCGCATCACGTGGTGCCCGGCCTGGGTGAGATTGAAGGCAATCAGTTCCTGGATGGCCGGTTCGTCTTCAACCAGGAGAATATTGGCGGGCATGGAGGGTCCTTGAGAGGGTTGCAGCGATATTGCGAGAATAAGGCGTCTTTGTGAACATAATATGACAAGTTGCTGACGAGGGCTGCGCTGCGTTCTGCTGCAACAGTCGTCGCAAGGCAGGGTATGATTACGCCTTGATCCAGAACTTCCGTGCAGATACAGCTTATGGCCGGTCTTAGCGCTACAACGCCGATCCCCGAAGAAATCATCCTCGAAGCCCAGTCACGGCAGTTGGTGCTGGGGTATCCCGATGGCACGCGCTACGCGCTGCCGTGTGAATACCTGCGGGTCTACAGCCCGTCGGCCGAGGTGCGCGGGCATGGCGTTGGGCCCGGCACTCTCCAGTCCGGCAAGCGCAACGTGGCGATCGAGGATGTCCTGCCGGTGGGCAACTATGCCGTCAAGCTGGTTTTCGATGACGGCCACTCGTCCGGCCTGTACTCCTGGGAATACCTGTTCGAACTGGGGCAAAAGCACGATGCCTATTGGCAGCTGTATCTGGAGCGACTGGCCGCCGAGGGTGGTTCGCGTGATGCCTGATTGGGTATTGCGCTGCGGCGTATAATTTTCAAAGCATTCAGGGTTATACCCTTGGGGCATATCATGAGCGAACAGCAAACGCATTTCGGTTTCAAGACCGTCAACGAATCGGAAAAGGCGCACAAGGTTGCCGAGGTGTTTCATTCGGTGGCGCAGAAATACGACGTGATGAACGACCTGATGTCCGGTGGTCTGCACCGTGCCTGGAAGTTCTTCACCATCGAGACCAGCGGCGTGAAGGCGGGCGACCGCGTGCTCGACATTGCCGGTGGCACTGGCGACCTTTCCAAGGCCTTTGCCAAAAAGGTGGGCAAGACCGGGCAGGTCTGGCTCACCGACATCAATAGCTCGATGCTGGGCGTCGGCCGCGACCGGTTGCTGGATGCCGGTTTCACGGTGCCGGCCGCACAGTGTGACGCGGAAAAGCTGCCCTTCCCCGACAACTATTTCGATCTCGTGTCGGTGGCGTTCGGCCTGCGCAACATGACGCACAAGGATGCCGCGCTGAAGGAAATGCTGCGCGTGCTCAAGCCGGGAGGGCGCTTGCTGGTGCTGGAATTCTCCAAGGTCTGGGCGCCGCTGAAGCCGGCCTATGATCTGTATTCCTTCAAGCTCTTGCCCTTCATGGGCAAGCTGGTTGCCAATGATGCCGATTCCTACCAGTACCTGGCCGAGTCGATCCGCATGCACCCGGATCAGGAAACACTCAAGCAGATGATGCTCGACGCCGGTTTCGGCCGTGTCGACTATCACAACATGACTGGTGGCGTGGTTGCGCTGCATAAAGGAACCAAATTCTGATGCTGCTGGCCACCGCGCTGAATCGACTGCTCAAGCATGCGCCGGAGCGGCGCGATGAACTGCTGCGGCTGGCCGGTCGCACGGTGAAAATCAGTGTGCCGCTGACTTCGGCCGTGCTGGTGGTAACCGGCGATGGCCGGCTGGCGCACAGTCAGGCGGAGCCCGAGGCCGTACTCGATCTGCCGCTGGCGTTTTTCTATACCCGCATGGCGGATCCGCAGGCTGCTGCGAGGCAGGTGGTGCTCGATGGGGATCCCGAGCTGGGGGCCGCACTTGGCAATGTGTTGGGCAAGCTGCGCTGGGACGCGGCTGAAGAGCTCTCGCAGCTGGTCGGTGACGTGGCGGCACGGCGCATTGTCTGGCTGGCCGGCAAGGTTGGCGGCATTCCGGGGGCCATCGGCTCGCGCCTGCTGCTGGCCTGGGTGGAATACCTGCGCGATGAGGCGCCATTGCTGCTGGACAAGCCGGCAGCGGTGCAGCATTACGCCGCGGTCGATGCGCTGCGCGATGATCTGGCGCGCCTGGAGAAGCGGCTGCAGCGTATCGAGCACAAGGCCGGAATAAAGGAATAACTGATGCGCATCCTGCGCCTGCTGAAAATCGCCCGGGTGGTGGTCCGCTACGGGCTGGACGAATTCCTGCTTGGTCACGAGCGCGTACGCGGCCTGGCGGCGGTACTGCACGCGCTGTTTTTCTGGCGCAATCTTGCTGCGCCGCGCGGAGAGCGCCTGCGTCTGGCTCTGGAGGATCTCGGGCCGATTTTCGTCAAGTTCGGGCAGGTGCTTTCCACCCGGCGCGATCTGATGCCGCCCGATATCGCCGACGAACTGGCGCGCCTGCAGGATCGTGTGCCGGCGTTTTCCGGTGAGGTCGCCGTTGCGGTGATCGAGTCCGAGCTCAGGCGTCCGCTGGGCGAACTCTACGCCGAGTTCGATCGTGCGCCGGTGGCCTCGGCGTCGATCGCGCAGGTGCACGCGGCGCGTTTGCCGGACGGGCGCAAGGTGGCCGTCAAGGTGCTGCGCCCCGGCATTCTGCCGGTGATCGAAGCGGATCTGGCGCTGATGCGCGTAATGGCCGCGCTGGTGGAAAAGCTGTTTGCCGATGGCAAGCGCCTGCGTCCGCAGGAAGTCGTGGCCGAGTTCGACCGATATCTGCACGACGAGCTGGATCTGATGATTGAGGCGGGTAACGCGTCCCAGCTGCATCGCAACTTTGTTGGTTCCGATCAGCTGATCGTGCCGCAAGTGTTCTACGACTGGACTGCGCGACAGGTGCTGACGCTGGAATGGATGGACGGCATTCCGGTTGGCCGCATTGCCGAATTGCGCGCAGCCGGCATCGACCTGAAAAAGCTGGGCCGCTATGGCGTCGAGATTTTTTTCACCCAGGTATTCCGGCACGGCTTTTTCCATGCCGACATGCACCCGGGGAATATTCTGGTTGCGGCCGACAATCGCTACATTGCACTGGATTTCGGCATCGTCGGCTCGCTCAACGAGCATGACAAGCAGTATCTGGCGATCAATTTCATCGCCTTTTTCGAGCGCGATTACAAACGCGTGGCGACTGCGCACATCGAGTGTGGCTGGGTGCCCAAAGACACACGTGTCGAGGAGCTGGAGTCGGCCGTGCGCTCGGTCTGTGAGCCCTTCTTCAACAAGCCGCTGGCGCAGATTTCCTTCGGCGTCGTGCTGCTGCGCCTGTTCGAAGTGTCGCGGCGCTTCAATGTCGAAATCCAGCCGCAGCTGGTATTGCTGCAGAAAACACTGCTCAATATCGAAGGGCTGGGGCGGCAGCTTGATCCCGAGCTCGATCTGTGGCAGACCGCTTATCCCTTCCTGCGGCGCTGGATGAACGAGCAGATCGGCTGGCGCGGCCTCCTGGCCAATCTCAAGCATGAGGCGCCACAATGGGCGACGCTGCTGCCGGGCCTGCCGCGCAAGCTCAATGACCTGCTCGGGCAGAATCCGACCGAGCTGCTGCTGGCTGGCTACAAGGGCCTGCTGTGGGAGCAGAAAAAACGCAATTACTGGCTGGCCCTGATCGCTGTGCTGCTTGGCGGTGCGGTCTGGGGGCTATGGTTGCTGGTGGCCAGGCTCGCCTGACGACTGGCATTGATGGCGTGATTTCGGGGTATTGCCCTGCAGCCGTTTTATTGTGCTGCTTGCGGCAATATACACTGGCAAGCTTGGGTGTTTGCGTAGCCCAAAGGATGGATTGGCCTGCGCGGATTGGGGATTTGCCTGATTTCGCTCGGCTTCTGATTGTCAGAAATCGAGTCAGTTCCCGCATCTTCTGCTAAAATGCCGGACTATTTTCCGTCCGATTTTCTTAGCTTTAGTGGAATGCCATGGCCGTACTCGAACCGATTGCCGAGAAAGACCTGCCGCTTACTCGCGACCTAGACCTGCTGGCTGAGCTGCTTGCCGACACCATCCGTGAACAGGCCGGCGTGCTGACCTCCGATCAGATCGAATCCATTCGCGACATGGCCGTGCGCTATGTGCGCGAGCACGATGCCGCTGCCGGTCAGGCGCTGTCGCGCACGCTGTCCTCGCTGGAGCTGCCGGCGACGATTTCGCTGGTGCGCGCGTTCAGCTACTTCTCGCACCTGTCCAACATCGCCGAAGACCTGCATCACAACCGCCGTCGCCGCGCACACAAGATGATGGGCTCGGCGGCCCAGCGCGGCAGCCTGGCTGCCGCGATTGCCGATCTGACCGCCAAGGGCCACAAGCCGGCCGAAATGCTGGCGCTGCTCAACGAGACGCTCATTGCTCCGGTGATGACCGCGCATCCGACCGAAGTGAAGCGCAAGACCATTCTGGATTGCCACCGTGCCCTGGCCGAGCTGCTGACCGAGCGCGATCGTGTGCAGATGACGCCGGAAGAGCAGAAGGCCAATCAGGACGCGCTCGAACGCGTCATGCAGACCCTGTGGCAGACCCGCGAAATCCGTACCTTCAAGCTGAAGGTGCAGGACGAAATCGAAAACGGCTCGACCTATTTCCGCAATACCTTCCTGCACGAAATTCCGCGTCTGTACGTTGATCTGGAAGACCGTCTGGCCGAGTTGTCCGGCCAGCAGGTCGAATTGCCGAACTTCATTCACGTCGGCAGCTGGATCGGCGGCGACCGTGACGGCAACCCGTTCGTGACTGCCGACGTGTTGCGCTACGCCGTATCGCGCCAGGCCGGTGTCGTGCTGGATTATTACTACCAGCAATGCCAGAAGCTGGAAAACGAACTGTCGATGTCGGCCCGCCTGGTGCAGGTTGACCAGTCGCTGCAGGCGCTGGCTGAAAGCGCGACCGATGATGTGGCACGCAAGGGTGGCGAGCCCTACCGTCTGGCCATGTCCGCCATCCGTGCGCGCGTGTTCGCGACTGCGGCCAAGATTGGCACGTTCCATCACACCCTGCACGATGTGGCGCATGCCCCCGCTTACGAGCTGCCGCAGGAGCTGGCTGCTGATCTGGCCGTCGTTGCCAATTCGCTGAAGGCGCATGGCGCCGCCAAGATTGCCGCCGGCCGTCTGCGCCGCCTGCAGCGTGCCGTGAGCGTGTTCGGTTTCCACATGGCGCCGATCGACATGCGTCAGCATTCCGGCATGCACGAGAAGGTCATTTCCGAGCTGTTCAACCGCGCCGGTCTGGAAGACTACCAGTCGCTGGACGAGCATTCCCGTCGCGTGGTGTTGCTGCGCGAGCTGGCCAGCCCGCGTCCGCTGATCTGCCCGTACGATGTCGAATACAGCGAAGACGTGCAGAAGGAGCTGAACATCCTCAAGGCTGCTGCCGAGATCCAGGCGCAGTATGGCGAGGAAGTACTGCCGAACTACATCATCTCCAACTGCGATTCGGTGTCCGATATTCTCGAAGTCGCCGTTCTGCTGAATGATGTCGGCCTCGTGTCCCTGGCGCCGCAGATCCGCAGCAAGGTCAACATCATTCCGCTGTTCGAGACCATTCCCGATCTGCGTGGCAGCGATACGATCATGACCGAGCTGTTCAGCATCGCGCAGTGGCGCCAGCTGCTGGCCTGCCGCGATGGTGTGCAGGAAGTGATGCTGGGCTATTCGGATTCCAACAAGGATGGCGGTTACCTGACCTCCAACTGGGAGCTGTACAAGGCCGAGCTGAAGCTGGTGGATGTGTTCAACAAGTTCGGCTTCAAGATGCGCCTGTTCCATGGTCGCGGTGGTACCGTCGGTCGTGGTGGTGGTCCGGCTTACGACGCGATCCTGGCGCAGCCGGTAGGCTCGGTGAACGGGCAGATCCGGATTACCGAACAGGGCGAAGTGATTGCCGCGAAGTATGCGGACCGTGAAGTCGGTCGCCGCAATCTGGAAATCCTGGTGGCTGCCACGCTGGAAGCCAGCTTTGCCAAGTGGGAAGAGGGCGTTGACCCGCAACCGCGTCGCGACCTGATGGAAAAGCTGTCGGTACGCGCCTATCAGGCCTACCGCGATCTGGTGTACGCAACACCGGATTTCGTGACCTACTTCCGCGAAGCCACGCCGATCGGCGAAATCCCGAACCTGAACATCGGTTCGCGACCGTCTGCCCGCAAGGCCACCAACAGCATCGCCGACCTGCGTGCGATTCCGTGGGTGTTCTCCTGGTCGCAGTGTCGACTGATGTTGCCGGGCTGGTATGGCTTTGGTACCGCCATTGCCGAATACCTGAAGGATTCCGGCGAGGAAGGCCTCAAGACGCTGCGCCACCTGTACCAGACCTGGCCGTTCTTCACCAGCTCGATTTCCAATATGGAAATGGTGCTGGCCAAGTCCGACATCGCGATCGCCGCGCGCTACTCCGAGCTGGTCAACGACCAGCAGCTGGCACAGCGCATCTTCGGTCGCATCAAGGACGAATGGCAGCGTGCGGTGGACGCCGTACTGGCGATCACCGAACACAACGAGCTGCTGGGTGACAACCCGATGCTCGCGCGCAGCCTGGCCAACCGACTGCCTTACCTCGATCCGCTGAACCATCTGCAGGTCGAGCTGCTCAAGCGCATGCGTAGCGGTGACGAAAGCGAAGACGTTGCCCATGCCGTGCACCTGACCATCAACGGTATCGCGGCGGGTCTGCGCAACAGTGGCTAACACGGCAGCAGCTTGTGGCGGGCGGAATGCCCGCCGCAGCCGCCCCCGCAAAGGTCAGCGCATTACCGTGCGCTGGCCTTTGTCGCTTTGTGCGCTACTGCTCTCCTTGAGTGCAGCCGGCAAGATTCCCAGCCATTTCGGCGACCAGATGGAAGCGCAGCTGTCCTGTCGCGGCGAGTGGTCGACCGATTACTGGCGCAGCTATTTCCGCCAGTATCTCGGCCAGCCGCTGCGTGTGTGGGGCGAAGCCGAATGGTTCGACGCGCAGAAAGCGCAGCTTGCCGGCAATCCGGCGCTGGAGGTCTGGGTCGAGCTGCCCGATTCCGGCGTGCGCATGGTCGGCGCGCTGGTCAAGGGCAAGGTCGACACCGTACGCAAGAATATCGAACAGCGGCTGGGCTACACCTTTGAGTCCTTGCCCGGCCCCTATCCGCGCTACCTCTCCAAAATGGGCAGCGTGTTGGTGCCGGTAACCGGCACCAACGAAGAGCAGGTGAAGTGGTACTGCGCCCGCTGGCATCTGGGAAATCGCCCCTGACGCCTGTGCCCGCTTCGCGCGATAATCCCGTTTTCTGACTATGGTTCCCGGCATGACTGACCGACTATTGCCCGATTTTTCCCTGCAGCCGTGCAATACACTGGGCGTCAGCGCGCGTGCGCAATGGTTGGCGCGCATCACCTCGCGTGATGATCTGCTTGCTGTTCTGGCCGATCCGCGGGCTGCCGGCTTGCCGTGCCGTGTGCTCGGTGGTGGCAGCAATCTGGTGCTGGGGGGCGATGTGGCCGCGCTGGTGCTGAAGGTCGAGATCATGGGGCGCCGGCTGGTGCGCGAGGATGACGCCGCCTGGTATGTAGCTGCCGGCGCGGGCGAGAACTGGCACGACTTTGTGCAGTGGACGCTGGCGCAGGGCTACGCAGGGCTGGAAAACCTGTCGCTGATTCCCGGAACGGTGGGGGCGGCGCCGGTGCAGAACATCGGCGCCTACGGTGCCGAGATCAAGGACCATTTTTTTGAGTTGACCGGGTATGCGCTGGACGGCGATGAAATTCGCCGGTTTGACAGTGATACCTGCCAGTTTGCCTATCGCGACAGCGTGTTCAAGCAGGCGGAGGCCGGCCGCTGGCTGATCGCGGAGGTGGTGTTCCGCCTGCCCAAGCAGCATGCGCTGAATACCGCCTACGGGGATATCGAAACCGAGCTGACCGGGGCTGGCCTGCCGCGCACGGCGCAGGGGGTCGCACAGGCGGTGATCAATGTGCGCCGCCGCAAATTGCCGGACCCGGCGGTGATCGGTAATGCGGGCAGTTTTTTCAAGAACCCGGTAGTACCTGCTGATGTATGTACTGCTTTGCAGCAACAGTACCCGGGTCTGGTTGCATACCCTGCAGGTATCGGATTGATGAAGCTGGCCGCCGGCTGGCTGATCGATCAGTGTGGCTGGAAGGGCCGCCGGCTGGGGCCGGTGGGCATGTACGAAAAACAGGCGCTGGTGCTGGTCAACCACGGTGGTGCAAGCGGTGCTGACGTGACGGCGCTGATGCAGGCGGTGCAGGCCGATGTGCGGCAGCACTTCGGCGTCGAACTCGAAGCCGAGCCAGTCTGGTGGTAGGTCGACGGTAGTTGCCGCTGGCCGCCGCTGCGCCTGCTTTCGGGTTAAAATCCAAGGTTTTGACATCGCACCGCACTCCATGAAACTGATCGTGCTGGGACTCAACCACCACACCGCCCCGCTGGCGGTGCGCGAGCTGCTGGCCTTCGGGCCGCACGAGCTGGGTGGCGCACTGCAGCAGCTGGTCGATTGTCCTGGCGTGCACGAGGCGATGATTGTCTCGACGTGCAACCGCACCGAGCTGTACTGCAACGCGGACAGCGGCGCCGAGCTGGTGCGCTGGCTGGCTGCGCTGCGCCATCGCCAGCCCGACGAACTCGACGGCTACCTTTACCTGTTCGAAGATCACGACGCGGTGCGCCATGCCTACCGTGTGGCGTGCGGGCTGGATTCGATGGTGCTGGGCGAAACGCAGATTCTCGGCCAGTTGAAAGACGCCGAGCGCAGCGCGCGCGATGCCGGCACACTGGGCGTGCTGCTCAACGGCCTGTTCCAGCGTGCCTTCGGCGTAGCCAAGGATGTGCGATCGCAAACACGCATCGGTGCCGCGTCGGTATCGATGGCAGCCGCCACCGTGCGGCTGGCCGAGCGCATTTTTCCCTCGGTCGCCGAGTGCAGGGTGCTCTTTATCGGTGCCGGTGAAATGATCGAGCTGTGTGCCACGCACATGCACGCGCAACGGCCGCGCGCGATTGCCGTGGCCAACCGCACGCTGGAGCGGGGCGAGAAACTCGCCAGTGCTCTCGGCGGCGAAGCGATGCTGCTGGCCGAGTTGCCGCAGCGCATCCACGAATTCGATGTCGTGATTACCTCGACTGCGGCCTCGCTGCCGATTGTCGGCAAGGGCATGATGGAGCGGGCCATCAAGGCGCGCAAACACCGGCCCGTGTTCATGGTCGATCTGGCTGTACCGCGTGATGTCGAGCCCGAAGTCAGCAAACTCGAAGACGTATACCTGTTCACCGTCGATGATCTGGCTGAAGTGGTTCGCGAAGGGCTGGAATCGCGCCAGAGCGAAGCCGCGCTGGCCGAGGCGATGATCACCGAGCGCATCGACGAATTCCGCCAATGGCTCGCCGGGCGGGCGCTGGTGCCCACCATCCGCGAGCTGCGCGACCATGCCGAGCGCATCCAGCGCAAGGAGCTGGAGCGCGCGAAAAAGCAGCTCGCCAGCGGCATGGCGGCCGAGCAGGTGCTCGAAGAACTTGCGCGCCAGATGAGCAACAAATTTCTGCATACCCCGCTGGCAGCGCTGAATGCCGCGCAGGGTGAACAGCAGGCCGAGCTGGTCGATACCGTGCGCCGGCTATACCGGCTGCATGAGCTGGATTGATTTCAATGAACGCGGGAGAAACAGGGATGAAAATGGTAGTGCATTCAATTGCTGCACTGGTGTTGCTTGGCTGCGTGGCGCCAGCCGTAATGGCCAGCCCGGCATCCACTGCCCTGGCTGCGTGCATGGCAGATAATACGACTGGTAAGGATCGCAAGGATCTGGCGCGATGGATTTTCTCGTCCATGGCAATACACCCGGAAATTCAACCCTACTCCCGCCTGTCTGATAATGATCGCGTGAAAATCGATAAACAGCTTGCCGCCATGGTTGAAACATTGGTTGTGGAGCGATGCAGGGAATCCGCCAGGCTAGCGCTGGAACAGGATGGTGGTAACGCATTCAAGGAAGCCTTTGGCATGCTTGGCCAAGTGGCAATGCGGGAAATCATGGCCGATCCTGCCGTAAATGCGGCACTCGGCCAGTTTGCCAATTATTTAAACGAAGACAAATTCAATTCAGCGTTCAAGAAATGAAACCCAGTATTGCCGCCAAACTCGCCCAACTTGCCGATCGTCTTGAAGAAGTCGGCATGCTGCTGTCCAGCGAAGACGCTACCCGTGACATGGACCAGTACCGCAAGCTCACCCGCGAACACGCGGAGCTGACCCCCGTGGTCGAGCTCTATCACCAGTTCCAGCAAGTCGAGGCGGACCTCGCAACCGCGCAGGAATTGCTGGCCGATCCGGACATGAAGGACATGGCCGAAGAAGAAATTGCGGCCGGCAAGGCGCGCATCGAAGAGCTGGATATCGAGCTGCAGAAAGCATTGCTGCCCAAGGATCCCAACGACGAGCGCAATATCTTTCTGGAAATCCGCGCCGGCACCGGTGGTGACGAATCGGCGTTGTTCGCCGCCGACCTGTTCCGCATGTATTCGCGCTACGCCGAGCGCAACCGCTGGCAGGTCGAGATCATGTCGGCCAACGAATCCGATCTGGGCGGCTACAAGGAAATCATCGCGCGCATCGCCGGTTTCGGCGCGTATTCGCGGCTGAAGTTCGAATCGGGCGGGCACCGCGTGCAGCGCGTGCCGGTGACCGAAACGCAGGGGCGTATCCACACGTCCGCGTGCACCGTGGCCGTGATGCCGGAAGCGGACGAAGTGGGCGAGGTGGACATCAATCCGGCGGATCTGCGCATCGACACCTTCCGCGCCAGCGGTGCGGGCGGCCAGCACATCAACAAGACCGATTCGGCGGTGCGCGTCGTGCACATCCCGACCGGTATCGTCGTCGAGTGCCAGGACGACCGCAGCCAGCACAAGAACAAGGCACGCGCGCTGGCCGTGCTCGCCGCACGCATCAAGGATGCGCAGTTGCAGGCGCAGCAGGCCAAGGAAGCGGCCGAACGCAAGAGCCTGATCGGTTCCGGCGACCGCTCCGAGCGTATCCGCACCTACAACTTCCCGCAGGGGCGGATGACCGATCACCGCATCAACCTGACGCTCTACAAGCTGGATTTCATCATGGATGGCGATCTGGACGAGCTGACCCAGGCGCTGATCAACGAGCAGCAGGCCGAGCTGCTGGCGCAACTCGGTGACTGATCCCGCCGTGGCGCATGCCGGATGATCGGCAAGACACAACAACGCCTCCGCAAGGAGGCTTTGTTGTTTAACGACACGGATTTATTGTGCCTGCAGCCGGTTCAGCAGAGTCTGGCTGTCCTTTTCGACGGTGGCCAGCCGGTCACGGTAGCTGCTGAAATCCGGCTCGGCTATGCAGGCCAGCAGCTTTCCGCCCGGATTGTTGAAGCTCAGCCAGGGGCGCTCACTGTCGCAGGTGGATTCTGCTTCCGCCTTGTTGTTGGCTAGTGCGGACGGGATGGGGATACCCAGTTGTTGCAGTTGTTTTTGCTGCAGCCGCTGCTGGAGGTTGAGCGATGCATGCGGCTTGATCATGCTCAGCAGCACCTTGTCGCCAGGATCCAGCGCCTTGCCTGCCGGGGCGTTTACTTCTGGATGGCGAATGATGTACGCCACCCCCTGGAATTCGTACATTGCTCCTTGCAGCAAGAGCGGTCGCAGCTGCAGGCTCTCTTCAAGCACCCTGCGGGTTGCATTCAGCTCAGTCGTTGCCAGTTGCGGGTAGGTGTCGAGCAGATCGGCAAGCAACAGTGTGCCGCGTCGGAGCCCCGCAGCCGCTACCATCAGGTTGATCAGCGTGCGTGAACCATGGGCCGCCCGCAGCCAGAACTGCTGCTCCTTATTCCATAAGGCCAGCGCAGCGTCGAACTGTCCCGCAGCTGCCAGATCGGCGATTTGGCTGGCGTTAAGCTTGCTGAGCTGCATCGGATAAGCATATCCCGGAATCGGCACAGTCAGATCCGGTGGCAGCAATTCCGCATAGGCAGGGCGCGATAGCATCTGCTGATAGCGTTGCAGCGGCTCGCGGTTTGCTGCGCGCAGGCTTTGCAGCAGGGCGGCGTGTTCATGCAGGGCGGGTAGGCAGTGCGTGGCATCCTTGCCGCAGAGCCCTTCCGGTAGCTTGATTTGCTGGTTCTGGATTTGCAATGGCTGGAACGCTTCGGCATAGAGCTTGGCGTGATCGCCGCCAGCCAGGCTGGCGATCTCGACCTGCCGCGCCAATGCTGTCGCGGCCAATTGCAGGCGATCTGGCGCAGTGGCTTCCAGTGCGACCAGATCGAGATAGCCATTATCCATTGTGGCGACGGCGGGCAGCTGCCAGTCCAGCCATTGCTGGGTAGCGCTGTCTAGCGGCTCGTCGAAGTGCGCGTTGATGAAAAAGGCCGCAACCGGTACTCCCAGAAGGAGCAGTACGAACAGCAGGGTTTGCCAAGGGCCGGGAAACTGAAATGACGGAGTCATGATGATCGTTTGCAAGCGGGATGTGGCTAGGCTAATACGCGAGCGAGCCGACCCGCAAGAGGGGGGGCAGATGTTGCAGCTCGTAGGTATGTGGCTGAAATTGAATATGATCAATAGCTACGAGGCTATATGGCAATGGGTATTAGCTGGCGCTGGCGGCGTCCCACGCTATTCGGCATCCCAGGCCGGGAGCACTGTCTACCCGGATGCTGCCGCCCAGTTTCTGCGTGACCAGATTGTAGACAATATGCATGCCCAGTCCGCTGCCACCACTGCCACGGCGGGTAGTGAAGAAGGGGTCGAAGATGCGACTGGCTGTGGCAGGATCCATACCGTGGCCATTGTCCTGATAGTCAAAATGCACCTGCCCGCGGGCATCGCGCAGCACGCGCAATGTGATGTCACCTTCTTCGCGGTTATCAAACCCGTGCAGCAAACTGTTGTTGACCAGATTGGTGACGATTTGCGCCAGCGCTCCGGGGTAGGTTTCCAGCTGAATGAGTTCCGGGCATTCGATGCGGAATTGATGCCGGCTGCGTTTCAGTGCCGGTACCAGGCTGGCGCGGATTTCTTCCAGGTACGCACCGACTTCGATGCGGCGTTTCTCATCGGTGGTCTGGTCAACGGCAACCTCCTTGAAGCTGCGCACTAGCTCGGCGGCGCGTTGCAGATTGCGGCTGGTCGCAGAGACACTCTCGTCGGCCAGATCCAGAAAGCGTCCCAGCTGCTGTTTGCCCAGCTTACCGCTGTCGAAGCTATCCCGGATATGTTTCAGCTCGTCCTCCAGCACGCTGTTGGCGGTCACGCTCACGCCAATCGGCGTGTTGATTTCATGAGCCACACCGGCCACCAGTCCGCCCAGTGTAGCCATGCGTTCCGAGCGCAGCAGGTCGTTGCGCTGGTTCACCAGCTCGGTGATGTCGCTGCCGGTGCCGCGGTAGCCGCAGAAACGCCCATCGCTGTCATACCAGGGCTGGCCGGATACCCGCAGATGCAGCTCTTTGCCAGTGCTGCCCTGCAGCTGATATTCAAAATCGCGGATCGCTTCCTGCCGGTGCATGGCCTGCTGGTGCTGCGCGAGATGGGGCGGTAGCGGCACGGAGTCGGCATGGCCGGCCAGCGACCAGCGGGTTTGCCCCAGTACCTGGTCGGGATGCATGCCGCTGTAGTCGAAAAAGCGCTCACTGACATGCGTGAAGCGGAATTCGGCGTCCGTTTCCCAGAACCAGTCCGAGGCCGAGCTGGCAAAATCATGCAGCCGGCGCTCGGATTGGCGCAGAGCTTCGGTGCGTTCGGTGACTTTTTCCTCCAGCCATTGTTCGGCACGCTTCTGGGTGGTGACGTCGGTAAAGGTTCCCACCAGGCCGCCATGTGCGACTGGCCGCCATTGCCATTCGACAATGCGCCCATCACTGAGGGTGCGGTTGCCCTTGAGAATGGCAAAGCGCTCGGCCAGCTGATGCAGTCGCTCCTGGATCAATGCTTCGGGCTTGCCTGCGCCCAGCCCGCCGCGCACGGCTTCATGGCGGATAAACTCCTCCAGTGCCGTGCCGACACGCTCCAGCGCGAGCGGGAACTGCATCAGTTCGAAAAAGCGCGCATTCCATACTGCCAGCCGCTGCTCGGCATCAAACATGCAGACACCCTGACCAAGATGGTCCAGCGTGGTGCGCAGCGCATCCCAATTGGCCTGGATGGCCTGTGAGGCCGCATCGAGCAGGGCGTGGGTGTCGGCCTGCTGTTCGTGGCGCGCCAGCGTGGCGGCGATGACGACACGTGCCATGGCCGGCCCGAGCAGACCAGTGAGCTGTGTTTCTGCCCAGCGTCGGGTGAGTTCATCTGGCGGCTCGTCAGCAGCCAGAGGCTGGCCGCGGCGCTTTTCAAGCTCCTGTTGGGCCGCTTGCAGGCGCTCTGCTGGAAAGAAATGTGCCAGTTCGTTCAGCAGGTGGGCATTGCTGCCCAGGGGGGCTGGCTTATTTTGAGTCGGGCTATTCGCCGCAGGGTTTTTGAATATGAGTGGTACAGCGATATACAGGCTGCTGTTTAAAAGCAGGCTGAACACCAGTGCATGGGTGGCCGGCTCCAGCCAGCTTGCGCCAAACAGTGCTTCGGGGCGCAGCCAGGACAGGCCGAAGAGACCCTGCGCCAGAATGTCGGCGCCGGGGCCGCCGGAATGCGCAACGGCAGGGAGTAGCAGGGTGTAAGCCCAGACGCTAAAGCCACCCAGCAAGCCGGCCAGTGCGCCGTTGCGCTGGCGCTGTCGCCAGTACAGCGCACCGAGGATGGCCGGCGCAAACTGCGCGACGGCAACAAACGAAATCAGCCCGATGCTGACCAGGCTGTAGCTGGCGCCAACCAGTCGCATGAAGGCATAGCTGGCCAGCACGACCAGAAGGATGGTGAGCTGGCGCACCGGACGAATCAGGCGGGCCAGTTCGTGCGGCGCGCCATCTTGAGCCAGATGCCGGCGAATCAGTAACGGCAGCAGCAAGTTGTTGCTGGCCATGGTTGCCAGCGCGATGGTTTCAACGATGATCATCGCCGTGGCGGCCGACACCCCGCCGAGAAAGACCAGCAGTGCCACCAGCGGTTGCTGCTGTTGTAGCGGCAATGCCAACAGGTAGCCGTCCGCCTGCTGGCTGCTGCCGAAGACGGATAGTCCGGTGAGTGCGAGCGGCATCACCAGCAGATTGATCAGCAGCAGGTAGAGCGGAAATTGCCAGCGGCTGGCGCGCAGATGTGCCGGATCGGTGTTCTCGACGATGCCGACCTGGAACTGTCGCGGCAGGCAGAAGATCGCCAGCCCTGCGAGCAGACTCAGCAACCAGAAGTTGCCGCTAAAGAGCACCGCCGGATCGGTACGCTGCTGCAGTTGCGGCTGCTCGGCCAAGCGGCTGCTCAGTCCTTCCCATCCGCCGGCCGCGTACAGGATCAGTCCGCCAGCTAACACAAAGGCCAGCAGCTTGACCACGGACTCCAGGGCGACCGAGCCGACCATCCCGCGATGCTGTTCGGATGCGTCGGTTTGCCGGGTGCCGAACAGGATGACGAAGGCCGCCATCAGCAGTGCAACCCAGAAACCAATGTCCTGCCAGAAGTGCTCCGGATGCTGCAGTGCGCGGGTCAGCGGGTAGTGATTGAGAATCTCCACGCTGTCGCTCATGGCCTTGAGTTGCAGCGCGATGTAGGGAACCACGCCGACCAGCGCCATGAGTGTGACAGCGGCGCCGACCAGCGGGCTTTTGCCATGTCGGGCTGCGATCAGGTCGGCAATGCTGGTGAGGTGATCGCTCTTGCACACATGCAAGAGTCGTTGCAGAAAAGGCTGGGCGCAGAGAAAAACCAGCGCCGGGCCGACGTAGATCGGCAGGAAACTCCAGCCGCTGCTGGCTGCCCGGCCGATGCTGCCGTAGAAAGTCCAGCTGGTGCAGAACACCGCAAGGGATAGCGAGTACACCCAGGCGGGCTGGGGACGTGCCGGACGGTGGTCGATGCGGTGGGCAAACCAGAAAATCAGGCAGAAATAGGCGCCGATGCACAAGCCGGCCAGCCAGAGGGACATAATGCGCAATCCTCGCTGTCTCCGGCGCAGGCCGGAGAATCATTCTTTTTATCAGCGCCTAGCCTAGGCGCGCGGTGGCCTGCCATGCAAGCAAATCAGGATGGACAGCGGGCAGCTGTTGCATGCAGGCTGACTTGTAAAGCGGCCGCAACTTGCTAAGTTTCAGGACACCCGCAAAACTGGTGTTGAAACCATGCAAGTCGAACAAGCCCAGAAATTCATGACTCAGCTGCTGCAGATGATGCTGCAGCACCATGCCTCCGATCTGTTCATCTCCGACGATTTTCCGCCGGCGATGAAAATCCACGGCAAGTTGACGCCGGTGGGGCAGAACAAACTCAATGGCGAGCAGACACGGGCGATGGCCTACGCGCTGATGAGCGAGGACGAGCGCGCCAAGTTCGAGCGCGAACTCGAGTGCAACTTCGCCATCAGTCCGCCGGGTATCGGGCGCTTTCGCGTCAATGTGTTCGTGCAGCAGGAAAAGGTCGGCATGGTGCTGCGCACCATCACCACCAAGATTCCCGACTTCGACGAAATGGGCTTGCCGCCGATCCTGAAAGACGTGGTCAGCGCCAAGCGCGGGCTGGTGCTGCTGGTGGGGGGGACCGGTTCCGGCAAATCGACCACCATGGCGGCGATGCTCGACTACCGCAACCGCAGTACCCACGGCCACATCATCACCATCGAAGATCCGGTCGAGTATGTGCACAAGAGCAAGAACTGCCTGATTACCCATCGCGAAGTCGGCCGCGATACGCACAACTGGTTTGCCGCGCTGAAGAACACCCTGCGCCAGGCCCCCGACGTGATCCTGATCGGCGAAATCCGCGACAAGGAAACCATGGAGTACGCGATGGCCTTCGCCGAAACCGGCCACCTGTGCATGGGCACGCTGCATGCCAACAGTGCCAACCAGGCGCTGGAGCGCATCGTCAATTTCTTCCCGGAAGAACGCCATCCGCAGCTGTACATGGACCTGAGCCTGAACATGCGCGGCATGATTTCGCAGCGGCTGATCCCGACCATGGATGGCAAGGGGCGCTGCGCGGCGATCGAGATCATGCTCAATTCACCGCTGATTGCTGACTTGATCTTCAAGGGCGACATTGGCGCGATCAAGGCCATCATGGCCAAGTCGAAAGAGCTGGGCATGCAAACGTTTGATCAGGCGCTGTTCGAACTCTATGAAGCCGGCAAAATCGGCATGGAAGACGCGCTGCGTAATGCCGATTCGCTCAACGAGCTGCGGCTGAAGATCAAGCTGGAAAGCAAGCTGGCGCAGCCTGCCGAATCGGCCGCGGCCGCCAGCAGCCGGCTGGATTCGCTCAGCCTGATTCCTGACGAAGAGCCGGAAGAAGAAAGCGACGCCGCGGCCGGCAGCGAGAGCGCTACGGGCTGACAGGCTGTCACGTGCGGATATGGGCTGGCATGGTAAGGTCAGTCATCGTTCTCGCAGCGAGCCGCCATGCCCTACCAGATTTTCTCCATTATTGCGCCAGTGCTGCTGCTGGCGCTGGCCGGCTGGGCCTATGCACGCTGGCGCAGCATTGACCTCGCCGCGCTGAATCGCCTCAATATCGAGCTGCTGTCGCCCCTGCTGGTATTTACCGCGATGACGCAGCGGCCGGTGCACTGGGGCGCTTACGGCCCGCTGCTGCTGGCAGTACTGGTGGTGACGATCGGTAGCGGCCTGCTGGCCTGGCTGGTGGCGCGCCTGCTGCGGCTGAATGTGCCGGCCTTTGTGGTGCCGCAGATGTTCACCAATACCGGCAATATGGGCTTGCCCCTATGGCTGTTTGCCTTCGGTGCACAGGAGTTTGCCGCGGCGGTGGTGATCTTCGTGACGCTGAGCCTGCTGCACTTCACCGTTGGCATCCGCCTGTTCAACCGCGGAGCACCCCTTGCCAGCATGCTCAACACGCCGATGGTCTGGGCGCTGCTGGCGGGGATTGCCGTGCAGCAATTGGCAATACCCATGCCGATATGGGTGTTCAAGCCAATGGAAATGTTGGGCTCCATGGCGATACCCCTGATGCTGTTTTCGCTCGGGGTGCGAATGGCGCAGTTCCGCGTCACCCGCTGGGGCGCCGGCCTGCTGGCAGGGCTGCTGTGCCCGGTCAGCGGCTTGCTGCTGGCCTGGCTGTGCGTGCAGTTGTGGGAGTTCAGTCATGCACAGGCCGGGATTCTGCTGCTGTACGGCGCCTTGCCCCCGGCGGTGATCAATTACCTGTTTGCCGAGCAGTACCGGCAGGATCCGGAACTGGTGGCGGCGATTGTTGTGGCGGGCACATTGCTGTCGCTGCTGTTTGTGCCGCTGGCACTGGCACTGGGCTTGCGCTGATTGCTGTTCAGCGCGTGCGCGGCGGCTGGTTGGGGCGCTCGCGGATGCGGGTGTAGCTGCCGTCGGCCTGCATCGCGCTGAGCGTCTGGTCGAAACGGTCGCGCAGTGCCTTGTTACGAAAACCAACGTACCACCACAACTGATGCCTGACCGGTAGCGGCGTCAGCGTAAGCCTGCTCTCGTCCATGGTGGCGGCTTCGGGCACGCTGCCGCGCAGCGTGCGCAGGTGCTGGCGCAGCAGGGTGTCATCAATGAGGATGATGTCGCACTGGCCAGTGAGCCAGTGCAGCACCTGTTTGATTTGCTCGGGAAACTCGCGATAGCCGCCGAATTCCCGCGTGGCTGTCGCAAAGTCGGTACCTAGGTTCTCGCGGGCATTCTGCCATGCGCACACTTGCCTGCCTTGCATGCTGCGCCAGTCCGGGTAGTGTTGCCCGTCCTTGCTGACGGCGTAGTTGCGATAGGCAATAAAAGGCTGCGAATAATACAGGCGCGGGTCGCCCGGTTGCACTTCGACGGCAATGTCGACGCTGCCTTCCTTCAGTTCGGCTTCCAGCCGGCGGTTGCTGGCGTGCAGGCGCTGCGAGGATTGCTGCATGCGCGCCAGCGCTTCTTCCATCAGCTCGATGGAGATGCCGGTCCCCGTGCGTTCATCGACAAAAGGGGGGCGGGACACGCCGTACATGACCCGGAGCGGCGGCGCAGCAAGCGCCAGCGCAGGCAGCAGGACAAGGGTGAGCAGTACGGGACGAAGCATGCCATTTTTCGCAGAAAAGACTGACTTCGTTATAGCTTACAGCCCAGAGGCCAAGTGTCCATCCGGCGGATGGCGGTTCGCCCCCGGAGGGGCGCACCGGGCAAGCCCGGTGCGGCTGGCAGGATCAGGGGCGCTCGGCCTTGGCGACGGCGTCGACTTCGTCCTGGCTCTTGTGGCGCACGTCCTGGCCCTTGACCATGTAGATCACTTGCTCCGAGATGCTCACGGCGTAATCGCCGATGCGCTCGATCGCCTTGGCCACCCACAGGATGTCCAGCATCATGGTAATGGTGCGGGGGTCTTCCATCATGAAGGTGATCAGCTGGCGCTGCAGGGCGCGGTATTCGGTATCCAGCTGGCTGTCCATGCGCTTGACCTCGCTGGCGGTGACGGCATCCATGCGGGCGAAGGCGTCCAGCGACTGGGCGAGCATGTCCAGGGCCTGATTGGCGATGTGCTTGATGTCGTTCAGGCGCGGCACCTGCATCTTGCCACCTTCGAACAGGGTCTTGGCGCGCTTGCAGATGCTGGCCGCCTTGTCGCCGATGCGCTCGAGGTCTTCGACCGACTTGATCACGGCCATCACCAGACGCAGGTCGCTGGCTGCCGGCTGGCGGCGAGCAATCATGTGCACGCACATGTCGTCGAGCTTGGTGTGCATGGCATTCACCAGCTCTTCCTGTTCGATCACATGATTAATGATCGCCGTGTCGGCGCTGGCCAGTGCTTCCATGGCCTGACGCACCTGCTGTTCGACCAGACCGGCCATGCCCAGCACTTGCGAGCGGATGGCTTCCAGCTCGGCGTCAAATTGTTTGGAAATGTGTTCGGTCATTACGGTACTCCGGCAGGGTAAGGGCGCAATCCTAGCAGCGATTTGTTGCAGTCATGTTGCAAGTGCCGGCCTCGGCTGGCAAAACGGCAACGGGAGCCGCAGCTCCCGTTGCCGATTGTAGCGTTGCAGCCGCGTTACTTGAAGGTCTTCACGCCGTCGGCCGTTCCCAGCAGCAGCACGTCGGCGCGGCGGTGGGCGAAAATACCGTTGGTGACGACGCCGACAATCTCATTGATCGCGGTTTCCAGCTTGTTCGCTTCGGTGATCTGCAAGCCGTGCACGTCGAGGATGACGTTGCCGTTGTCGGTGACCACGCCTTCACGGTAGACCGGATGGCCACCCAGCTTGACCAGTTCGCGGGCGACGTAGGAGCGGGCCATCGGGATGACTTCCACCGGCAGCGGGAACTTGCCCAGCACGTCGACCAGCTTGGATTCGTCGCAGATGCAGACGAACTGGTCGGCCACGGCGGCGACAATTTTTTCGCGCGTCAGCGCTGCGCCGCCGCCCTTGATCATCTGCAGTTGACGGTTGATTTCATCCGCGCCATCAACATAAACCGGGATGCGGTCGACCGCGTTGAGGTCATACACCGGAATCCCGTGCTTTTTCAGTCGCTCGATGCTGGCGACCGATGAGGACACGGCGCCCTGGATGCGGCCCTTGATCTCGCCCAGTGCGTCGATGAAATAGTTGGCGGTCGAGCCGGTACCAACGCCCACGATGCAGTCATCGGGTACATACTGGATGGCGGCGCGGCCGACGGCTTCTTTCAGTTCGTTCTGGTTCATGCTGATCCTCATGCGCTGGCGGGGGCTGCGGTGCGCGGCCTGTCCCGGATTCCCTGTTAGACCTGCGTGCCGCAGGCTGCAAGGCAGCGGCGCTGCCTTATCCCGGAACGCATTGTAGCGCGCAGGCTGACGACTGGCTTGCCGCGCGTCAAACAGGCGATGCTTTGCCAGGGGTTGCCTGGGTATGTTGCTGTGGGCTGCTTCGCGGTTTGTCTAGTGATATATAGGTGTTTGGGTATTTAGTGCGGCAGAGCGATCAGCCAGGCCCGGATGCCATCGAGCAGCATCTGCACGGCGATGGCGGTCAGGATCAGCCCCATGAGGCGCTCGAAGGCCGTCGTGACGTGCTCGCCCAGTACGCGGCTGATGGTTTCGCAAAACGCCAGCGTCAGCCCGCAGACCAGCATGGTGAGCGCGAGGGCGCCAATCCACAGCCCCAGCTTGTCCGGTGCGCGGGCGACCAGCAGCAGCACCGTTGCAAGTGCCGAAGGCCCTGCCAGCAGGGGGATGGCTAGCGGCACGATGTAGGGTTCGCCAGTGGTGGTGTGGCCAAACACGCCGTCAGGGCGCGGAAATACCATGCGCAAGGCGATCAGGAACAGGATTACCCCGCCGGCGATACCCAGCGAGGTCTGTGACAGATGCATGAGTGCGAGGAACTGGCTACCGAACAGCATGAAGGCCAGCAGCACCACAAACGCGACGCTGACCTCGCGGACGATGAGTGCCAGACGGCGCTGGCGCGGCACCTGCTTCATCAGAGAGACGAACAGCGGTATGCCGCCGAATGGGTCGGTGACCATCAGCAGCAGGACGAAGGCCGAGAGAAAACTGGTGGAATCCATGTCTGCAGTGTACTGGGCGTTGCCTGCGTTGCCATCGGGGTTTTCCGCAGCCGGATCGGCCGGCAAAACCGGCGCACATGTGTCATGCTGAACCATAGTGCCTACACCAGCAGCACACCATGAGCCAGCCCGCTACTTCTGACGCGCACGCGGCCCGTCTGCATGCGATTGATGCCATCCTGTTTACCCGTCCCGCTGCCGCCCGCGATGCCTGTGTGGCTCTGCTGACGCATGTGCGCGGCCACGATCACGCCGCCTTTGTCCAGACTGCACTGAAATTGTCCTATATCGAGGATCAGCTTGGTGAAACCGGCCAGGCCCTCACGCTGCTCGAGGAGGCGCTGGCCCTGCTGGCACCGCATGGCCTTGCGGCGTGGGAGGCAGAGGTGCTGGAGCAGATCGGCCGTTGCAATTACACCCGCGGGCACTATCCGCAGGCTCTGGCTGCCTGGGAAAAATCGGTGCGTCTGGCTGCCGACGCGCCGGACTTGCAGGGCTGCAAGGCGCGTGCGCTGCTGGGGCTGGGGCAGATCTGCGATGCATTTGGCCAGCCAGCCCGTGCGGTCGAGCTGCATCAGCTGGCCGACCGGGTGGCGCAGCTGCTGGATGATCCCTTCGTCCTGGCCGCCATCCGTATCAATCTGGGCACTAATCTGATCCGGCTGGCGCGCTTTGCCGAGGCCGGCACCTGTCTGGATAGCGCGCTTGCGCTCTGTCGCCAGCATGGCTTTCCCCATCATGAGGCGGAAACGCTCTGGCGACAGGCCGAACTGCTGCTGCATGCCGGCGAGCCGCCGGAAGCGGCGCAGCTGTTGCTGGAGCGGGCACTGGATATCCTGCTGGATACGCCTTACCACTGGGGCGAGGTCAATGTGCTGGGTACACTGGCCGAGGTTCAGTTCCGGCAGAACCTCTTGCCGCAGGCCCTGGATACCATCCAGCGGGCACTGCTGATCGCCCGCAGCGATGGTTTGCGCCAGCTCGAAGCGCGGCTGACCGCGCAGGCGGCAACCTATGCACTGCTGTCCGGGCGCCCCGAGCAGGCCGAGCTATTCCGCCAGCGCTCGAGTCTGTTGCAGGGGCGGATCGAGCAGGAGGCCCGCCAGCATCGGGTCCTGATGCTGGCTGATGAGCTCGGGCGGGAGTTTCTGGCGCGCGAAGCGCGGCTGGCTGGCTGCTGAAATTACCCCGCTAGCCGGCGAGCAAGAGCTGCCGGTGCAGCAGGGCCGTGCGGCTGCCGGCTTCGAGTTCATCCAGCTTCTGGCGCAGCGGGGCGGCGAGCGGCCGTAGTCTTATCGCGTGTTCCGGCTGTCCTTGTTCCAGTGCTTCGCTCAGCCTCAGGTATTGCAATGCACTGCGGTGATCCGCGGCCTCCAGTGCCATGGTGGCAAGCTGCTCGGCGCACTGGATGATGAGGCTGCCCAGTTTTCCCTGCTGTGCCATGTCCAGCGCGGCGGCGAAGCAGTCGTGCGCGGCACCGAGCTCCTCCAGCGCCAGATGTGCCTTGCCCAGGGCAAACAGCGCGTGCCCGCGTCCCCAGAGATTGTCGTTGTTGTCATGCAGGGTGAAGGCCACGTCCAGCGTTGCCACGGCCGTACGGTATTCGCCCTGCTCGTAGTGGATGAGGCCGCGATAGTTGACCACTTCGGCTGACCAGACGCGGTTCTGCACCGGGCCGGCCAGCAGGCGTTCGGCTTCGGCCAGCGCGTCCTGCGCCCGGGTGAAATCGCGGCAGCGGTATGCATCGCCAGCCACATTGAGCAGTGCCTCGCAACAGAGGTGTTCTTCCCCCAGTGGTCGTGCCAGGCTGAGTGCCAGCTCGTGATAGCGCAGCGAGCGCGGGTGATCTCCCTGCGCGACATACAGCTGCCCGACACCCAGACAGATGCGCGCGCAATTGCGCATGTCGTGGCTGCCACGAGCCAGCTCCAGGGTGCGTGACCAGATCGCCAGCGCCCGAGCCGGATCACCGAACGCATAATGCGAGCGCCCTAGCTCGACCAGCGCCTCGATGCGGGCGTGCCCATCACCGAGCTGGTGGTAGAGCTCGGCCGCACGCCGGAATGCCTGATGTGCCTGGCGAGCTTTGCCGACATGCTGCCAGGCATGCCCGAGCGTGACCAGGGCCAGGGCCTCCAGGGGCTGATAATCCAGCTGGCGGGCTCTGACCAGTAATGCCTCGATGATCCGCGGACTTTTGGGTGAGCCATGAGCGGCTTCGCGTGCCAGCGGGGAAAGCTCGGCCTGCAGCAGTGCTACCGGGTCCATCATGGTGTTTCGTCTCCGTCGGCCACGCAGTTGCCCCCCTGGCGGCGTGCCAGGAAAATGGCCAGATCGGCACGCAGCAACAGAATATCCATGGTGTCATCGGCATGGGCTGCCGCGTGGCCGATGCTGACGGTCAGGGCCAGCCCCGGCGCAATGCCGCCCCAGTCGCTGCCAGCAATGCGCTGGCGGATCTGGCCGGCCAGCCGGAGCGCCGTGGCCGGCGGAATGCCCTGCAGCAGCAGAATGAAAGTCTGCTGGTCATGGCGGGCCAGTATAGCAGTGTCGCTATAGCTGTCTGCTAGGAAGTTCGCCACGGTAGCCAGAATCCGTTCCGCGGTTTCGTCGCCGAAGCGCTCCCGGTGCTCCTTCAGCTGGTCGCAATCGATCAGCAGCAGGCTCAGTGGCAGCCCTTCGCTCACCGCGGCCAGCAATTCCGGCAGGCGTTCGTTGAGGTAGCTGCGATTCGGCAGGCCGGTCAGCGGATCACGATAGGCTCCGGTTTCCAGCAGCTGCAGCTTCTGCCGCTCGGCTTCCGCTTCACGGCGCAGCTGTGCGACTTCCAGCTCGGAGGTCAGTAGCTGCAGCTTGAGTTCCAGCGCCGCCAGTCGCGTCTGTTCGCGGGTGCGGCGGCGCGGCTTCTGGCGCTGGGCACGGGTCTGCAGCAGCAGTGCCACGGCATCGGCGGTGCGGCCGTTCTGTGCCAGTGCGCTGACTAGCGCATCTTTCAGTGCGTGCCGGTCCGGATCCGGTGTCACGCTGCCGCTGCGGTCGGCTTCTTCCAGCAGGGTCAGCGCCGCCATGTGATCGCCGGTCGCCAGCGCAATTCTCCCCAGCCGGAGCAGCACGGCCTGTCTGGCCTGATTGACCAGCACCGGCAGTAGTTGTTCAAGGACGTCGCGGGCAGCATCAAATTGTCCAGTTTGCCAGTACAGCTCGGCCAGCTCCTGATGCCAGCCGGGGTCGACGCTGCTCGTGTCCTGTGCCTGTAGGCGGATGGCATGCTGCTGGGCAATCTGGCCGGTGACTGTGTCTCCCTGCTGGTAGGCTGCACGAGCCAGTGTCAGCAGGCAGCGGGCCTGCAGGGGGCGGCTGGCTGCCTGCCGGGCCAGGTCCAGCGCATGGCTGGCCAGCCGCAGCGCCGTACCGGCCTGGCCGGCCAGCAAGTGCCAGCTGGCGATAAGTTGCCAGGATTGGGACATCAGCCGGAAGTGGCAGGCAAGCTGGGCCTGCTGTTGGGCATCCAGCCAGCAATGCAGGGCGCGAGTACGCTGCCCCTCGCGCAGTAGTAGCTCGCCGCGCAACAGTGCCAGCTGCGCCAGCTGTACCGGATCACGGGCGACTCTGGTGGCTTTGGTCAGGAGTGGCTTGACCGTGTCCCCCCGTTCGAAAGCGTGCCGGGCTTCGCCAAGCAGGGCCGCAAAGCCGCTTTCCGCGTGCGGGGTAGAGGGGTGCTGCGCATTCATCATGGGGTGCTGTTCGGGCGGCAAGGATGCATCATGCGCCGGATGGCGTTGCGCTGCAAGATATGGGGTCTTGCTTGGCATTCTTTTGATATACATGACTATGTATATCCTGATGCGCTATTTATTTAAAGGTTTCTTGCCATATACATGCAAAAAGCCCCGCCAGGGCGGGGCTTTTTGCAGTGGAATGGCTTACCACACGCCGAGGAATTCCAGGATACCTTCAGCGGCCTGGCGGCCTTCGTAGACGGCGCGTACCACGAGATCGGCGCCGCGTACCTGATCGCCACCCGCAAAGATCTTCGGGTTGCTGGTCTGGTGCTTGAACTGCTGCGCGAACGGTGCCACGGTGCGGTTCCAGTCGTCGGTGGCCACGTTGGCCGCATCGAACCAGGACAGTCGCTCGGCCTGGAAGCCGAACGCCACGATCACGTGATCACAGTCGATGCCGCGCTCGGAGCCCGGCACCACTTCCGGACGACGACGGCCCTTCTCGTCCGGCGCGCCCAGCGCCGTGGTGACGAGCTTCAGCTTCAGCGAGCCATCGGCGTTCTGCTCAATGCCGACCGGCTGGCTGTTCCACTGGAATTCGACGCCTTCTTCCTTGGCGTTGGCCACTTCGCGCTTGGAGCCCGGCATGTTTTCTTCGTCACGGCGGTAGGCACAGATGACCGAAGCGGCGCCCTGACGGATCGAGGTACGGTTGCAGTCCATCGCGGTATCGCCACCGCCCAGTACCACCACACGCTTGTCTTGCATCGAGACAAAGGCTTCGTCGCCCAGCGTGCCCATCGAGTTGCGCACGTTGTTGATCAGGAAGGGCAGGGCTTCCAGCACGCCCGGCAGGCTTTCGCCATCAAAACCGCCCTTCATGTATTTGTACGCGCCCATGCCCATGAATACGGCATCGTAGTCGCGCAGCAGCTCGTCAATCGAGATGTCGGTGCCGATGTCGGTATTCAGGCGGAATTCCACGCCCATTTCTTCCATCATCTGGCGACGGCGCTGGACGACTTCCTTCTCCAGCTTGAATTCCGGGATGCCGAAGGTCAGCAGGCCACCGATTTCTTCGTAGCGATCAAACACTACCGGCTTCACGCCGTTGCGCACCAGAATGTCGGCACAGCCAAGACCCGCCGGGCCGGCACCAATGACGGCTACCTTCTTGTCCGTCCATTCACGGCCCGAGAGATCCGGGCGCCAGCCGGCCTTCCAGGCTTCATCGGTGATGTACTTTTCCACCGAGCCGATGGTCACGGCACCGAAGCCACCCTGGTTCAGCGTGCACGAACCTTCGCACAGACGGTCCTGCGGGCAGACGCGGCCGCAGATTTCCGGCAGCGAGTTGGTCTTGTGCGAGAGCTCGGCCGCTTCGAACAGCTTGCCTTCATTCACCAGCTGCAGCCATTGCGGGATGTAGTTGTGTACCGGGCATTCCCACGAACAGTAGGGGTTGCCACAGGCCAGGCAGCGGCCGGCCTGTTCCTTCGCCTCGTCAGTCGGCAGCGATTCGTAGATTTCCTTGAATACGAACTTGCGCTTTTCCACCGGCACCTTCTCGCCGGGGTTGCGGGCCAGATTCAGAAACTGGAATACGTCAGACATGTCGTCTTTCCTTTTCGCCTTGGCACGCGGCACAGGCTGGCTGTGCCGCGTGGCGGGGTGTTTTAGTCTTTCAGCAGATCGTCGAGCTTGGCCGCCTTGGGCTTGACCAGCCAGAAGTAGTCGACCGCTTCGTCGAAGTCGGCCAGCAGTTCGGCCGCACGGCTTGAACCGGTGTACTTCAGGTGGGCTTCCAGCTTTTCGCGCAGGTAGGCGCGCACGGCACCATAGGCTTCGCCATTGATCAGGTTGGTATCGATCAGCTCGTTGTTGTAGCGGTAGGCGAACTTCTCCTTGCGGTCGTATACCAGGGCGAAGCCACCGGTCATGCCGGCACCGAAGTTGTAGCCGGTTTCGCCCAATACGATCACCGCACCGCCGGTCATGTATTCGCAGCCGTGGTCACCCACGCCTTCGACCACGGCGGTCGCACCCGAGTTGCGCACGGCAAAGCGCTCGCCGGCCATGCCGGCTGCGTACAGCTCGCCGCCGGTTGCGCCATACAGGCAGGTATTGCCGGCAATCACCGCGTCACTGCTCTTGAAGCCGCTATCCCGCGGGGGGTATACGATGATCTTGCCGCCCGACATGCCCTTGCCGACGTAATCGTTGGCATCGCCTTCTACCTTGAGTGTCAGACCCTTGGCGTTCCACACGCCGAAGGACTGGCCGGCCGAGCCGGTGAACTTCACGGTCAGGCAGTCGTCCGGCAGGCCGTCGGCACCGTGTGCCTTGGCGATTTCGCCGGACAGGCGCGCGCCGATCGATCGGTGGATGTTGCGGATCGGGTAGGACAGCGTCTGCGGGGTTTTGCTCCGGATACCGGCAATGGCGTCCGCGACGATGGCTTCGGCCAGCTCGCCCTTGTCAAAGGACGGGTTGGACGCTTCCACGCAGAAGCGCGGTTGCGATTCCGGAATGTCGCCCTGGCTCAGCAGTACTTCCAGTTCCAGCTTTTCCTGCTTGCTGGTCTGGCCATCGATGATTTCCAGCAGGTCGGTGCGGCCGATCAGCTCCTCGAAGGAGCGTACGCCCAGCTTGGCCATCCACTCGCGGGTTTCGCGGGCGATGAAGGTAAAGTAGTTCACCACCATCTCCGGCAGACCGATGAAGTACTTGCTGCGCAGCTTGATTTCCTGCGTGGCAACCCCGGTCGCACAGTTGTTCAGGTGGCAGATGCGCAGGAACTTGCAGCCCAGCGCGATCATCGGACCGGTGCCGAAGCCGAAGCTTTCCGCCCCCATGATGGCGGCCTTGATGACGTCCAGACCAGTCTTCAGGCCGCCGTCGGCCTGCACGCGCACGCGGCCGCGCAGTCCGTTGGCGCGCAGTACCTGTTGCGCTTCGGTCAGGCCCAGCTCGAACGGCGAGCCGGCGTACTTCACGGAAGCCAAGGGCGATGCGCCAGTGCCACCGTCATAGCCGGAAATGGTGATCAGGTCGGCATAGGCCTTGGCCACGCCGGCAGCAATCGTGCCCACGCCCGGCTCGGCAACCAGCTTGACCGATACCAGCGCCTGCGGGTTGACCTGCTTCAGGTCGAAAATCAGCTGGGCCAGATCTTCGATCGAGTAGATGTCGTGGTGTGGCGGCGGGGAAATCAGCGAGATGCCCGGCTTGGAGCAGCGCAGCTTGGCGATCAGCGGGGAGACCTTGTCGCCCGGCAACTGGCCACCTTCACCGGGCTTGGCGCCCTGGGCCACCTTGATCTGCAGCACTTCGGCGTTGACCAGGTAATGTGGGGTGACACCGAAGCGGCCCGAGGCGATCTGCTTGATCTTGGACATCTTGATGGTGCCGTAGCGGGCAGCGTCTTCGCCGCCTTCGCCGGAGTTGGAGCGCGCGCCCAGGCGGTTCATGCCTTCGGCCAGTGCTTCGTGTGCTTCGGGGCTCAGGGCACCCAGCGACATGCCGGCGGAATCGAAGCGCTTGACGATGCTGTCGAGCGATTCGACTTCATCGACGGAAATCGACTTGGCCGGATCGATCTTCAGCTGCATCAGGTCACGCAGCATGGCGACCGGACGGGTGTTCACCAGCTCGGCGTACTTCTGGTATTCCTTGTAGTCGCCGCCCTGAACTGCCTTCTGCAGCTGCATCACGACGTCCGGGTTGTAGGCGTGGTATTCCTCGCCGAATACGTACTTCAGCAGGCCACCCTGCGCAATCGGGCGCATCGGGTTGAAGGCCAGCTTGTTGAGCTTGGCCTGGTCTTCCTGGAAGTCGGCAAAGTTCGCGCCACCGATGCGGGATACGGTGCCGCACAGTGCCAGATCGATGACCTCTTCACCCAGACCCACGCCTTCGAACAGCTGGGCGCCTCGGTAGGAAGCGATGGTCGAAATGCCCATCTTCGACAGGATCTTCATCAGACCCTTGTTGATGCCCTTGCGGAAATTGTTGGCAGCTTTTTCCAGCGGCAGGTTCACCTGGCCCAGCTCGATCAGCTCGGCAATGGTGTGGTAGGCCAGATACGGCAATACCGCGGTCGCGCCATAGCCCAGCAGACAGGCAAAATGGTGCGGGTCACGCGCGGTTGCAGTTTCGACAATGATGTTGGTGCGGCAGCGCAGGCCCGCGTTCACCAGGGCGTGGTGAGTGGCACCTACGGCAAACAGCGCCGGGATGGGCAGGCGCCCCTTGGCGATGTTGCGGTCGGACAGCACAACGATCACGACCTGATCGTTCTCGACGGCAGCCAGTACGTCGGCGGTCAGCTTTTCGATGGCCGCTTTGAGCGTGGTGCTGGCGGCGTCAAAACCGATGTCGAAGGTTCTGGACTTGAAGTCCGGATCAGCTTGCGAGGTCAGGGTCGCGAACTTGTCGGTGGAGAGCACCGGCGAAGTTACTTCGATGCGCTTGGCGTGTAGCGGCGCGTCTTCGAACAGGTTGCGTTCCGGGCCGAAACAGGTGTTCAGCGACATCACGATCGCTTCGCGGATCGGGTCGATCGGCGGGTTGGTGACCTGGGCGAACTGCTGGCGCAGGTAGTCAAACGGCGAACGGACCTTTTGCGAGAGCACGGCCATCGGGGTGTCGTCCCCCATGGAGCCGATGGCTTCCTGGCCGGCTTCGGCCAGCACGCGCAGGATCTGGTCGCGTTCTTCGAAGGTCAGCTGGAACTGCTTCTGGTAGGTCAGCAGCTCGTTCTTGCTCCACGCTTCCAGTGGCGCCTTGTCCTCGGCATTTTCGAGGTGACGGGCTTCTGCTTTCAGCCATTCGCGGTAAGGCTGGGCATTCTTCAGCTGCTTGTCGATGGTTTCGGTGTCGAGGAACTCGCCGGTCTTCAGGTTCACAGCGACAATCTGGCCCGGCTTGACGCGGCCCTTCTGCACCACGTCTTCCGGCTGGTAACCCCATACGCCGATTTCGGAGGCGATGGTGATGTGGCGATCCTTGGTGATGACGTAACGTGCCGGGCGCAGGCCGTTGCGATCCAGTGCACAGCCGGCGTAGTCGCCCGCTGCCCAGACGATACCCGCGGGGCCATCCCACGGTTCCATGTGCAGCGAGTTGTATTCGTAGAAGGCGCGCAGGTCGCGATCATTGCTGTCAACGTTCTGCCAGGCCGGCGGCACCAGCATGCGGAAGGCGCGGAACACGTCGACGCCGCCCATGATCAGGCCTTCGAGCATGTTGTCCATCGACATCGAGTCCGAGCCGTCGGTCTGCACGATCGGGCGGATGGCGTCCATGTCGAGGTTGTCGGTTGCCAGGATGGCCTCTCGCGCCTTGGCCCAGTTGCGGTTGCCGTGCACGGTGTTGATTTCACCGTTGTGCGCGAGGAAACGGAACGGCTGTGCCAGCTTCCATTGCGGCCAGGTGTTGGTCGAGAAGCGCTGGTGATACACGGCCAGCGACGACTCGAAGCGCTCATCCTTCAGGTCCAGATAGAACACCGGCAGGTTGTCCGGGGTCACCAGACCCTTGTAGGACAGCACGTGCGGGTTCAGCGTCGGGATGTAGAAGGCCGCGTCGTCCTTGTTGGCCTTCTCGGCCAGGCGGCGTGCCTGATACAGGGCACGGGCAAATGCCACGTCATCCTGGCCGGCAGTGGCATTTACAAACACCTGTTTGATCTTCGGCAAGATGCGCAGCGCCGATTCACCGCAAGCTTCGGTGTTGACGGGGACATCACGGATGCCGGCGCACACCAGGCCCTGCGATTCAATCGCGGACGTCAGCCTGGCCAGCGACGCATCGTCGCTGTGGAACACCAGGCCGGCTGCATACAGGGCACCCAGGGAGTAACCGTTTTCGGCGGCTACGGCACGCAGGAAGCCATCGGGTTTGCGGAACAGCAAACCACAGCCGTCACCGGACTTGCCGTCGGCGGCGACCGCGCCACGGTGCGTCAGGCACGCCAGCGACGAAATCGCGGTGGAAACCAGCCAGTGACTCGGCTTGTCGTCCATCTGCGCGATGAGACCGAAGCCGCAACTGTCCTGCTCAAACTGGGGGCGGTACAGTGTGCCCTGCAACCAGCTCTGTCTATCCATTTCTGAGACACCCTTGCGGAAAATCAAGCGAAAGGGCTTGATTCTATCTGTTTCAGGTGCTAATTCGCAACCGGAAATCCCCTTGGCCGGGCAATCGGGAAAAACCCTAGACCCTTGTTGCAACAGGCTTTCGCACTTGTCAGGGTTGCGAAATCCCCCTGATTTTGCTGTGCAAAGCGGTGTGGTTAGCCATGCGCTGCCGGCTTCCCGCCGGCGCCGGACTGATCCGGGATTTGTCGCGCACATCCGGCTGGGATACAGTGGATTGCGGCCGGTATTGTCATCCGGCCTGACTGTTACTCGCGGAGGGGCGCCGAAGGCGTGGCGGAGCGGATTCGATCAGGATGGTGGCGGGTCGTGCT
Source organism: Chitinilyticum piscinae (assembly GCF_015223195.1). GTDB lineage: Bacteria > Pseudomonadota > Gammaproteobacteria > Burkholderiales > Chitinibacteraceae > Chitinilyticum > Chitinilyticum piscinae. Next base: position 153,539 of record NZ_JADFUA010000003.1, on the reverse strand, counting down.
GGTGGTGCTGCTGGGCACGACACTGTTGTATCTGCCTGCGCGCGCCGGCTGGGATTTCGATAAGCTGCTGCGGCTCGCGCAGCAACGCTACGGGGCGACGGCGGCGCGGCTGCTGGCAGATACGCAGCAGATGCTGGCAGGCGCCCGCAATCAGTCCGAGCAGGACAAGCTGCGCTGGGTGAACGATTTTTTTAATCGCCGCCTGCAGTTCCAGGACGATAGCGCGCTCTGGAAAGAGGCGGATTACTGGGCCACGCCGCTGGAAATGATCGGCAAGGGCGCCGGAGACTGCGAAGACTTCACCATCATCAAGTATTTTGCGCTCAAGGAACTGGGAATCAGCGCGGAAAAGTTGCGGCTCAGCTACGTCAAGGCGCGGATTGGCGGCAGTGGCAGCAGTGTCACGCAAGCGCACATGGTGCTGACCTATTACCCGTCCCCGGATGCCGAGCCGCTGGTGCTCGACAATCTGATCAACGAAATCCGCCCGGCCAGTCGCCGCCCGGATCTGGTTCCGGTTTTCAGTTTCAGCAGCGAAGGCATTTTTGCCGGCGCGGGCACCCAGCCATCGGCATCGGTCGACCGTCTTTCCCGCTGGAAAGACGTGTTGCTGCGCATGCAGAGCGACGGCATCGTTTTCTAGGGAGATTCCAAGCATGTCACTATTCAGGCAGGTCTGGCTGATGATTCTCGGGTCGGCGCTGCTCGCGTTTATCGTGGCGTTGTCAGTCAGCACCTACAGTGCCCGCGACTACCTGCAGACGCAGCTCTACACGCAGAGCAGCGACAATGCCACCGCCCTGGCGCTGTCGCTGTCGCAGCATGCAGCGGATCCGGAAATGCTGGCGCTGACGACCAATGCGCTGTTCGACTCCGGGCATTTCGAGCAGATCGTGATCAAAGACCCGCGGGGCAAGGTCCTGCTGGATCTGCGCAATCGCGAGCTACCGCAGGCGGTGCCGCAGTGGTTCATCGCGCGCTTTCCGATTGCGGTGAGAGCCGGCGAAGCCATGATCAGCAGTGGCTGGAAACAGGCTGGCAAGGTGGAAATTCGCGCGCATTCCCGTTTTGCCTATGAATCCCTGTGGCAGGGCGCCAGACGGCTGTTTTTCTGGATGCTGCTGGGGGGAGTACTGACCGGCTTGCTGATGCACTTCGTTCTGCGGGCCGTGCGCCAGCCGATGCTGCAGATCATGCAGCAGGCAGTGGCGATCAGTGAACGGCGTTTCATTCATGTGCCGATGCCAGCCTATGTCGAACTGCGCCCCATGGCTGCGGCCATGAACAGCATGGTCGAGCGGGTGAAGGGCATGCTCGAGGAACAGTCGGCACAGATCGAGCAGCTGGAGAAGGATGCGAACCATGATCCGGTAACCGGGCTGGCAAACCGCGCCTATTTCATTGGACGCCTGAGCAGTGAACTGGGCGATGAGGACAGCCGCCCCGAAGGAATGCTGTATCTGCTGCGGCTGAAGGATCTGGCCGGAGTGAATCGCGATCTGGGGCGTCAGGCAACGGATCGGTTGCTGGCCGAGCTGGCGGTAACGCTGGCCGGGCTGGCTGATGAGCAGGACAACTGGCAGGCTGCACGACTGAATGGTGCCGATTTTGCCCTGCTGGCCGCCGGGCAGGAGGCGGATGAGCCGTTCGCACGCCACCTGCTGGCGCAAGTGCTGGCCCTGCTGCCCGAGCGCGCCGATCTGCTGTGTCTGGGGTGCTGTGACTACCAGCAGGGGGATACGGTGGGCAGTCTGCTGGCGCGGGCGGACACGGCGCTGGTGCAGGCCGAGAGTGATGTGGCCAATCCGCTGCGCATCGCGCTCGCCAGCGGGCGCCGCAGCAGCAGGCCCAGCGAGCAATGGCGCGAGTGGTTGCAGGATGCAATTGCGACTGACGGGTTTGCGGCGGCCAGTTTCGACGTGCTGGATTTTGCCGGGCACCGGGTTCATCGCGAACTGGTGCTGCGCCTGGCTGACCCGGCCAGCGGCGCACTTTATCCGGCAGGCACCTTCATCCCCTTTGCTGCCCGTTTTGGCCTGTTGCCGCAGCTGGATCTGGCCGCCGTGCGGCTTGGCGTGCGGGAGCTGCTCGCCAGTGCGGAAGACATCGCCATCAACCTCTCGCCGCAATCGCTGCACGACCTGGGCTTCCGCCGCGAGCTGCAGCGCTTGCTGCAGGGGGTGCCTGCGACGCATTGCCAGCGTCTCTGCTTCGAAGTGCCCGAACAGGCGCTCAGCGAAGACCAGGAGACGCTGGCAACCTTTGCCGCCGAGATGCAGCATCTGGGGGTGCGTGTGGGCATCGAGCATTTCGGTCGTCAGATCGGCAGTATGCCGCGGCTGTACGACCTGCAACTGGCGTATCTGAAAATCGCCGGCAGTTATATCCACGATATCAATGCGCATGCCGGCAACCAGCAACTGATCAAGGCTTTGCTCGGCATGGCCAGGCCACTGGGCTGCAAGGTATATGCCGAACTGGTGCGCAGCGAGGCCGAATGGCAGACGCTGCGGGAGCTGGCGCTTGATGGCTATACCGGGCCGTTTACCGCGGAACGCAAAGTGTAAGGCGTATGTTGCGGGCGATCTTTTTTGAAAGGCTCTTGACCCGATAGGGGTGGGGGGTATCGGGCTCTTTCGTCCGGCAGCGCGGATGTGAAAAGTACCACGCCCACCGCCTGAACCTGCACGATTGCTGCCGGTCATCCCAGACTGGAATAACGCCAGGGCGGAGCAGCAATGGGTATCAACAGGCTGGTGGTGGAAGGGGTGACCTATCTGCAGGCCACGGTGGGCGTACTGTCCTTGCTGGCCTATCTGCCGCAGTGGCGAACGCTGCTGCGCACCCGCTCGAGTGCCAATATTGCGCTGGGCTCCTGGGCGGTGTGGAGTCTTTCTTCGCTGATCGCCACCGTCTATGCCGTCGTGCAGCTGCTGTTGCATGGTACGGGCTGGGCACTGGTATTCTCGGCGTCGTCCAATCTGCTGTTTGTGCTCGTCACCGTGATGCTGATTGCCCGTTTCCGCCAGCGTTAGCCATTCTGACGTGGCGCATGGCTGCCTGCGGTGCGGCTGCTACAATTCAGGCCTGCTGATACGGAGCCTGCGCATGTTCGACCGATCCTATGTGGAAAAAGCCGCCGATAGCGGCCTCACCAAACTCACCTTGCTGCAGACCGACCCGCTGCGCTACACGCTGCGCTCGATTCTGGCGGGCATGTATCTGACCATCACCGTGCTGACCTACTGGACGCTGGTGCACAATCTGCACGAGTCACCGTTTGGCAAGGTGCTGGCATCGCTGTTCTTCGGTGTGGGGCTGACCATCATTGTGTTTACCAATGCCGAGCTGTTTACCAGCAATACCATGTACATGACGGTATCGACGGCCGAGGGCAAGACGGGCTGGCAACAGACGGCGATCCTGTGGGGCGTGTGCTTTCTGGGAAACCTCGTCGGTGCGCTGATCGTGGCCGGCTTGCTCGAGGGAGCGGGCGTGATCGCCGCGCTGCCGGCGGGTCACGCGCTGTTCGACGGCGCCGCCCACAAGGTGCATCAGAGTGCACAGGCTATCTTCTTCAAGGGCATTCTGGCCAACTGGGTCGTCTGCCTGGCGGTGCGTCTGGCGCTGCGCTGCAAGGAGGATGTGGCCAAGATCATGGTCATCATCCCGGTGGTGTTCATCTTCCTGTATCTGGGCTTCGAGCACTCGATCGCCAATATGGGCACGTTTGCCATTTCTCTGCTGGGCAATGGCACGATCACGCTGGAAGAGGCCGGATTCAACCTCTTCTTCAGCACGCTGGGCAATATCGTTGGCGGCGCGGTTTTGCTGGGGCTGCCGTTTGCCTACATCAATCCGACCGAGCGCGATTGAGCTAGCCTCAGAAGGCGTAGGCGTGCCGGGTCATCCGGTAGCTTTCTGCTGCCCTGGCCATGCGCTGCAGGGTTTCCATCTGCTTGCGGTAATGCGGTAGCGAGGCCGCCAGTGTGAAGCGCACGATGCAGTCCCGCGCACAGGAGGCTTCGCTGAAGAGCAGCAGATAGATGGCGCCCCAGAACTTCAGACTGGTCCAGTTGTATGCCGCCTCGGGGCCATCAGGGTCGTACCAGTCATCATGGCGGAACTCCAGTGCCAGCAAGCTGGCACTGAGGCGTTCGATCAGGGCTTCGTCGGCTGCCAGTTCGGCAAACACCGCCGGACGGGCCAGCAGTTCCGGCAGGCTGGCACAGCGATCCGTCTGCTGCAGCGCTTTCAGGTGGCGCAAATAGTGGCTGGCATCGCTGTTTCTGCCGAGGCGGGTGAGGCCGTCATGGCCGAACACCCACAAGGACTCGAGGCGTTGCAGCTGGCTGCGCTGTGTCAGCCAGCCCGAGTCGGTGCGTCGCAGCAGGCAGAGTTCGTCATGCGCCGCTTCGAGGCTGGCATAACTGCGGCTGCATTCCGCCCCCGGCCAGCTCAGCTTGCGCAGGCGGTGGAAATAGAAGCGCTGCAGCCGGGCTGGCTCAAGGAACAGCGGGGCAAGCCCGGCCATACTGTTGAGGAGCCCGGCATCCGGCGCCCCATGCGCGAGCGGGTAGCCTGGTTGCGCGTATTCGGCATCCAGTGCTGTGATCAGTGCTTCCAGCTCCTGATTGTCAGCCACTATTGCAGCCATGTTTTAAATTTGTAAAAAAATCATAAGGAATAAGCAAGATTCTAGTCCGAATTGCGGCGCTGTCAATCGCTGAAGCCGCGGATTGCGACAAATCTGCCGTTGCTGCGGGATGATCATGAAAAAAGCCAGCCCGAAGGCTGGCTTTGAATGGGTATCGGTCTTTGTGCCTTTGGCAGAAGAGGCTGTGGCCGGATACCTGTTTAGCGTGGCAGGGTCGAGCTGCCCATCAGGAAGGCATCGACCTCGCGTGCGGCCTGGCGCCCTTCGCGGATCGCCCACACCACCAGTGACTGGCCGCGGCGCACGTCGCCGGCAGCGAATACGCCAGGAACGTTCGTTGCGTAGCAGCCTTCCCCGTCAGTGGTGGCGCGCGCGTTGCCACGGGCATCCTTTTCCACGCCGAACGCGTCAATGACACTGCCTACCGGATTGGTGAAGCCCATCGCCAGGAATACCAGATCGGCCTGCAGTTCGAATTCGCTACCCGGAACGACAACCGGCTTGCCGGAAGACCAGTCCAGTTTCACCAGCTTCACGGCCTTGACCTGGCCATTGGCGCCGACGAATTCCTGGGTCTGCACGGCGAAATCGCGATCAACGCCTTCTTCGTGACTGGAGGACGTGCGCAGCTTCACCGGCCAGTACGGCCATACCAGCGGCTTGTCTTCCTGCTCGGGGGGCATCGGCATCAGTTCGAGTTGCGTAACGCTGGCCGCTCCATGGCGGTTGCTGGTGCCCACGCAATCCGAGCCGGTGTCGCCACCGCCGATCACCACCACATGCTTGCCGGCCGCGCTGATCGGGTTGGCGGCTCCGCCGCCCACCTGCTTGTTCTGCGCGATCAGCAGCTCCAGTGCAAAGTGGATGCCGGCCAGTTCGCGCCCCGGAACAGGCAGGTCGCGCGGGACTTCCGCGCCGCCGGCCAGCACCACCGCATCGAATTCGCCACGCAGCTGTTCCGGTGTGACTACTGTGGTGGCGTCGTTAACGATGCCCTTGGGTATGTCGCCGGAGCCGACGACGGTATTAGTCTTGAAGACAATACCCTCGGCTTTCAGCTGTTCCAGGCGGCGGTCGATCACGTCCTGGCCGAGCTTGAAGTCGGGGATGCCGTAGCGCAGCAGGCCGCCGGCCTTGTCGTTCTTCTCGAAGACCGTCACGTCGTGACCGACGCGCGCCAGCTGTTGCGCCGCAGCCAGGCCGGCGGGGCCAGAACCCACGACGGCGACGCGTTTGCCGGTTTTCACCGCAGCCGGTTGCGGCGCAATCCAGCCGTTATCCCAGGCGGTATCGACGATATGGCGCTCGATCGATTTGATGCCGACCGGATCGCTGTTGATGCCGAGTGTACAGGCCGCTTCGCACGGTGCCGGGCAGATGCGGCCGGTGAACTCGGGGAAGTTGTTGGTGCTGTGCAGCACCGAAATGGCTTCCTTTGCCTTGCCCTTGTAGATCAGGTCGTTCCAGTCCGGAATGATGTTGTTCACCGGGCAGCCGTTGTTGCAGAAGGGGATGCCGCAATCCATGCAGCGCGCCCCTTGCGTTTTCGCTTCGTCAGCGCTCAGCGCCGGGACGAATTCGCGGTAGTGCTGGATGCGCTCGGCAACCGGCGCATACCCTTCCTTGACGCGAGCAAATTCCATGAAACCGGTAGGCTTGCCCATTTATGCAATCTCCTTGGCCTGGTTGGCAGCCGCTGCGGCCATTTCCTTCAGCGCGCGGCGATATTCATTCGGGAACACTTTGACAAACTTGGCGCGGTAAGCGGCCCAGTCGGCCAGAATGGCTTTCGCGCGGGCGCTGCCAGTCAATTCGGCGTGCTTGGTGATCATGGCCTTGAGCTGATCTTCGTCCTTCTGCTTGCGATGCAGTTCTTCGCCGGCCTGTTCCGCAGCAGGCAATACCCGCTCCAGGGCCACCTGCGCCATATTGCAGCGATCCGCAAAGCTGTCATCTTCGTCCAGCACGTAGGCGATACCCCCCGACATGCCTGCCGCGAAGTTGCGGCCGGTCTGGCCCAGTACGACGACGGTACCGCCGGTCATGTATTCGCAACCGTGGTCGCCCACGCCTTCGACGACCGCCTGGCCACCGGAGTTGCGTACGCAGAAGCGTTCGCCACCCACGCCGGCAAAGTAGGATTCACCGGCAATCGCGCCGTACATCACGGTGTTGCCCACGATGATGTTCTGCGTGGTGTCGCCGCGGAAATCCGCATGCGGGCGCACGATGATGCGGCCACCGGAAATGCCCTTGCCGACGTAATCGTTGCCTTCGCCGATCAGCTCCAGTGTGACGCCCTTGGCGAGGAAGGCGCCGAAACTCTGGCCAGCCGTGCCGGTGAGCTGGATGTGGATGGTGTCGTCCGGCAGGCCGGCATGACCGTAACGCTTGGCCACTTCGCCCGAGAGCATGGTGCCGACGGTGCGGTTGACGTTGATGACCGGCAGCTTGATGTCGACCTTTTTGCCGGATTCCAGCGCCGGCTGGGCCAGTTCGACCAGCTTCTGGTCGAGTGCCTTGGCAAGGCCGTGATCCTGTTCTTCGGCGTGCAGACGCGCCACGCTGTCCGGCATGGCCGGCAAGTGGAAGATCTTGCTGAAGTCCAGACCCTTGGCCTTCCAGTGCTCGATGCCGGCGCGCTTGTCCAGCAGATCGGCACGGCCGATCAGGTCGTCAAACTTGCGGATGCCCATCTGTGCCATGATTTCGCGTACTTCTTCGGCAATGAAGAAGAAGTAGTTGACCACGTGCTCGGGCTGGCCGGTAAAGCGGCGGCGCAGCTCCGGATCCTGGGTAGCAACACCAACCGGACAGGTATTCAGGTGGCACTTGCGCATCATGATGCAGCCTTCAACGACCAGCGGCGCAGTCGCGAAACCGAACTCGTCAGCGCCCAGCAGCGCGCCGATCACCACGTCGCGACCAGTCTTCATCTGGCCGTCAACCTGCACGCGGATGCGGCCGCGCAGCTGGTTCAGTACCAGCGTCTGCTGGGTTTCAGCCAGACCGAGTTCCCACGGCGTGCCGCAATGCTTGATCGACGATTGCGGCGATGCACCGGTGCCGCCGTCATGACCGGCGATTACCAGGTGATCGGCCTTGGCCTTGGAAACACCAGCAGCAACCGTGCCGACGCCCACTTCGGATACCAGCTTCACCGAGATGCTGGCCTGCTTATTGACGTTCTTCAGGTCGTGGATCAGCTGAGCCAGATCTTCGATCGAATAAATGTCGTGGTGCGGCGGCGGGGAAATCAGGCCGACGCCCGGCACCGAGTGACGCAGGTAGCCGATGTACTCGGACACCTTGTGGCCTGGCAGCTGGCCGCCTTCGCCCGGCTTGGCGCCTTGTGCCATCTTGATCTGGATCTGGTCGGCATTGACCAGATATTCGGTGGTCACGCCAAAGCGGCCGGAGGCCACCTGCTTGATCGCCGAGCGCAGGCTGTCGCCTTCCTTGAAGGTGTAGTCGCGCACGATGCGGTTGGCGCCGATCACCTCGGACAGGGTTTGTCCGGCCACCAGCGGCTTGAAGCGGGTGGCATCCTCGCCACCTTCACCGGTGTTGGACTTGCCACCGATGCGGTTCATCGCAATCGCCAGTGTGGTGTGTGCTTCAGTCGAAATCGAACCCAGCGACATCGCGCCAGTGGCGAAGCGCTTGACGATTTCCTTGGCGGATTCGACTTCTTCCAGCGGCACAGCGTTGCCGGCCGGCAGGATTTCAAACAGGCCGCGCAGCGTGAGGTGACGCTTGGACTGGTCGTTGATCAGCGCCGCGTATTCCTTGTAAGTGGAATACTGGTTGCTGCGCGTGGAGTGCTGCAGCTTGGCAATCGCATCCGGCGTCCACAGGTGCTCTTCACCGCGAATTCTAAACGCATACTCACCACCGGCATCCAGTGCGTCAGCCAGCACCGGATCCGCCGAGAAGGCGGAGGTATGCAGGCGCAAGGCTTCTTCTGCAACCTCGAACAGACCGATACCCTCGACCTGGGTCGGAGTGCTGGTGAAGTATTTCTTGATGAAGGCCTTGTTCAGACCGATGGCTTCGAAAATCTGAGCGCCGGTGTACGACATATAGGTCGAGATGCCCATCTTGGACATGACCTTGCACAGCCCCTTGCCAACCGCCTTGATGAAGTTCTTCTGGTACTTCGCCGCCAGTTCGGCATCGCCGCCAGCCATGTCGGCCAGGGTTTCCAGCGTCAGGTAGGGGTGAACCGCTTCCGCGCCGTAACCGCCGAGCAGGGCAAAGTGGTGTACTTCACGTGCCGAACCGGTTTCCACCACCAGGCCGGTCGAGGTGCGCAGACCTTTCTTCACCAGATGCAGGTGGATGGCCGAGGTGGCCAGCAGTGCCGGAATGGCCACATGCTTGGCATCAATCTTGCGATCCGACACGATCAGGATGTTGGAACCTGACTTGACCGCATCTTCCGCTTCGGCCACCAGCGAGGCCAGACGGGCTTCCACTCCTTGTGCGCCCCACTCGGCCGGATAAGTGATGTCCAGTTCGTGTGCGTCGAATTTGCCCTCTGTATAGCGGCCGATATTGCGGATTTTCTCGATTTCGGCGACACCCAGGACCGGCTGCTCAACTTCAAGACGGATCGGCGGGTTGATGTCGGCGGTATTCAGCAGGTTCGGCTTCGGGCCGATGAAGGACACCAGCGACATGACCAGTTCTTCGCGGATCGGGTCGATCGGCGGGTTGGTTACTTGCGCGAACAGTTGCTTGAAATAGTTGTACAGCGGCTTGTTTTTCGCCGACAGCACGGTCAGTGCGGCATCGTTACCCATCGAGCCGGTCGGCTCTTCGCCATTCTTGGCAATCGGTTCGAGGATGAACTTGATGTCTTCCTGGGTGAAACCGAAGGCTTGCTGGCGATCCAGCAGCGATACCGCAGATTCATCCACGGCAGCAGCGGTGCCACCTTCGACTTCATCGAGCTTGATGCGGATCTTGTCGATCCATTCCTGGTAGGGTTTGGCCTTGGCCAGGCTGTCCTTCAGTTCCTTGTCATCAATGATGCGACCTTCTTCCATGTCGATCAGGAACATCTTGCCCGGCTGCAGACGCCATTTCTTGACGATGCGGCTTTCAGCAATTGGCAGTACGCCGGATTCGGAAGCCATCACCACCAGATCGTCGTCAGTCACCAGATAGCGCGCAGGACGCAGGCCGTTGCGGTCGAGCGTGGCGCCGATCTGGCGGCCGTCGGTGAAGGCCACGGCGGCGGGGCCATCCCACGGCTCCATCATTGCAGCGTGGTATTCGTAGAAGGCGCGGCGCTTTTCGTCCATCAGCGTGTGCTTTTCCCACGCTTCCGGAATCATCATCATCACGGCCTGGGCGAGCGAATAGCCGCCCATCACCAGCAGTTCGAGTGCGTTATCGAAGGACGCCGAGTCGGACTGGCCCGGATAGATCAGCGGCCAGACCTTGTCGAGATCCTTGCCGAGCACCGGCGAGGAAATCGCGCGCTCACGAGCACGAATCCAGTTCACATTGCCGCGCAGGGTGTTGATTTCACCGTTGTGCGCAATCATGCGGAACGGGTGCGCCAGATCCCAGGTCGGGAAGGTATTGGTCGAGAAACGCTGGTGCACCAGCGCCAGCGCCGACACGCAGCGGCTGTCCAGCAGGTCGCAATAGTATTCGCCGACTTGCGTCGCCAGCAGCATGCCCTTGTAGTTGACGGTGCGTGCCGAGAACGACGGTACGTAGAATTCGCGCCCATGCGTGAGCTTCAGTGCGCGGATGGCGTGGCTGGCGCGCTTGCGGATGATGTACAGCTTGCGTTCGAACGCATCGGTCACAATGACGCTGCTGCCGCGTGCGACGAAAATCTGGCGGATGACCGGTTCCTTGGCTTTTACCACCGGCGACATCGGCATGTCGCGGTTGACCGGCACATCACGCCAGCCCAGTACGATTTGCCCCTCGGCGCGCACGGCCCGCTCGATTTCTTCCTCGGCAGCCGCACGCGCGGCAGCTTCCTGCGGCAGGAAGATCATGCCCACGCCGTATTCGCCGACTGGTGGCAGGGCAATACCCCGGGAGGCCATGTCTTCACGATACAGTGCATCCGGGATCTGCAGCAGGATACCTGCGCCATCACCCATCAGCGGATCGGCCCCCACCGCACCGCGGTGGTCGATGTTTTTCAGAATCAGCAGACCCTGTTCGATGATCGAGTGGCTTTTCTGACCCTTCAGATGGGCCACAAAGCCGACGCCACAGGCGTCACGTTCGTTTGCGGGGTCGTACAGACCCTGCTGCTCGGGAGGCAATGCTTGCATACCCTCTACCTTTCGCTGATGTCTTCGTGTGCGTCGCGCACGGTCAAAAAAAGCCGGCATCTGCCAGCTCCGGGCACTCCTGTTCACCCGCGCCGGGCCTGGGGCTGCGGCTATGGGGGAATTCCCTGATGATTGTGCCAGAGGATGCCGGCGGCGTTTGTGTCAAATCGCTTTTTTTTAACCAAGATCATTTTCGTGCAGACGGCGTCAGTGCTACGGGCGCGCATGCTGCGTCGCACCGAGAAACATTGCCGCTGGCGGCGTGCAACGGCTATCATCCCCCCACTCCTGTCAACCAGAGCCTTGTTGCGGAAATGCCAAATGTCTGATTCGCCTGTGATTGCCGCCGTCGATCTGGGCTCGAACAGCTTTCGCCTGCAAGTCGCCCGTGTGGTCGACGGCGAGGTTTTTCCGCTGGAAACACGCAAGGAAACCGTGCGTCTCGGCGCCGGGCTGGACCGCACAGGCCGTCTGACGCCTGCGGCACAGGCCGAACTCATCGAGGCGCTCGGGCGCTTTGGCGAGGTGCTGGCGCATTTTCAGCCAGCCTGCGTGCGTGCCGTGGCCACCAATACCTTCCGGGTGGCGAGTAACCGGCAGGATTTCCTGCCGGCGGCCGAAGCGGCGCTGGGTTACCCCATCGACATCATCAACGGCCGCGAAGAAGCGCGGCTGATCTACATCGGTGCGGCGCACAGCCTGCCATCGACGCGCGAGCGGCGGCTGGTGCTGGATATCGGTGGCGGTTCGACCGAGCTGATCATCGGCAGCGGCTTGCGCGCCTATGTCACCGAAAGCGTGCAACTGGGCTGCGTGGCCTGGAGCATGCGCTACTTTCCGGACGGCATCATCAATGCCGAGCGACTGGCTGCAGCCGAACTGGCAGCTCGCGGCACGCTGCTGCCGCTGGTACCGGAATTCCGGGCTGATCAGTGGCACCGTGCGGTCGGCACCTCGGGCACGGCGCGCTCGCTCTCTGACTTGCTGGAGCTCAATGGCTTCTCGCGCATGGGGATTACCCGCGAGGGGCTGGACCGCCTGCGCGAGATCATGCTGGGGGCAGGGCACATCGATGCCATCCAGTTGCATGGTCTGCGCCCGGATCGGCGGCCGGTATTGCCCGGCGGATTCGCCATCATGAATGCGGCTTTCGGCATGTTCGGCATCGAGCGCATGGGCGTGACCTATGGCGCGTTGCGCGATGGCATTCTCTATGACCTGATGGCGCGCGCGGCCAGCCAGGACGTGCGTGACCGTACCGTGGCGAATTTCGTGCGCCGCTTCCAGGCCGATGTCGGCCAGTCCGAGCGGGTGCGTCTTCTCGCCGAGGATATTTTCGGGCACTTCCGCCCCGGTTCGCCGGAAATCCTGCATCGCCTTGGCATGGCTGCGGCACTGCACGAGATCGGTCGCGCGATTGCTCACCATGATTATTACCGGCATACGGCTTACATCTTGGCGTGGTCGGACATGCTGGGATTTTCCGAGCGCGAGCAGGCGTGGCTGTCGTGGCTGACCGGCTCGCAAAGCGGCCCCTTGCCCGAGCTGGCGCGCAGCAGCCCGGATGACCGCGCCGCCCTGCTGGCGTTGCGACTGGCTGTGCTGCTCGCGCGTGCGCGCAGCGATTGCGTCTGGCCGGACGGCTGGCGCTGCGGCGCGGGCGAGGATGGCCGGCATTACGAGCTGGCACTGCCCGAGGCCTGGTTGAATGACGCGCCACTGATTGTTCAGGCGCTGCACGAGGAACAAGCGTTATGGCAAACCATCGGCATCACGCTCACGGTGCCGGCGCTCGGCCTGTGAAGAAACACCTGCGTGCCGACAAGGCGGGGGCTGCTCCGGGAACGCTGCTGTATGTCGGCCAGCGCGAGGCGCAGCCCACGCTGGCCACCCTGATCGAATACGGCCCCGAGCCCGGCGATTTTGTCGAAACCCAGTTTACCGCTGTCGAGCAGGGCCGGGTCTATCAGCCGAAATACCCGGTGCTGTGGCTGAATCTGCACGGGCTGGAAAACCAGGCCTTGCTGCAGCTGGTTGGCGAGCGTTTCCGCCTGCACCCGCTGACGCTGGAGGACATCCTCAACACCCAGCAGCGCCCCAAGGTCGAAGCCTACCCGCACTACCTGTTCATTACGGTACGGCTGCACTCGCTCGATGAAAACGGCAATCTGGAGGGGGAGCAGGTTAGCATCGTGCTCGGGCGCGGCTTTGTGCTGACCTTTCAGGAAAAGCCGACCGGCACGTTTGCCGGTCTGCGCGAAGGGCTGCGGCGCGGGGAATCCCTGGTGCGCCGGTTCGGCGCCGACTATCTGGTGTATTCGATCCTCGACAAGCTGGTCGATCGCGATTTCACCGTGCTGGAACGGCTGGGCGACATCAGCGATGACCTCGAAGACGAAATGCTCGAATCCGGTACCCAGCCGGGCCAGTTGCGCCGGCTGCAGCAGATGCGGCGCAGCCTGCAGGGCATGCGCCGCGGCCTGTGGCCGTTACGCGAGCTGATCAATACCTTGCAGCGCGATGAGCAGGATTACTTTCATGACGAGACCCAGCTCTATCTGCGCGATGTGTACGATCACTCGGTGCAATTGATCGAAACGGTGGAAACGCTGCGCGAAGCGCTGGCCGGCCAGCAGGATACTTACCACTCCCTGCAGGGGCACAAACTCAATCTGCAGATGCGCCGCCTGACCGTCATTACCATCGTGTTCATGCCGCTGACGCTGATTACCGGCATCTTCGGTATGAATTTCGAGCACATGCCCGGGTTGAAATGGCAGTGGGGTTTCGGGGCGACCATGCTGGCAATGGCGCTGATCACGACGGTGTTGACGCTGCTGTTCCGCAACCGCCGCTGGATGTAGCTTCTGCCTAGAATACCCACCAGCCCAGTGCTGCTACCACCAGCATGGCTGCGGCCAGCACCAGCTTCAGGATCGAGCCGACAATAAAGCCCAGCCAGCTGGCGATGCCCACCTTGCCAGCCTGGCCCAGCGAGGATTGCGCGAGCAGTTCGCCCAGTACCGCGCCGACAAAGGGACCCAGGATCAGTCCGGGCAGGCCAAAGAACAGGCCGATGATCGAGCCGGCCAGCGCGCCCCAGACAGCCTGCCTGCTGGCGCCCACGGCTTTGGCGCCGGCCGCGCCGGCAATGTAGTCGATGATCTGCGAAACAAGCACCAGCAAGCCCAGCAGGATGAAGGTCGGCCAGCCCAGCCGTTCGAAGTGGTTCTGCCAGGCGGCGATCAGTACGCCGGCAAAAATCAGCGGGCTGCCGGGCAAGACCGGCAGTACCGATCCGGCCAGTCCCACGCCCATCAGCAGGAAGGCGAAGACAAACCACAGACTGGCGGGGTCGGCGAGAAAGTCGAACATGGCGGCTCCATAAAGGGCAGAGTCGCTTGGAGTGCGCGCGAAGGAAAAGGTTCGTGTCTGGGTATAAGGCTGTAGGCTTTTAAATATAGTGCGTGCAGCCTCATGGGGGGCTTAGTATCGGCTGGCGCGTTTCGGCGCCTGTCGCGAAGACCACCAGAACAGGTGTGCGCCGAGCAGGATCATCGGCAGGCTCAGCCATTGTCCCATCGACAGGCTCCATTGCAGCAAACCGAGAAAATCATCCGGCTCGCGGGCAAATTCGGCGATGAAGCGGAACAGCCCGTAGCCCAGCAGGAACAAGCCCGAGACCTGGCCTGTCTGGCGCGGTTTGCGCGAGTAGAACCATAGGATCAGGAACAGCAGCACGCCTTCCAGGGCGAACTGGTACAGCTGCGACGGGTGACGCGGCAGGCTTTCATTATGCAGCCAGTTCAGCAGCTCGGGGTGGGTATTGACCGCATGCAGGTCGGCATTGCGTGCTTGCGGAAACAGCATGGCCCAGAAATTTTCCGGCGCAGTAATGCGGCCCCACAGTTCGCCGTTGATGAAGTTGCCCATGCGCCCCGCAGCCAGGCCCAGTGGCACCAGCGGGGCGATGAAGTCGGTGACTTCAAAAAAGCGCCGGCCGGTTTTGCGGGCAAAGAACCACATCGCCAGCAGCACGCCGATAAAGCCGCCGTGAAAGGCCATGCCGCCTTCCCAGAGCTTGAAGATCGCCAGCGGGTTGGCCATGTAGAATTCGGGCTTGTAGAAAAACACATAGCCCAGCCGCCCGCCAAGAATGACGCCGAGCACGCCATAAAAGAGCAGATCGTCCAGTTCGCCCTTGTGCCAGCCGGGCGGGTTGCTGTGCGCAATGCGCCAGCGACCGAGGATCAGGAACAGGGCGAATCCCAGCAGGTACATGATCCCGTACCAGTGAATGCCGAAGGGGCCGAGCTGGATGGCGATCGGATTGAATTGCGGATGAACGAGCATGGGCGGGCGGTTTTGGAATAAAATCGCGGCATTATCCCATGAATCGAGCCGCGCGCCGCAAGCCAATAGCCTGTCCGCTGCTGCTGTGCAGTATTTACCCTGATCGGGGTCTGCATTTCCGGCCGTCGCCCGCCCGAAACATTCCGGGCCGGTGCCGGTCTCAGCCCTTCTGGCCACCAGAATTACGTAACAGGATTACGACCATGCCCGCATACCGTTCCCGTACCTCCACCCACGGCCGCAACATGGCCGGCGCGCGCGCCCTGTGGCGAGCCACCGGCATGAAGGATGGCGATTTCGGCAAGCCCATCATTGCGATTGCCAACTCCTTCACCCAGTTTGTCCCGGGGCACGTGCACCTGCACAACCTCGGCCAGCTGGTCGCCCGCGAAATCGAAAAGGCCGGCGGCATCGCCAAGGAATTCAACACCATCGCGGTGGATGACGGCATCGCCATGGGTCACGGCGGCATGCTGTATTCGCTGCCCTCACGCGACCTGATCGCCGATTCGGTTGAGTACATGGTGAACGCGCATTGCGCCGATGCGCTGGTGTGCATCTCCAACTGCGACAAGATCACCCCGGGGATGCTGATGGCCGCGCTGCGCCTGAACATTCCGGTGATCTTCGTGTCCGGCGGCCCGATGGAAGCCGGCAAGGTCAACTGGCAGGGCGAGATCCGCAAGCTGGATCTGGTCGACGCGATGGTTGAAGCGGCGAACCCGAATGTCAGCGATGAAGAAGTCGCAGCGGTCGAGCGCTCCGCCTGCCCGACCTGTGGTTCGTGTTCCGGCATGTTTACCGCCAACTCGATGAACTGCCTGACCGAAGCGCTGGGCCTGTCCCTGCCGGGCAATGGCTCGGTGCTGGCCACGCATGCCGACCGCAAAAACCTGTTCCTGCAGGCCGGCCAGACCATCGTCGAGCTTGCCAAGCGCTATTACGAGCAGGACGATGCCTCGGTCCTGCCGCGCAATATCTGTACCTTCGAAGCCTTCGAAAATGCCATCGCGCTCGACATCGCCATGGGCGGCTCGACCAATACCGTGCTGCACCTGCTGGCCGCCGCCAATGAAGCCGGCGTGCCGTTCAAGATGACCGACATCGACCGCATGAGCCGCAAAGTGCCGTGTCTGGCGAAAGTGGCGCCGGCCACGCAGAAATATCACATGGAAGACGTACACCGCGCCGGTGGCGTGATCGGCATTCTGGCCGAGCTCGATCGCGCCGGCCTGATTCACCGGGATGTGCCCACCGTGCACAGCAAGACCATCGGTGAAGGTCTGGACAAGTGGGATGTGGTGAAGAATGCCCAGGATAGTCTGGCGCACCACTTCTACCGCGCGGCGCCCGGCGGCGTGGCAACCACCATCGCCTTCAGCCAGTCGATGCGTTATCCGGATCTCGATCTGGATCGTGCCGGCGGCTGCATCCGCAACAAGGAAAACGCCTACTCGCAGGACGGCGGCATTGCGGTGCTGTACGGCAACATTGCCGAGCGCGGCTGCATCGTGAAAACCGCGGGTGTGGATGATTCCATTCTCAAGTTCACCGGTCGCGTGCGCATTTTCGAATCGCAGGATGACGCGGTGGCCGGCATTCTGGACGACCAGATCGTTGCCGGTGATGTGGTGCTGATCCGCTACGAAGGCCCGAAGGGCGGCCCGGGCATGCAGGAAATGCTCTATCCGACGTCCTATCTGAAGTCCAAGGGCCTGGGCAAGGCGTGTGCGCTGCTGACCGATGGCCGCTTTTCCGGCGGGACGTCCGGTTTATCCATTGGCCACGTTTCGCCGGAAGCCGCCGAAGGTGGCGCGATCGGTCTGGCGCAAGAGGGTGACCAGCTGGAAATC
Organism: Chitinilyticum piscinae; assembly: GCF_015223195.1. Taxonomy (GTDB): domain Bacteria; phylum Pseudomonadota; class Gammaproteobacteria; order Burkholderiales; family Chitinibacteraceae; genus Chitinilyticum; species Chitinilyticum piscinae. The sequence continues at coordinate 136,368 of NZ_JADFUA010000003.1, read as the reverse complement.
GACATCCCGAACCGCACGATCAATCTGCTGGTCAGCGCCGAAGAGCTCACCGCTCGCCGTGCTGCCATGGAAGCCAAGGGCAAGGATGCCTGGAAGCCGGTTGATCGCGAGCGCTTTGTCAGCGCCGCGCTGCGTGCCTACGCCGCCATGACCACCTCGGCCGATACCGGGGCGGTGCGCGACGTCTCGCAGGTCGAGCGCAAGGACTAAGTGTTCCGGCTCGCTGGTGAACAAAGGGTGGCTCTGCCACCCTTTGTTGTATTTGCAGGGGGTATATGGGTGGAATCTATGAAAATAATGGCATTCATCGCCATGCTGGCTTGGGTATGTGGGCTGGCTGCACCGGTAATGGCGCTGGACGAGCGCGATGATCCGGTCTGGCAGAACAAGACCTACGTGCTGCTGTACAACCCCTCCGGCGCCCCTGCCACAATCCGGGACAGCGACATCCTCGACGCAATGATCGCCGCCAGCGAGGCCTGGGCGCCGTGCGGGGTGAAGATCGAGTTCGCCGGCTACACGAAACTGGGTCTGGAGCACGATGGCAAAAACGTCATCGGCTGGGTGCCCGCCTTGCCCGGTGCGCTGGCGCACACCGAAACCCGCCAGTTCCGCCGCATCCTCACCGACGCCGACATCGCGCTATCCGCCAGCGGTATCCGCAGCCGCGAGTGGCTGATGGCTGCACTGGTGCACGAAGTCGGCCACGGCATCGGTCTGGTGCAGCACAGCCCCAGCCGTGACTCCATTTTGTTTGACGATTCGGTGTCGGTCGGCACCGTGCGCCCCAGTGCCGACGATCTGGCGCGTTGCAGAGCGCGCTACCGCTTTCGCTAGCCGAATACCTTTACTTGTATTTGCCCTTTTCTTTTTGATTGGCTGATTCCCCGCCCGATACCTGTGGGTTTCGGGTGTGATTTGTTCACGGGGAACATCGCCTCTGTATTTCGGTCGGGATGCTTTTGACCGGGAATCTTGCGCCATGCAGCGTCGCCAGCTTTTGACCCTTCTCGCCGGCTTGCCCGTGCTGGCCAGCGGCGCCAGCCTGTCCGATCTGGAGGCCGAGGCGGCACGGCGCCGCGCTGCTTATCGGGATGAGCTGCGCCGCCTGGCGCGCGAAACGCCGGTGGCGATCTATGACAACCCGCTCGACCCCGTCCTCGGGCCGGCGGCCGCCACGCGCAGCGTGCTGGTGTTTACCGATTACAACTGTCCTTACTGCCGCAAGCTCGATCCGGTCATCGCACAGCTGGCAGGACGAGCCGATGCCCCCGCGCGTTTCGTGCTGAAGCTGCTGACAATCATGGATCCGGGGAGCGCACTGGCCAGCGCCTTCGCGCTGCGGGTGTGGCAGCAGCAGCCCAGGCAGTTCAGCGCCGCGCATCACGCTCTCATGACTGGCCCGCTGCCGCTGACCACTGCCGCACTCAAGCAGATCGCGCGGCAATCCGGAACGCAAGCCAGCCTCGCCGAGGCCGATGCGGCGGCCGCAACGCTGACAGCGACGCAGCAACTGGCGCAGCGGCTGCAGGTTTACGCCACCCCCAGCCTGCTGATTGGTGCACGGATTATGAGCGGCATGACCGACGCCGCGACACTGCGGCAGGAAATCGTGCGCTGGCCGATGGAGGCGTGATTAAGCAACTCAAGCTGATGAGTGTGGTAAGGTGATGCTCGCTCGCCATTACGAACTCACGACATGCCCGGATCTTTTCGCTTGCGTTTGCCACCGCTTATTTGCCTGATTGCCTTGCTGTGGCCTGCACTGGCGCAGGCCAACGCCGGCACGCCGCTGATGTGGCTCGGCGCATTCCACCTGCTCTTGGGCAATTTCTTCATTGCGCTGTTCGAGCTCTGGCTGCTGCAGCGCTTTGTCCGGCGAGACAGGCTGCATGACAAACGGAATTTCGGCCTGCTGCTCTTGGCGAACTACCTGTCAGCCTGGGCGGGCTTTGGCGTGTTGCAGCTGCTGGACTTGGGGCGCTGGGTTGATCTCCACAATGCGTTGTATGTGGCCTGGCTGGCGCTGCCGCTGGCCTGGTTGTTCACAGTCCTGCTGGAATGGCCGTTCGTGTGGCTGGCGCTGCGCGATCTGCGGCGCAGCGGAAGGCAGGCGCTGCGGGCGAGTTTCCTGATTCAAACCATCAGTTATCTGCCTTTGCTGCTGCTTTATCTGTTCGTAGCCCCCGTGCAACTGTCGATGTTGAGCCAGACTGAGCTCAGTTCGGCTGGCTCGATGCGCGTGCCTGCCGGATTGCAGGTCTACTTTCTATCTGCTGATAGGACAGAAGTCCTAGTGTGGGAGTCTAGAGGGATTCAAAAGGTTGCTACTGTTGAGTCGCATGATTGCAAAGGCCTTGAATTGGGAGTCGAGGACCATACTCCGCAGCCAAGACTGGTTCTGCTTGACCGTTACCCTTTGTGTATGAAACAGCTGAATATTCCGCTTGCCGGCCCTTGGGCATCGGTGACTGGTTGGCCTCGGGATCGACTTCGTATTCAGGCAGGGAAGGCGGCACGGTTTCCTGCGGTAGCCTCATCCTCTGTGTCATTTCAAGGTGGCTTCTGGCCGGGAGATGGTTTGCTGGTAACTGCAGGGGGCCGGTCCTGGCGCCTGGCGACAGAGAGTCCCGTGCTGGCGTGGCGTGTGACCTATGTTCAGCACTTGCCCGGAAATCTTGCACTTTTCCAGCTGGGGAGCGACCAGATCGTTCTCTACGATCCCCTGCGCAATCAGCTGGCGCTGCTTGGGCGTGGCCGATCACCGCTGGCGGTGCTCCCTTCGCCGGCTAGTCACTGACATCCTTGCTTTTTTTGGGGGCGTGCACCACTGGCGTCGCGATGGCTTTGACGCCCTTTGTGTTGTGGTGGGTATCGGGCTGTAGCCTAGTGCCAGCAAGGGCTCCGGCTGGATGGGATGAGGTGTGTTTGGGCGAGCGAGGATCGTTGTTGCCTAATTTTTAGGCGGTGTGTAGAATGGCCGCCCATTCCACCCACCCCCTTTGCCACCGGTCATGCACATCGGGCCTTATGCGCTTGCCAACAATCTGATCGTGGCTCCCATGGCGGGGGTGACGGATCGGCCGTTCCGCCAGCTGTGCAAGCGCTTTGGCGCGGGCCATGCCGTGTCGGAAATGATCACGGCTGACCAGAGCCTGCGCCTGACCAAAAAGACCCAGCGCCGCGCCGACTTCACTGGCGAACTTGCGCCCATTTCCGTGCAGATTGCCGGTTCGGAGCCTGCAAAGCTCGCCGAGGCCGCGCGCTATCAGGTGGCCAACGGCGCACAGATCGTCGACATCAATATGGGCTGCCCGGTGAAAAAGGTCTGCAACAAGCTGGCCGGCTCCGCCTTGCTGCAGGACGAAGCGCTGGTGCAGGAAATCCTCGAGCGCGTGGTGGCGGCGGTCGAGGTGCCCGTCACGCTGAAAACGCGGCTGGGTTTCTGCAATGGCGAGGAAAATATCCACCGCGTGGCCGAAATTGCCGAGAACGCCGGCATTGCCGCGCTGGCCATCCACGGCCGCACGCGCGAGGACATGTATAACGGCAACGCGCGCTATGAGCTGATCCGCGCGGTCAAGGCCACGCGCCGCATTCCCATCATCGCCAATGGCGACATCGATACCCCGCAGAAAGCCAGACATGTGCTGGATGTCACCGGCGCAGACGCCATCATGATCGGCCGCGCCGCGCAGGGGCGGCCGTGGCTGTTCCGCGAGATCGGCCATTTTCTGGCGACGGGCGAAATGCTGGCGCCACCGGATGTGAGCGAAGTGCGCGCGGTGATGATGGAACACCTGGACGCGCTGTATGCCTTTTACGGCGAGTATTCCGGCGTGCGCATCGCCCGCAAGCACATTGCCTGGACGACCAGGGGCTTGCAGGGCGGCAATGCCTTTCGCCAGGCCATGTATGCGCTGGAAAGCAGCGCGGATCAGGCGCGCGCCACGCGCGAATTCTTTGACCGGCTGGCGGCGCAATCCGCCCGGCTGGTGTACGACGACAGCGCCGCAACGGACGGCGCTGCGCAGAACACAGAACAACAAGACGAAACAGGGGAAACCAATGACTGAACAACAAGCGGCGCGCGATCAGATCGCCGATGCGATTCATGCCTCGCTGGCCGAGTATTTCCGCGATCTGGACGGCGAAGCGCCGTGCGCACTGTACGACATGGTGCTGGCTCGGGTGGAAAAGCCGCTGCTGGAAATCGTGCTGGAAAAAGTGGGCGGCAATCAGACCAAGGCGGCGGACATGCTGGGCATCAACCGCAACACCCTGCGCAAGAAGCTGCAGACCTACGACATGCTTTAAGGGGTATGCGCCCGTAGTCATCGCTTTGCAAGAGCTGTGGGCGGATACCTGTGAAATTGGCCTCGTGAGAAACGGGGCGCAGCAAACTGGCAATTCAATCTGGAGATGAACGAATGAGCAAGATTCAACGTGCGCTGATCAGCGTATCCGACAAGACCGGCGTGCTGGATTTCGCCCGTGCGCTGGTGGCGCAAGGCGTGGAAATCCTGTCCACCGGCGGTACCGCCAAGCTGTTTTCTGACAACGGCGTACCGGTCATCGAAGTGTCGGACTACACCGGCTTCCCGGAAATGCTCGATGGCCGCGTGAAGACGCTGCACCCGAAAATTCACGGCGGCATTCTCGGCCGTCGCGATCTGGAAGCGCACGTGGGCACCATGCAGGAGCATGGCATCGGCAACATCGATCTGGTGTGTGTGAACCTGTATCCGTTCGAGGCCACCATCGCCAAGGCGGATTGCAGCTTTGAAGACGCGATCGAAAACATCGACATCGGCGGCCCGGCCATGGTGCGCTCGGCAGCCAAGAACCACGCGCACGTGGCGATTGTTACCGATGCCGCGGATTACAACGCACTGGTTGAAGAAATGCAGGCCAACGGCGGCGCACTGAGCCTGACCACCCGCATCAATCTGGCCAAGAAGGCCTTCAGCCACACCGCCGCCTACGACGGCGCGATCTCCAACTACCTGACCGCCCTGACCGACGCGGGCGACAAGGTGGCCTATCCGAACCGCCTGAATCTGCAGTTCGTCAAGGTGCAGGACATGCGCTACGGTGAAAACCCGCACCAGTCCGCCGCCTTCTACCGCGACCTGCACCCGGCTGCCGGCAGCCTGGCGAATTACAAGCAGTTCCAGGGCAAGGAACTGAGCTACAACAACATCGCCGATGCCGACGCCGCCTGGGAGGCCGTCAAGCAGTTTGCCGAGCCGGCCTGCGTGATCGTCAAGCACGCCAACCCCTGTGGCGTCGCTGTTGGCCCGGATACCTACACGGCCTACCAGCTGGCGTTTGCCACCGACACCACCAGCGCCTTTGGCGGCATCATTGCGTTCAACAAGACCGTTGACGCCGACACCGTCGAAGCCGTTGCCAAGCAATTCCTCGAAGTGCTGATCGCCCCGTCCTACACCCAGGAAGCGCTGGATCTGCTGGCGAAGAAGGTCAACGTGCGTGTGCTGGAAGTGGCCATCGAAACCGGCGAAAACAAGTTCGATCTCAAGCGTGTCGGCGGCGGCATTCTGGTGCAAAGCCCGGACGTGCATGCACTGACACTGGCGGATCTGAAGGTCGTGACCAAGAAGCAGCCGAACGAGCAGCAACTCAAAGACCTGCTGTTCGCGTGGAATGTCGCCAAGTTCGTGAAATCCAATGCGATTGTCTTCTGCGGCAAGGGCCAGACGCTGGGCATCGGCGCAGGGCAAATGAGCCGTGTCGATTCGACCAAGATCGCGGCAATCAAGGCCAAGAATGCCGGTCTGGACCTGCGCGGTTCGGTGGCCGCATCGGACGCCTTCTTCCCGTTCCGCGACGGTGTGGACGTGATTGCGGAAAATGGTGTATCCGCCATCATCCAGCCGGGCGGCTCGGTGCGTGACGACGAGGTGATTGCTGCGGCGGACGAGCATGGCATTGCCATGGTGGTCACCGGCATCCGCCACTTCCGTCATTGATTCGGCGCTGCGCCGCGCGATGGCTTTGTCACCCGGCGGCTCGTGTGCAAACGCACACGTCGCCACCGTGTTTCGCGCCCTCGCGCGGCTCCCAGCCGAATGGGCTTGTGATTGCTTGCCCCGAATGGTGCCGTGCTTAGGGAGTGAAAATCCCGCAGGGATTTGCGCACCGAAGCTGAATGTTGAGCAAGCTTTCTCCGGGCTGATAACTTCGTAACAGCCTGATCCCGCCATCTGGCGTAAAAGGCGCTTACCACTCACATTACTTCGTCCAACTACGATGAAATCATTTCGCACCCTGCTAGCCGGTCTTGCCCTGTTGCTTTCTATCCCTGCTGCGCAGGCGGCCTGCGAAGACTGGTGGGCCGGTTTCGATACGGCCTGCAGCAAGGTCAGCCAGATCTGGAATCAGGGCAATAACGGGCTGCTGGTGTCCGGCTATGCCTACCATGCCCGCTGGCAATACACGCCCGAGAAACTCGCCGAACTGAACGAATTCGCCTACGGCGGCGGTTTCGAAAAACACATCACCCATGAAAACGGCAACGAAGAATCACTGTTCTTCTTCGTGTTCGCTGATTCCCATGAAGACCCGCAGTTCAATCTGGGCTATATGTGGATGCCCTATTGGAAAGTGGCAGGCGACTTCCAGCTGGGGGCCGGGCTCTCCGGCGGGCTGGTGTCGCGCACCGACATTTTCAACGGCATTCCTTTTCCGGTGATTCTACCGATGGTGTCGGCCAAGTTTTCCCCGATCACGCTGTACACCACCTACATCCCGAGTCTGGGTGGGGTGAATAACGGTTCCGTAATCTATACGTACGGACGCATTGAATTCTGATAGCTAGAAAGGTATACCCATGAACGTACTGGTAATCGGTTCCGGCGGCCGCGAACACGCGCTGGCCTGGAAAATCGCCCAGTCGCCGCGCGTGGCCAAGGTGTTTGTGGCACCGGGCAACGCCGGCACCGCGCGCGAACCCAACCTCACCAACGTCAACATCAATGACATTCCCGCGCTGATCGAGTTTGCCAAGACCGAGCACATCGCCTTCACCGTCGTCGGCCCGGAAGCGCCGCTGTCCAACGGCGTGGTTGATGCATTCCGTGCCGAAGGGCTGAAAATCTTCGGCCCCACCCGTGCTGCCGCGCAGCTGGAATGGTCGAAAGGCTTTGCCAAGGACTTCATGGCACGCCACGGTATTCCGACCGCTGCGTATGCCACCTTCGCCGATGCGAAAGCCGCGCATGACTATGTAAATGCGCAGGGCGCACCGATTGTCATCAAGGCGGACGGCCTGGCGGCCGGCAAGGGTGTGGTCGTGGCCATGACGCTGGATGAGGCGCACGCGGCGATCGACATGATGCTCGAAGGCAACAAGTTCGGCGACGCCGGCGCCCGCGTGGTGATCGAAGGCTTCCTCGCCGGCGAAGAGGCCAGCTTCATCGTCATGGTGGATGGCAAGAATGTGCTGGCGATGGCGTCGAGCCAGGACCACAAGCGCCTGCTGGATAATGACGAAGGCCCGAACACCGGCGGCATGGGGGCTTACAGCCCGGCTCCGGTCGTGACCCCGGAAGTCCACGCCCGCGCGATGCGCGAAGTCATTCTGCCGACCGTCGCCGGCATGGCGAAGGATGGCGTCGAATTCACCGGCTTCCTCTACGCCGGCCTGATGGTCAGCCCGGATGGCACGGTCAATGTGGTCGAATTCAACTGCCGCTTCGGTGATCCGGAAACCCAGCCGATCATGATGCGCCTGAAGAGCGATTTCGTGACGCTGATCGAAGCCGGCATCGAAGGGCGTCTCGATCAGGTCGAGGCCGAGTGGGACCGTCGCGTCGCCATCGGTGTGGTCATGGCCGCCGGCAATTATCCGGAAACCCCGCAGAAGGGCGACGTGATCAGTGGTTTGGATGCCAAGCATGAAGATGGCCACGTCTTCCACGCCGGCACGGCACTGAATGCCGCCGGCGACGTCGTGACCGCCGGTGGCCGCGTCCTGTGCGTGACCGCACTGGGCGACAGCGTGAAGATCGCCCAGAAGCGCGCCTACGACATGCTCGAAGGCATTCGCTTTGACGGCATGCAATACCGCAAGGACATCGGCTGGCGTGCGATTGCCCGCAAGTGATGCGCTGCACCAGACATGAAAAAAGCCGCTGCAAAGCGGCTTTTTTTACGCGCAGTTCGCAAGCGCTGCGGCAAGCAGTTCAGGCGGCATTACTTTTTCGGTGATATGCAAGATAGACAGACCATCAAGCGCAACAGCTGGATGCCGAGCGTGTAGTTGGGCAAATTCGTAAACCTGACCTAGGGTTTCTTCGGTATGCCAGGTCGTCATGATTGATCGGTCGTCCGGAATGCCTTGCCAGCCGAATTCTTCAAGCAGGGTTTCATCAATCAGGTCGTGCCAGATTTCGCAATCCGTGCCAACGCAGAGCGCGTACAGGCAGCCTGACTTTACCAACCAGTAGCAAACCGCTTCACGCCATTGCGCTGTGCTCGGGCTTTCAATCCATATGATTGCCTTGTACGGCATCGATGAGCCTGGCTCCGGCAGCACGGCCTCCGGACATAGGGCAATGTACTTGTAGGCCTGATTCACGTTTACTTTCCTGTCTGCAAAGCAAAACCGGCAGCGCAGGGGCCACCGGTCTAGTGTTGACTTGTACCTTGGGTTGATATTACCAGTGCCCGCCCAGGTGCTGCATCAGGAGGCTGGAGGCGGCGACGGTGATCCAGACCAGGAGGCCCAGGGCAATCGGACGCCAGCCGGTGTGCTTCATCTTGCCCAGATCGGTCGAGAGGCCGATGGCGGTCAGTGCCGCGGTGATCAGGACGGTGGAGGCACTGTGCGCGGCGCTGGTCAGGGCCTGCGGCAGGTAGCCGTTGAACAGCGAGGCGATCACGAAGCAGATGATGAAGCCGGGAATCGCGTGGCGGATGCCGGGGCGCTTGGCGGCGGTGCCGTCGACGTTTACCGCGTTGCGGCGGGTGAACACGAAGCTCAGGATCAGCGTCACCGGGATGATCAGCATGGCACGGCTCAGCTTCACGATGGTGGCATAGTCACCGGCTTCCTTGCTCCACGAGTAGGCGGCAGCCACCACCGACGAGGTGTCGTTGATCGCGGTGCCGGCCCACAGGCCGAAACCGGAATCCGACAGCCCCAGCCACTGGCCCAGTACCGGGAAGGTCAGCACGGCGACGATGTTGAACAGAAAGATGGTCGACAGCGAGAACGCGGTTTCGTGATCATCCGGCTTCACCACCGGTGTCATCGCGGCAATCGCCGAGCCGCCGCAGATCGCGGTGCCGCCGCCGATCAGTACGCAAAGCTTGGCCGGAATCTTCAGCAACCGGCCGAAGACAAAGGCGCTGGCAAAGGCCAGTGACAGCGTGACCAGCGTGACCGAGAGCGATTTCAGCCCGGTATCGAGCACCGCGCCGATCGGCAGCGCCAGCCCCAGGCCGACAATCGACCACTGCAGCAGCTGCTTGCCGGCAAACCGGACGCCCGGCAGTTGCGTTTCGCTGACCTTGAAGCGGCTGCGAATGGCGAGGCCGAGCAGAATGCCGGCAACGGCGCCGCCCATCAGCGGGAATTGTTCGCCGAGAAAATGGGCGACGGCGGTAATGGCGGCAACCAGTGCCAGGCCGGGAAGTAGTTGTCTGAGTGCGGAGGCATTCATCGCGGTGCTCCTGCTTAGGTTTCGATGGCATAAGCTTATCGCTGGAAGATATATTCTGAATAACGGATAATTCCGTTAAAGTCATCGGGAAAACCGATCAGGAGGGGCCATGCTGAAAATGACGCTGCGCGAACTGGAAGTCTTTTGCGCAATCAATCGCACCGGTGGCGTGACGGCCGCCGCCGCGGCGCTCGGGCTGTCGCAATCGGCGGCAAGTGGCGCCCTGGCCGAGCTGGAGCGCCGGCTGGGGGTGACCCTGTTCGATCGCATCGGCCGGCGCGTGGTGCTGAATGAACACGGGCGCTTTCTGTTGCCGCGCGCCGAGGAACTGCTGGCACAGGCCGAAACACTGGAAGCCAGCTACGACGCGGGGGCGCCAAGCCGCTTGCGCATCGCCGCCAGCCTGACTATCGGCAATTTTGTGCTGCCGGCGCTGCTGGGCGAGCTGATGCAGGCGCGCCCGGAAGACCGCTACGAGGTCGCCATCGGCAATTCGCAGCACGTGGTCGAGCTGCTGCTCGACAGTCGTGCCGACATCGGCCTGATCGAGGCACCGCTGACGCACCGGCAGCTGGTGAGCGAGCGCTGGCTGGCCGACGAGATGGTAGTGTTTGCCCGCGCTGATCACCCCTTATTGGCCGGTGAAGCGAGCCTTGCCGCGCTGGCGGCCGCTCCGTGGATCATGCGCGAGGCCGGTTCCGGGGTGCGGCAGATGCTGGAAGCCATGCTGCTGCCGCATCTGGGCGGCATGAATCTGCTGCTGGAACTGGGCAGCGGCGAGGCCGTGCGCGAAGCGGTGCGGCTGGGGTTGGGGATTTCCTGTGGCTCGCGCCGCTCGATTGCCCGCGAACTGGCACGGGACGAATTCGCCGTGATTCCGCTGCCGGACATCGCGATGCAGCGGCGTTTCTATCTGGTCTGGCACGCGGAAAAGCGCCTGACGGCTGGTGCGGAGCGCCTGCGTGCGGCCTGTCACCGCTGGCTGCAACAGGAAGAGCGGAATGCCTGACGGGTATTGCCGTGAAGGCTAATTGTTGAATGGCTCATGCGGATATACATTGGCATGTATTATGGCTTGGGGTATTCGCTGATGGCCGGCGCGCGCGCAATGGCTTACGGTGACGGGCTCGAGCGCACGAGAAGGAGATAGCGGATGGCGCAGCAACTTGCACTGGTCTTCCAGCTGCTGCAGCAGACCTGCATCTTTCTGGTGATTGCGTGGATTCTGGCGAAGACCCCGCTGTTTACCCCGCTGATGCAGGTCACGATCCGCTTGCCGCACAAGCTCACCTGCTATGTGGTGTTCTCCGGGTTCTGCGTGCTCGGCACTTTGCTGGGTCTGCATGTCGGCGAGGCCATTGCCAATATCCGTGCGATCGGCGCCGTGCTGGGCGGTTTGCTGGGCGGGCCTTCGGTGGGGCTGGCCGTGGGGCTGACCGGCGGGCTGCACCGTTATGGCATGGGCGGGCCAACCGACATCGCCTGCATGGTTTCCACTGTGACCGAAGGTCTGCTGGGAGGGCTGGTGCACCGCCTGCTAATCCGGCGCGGGCGGGTCGATCTGCTGTTCCAGCCCATGCTGGTCGGGCTGGTGACCCTGGCCGCGGAAATCGTGCAGATGCTGATCATTCTGGCCCTGACCACGCCGTATGCCACCGCGTTTGCCGTGGTGAATACCGTGGCTCTGCCGATGCTCACGGCCAACAGCATTGGCAGTGCGATGTTCATGCGTCTCTTGCTCGACCGGCGGGCGATGCTGGAAAAATACTCGAATGCCTTCTCCGCGCGGGCGCTGCGCATTGCGGCGCGGACCGATGGCGTGCTGCGTGGTGGCCTGAGTGCCGCGAGCGCGCAGAAAGTCGCCACGATCATTGCCGAGGAAACCGGCGTCGGCGCCGTGGCCATTACCGATCGCGAGCGGCTGCTGGCGTTTACAGGCACCGGGGCAGACCACCATCTGCCGGGAACGCCGATCGTATCGACACATACGCTGGAAGCAATCCGCGACAACCGCGTCGTGTACGCCGACGGCAACGAGGTCGCCTACACCTGCTCGATTCATCCCGAGTGCCGGCTGGGCTCGACACTGGTGATTCCGCTGCAGGATGCCGACGGACAGGTGATCGGTACGATCAAGCTTTACGAGCCGAAAGGGCGGCTGTTCGCCCGGGTGAACCGCACGCTGGGCGAGGGCATTGCCAATCTGCTGGCGCGCCAGATTCTTACCGGACGGCTGGAGTCGCAGCGCAGCCTCTTGAGCCAGACCGAGATCAAGCTGCTGCATGCGCAGGTAAACCCGCATTTTCTGTTCAATGCGTTGAATACCATCAACGCCGTGATCCGCATCGACCCGGATCGCGCCCGGACCCTGGTGCAGCATCTGTCGACCTTTTTCCGCAAGAACCTCAAGCGTCCCGAGGAGGAAGTCACGCTGGCCGAAGAAATCGAGCACGTGAACGCCTACCTGCAGATCGAGCTGGCGCGCTTTGGCGAGCGCCTCAAGGTCGAGATCGATCTGCCCTACATCTACGCGCAGGCGCGCCTGCCGGCCTTCTCGCTGCAGCCGCTGGTGGAAAACGCCATCAAGCATGGCACTGCACATCTGCTGGGCCCGGGCCACATTCGCCTGTTTGCCGAGCCGGGCAAGAATGAACATACCTTGCTGGTGCACGTCGAGGACAATGCCGGCCTGTATCCGCTGGCGCGTCAGGCCGGCGCCGGGCTGGGCATGACGCTGGTCGACAAGCGCCTGAAGGCGCGCTTTGGCGAGCGTTTCGGCCTGGCGGTCGACGCACTGGCCGAGCGCTACACCCGCATTACCCTGACCTTACCCCTGAACGAGGAAAGCCCCGATGCAAGTGCTGCTGGTTGACGACGAGCCGCTGGCGCGTGACGAACTGCGCGCGCTGCTGGCGGCGCATCCGGATGTGAGCATCGCAGCCGAAGCCGGCAATGCCATCGAAGGCATGCAACTGATCAACCGGCTGAACCCGGATGTGATCTTCCTCGATATCCAGATGCCGAAAATTTCCGGGCTGGAGCTGGTGAGCATGTTCGACCCCGAGCATGTGCCGCACATCGTTTTCGTCACCGCTTTTGATGAACACGCGATCCGGGCCTTTGACGCGCACGCCTTCGATTACCTGCTCAAGCCGGTCGAACCCGCGCGGCTGGCCAGAACCCTCGCGCGGCTGCGCCGCAGCCTGCCGGCCGGCGCCCCGGATTATCAGCCGCTGATCAACCTGCAGCCGCTGCAGCAACTGCCCTGTCACGGGCATAACCGCATCGTGCTGCTGCCGCTGGCCGAGGTGGAGTCGGTGATCGCCAGGCTCTCGGGCATCTATCTGGTTGACCGCGACGGGCAGGAGCACTTCACCGAACTGACGCTGAAAACACTGGAAGAACGCACGCCGCTCTTGCGCTGTCATCGCCAGCATCTGGTGCACCCGCAGGCGATCGCCGAAATTCGCCTCAACGACAGCGGCGGTGCCGACCTCATCACCCGGCACGGCCGCAGCGTGCCGGTGAGCCGGCGCTTTCTCAAGTCACTGAAAGACGCGCTCGGGGTATAGCCCTGCTTTTCAGTGTTCGTGGTGCTTTCTGCTCTATGGGGTTATGGGTATTGCAGATATGGCTACGCGGGTGAGGTTGGCAGCAAGCGTATCGATCTCGGTATACGGCTGCGGTGGGAATGGTCGCTGGCTTTCCGCCCAGTCCAGGGCCTCGCGCAGGCGCAGCAGCGCGGCGTGGCTGTCCGGATGCGTGCGGCCAAACGCGTGGAACTCGTGGTTCATCTCCGGCCACACATCCAGCCGCAGTTGTGCACCGTTTGCCGCCTGGCTGCGGGCAAAGTCGCGGATCATGTCGACGAGGATTTCCCGCCCGCCCACTTGCAGGTAGATCGGCCCCTGCCCGCGGTAATCGCGCGTGATTGGTGACAGTTCGGCATCGCTGAGTGGCTGCCCCCCCTTGAGCCATTGTGCAAAGCGCTGCGTCATGTAGCCCTGCACCAGATCGAAGCGGTCGTTGCCGTACAGGCTGGCACCGCGTTCGCCGGTATCGGTCCACGGGCTGAGTGCCAGGGTCAATAGTGGTTGCGGCAGGCCGGCATCGGCGAGTTCGGCCAGTGTCATCAGCGCCAGATGCCCGCCGGCAGAATCCCCGCACAGCACGATCTGGCTGGCCGGGACACCGCTGGCGAGCAGATGGCGATAGGCTGCCAGCGCATCATCGCGTTGCGCAGGGTGGGGGTGTTCCGGGGTCAGGCGGTAGTCCGGGGCAAAGACGCTCACGCCCAGATAGTGCGCCAGACTCGCGGCAAAATGCCGTGAGACCGCCGCGTGGAACGCATAGCCGCCACCGTGGAAATGCAGCAGCGTGATCGTGCTGCGGCCGTGCTGCGGGATGTACCAGTCGCCGCGCGGCTCGTGCGCCGCACTCGGGCGATGGCTGACATCGGGGTAGTCTTCGGTGACGGCATACAGGCTGTCGAAGTACGCACGGCATTCGGCCGGACTCTCGCGGGCCAGCCGCAGTGCGTGATTGAACTGCCAGTGCCAGAACAGCGTGGCGTACTCCATGACTGGCGGCCAGGCCGCGACCAGTGGCCGACCGGCCAGCCGCCGCAGCAGTACTGTGCCGCCTGCTGCGCAGGAAACCGCCAGACTGCGCAGCTTGTGCGTCAGTCGTCCCTGAATTATGGTTTTGGCCATGCAAGTGCTCCGTGGTGAATTGCCACCATGCTGCCGCCTTGCCCTGTCCCGCTCTAGAACGGAAACGACATCCTGTGCCTGCCCCGCGTTCCTTGCTGCATGTTCCCGATCCGGCTTTGGCCGGCTGCATTGTGGCGGCCATCGAGCGGGATACGCGCGGCTGCGCGCTGAGCGACGCGGCGCGTTGCAATTTTTACCCGGCCAGCCCGCTGGTGATGCTCACCTGGGTGTTCCACGGCAGCCTGCATCTGCTGACGGGGGATGGGGAACGGGAGCCATTCCAGCCCGGTCCGGCCCTGCCGGCAATTACGCTCACCGGGCCGCAGCGCCGGCCGCTGGTAAGCTGGTCCCCCGGCGACATCCACGCCTTCTCGGTAGGCCTGTATCCCGAGGTGCTGGCGCACTGGCTGGGCGAGCCACTGGATGGCTATATGGACCGCACCGTTGCTCTGGACGAGATGCCGCTGCCTGCCCTGCAAAGCGCATGTACCGCTGTTCAGGCATGCGGCGGCGCAGCGCCATTTGACGTGCTGCAGCAGGTTTTTACCGGACTCTACCGGGAGGAGGGAGGCGCAGCAGCGCCGGTGCCCCTGCTCGGTGACTGGCTGCGCAGCATGGCCACCCGCGCCGCGCATTCCGGCAGTGGGCGTGGCCTGCGCCAGCTGCAGCGGCGCATCCGCGACTGGACCGGCCAGAGTCAGCGTGATCTGGCGCTGTTCGAGCGTGTCGAGGCGGCCTTTCACCTGCGCGAAGCATTGGCAGATCAAGGGGAAGGCGGGCTGGCCGCCGTCGCAGCCGAAGCGGGTTTTGCCGACCAGTCGCACATGGGGCGTGCCGTGCGGCGGGTGACCGGCCTGTCGCCGGCGCGTTTTTCCGAACGTCTCGCCACGGATGAAGCCTTCTGGTACTACCGCCTGGTCGCCGATTTCCGCCGGCCGGCACGCTGAGCCGCGCCACTGAGCCGCCATTTCGCACCGCTTGCCACGCCCCGTGACCGCTCACTGTGGCTGTCAGCCACTTGCCAGTCCCTGCTCTCTAGTATCAGCCCGTCATTAATCCCTAACGAGGTTTGCCATGAACCCGGTAAAACAATGGGGCGTGTGGCTGGCGGTAGCGCTGGTCGGTGCGTTCTCCTTTGCGATGCTGGCGCTGTCGCGCGGCGAGCATGTCAATGCGGTGTGGCTGGTGCTGGCGGCGGTGAGCTGCTATTCGATTGCCTACCGCTTCTATTCCAAGTTCATCGCCGAAAAGGTGTTCGAGCTCGACGATACCCGCGCCACGCCGGCCGTGCGCCGCAATGATGGTCTGGACTATGTGCCGACCAACAAGTGGGTGCTGTTCGGTCACCACTTTGCCGCGATTGCCGGTGCCGGCCCCTTGGTCGGCCCGATTCTGGCCGCGCAGATGGGCTTCCTGCCGGGAACGATCTGGATTCTGATCGGTGTGATGCTCGCCGGCGCCGTGCAGGATTTCCTGATCCTGTTCATCTCCAGTCGCCGCGATGGCCGCTCGCTCGGGGAAATGGCCAAGCAGGAACTCGGGCCGGTTGCCGGCGTGATCGTGATGGTGGGCGCACTGGGCGTGATGGTGATCATCCTGTCCGCACTGGCACTGGTGGTGGTGAAGGCGCTGGCCGAAAGCCCGTGGGGCGTATTCTCGATTGCCGCGACGATTCCGATCGCGCTGTTCATGGGCATCTACATGCGCTATATCCGCCCGGGCCGCATCGGTGAAATTTCGATTATCGGTTTCGTGCTGATGATGCTCGCCATCGTCTACGGCGAAGACATCGCCGCCAGCCCGACCTGGGGGCCGTTCTTCACCATGACCGGCCCGCAGCTGACCATTGCGCTGGTGATCTACGGTTTCATCGCGTCCGTGCTGCCGGTGTGGCTGCTGCTGGCGCCGCGTGACTATCTGTCGACCTTCCTGAAGATCGGCGTGATTGCCGGCCTGGCCGTCGGTATCGTGTTTGCCGCGCCGGAAATGAAGATGCCGGCCATCACCAAGTTTATCGATGGCACAGGCCCGGTGTTCTCGGGCTCGCTGTTCCCCTTCCTGTTCATCACCATTGCCTGCGGTGCGATTTCGGGCTTCCACGCGCTGGTGTCGTCCGGTACCACGCCGAAGCTGGTCGAGAAGGAAAGCCACATGCGCGCGATCGGCTACGGCTCGATGCTGTGCGAATCCTTCGTCGCCATCATGGCGCTGATCTGCGCATCGGTGCTTGATCCGGGTGTGTACTTCGCGATGAACTCGCCGGCCGCCGTCATCGGCAAGACCGTCGAGAGCGCCTCGCAGGTGATCAACGGCTGGGGCTTTGTGGTGACGCCGGACATGCTCGCGCAGATGGCCAAGGACGTCGGCGAGCATTCCATCCTGTCGCGTGCCGGTGGCGCACCGACCTTTGCGGTGGGTATGTCGCACATCATCAGCGACATCTTCAACAGCAAGGCCATGATGGGCTTCTGGTATCACTTCGCCATCCTGTTCGAAGCACTGTTCATCCTCACCGCGGTCGATGCCGGCACGCGTGCCTGCCGCTTCATGGTGCAGGACACCGTTGGCGTGGTGATCCCGGGCGTGGCCAAGAGCCACTCCTGGACCGGCAACCTGATCGGCACCGCTGTGGCGGTCTCCGGCTGGGGCTTCTTTGTGTACCAGGGCGTCACGGATCCGCTGGGCGGCATCAACACACTGTGGCCGCTGTTCGGCATTGGCAACCAGATGCTCGCCGCGATGGCGCTGCTTTTGGGCACCGTGGTGCTGTTCAAGATGAAGAAAGAGCGCTACGCCTGGGTGACGCTGCTGCCGACCGCGTGGCTGTTCATCACGTCGATGACGGCCGGCTGGCAGAAGATCTTCCACGACAATCCGAAGATCGGCTTTCTGGCACAGGCCAAACGTTTCAGCAACGCCATCACTGACGGCACGCTGCTGGCGCCGGCCAAGAGCATCGCCGACATGGAGCGCATCGTGTTCAACAACCAGATCAACGCGGTGCTGTGCGGCTTCTTCATGCTGGTGGCCGTCACCATGCTGATCGCCACCATCGTGCACATCCGGAAGGCGCTGGCCCACGCTCATCCGACCGTGAACGAAATCGGTGCCGATGTGGCCATCGAGGCTGGCCGTGCTTGACCTGAGCTTTTTGCTCCCGGAGTCCGTCCGCAGCACGCGGGTGGCTCCGGCCAGCGACGAGGCACTGCAGGATGCGTATGACCGCTACGTGGCCGAACAGCGGTCTAGCAACCCCTACGGTGTACTGATGTCGCCAGACGACTTCCGGCGCTACAGTCTGGGCTCGGACTGGTTCAGCGATCTGAAGGACACGGCAAAAAAGGTCGTACAGACCTGCCGGCTGATGGTGGGCATCCACGACTACGAGTATTACGTTGATCACATGCGCAGCCAGCATCCCGGCGCCACGCCGTTCACGCGCGAGGAGTTTTACCGCTACTGTCTGGACGCGCGTTTCCCCGGCGCGGGTAACGTGAACAAGTGTCCGTGCTGAATGGGTGAGGCAGAACAAACGGCCAGATGCTTCTGGCCGTTTGTCGTTTCAGGCGGGTGCTTAGCGAGCAGGGCTGGCCTGGCTCGCTGCACGCTGCGCTTTGAGGTGCTTCCTGAGCCATAGCTGCTTGCACGGTTCGCAGTTTTCAATTTCCCTCGGATACACAATTACCCCGGCAGATTTCCGGTCTGCCGCAGTGGGTGGCTCGGCATGATCAGCTTGGTTCTGTGCAGGTGTGCTGGCTCGTGCTTGCTGTTTGCTGTGCCACAGTCGTTTGCATGGCTCGCAGTCCCGGATTTCATCGGGATATACAATGTCTGTATCCTCATCCTGAGTGTTACCCATTGCAGGCCAGACAAGCAGAATGTTTAAGGACAGGGCTGATAGCCAGATACCTGGTTTCATTTGATTATTCGTCATTCAGTAGCTTGTGCATCTATTGTGCCTGCCTCGGCGGCTGCGAACCGATTCGCAGGTAATGACCGGTTTTCTGCGTTCCGATTCCATATCTTTACTCCTGTCTGCTGCGTATTCAGCAGACAGGAAGTGAACCAACTGTTACTGGAAGCGAGCTGCCATGCAACACCTGAGCCGAATTGAACGGGCCACCCGCGCCATGGAGGAGAATCTTACCGCACCGTTTACCGCTGTTGATGCGGCACGAGCGGCCTGCTACTCCTACTATCATTTTCATCGCCTCTTTGCCGCCCGCACAGGGGTTTCGCCGGGGGAATATCTGCGCCGGCGTCGCCTGACCGAGGCCGCGCGTCTTCTATGTCGCAGTCGCTTGAGTATTACTAGGATAGCCTTCGACTTTCAGTATGAGAGTGTCGAATCCTTCTCCAAAGCATTCCGCAGCGAGTTTGGTCTTTCTCCCAGACAAGCACGGCGTACGCTTACTCCGCTTCCGTGTTTTCTTCCCTATCGACAACCTGTTGCAGAGGAACACTTTATGACGCCGAAGCTTGTAGAACTCCCCGCATTTTCAATTCTTGGTTACCAAATCGAGACAACGCACGAAGAAGGGGCAAACTTTATCGAAATCCCTCAGCTCTGGGAGCGAGTTATGGCCAACGACAGTCAGCTGATGCAGGCAATTCCCGGCGTAGCTGATCGGATGGTCTCCTTTGGTGTCTGCACGGCCACGAAAAATGGGCCGCAGTTTTTGTATACCATCGGATTTCAGGTTGCAGCCGATACGCCGATTCCTCGTTCCATGGCGAAGGTCGATATTCAGGCTTCCCGCTATGCAGTTTTTGACGTGCCCGAAGGTGTAATGCCCCAGACAATTCATGACACCTGGAAGGAGCTCTGGCAGTTTTTTGACCATTCGGAGCTGGAGGTAAGCGGTTCCGGTGATTTCGAGCGCTATGAAGAGGATGGGGATGGTCGGTGCTGCTGCAGCATCTGGATGCCGATCAGGGGCTGAAAGGCACGGCGAGGCGTGCGGGCGCTTTGCACCCGCACACCAGCGTGTCTATTTACCGCATGCTCGCGGCTTGAGGTAATCAATGCTGGCAGGGGTTGTGTATACTGTTTGTAGTATATGGCTGCATGCATTTTATTTAATTGCTTCTGGTTATATACCCTAATTGCGAATCAGGCGATCGAAAGCTGACAGTGCTGCTGTGGCGCCGGCGCCCATCGCGATGATGATCTGCTTGTAGGGCACTGTCGTGGCATCACCGGCGGCGAACACGCCGGGCAGCGAGGTTTCGCCGCGTGCGTTGATTTCAATCTCGCCGAAGCGGCTCAAATTCACGCCGCTGTCTTTCAGCCAGTCAGTATTCGGCACCAGTCCGATCTGCACGAAAATGCCGTCCAGTTGCAGCTCGTGCGACTGGCCGCTGGCGCGGTCGGTGTACACCAGGCCAGTGACTTTTTCGCCGTTGCCAAGCACTTCGGTGGTCTGCGCCTGCATAATGATGGTGACGTTGGGCAGGCTGCGCAGTTTGTTCTGCAGCACCGCATCGGCGCGCATGCTCTCACCAAACTCCAGCAGGGTGACATGCGCGACGATGCCGGCCAGATCGATTGCGGCTTCGACGCCGGAGTTGCCGCCGCCGATCACCGCCACTTTCTTGCCCTTGAACAGCGGACCGTCGCAGTGCGGGCAGTAGGCGACGCCACGACCGCGGTATTCGGTTTCGCCCGGTACATTCATTTCGCGCCAGCGCGCGCCGGTGGCGATGATGACGCTTTTCGCTTTCAGTTGCCCGCCGTTGGCAAATTGGACCGTCGTCAGGCCATCGGCGCCCGCCGGAACCAGCTTGCTGGCGCGCTGCAGGTTCAGGATGTCGACGTCGTAGCTTTTGACGTGTTCTTCCAGCGCCATCGCCATTTTCGGGCCTTCGGTTTCCTTCACCGAAATGAAGTTCTCAATGGCCATGGTGTCGAGCACCTGGCCGCCGAAGCGCTCGGATGCGACGCCGGTGCGGATGCCCTTGCGCGCGGCATAGACGGCCGCCGCCGCACCCGCCGGACCGCCACCAACCACCAGCACGTCAAACGGTGCGGCGGCGTTCATTTTTTCAGCAGCGCGGTCAGCCGCGCCGCTGTCGAGTTTGGCGACGATTTCCTCGACGCCCATGCGGCCCTGGCCAAACACTGCGCCATTCAAGAGCACCGTCGGCACGGCCATGATCTTGCGTTCGTTCACTTCATCCTGGAACAGCGCACCGTCGACCATGGTGTGGCGGATAGTGGGGTTGAGCACGGCCATGGCGTTCAGCGCCTGCACCACGTCCGGGCAGTTCTGACACGACAGCGAAATGTAGGTGACGAAATCGAAGTTGCCCTGCAGTGCGCGGATTTGTGCGGCGGTTTCCTCGCTGATCTTGGGGGCTACGCCGCCGACCTGCAGCAGGGCCAGCACCAGCGAAGTGAATTCATGTCCCATCGGCAGGCCGGCAAAACGCACGCCGATCTGCTCGCCCGGCGAGTTCAGCGCGAACGAAGGCGTACGTTCACCCGCATCGCGGCGTACCTCGACGCTGACGAGACCGGACACGCTGGCAATATCGGCCAAGAGCGCCTGCAGCTCGCGCGATTGCTCACTGTCGTCGACGAACGCGGTAATTGCGATCGGGCGGGTGGCGCGGGTCAGATAGGTCTGCAACTGGGTTTTGATAGTGGTGTCCAGCATGGTGGGGCTCCTCGGTGGGGTAGAGAGGTCAAAACAAACCCGGGCCGGGTAGGCCCGGGTTGTGGTGCGGCGGAGTGTTGCCGCTTAGATCTTGCCGATCAGGTCGAGCGATGGAGCGAGGGTGGCTTCGCCCGGAGTCCACTTGGCCGGGCAGACTTCACCCGGGTGGCTGGCGACGTATTGTGCAGCCTGTACCTTGCGCAGCAGCTCTTTGGCGTCACGGCCGATGCCGTTGTCGTGTACTTCGATGATCTTGATTTGCCCTTCCGGGTTGATCACGAAGGTGCCGCGCAGCGCCAGACCTTCTTCCTCGATCATCACTTCGAAATTGCGGGCCAGCGTGCCGGTCGGGTCGCCCACCAGCGGGTATTGCACCTTGCGGATCGTGTCGGATGTGTCATGCCAGGCCTTGTGGGTGAAATGGGTGTCGGTCGACACGCCGTAAATCTGCACGCCCAGCTTTTCGAATTCGGCGTAGTGATCAGCCAGGTCGCCCAGCTCGGTCGGGCAGACGAAAGTGAAGTCGGCCGGGTAGAAGAACACGATCGACCACTTGCCGTGGAAGTCGGCGTCGGACACCGGAATGAAGTTGCCATTGTGGTAGGCGGTGGCTTTGAACGGCTTGATGGTGGTGTTGATCAGGGACATGGTGTGCTCCTTGTTGCGGGTCATCGATTGGGTGAAGCCATCTTAGCCCCGGCGTTGCAATAGCAAAAGTTTATAATTTCTATTTTTATGGTTAAAAATTACTATTGATTTGACCTGCCGAGCCCGTGGCAATCTTTGCCTTGCATCAGTTGTCAGCACTGGGCAGTGGCGAGATGCACTGCTAGACTGCTGTGTACCCATCGCCAGACATCCCGATGACTCCCGTCGAAATCGACCTCTGCCTGCAGGAAGTCCGTGAATCCATCCCCCAGGGGCTGGAGCGGGGCTGCTTGCGAGTTCAGGAAGCCCTGCAGGCTGCCCGTTCGGCGGCCTATGTGGCCGGGCAGGTGCATGCCCATCTGACTTTGGCGCTGTTGCGCTGGGAGCTGATGCAGTACCGCGATGGGCTGCGTGAGGCGCAAACGGCACTGCATCTGGCCCGTGACGAAGAGGTGGCAGACCATCTGGCCGAGGCCTGGCATGCGCATGCGCTCAATTGCTGGGGGCTGGCACGTTATACATCAGCCTTGCAAAGCTGGCTCAATGCACTCGAAATTGCGGAGCTGGAGCGCAATCACGAAATTGCGGTCGAGGCACTGGTCGGTATCGGCAATATCTGGCGCACCAGTCAGGAGCTCGGGCAGGCCGCACGGGTTCACCGGCTGGCCTGCAGGCTGGCGCGCGAGCAGGGGCTGCAATGGCTGGCCGGCAAGGCGGCAATTCTGCAGGGCTGGGATGCCTATCTGCTCAGGCGGCACGACGAGGCGCTCGATGCGCTGGATCTGGCTGCCGGCTTGCTGGCTGACTGCCCCAACTATACCTGGCAGGCTGAAATCCATGATTTCCGCGGGCTGGTCTATCTGGATCGCGGCGAGTTGCTGCTGGCCCGCGAGGAGGTAGCGGCAGCCCATGCATTGGCCGTGCAGCACGGGCTGACCTGGATGCTGGCGCACTCGGCCATTTCACTGGCCAGTATCGCGCTGCAGACCGGTGAAATGGCCACCGCCCGCACGCTACTGACCCGGGCCGAAGCGGAAGCCGCGCATTTCGATCAGGGCGAATTGCTGGCACGGATTGCGCTGGTGCGCAGCGAGCTGGAGCAGCAAGCCGGCGACGGGCAGGCGGCCTTGCGCTTTTACCGCCAGCATCGCCGGCATGATCTGCACCAGCTGCGGCAAAGCTATGCCGAGAAACGCCCGCTGAATGGCGCCCAGCAGCATGACCAGTTGCGCCGCCGGGCTTCCCGGGTGATTGACAGACTTGAGGAAACGGCGACTCCGGTTCTCTCCGCTCAGCAAGGTGGGCAGTGCCAGCCCGGGCACTGGCTGCGCGCGCTGCAGCGGGCCGCCCGACTGGCCAGTCCGCAGGCTGCGGTCGTGCTGGTGTCCGGCAGCCCGGAGTGCCTGCCCGGAGTCAACCGGGTGCTGGCTGCCTGTGCCGGCGCCCAGGATATCCAGAGCGAGCTTGCCAGTGGCGAGGCCGTACTGCTGCTGCGCGATGTATGTCCGGTTGATGCCGCGCGCATGCAGCAGTCGGTGCAGGTCCAGCTGCGAGCCTATCCCTGGTGGCGCAGTGGCATCGCTTTATCGCCCCTGCGCTGCGGTGTGACCGCGATCGAGCCAGGCATGAGTGCCAGTGACATTCTGGCGGCCTGCCGGCGCAATGCAGTGGAGGTCGCGGATGAGTGAGAGCAAGGACAAGCTGCTGTCGGCAACCCGGGCATTGCAGGATAACCGGCTGGCCGACGCCGAGGCGGTGCTTGCCGAGTATCTGGCTGAATGCGGCCCGGCACCCAAAGCGCGCATTGCCGGCTTGCTGGTGCTCTCCGAAGTGCTCGCAGTCAGTGGCCGTGGCTTGCAGAGCATCCAGTTGCTGGAAGAAGCGCAGGCGCTGCTGGCGCTGCCCGAGGATTATTCCCAGTACACCAGTCTGATGCTGGCCTTGAGTCATCGGCAGTTCGATCAGGGCTTGTACCGTCAGGCGCTGGCGACCTTGCTGCGCCTGTGCAGCTGTGCGGCCGATGCCGGTGATGTTCATGCCTTCCTGCTGGGGCAGACCGGTATCGGTAATCTGTACGCGGCTTATTCCGACTGGCGCCGCGCCTTGCGCTACCACGAGCGTTCGCTGGAGTGGGATGGCGAGCTGGATGATGTGAAACTGCGCATCAATATCCGCCTGCACATGATTGGAGGCCTGCTGGTACTGGGCAAGGCCAGGCGGGTGCTGCTGCTGCTGGATGAGTGTTTCGAACTGGTGGCCGCCCTGCCGGATCAGGCGCTGCGAGCGGAGCTGGAAATGTATCGCGGGATTGCCCTGCAGATGCAGAAGGAACACCCTGCCGCGCTGCATGCCTTTGCCGAGGCCCACAGCCTGCTGGATATCGCGCCGCAGCACTGGGTGCGGGTGAAGACGCTGCTGCATGAAGGGCAGAGCCGGCTGGCGCTGGGCGAGGTACTTGCCGCGCGGGACATTCTGAGGGATGGCATCGCGCTGAGCCAGTTGCATGGGATGGTTCTGCTGGAACAGCACTACGAGGAAGCGCTGAGCCTTGCCTGCGAACAACTGGGCGATTACGCCGCTGCGCTGGCCAGCGAACAGCGGGCGCACCGCATCGCGCAGCAGCTGGTACGGCAGGCACCGATGAGCGAATTGCGCAGCCAGAGCCTGCGGCAGCTCAAGCGGCTGGAGCAGCTGATGCGCTTCAACCGCTCGCGGCAGGAAAACCAGGCACTGCGCCAGGCTCAAGCGGCCCAGCACGACACGCTGGCTCGCCTGCAGTACGAGATTCACACTGACGCACTCACCGGCACCTTCAATCGCCGCTGGCTGGATGCCGAGCTGGAGCGGCGTACGGCGCTGCGCAACACCCAGCCCTTTGCGCTGCTGCTGATCGATATCGATCATTTCAAGGATATCAACGACCGCTATTCGCACCTCTGCGGTGATCAGGTGCTGCGGGCCATGGGCGAGCTGCTGCGCCGTTTTTCGCGCAACGACGATCAGGCGGCCCGCTATGGCGGTGAGGAATTTGTCCTGCTGCTGCGCCAGAGCAATGCGCAGCTGGTGCTCGCCATCGCCGAGCGCTTGCGCCGGCTGGTCGAGCAGCATCCCTGGCAGACACTGCTTGCCGATCGCGGCGTGACCATCAGTGTCGGCGTGGCGCTGTGGCGGTCAGGCGAGCGCGCGGCCGAGCTGCTGGCAAGGGCGGATCAGGCGTTGTATCGCGCCAAAAATGCCGGGCGCAATCAGGTGCAGCAAGCTGATTGATTAAGGGTATTGCGCTGAAGTCCTGTTATTTGTTTGATCGTGTGGCAATACCCTTTGTTTT
Organism: Chitinilyticum piscinae; assembly: GCF_015223195.1. Lineage (GTDB taxonomy): Bacteria > Pseudomonadota > Gammaproteobacteria > Burkholderiales > Chitinibacteraceae > Chitinilyticum > Chitinilyticum piscinae. The sequence continues at coordinate 111,332 of NZ_JADFUA010000003.1, read as the reverse complement.
TATGGTTCGAGCGCAGCCAACAGTTTCTGGTGTACGCCGCCGAAACCGCCATTGCTCATCACCAGCACCTGATCGCCGGGGCGGGCCGCCGCACTCACGGCGGTGACCAGTTGCTCCAGATCATCAAAGCTCTGCGCGGTCTCACCCAGTGGCAACAGGGCGTCCGCCGGCGACCAGCCCAGATTCTTGCCGTAGCAGAACACCAGATCGGCGTCCTGCAGGCTGCCCGGCAGCGCGTCCTTCATTGTGCCCAGCTTCATGGTGTTTGAGCGCGGCTCCAGCACGGCCAGAATGCGTGCCGAGCCGACCTTGGCGCGCAAGCCGGCCACGGTGGTGGCGATCGCGGTCGGGTGATGCGCGAAATCATCATAAACCGTCACGCCATTGACCGTGCCCTTGATTTCCATGCGGCGCTTCACGTTGCGGAATTCCGCAAGCGCACTGATCGCAACCTCCGGCGTCACGCCGATGTGGCGTGCGGCGGCGATGGCCGCCAGGGCATTCAGTGCATTGTGTTCGCCCAGGAGCGGCCAGACGAGGCGCCCTTGCAGCTGGCCGGCGAGCAATACCTCGAAGCCGTCGTCGAAGCGCTCGCCGATGCTCCAGCCATCTGGCACGCCAAAGTGCTCGACCTCGCTCCAGCAGCCGCGTGCCAGGACGCGCTTGAGGCTCTCCTCGCGACCGTTGACGATCACACGGCCGGATGCGGGAATGGTGCGTACCAGATGGTGGAACTGCGTTTCGATCGCCGGCAGGTCGGCAAAGATGTCGGCGTGATCGAATTCGAGGTTGTTCAGAATGGCGGTACGCGGCCGGTAGTGGACGAACTTGCTGCGCTTGTCGAAAAACGCCGTGTCGTATTCGTCGGCTTCAATCACGAAGAACGGCGAGGTGCTCGCCGCATCCTGCGCAGGCGAGCCGGGCAGTCGCGCGGAAATGCCGAAGTTCTCGGGAATCCCGCCGACCAGAAAACCGGGAGCGAGCCCGGCGTAGTCCAGTATCCACGCCAGCATCGACGAGGTAGTGGTCTTGCCATGCGTACCGGCCACGGCCAGCACCCATTTGTCGCGCAGCAGATTTTCGCCCAGCCATTGCGGGCCGGAAATATAAGGCAGGCCGCGCTCGAGAATGGCCTCCATCAGCGGGTTGCCGCGGGTGATGACGTTGCCGATCACATAGAGATCGGCGCCGAGCTCCAGCTGGCTGGCATCCCAGCCTTCGATCAGTTCGATGCCCAGCGCTTCCAGCTGGGTGGACATTGGCGGGTAGACGCCGGCATCGCAGCCGGTAACAGAATGGCCGGCGGCGCGCGCCAGCGCGGCAATGCCGCCCATGAAGGTGCCGCAGATGCCGAGAATGTGAATGTGCATTGCCTTGTTGTTCCGCAAAGTCCTGAAAATTCAGCGGCGTATGCTGCTCGCATGCGGCGATGTGCCGTGCGGTCGCCAATCCTTACGCCGTATGCGTTATATTACCGGCTTCCGTGTGAAACGACGATTCCTTCCCTTCGCAGGCCAGCCTTAGTCATGAGTAGTACCGCACCGGTCAATCCGGTTGAAATTGCCCGAATTGCGCTGAAGCGTTTGACCGAGCGCGGCCTGCCGCCGACGCCGGAAAACTACGCGCAGTTCTATAACGCCGTGCTGACAATCAAGGCGCCGCAGGACAAGAGCAACGATGAGTTGCAGCTGGCCTGGCAGGTGATCTACCAGCTCGATGAAGTGCTGGAAGGGGCGGGCAACAGTACCGGTGGCTTGCTCAACGCGCTGCATCAGGGCAGTGACAGCATGCTCCTGAGCCTTGGCTCGCTGCAGAACGCGAAGCGCGCCCATGCCGAGCAGCGTGCCACCATCGAGGAAAGTCATACGACGCTGGAAGGCCTGCTCGATGAAGTGATCGCGACCACCCGCAGCATGCACGGCACGGTGAAAAGCTCGCATTCCGACCTGCAAACCATCCGTGACAGTTTGCGCCATATCGAGGAAGACCTTGCCTTTAACCGCAAGGCCCTGGAGCAGGATGCGCTGACCGGCGCATTGAATCGTCAGGGCATGGATCACCTGCTGTCACGCGAAGTGAAGCGTGCACAGCGGCTGGGTGGCCGGCTGGCCGTGGCGATGTTCGATCTCGACGAATTCAAGCAGATCAATGATCGCTTCGGTCATGCGGTGGGCGATCAGGTTTTGGTGCATGTCACCAGCCTCGCCAAGGCCGTGCTGCGCGAGACCGATTCGCTGATCCGCTACGGTGGCGAGGAATTCCTCATCGTACTGGTCGATACGGACGTGAAGGGAGCCCAGTATGTGATCGACCGCCTGCGTATCGTTGCGGCACGAACGCCCTACCATCATGGTTCGCAGCGTATCGAGATCCATTTTTCAGCCGGCATTGCCAGTCTGCGCGGGGATGAGAACGGCCGTGCTCTGGTGCTGCGCGCCGATGAGGCACTGTATCGCGCCAAGCACAGTGGCCGAGGTCGGGTCGAGGTTGCCGACTAGCAATCGGGGTCTTTGCTGCTATGCTTGAAACCGGTTCGAGCCGTCACCACGGCACCATTGAAGCAGGGAGGAAAGCGCATGCAGGCAACAATGCAGCAAGATGGCAGCAAGGCCATCATCAAGCTCAGCGGCAGTTTTACGTTCGAGGTTCACCGCGAATTCAAGCAGGTCACCAATAGTGCACTGGAGCGCAATGACATCACTGCGCTGGAGATCGATCTGGGCGACGTGGATTACATGGATTCCGCAGCGCTGGGGATGCTGTTACTGCTTAACGAGCGCAGCGCCGGGCGCAAGATTTCGCTGGTGAACTGCAAGGGCACTGTGCGCTCCGTGCTCGATATCGCAAACTTCAGCAAGATTTTCGAAATCCACTGAGCTGCGGTCCGGGCAGTAATTAAAAAAGGAGGGGACGCCCCTCCTTTTTTATTCTGCGTGCTCCATGCCCAGCTCCTGGATCTTGCGGGTCAGCGTGTTGCGCCCCCAGCCCAGCAATTCGGCCGCTTCGATCCGCTTGCCCCCCGTGTGCGCCAGTGCCACTTCGATGGCGACACGCTCGAAATCCGGCGTAAGCACGTCCAGCACGCGCTGTTCACCCTTTTGTAGCCGGCTTTGCAGCTCATTGGCCAGATTCTGCCGCCAGTTGCCGCTCGCACCACCCTGAACGCTACCGTGGTCGCCATGGCTGTCGAGCAGTTCCGGAGGGAGATCGGGACTGTCGACGATCTGACCCGGCGCCATAACCGAAATCCAGTGGCAGATGTTTTCCAGTTGCCGCACATTGCCGGGAAAGCCGAACTCGCTCAAGCGGCTCATCGCCGCTTCGGTGAGGCGTTTCGCTTCGACGCCCAGTTCCGTGGCGGACTTGGCCAGAAAATGTCGAGCCAGCAGCGGGATATCCTCGCGCCGCTCGCGCAGGCTGGGCAGGCGCAGGCGGATCACATTCAGGCGGTGAAACAGATCCTCGCGAAACTGGCCATCTTTCACCCGGCCTTCCAGATTCTGGTGCGTGGCGGCGATGACGCGTACATTGGCCTTGATCGGCTGGTGTCCGCCCACCCGGTAAAAATAGCCATCCGACAGCACGCGCAGCAGGCGTGTCTGCAGATCGAAGGGCATGTCACCGATTTCATCGAGAAACAGCGTGCCGCCCTCGGCCTGTTCGAAGCGACCGGTGCGGCGCGCATCGGCGCCGGTAAAAGCACCGCGTTCATGCCCGAACAGTTCGGACTCGAGCAGATCCTTTGGAATGGCTGCGGTGTTCAGCGCGATAAAGGGTTTGCCCGAGCGCGGGCTGTGGCGGTGGAGCGCGCGGGCCACCAGCTCCTTGCCTGCGCCGGATTCGCCGGTGATCAGTACGGTGGCAGCCGACTGGGACAGCCGGCCGATGGCGCGGAATACGTCCTGCATTGCTGGTGCCTGGCCAAGCATTTCAGGGGTCTGCAGCGGCGCTTCCTCAACGCTTTCCTGACGCTCTCCCTCCGCCAGCGCGCGACGAATCAATGCGATCGCCGCATCGACGTCAAAAGGTTTGGGCAGGTACTCGAAGGCGCCCCCCTGAAATGCGGCCACCGCGCTGTCGAGATCCGAATGCGCGGTCATGATGATGACCGGAATCTGCGGCCAGTCACGCTTGAGCTTTTCCAGGACGCTCAGTCCTGATTCGCCCGGCATGCGGATGTCGCACACCACGGCCTGCGGGTGATCGTGCTCCAGCCTGGCCAGTGCCTCAGTGGCCGAGGGAAAGGTGGCGTGGGCGATGTGTTCGCGTGCCAAGGCTTTTTCGAACACCCAGCGGATGGAGCGATCGTCGTCAATGATCCAGACTGTTGCCATGGTATGAGATCTTCTTGGTGTAGCGTAGTTATCGGGGGTATATAGCTAGCTGCTTTTATTTATAAGGTTTGCTGAGCTATACCTTCTTAGTTGTTTGCCTCGTTGCGCCAGGCGTTCAGCGGCAGCAGGATGGTGAAGCAGGTGTAACCCGGCCGGCTGTCGAATTCGATGGTGCCGTGGTGTTGCACGACAAAGGTGTGTGCCAGGTGTAGGCCGATGCCAGTGCCGCCGGGGCGGCCGGACACCAGCGGGTAGAACAGCGTGTCCCGCAGCGCTTCCGGAATGCCGGGGCCGTTGTCGATGATTTCCACCTTGAGCGCCAGCGGAAAACGCTGGCGATTCAGCGTGACCTGGCGGGCGATGCGGGTGCGCAGCACGACTTCGCCGATGCCGCTCATGGCCTGGATGGCATTGCGCACAATATTGAGCACCGACTGGATCAGTTGCTCGCGGTCGGCGATCAGGGTTGGCAGGCTGGTGTCGTAATCGCGGCGAACCGCCAGACCGTTCGGGGTCTCCGCCAGCACCAGGCTGCGCACGCGCTCGAGCACCTCGTGGATGTTCAGCTCCTTGAGCTGCGGTAGACGGTGCGGGGTGAGCAGCCGGTCCAGCAGGCCCTGCAGGCGCTGCACTTCCTCGACGATTACTTGCGTGTATTCCTTGAGCTGCGGGTCGGGCAATTCGTGCGCCAGCAGTTGTGCCGCACCGCGGATGCCGCCGAGCGGGTTCTTGATTTCGTGTGCCAGATTGCGGATCAGTTCGCGGTTGGCCTGTTGCTGGGCCTGCACGCGCTCTTCATTGACGATGCGGCGTTGCTGGTCGATGCGCCGGATTTCCAGCAGCCAGCCGGCTGCCGGCGATTCGATGGGCAGCACATCCAGCGAGATGTACATATCACCATGGGCACTGGGTACCAGCAGCTCGTGCTCGGTGATCGACATGTGTCCTGCCTGCGCAGCGCGTACGGCCTGCACGATGGCGCTGGCCGGTCCAAAGCAAGCCTCGACGGGAAGTTCTAGCGGCTCCCGCAGGGCGAACAGGCTTTCGGCTGACGGATTGTGATACACAATGCGTGCATGCGGATCAAGCGCGAGGATGGCGGTATCGAGAAACTCCAGTCCGGCGAAGGCTGGGTGATGCATGGCAGGACTCCTGATGCTTGTCGTAACAACGACAAGGCTGAACTGACTCCGGCTAGTGCAGGAGCTTAGTCAGGTAGGCAAAAGGCGTGCCAGTGCCAGCAGGCTGATTTGATGGTGTTGCGGCGCGATACTGGTGCCTGGGGCTGGCACAGGAACAGCTCGTGCACCATTGTAGTGCAATTGGGCGATCAAGGAACGCGAGCCAGCTCTTTCTGCAGCGCGGCGATGTTTTTTTCGTGCATCACGATGTTTTCGCGCAGGCGGCCGATCCGTTCGAGGTATTTGCTCGGGTTGGCTTTCTCTTCTGCGCTCTTGGTTGTCTCGGCTTCGCTGAGCGCTTTTTTACTGTTGTTGAGCAGATTCTGCTCGTTCGCCAGCTCGTCCTGCAGAATGCGTTTGCGATTGGAGTCGCGGCTGCGCTGGGTTTCCGAATCTACCTTGGGGAAATTGGCCGGGCTCGGTGGCGAGACCTTGGTGCCACTGCTCCCGCTGCTCTCACTGCGTGGTGAAGGGCTGCTGCGTTTGCTGCTGCCCCCGCCTGTGCCGATCACATTGGGCTCCTGAATCCGGTAAACCTGCGCGGTTTTCGGGTTGGGGCAGTCGCTGCGGCTGCTGGTAATCAGTGTTTCACCATTGGCGCCTTCGCACTTGTACAGGTCGGCCAGTGCAGGTGTGCAGAGCATAAAGGTGGCTGCGGGCAGTAAGAGGCGATAGTTCGGCATGGTGGCGTTAACTTAACACAAGGCGGGCATACGTTCAGCTACTTGCGCGATCACTGTGGCCGAGTGTGCGCTCCGGAGCAATCAGATCGCGGATGCGCTGCTTGAGTTCCTTGGCCTCGGGAAAGCCTGCTTCGATTTTCCGGTCCCAGATCAGGGTGCCGTCGCAATGGATCTGGAAAATGCCACCGGTTCCCGGTTGCAGTGCCACTTCGCCCACGTCGTCGGCAAAGGTGGTGAGCACTTCCTGCGCCAGCCAGGCGGCGCGCAGCAGCCAGTTGCAGCGGGTGCAGTAGTGGATGGTGATGCGGGGCTGGCGGGTGTCACTCATGCTGCGGCTCCTGCTGCAAGGCAATCCCGCCGGCCAGCAGGTCGCGGCGGGTGTGGTGGATGCTGTGATGGTGGATGCCAACCCAGCCCAGTTTGCTGGCAGCATGCGCGTTGATCGCTGAATCATCGATGAACGCGATCTCGCCGGGGTGGATATCCGGCAGGTCGCTGGAAATATGCTGATACATGAGCTGGTATATCGCTGGGTCCGGTTTGATGATTCCTTCCCGGCCGGATACCACGATGTGCCGGAAGCGCTGTAGCAGGGGGTAATGTGCTTCGGCGTAGGGGTAGGTTTCGGCTGACCAGTTGGTCAGGCCATAAAGTGGCGTACCCAGTGCCCCCAGTTCGTCCAGTAGCGCCATCCCTTCGGGGAGCGTGCCGCGCAGGGTTTTCGGCCATTGGCCGTAGAAGGCCTCAATCAGCCTGGTGTACTCGGGAAATTCGGCGATCTTGCTGGCGGTGGCTGCGGCGAGTGAACGTCCTGCATCCTGCTGGATATTCCATGCTGGATTGCATACCTCGCGCAAAAACCATGCGCGTTCCTCGGCGTCGGGAATGAGGTCGCGGTACAGGTAGTCCGGATTCCAGTCGAACAGGACTCCACCGAAGTCGAACACCACGGCACGGATGGGCATGACAGGGGCTCCAGGTTGCAAGAGCGGCAATTCTACCTAAGCGGGGCTTGAAACAGTCAGGCATCCCCAGTGTTTTCGAGCGGCAGGTGCAGCGTGGCGCAAACCGGCCTCTTCAGAATTGGGTCGCAGGCTGTTTCAACGGCCCGTTGAGCAGAGTGAAAAAAACCCCGCCGGAGCGGGGTTTTCCATTCGCATGCTACGCCTGTGATTACAGGGAGTAGTACATGTCGAATTCGACCGGGTGAGTGGTCATGCGAACGCGGTTCACTTCCTGCATCTTCAGGTCGATGTAGGCGTCGATCCATTCGTTGCTGAACACGCCGCCACGAGTCAGGAACTCGCGGTCTGCATCCAGAGCGGCCAGGGCTTCATCCAGCGACGCGCAGACTGCCGGGATCTTGGCATCTTCTTCCGGCGGCAGATCGTACAGGTTCTTGTCGGCCGGATCGCCCGGGTGGATCTTGTTCTGGATGCCATCCAGACCGGCCATCAGCAGGGCAGCGAAACACAGGTACGGATTGGACAGCGGATCCGGGAAGCGGGTTTCGATACGGCGAGCCTTGTCGGAGGCCACGTGCGGGATGCGGATCGAGGCCGAGCGGTTGCGGGCGGAGTAGGCCAGCTTGACCGGAGCTTCGTAGTGCGGAACCAGACGCTTGTAGGAGTTGGTGCCCGGGTTGGTAATGGCGTTCAGTGCCTTGGCGTGCTTGATGATACCGCCGATGTAGTACAGTGCCATTTCGGACAGGCCGGCGTAACCGTTGCCCGCGAACAGGTTCTTGCCGTCCTTCCAGATGGACTGGTGAACGTGCATGCCCGAACCGTTGTCGCCAACGATCGGCTTCGGCATGAAGGTGGCAGTCTTGCCGTACTGGTTGGCCACGTTGTGAACCACGTACTTCAGGATCTGGGTCCAGTCAGCGCGCTTGGTCAGGGTGCTGAACTTGGTACCGATTTCGTTCTGGCCGGCATTGGCTACTTCGTGGTGGAACACTTCAACCGGAACGCCCAGTTCTTCCAGGATCAGCACCATGGTGGCGCGGATGTCTTGGTGGCTGTCAACCGGCGGAACCGGGAAGTAGCCGCCCTTGACGCGCGGACGGTGGCCGAGGTTGCCGCCTTCGAATTCTTCGGAGGTCGCCCAAGCGCCTTCTTCCGAACCGATCTTCAGGAAGCAGCCGGACATGTCAACGCCCCAGCGAACGTTGTCGAAGATGAAGAATTCGGGTTCCGGACCGAAGTAAGCGGTGTCACCAATACCGGAGGCCTTCAGATAGGCTTCAGCGCGCTTGGCGATGGAACGCGGATCGCGGTCATAGCCCTTGCCGGTATCCGGCTCGATCACGTCACACGTGATGATGACGGTCGGCTCGTCGAAGAACGGGTCGATGTTGGCAGTGTCAGCATCCGGCATCAGCAGCATGTCGGAAGCCTGGATACCCTTCCAGCCAGCGATGGAGGAGCCATCGAAAGCGTGGCCGTGGGCGAACCACTCTTCGTCAACCACGTGGGACGGCACGGTGACGTGCTGTTCCTTGCCCATGGTGTCGGTGAAACGCAGGTCAACAAACTTGATGTCGTTTTCCTGAATCAGCTTGAGAACGTCGGCTACGGCCATGTTGATCTCTCCGGTGGGGAAATAAAGGGTGGAAACTGGCAGGTCTGCTTAGGCAGCCCGATACGGGGCAAGTAGTAAGCAGGAAGCGTGCCAGCCCCTAGAATTGGGGTAGGGGCATTGTGCCACAACATTGCCGGTTTCCTGTAGTGCGTTTGTCTGAGTATTTTTGGTGCGGCGCGGTTATTTTGCGCACCAATGTGGTGCGCTTTGTCTTGTGCGTCGGACCGCGGCTACAATTGAATGCACGCGGTCCTTGAATAAGGGGTAGCCGTCCATCGATTCCACCCACCTTCCGGAGAGAAGCCCATGAGCGAGCTCAACCAGATTTTCCAGCGTGCACAAGCCCGGGCGGGCGAGGCGGGTTTGCCGTATTCCGGAGCGGTTACGCCGGCAGAGGCTTTCGCGCTCCTGCAGGGCTTGCCGAATGTGCGCATTGTCGATGTCCGCAGCAGCGCTGAGTGGCAGTGGGTTGGCGTGGTTCCGGGGGCCGAGCTGGTGGCCTGGCGCGAATGGGATCCGCTGCACGGCATGCAGCCCAATCCGCATTTCCTGCAGCAGCTGCAGACGCGGGTTGATCGCGAAAACGTGGTGCTGTTTCTGTGTCGCTCCGGTGCGCGCAGCCATGATGCTGCGGCGCTGGCGGCGCAGCATGGTTATAGCGAGGCCTACAACATTCTCGAAGGCTTCGAGGGTGACAAGGATGGCGCTCAGCATCGCGGGGCACTGAATGGCTGGCAGGCTGCCGGCTTGCCGTGGCAGCAGGGCTGAGTATTGCCGTGTAGTGAGCCATGCGTGTGGGATGTGAGGGGGCGGTGTAAAATCGCCCCTTTTCGCATCCAGCGGAGCCGCCCCATGCGCTATGCCGTGTTTGGCAACCCGATTGCCCATTCCAAATCCCCGCAGATCCATCAGGCTTTTGCCGCGCAGTTCGGGCTGGCTGACTTCAGCTACGAAAAGCTGCTGGCGCCGCTGGATGGGTTTGCTGGCTGCGTGCGTGAGTTCTTTGCCGCGGGAGGTGGTGGCGCCAATGTCACCGTTCCCTTCAAGGAAGAGGCTTTCCGGCTGGCTCATAAGCTGTCCGATCGAGCCCGGGTCGCACAAGCGGTCAACACCCTCAAGTGTTTGGATGACGGGCAGATTCTGGGTGACAACACTGATGGCGCCGGCTTGGTGGCAGATATCCTCCGACACACAAGGATAAATGGGCGGCGGGTGTTGCTGCTGGGGGCTGGTGGGGCCGCAAGAGGGGTCTTGGAGCCACTAAAGCGGCAGCATCCTGCTCAAATTGTTATTGCTAACAGGACGCAGGCAAAAGCAGAGGAACTCAGCCGAATTGTTCAGGCGGTTAAATGTGAATCCGGTGATTCCCGCAGCTTTACCGTTGGTCATTATGGCTTTGATTCTATTCAGGGGGAATTCGATCTGGTGATCAATGCGACCTCGGCAAGCCTGGCGGGTGAGGGATTGCCAATAGGACCGAGTGTTTTTGCCGCCGGAGCGCTGGCCTACGACATGATGTATGGCAAGGATGAGACGCCGTTCCTGCGGCAGGCCGCCGCTGCCGGCGTGACGCAGCGGGTCGACGGGCTGGGTATGCTGGTCGGACAGGCTGCGGAGGCGTTTGCACTGTGGACAGGCCATCACCCGGATGTTGCACCAGTTCTGGCACAGTTGCGTGCTTCGCTCTAGAAGGGTATGTGGTCGTGGGTCTTTTCTCTGCTGCTTTTGAGTTGTATAGGTTGCGGTGTATCGAGGTGTGCGCATGAGTGCTCCGGTCACGGCGCGGCGTAGCGCGGGCTGGTTCCTGCGCAGGGCGCTGCTGGCGCTTAACCTGCTTGTGCTGTGCTGGCTGCTGTGGATTTTCGGGCATGTACTGGCCTGGCGCTGGATCAACCCTGCCGAAACGGCATTTATGGAAGAGCAGCTGGAGCGCTTGCAGGATCAGAATCCGGACGCCGAACTGCGCCATCAGTGGGTGGAATATGACCGGATTTCCCCCAATATCAAGCGGGCGCTGATCGCCAGTGAGGACGCCAAATTCCTTGATCATGACGGCTTTGACTGGGAGGCAATCCAGCTGGCCTGGGAAAAGAACCGCAAGCAGGGGCGAATTGTCGCCGGGGGCTCGACGATCAGCCAGCAACTGGCCAAGAACCTCTTTCTGTCCAGCAAGCGCTCGCCATTGCGCAAGGCCGAGGAGGCCGTGATCACGGTGATGCTGGAGGCGCTGCTCGACAAACAGCGCATTTTCGAGATCTATCTGAATGTGATCGAATGGGGAAACGGGGTTTTCGGGGTTGAGGCCGCTGCACGCCACTACTACAAGACCGGCGCGTCCGGCCTGGGTGTCAGTCAGTCAGCCAGACTGGCGGCGATGGTGCCCAACCCGCGCTATTTCGACAAAAACCGCAACGATCGCAAATTGCTGCGCAAGGCAGCAATTATCCAGCGGCGAATGCCTTACGCAGACATTCCGTGAGTCATGCCGCGAGGTGGTGAAACTGCTAGGATGAGCAGTCAGCAATGGAGCCGGCTCGCCGGGTGCAACAGGATGCGAACAGGGATGGAACTGTCATGGTGAGTGGCCGCTTGACCGAACGCGGCAGCAAAGTGGCGCTGGCCGGCCTGCTGCTGCTGGTCTGGGGAGGGCTGAGCATGCCGCAGCCCGACTGGGGGCTGTATGCCGGGCTCGCCGCGTTCGTACTGGTTTTGCTGCTGCAGTTGCTGGCCCCCTTGTTCGGGCGGGGCGTACTGGCGCTGCTGCGGGTGAGTGCGCTGCTGCTGATGCTGCTTGCGGGGGGGCTGAGTGCCTTTCTGGGCCAGTTCTGGTTGCCGTGGCCTGCGCTGGCCCTGTTGCTGGGCGGGATTCTGTTGCAGCGCTCCTATGAAGCCGTCGCCGCACAGGTGACTGCGTTGACGGCTGATCCGCTGCAGGATGCGACAAGCTTGCGCGAGCAGGGGCGCTATGATGAAGCGCGCGTCCTGCTGGCCGGCCTGTCGCCCGAGCCCGGGGTGGTGGCAGAATTGCTCTTGCTGGCCAAGGGCTATGAAAGCCGCGGTGAACGGGACAAGGCCGAGCAGGTGTATCAGCAACTTGGGCGGCGCAAGACAGGTGTCGTCGCGAAACCCTTGGCGTCGCCGGCCCCCGCTCCGGGCTCCGTGCGAGGGGGGGGGGCAGATGAACCCCGCCAGCTTGGGCGCTACCGGCTGGAAGGTGAGCTGGGCAAGGGTGCCATGGGGCTGGTGTATCGCGGGCTGGATCAGGCGATAGGCCGGCCCGTGGCGATCAAGACGATGGCGCTGGCCGAGGAGTTCGATGACGATCAGCTTGCCGAAGCCCGGGAGCGCTTTTTCCGAGAGGCGGAAACCGCCGGGCGGCTGACGCACCCGAATATCGTGACGGTGTTCGACGTGGGCGAAACGGACGGACTCGCCTATATCGCCATGGAGTTGCTGGCAGGGGCGACGCTGGATGACCATGCCGGCCCGGACCGGCTGCTGCCGTTGGAGGAGACGCTGCAGATTGTGCGCCAGGTAGCGCTGGCGCTGGAATACGCGCACAAGCAACAGGTGGTGCACCGTGACATCAAGCCGGCCAATGTGATGTATGACCCGGCTAGCCGCAAAGTGAAGGTGACCGATTTCGGTATCGCCCGACTGACAGACTCCAGCCGCACCAAGACCGGCGTGGTGCTGGGGACACCGTCATTCATGTCGCCGGAGCAGCTGGCCGGCCAGCGCGTGGACGGCCGCTCTGATCTCTATTCGCTGGGCGTGCTGCTGTATCAGCTGGTGAGCGGCTATCTGCCGTTCAATGGTGGTTCACTGGCCGAGTTGATGTACGCGATTGCGAATCTGTTGCCAACAGACCCACGTCACTATCGCCCGGAGCTGCCGAACCTGCTGGTCGCCATTATCATGAGGGCTTTGCAAAAAGATCCGGCCCAGCGCTTCCAGTCCGGTGCCCAGTTCGCACTGGCGCTGGCCAGGCTGGAAGCTCAGCTCAAAGGGAAAGCCAATGTCCAGTCTCGCCCAGGTGCTTGATATGACCGGCCTGACCGATACCGGTCAGGTGCGCGAGCATAACGAGGACGCGATCGACTTCGATGCCGATGGCGGGCTGATGCTGCTGGCGGATGGCATGGGCGGCTACAACGCGGGGGAGGTTGCCAGCCTGATCGCCATCCAGGTGCTCGGCGAGATGATGCGCGCGCAGATCGCGGCAACCCCGCCACACGTGCACGCCTCGGGCAGCCGCTGGCCAGTCGCGCACGAAATGCTGGCGCTGGCGGTGGACCGGGCCAATACCATGATTTACCAGACCGCGCTGGCGCACCCGCAATGTGCGGGTATGGGAACGACCCTGCTGGCGGCGATTTTCTACGACAACCATGTCACGGTGGCCCATGTCGGTGATTCGCGCTTGTATCGCTATCGCGATGGCGTGCTGACCCAGCTGACCCGGGATCATTCTTTCCTGCAGGAGCGGATCGACGCTGGTCTGCTTACTGCTGCCGAGGCACGCACTGCCCCCCACAAAAACCTGCTGACCCGCGCGGTTGGTATCGCACCGTACGTGGACGTCGAGGTGCAGGAATTCGATGTGCTGCCCGATGACCTGTATCTGGCCTGTTCCGATGGCCTGACCGACATGCTCGACGATGACAGTATTGGGCGTTTGCTGGGGATGCTGGGCGTCGATCTTGATCTGGCTGCAAGAAACCTCATTGATCAGGCCAATGTCATGGGTGGACGCGATAATATTTCGGTTTTGCTGACCCGCGTGAAACGCGATTTTTCAATCGAGAACCCCTGGTGGCAGCGCATGGCCAACTGGTTTGGCTAGGCGTCTTCTGCCGCAGTATCAGGATAGGTAGTAATGGCAAAACTCATACTGAGTCAGGATGGCGCTGTACTCAAGGAATTCAGGCTGCACGGCCTGCGCACGAGCATCGGCCGGCGTGCCGGCAACGACATCGTGATCGACAACCGCTCGGTGTCCGGCCAGCACGCGGTCATCGAGCAGGACAGTAGCGGCTTTGTGCTTAATGATCTCAATAGCACCAACGGCACCATGATCAATGGCATCGCCGTCATGCAGCATCATCTGCGGCACGGCGATGTGGTGCGTTTTGGCAAGGCGGAGTTCATTTTCCAGGTTGACGGCACGGTCTCGACCACGCGCAATACCCGGGTGCATTCGTCGGTCAAGCCCAAGATCGATCCGGCTGCGCTGCAGGCGCGTGAAACCGACCCCGCTGTCGCGGCGATTCTGGCCAATACCGTGCGGGCCAGCCAGCCTTTGCCAGAGGCGCTGCTGGAGGTCATGACTGGCAGCAATGCCGGGCGACAGATGCCACTGGTGAAATCCGCCACGACCCTCGGCAAAGCCGGGGTGCAGGTCGCACTCATCAATCGCACGGTGCGCGGCTTTACCCTGATGCATGTCGAGGGTGAGGAGCGCCCACGGGTAAATGGCCGCGACATGGGCTTGCAATCGCATACACTGCAGGAAGGTGATGTGATTGACCTGCTTGGCGTGCAGATGCGCTTTCGCGCCAAAGCCTAGCCTGCAGGCGGCAACACGGCGGTTTCATCCGCACCAGGGTTAAACAGACTGCGGGCAGCTCGGCTAGCCCGTACAAGGAGTCCGGAATGGAACTGCGGGTACTGGGGTGCAGCGGAGGGATCGGCGGGGCGAACCGCACAACGGCCTATCTGCTGGGCGCGCACGTGCTGGTGGATGCGGGTACCGGGGTCGGTGAACTGAACTTCACCGAGTTGTGTGCGATCGACCATGTCTTTCTGAGCCATGCGCATCTGGACCACGTGGCCTGTTTGCCCATGCTGCTCGATACCGTGCTGACCGCGCGGCAACGACCGGTTACCGTACATGCCTTGCCCGAGACCCTGCACGTACTGCAGCAGCACCTCTTCAATTGGCAGCTCTGGCCGGATTTCAGCGTGATCCCCAGTGAGGCAGAGGGTATATTGCGCTATGCGCCGATTAGTGTGGGCGAATCGGTGGTACTGGATGGGGTATCTGTGACAGCCTTGCCGGCGCTGCACACCATCCCGGCCATTGGCTATCAGCTGGATAGCGGAACCAGCTCTGTAGTCTACAGTGGGGATACAGTGGGGTGTCCGGCGTTCTGGCAGGCGGTGAATGCCATCGGCAATCTTGGCGCCGTGATCATAGAAACGGCGTTTGCCAATCATGAAGCCGAGCTCGCCAGTCTGGCCCGGCATCTGTGCCCGGCTTCGCTGGCTCGCGAACTGTGCAATCTGGAGCACGATGCCGAAGTACTGATCACCCATCTTAAGCCGGCAGACAGCGGACGTACCTTGCGCGAGATCCACGAGCTCGATAGCCGCCATGCCATCCGCCCCCTGCTGCAGGGCGAAACCATCCAATTCTGACGGGCCCCGTCCCGCAACGGAGTAGACCAGCATGACCGAGCGGCTGTCCCCGAACGCCGGAATGAATTTCCTGCGCGATCTGCAGGGCCTGACGACCAGGATTCATTCGACCGCCCGCCTTGATGACATTCTCACCGAACTGGGGCAGGACATCTGTGCCGTATTCAGCGCCGAGCGCGTCACGCTGTATGTGACCAGTTCCGATGGCCGTGAGCTGATCGCCAAGATCAAGACCGGACTGGAAGGGGTGCGCGAACTGCGAGTGCCGGTGAATGACCGCAGCATTGCCGGCTTTGCCGCCAATCACAAGCAACTGCTCAACCTGGCGGATGTCTACGACGAAGCTGCGCTGAAAAAACTCTCGCCCACGCTGCAGTTCCTGCAGGCGGTCGACCAGCGTACGGGGTTTCGTACACGTGAAATGCTGGTCGCGCCGATCGTGCAGGCCGGCGATGGCGTGCTGGTCGGAGTTGTGCAGCTGATCAACAGCAGCACGGGAAGCGCTTTCGAAGGCGAGCGGGTCGAAGGTACGCGCATGCTGGCCGAAACGCTGGCGGTGGCCTTGCGCCAGCGCCAGCAGTCGGCCTTTCCCTTTATTCCCAAGCACCGCTTTGACAAGCTGATCAATGATGGCTTGCTGTCGCCGGCCGCGTTCCAGGTTGCGGTCAAGGAAGCGCAGAAGAAGCAGCGCGATGTCGAGCTGGTGCTGCAGGAAGGCTATGGCATTGCCACCAGCCAGATCGGGCAGGCGCTGGCAGCGTTCTATCAGGTGGCCTACGAGCCTTTTGCCGCCGGCCAGGATAAACCCGCCGAATTGCTGGCCCGGGTCAAGCGCGAGCAGGCGCTGGCGGAGCAATGGCTGCCACTGGATGAACTGGACGGTGTGATCCGCATCGTGACCCCCGATCCGGAAATGCTGCGCTCGACTCTGGTTGCCCAGCAGTGGTTCGCGGGCCGCAAGCTGGATTATGTCGTGACCACCCGCAGCGAGTTCCTGCAGATGCTGGCGGCCTGGTTTGGTGATAACGTCCCGAGCATGCCGCAGCTGGCTCTGGCCGATGATGTCGATTTGCCGGAAGAGCCGTCCGCGGCCGAGTCCGCCGCGTCGGACAACGAAGTCGTGCAGCTGGCCAACCAGATCATTGTCGAGGCCTACCGGTTGGGTGCATCGGACATCCACATCGAGCCCTATCCGGGGCGCGACAAGACCCAAATCCGCTTCAGGCGGGATGGCAATCTGCAGGCGTATCGCGAAATTCCGGCCAGCTATCGCAGCCCGCTGGTGACCCGGCTGAAAATCATGTGCGATCTGGATATCGCCGAGCGGCGCAAGCCGCAGGACGGGAAGATCAAGCTGAAGAAATTCGTGCCCGAGCTGGATATCGAGTTGCGCGTCGCGACCATTCCCACGGCGGGTGGCGTCGAAGATGTCGTCATGCGGATTCTTGCAGCTGGCGAGCCGCTGCCGCTGGAAAAACTGGCCTTGTCGGACAGCAATTTGGTGCAGCTCAAGACGGTAATCAGCAAACCCTATGGTTTGTTCTTTGTTTGTGGGCCGACGGGCTCGGGCAAGACGACCACCCTGCACTCGGTACTCAAGTACCTCAATACCCCCGAGACCAAGATCTGGACAGCGGAAGACCCGGTGGAAATCACCCAGAAGGGCTTGCGGCAGGTGCAGGTGAATGCCAAGGCCGGGCTAACGTTTGCCAGCGTGATGCGCGCGTTTCTGCGTGCGGATCCGGATGTGATCATGGTTGGGGAAATGCGGGATGCCGAAACGGCCGGCACCGGGATCGAGGCCTCGCTCACCGGCCACCTGGTGCTGGCAACCCTGCATACCAACAGTGCCCCGGAGTCGGTCATCAGGCTGCTTGACATGGGGATGGACCCGTTCAATTTTGCCGATGCCTTGCTGGGGATTCTGGCGCAGCGGCTTGCGCGCCGGCTCTGCAAGTGCAAGGAAGCCTACGAAGCCAGCGATGCCGACCTGCTGCAGCTGGCACGTGAGTATGCCGACGAATTGCTCAAGACACCGGCGTGGCGCAGTGATCCCGATGGTTGTCTGCGGAGCCTGCAAGCGGACTGGCGCAAGCGTTATGCCCGCGATGGCAAGATCACGCTCTATCGCCCCAAGGGCTGCCCGGAATGTGCCAATACCGGCTACAAAGGGCGTCTGGGTCTGCATGAGCTGCTGGTCGGCAGTGACCGCGTCAAACAGCTTGTGCAGGAACGTGCCCGGGTGGCCGAGATTCTGGCTGCTGCGCTCGAAGAAGGGATGACGACACTGAAACAGGACGGCATCGAGAAAGTACTGGCTGGTCTGACCGATCTTGCGCAGGTACGTGCAGTCTGCATCAAATAGGAGGCGCAATGGCCAGCAACAGTGTCTTACGCGAACGGCTTGAGCGGCTGAATGCGATTGGGATCGCCTTGTCGGGCGAGACCGATATCAATGCGCTGATGGAACATATCCTGGTGGCGGCCAAATCGCTGGTGCACGCCGATGCCGGTACGCTGTACCGCTTGCAGGATGATCAGCTGCATTTCGAGATCGTCATGACCGATCGCCTCGGTGTGGCGCTGGGAGGTACCACCGGCAAGGCGGTGCCACTGCCGCCGGTACCGCTCTATCACTCGGATGGTACGCCCAACCGCAATAATGTCGTGGCCTGCTCGGTGCTTGAGGGGCGCACCATCAATATTGCCGATGCCTACGAGGCGCAAGGCTATGATTTCTCCGGCACGCGGCGCTTCGATGCGGCCAACAGCTATCGCTCGCAATCGTTTCTTACGGTTCCGCTGAAAAATCACGAACGGGAAATCATTGGTGCCCTGCAGCTGATTAATGCCCTGGATAGTAAAGGCGAAACCCGCGAGTTCGATGCGGAGGATCAGCATCTGGTCGAATCGCTGGCGTCGCAGGCGGCGATTGCACTGACCAACCGTGCACTGATCGAGTCGCTGCAAACCCTGTTCGAATCGTTCATCAAGCTGATTAACCTGGCCATTGATGACAAGTCGCCCTATACCGGTGGACACTGCCAGCGGGTGCCTGCACTGACCATGCTGCTTGCCGATGCGGCGGCGGCTACGACCAGTGGCCCGTTGCGTGATTTTCAGCTGAATGAAACCGAGCGTTACGAATTGCAGATTGCCGGCCTGCTGCATGATTGCGGCAAAGTCACTACCCCGGTTCATGTGGTCGACAAGGCCACCAAGCTGCAGACACTGTATGACCGCATCGGCCTGATCGAAACGCGCTTCGAAGTGCTCAAGCGGGATGCCGAAATCGCCCACCTCAGGGGCGAATTGACGCACGAAGCCCATGTGCAACTGCTGGCCCAATATGCCGATGATCTGGCATTTCTGCGGCGCTGCAATGTGGGCGGTGAATTCATGCGCGATGAGGATCTGGCCAGGCTACATCACATCGCTGGTTATCGCTGGCGTACCCCGCAAGGTGTGGATGAGCCGTTTCTGAGCAATGACGAGTTGCAGAACCTCGCGATCCGCAAGGGCACGCTGACCGATAGCGAGCGACAGATCATCAATCACCACATCGAGGTGACCATCCAGATGCTGGAAAGCCTGCCCTGGCCCAAGCATTTGCGCAATGTGCCCGAATACGCCGGTGGCCATCACGAGCGCATGGATGGCAAGGGCTATCCGCGCGGGCTGACCCGCGAGCAGATGAGCATCCAGGCGCGCATCATGGGGATCGCCGACGTATTCGAAGCGCTGACTGCGCGAGACCGTCCGTACAAGCATGGCATGAAGCTGTCGCAGGCCATGACCATTATGGCCCGCATGGTGGCCGAGCAGCACATTGACCCGGATCTGTTCGAGGTATTCCTATGCGAGAAAGTCTGGCTGCGCTACGCCGAAAGCTACCTCGAGACACAGCAGATTGATGCCGTCGACGAGGAAGCATTGCGCAAGCTGGCCGGACTTGCCTGATTTGATGGGGTATGCGGCCCAAGCTTTTTCTCTGAAATAGTTTTGGGTCTATGGGGTGTTGGGTATTGTGTCAGGTGCCGGTGCTGCCAGCCGGTACGATGTGCACGCGCTCGAAATCGCAGCCCCGTTCGATAACTTTCTGCATGCGCAGCTTGTGCAGCTTGCTGCCATCCCACAGCTCGATCACGCGTCCCTGGCGGAACCAGCCTGGTGGCTGCAGCAATGAGTTGGGTTCCTTCAGTGCCGCCATGGCCGGCAGCAGCAGCACTTCCGTAAAGGCTTCCTGCCCGAGCCGCACGGCTTCAATGGTTCGTGCGGCGGCCGGACTGGGTACCCCGGGAAGCAGGCGGATGCCAATGGTGATCGAATCCGCGCAGATTTCCAGCCAGCGTACCGAACCACAGAGCAGCTGTTCACCCAGTCGCAGGGTCAGCAATTGCTGCAGCTGCAGCCGCTGTCCGCCCAGGGGCCGCTGCAGGCGCACGCCCAGTGCGGTTTCGTCCACCAGCTGCCACTCCTCACGCTCGGCTTCTGCCAGAACAGGTGCCACCAGCTTGCGGGTAGTCTGCCCGAACATCTGGATATCCAGCACATCGCGATTGCCGTAGACCGTCTGCTGCTTGATCGGTGGGGGCGCATAACGACCGCGCGCAATCCAGCGATGCTGATTGGTCAGCCCCGCGCCGGCCAGCTCGAGATGGCTTTGCTGTTCCTTGCGTGGCAGCTTGCGCTCGGCGGGCTGTTCGCACCAGTGCCGGTAGAGGTCACGCAGCAGGGATTCGCAGGCTTCGCCAGACAGGCCGTTGCCCAGTCCCAGCTGAGCCGGGGCTTCGCCCTGGCGCAGCAGCTTGATGCGCTTGCTTAGCGTCTGGGCCAGTGCCAGTGTATCGATGGCGAGAGAGCCTGCGCCCTGGGGCAGATTCGGCCGGCGTTGCGGTGCAGCTGGCTGGTCGAGGTCGATGCGCAAGGGGGCAAACTGATTCAGTCCCGGCGCGTCGCTACCCAGCCGGGTACGTGGCGCCAGCAGTTCCAGTACCGGATACAGCCACTGCTGCTGGCGCTGGCTCAGCTGCTGCGGGTTGCCGGCGCTGAAAAGCAGCGCCTGGATGAACAGGCTTTCCACGTTGCTGACCCCGCTGGTTGCCTGGCAGAGGCTGTCACGTACCCGCTCGGTGGCGTCGCCGAGCTGGCGCGCCCAGCTGTAGTGGGCAAACAGCCGCTGCCAGTAGTGCTCGGGCTGGGCCTGATAGGCCAGTGCATGGGCATGCAATATGCGAACGCCATAATATAGCGTGCGTTCAGCCAGCAAGGCGCGGTACTGCAGGACTCCGGCATCTTCCTCGATCGCGGCCAGCCAGCAGGTGGCATAGCCGTCGCTGGTCAGCTCCCACAGTTGCACCAGCTGCAGCCATTGCTGGTGTTCGACCGGATTCAGCGGCAGCGGTTTGGCCAGCAGGGCGCGCATCCAGTCATCCTGGACCAGATGAATGGTTTCACGGAACTGCTCGAGAATTTTCAGCTTTTCCAGTGCAGCTAGGCTGCTCTGGTTCATCTGCTCCAGTGCCTGGCGCAAGTCGCTGTGTGCCAGCGGTGTGTTGATCAGTGGTAGCAGTTTGAGCCATTCCCGCGCCGCACGTGCGTCGGCAAACGGCGCCGGGCTGCCGGAATCAGGCTGAATGGCGCGGGGAGACAGACTCATGGTTGCAGCTCCGCCAGCCGCTGCCGCAGTGCCGCCAGCGCAACTTCACCGGGATGGTGCACCGCCGTGCGCACCGGGGAAGCCCAGACCGGCGCCGGAAAATGCCGATCGTCGCGCCAGCGCGCAATGATGTGCCAGTGCAAGTGGGGTACGACATTGCCCAGCGCCGCCAGATTGATCTTGTCTGGCTGCAGCGTGTCGCGCACGGCGGACTCCACGGCATAGACCACACGCATCAGGCGCTCGCGGTCACTGAGTGTCAGATCGGTCATTTCGGCAAGATGCGCATTCAGCACCACACGGCAGAAGCCGGGATAGTCCGGCTCGTTCGGCAGAATGACGCGGCAGAACTCATCCTGCCAGAGGAGATCGCCGCCGGCATCAGCGCAGAGAGGGCAGTGGCTGGTCATCTACTGGTTTTCCTGTAAACGGATGCTTTCTATACCCGAGCATAGCGATAAACCCAATAAGGTGAAACCATAGCTGGCCTTATGCCGGCACAGGCGTCACGCAAAACGGGGCGACTGTCGCCGCCCCGTCGGATCACGCTGCTGCGAAATTACAACAGCACGCGCTCGATGCCACCATTGCGGGCGGCGTCGACGTATTGCGGCATCCAGTTTTCTCCGAGGATATGCTTGGCCATTTCCACGACGATGTAATCGGCGGTGGTGCCGGCATCGTCATCGTAGCGCTGCAGCCCCATCAGACAGGCCGGGCAGGAGGTCAGGATCTTCACGTCGTCCTTGCCACCGGAGGCTTCGCGGAGCGCGGCCGCACCTTTCTCCATCTCCTCCTGCTTGCGGAAACGTACTTGCGTGGCGATGTGCGGCTGGGAAACGCCAAACGAGCCCGATTCGCCGCAGCAGCGGTCGTTCAGGTCGACGCGTTGTCCCATGAGCTGGTTGGCGGCATCCACTCCCTTGATGGTCTTCATCGGTGTGTGACAGGGCTCGTGGTACATGTACTGCACGCCCTGTACGCCATTCAATTTCACGCCCTTTTCCAGCAGATACTCATGGATGTCGAGCAGGCGGCAGCCTGGGAAGATATCCTCAAACCGGTATTTCAGCAGCTGATCCATGCAGGTGCCACAGGACACGATCACTGTCTTGATGTCGAGGTAGTTCAGTGTATTGGCCAGGCGGTGGAACTGCACGCGGTTTTCCATGGTGATCTTCTCCGCCTTGTCGTCATAGCCGGAGGACGCCTGCGGGTAGCCGCAGCACAGATAGCCCGGCGGCAGTACCGTGGTGGTGCCGACGTGCCACAGCATGGCCTGGGTTGCGAGACCGACCTGGCTGAACAGGCGCTCCGAGCCGCAACCCGGGAAGTAGAACACGGCCTCGCTGTCCTCGCTGGCGCGTGGATTGCGGATGACCGGAATGATGCTGCTGTCTTCCACATCCAGCAGTGCACGCGCTGTCTTCTTCGGCAGCTTGCCCGGCATTGGTTTGTTGATGAAGTGAATGACCTGCGTCTTCACATTCGGCTTGCCGCCGGTTGTGGCTGGCGGTTGCGTGAGCACCGACTTGGTCAGCCCCAGGCGCTTGCCGATCTGATAGCCCAGACGCTGCGCCTTGTAGGCCCACTCGATGCTGACCTTGCGGATCAGCTTGATGGTGGCTGGGTCTTTGAGGGTCAGGAACCCCATGGCCATGGCGGTGGTCGGGTTGAATTTCTTCTTGCCTTCCTTGCGCAGGAAATTGCGCATTGCCACGGTGACATCGCCAAAGTCGATCTTCACGGGACAGGGGTTCACGCAGCGGTGACATACGGTGCAGTGGTCTGCCACGTCGCCCAGTTCCTCGAAGTGTTTCAGCGAGATACCCCGACGGGTCTGCTCTTCGTACAGGAAGGCTTCGGTCAAGAGACCAGTGGCCAGAATCTTGTTGCGCGGGCTGTAGAGCAGATTCGCGCGTGGCACGTGCGTGGTGCAGACCGGCTTGCACTTGCCGCAGCGCAGACAGTCCTTGACCATATTCGAGATCGAGCCGATGTCGGATTGCTCCAGAATCAGCGATTCGGCGCCCAGCAGGCTGAATGACGGCGTGTAGGCATTGCTGAGGTCCGCGCCAGGCAGCAGCTTGCCCTTGTTGAAGCGGCCGTGCGGGTCGACCTTCTGCTTGTAGGCCTCGAACGGTGCCAGCTCTTCGCGGGTAAGGAATTCGTATTTGGTGATGCCGATGCCGTGCTCGCCGGAAATGACACCATCCAGATCGCGAGCAACCTGCATGATGCGGGCTACGGCATGATGCGCACGCTGCAGCATGTCGTAATCATCGGAGTTCACCGGAATATTGGTGTGCACATTGCCGTCACCGGCATGCATATGCAGTGCCACCCAGGTACGGCCCTTGAGCACTTTCTGGTGAATCGCCAGCACGGCATCCAGGATCGGCTTGTCGGTGCGGCCGGCAAACAGTTGCTCCAGCTCACCCTGTAGCTCGCGCTTCCAGCTCATGCGCAGCACGAAATCACGCATCGCATGAAAGACGCTCTGCGGGGTATCTTCTCCTTGAATATCTTTTTCAAGGACTGCAGATGGATACGCGGCTGTGTATAGCTCGAAAGCGGCGTCCAGGTTGTCGCGGATCCAGCTCCAGTGCTGGCGGGTGCGGCCAATCAGCTGCAGCGCCGTTTCACGGCGGTCGCCGATCAGCTCTTCGTGGCTGATCGGTGCGTCGCCGGCATCGATCGGTAGCCGCCCCTGTGCAAAGAACTCGCTGAGGGTATCCAGCAGCTCCAGCTTGTTGTCGATCGACAGTTCGATATTGATGCGCTCGATTGCATCGGAATAGTCTCCCAGCCGATGCAGCGGGATCACCACGTCTTCATTGACCTTGAAGGCGTTGGTATGGCGGGCAATCGCCGCAGTACGGGCGCGATCCAGCCAGAATTTCTTGCGTGCTTCGGCGGTGACGGCAATAAAGCCCTCGCCGCTGCGGACATTCGCCATGCGCACAATGGCGCTGGCAATTTCGGAAACGGCACGTTCATCATCGCTGACCACATCGGCGATCAGTACCATCTTCGGGCGGCCCTTGGATTTGGCCTTGGTCGCGTAGCCCACAGCCCGCACGTAGCGCCAGTCGAGGTGCTCCAGGCCGGCCAGTTGTACCCCCGCGGCCAGACCGGCGCCGCCGGGCTTGAAGTAGTCGGTGATCTCCACAATGGCCGGGGTAGCCTGGGCTACGGTGCCGAAGAACTCCAGGCACACGGTGCGGGTGTGTGCGGGCAAACGGTGCAGGATGAAGCGTGCACTGGTAATCAGCCCGTCGGTGCCTTCCTTCTGGATGCCAGGCAGCCCGGCAAGGAATTTGTCGGTAACGTCCTTGCCCAGGCCTTCCTTGCGGAACTGCTGACCAGGAATCACCAGTGTTTCTTCATTCAGCACCGTCTTGCCATCGGGCTTGAGGGTGGTGATGCGGAAAGAGGCTTGTGCAGCGTCGTGGATTTTGCCCAGATTGTGATCGAGGCGTTCGATGAATTTCCAGTTACCGTCCGGATCAACCATCTTCCAGCTGACCAGGTTGTCGAGTGCCGTTCCCCACAGTACCGCCTTCTTGCCGCCAGCGTTCATGGCGACATTACCGCCGATGCAGGACGCATCGGCAGATGTCGGGTCAACGGCGAATACCAGCCCGGCGCTTTCGGCGGCTTCCATCACGCGGCGGGTGACAACGCCTGCACCACACTGGATGGTGGCCACGTCGTGATCAACGCCCGGAATGCGGCGCACTTCGACACCGTTGTGACGGTCGAGTTTTTCGGTATTGATGACTGCCGACATCGGCGTCAGCGGCACGGCGCCACCGGTATAGCCGGTACCACCGCCGCGTGGAATCACGGTCAGGCCCAGCTCGATACAGGCCGCGACCAGCGGGGCCATTTCTTCTTCGCTATCCGGGTTCAGCACCACGAAGGGGTATTCGACACGCCAGTCGGTCGCGTCGGTGACATGCGAAACGCGCGCCAGACCATCAAAGCAGATATTGTCGCTGCGCGTGTGGCGTCCCATGCGTTTCATGACCTGCTTGCGCAGGGCGGCGATATCGCGGAATTCGCGCTCGAAGGCATCCACGGCTTCGCGTGTTTTGGCGATCAGGATGCCGACGCGCTCATTATCCATGCGGCGCTTCTCGATTTCAGCCAGACGGTGGTGCATGGCATCGGCGAGCAATTGCAGGCGCTTGGGGTTGTCGAGCAGATCATCCTGCAGGTATGGATTGCGTTTGACGACCCAGATGTCGCCAAGTACTTCGAACAGCATTCGGGCTGAACGGCCGGTTTTGCGCTCCTGGCGCAGCTGGTCGAGTACCTGCCAGGTGGATTCTCCCAGCAAACGGATCACGATTTCGCGATCGGAGAACGAGGTGTAGTTGTAGGGAATCTCGCGCAGTCGGTCGTGGGTGTGCTCAAGAATGACGCTGTTTTCGGTCATGGCAGGCAGTCCGGGTGGCTTGTATTCGGGCAAACCCGGATTTTAATGGATTTTGCACTGGTAAAAGGTGCATTTTTCGTGGGGAAATGTAAGGGCTGCGCCGTGTAGAGCCATGGTCGCTGCGTGGTGGTGCACGGCCCGAACGTGTGGTTGATGGCGTGCGCTTGCGATGACTGTTGTGGGTATGAGTCTGTGGACTCTTACAGGTGCCGCTTGCGGGGCAATACACGGGTATGTATTAGCAGGCGTCGAAGCGCAACTCCATGGTGCTGAGCATGTCATCCAGGTGCGGGCGTAGTAGCGCACTGCGCAGGGCATTGCGTTGCTCGCGCAGGCTGGGCAGTGAATTCATATCCTGTGCGCGTTCATGCAGTTCGATCTGGGTGTCGAGGATGTTGAGTTGCAGATGCTGTACGCCGAGCGTGGTGGCGAGTTGGCGTGATACATCCAGCAGTTCGCGCGCATGTTGCAGGTCGCCGGCTTGCAGATAGCAGCGAGCCAGCAAATGCTGATTGGTTGCTTCGGACCAGGGCTTGAGGTGCAAGCGGTTGATCTTGAGTGCCACGAGTAATGTCATGCGCGCCTTGTCGTGTTCACCCTGCAGGAGCTGAATGTGGCCAAGATGCGTGTAAATCTCGGCCTCGTACTCGACATTGCGGTCAGCGCGGACCAGGGGTAGGGCGTCTTTCAGTACCGCTCGCGCATCCTCAAGGCGATCAAGCTGCACCAGATCGGCAGCGATATTGATCATGATGCCGCTCTGGAGGTGATAATCGTCGGAACTGGCGGCCAGCTCTTCTGCTCGCTGGTGGTAGGCCAGTGCCGTCTGGAACTGCTCGTGGGCAAAAAATAATTGTCCAAGCCCGATGAGGGCGAGAATGCGGTCTTCCGTGCGGATTGCTGCGTCAGGCATGGTCAGGCAGCGTTGCCAGAAGTCGCGTGCTTGAGGGTACTCGCCCAGGGTGTAGTGATTGCGGGCGGTGATGAGTGCCGCTTCGCCTTCGCTGTGGCCAATGTCGCTTCCGAGGGCAATGCGCTGCACTTCTGCCAGCTTCTGGCGGCTGCGATCCGTGTCGCCAAGCAGCCAGTACGCATTGGCCATGCAGCAGAGCGCCTTTGCGCGGGCGCTGGGTAGTGCCAGAGTGGTGGCGAGTTGCTCCGCCTGGGTGGCCTGGTTGAGTGCCTCGACGCAATTGCTGCGTGTCAATTGGCGAGCCTGAGCTAGCTGGTGATTTAGAGCGGCAAGGGTGGACATGCTGTTACGCTGCGTCAGGAAGTGGCGAAGCATAGCATTGCGCAGGCTGAGGGCGAATGCAATTAGTGATGGCTGTCGCGCGTGTAGCGAGCGAGTTTTTCTTCCAGTTCGGCCAGTTTGCCCTGCACATCATCCGAAACCAGTTGTTGGCTGGTTTCCTGATAGCGTTGCAGGAATACGGCGCGCTGTGCGGCGTTGCCGGTTTCGTGGTGCAGTGTGGCAATAAGCCGGAAGACCAGCTGCAGGTGATGGCGGCAATTGCTGTGTTCGACCTGGTCAAGGGTTTCGGACAGCATGGCGAGCGCGGCAGGGTGCTCATTACGCTGGCGCAGCATCTGGGCTTGGGCGATGGCATTGCTGATCTGGCTCCAGCTGCAGATGTGTTGCAAGGAGGCTGCATCGGCGGCATGGCGCTGGGCGCCGACAGGGTCGTCAAGCTGCAGGGCCAGTAGCGTGCGGTAGTAGCAGACTTCCCCGAGGTAGCTGAGATTGTTGGCTGTGCGGCAGAGGGATTCGGCTTGCGTCAGGCAGTCTTCCATCTGCTTGAGTTGTTCGAGTTGATAGTAGTCTGCTGCCAGGTTGAGCAAGGACTTGGCAGTAGTGTGGGGATTTGAGGGGGCGGCAAGGTCGAGGCTTAGCCGGTGATGGCGTAGCGCGGCGGGATAGTCACCGAGCGCATAGTAGATCTGACCAATGCCGACGTGTGCATGCAGGCGTGCTTCGTCGCTGAAAAGCGGGTTGGCATAATCGAGGCAGTCGGTCCAGTAAGCGATGGCTTCAGTGTAGTCGCCGAGGGTGTAATGGAGGCTGCCGGTCTCGGCAAGGAGTTGGCCGTGCTCGGGGTGCAGGTCATGCAATTCGGAGAGGGTGAGTGCCTTCATTAGCCATTCGCCACCTTCATGCGTCGCCCCTTTGTCGAAAAAAAGGCGGGTAATCTGCATCAATGCGTGAACCTGGCCACGCAAGTCGGCGCTAGTTTCAAATGCGCAAAGTGCGAGCTGTGCAGTGCTCAGAGAGCGATCGGGATCGAGATGAGAGAGTGCGATTGAGGTTCCGAGCAGGTCGGACTCAGAGACTTGAAGCGTATTCATGTTGAACGTTCCGAAAGTAGCTCGGACATTCCATGCTCACAAGTAGATGGTGGCCGGTCGCGGAATCGAACCACGGACACGCGGATTTTCAATCCGCTGCTCTACCAACTGAGCTAACCGGCCATAAGGGGAGTTTGGTGGCCGGTCGCGGAATCGAACCACGGACACGCGGATTTTCAATCCGCTGCTCTACCAACTGAGCTAACCGGCCAACAAGAGCTGCGCATTAAATACTATCGGCGCGCCGGCGTCAAGGCTAAAGCGTAAAAAAGATTGGGGTAGCTGGTAGGCCGGGAGTGTGAGTGGGTGAGGGTGTCACAAATATTATATACCTGGTTGCAGTTCAACTTTCTGACGTTCAGGAGTTCAGGGGATACGGCCTTTCGCCCTTGCTTGTCGGGGTCTAGTGCAGTGACGACGTTGTGGCTTGTGAAAAGTTATTTTTCCTCAGATGTTTATGTGATTTATGTGATTTTATTTGCGTGTCTGTGTTGACAGGTTTTCGGTGCTTGACCATAATGCGCATCTCTTTTGGAGGGGTTACCCAAGCGGTCAACGGGTCCGGACTGTAACTCCGGCGGCTCAGCCTTCGCAGGTTCGAATCCTGCCCCCTCCACCAGCTTCCAATGCGGTGTGAAGTTCAAAGTAGTTCGTTGTACTGGCTGTTCTTTTTAAGAAGATAAGCTGGCGCGGCGGGTGTAGCTCAATGGTAGAGCAGAAGCCTTCCAAGCTTACGACGAGGGTTCGATTCCCTTCACCCGCTCCAAAGTTATGTTGCCGTTGTAGCTCAGGGGTAGAGCACTCCCTTGGTAAGGGAGAGGTCGCGGGTTCAATTCCCGCCAACGGCTCCATTCAAGTTCTGTTGTCCAAATATCCCTTCAAGGAATACTTCGATGGCTAAGGAAAAGTTCGAACGGACGAAACCGCATGTAAACGTAGGTACTATCGGCCACGTTGACCACGGCAAGACCACTCTGACCGCTGCAATCACCACCATTCTGTCCAAGAAGTTCGGTGGCGAAGCCAAAGGTTACGACCAAATCGATTCCGCTCCGGAAGAAAAGGCTCGCGGTATTACCATTAACACCGCTCACGTTGAGTACGAGACTGAAAACCGTCACTACGCTCACGTTGACTGCCCGGGTCACGCTGACTACGTAAAGAACATGATTACCGGCGCTGCCCAGATGGATGGCGCGATTCTGGTGTGTTCCGCTGCTGATGGTCCGATGCCGCAAACCCGCGAGCACATTCTGCTGTCCCGTCAGGTTGGCGTTCCGTACATCATCGTGTTCCTGAACAAGGCTGACCTGGTTGATGATGCTGAGCTGCTCGAACTGGTTGAGATGGAAGTTCGCGAACTGCTGAGCAAGTACGACTTCCCGGGCGACGACTGCCCGATCATCACTGGTTCTGCTCGTCTGGCGCTTGAAGGCGATCAGTCTGAGTATGGCGAGCCGGCGATCTTCCGTCTGGCTGAGGCCCTGGACTCCTACATTCCGACTCCGGAGCGTGCTGTTGACGGCACCTTCCTGATGCCGGTTGAAGATGTATTCTCCATCTCCGGTCGTGGTACCGTTGTTACCGGTCGTGTTGAGCGCGGTATCATCAAGGTTGGTGAGGAAATCGAAATCGTTGGTATCCGTGCTACCACCAAGACTACCTGTACTGGCGTGGAAATGTTCCGCAAGCTGCTGGATCAAGGTCAGGCTGGTGATAACATCGGTGCGCTGCTGCGTGGCACCAAGCGTGAGGACGTAGAGCGTGGTCAGGTTCTGGCCAAGCCGGGTTCGATCACCCCGCACACCAAGTTTGCTGGCTCCGTGTACGTGCTGTCCAAGGAAGAGGGTGGTCGTCATACTCCGTTCTTCAATGGCTATCGTCCGCAATTCTACTTCCGTACCACTGACGTAACTGGTGCTGTTGAACTGCCGGCTGGTACTGAAATGGTAATGCCGGGTGATAACGTGGAAGTGACTGTTTCCCTGATCGCTCCGATCGCCATGGAACAAGGTCTGCGTTTCGCGATTCGCGAAGGTGGTCGTACCGTTGGCGCCGGTGTTGTTGCCAAGATCATCGAGTAATTAGATTATTTACACAGAAGGTCGGTGTTGCTATAATATCGGTCTTTCTGCAGGCGAGTAGCTCAATTGGCAGAGCACCGGTCTCCAAAACCGGGGGTTGGGGGTTCGAGACCCTCCTCGCCTGCCACAATTTCAGGGCCGTTCCAGTGGAACGGCTCTATTTTATCGGTGCGCCGAAAAGATTATGGAAAGCGTAGACAAAATCAAGGTTGCGGTAGCTGTGCTCCTGCTGCTTGCTGGGGCTGTGGCTTATCAGTTTGTGCCTGCCGTAAATGGTGCTGCCCGTGTTGGAATGCTTTTGGCTTCCATGCTGGCGGCTTTTGCTGTTTTCTGGGTGACTGCATTGCGTCGTGATTTTGTAGATTACGCGCGTGACGCTTGGAAAGAGGCCAAAAAGGTGGTCTGGCCCAGCAAGAAAGAAACATGGCAGACGACCTTGGTGGTCTTTGCTTTTGTGGGTGTTTTGGCGCTGTTCATGCTGATCGTGGACAAGGGTCTGACTTGGGTTTTTTACGAGCTCATTCTGGGCCGCAAATAATCGCGACTACTTGAGGTTAAGGCATGGCTATGCGCTGGTATGTGGTACATGCGTATTCTGGATTCGAGAAGAGTGTCCAGCGTGCGTTAAAGGAGCGTTTCGAGCGTGAGGGCTTGGCGGATCTGCTTGGGCAGGTTCTGGTTCCTGTTGAAGAAGTAATGGAAGTCAAGAATGGTCGCAAGTCCCTGGCGGAGCGCAAGCTCTTTCCGGGTTATGTCTATGTCGAGATGGAAATGACTGATGAGTCGTGGCACTTGGTAAAGTCCACGCCGAAAGTGACGGGTTTCCTTGGTGGTGTTGGGAATCGCCCGTTGCCGGTTTCTGCAAAAGAGATGGAGGCCGTGCTCCGTCAAGTGCAGGAGGGTGTAGAGAAGCCCAAGCCGAAGATCATGTTCGAGGTGGGTGAGACTCTCCGTGTGACGGAAGGCCCGTTTGCCGACTTCAATGCCACCGTCGAATCGATTGATTATGACAAGAGTCGTCTGAAGGTGTCGGTCTCGATCTTCGGGCGTGCAACACCAGTTGAAGTGGACTTCTCGCAGGTCGAGAAGGTCTGATTTTTGTTGGGCGGTTTTCCGCCTTGTTTGGGGAGTGCCGGATTTGCAGTCGGCACGTTTGACCCGTATTTAGGAGCTTAAAATGGCCAAGAAAATTATCGGCTACATCAAGCTGCAGGTTCCGGCTGGCAAGGCGAATCCGTCGCCCCCGATCGGCCCGGCACTTGGTCAGCGTGGTCTGAATATCATGGAATTCTGCAAGGCGTTTAACGCTGCGACTCAAGGCATCGAGCCGGGTCTGCCGATTCCGGTGGTGATCACTGCATTTGCCGACAAGTCCTTCACCTTCGTGATGAAGTCGCCCCCGGCGACCATTCTGCTGAAGAAGGCTGCGGGCATTACCAAGGGTTCCTCTAAGCCGCATACCGACAAGGTTGGCAAGGTGACCCGTGCTCAGCTGGAAGAAATCGTTAAGACCAAGCAGGCTGATCTGACTGCTGCTGACCTGGACGCTGCCGTGCGCATTATCGCCGGTTCCGCTCGCTCCATGGGTCTCGAAGTGGAGGGCGTGTAAATGGCTAAGGTTTCCAAGCGTCTTGCTGCTTTGAAGGCCACGGTTGATCGCAACAAGCTGTACGCTGTTGACGAAGCAATTGCCATGGTCAAGGGTGCTGCAACTGCCAAGTTCAACGAATCCGTTGATGTGTCGGTTAACCTCGGTGTTGATCCGCGCAAGTCGGACCAGGTTGTGCGTGGTTCCGTCGTTCTGCCGAAGGGTACTGGCAAGTCTGTCCGTGTTGCCGTATTCACCCAAGGTGCCAATGCTGAAGCCGCCAAGGCTGCCGGTGCGGATATCGTTGGTTTCGAAGATCTGGCAGAAAGCGTAAAGGCTGGCAATCTGGACTTCGACGTGGTTATTGCTTCCCCGGATGCGATGCGTATCGTTGGTCAACTGGGTACCATCCTTGGTCCGCGCGGCCTGATGCCGAACCCGAAGGTTGGCACTGTTACCCCGAACGTGGCTGAAGCCGTGAAGAATGCCAAGGCTGGTCAGGTTCAGTATCGTACCGACAAGGCTGGTATCATCCACGCCACCATCGGTCGTGCATCGTTTGATGCTGCTGATCTGAAGACCAACCTGCTCGCGCTGGTTGATGCTCTGCAAAAAGCCAAGCCGGCTGCTGCCAAGGGTGTTTACTTCAAGAAACTCGCCGTATCCAGCACTATGGGTATCGGCGTGCGCGTTGATACCGCTTCGGTTCAACAGCAGTAATTGCTATCGCCGGGGTGAGTGATCATCCCGGCAAATGACTTTGGGCCTGGCTTGCCAGGAATGTCAAAGACCGTAGGTGGCTGGAAACAGCCTTAATGTGGTGTTCCCAAACTCCGGCCTACGCAGACGGTGTGCCCAAGATGACTTTCTGTAATGCCCTGCATTTCTGCGAGTCTCCTGAACATTGGTCGCCGTTTGATCTGGGTGGTGTGACCCTGTCACACTGAACTGAAAACCAATGGAGGTAGACCTTGAGTCTCAATCTGGATGACAAGAAGGCCGTCGTAGCCGAGATCGCAGCAGAAGTTGCGAAAGCTCAGACTATCGTCGTCGCCGAGTACCGGGGAATTGAGGTTGCCAGCATGACTCAACTGCGCAAGCAAGCGCGTGAGTCCGGCGTATACCTGCGCGTTCTGAAGAACACGCTGGCACGCCGTGCGGTGCAGGATACTCCGTTTGCCGAGTTGGCTGACCAAATGGTCGGCCCGCTGGTATACGGTTTCTCCGAAGACGCCGTTGCTGCAGCCAAAGTCCTGCACAACTTTGCCAAGAAAGACGACAAGATCGTCATCAAGGCTGGTTCCTATGATGGCAAGGTGCTGAATGCCGCTGAAGTTGGCGCGCTGGCAAGCATCCCGAGCCGCGAAGAGCTGCTGTCCAAGCTGCTGTTCGTTATGCAGGCACCGGTTTCTGGCATGGCTCGTGCGCTGGGCGCCCTGGCCGAGAAAAAGCAAGCCGAAGCTGCTTAATTTCCCTTTTGCATTGATACAAGATTTCAGGAGTATTTAGAAATGGCTCTGACCAAAGATGACATCCTCGAAGCCGTAGGCGCGATGACCGTTATGGAACTGAACGACCTGGTTAAGGCGTTCGAAGAAAAGTTCGGTGTTTCCGCTGCTGCTGTTGCAGTTGCTGGCCCGGCTGGTGCTGCTGCTGCTGCCGTTGAAGAGCAAACCGAATTCAACGTTATCCTGACCAACGCTGGTGCTAACAAGGTTGGCGTGATCAAGGTTGTTCGCGAACTGACTGGCCTAGGCCTGAAGGAAGCGAAGGATCTGGTTGATGGCGCTCCGAAGGCTGTTAAGGAAGGCGCTACCAAGGCTGATGCCGAAGCTATCGTGAAGAAGCTGATCGAAGCCGGTGCACAGGCTGAGATGAAGTAATCACCCGAGGGTGATTGCTCGAGGCAGGCGGAGGAATCCGCCTGCCCTTTTGCGTTTGTATCCGGAGAACCAATTCCGGAAGCTGTATGTAATGGCCAAACCGGAAACCGCGTGCGTTGAATTCGCCGTTTGCGGTTTGTCCTTTGCGCCCCACTCCATGGAGAGTTTATGAGTATGAACTACTCGTTCACTGAGAAGAAACGCATTCGCAAGAGTTTCGCGAAGCGGGCGAGCGTGCTTGATGTGCCATTCCTGCTGGCCACGCAGATCAATTCCTACACCGAGTTCTTGCAACTGGGTGTACCGATCAGCGATCGCCGTGCCATTGGCCTGCAAGCCGCTTTCAGCTCGATCTTCCCGATCGTCTCGCATAATGAGAATGCTCGTCTTGAGTTTGTTCACTATTCGCTGGGCGAGCCCCCTTTCGATGTGATCGAGTGTCAGCAGCGCGGCATTACCTTTGCCGCCCCGCTGCGCGCGCGCGTCCGTCTCGTGATCATGGATCGCGAAGCGGCCAAGCCGACCGTCAAGGAAGTCAAGGAACAGGACGTCTATTTCGGTGAAATTCCGCTGATGACACGTAATGGTTCTTTCGTCATCAACGGCACCGAGCGTGTGATCGTTTCGCAGTTGCACCGCTCGCCGGGCGTCTTCTTCGAACATGACAAGGGCAAGACCCATTCTTCCGGCAAGCTGCTGTTCTCCGCGCGCATCATTCCGTATCGCGGCTCCTGGCTCGATTTCGAATTCGATCCGAAGGACCTGCTGTTCTTCCGGATTGACCGTCGTCGCAAGATGCCGGTTTCGATCCTGCTCAAGGCGCTGGGTTATACGGCCGAGCAAATGCTGGCTGAGTTCTACGATACTGACACCTTCTACCTGAACGAGGGCGATATTCACTGGGAAATCGTCCCGGAACGCCTGAAGGGTGAAGTTGCTAAGTTCGATATCGTGACCGACGACGGTAAGGTACTGGCCCAGAAGGACAAGCGCATCACCGCCAAGACCATCCGTGACATCAACAACGCCGGCCTGACCCGCGTTGAAGTTCCGGATGAGTATCTGCTCGGGCGCATTCTGGCGACCAACGTCGTGGATGCGGATACCGGTGAAGTCGTTGCCAAGGCCAATGACGAAGTGACCGAAGAACTGCTGGTGAAGTTCGAGCAGGCCGAGATCAAGGAAATTCGTGTTCTGTTCACCAACGACCTTGATCAGGGCGCTTTCCTGTCAATGACGCTGCGTACCGATGACATCGCCGACCAGTGGGCCGCGCGTGTTGCCATCTATCGCATGATGCGTCCGGGCGAACCGCCGACTGAAGAAGCGGTTCAGGCACTGTTCCAGGGCCTGTTCTTCGACGAGGCCCGTTACGATCTGTCCGCTGTTGGCCGTATGAAGTTCAACAGTCGCGCTTATCCGGACAAGCTGGATGAAAAGGCTCCGGGCTGGCTGCGCCGTTTCTACGAGCGTGTGGGTGCTCGTGGTCTGGAAGGCTCCGGCGTCCTGTCAACCGAAGACATCCTGGCAGTAATCGGCATTCTGCTGGAGCTGCGCAATGGTCGCGGCGATGTGGATGATATCGATCACCTGGGTAACCGTCGTGTGCGTTCCGTTGGCGAACTGGCGGAAAACCAGTTCCGTGCCGGTCTGGTGCGTGTTGAGCGCGCAGTGAAGGAGAGGCTGTCGCAGGCTGAATCCGACAACCTGATGCCGCATGATCTGATCAACGCCAAGCCGGTCAGCGCCGCCATCAAGGAATTCTTTGGTTCGTCCCAGTTGTCTCAGTTTATGGACCAGACCAACCCGCTGTCCGAAATCACGCACAAGCGTCGTGTATCAGCGCTGGGTCCGGGCGGTCTGACTCGTGAACGAGCCGGCTTTGAAGTGCGTGATGTGCATCCGACGCACTATGGTCGTGTATGTCCGATCGAAACGCCGGAAGGTCCGAACATCGGTCTGATCAACTCTCTGTCCTGCTACGCTCGCACCAACGAATACGGCTTCCTGGAAACCCCGTACCGTCGCGTAATCGATGGCAAGGTAAGCAACGAAATTGATTACCTGTCGGCGATCGACGAAGGCAAATACGTGATTGCCCAGGCCAACGCCGAAATCGGCGAAGATGGCCTGCTGATCGACGAGCTGGTTACCTGCCGTGAAGCTGGTGAAACCATCGTGGCATCGCGAGACCGTGTTCAGTACATGGACGTTGCGCCGAGCCAGATCGTTTCCGTTGCTGCGTCGCTGATCCCGTTCCTCGAGCATGACGATGCGAACCGTGCACTGATGGGCGCCAACATGCAGCGTCAGGCTGTGCCGTGTCTGCGTGCGGCATCGCCGCTGGTCGGTACCGGTATCGAGCGTACGTGTGCCGTTGACTCGGGCACTGCGGTTACTGCCATGCGTGGTGGTAAGGTCGACTACGTTGATGCAACCCGTATCGTGATCCGTGTGAACGATGAAGAGGCGCTGCCTGGTGAGACTGGTGTCGATATCTATAACCTCGTCAAGTTCACCCGTTCCAACCAGAACACCAATATCAACCAGCGTCCGATCGTTGAGCGCGGTGACCTGATCGCCAAGGGCGACGTGATTGCGGATGGCGCTTCGACCGATCTGGGCGAAATGGCGCTGGGTCAGAACATGACCATCGCCTTCATGCCTTGGAATGGCTACAACTTCGAAGATTCGATTCTGATCTCGGAGAAGGTCATTGCTGACGACCGCTATACCTCGATTCACATCGAAGAACTGTCGGTGATGGCTCGTGACACCAAGCTGGGCGCTGAAGAAATCACCCGCGATATCTCCAACCTGTCCGAGCGCATGCTGGGTCGTCTGGATGAATCCGGCGTGGTGTATATCGGTGCTGAAGTCGAGGCAGGCGATGTGCTGGTCGGCAAGGTGACCCCGAAGGGTGAAACCCAGCTGACCCCGGAAGAGAAGCTGCTGCGCGCCATCTTCGGCGAGAAGGCTTCCGATGTGAAGGATACCTCGCTGCGCGTGCCGTCCGGTATGTCTGGTACCGTGATCGACGTACAGGTCTTCACGCGTGAAGGTGTCGAGCGTGACAAGCGCGCCCAGTCGATCATCGACGAACAGCTGCGCCGTTATCGCCAGGATCTGAACGATCAGCTGCGTATTGTCGAAAACGACATGTTCGAGCGTATCGAGCGTCAGATCGTTGGCAAGACGGCTAATGGCGGTCCGAAGCGCCTCGCGAAGGGTACGGCCATTACCGCTGAATATCTGGCCGATCTGCCGAGCAAGCATGACTGGTTCGACATTCGTCTGTCCGATGAGGAAGGCGCGCGTCAACTGGAGGCGATGAAGGATCTGATCGCCCAGATGAAGGCTGAATTCGAGCAACGCTTCGAAGACAAGAAGCGCAAGCTGACCCAGGGCGATGAACTGCCGCCAGGCGTGATCAAGATGGTCAAGGTCTACGTGGCCGTGAAGCGCCGTCTGCAGCCGGGTGACAAGATGGCCGGTCGTCACGGCAACAAGGGTGTGGTTTCGAAGATCCTTCCGGTTGAAGATCTGCCGTACATGGCAGATGGCACGCCGGTAGACATTGTGCTGAACCCCTTGGGCGTTCCGTCGCGGATGAACATCGGTCAGATTCTGGAAGTGCACTTGGGCTGGGCGGCCAAGGGGATTGGCCAGCGTATCGACCGGATGATGCGCGAGCAGCGCAATCTGGGCGAGGTGCGTGAATACCTGCAGAAGATCTATGC
Organism: Chitinilyticum piscinae; assembly: GCF_015223195.1. Taxonomy (GTDB): domain Bacteria; phylum Pseudomonadota; class Gammaproteobacteria; order Burkholderiales; family Chitinibacteraceae; genus Chitinilyticum; species Chitinilyticum piscinae. The sequence goes on along the minus strand of NZ_JADFUA010000003.1, from coordinate 74,387 downwards.
CAGCTCCGGCAAGCGCGAAGACATCTCCAGCCTCAGCGATAACGAAGTCCTGAGCATGGCGCGTGGCCTTCGTTCCGGCATGACATTTGCCAGCCCGGTATTTGATGGCGCGAAGGAAAGCGAAATTCGTGCAATGCTGGATCTGGCTTACCCGGACGAAGATGCTCGCACCCAGTTGCTCAACTTCAACGAAAGCAAGACCCAGATGCAGCTGTTTGACGGTCGTACTGGTGAGGCGTTCGAGCGCAAGGTCACTGTCGGCGTGATGCATTACCTGAAACTGCATCACCTGGTGGATGACAAGATGCACGCCCGTTCCACCGGCCCGTACTCGCTGGTTACCCAGCAGCCGCTGGGTGGTAAGGCGCAGTTCGGTGGCCAGCGTTTCGGTGAAATGGAAGTGTGGGCACTGGAAGCATACGGTGCCGCCTACACTCTGCAGGAAATGCTGACTGTGAAGTCCGATGATGTGAACGGCCGTACCAAGGTGTACGAGAACATCGTCAAGGGTGATCATCGTATTGACGCTGGCATGCCGGAATCCTTCAATGTACTGGTGAAGGAAATCCGCTCGCTGGGTATCGATATCGATCTCGAGCGCAACTGATCCGTGTGAGGTGTGGGAGGGGGCTTAACAGCCCCTTGCGCACCTGACTCTCACCCTCACGGGTGGGGTTATACATAGTAAAGGCAGGGTATCTGCCTGTAGCCAAAGATTATGTTTGGTTCTGGCTGTATACCAGTGTGGGTGTGTAGCCCCTCTCTTTTGGAGAAGAATTGATATGAAAGGCCTTCTCGAACTCTTCAAGCAAGTCGTTCAAGACGAAGAATTCGACGCGATCAAGATCGGGCTGGCGTCGCCCGAAAAGATCCGTACCTGGTCGTTCGGCGAAGTAAAGAAGCCGGAGACCATCAACTACCGTACCTTCAAACCGGAGCGCGACGGCCTGTTCTGCGCGCGCATCTTCGGTCCGATCAAAGATTACGAATGCCTGTGCGGTAAGTACAAGCGCCTGAAACACCGTGGTGTCGTGTGTGAGAAGTGTGGCGTTGAAGTCACGCTGTCCAAAGTGCGTCGCGAGCGCATGGGCCACATCGAACTGGCTTCGCCGGTCGCCCACATCTGGTTCCTGAAATCGCTGCCGTCGCGTCTGGGTATGGTCCTGGATATTCCGCTGCGCGATATCGAACGGGTGCTGTATTTCGAAGCCTATATCGTCATCGAGCCGGGCATGACCCCGCTGAACCGCGGCCAGTTGCTGACCGAAGAAGACTACTTCAACAAGGTTGAAGAGTACGGCGACGAATTCGTGGCCATGATGGGCGCAGAAGCCGTGCGCGAGCTGCTGAAGGGCCTGAATATCGATCAGGAAATCGCCACGCTGCGCCAGGAGCTGGAAAGCACCGGCTCCGAAACCAAGATCAAGAAGATCGCCAAGCGCCTGAAAGTGCTGGAGGCGTTCGAGCGTTCCGGCATTAAGCCGGAATGGATGATCATGGAAGTGCTGCCGGTGCTGCCGCCGGAACTGCGTCCGCTGGTGCCGCTGGATGGTGGCCGCTTTGCGACTTCCGATCTGAACGATCTCTATCGTCGCGTGATCAACCGTAACAACCGTCTCAAGCGCCTGCTGGAGCTGCGTGCGCCGGAAATCATCGTGCGCAATGAAAAGCGCATGCTGCAGGAAGCGGTTGATTCGCTGCTGGATAACGGTCGTCGTGGCAAGGCCATGACCGGCGCCAACAAGCGTCCGCTGAAGTCGCTGGCTGACATGATCAAGGGCAAGGGCGGCCGTTTCCGCCAGAACTTGCTGGGCAAGCGCGTCGACTACTCCGGCCGTTCCGTAATTACCGTAGGCCCGACCCTGCGCCTGCATCAGTGCGGCCTGCCGAAACTGATGGCGCTCGAGTTGTTCAAGCCCTTCATTTTCCACCGCCTGGAAGTCATGGGGCTCGCTACCACCATCAAGGCAGCAAAGAAGATGGTCGAGTCGCAAGAGCCGGTGGTATGGGACATCCTGGAAGACGTGATCCGCGAGCATCCGGTGCTGCTGAACCGCGCGCCGACGCTGCACCGTCTGGGTATTCAGGCCTTTGAGCCGACCCTGATCGAGGGCAAGGCCATTCAGCTGCACCCGCTGGTGTGTGCGGCATTCAACGCCGACTTCGACGGTGACCAGATGGCCGTTCACGTGCCGCTGTCGCTGGAAGCGCAAATGGAAGCCCGCACCCTGATGCTGGCCTCCAACAACGTGCTGGCCCCAGCCAACGGCGACCCGATCATCGTGCCGTCGCAGGATATCGTACTGGGTCTGTACTACATGACCCGCGATGCCATCAATGGCAAGGGCGAAGCTGAGCCGGACGCCAAGAAGGCACTGCAGGACTGCAGCCTGGCGTCCTATTTCGCAGACGTGAACGAAGCCCGTCGCGCCTATGAAAACAAGGAAATTTCGCTGCACACCAAGGTGTACGTGCGTCTGAAGCAATGGTCCAAGGACGAAAACGGCGAGTGGCAATTCAAGCTGGTGCGCAAATACACCACCGTTGGTCGCGCTATCCTGTCCGAAATTCTGCCCAAGGGTTTGGACTTCAGTCACGTCGACAAGGCGCTGAAGAAGAAAGAAATCGGCAAGCTGATCAATGCTTCGTTCCGCCGTTGCGGCCTGCGCGACACAGTTATCTTCGCTGATCAGCTGATGTACACCGGCTTTGGTTTCTCGACCCGTGGTGGTATTTCCATCTGTGTCGATGACATGTTGGTTCCGGCCGCCAAGATCGAGCTGCAGCATGCCGCCCAGAAGGAAGTGAAGGAAGTTGAAGAGCAGTACAACTCCGGTCTGGTAACGCAGGGCGAGCGCTACAACAAGGTCGTCGATATCTGGGGTAAGGCCGGTGAAGACATTGCCAAGGCGATGATGGACAACCTGAAGACTGTCGATATCACCGATCGTTATGGCAACAAGGTCAAGCAAGAGTCGTTCAATTCCATCTACATGATGGCCGACTCTGGAGCCCGGGGCTCTGCCGCGCAGATCCGTCAGCTGGCGGGTATGCGGGGTCTGATGGCCAAGCCGGATGGCTCGATTATCGAGACGCCGATCAAGGCAAACTTCCGTGAAGGTCTGACCGTTCTCGACTACTTCATCTCGACTCACGGTGCACGTAAGGGTCTGGCCGATACTGCGCTGAAGACCGCCAACTCGGGTTACCTGACACGTCGTCTGGTTGACGTGACGCAGGATCTGGTTGTTATCGAAGATGATTGCGGCACCAAGAATGGTGTGAGCATGAAGGCGGTTCTGCAGGGTGGTGATGTCATCGAAGCGCTGCGCGATCGTATTCTGGGTCGTGTTGCTGTTGCTGATATTGTTGATCCGTCCAGCCAGGAAACGGTGTTCGAAGCAGGCACCCTGCTGGGTGAAGACGAGGTCGAAGAGATCGAGCGTCTGGGTATCGACGAAGTCAAGGTTCGTACCCCGCTGTCCTGCGAAACCCGCTATGGCTTGTGTGCCAAGTGTTATGGTCGTGACCTTGGTCGCGGTCATCTGGTTAACTCCGGCGAGGCGGTTGGTGTCATTGCCGCCCAGTCGATCGGTGAACCGGGTACCCAGCTGACGATGCGTACCTTCCACATCGGTGGTGCGGCATCGCGTGCTGCAGCGGCTAGCCAGGTTGAGGCGAAGTCCAAGGGTGTGGTCGAATTCTCGTCCAACATGCGCTACGTGGCGAATGTGAAGGGCGAATTGGTTGTGATCGCCCGTTCTGCCGAAGTGCTCGTTACTGATGATCATGGTCGTGAGCGTGAGCGTCACAAAGTTCCGTATGGCGCAACCCTGCTGGTCAAGGCCGGTCAGGCCATTGAAGCTGGTGCCGTACTGGGTACATGGGATCCGCACACTCGCCCGATCATTACCGAATATGCCGGTCAGGTTAAGTTCGAAAACGTCGAGGAAGGCATTACCGTCGTCAAGCAGGTTGATGAAGTAACCGGTTTGTCGACGCTGGTGGTTATTGATCCGAAGCGCAAGGCCGGTGCCGCGAAGGGCCTGCGTCCTCTGGTCAAGTTGCTCGATGAATCCGGTAACGAAGTCAAGCTGACAGGTACCGATACTGCAGTCACGATCGGCTTCCAGGTTGGCGCAATCATTACCGTGAAGGATGGTCAGCAAGTCGGTAAGGGTGATGTGCTGGCGCGTATTCCGCAGGAATCCGCGAAGACTCGCGATATTACCGGTGGTCTGCCGCGCGTTGCCGAGTTGTTCGAAGCTCGTTCGCCGAAGGATGCCGGCATGCTGGCCGAGGTGACCGGTACCGTTTCGTTCGGCAAGGACACCAAGGGCAAGCAGCGCCTGATCATCACTGATCTGGACGGTCTGGCCAACGAATACCTGATTCCGAAGGACAAGCACGTGATGGTGCACGACGGTCAGGTGGTAAACCGTGGTGAAACCATTGTGGATGGCCCGATCGATCCGCACGACATCCTGAAGCTGCAAGGTATCGAGGCTCTGAGCCGCTATATCGTGCAGGAAGTGCAGGAAGTGTATCGCTTGCAGGGTGTGAAGATTAACGACAAGCACATCGAGGTGATCGTTCGCCAGATGCTCCGTCGGGTCATCATCACTGACGCAGGTGATTCCGGCTTCATTCCGGGTGAACAGGTCGAGCGCGCCGAAGTGCTGATTGCCAATGACAAGTTGGCCTCGGAAAACAAGGAGTTGGCCAAGTTCGACAATGTGCTGCTGGGTATTACCAAAGCTTCACTGTCGACAGACTCGTTCATTTCTGCCGCGTCCTTCCAGGAAACTACGCGCGTTCTGACTGAAGCTGCGATCATGGGCAAAGTTGATGATCTGCGCGGCCTGAAGGAAAACGTGATTGTGGGTCGGTTGATTCCGGCGGGTACAGGTCTTGCCTATCACAAGAACCGCAAGCGCAGTGCCGAAGCAGCGCTAAATGACCCGATGGCGTTGTTTGCCGAGGCTGTAGCCGAAGTTGCAATGGAAGAACAGGCTCAAGGTGAGTAATTTAGCCTTGTGCATTGACTCGAGATTTGGATTCTCCATATAATTCAAGTCTTTTTTGGCGGCGGCCCTTCGGGGTCGTCGCTTGTTGCATTTTCAGAAATGGAAATGTATGGGCGCGATGGCCTCTATGGGCCACCGTGTTGTTAACCTGGTAGGAAGAAACAATGCCAACTATCAACCAGCTCGTCCGTAAAGGGCGTGTTGCGGAAGTCTCCAAGAGCAAGGTTCCTGCTCTGGCTGCCTGCCCGCAAAAGCGTGGTGTGTGCACCCGTGTGTACACCACAACTCCGAAGAAGCCGAACTCCGCGCTGCGTAAAGTATGTAAGGTTCGTCTGACCAACGGTTTCGAAGTGATTTCGTATATCGGCGGTGAAGGCCACAACCTGCAAGAGCACAGTGTTGTTCTGATTCGCGGTGGTCGTGTTAAGGATTTGCCGGGTGTTCGCTATCACTGCGTGCGCGGTTCCCTTGACCTGGCTGGCGTTAAGGATCGTAAGCAGTCTCGTTCGAAGTACGGTGCGAAGCGTCCGAAGGCTTAAGCCTTTTCCGCAAGGTCGTATCGTGTGGTCGATGGGCACGTCCGTGGCATTGCGATGCACGGTATAGCCATCGAGTAAGTGGCCTGTTTTATGGCGGGCTGTGGGGATGACCCCGACTGAATGTCACATTAAGGAAGTATAAAATGCCAAGACGCAGAGAAGTACCGAAGCGCGAGGTTCTGCCGGATCCGAAATTCGGTTCCACCGAGCTCGCCAAGTTCATGAACGTTGTAATGCTCGACGGCAAGAAGGCTGTTGCTGAGCGTATCGTTTATGGTGCCCTTGCCCAGATCGAAAAGAAGGGTGGCAAGGATGCAATCGAAGTTTTCACTACCGCTATCAATAACGTGAAGCCGATCGTGGAAGTTAAGAGCCGCCGTGTTGGTGGCGCGAACTACCAGGTTCCGGTCGAAGTACGCCCCAGCCGCCGTCTGGCATTGGCGATGCGCTGGGTCCGCGAAGCGGCTCGCAAGCGTGGTGAGAAGTCCATGGATCTGCGTCTGGCTGGTGAGTTGCTTGATGCTGCTGAAGGTCGCGGCGGTGCGATGAAGAAGCGTGACGAAGTGCACCGTATGGCTGAAGCGAACAAGGCGTTTGCTCACTACCGCTTCTAATCGCGATCATTCATTAAGGAATAAGCCGTGGCTCGTAAGACTCCCATTGAGCGTTACCGCAATATTGGTATTTCTGCTCACATTGATGCCGGCAAGACCACAACTACCGAACGTATCCTGTACTACACCGGTGTAAATCACAAGATCGGTGAAGTTCATGATGGCGCAGCCACCATGGACTGGATGGAGCAGGAGCAGGAGCGTGGTATTACCATTACTTCCGCTGCAACCACTACCTTCTGGAAGGGTATGGGCATGCAGTTCCCTGAGCATCGCTTCAATATCATTGACACCCCGGGGCACGTTGACTTCACGATTGAAGTTGAGCGTTCCATGCGTGTTCTTGATGGCGCCTGCATGGTTTACTGTGCAGTCGGTGGTGTTCAGCCGCAGTCCGAGACAGTTTGGCGTCAGGCAAACAAGTACAAGGTTCCGCGTCTGGCCTTCGTGAACAAGATGGACCGTCAGGGCGCCAACTTTTTCCGCGTTGTTGAGCAGATGAAGATCCGCCTGAAGGCGAATCCCGTGCCGGTCGTTGTGCCGATTGGTGCTGAAGACACTTTCGAGGGTGTTGTTGATCTGATCAAGATGAAGGCCATCTACTGGGATGAGGCTTCGCAGGGTATGAAGTTCGAATACCGCGACATCCCGGCCGATCTGGCTGATGTTGCTCAGGAATGGCGCGAAAAGATGGTCGAGACCGCTGCTGAAGCGTCCGAAGACCTGATGAACAAGTATCTGGAAGAGGGTGATCTTTCCGAAGAGGATATCATCACTGCTCTGCGTGCTCGCACCCTGGCGTGCGAAATCCAGCCGATGCTGTGCGGTACTGCGTTCAAGAACAAGGGTGTTCAGCGGATGCTGGATGCAGTGATCGAGTTCCTGCCTTCTCCGATCGATATTCCGCCGGTGAAGGGTACTGATGATCGTGATCAGGATGCAGAGCGTGCAGCTGATGACAATACTCCGTTCTCGGCTCTGGCATTCAAGCTGATGAATGACCCGTATGTTGGTCAGCTGACCTTCTTCCGTGTCTATTCCGGCGTGGTGAAGTCCGGTGATTCGGTGCTGAACTCCGTTAAGGACAAGAAAGAGCGTATCGGACGTATCGTTCAGATGCATGCGAATGATCGTCAGGAAATCGACGAGGTTTGTGCCGGTGATATCGCGGCAGCGATCGGTCTGAAGGATGTCACTACCGGTGAAACCCTGTGTGCCATCGATGCGCCGATTATTCTGGAGCGCATGGAGTTCCCGGATCCGGTAATTCACGTTGCTGTTGAGCCGAAGACCAAGGCCGACCAGGAAAAAATGGGTCTCGCACTGGGTCGTCTGGCCAAGGAAGATCCGTCCTTCCGCGTTCGTACTGACGAAGAGTCCGGTCAAACTATTATTTCCGGTATGGGTGAATTGCACCTGGAAATTATTGTTGACCGTATGAAGCGCGAGTTCGGCGTTGAGGCCAATGTGGGTGCGCCGCAGGTTGCCTATCGTGAAACCATTACTCAGGTTGCGAAGGATGTGCAGGGTAAGCATGCCAAGCAATCCGGTGGTAAGGGTCAGTACGGTGATTGTACGATTACACTCGAGCCGTCCGGTGAGGGTAAGGGTTACATCTTCGTTGACGAAATCAAGGGTGGTGTGATTCCGCGTGAATTCATCCCGTCGGTAGACAAGGGTATTCAGAATACTCTGAAGTCCGGCATTCTGGCTGGCTTCCCGGTGGTTGACGTTACCGTTCGCCTGACGTTCGGTTCGTACCACGATGTGGACTCCTCGCAGATTGCGTTCGAACTGGCTGGTTCGATTGCCTTCAAGGAAGCGATGCGTCGTGCTAATCCGGTGATTCTGGAGCCGATGATGGCTGTGGAAATCGAGACCCCGGAAGAGTACATGGGCGACATCATGGGTGATATCTCTTCCCGTCGCGGTATTCTGCAGGGCATGGATGATAATCCGGCTGGCGGCAAAATGATCAAGGCGGAGGTTCCGCTGTCCGAAATGTTCGGCTATTCGACTACACTGCGTTCGATGTCTCAAGGTCGTGCTACTTACTCCATGGAGTTCAAGCACTACTCCGAGGCTCCGCGCAATGTCGCTGAAGCCATCATGAGCAAGAAGTAATATTGGTTTGCAGGTGGCCGGCAGAAGCTGGCCCAACTGATCACAAAATTTGAAGGAATTTAGCAATGGCTAAGGAAAAGTTCGAACGGACGAAACCGCATGTAAACGTAGGTACTATCGGCCACGTTGACCACGGCAAGACCACTCTGACCGCTGCAATCACCACCATTCTGTCCAAGAAGTTCGGTGGCGAAGCCAAAGGTTACGACCAAATCGATTCCGCTCCGGAAGAAAAGGCTCGCGGTATTACCATTAACACCGCTCACGTTGAGTACGAGACTGAAAACCGTCACTACGCTCACGTTGACTGCCCGGGTCACGCTGACTACGTAAAGAACATGATTACCGGCGCTGCCCAGATGGATGGCGCGATTCTGGTGTGTTCCGCTGCTGATGGTCCGATGCCGCAAACCCGCGAGCACATTCTGCTGTCCCGTCAGGTTGGCGTTCCGTACATCATCGTATTCCTGAACAAGGCTGACCTGGTTGATGATGCTGAGCTGCTCGAACTGGTTGAGATGGAAGTTCGCGAACTGCTGAGCAAGTACGACTTCCCGGGTGATGACTGCCCGATCATCACTGGTTCTGCTCGTCTGGCGCTTGAAGGCGATCAGTCTGAGTATGGCGAGCCGGCGATCTTCCGTCTGGCTGAGGCCCTGGACTCCTACATTCCGACTCCGGAGCGTGCTGTTGACGGCACCTTCCTGATGCCGGTTGAAGATGTATTCTCCATCTCCGGTCGTGGTACCGTTGTTACCGGTCGTGTTGAGCGCGGTATCATCAAGGTTGGTGAGGAAATCGAAATCGTTGGTATCCGTGCTACCACCAAGACTACCTGCACTGGCGTGGAAATGTTCCGCAAGCTGCTGGATCAAGGTCAGGCTGGTGATAACATCGGTGCGCTGCTGCGTGGCACCAAGCGTGAGGACGTAGAGCGTGGTCAGGTTCTGGCCAAGCCGGGTTCGATCACCCCGCACACCAAGTTTGCTGGCTCCGTGTACGTGCTGTCCAAGGAAGAGGGTGGTCGTCATACTCCGTTCTTCAATGGCTATCGTCCGCAATTCTACTTCCGTACCACTGACGTAACTGGTGCTGTTGAGCTGCCGGCTGGTACTGAAATGGTAATGCCGGGTGACAATGTGGAAGTGACTGTTTCCCTGATCGCTCCGATTGCCATGGAGCAAGGTCTGCGTTTCGCGATTCGCGAAGGTGGCCGTACCGTTGGCGCCGGTGTTGTTGCCAAGATCATCGAGTAAGGGGTCTGGACATGCAAAGCCAGAAAATCCGCATCCGCCTGAAGGCGTTTGATTATCAACTGATTGATCGCTCCGCGCAGGAAATCGTTGAAACCGCCAAGCGCACCGGCGCAGTAGTTAAGGGCCCGGTTCCGCTGCCGACCAAGATCGAGCGTTTTGATGTGCTGCGTTCCCCGCACGTTAACAAAACATCCCGTGACCAGTTTGAAATCCGTACTCATCTGCGCCTGATGGATATTGTTGATCCGACGGACAAGACTGTAGATGCGCTGATGAAGCTGGATCTGCCGGCTGGTGTCGACGTAGAGATCAAGCTGCAGTAATTCGCTTTGCTGCAAGATTCTTCTTGCGGTTCAAGTGTTTGCTGTGCTAGTATTGCGGGCTTATCACTTTGGTGGTAAGCCCGTTTATTTTTTATTGATCATAGCCGGTCAATCGTAACCGGCCCTGTTAAAGGGAATAACTATGAGCTTAGGTCTTGTCGGTCGCAAGGTCGGTATGACCCGCATTTTTGCCGAGGATGGTGCATCCATTCCGGTGACTGTGCTGGACATGTCTGCCAATCGCGTCACGCAAATCAAGTCCGATGAAACTGATGGCTATAACGCTGTTCAGTTGTCTTTCGGTGTTAAGAAGGCTGGCCGTGTAAATAAGGCTGAAGCTGGTCACTTCCGTAAGGCTGGTATTGAGGCTGGTCGTGGTCTGGTCGAGTTTCGTCTTGATGCGGCAAAGCTTGCTGAGCTGAAGGCTGGTGATCAACTCTCCGTCGAGATTTTCTCGGTTGGTCAGATGGTTGATGTGACTGGTACTTCGCAGGGTAAGGGTTTTGCTGGTGCGATCAAGCGCCACAATTTCTCCTCGAACCGTGCCTCTCACGGTAACTCGCGTTCGCATAATGTTCCTGGTTCTATCGGTCAGGCGCAGGATCCGGGTCGCGTATTGCCGGGTAAGCGCATGCCAGGTCATCTGGGTAACGCCAAGCGTACCGTTCAGAATCTGGAAGTCGTTCGTGTCGATGCAGAGCGTCAATTGCTGCTGGTAAAGGGTGCTGTTCCCGGCTCCAAGGGCAATGATGTTGTCGTGCGTCCGAGTGTGAAGGCAGGTGCGTGATGGAACTGAAAGTCATTAATGCAAGTGGCGCCGCTCAAGCTGCGGTTGCTGCGTCCGACGCGCTGTTTGGCCGTGAATTCAATGAGGCGCTGGTTCATCAGGTTGTAACTGCCTACTTCGCCAATGCCCGTAGTGGTAATCGTGCGCAGAAGGATCGTGCTGAAGTTAAGCACACCACCAAGAAGCCTTTCCGTCAGAAAGGTACTGGTCGTGCTCGTGCCGGCATGCCGTCTTCGCCGCTTTGGCGTGGTGGTGGTCGCACCTTCCCGAATAGCCCGGACGAAAACTTCAGCCAGAAGGTAAATCGCAAGATGTACCGCGCTGGTATTGCAACTATCCTTTCGCAGCTCGTGCGCGAAGACCGCCTTGTTGTGGTGGATGGTTTTGCTGTGGATACTCCGAAAACCAAGGCTTTTGCTGAGAAGCTGGCTGCTCTGCAGCTGGATAACGTCCTGATCATTACCAAGGAACTCGACGAAAACCTGTATCTGGCGTCGCGCAACCTGCCGCATGTTCTGGTTCTCGAGCCGTCTCAGGCTGACCCGGTAAGTCTGGTTCGCTTCAAAAAGGTACTGCTGACTCGTGAAGCTCTCGCAGCCTTTGAGGAGATGTTCGCATGACACAATTTACTGAAAATCGTCTGCTGCACGTTCTGCTCGCGCCGGTGGTTTCTGAAAAGAGCACCTTCGTTGCGGACAAGAGCGAGCAAGTCGTATTCCGTGTTGCTAAGGACGCAACCAAGGCAGAAATCAAGGCTGCCGTTGAGTTGCTGTTCAAGGTGAAAGTTGAGGATGTAACCGTTCTGAATGTCAAGGGCAAGACTAAGCGCTTTAGCCGCTTCGTTGGTCGCCGCAAGGACTGGAAGAAGGCTTACGTTAGCTTGGCGAAGGGTCAGGAAATTGACCTGGCTGCTGCGCAATAAGGAGACTAAGTAATGGCATTGGTAAAAGTAAAGCCGACGTCGCCTGGTCGCCGCGCGGTTGTCAAGGTTGTCAATCCGGATCTGCACAAGGGTGCTCCGTATGCTCCGTTGCTGGAGTCGCAGAGCAAGACTGCTGGCCGTAACAATAACGGCCACATCACTACCCGTCACAAGGGTGGTGGTCACAAGCAGCATTATCGCGTGATCGACTTCAAGCGCAACAAGGATGGCATCGTCGCCAAGGTTGAGCGTCTGGAGTACGACCCGAATCGTACTGCTAATATTGCCCTGGTCTGTTATGCAGATGGCGAGCGTCGCTACATTATTGCCCCGAAGGGTCTGAAGGCTGGTGCAAGCATTGTTTCCGGTCCGGATGCTCCGATTAAGGCGGGTAACGCGCTGCCGATCCGCAATATCCCGGTGGGTTCTACTATCCACTGCGTGGAATTGCAACCAGGTAAGGGTGCGCAAATTGCGCGTTCGGCTGGTACCTCGGTTCAGTTGCTGGCTCGCGAGGGGGCTTACGCTCAGTTGCGTCTCCGCTCTGGTGAAATCCGCAAGGTGCATATTGATTGTCGCGCCACGCTGGGTGAAGTTGGTAATGAAGAGCATAGCCTGCGTTCGTATGGTAAGGCTGGTGCCAAGCGCTGGTTGGGTATTCGCCCGACCGTACGCGGCACTGCGATGAACCCTGTTGATCACCCGCATGGTGGTGGTGAGGGTCGTACTGGTGAAGGTCGTGTGCCGGTTAGCCCGTGGGGTCAGCCGACTAAGGGCTTCCGTACCCGTAGCAACAAGCGCACGGACAATATGATCGTGCGTCGCCGTCATGCGAACAAGGGGTAATTGAATATGGCACGTTCTGTTAAGAAGGGTCCATACGTTGATCTGCATCTGCTGAAAAAGGTTGATGCGGCCAAAGCGTCGAATGACAAGCGTCCGATCAAGACCTGGTCTCGTCGTTCTACTGTTCTGCCGGATTTCGTGGGTCTCACGATTGCTGTGCACAATGGTCGTCAACATGTACCTGTATATGTTAATGAAAACATGGTTGGTCATAAGTTGGGTGAGTTTGCGCTGACTCGTACTTTCAAAGGCCATGCCGCCGACAAAAAAGCCAAGCGATAAGGTGAAGAAATGCAAGTATCTGCTGTACTGAGCAACGCTCGCCTCTCTGCCCAAAAGGCTCGCCTGGTTGCTGACCTCGTGCGTGGCAAGCCGGTCGATCAGGCGTTGAACATTCTCGCTTTCAGCCCGAAAAAGGGTGCAGTTCTCATCAAAAAAGTGCTTGAGTCCGCAATTGCGAATGCTGAGCACAACGAGGGTGCCGATATTGACGCTCTCAAGGTGACGACTATTTTCGTGGATAAGGGGCCTTCCCTGAAGCGTTTCTCCGCTCGTGCCAAGGGCCGCGGTAATCGCATCGAGAAGCAGACCTGCCACATCACCCTGACTGTTGGTGATTAAGGAGCGAGTAATGGGTCAGAAAATTCATCCGACGGGTTTTCGTCTTGCCGTTACCAAGAACTGGGCTTCTCGCTGGTACGCCAGCAGCCGCAATTTTGCGGGTATGCTCAGCGAAGATCTGCAAGTTCGTGAATTCCTCAAGCAAAAGCTCGCAAATGCGTCTGTGAGCCGTGTGGTAATCGAGCGTCCTGCCAAGAATGCCAAGATCACAATCTTTACTGCTCGTCCGGGCGTGGTGATTGGCAAGAAGGGTGAGGATATCGAGCTGCTGAAGAAAGAGCTTCAGAATATCCTGAAGGTGCCCGTGCATGTGAACATCGAAGAAGTTCGCAAGCCGGAAATCGATGCGCAGATTATCGCTGACAGCATTGCTTCTCAATTGGAGAAGCGTGTGATGTTCCGTCGTGCGATGAAGCGTGCGATGCAGAATGCCATGCGTCTGGGTGCTCAAGGCATCAAGATCATGTCTTCGGGCCGTCTGAATGGCATCGAAATTGCCCGTACCGAATGGTACCGTGAAGGTCGTGTGCCTCTGCATACACTGCGTGCCGATATCGACTACGCTACTTCGGAAGCCAAGACTACCTACGGCATCATTGGTATCAAGGTTTGGGTCTACAAGGGTGATGTGAAGCCGGGCGAAAAAGCGGCTGCTGAGCCTGTAGAAACCCAGAAGAAACCGCGTAAGGGAGGCCGCAATGCTGCAGCCAACTAGACTGAAATATCGCAAGGTACAGAAGGGTCGCAATACCGGCATCGCTACGCGTGGTAATGCTGTTTCCTTTGGTACTTTTGGCCTTAAGGCTGTGGCGCGTGGTCGTCTGACTGCTCGCCAGATTGAGTCCGCTCGCCGTGCCATCACCCGTTACATCAAGCGTGGTGGTCGTGTATGGATCCGTGTATTCCCGGATAAGCCGATCTCCCGTAAGCCCGCAGAAGTTCGTATGGGTGGGGGGAAGGGTAGCCCGGATTATTACGTGGCTGAAATTCAACCTGGTAAGGTTATCTACGAACTGGATGGTGTTGCCGAGCCGATCGCTCGCGAAGCTTTCCGTCTGGCATCTGCCAAGCTGCCGTTCGCTGTGACCTTCGTTTCTCGTCAAGTGGGGCAATAATGAAAGCTAACGAACTGAACCAAAAGTCCGTGGCCGAGCTGAAGTCCGAGCTGACGGAACTGCTAAAGGCCCAGTTCAGCCTGCGCATGCAGCATGCAACTGGCCAGTTGGCTAAGACCAGTGAAATCAAGCGCGTGCGCAAGGATATCGCCCGCGTACGTACCATTCTCGGGCAAAAGGCTGCATAACCATGAGCGAAGCTAAACTGAAGCGTACGCTGACCGGTCGTGTGGTCAGCAACAAGATGGACAAGACTGTCACTGTTCTCGTCGAGCGTCTGGTTCGCCATCCGCTTTACGGCAAGATGGTACGTCAATCCAAGAAGTACCATGCTCACGATGAAGCCAATGCCTTCGAAGAAGGCGATCTGGTCGAGATCGTAGAGACCCGTCCTTACTCTAAGACCAAGAGCTGGGCGGTAAGCAAACTTATCGAGAAGGCTCGCACTGTATAAGTGTGTCAATTCTGGTAGTTGCGCGGGCATTATACCTCGGGTATAATGCCCGTTTTTCATCCTCGCCTTGCGAAATCTGGGCGAGATTTTCCCAACCGGGATCCAAAACTAGCCGCTGTAACCCGGCTTGCCGGGTAGTCCGGAGTCGGATATTGGCGGATAAAGTTGGAGGTTTATTCTCATGATCCAAATGCAATCCAAGCTGGAGGTTGCTGATAACACCGGTGCGCGTTCTGTAATGTGCATCAAGGTGTTGGGTGGCTCCAAGCGTCGCTACGCTTCTGTAGGCGATATCATCAAGGTCAGCATCAAGGATGCTGCCCCGCGTGGTCGTGTTAAGAAGGGTGACGTGTATAACGCGGTTGTTGTTCGTACTGCCAAGGGTGTTCGTCGTGCTGACGGTTCCCTGGTTAAGTTCGATGGCAATGCGGCTGTACTCCTGAACAACAAGCTTGAGCCGATTGGTACCCGTATTTTCGGGCCGGTGACTCGTGAGCTGCGCACCGAACGCTTCATGAAGATCGTTTCGCTTGCGCCTGAAGTTCTGTAAGGAGTGGCAATGAACAAGATTCGTAAAGGCGACGAAGTTATTGTGCTGACTGGCAAGGATGCTGGTAAGCGCGGTACTGTCCTGCGTGTGCTGCCGGTTGACGAGCGTGTGGTGGTTGAAGGTGTAAATGTGCAGAAGAAGCATGTTAAGCCGAACCCGATGCGTGGCGTACAGGGCGGTATCGTTGAAATCACTGCGCCTCTGCACGTGTCCAATGTTGCGATTTTCAATGCGGCAACGGGCAAGGCTGATCGTGTTGGTTTCAAGGTTCTTGAGGATGGCAAGAAGGTACGTGTCTTCAAGTCCTCTGGCGAAGTAATTGGCGCATAAGGGGATCGTGATGGCTCGTTTGCAAGATTTCTATCAAGAAAAGGTTGTTCCTGAGCTCGTTAAGCAGTTCGGTTACAAATCCATCATGGAAGTGCCGCGTATCGAAAAGATCACCATCAACATGGGTGTTGGTGAGGCGGTTGCTGACAAGAAGGTTATGGAATTCGCTGTTGGTGATCTGGAAAAGATTGCTGGTCAGAAGGTTGTTGTTACTAAGGCCAAGAAGTCCATCGCTGGTTTCAAGATTCGTGACGGTTATCCGGTTGGTTGCAAGGTTACGCTGCGTCGCGATCGTATGTTCGAATTCCTGGATCGTCTGGTGACCGTGGCTCTGCCGCGTGTTCGTGACTTCCGTGGCGTTTCTGCCAAGTCCTTTGATGGTCGTGGCAACTACAACATGGGTGTCCGTGAGCAGATCATCTTCCCGGAAATCGAGTACGACAAGATCGACGCGCTGCGTGGTATGAACATCACCATTACCACCACTGCCAAGACTGACGATGAAGCGCGTGCCCTGCTGGCCGCATTCAAATTCCCGTTCAAGAACTGAGGCGAATCATGGCTAAAGTCGCACTAATCCAACGCGAGGAAAAGCGTGCTGCTGTCGTTGCTAAGTTTGCTGCCAAGCGCCAAGCGCTTTTCGCAATCATCAACGACGCCAAAGCTAGCGATGAAGATCGCTTCCAGGCTCGCCTGAAACTGCAACAACTGCCGCGCAATGCTTCACCGGTCCGTCAGCGTAACCGCTGCCAGTTGACTGGTCGTTCGCGTGGTGTATTCCGTAAATTTGGCCTCGGTCGTGGCAAGCTGCGTGATCTCGCTTTCAAGGGCGAGATTCCTGGGCTGGTCAAGGCAAGCTGGTAATCGGGACAGGAGATAGATTATGGCAATGCATGATCCGATCGCCGATATGCTTACCCGCATCCGCAACGCGCAGCGTGCTGAGAAGACTTCCGTTGTTATGCCCTCTTCCAAGCTGAAGGTGGCAATCGCAGAAGTTCTCAAGGATGAAGGTTATATCGAATCTTTCGCAATTTCCGGCGATGTAAAGCCGGAACTGAACATCGAACTCAAGTACTATGCTGGTCGTCCGGTAATCGAACGCATCGAACGCGTTTCCAAGCCGGGTCTGCGCATCTATAAGGGTGTTGGTGAGATTCCGCAAGTAATGAATGGTCTTGGCGTGGCAATCCTGTCCACATCCAAGGGTGTAATGACCGATCGCAAAGCTCGTGCCAACGGTGTTGGTGGCGAACTGCTGTGCATCGTTGCTTAATGAGGTGTTGAAATGTCTCGTGTAGCAAAGAATCCGGTCGTTATCCCGGCAGGTGTGGAAGTCAAGGTTGAAAATGGCGTTCTGGTTGTCAAGGGTGCCAATGGCTCCCTGTCGCAGGCGGTGGGCTCTGACGTGGCTGTTGCAGTTGAAAATGGCCAGGTAACCTTCACTGCGCGCAGTGGCTCCAAACAAGCTCGTTCCATGTCTGGTACGCTGCGTGCTCTCGCAAGCAACATGGTTACAGGCGTTTCCAAGGGTTTCGAGCGCAAGCTCAACCTGGTTGGCGTAGGTTACCGTGCGCAAGCACAGGGTGACGTACTGAACCTTACCCTTGGTTTCTCGCACCCGGTCGCGCACAAGATGCCGGCTGGTGTGAAAGTTGAGACTCCTTCGCAGACTGAGATCATCCTGAAGGGTGCTGACAAGCAGGCTATCGGCCAAGTTGCCGCTGATATTCGCGCTTATCGTGCCCCTGAGCCTTATAAGGGCAAGGGTGTTCGCTATTCTGACGAAGTGGTTGTTCTGAAAGAAACCAAGAAGAAGTAATCGAGGCTGAATCATGGACAAAAATATCACTCGACTCCGCCGTGCACGTAAAACTCGTGCCAAGATTGCGGAGCTCAAGGTTGTGCGCCTGTCGGTGCATCGCACCAACAGCCATATCTATGCACAGGTTTTTGACGAAACCGGCTGCAAGGTTCTGGCTTCTGCCTCGACTCTGGAAGCAGATGTGCGTGGCCAAATCAAGAATGGTGGCAATGTTGAAGCTGCTGTTCTCGTTGGCAAGCGTATCGCTGAGAAGGCCAAGGCTGCTGGTATCTCTGCTGTTGCATTCGATCGTTCCGGGTTCCAGTATCACGGCCGCGTAAAAGCGCTTGCTGATGCTGCTCGTGAAGCCGGTCTGGCCTTCTAATTTGGTTTGGAGTTGAAAATGGCTAAGAACGAAATGGAAGATCGCCAAGACGGCCTGCGGGAGAAAATGGTCAGCGTTAATCGCGTGACCAAGGTTGTCAAGGGTGGTCGTATCCTCGGCTTCGCTGCGCTGACAGTTGTCGGTGATGGCGATGGCGGTATTGGTATGGGCAAGGGCAAGTCGAAGGAAGTTCCGGTTGCTGTGCAAAAGGCAATGGAAGAAGCCCGTCGCAAGCTCTTCAAGGCTCCGTTGAAGAACGGTACCGTTCCGCACACAGTAATCGGCAAGCATGGTGCAACAACTGTATTCATGCAGCCGGCCCCGGAAGGTACTGGTATTATTGCCGGTGGTCCGATGCGCGCTGTGTTTGAAGTGATGGGTGTTCACAACATCACTGCGAAGTGTCACGGTTCTACTAATCCGTACAACATCGTGCGCGCTACTCTGGATGGCCTGTCCAAGCTACATACAGCTGGTGACATCGCTGCCAAACGCGGCAAGACTGTTGCTGAGATTCTGGGGGTCGCAAATGACTAATGCCAAGACATTCAAGGTTACCCTGGTTAAGAGCCTGATCGGTCGCCTCGAAAGCCACAAGGCTTGTGCACGCGGTCTGGGTCTGAAGAGGCTGAATTCTTCGGCTGATGTTCTTGATACCCCGGCAAACCGCGGTATGGCAAACAAGATCAGCTATCTGCTGAAAGTAGAGGGCTAAATGGAACTCAATAACCTCAAGCCTGGTGTTGGCTCCAAGCACGCCAAGCGTCGTGTTGGTCGCGGTATCGGTTCGGGTCTGGGCAAGACTTGTGGCCGTGGTCACAAGGGGCAGAAGTCCCGTGCTGGTGGCTTCCACAAGGTTGGCTTCGAAGGCGGTCAAATGCCGCTGCAGCGTCGCTTGCCGAAGCGTGGCTTTGTCTCGCTGACCAAAGCTCGCAATGCTGAAGTTACTCTGTCCGAACTGAACAAGCTGCCGATTTCTGAAATCGACGTACTGGCGCTGGTTCAGGCTGGCATCGTTTCTCAGCGTGCGCTAGTTGTTAAGGTGGTTCAGTCTGGCAAGATTGAGCGTGCAGTTACCCTGACTGGCATTCTTGCCACCAAGGGTGCTCGTGCTGCAATTGAAGCTGCCGGCGGCAAGATTGCCGAGTAAGTACTGTTAAGGATAGGGCAGCAACGTGGCTAATCCCGTGCAAGCAGCAACTGGAAAGTTTGCTGATTTAAAGAAGCGTATTTGGTTCCTTATCGGGGCTCTGATTGTTTATCGTATCGCAGCGCATATTCCTGTGCCGGGTATTAACCCTGCTGAGTTGGCGCGAATTTTCGATAGCTCTCAGACTGGCCTGCTGAATATGTTCAACATGTTTAGCGGTGGTGCGCTCGAGCGATTTACCGTGATCGCTATCGGGATTATGCCGTACATTTCTGCGTCGATTATTTTGCAGCTCGCCGCAGAAGTGCTGCCCAATCTGAAGCAGCTGAAGAAAGAGGGTGAGCAAGGTCGGAGAAAAATCACACAATACACCCGCTATGCAACGGTCTTGCTTGCGACATTCCAGAGTCTCGGTGTTGCGTCAATGCTGTTGAAGCAGCCTGGTCTGGTTGTGATTCCTTCTGGCCTGTTCATTTTCCTTGCGGTTGTTACCTTGGTTACCGGCACAATGTTCCTGATGTGGCTTGGGGAGCAGATTACCGAGCGTGGTATTGGTAATGGTATCTCCATCATCATCTGTGCTGGTATTGCGGCTGGCGTACCTAATGCAATCATCAAGACCATGACCCTTGCGGGTCAGGGGCAGCTGCCATATCTGCTTGTCCTTGTTCTGTTTGTTGGCGTTGCATTGCTGACAGCTGGTGTGGTCTTTGTTGAGCGTGGTCAGCGCAAGGTCCCTGTTCACTATGCCAAGCGTCAGGTTGGTAATCGTGTGATGCAGGCGCAGAGTACACATCTGCCCCTCAAGGTAAATATGGCCGGTGTTATTCCGCCGATTTTTGCCTCTTCCATTATTCTGTTCCCGGCTACCGTGCTGTCTTGGACTGGGAATAGTGAAAAACTGAGTTTCCTGAAGTCTGTCGGCGACATGCTTCATCCCGGACAGCCGCTGTATGTATTTCTCTACGCTGCTGCCATCATTTTCTTCTGTTTTTTCTATACGGCTCTGGTCTTCAGTCCCAAAGAGACTGCAGATAATCTGAAGAAAAGCGGAGCAATGATCCCGGGTTACCGTCCTGGTGAGCATACTGCCAAGTACATTGAGAAGCTCATTCTTAAGTTGACCCTGATTGGTGCTATCTACATCACCGTCATTTGTCTTATTCCTGAGTTCTTGATTCTGAAGTGGAATGTACCGTTCTACTTCGGTGGAACATCGCTGCTGATCATGGTGGTGGTGACAATGGACTTCATGGCGCAGATGCAGTCCTATGTACTGTCTCATCAGTACGAGGGCTTGCTGAAGAAAGCAAACTTCAAGGGTAGCTAGGACGCTAACTGAGTCATGGCGAAAGAAGACGTCATTCAGATGCAGGGCGAGGTGTTGGAAACGTTGCCGAATGCAACGTTTCGCATCAAGCTCGAAAACGGACATGTGGTCCTTGGTCATATCTCCGGCAAGATGCGGATGCATTACATCCGCATTCTGCCAGGTGATAAGGTTACAGTGGAGTTGACCCCCTATGACCTGAGCAAGGCCCGCATCGTATTCCGGGCTAAGTAAGTCCGGAATTTCATTTTGATCGAAAAGGAAAGACGATGAGAGTTCAAGCATCGGTCAAGAAGATCTGCCGTAACTGCAAGATCATCCGCCGCAACCGTGTTGTGCGTGTGATTTGTACAGATCCGCGGCACAAGCAACGCCAGGGCTGATTGAGTCAATCTGCTTCTGGTGGTAGAATCCACCTCTTTTTCAACCTGGGGTAAGAAATATGGCCCGTATTGCTGGGGTTAATATTCCTAATCATCAGCATACTGTGATCGGCCTGCAGGCTATTTATGGTATCGGTCGCACTCGCGCTTATGCGGTTTGTGCGGCAGCTACCATTGAGCCTAGCAAAAAGGTTAAGGATCTCAGTGAAGCTGAACTCGATAAACTGCGTGACGAAGTCGGCAAGTACACCGTTGAAGGTGACCTGCGCCGCGAAGTGACCATGAGCATCAAGCGTCTTATGGACCTTGGTTGCTACCGTGGTTTCCGTCACCGCAAAGGTCTGCCGGTTCGCGGTCAACGCACTCGCACCAATGCACGTACTCGCAAGGGTCCGCGCAAGGCGATTGCCGGCAAGAAGTAATTAAGGACTGAATAATGGCTAAAGCAAACACAGTACGTGTACGTAAGAAAGTCAAGAAGAGTGTGTCCGAAGGCATCGTGCATGTGCACGCTTCCTTCAACAACACAATCATTACCATCACCGATCGCCAAGGGAATGCTTTGTCTTGGGCTACCTCGGGTGGTGCTGGTTTTAAGGGCTCTCGTAAAAGTACACCTTTTGCCGCTCAGGTAGCTGCAGAAGCCGCTGGTAAAGTTGCCCAAGAATACGGTGTTAAGAACCTCGAAGTTCGCATCAAGGGTCCGGGTCCGGGTCGTGATTCCGCTGTGCGCGCACTGAACGCACTCGGCTTCAAGATCACCAGCATCTCGGATGTGACGCCCATTCCGCACAACGGCTGCCGTCCGCCGAAGAAGCGTCGTATCTAATCCCGGAGTAAGTTATGGCACGTTATATTGGACCCAAGTGCAAACTCGCACGTCGCGAAGGTACTGATCTTTTCCTGAAGAGTGCTCGCCGTTCTCTGGACAGCAAGTGCAAGCTGGAACAAGCCCCAGGCCAGCATGGCGCAAAGACTCCGCGTCTGTCTGACTTCGGTGTGCACCTGCGTGAAAAGCAGAAGATCCGTCGCATTTATGGCGTACTGGAACGTCAGTTCCGTCGCTACTTCGAAGAAGCTGCTCGTCGCAAGGGCTCCACAGGTGAAAACCTGCTGAAGCTGCTCGAGTCGCGTCTGGACAATGTTGTCTACCGCATGGGTTTTGGCTCTACTCGCGCCGAATCCCGTCAGCTCGTATCCCACAAGGCCATTACTGTTAATGGCCAAGTTGTGAACATTCCGTCTTACTCGGTTAAGGCTGGTGATGTTGTTGCCGTTCGTGAAAAGGCCAAGAAGCAGGCTCGCGTAGCCGAAGCTCTGTCGCTGGCTGAAGGTATCGGCTTCCCTGGCTGGGTACAGGTTGACAGCAAAAAAATGGAAGGTGTGTTCAAGAGCGCACCGGAGCGTTCCGATCTGTCCAGCGATATCAATGAATCGCTGGTGGTGGAATACTATTCCAAGTAATAACCTGACCCCGGTAAGGCAAGGGATACTGACTTATGCAAACTAACACAAACGAGTTGCTCAAGCCTCGCATCATTGATGTGCAAGCTCAGGGTCCAGCTCACGCGAAAGTCGTGATGGAACCGTTTGAGCGCGGCTATGGCCACACGCTTGGTAATGCTCTGCGCCGGATTCTGCTCTCGTCGATGACGGGCTATGCCCCCACCGAAGTGAAAATCGAAGGTGTGGTGCATGAGTATTCGGCTCTGGATGGTGTTCAGGAAGATGTCGTCGACATTCTGCTGAATCTGAAGGGCGTTGTACTCAAGCTGCATGGTCGGGAATCTGTAACGCTGAACCTCGTCAAGGATGGTGAAGGTGTCGTGACGGCGGCTGATATCCAGTTGCCGCATGATGTCGAAGTCATCAACCCGGAGCACGTCATCGCGCACCTGTCTGCAGGGGGCAAGCTGGCGATGGAAATCAAGGTCGAATCCGGCCGCGGTTACCAGCCTGCTCCGGCACGTCTTGACAAGGAAGAGGGCCGAACCATTGGCAATATCGTGTTGGACGCTTCGTTCAGCCCGATCCGTCGTGTCAGCTATCAAGTTGAAAGTGCACGCGTAGAGCAGCGCACTGATCTTGACAAGCTGGTTATCGATGTGGAAACCAATGGCATCATCGAGCCTGAAGAAGCCGTTCGCCAAGCCGCACGCATGCTGATTGACCAGCTGTCGGTATTTGCTGACCTGGAAGGTACTCCGGTTGAAGAACCGGCGCCGCAAGCTCCGCAGATCGATCCGATCCTGCTGCGTCCGGTAGATGATCTTGAGCTGACAGTGCGCTCCGCGAACTGTCTGAAGGCCGAGAATATCTATTACATTGGCGACCTGATCCAGCGTACTGAAACCGAGCTGCTGAAGGCCCCGAACCTCGGTCGCAAGTCCTTGAATGAAATCAAGGAAGTGCTGGCCTCCAAGGGTCTCAGCCTGGGCATGCGTCTTGAAAATTGGCCTCCGGTCGGCTTGGAAAAGCCCTGATCGTTGGTTAAAGCTAAGGAACTGACAAATGCGTCACCGTCTTTCTAATCGCAAACTGAATCGCACGACGTCGCACCGTCTGGCGATGCTGCGCAACCTGGCTAATGCCCTGTTGCGCCACGAGATGATCAAGACCACTCTGCCGAAGGCCAAAGAACTGCGCCGCGTTGCAGAGCCTCTGATCACTCTGGGTAAGAAGCCGTCGCTGGCTAACCGCCGCCTGGCATTCTCCCGTACCCGTGATCGTGATATCGTGGTCAAGCTGTTCGACGTTCTGGGCCCGCGCTATGCGGCCCGTAACGGTGGCTACCTGCGTATCATGAAGTGCGGCTTCCGCGTTGGTGACAACGCTCCGATGGCCTACGTTGAACTCGTGGATCGTCCGGACGAAGCTGAAGTAGTAGCTGCTGCCGAGTAATCGGTGCCGCTAGAAAAAACGCCTGCAACTGCAGGCGTTTTTTTTGTCTTGTACATGGATGGCGGCATTCAGGTATCGACTGGTACCGATTGGCTGACTCGCACGTGCACGTTGGCTTGGATGTGGTTTTGGCTGCTTCAGGTATCATTTTGCGAACAGCGAAAATCAAGGCTTCTAAACATATACGGCTTGCCGTATATGGTGTGGAATGCCTGTTAAGAATAGTGCGCTTGCCGTTGGGGTGATATTATTCTGCGAGATGTTCTGCTCAGCGAGTAGTGCGCCGGAAGTCTTTCAGCTTGAATCCGAGCAGAAACAAGCTGCCTAGATAGACTATGGCACCTGTGCTCACCAACGCGGTCAGCCCTCCGGCTCGCCACCAGCGACTCATAATGGTGAAGTCCGGCAGAATTTTTTGCAGTAACACGAGCGTTGTGGCCATGCAGATACTGGCCAGTGCCAGTTTCAGCAGAAATGCTCCCCACTTCGCTTGCGGTTGATACAGGTTTTTGACTCTGAGACCGCGATATAGCAGCCATGCGTTCAGGCATTGACCGAGCGCGATGCCGAGTGTAAGTCCCGCGTGTTTGAATGGCAGCAATGTTATGAACAGGATGTTGAGCGCGAGTGTGCTGGCAAGCGCCATGCAGGCAATGCGAACAGGCGTGCGGATATCCTTGCGGGCGTAAAAGCCGGGTGCCAGTATTTTTACCAGAATCATACCCATTAGCCCGATGCTGTATCCGAGCAATGCCTGCTGGGTCATCGCTGCGTCATGCACGGTGAATTTTCCACTCTGAAAGACGGTCAGGATCAGTGGTCCGGCCAGCAGTCCGAGGCCAATGGTTGCGGGTACGCACAGCAGCAGGCATAGGCGCAGCCCCCAGTCGAGCAGGCGTGAGTATTCATCCGGATCGTCATTCGCGACGCTTTTGGAGAGGCTTGGCAGAAGGATTGTGCCTAGAGCCACCCCGAGCACTCCGACTGGGAACTCCATCAGACGGTCTGCGTAGAAGATCCACGAAATACTCCCGGACTCGAGAAATGAGGCCAGATTCGAATTGATGAGGATGCTGATCTGTGCGACCGATACCGCGAAGAGGGCGGGCAGCATGTTCGTCATCACCTGCCGTACACCGCTATCCCGCAAATCGAGCCTGGGGCGTACCAGCATGCCGCAACGTGCAAGCCAGGGTAACTGGAACGCGAGCTGAATCACGCCTCCGATAATGACCGCTGCTGCTAATGCATAAATGGGTTGCTGCAGATGTGGGGCTAGAAAAATGGCGCAAACGATAAAAGACAGGTTGAGTAGTGTGGGTACAAACGCCGGTATCGAGAATTTGTTCCAGGTGTTCAGAATACTGCCGACGAAGGATGCGAGCGAAATGAGCAGAATGTAAGGAAAGATCCAGCGTAGCAGGTCGGTGGCCAAGGCGAATTTCGCAGGGTCATGACTGAATCCAGCAGCGGACAGGTAGATGACTGCGGGGGCTGCGAGTATTCCGATGGCTGTAATGATGACCAGCGCCAGGGTGAGTGCGCCAGCGATCTTTGCGATGAACTCACGCGTGGCTTCTTCACCCTGCCGGGTTTTGTGTTCGGCCAAAATCGGGACAAACGCTTGTGAAAATGCGCCTTCGGCAAAAATGCGGCGCAGTAGGTTGGGTAGCTTGAAGGCTGTGAAAAAAACATCGGTTGCTGTGCCAGCGCCGAATGTATGGGATATGATCATCTCCCTGACCAGCCCCAGTATTCTGGAGATCATGGTCATGGAGCTAACTGCGGCGAGTGATCGGAGCAAATTCATCAGTGCCTCACAAAGTTGGCAGGATGATACGCCAAAGCGCTGTTCTTGGCGCTGGCTGCAGACATTGCTTGCATTTGCCCGAGGGAGCCGCTATCATCGCGGGTTTCCGAGTCTGTGTAGTCGGCCGCATACCGCAGGTCCGGCCGGGACACAAATTTCATATATTCAGGAGTTTTACCATGGCAAACAGCGCCCAAGCTCGCAAGCGTGCGCGTCAGGCTGAAGTAGCCCGCCAGCACAACGCCAGCCAGCGTTCCGCTTTCCGCACCGCGATCAAGAAGGTGCTGAAGGCTATCGAAGCCGGTGACCAGGCTGCCGCCAAGACCGTCTTCCAGGAATCCGTCAGCGTGATTGACCGTATCGCTGACAAGAAGATTTTCCACAAGAACAAGGCTGCTCGTCACAAGAGCCGTCTGTCTGCTGCAATCAAGGCAATGGCTGCCTGATCAGCAACGTTCTCGTGCAAATAAAAGCCCCGCGATGCGGGGCTTTTATTTTTGGCTAATCCGGCAAGCTGCTCAATGGCGAAGTGTCGGCGATCCGAGTCTGAATTTCTGCATGACCGTACGATAGTGACTCTCGTCTAGTACATAGAGCTTCCCGTCAGGCGCTTCGTGCGGAGCAAGGTCAAAACTCAGGCGGGTGAAGCGGCCAATGCCATGCCAGATCGCTGCAGCTATGCGCTCGATAAACCAATCCGGCGACTCGCCGGTATCGATGGCGGCCTCGTGCTGCAAAGACAGTAGCGCAACCAGCTCGCCGCAAAACTGGCGCTGGATAAAGCTGGGGCTCTGCCACTGTAGGCGAATGGCCTCCAGAGCACGCTCGCATTCTGTGGTACTCAGCATCGCGATGCTGAGGCGCAGGCGGTATGTGGTGGGCATGATGCGGTGCCCCTTGGCTGTTGATGGACTGAGACTACCGCAAAAACTTGGAAGATGATAGCTGGAGCATTCGGGTGTGACCGTGCGTCGGATTGTGCTAGATTGGCAAGGACGCGTACAGGAAGGCATTGAGATGACCGCAACGCAAGATCTGAACCATCGTCCTCGCATTCTCATCGTTGATGATTCGCGCATCGTGCGGGCGACGATACGCAAGCACCTGGGTGAGGCCTACGACCTGATCGAGGAGGCGGATGGCGAGGCCGGCTGGCGACGCCTGCAGTCCGATGAGGAGGTGAGTCTGCTCATTTCCGATCTGACCATGCCGGAACTCGATGGCCTGGGCTTGCTGTCGCGAATCCGTGAACAGCCGGAGGCGCGCTACCGGCACCTGCCCATCATCATCATTTCGGGCGAAGAGGACGAAGAAACCCGGCAGCGTTGTGTCGATCGCGGTGCCAATGATTTTGTGAGCAAGTCAGCGGATCGCAGCGAAATGCTGGCGCGGGTGAAGGCCAACCTGGAGTTGGCCATTACCCGCCGCGAACTCGATGCCAGTCGTGCGCTGCAGGAGCAGCAGGCGCTGACCGATCAGACCACCGGTGTAGGCTCTACCAATCTGCTGATGCTGCAACTTGAGCAATCTCTGGCGTTCGCCTTGCGGCATAACGGCGAAGTCACCCTGATCCTGCTGGAGGTCGATCATTTCCAGGGACTGCGCGACAAGATGGGTGAACGCGCCTCCCAGCAGATGCTGGCATTGCTGGCCAAGCTGCTCGAAGCCAAGCTGCGTCGGGAGGATACGCTGGCGTTTCTCGATGGTGCCAAATTTGCGGTCGTTTCGCCGGCGACTACGCTGACCGAAGCGCGTACGCTCGCGGAGCGCTTGCGTCTGGCACTTGCCAATGCCCGCATCAATTTCCGTTCCGAACAACTGCACATCAGCGGCAGTTTTTCGGTTGCCAATTCTTGGCATGATGATGCGCAATCGGCGACCGCTTTGATTGGCGTCGCAACCAGCCGTTTGCATGGCGAGAGCGGCAGTGACCGGGTCATCATGCCGGATGTCACTGCTGTACGTACGGCGACGCCGCTTGTCGCCGAGGCCCTGGTAATGCTGCATAAGGGTATGCATGCAGAGGTCCGGGATCACCTGCCTTCCTTGATGCATACCCTCCTGCCCTTGCTCGAGCTCGCCAATGAGGAAATGCAACTGGGCTGGTCGCTGGAGCGCTTGCGCGGTTAGGCGGCGATTGGCGCCTGCACGAGGCTTGCCGCCGTGCGGCAATCTGTGTGCTGGCGCCGTTCGATAAACAGCGAGCTGCCCTGTTCGCGCTTGGCCATGCTTTTCGCTGAGCTGGCGGCGCTGGCAACCTCCAGATGCGAGTGGAACAATCCACCCTGAATGGTGACCGCGCCCAATGACAGGCTGACCAGTGGGTGCCAGACCTGCTGGTTGTTGCGGTCGTGTGAAATATAGCCGCCGGCGCGCCAGTGTTCTTGCTGTACCACGGCGCGCAGCAGCTGGGCAAAATCATTCAGGCAGGCCTGGCAGCGCTCCTGCCAGTCAGCACTCTGCAATACCAGGACAAAATCGTCACCGCCAATGTGGCCGATGAAGTCGTCTTCCGTCGCTGCAAGTTGTTGCAGCAGTTCGCCGGTCATTCTGAGCAATTCATCGCCGCTGGCATAGCCATAAAGATCGTTGAACGGCTTGAAGTGATCCAGGTCTGCGTAGATGACTACAAAGCTCTGCGCGTCATCCAGCAGGCTCTGGATGTGCTCCTGAATTGGCCGGTTGCCCGGTAGTCCGGTCAGCGGATTGGCATAGCGCGCGGCCGTAATCTGCAGCTCCGTAATGGCGCGCATCAGATCCCGGCCGGTGCCCATTCCCAGGTAACGCCCCTGATCGGTCAGGATAAAACCATCGGCCAGATGCCGGTGTTCGCCCGAGCTGACGATGAGCGAGAGCTCCTGCAGACTGAGGGTGTGCTCGACTTGCAGTGGCGTCGTATCCATCAATGTTGCGCAGGGGCGCTGGCCATGCAGTTCCCGTCCGTATGGACGGGCAAACAGATTCAGCAGGTCCTGGCGCTTGAGTAGTCCGACTGGCCGGCCGCCATCGATTACCGGCAGGCCTTGCAGCTCGTCGTAGCGGGCAAACAATTCCGCCGCTATGGTGTTGCTAACTTCCGGGGTCACCGTCGGTACCTGTACCAGCAAGCTGCCCGCAGTCATGGCCGAGCGGCTGGCCAGGCGCGGCTTGGCCAGATCGTGATAACCCAGTGCGCCGGCAGGCCGGGGCTGGGGTTTGCCCAGCAGGTAACCCTGGCCGAGGCTGATGCCGATACGCCGGACTTCATCCAGTTCATGGCTGGTCTCGATGCCCTCGGCAATCACCTGGGTGCCGGTGTTCAGTGCAATATGCTGGATGGAGCGGACGAACTGGCGTTTCTGGGCATCACTATTGAGGCCCTGAATGAAGTACTTGTCGATCTTGACGAATTCGGGTTTCAGCTCCGACCAGCGCCGCAGCGAGGAAAACCCTTCACCCAGATCATCCAGCGCAATGCGGAAGCCCTGGCTGCGATACTGCCGTACGGCAGTGAGCAGTGCCTCATAGCAGGCGATCGGCTGGGTTTCGGTGAGCTCGATGACCACGCGCTGGGCGGGCAGCCCGTATTCCTGCAGCAGCGCGAGCGTTTCGCCGGGCCGGTAGGACGGCGGAATGAGGCATTGTGGGTTGATGTTGAGGAACAGCTTGCCGGGCAGGCCGGCAGTGGCAAAGGCCCGGATAATGGTGTGCCGGCACGCCCGATCCAGTTCGGGTAGCAGGGCGCAGCGCTCCGCGGCCTGAAAAAGCGCGAGCGGGCTGTGCAGATCGCTGTCGGTCGGGCCGCGGATCAGGCCTTCGTAGCCGAAAATGCGCCCCTCATGCAGTGCGGCGATCGGCTGGAACAGGGCGGACAGGCGTTGCTCGTGCAGGATGGCGAGCAGGGTGCTACGGATGGCGTCGGCGCTGGCAGTGGTGCTCATACCCTCGGAGATGTCACGGAACTGTAAGACCTTACAGTAGCAAATGCCGGTGACAGTCCGATGACATGCCGGGTGCATAGGCATCCCGGCGTGTCACTAGAGGAAAACCCTTAGGCCAGATAGTGGCTGGTGATCGGCATGCGCCAGTCCTTGCCGAAGGCCCGCTGGGTGACCTTGGGGCCGACCGGTGCCTGGCGGCGTTTATATTCGTTGATCTTCAAGAGGCGCACGACCTTCTTCACGTCGGCTTCCGGATAGCCTGCCGCGATAATGTCGGCGATGCTGCGGTTTTCCTCGACATACATGGCGAGGATGGCATCCAGCACTGCATAATCCGGCAGGCTGTCCTGGTCTTTCTGGTCCGGGCGCAGCTCGGCCGACGGCGGGCGGGTGATGATGCGTTCGGGAATCACGCTGGCCTGCTGGTAGGCGCTGGTCTGGTTGCGCCAGTTGGACAGGCGGTACACCAGCGTTTTCGCCACATCCTTCAGCACGGCAAAGCCACCGGCCATATCACCGTACAGCGTGGCGTAGCCGGTGGTCATTTCCGACTTGTTGCCCGTGGTCAGCACGAGCTTGCCGGTCTTGTTCGACAGCGCCATCAGGAGCGTGCCCCGGATGCGGCTTTGCAGGTTTTCCTCGGTCGTGTCCATCTCACGGCCGGCGAATTCATTCGCCAGCCCGGCCATGAATGCTTCATACATCGGCCAGATTTCGATTTCGGAATACTTGCAGCCAAGGCGCGCGATCATCTCGCGCGAATCGTCGACGGAAATATCGGCGGTGTAGCGCGACGGCATCATCACTGCATGCACCTTGTCGGCGCCGAGCGCGTCGCAGGCAATCGCCAGCGTCAGTGCCGAATCGATACCGCCCGACAAGCCCAGCAGCACGCCGGGGAAGCCGTTCTTGCCTATGTAATCCCGCACGCCGAGCACCAGCGCGCGATACACGGCTTCTTCGTCGGCGAGATCGTCCGCGCGGCTGGCCGCCTGCAGGTCGCCAGCCACGTAGTCGAGCAGCAGCTGCTCGCTGGCAAAGCCGGCGGCCTGCGCCACCACCTCGCCGGCCTTGTTCAGCGCGAAGGACTGGCCGTCGAATACCAGTTCGTCCTGGCTGCCGACCAGATTGCAGTAGGCGATGGCCATGCCGGTTTCCTCGACGCGCTCGCGTACCACCTGCTGGCGGGTGGCTTCCTTGGCACGGTGGAAGGGCGAGGCATTCAGCACCAGCAGCAGTTCGGCGCCTTCATCGGCAGCGGCGGCCGCCGGCTCGGTGTCCCAGATGTCCTCGCAGATTGCGACCCCGACCTTCGTGCCGCCCTGCTCGAAGACCAGCGGCGCAAAGCCGGGGGTGAAGTAGCGCACCTCATCGAACACCGCGTCGTTGGGCAGCAGCATTTTTTCATAGCGCCCCAGCACATTGCCGTCGCGAATGACGGTTGCCGCATTGAAGACCTCGTCACCGGCAGCATGCGGATGACCGACGACCAGCGTGATGCCGTCCAGCCGGTCGATGAATTCGCCGAGTTTCTGTTTGCACTCCGCCAGAAAGCTCGGGCGCAGCAGCAGGTCTTCCGGCGGGTAGCCGGTGAGCGCCAGTTCGGGCGTGACGATGATGTCGGCGCCAGCGGCGCGGGCGGCCTCAGCGGCGGCGAAAATCAGCGCGGTATTGCCGGCGAGGTCGCCGACGACGGGGTTGATCTGGGCAAGGGCGAGTTTCATCGGGCTGCTCCATGCAGTTAATGCTGCATAGTGGGTATCGGGCTGTAGGCCATTTTTTTGATGGCATACGGGTGTATATGGGCTTGGGTATTACTCGCGCGACGGCACCAGCACCGTGCGGTTGCCGTTGCTTTCCATCGGGCTCACCAGTCCGGCGGCTTCCATCTGCTCGATCAGTCGCGCGGCACGGTTGTAGCCGATCCGTAGCTGCCGCTGCACGCTGGAGATCGATGCCCGGCGGCTTTTCAGCACGAAGCCCACGGCTTCGTCATACAGCGGGTCGCTTTCATCGCTACCTTCACCACCGCCAGCCGATCCGCCCGCTGCGCTTTCGGCCTCAAAGCCGCCATTGAGGATGCCGTCGACGTAATCCGGTTCACCGAACTGCTTCAGGTATTCGACCACATGATGCACCTCGTCGTCGGCCACAAAGGCGCCGTGTACGCGCTGCGGGTAGCCGGTACCCGGCGGCAGGTAGAGCATGTCGCCCTGACCCAGCAGCGCCTCCGCGCCCATCTGGTCGAGAATCGTGCGGCTGTCCACTTTGCTCGACACCTGAAACGCGATGCGCGTTGGGATATTGGCCTTGATCAGCCCGGTGATCACGTCCACCGACGGCCGCTGGGTGGCGAGGATCAGGTGGATGCCGGCCGCGCGCGCCTTCTGCGCCAAACGGGCGATCAATTCCTCGATCTTCTTGCCGGCCACCATCATCAGGTCGGCAAACTCGTCGACTACCACCACGATGAAGGGCAGGTGCTCCAGCGGCTCCGGATTATCCGGCGTCAGTGTGAATGGGTTGGTGAGCTTCTGGCCCTGCTTTTCCGCGTCCTTGATCTTGGCGTTGTAGCCGGCCAGATTGCGCACGCCGAGATGGCTCATCAGCCGGTAGCGCTTTTCCATCTCCGCCACGCACCAGTTCAGCGCATTGGCCGCCAGTTTCATGTCGGTGACGACCGGCGCCAGCAGGTGCGGGATGTTGTCGTAGATGGACAGCTCCAGCATCTTCGGGTCGATCATGATGAAGCGCACTTCGTCCGGCGTCGCCTTATAGAGCATCGACAGGATCATCGCGTTCACGCCGACCGACTTGCCCGAGCCGGTGGTGCCGGCGACCAAGAGGTGCGGCGCCTTGGCCAGATCGGTGACGATGGGCTTGCCGGTGATGTCCTTGCCGAGCGCCAGGGTGAGTTTGGAGTGCGAGCCGGCGAACACCTCATCGCGCAGGATTTCCGAGAGGCGGATCATCTGCCGGGTCGGGTTCGGCAACTCCAGTCCCATGCAGGTCTTGCCGGGGATGGTTTCCACCACGCGGATCGACACCAGCCCCAGCGCGCGGGCCAAATCCTTCATCAGGTTGACGATCTGGCTGCCGCGCACGCCAGTGGCCGGCTCGATTTCGTAGCGGGTGACGACGGGGCCAGCGATGGCGTCGAGTACGCTGGCTTTCACCTTGAACTCGGCGAGCTTTTCTTCGATGACGATGCCACGCTCGATCAGCTCGTCATCGCTCATGCGCAGCAATTGCTGACTGGCGGCCTGCAGCAGATCCAGCGGCGGCAGGATGCTGTCGTCGTAGTAATGTCGCGGCAGCAGGCTGGTCACCGGAGGGGGGGGGGGCGACACGGCCGGTGTAGCCTGTTCGATCAGGGTGAAGACCGGTGTGTGTTCGGTGGCGGGCTTGTCAAAGGCCGGTGCCTGCGGGGTAGCGATGGCTGGCGGGGGTTGAATGGCGATGGGCTCCGGCTGGGCGATCGGCGTCGCGGCTTTGGGGGGTAGGAGTTCATCAATGGTGGGCCAGGGCGGAAGCAGCTCGGCGTCGTCTGTTGGCGGGGCCGGTTGGTGCACCTGTGGTTGTGACGGGTTCTCGCGAGCTTGTGCCAGTTCCGTTACGCCGGGGGAAGGTGGGTCGAGCGGGAGGTCATCGGGCAGGGCAGGAGGGGCGAGCTCCAGTGTCGCATGCGCCGGTGCGCTGATCAGATCGCCATACAGCGGAGGGGTGATCGGCTCTTGTGGCAGCAGGGCCAGCGGCGCAGGGAGCGGGGTGTCTACGACAGCCGTCTCTGCCTGCGAGGCCATGGCTTTGACCGATGTGATTTCCCGCTTCGGGGGTATCGGGCTGCTAGCTTTAATGGATGCCGCCGCAGACTTGACGGGGGTTGGGGTATTGGGTGTGCCCGGGCGGCGACCGTGGATTGCGTCCAGTCGCTGGCGTACCTCGCTGGGATCAATCAGTGGCAGGGTGGGCTGTGCGGCGGCGGAGGATCTGCTGGCCGGGGCGCTGCCGCGGCGGCTGCGGCTTACCTGTTCCATATTGCGGACGATCTGCTGGTGATCGATCAGCGGCAAGGGGCGACGCGGATGCGCGGGCTGTACTTCTTCCGGCTCGCCGTGCGGAGCGGGGCGTGCCAGTTCTGCCCGGGTAATCAGTGCCGGTTCGGGCTCGTTGCGCACCGCGGGTTGAGGGGGGAGTGGTGCAGGTGCGGGCGCAGCAGGTGCCAGTTGCTTGAGTGGTGGCGCTGTCGTGACGAGTGCTTGGGCCGGGGCGGCTGGCGGCAGGTCTTGAATGTGGCTAACGGGGATTTGGTTCTGCGTGCTGGGTGCGGGCGGCAGCGGGGGCTGGTCGCCGCCGGTGCCAAAGCGGGCCAGCAAGGAGTGGGTGGCGTCTTCGAATAGCAGGCCGACTGTTTCGGCGATCTGCGACCAGCTGCGCAGGCGCCAGAGCGGGATTGCGACAATCAGGGTGCCAAGCAGCAATAGCAGGCCGATGGCGCGAGTTGCCGCGCTGTGGCTGCCGGCGAGCCAGGCGGTCAGCAGTGGTTCGCCGCTGGTGCGCAGCAGGCCTTCACCGATCAGGATGCCGCAAAACAGGATCATTGCACCGCAGGCTGCGCGCCAGTCGTGGAAGCGTGCTTCCTGGTGCGGATAGGCGTGCTCGGCCAGGATGCCGGTCAGCAGCCAGCCACTCCAGCCCAGCCAGTGCTGGAGGCCCAGCCCCATGCAGACAACAAGAACCAGGCTGGCGGTCAGCCAGCCCCAGCGCGGGCGAGGGGGGCGAAGCGGTAATGGGGCGTGAGTCTCGACGGGCATGTGCGGCAGAGGCGCTTAAGCAACCCGACATTATCGCCGGCTCGGGGCTGCCTGCCAATCATCTGCCGCTACAGTAAGCTGGCAACTTGCCAGTGAGCTCACCAAGCGCCTACCATCGAAGAGAGGCTCGAGCAGGGGTTCGGGTCATCAACCTGGAAAAGAAGAGCAGCCATGATCAATTCCTATAACAAACCGATTGGCGTCATTGACGACGACGAGGCGCTCAGGATTGTCAGCAATGCCGTCTTGCGTCTCTGGGATACCGTGGACGAGCTGTCCCGTCTGCGTCCGGCGCATACTCCCGAATACCATGTCACCATTTTTGGCTCGGCGCGCATCCAGGAGGCCACGCCGGCCTATGAAGCCGTCAAGCAGCTGGCCAGCGAACTGGCGGCCATGGGCTGCCGCATCGTCACTGGCGGGGGGCCAGGGCTGATGCAGGCGGCCAATGAAGGAGCCTGCCATGGCGCGCCCGACCATCCGGAGGCGTCGGTGGGTATCCGCATTGATCTCGACTTCGAACAGGAGGTGAATGACTTTGTCGGCCACGTGTTCGAGCACAAAACCTTTTTCTCGCGGCTGCACCACTTCATCATGCGTTCCAATGCATTCATTGTGACACCGGGCGGAATCGGGACGCTGCTTGAGCTGTCGATGGTCTGGCAGCTATTGCAGGTGCGCAAGCTCTACGACACGCCACTGATCCTAGTCGGCGAAATGTGGCGCGAACTGGTCGATTGGGCCGATCTCTATATGGTCAAGAACGGCGCAGGCCTGGCCAGCCCGGTGGATATGCACATCCCGGTGGTGGTTGATACGGTAGAAGACGCGGTGGTGCTGATTCGCGAGCATCACGCCAAGTGGCTGGCAGTGGATCGCGAGCTCAAGCCCCAGCGGACTTCTCCGCCGCGCTGAAGGGCGCATGCAGGCAAAAACAAACCCCGCGCATTGCGGGGTTTGTTTTTGGGCGGCGATGCCATGCTAGTTGTTGATGACCAGCAGGGTGCCGGGCTGCAAGGTTGACTTGCGGCTGACATTGTTCCAGCGCAACAGGTCGGCGGTAGCGACATTGTAGCGTTTGGCAATCGAGCTATAGGTGTCGCCACGTTTGGCGACGTATTTTTGCGTGTCGTTGTCACCCTTGCGTTGCGGGGGGCGAGCCTGCGTGCTGCCGGCAACCTTGAGCGACTGACCGGGCTTGAGCTGGGCGGTTTTCATGCCGTTGAGCTTCTGCAGTTCCTCGACGGTCATGCCGTAACGGCGGGCGACGCTGTATGCCGTGTCCCCCTTGGTAACCCGGTAGGTGCCCGCGCTGCTCTCCGGGCGCTCGCCACGCTGGGCTAACTGGACTTTGCGCGGGGTGTCGTTGATGCCGGTGTCGACAGGTTCAGCCTGGCGATTGGCTGACAGCGCGGCGAGGGTTTGCCGGTCGGAAACATCGAGATGATCGACTTTGGGTACCAGGATCGTTTGCCCGCGGGCTAGTGTGCTCTTCTCGTTGATTTCGTTGATGTCCCGCAGTTCATCCGCGGAAATGCCAAAGCGCGAGGCCAGCGTATCGATATTTTCGCCATTCTGCGTGACGTAGGGTTGCCAGCTCAGCAAGGGCTTGTCGTAGATGCGCAGATTTTCCTGGAAGACGCCCACCTTATCCTGGGGGAGTACCAATACCCGATCATCCTTGTGCGCGATGACCGGGCGGATGAAACCCGGATTCAGCCGCAGTAGCTCGTCGACGGGGATCTGGGCCAGTTCGGCGGCTACCTTGACGTCCATGTGTTTGCCGGGGCGCACGGTGGCGAAGTAGGGCTGGTTGGGAATGCTGCGCAACGCCACGCCATATGCCGCCGGATTGGCGATGATGTTGCGGATGGCCAGCAGTTTCGGAACGTAGTTACGTGTTTCATCCGGCATGCGCAAGTCGGCAAAACCGGTGGCCAGACCGGCGGCAGCGTTGCGGTCTACCGCGCGTTTGACCGCATTTTCCCCCCAGTTGTAGGAGGCCAGTGCCAGTTGCCAGTCACCGAACATGCCGTGCAATGTTTCCAGATAGTCCAGTGCTGCACCGGTAGCAGCAACGACATCGCGGCGGCCGTCATACCACCAGGTGCGCTCCAGCCCATAATGCTTGCCGGTTTCCGGAATGAACTGCCACATGCCGGCGGCACGCGCCGGTGATTCGGCGCGCGGGTTGTAGGCGGATTCGATCATCGGCAGCAGCGCAATCTCCATCGGCATGCCGCGTTTTTCGACCTCATCGACCACGAAGTACAGATAACGGTTGCCGCGATCAACGATCCGGTTCAGGTAGTCGGGACGATCCGCGTAGTAGTTCTCCCATTTCTCGACCAGCGGGTGATCCAGTTCCGGGATCTGGAAGCCCGAACGGATGCGAGCCCAGAGGTCGTCGTAGCGCACGCTGTTATCGCTGCCGCCGAACAGGGCGTCCCGTACTGCGAGCGTGTCCGGCGTGAGCTGGGTTTGCGAATGCAGCTGGTAATCAAGCCGAATGACGCTGCTTTCGGCAAACGCGGCCAGAGGGGCGGCGGCAAGATAGGCGCCGATCAGCGGAGCTAGTAGCCGGATGCGCATGGAGTCGCTCGCAACAGAAACAAAATGTCACAGATGTTAAATAGGGCTGTCAATGGCGTCAATGCTGGAGTCTGCCGGCAATCAGGAAAAGTGGTCTTTCCATTGGCGCAGCGCAGCAAAGAGGGCGGCCGGATCACTGTCCGCGATGCCGCGCTGACGCAGTTGCTGCTGGATGGAGGGGCTTTCCAGGCGCAGAAACGGGTTGGTTGCCAGTTCGTCGGCAAGCCGTGAAGGCAGGCTGGGGCGTGCCTGAGCGCGTTGCGCACTCACCGTGGCGAGGCGAGCAAGGATGAGCGGGTTGTTGGGCTCGGCGTTACGGGCAAAGTGCAGGTTGTTCAGCGTGTATTCGTGCGCGCAATGGATGCGAGTGTTCGGGGGTAGCTGCGCCAAGCGCTGCAGTGACTGATGGAAGGCATCCGGCATGGGGCCGTCCAGCATGCGTCCGCAGCCAGCGCCGAACAGGGTATCGCCACAGAACAGCATCTCGTCACCGTAAAAGCAGAGATGCTCGCGTGTGTGGCCTGGCGTGTGGATGGCGCGCATTTCCAGTCCAAGGCAATCCAGCGCTTCGCCATCATGCAGCGCATGCGTGATGCCGGGGATACCCTGGGGGCCATGGATCGTGAGTGCCGGATAGTGCTGCTGCAACCGGGCTAGTCCGCCGATGTGATCGGCATGGCGGTGGGTAACCAGTACAGCGTTGAGGGTGAGCTGATGTTGGGTGAGCCAGTCCAGCAGCGTTTCGGCATCGCCCGGGTCGACCGCAATCGCCTGGCGGTGCTTATGCAAAACCCAGATATAATTGTCGGTGAAGGCTGGTACTGCACTGACCGTCAGCATGGATGCGTTCCCCGATGAATACAAAGCAGGCATTTGAACAGTTCGCCAGCTGGCTGACTACCCCGCTGGGGCAGTATGTATTGCAGTCGGAGAGCGCGTGGTATGACCAGCGTAGCGTGGATCTGTTTGGCTACCGGGCCGTCCAGCTGCAGTTGCCGGGGCTGGATGCCTTGCGCGCGAACCG
Source organism: Chitinilyticum piscinae (assembly GCF_015223195.1). Lineage (GTDB taxonomy): Bacteria > Pseudomonadota > Gammaproteobacteria > Burkholderiales > Chitinibacteraceae > Chitinilyticum > Chitinilyticum piscinae. Next base: position 36,766 of record NZ_JADFUA010000003.1, on the reverse strand, counting down.
CATCAGCTGGCGCTGTGCGGTGGCAGACCGGGGGAGTGTAGCGGTGCACTGTCTTGCGCACGCACTGCCGTTTGCCAGCCAGAGCCTGGATCTGCTGGTGTTGCCGCATGTACTAGATTTTGCCGAGGATCCGCACGGCGTGCTGCGCGAGGCGGATCGGGTGCTGGTTCCGGAGGGGCGACTGCTGCTGACCGGTTTCAATCCGTGGAGTCTCTGGGGCTTGCGCCGCCTGCAGCCAGGTGAGTCCCCGCCCTGGCAGGGGCACTTTCTGCCGTTGCCGCGACTGAAGGACTGGCTGGCGCTGCTGGGGCTGGAGGTGATGCAGGACGATTTCCTGTGTTATCGCCTGCCGGTGCAGCGAGGGCGCTGGCTTGAACGCAGCCGGTTGCTTGATGTGGCGGGGGATCGCTGGTGGCCTGGTGGCGGCGGGGTGTATTGCCTGGATGTGGTGAAACGGGTGCGGGGGATGTGCATCATCGAGCCAGCCTGGCGCCGGATCGGAGCCGCTGGTGTGACGCCGGTTCCGGTTGCAGAGGATCGCGGTGACCTTCTTTAGTTTGGGTATGTTGCTGTACTCTGTGTGAATATTGATTCTTAAGGATATACCCTTTGACTGAAGTTGAGATCTATACCGATGGTGCCTGCAAGGGCAATCCCGGGCCTGGCGGCTGGGGAGCACTGCTGCGCTGCAATGGCCAGGAAAAGGAATTGTTCGGCGGCGAGCCGCAGACGACCAATAACCGCATGGAGTTGCAGGCGGTCATTTCCGCGCTCAATGCGCTGACCCGCCCTTGCCGCATTACACTCTGGACGGACTCCCAGTATGTGAAGAACGGTATCCAGACGTGGATTCATGGCTGGAAGCGTAACGGCTGGAAAACGGCAGACCGCAAGCCGGTAAAGAATGCCGAGCTGTGGCAGGCACTTGATGCGGCTCAGGCGCGCCACGAAATAGACTGGCGCTGGGTCAAGGGGCATGCCGGGCATGAATTCAACGAGCGAGCCGACCAGTTGGCCAATCGGGGTATTCCGGGGTATTCCGCGTCCGCTTAGCAGGCTTGCAAGGACTGGCGCATTTCTTCTTCGATCAACCGGGTGATTTCCTTGCGCGATTGCGGCAGGCCACTACGCGGCGCGAGGAACTCCAGCTCGACAATGGTGCGCGGCTCGTATGCCAGTTGCCAGATGCAGGAAAGCAGGGAAACGTCGTCGATATAGGCTGCAGCCATGCTGCGTAGGCCATGCTGGTTGCGGTACTGCAGCAGGACGGGCTGGATGGCAACCCCGTGATCCAGGGCGGACTGGATTAGTCCGCCGCGGAATGGCTTGAGCTGGCTGCCGTCGCTGGTGGTGCCTTCCGGGAAAAACGCGATGCAGTCACCGCTGCACAGGTGCTGATCAAGGATTTGCTTGGTGTCGCGGGTGGCGCGCTGCCGTCCGCGTTCGATGTACAGTGTGCCTGCCCGTGTAACCAGCGTGCCGATCAGCGGCCAGTTGCGGATTTCCGATTTGGCGACAAAACGTGAGGGCCGGCAGCTATTGATGGCGAAGATGTCCAGCCACGAAATGTGGTTGGCCACAATCAGCTGGCCGCATGTCGCCATTTGCGCAGGCAGTTGGCCGCGCAGGCGTACCTCTATGCCGAGCGTGGCCAGTAGCTGGCGGGACCAGCGTTGCAACAATGCGGCTTGCTCAGCACGTTCTAGTCTGGGGTAGCGGGTGCATGTCAGCCACAGGCCTTTCAGCAGGTGCAACATCAGTGCGCAAAGCCGGCCCAGCGCAATGGTGCCCCGGTGAGGTCGAAGCATGATTCGGGTGGAGAGCAGGGTCGACATGCAGGCAAGTCTACCGGCTTTCACCATGTTGCGCATGACTGGGCTGACGGAGGGGGTCATGAGCGCAAAAAGTGGCGCGCATAGCGCGGATTGAGCCGGCTCATGGGTAGTATCATCAGGAAGTCCGCCGTATTGAAGTCTGGATCCCAGGCAGGTTCACCGCAGACCATGGCTCCGGCACGCAAATAGCCTTTGACCAGTGGCGGAACATCCAGTGACGCGAGATCCTGCCGCCCGGGTAGCAGGCTAAGCGGGTGGCGAGGAAAAACTCGCCACTCTATTGGTGCATGAGCTTTATCCAGCATGTGGTGGCGCAAGGCCGTCGCCAGCTGACCGCCATCCCGTAACGATACACTCACGCAGCCGATGAGGTATTCAAAACGGTTGCGATGCATGTATTCGGCCAGTCCGCTCCACAGCATGGCAATCGTGGCGCCGGAGCGGTAGTCGGGATGTACACAGGATCGACCCAGTTCAACCATCTGGTGACGCAGATGCTGCAGCCGGGTGAGGTCGAATTCCGTTTCACTGTAATACGAGCCGACTTTGCGTGCCTGATGGGGGGGGAGAATGCGGTAAGTGCCGACGACTTCCCCGCTGTGTTCGTCGTGCACCAGCAGGTGCTCGCAATAGCTGTCAAAAAAATCCTGATCAATTCCGGGGTGTCGCGTATTCAGGCGGGCTCCCATCTCATCGGCAAAGACCCGGTATCGCAGTTTCTGGGCCGCAAGAATATCATCAGGGTGTTCGGCAAGCCGGGTCTTGAGTTGATCAAGGTTGCGGGCCGGGCGTGATGCGTGCAGTTCCAGCATGGCAGGTTCTCCTTGTGATGCGGAGACAGTAGCTGGTACGTGTGACGGGCTGATTGCGCTGCGATGAAGCTAATGTTGCAGGGTCAAAGGTTGCAATACGCCAGTGTGAAGGGGATGTCCGCTTCAATTTGCCGCGAGCGTTCGCCGGAGGTGGATGGAACTACAAAGCGGATATTGATTGCGTAGCGATTGGCGGAGAGTTCGGGTACGGCAGGCGTGTCACCGGGCAGCATGATTTTCAGCAGCTGAACGGTTTTGCCCCCGGACATTTGCTGGAAATTGCCTTGCTTGGCAACGAAATGGGAGGTGCGCGCCGAATCGCGCAGCAGCCGCAGGACGATGTCGATGCCGTGCTTGATCGGTAGTAGCGGGCTTAGCCAGCGCTCCAGATCGGCAACGCGGCGTTCCGGTGCTTGTTCTTGCCAGTAGTGGTAGGAGGGGAGGTCGAATTCGCATGCGCCGCCCGGAATGGTAACGCGCTGCTTGATCGCCATCAGCCATTCGTTTTCGCGCAGGTACTGGCCAAACTTGCCGGTCATGTCGAGCAGTTTGGCGTGAGTACTTTCGATATCCTGCAGAACCCGTTCGAGCGCCTCTTCGGAAATCTGCGGGTTGTTCCGCAGGGCGGCAAGTGCTTGTCGCTGGCGATCGAGTTCCTGGATCAGGTCTGACTTAAGATCCGCGCGGCTGGCGACTTCCATGATTTCAAAGATACCCAGCAAGGCGGTATGGTGATCCTGAGCGTGTTCCTTGCCGGCATACAGCTGTGTGCGCTCGTAGAGCTTCTCTAGGCGCAGCAGGGTGCGGATGCGTTCGTTGACAGGGAATTCGTAGCTGATCACGGTGAGGTCACCTTGGGATGATGCGCAATTCTGCAGCAAGGTCAGCGATTTGAAAACCCATGTCAGGCTTTCCCTAGTAATAAATAGCGCTCGTGCAACGTTTCTATGGCTTTTCGCAGCGTATCAACACTCCCTTGGTTGCTGATGATATCGCTGCACAATTGGCGTTTATCCTCTGCCGGCATCTGGCTGGCAATGATGCGCTGGATTTCCTCGGTGGATAGGCCGCTACGGGCTGCTACGCGCTGTATCTGCAGTGCTTCTGGGCAGTCGATCAGCAAGCTTCGCTGTGCAAGTGCGTGAAATGATGGGATCTCCAGCAGCAAGGGTACAACAATGATGGCGTAGGGAAAGGTTTGCTCGGCCAACCAGTCTTGAATTCTGCTCAGGATGAGCGGGTGAAGTATCTGCTCGAGTCGCGCCTTTAGCTGCGGATCGGTGAAAATCTGCTGCCTGGCATAGCTTCTGTTCAGCGCCCGATGCTTGTCGAGCCAATGCTCGCCCAGTTGTTTTGCGATGGATTCGGTGGCCGGGCTTGCTTTGCCTGTCAGTTGGTGGGCGATCTGGTCTGCATCAATAACCGGAGCCCCTTGTTTGGCAAAAAGCTCGGCCGCAGTCGATTTGCCACTGCCGATGCCGCCAGTCATGCCGACGATCAGCATTTCTTATGTCGGGAAGAACAGTTGCTGCACATATTGGCCGCCAAACATGGAAATCGCGCCAGCTATGGCAAGATAAGGGCCAAAAGGAATTGGCTTGCTGAGGCTGCGTCCTCGGCTTAATGCGGTGACGATGCCAATAATCGCGCCAGACAAAGACGATAGCAGCAGAATGCCTGGCAGACTTTGCCATCCCAGCCATGCGCCAAGTGCAGCAAGTAGTTTGAAGTCCCCATAACCCATGCCCTCTTTACCGGTCGCCAGTTTGAACAACCAGTACACGGACCACAGTAGTAAATAGCCGGCTGCAGCACCGACGACAGCGGCGCCTAGGCTGCAGAATGTCCCCTGGAGATTGATCAGAAGGCCACACCACAGCAAGGGCAGGGTCAAGTCGTCCGGCAACAGATAGGTGTCAAGATCAATGAACGTGAGGGCAATCAGGAACCAGCAAAATACCAATGCACCGGCCAGAGGAATCCCGGGGCCGAGTTGCCAGGCCAGTAATCCGGAAATGATGCCCGTCAGCAATTCGACTGCCGGGTAACGCGGACTGATTGGGCTGCGACAGTTGCGGCATTTGCCCCTTAGCATGCACCAGCTGATCACCGGGATATTCTCCAGTGCGCAGATCTGGTGGCCGCACTTGGGGCAGGCTGAGCGGGGGGTGCAGAGATTGTAGCGCTCAGCGGGCGCGCTTTCCTCTGCGGGTTCCTGATCAAGCAGGCTGCATTCATGACGGAAGTTGCGCTCCATCATGATGGGGAGCCGGTGAATGACTACGTTCAGAAAGCTGCCAATGCACAGACCCAGAAGAGCAATCAGCGCCCCGAATGCGACAAGGGGGGGGGGGGCATTATCAACCACCAACGGCGGCACCCATTTTGAAGATTGGCAAGTACATTGCAATAACAAGGCCGCCGATCAGTGTGCCCAATACGACCATGATAATGGGCTCCATCAGGCTGGACATCGCTTCAACTGCGTTATCTACTTCATCTTCATAATAGTCGGCCACTTTGCCTAGCATAGCGTCGAGCGAGCCTGATTCTTCGCCGATCGAAACCATTTGCAGAACCATATTGGGGAAGACATTGCTGTTCTGCATTGCGATGGTCAGGCTGGTGCCTGAGCTGACCTCGGATTGAATCTTCTTTGTGGCGATGCGATAAACGTAGTTGCCCGAGGCGCCCCCGACCGAATCCAGTGACTCAACAAGCGGTACGCCTGCGGCGAACATGGTTGCGCAGGTTCGGGCCCAGCGTGCAATGGTGGCCTGGCGTATGATTTCTCCTACGACTGGTAGTTTCAGTAGCCATCGATCCATGGCAATTTGCATGGTTTCACTGCGTTTCCAGAGTGTCAGGAAGGCATAAATGCCCCCACCAATCCCACCAAAAATCAGGTACCAGTAATTGATAAATGCATCGGAAATATTGATGACGATTTGCGTCGGGCCAGGGAGTTCGGCGCCAAAGCCTTCAAAGAGCTCCTTGAAGGTGGGGATGACGAAAATCATGATTACCGCAGTGATGACGAAGGCGGCGACAATAACTGCGGTTGGGTAGAACATCGCCGATTTAATTTTTTTCTTTACGGCGAGAATTTTTTCTTTGTATGTGGCTAGCCGCGCGAGCAGGGCGTCCAGAATACCAGCCTGCTCGCCTGCCTGGACCAGGTTGCAATACAGGGCATCGAAGTACTTCGGGTGTTTTCTGAAGGCGGTAGTGAGAGAGGAGCCGGTTTCAATATCGGTTTTGATCTCCATCAGCAACTTGGTCACCGAGGGATTGCTGTGGCCTTTGGCGACGATGTCAAAGGCGGTGAGTAATGGTACGCCAGATTTAAGCATGGTGGCCATCTGTCGCGTGAACATGGTGATGTCCTGCTCGCTGATCGAGCGGCCTGTGCTCATGCGTTGCTTCTTGATACGCACGACATTGATGCCCTGGCGGCGCAGCGTGCTGCGTACCAAATTCTCTCCGGCGGCACGCATTTCACCGCGCACGGTTTTTCCTGTGCGGTCTTTGCCTTCCCACTGGAAGGTAAATTCCTTGATCACTGGGGCTTTTCTCGGGGTAGCCATAAATTTTCCTAGCGGTTATGCGTTGGTTTACTCGTTGGTGCAGGCCATGATTTCTTCGAGCGAGGTCATGCCTTGGCGGACTTTCCACAGGCCAGAGGTTCGCAAATCGCGAACTCCTTCGCGACGAGCCTGATCCGCGATATCGATGGCGGTGCCGTTCTTCATGATGATGCGGTTCATTTCATCCGAGATGGGCATGACCTGGTAAATGCCTACGCGGCCTTTATAGCCGGAGCCTTTGCAGATGTCGCAGCCAACAGGGCGGTATGGTGTCCAGCTGCCGTCCAGTTCTTCTTCCTTGAATCCAGCCTGTAACAGTGCTTCGCGTGGAATTTCGACCGGTGCTTTGCAGCTGCAAAGTCGTCTGGCGAGTCGCTGGGCGGTAATCAGGATAACTGAAGAGGCGATATTGAATGGTGCAACACCCATGTTCATAAGGCGGGTGAGGGTGCCTGGTGCGTCATTGGTGTGCAGGGTCGAGAAGACCATATGGCCAGTTTGTGCGGCCTTAATCGCAATGTCTGCTGTTTCCAGATCCCGGATTTCCCCCACCATGATCACGTCTGGATCTTGGCGAAGGAATGCTTTCAGTGCGGAGGAGAAGGTCAGTCCTGCTTTGTCGTTCACGTTGACTTGATTAATGCCCGCCAAATTGATTTCGGCTGGATCTTCTGCAGTCGAGATGTTGATGCCGGGTTCGTTCAGGATGTTCAGGCAAGTATAGAGTGATACCGTTTTGCCGGAACCGGTCGGGCCGGTAACCAGCACCATGCCATATGGGCGATGCACGGCGTCCAGCAGGGCTTGCTTTTGGTCCGGTTCATACCCGAGTGCATCAATCCCGAGGGTGGCGGATGACGGGTCCAGAATCCGCATACAGATTTTTTCGCCATGCAGGGTTGGCAAAGTGGATACCCGGAAGTCAATTGCGCGGTTCTTGCTCAGTACCAGCTTCATCCGGCCATCTTGCGGAATGCGCTTTTCCGAGATGTCGAGCTTGGAAATGACTTTGATGCGCGAGGCGATCTTGTCGCGAATTGCCAGGGGAGGTTGCGCTACTTCGCGCAGAATGCCGTCCTTGCGATAACGGATTCGGTAGAATTTCTCATAGGGCTCGAAGTGAATGTCGGAGGCCCCTTCCTGGATGGCATCCATCAGTACTTTCTGGATGTATTTGACGATGGGGGCGTCATCAACTTCGGCATTGGCTGCTTCTTCCTGTGGCTCGTCACCGCTCGAAATATCAAGCGATGATTCATCAACCATCAGGTCTTTGAGTTTTGCTCCGCTCGCTTCGACCAGTTGGTCCAGCAGTTTGGCCAGCTTGTCGTCTTCGACGACAATCGGTTCGACCTGCAGGCCAGTCTGGAAGCGCACTTCTTCGATTGCCTGCAGATTGGTAATGTCTGATATGCCGATAAAGAGCTTGGCATTGCCGCGCTTGTAGAGCGGAACAATCCGTTGCGCGGTCATGATCTTGTTGTCCAGCACGCCCGGCGGAACGTAGCTCGGATCAAACTGGGAGAGGTCTAGCAGGGGATAGCCAAAAGTCTGGGCGGAAAATTCTGCAACTTCTCCGGCGCTCAGTTTTTTGCTTGAACGCAGCTGTTCGACAAAACTGCTTTTTGCGGTGGTTGCGGCGGATTGCAGCGCGATAGCGTCTGCCTCGTTCAGACGGCCGTGCTGAACCAGTAATCTGGCCAGGCCAGAAAGTGGTGCTGCGCTCATGGGGGTATGCGTCTCCGCGGCAAGAAATTGCTTCAGTTGACTGCGGGCAAAATGCCGGCAAATACAATGCTTCGTTTCAGTCTAGCAGAATGATTACAGCAAGGCATAACCCGCGAGGGGCGTAATGAGTCAACTTTGCAATACTTGTGATTCTCAGCGGCGCAGGATGGCCTCGAGTACAAGACGGCTGCCAATGTAGCCAAGCAATAACAGAACTGTCCCCGTGAGTGTCAGGTTGGCGGCTTTTCTGCCGCGCCAGCCAAGGCGGTGGTGGCCGAATAGCAGGGCGGCCAGTGTGAGCCATGCGGCCAAAGAAAATAACACTTTGTGATTCAGGAGTCCGCCGCTGTGGCTTGACTGGCTGAGGTGGGCGATGCCGCTTCCCAGGGTAATGGTCAGAGTGACAAAGGTGATGGATACAATCAAGAACAGCAAGCGCTCGAGGGTTAGTACTGGAGGCAGGTTTTGCAGTGCACCAAGTCGGTGCGGGTGATGCAGGCGCCGGTCACTGAATTTGATTAACAGGGCAATTCCCGCTGCGTTGATCAGCAATGGCTGTGATAATACCGCCGTGGCAAAGTGAAGCTTGACCAGCCATTCCTGCTGAGGGTTGATCGGGTGCCCGGTAGGTAATAGCAGGCTGAGCGCCAGTGCTGATCCACTGAATGCGCACAGGGGATATTCAATACCCTTGAGTTGCAGAATGGGGCGCAGGGAAAAATAGAGAAGGATCGATAACAATCCGGTCAGGCTTAGTGCCTCGGCTGCGCCGAAGTGCCACGGGTAACTGTAGAAATTTCCCAGCTGATAGAGCGTGTGGCAGGCCATTGCCAGTCCCAGGGTCAAAGTCATGGCCTTGCTGGCGGGCGTTGCGGCAGGGGTGCGCAGGGCTGAGCTATATCGCCAGCATAAAGCGCTGTAGCTGATGAGTGCGATCAGTGCAAACCAAGTCACGGAAGCTGCTTCAAGGTAGAATGGCGGAAGTATGCATAGTAACAGAGCGTTGCCGGGCCGTGTCCTGGTGAAGTGCTCCCGTTTTTGACAGGACTTGCCCATGTTTGAAAATCTCTCCGGACGTCTTTCCGGTGTCGTGAAGAACCTGCGCGGCCATGCCCGGCTGACTGAGGACAATATTCAGGATGCCATGCGGGAGGTGCGCATGGCCTTGCTGGAGGCCGATGTGGCGCTGCCGGTGGTCAAGCAATTCGTGGCGGACGTCAAGCTGCGGGCTCAGGGGCGAGAGGTCGTCGGTAGTCTGACTCCCGGACAGGCCTTTATCGGGGTGGTGCATGAAGAGTTGACCCGTCTCATGGGGCAGCAAAATGATGCGCTCAATCTTGCTGCGCAGCCGCCCGCCATCGTACTGATGGCGGGTCTGCAGGGGGCTGGCAAGACGACGACGTCCGGCAAGCTGGCCAAGTTGCTGAAAGAGTCCCAGAAAAAGCGCGTGCTGCTGGTCTCGACAGACGTCTATCGTCCCGCGGCGATCGAGCAGCTGAAAACACTGGCAGCGCAAATCGAGGTTGAGTGGTTTCCGTCTGATGTTGCGCAAAAGCCGGTGGATATTGCGCTGGCAGCGCTGGATCATGCCAAGCGGCATTTTCATGATGTGCTGATTGTCGATACGGCGGGGCGACTGGCTATTGACGAAGCCATGATGCAGGAAATCCAGGCGCTGCACGCGGCAGTCAAGCCGGTTGAGACACTGTTCGTTGTCGATGCCATGCAGGGGCAGGATGCGGTCAATACCGCCAAGGCATTCAGTGAAGCGCTGCCGCTGACGGGGGTGGTGCTGACCAAGATGGATGGTGATGCCCGTGGTGGTGCGGCGCTTTCTGTGCGTCAGGTTACCGGCAAGCCCATCAAGTTCATCGGTGTTGCGGAAAAGCTCACCGGGTTGGAGCCTTTTTACCCCGACCGTCTGGCAAGCCGCATTCTCGGCATGGGCGATGTGCTATCGCTGATCGAGGATGTGCAGAAGACGGTTGATGAGGCCGAAGCCCTGCGCATGATGAAGAAGGTCAAATCCGGCAAGGGCTTCGACCTGGAGGATTTCAAGGCGCAGATCCAGCAGATGAAAAAGATGGGGGGGATGGGGGCTCTGCTGGATAAACTGCCCGGGCAGCTCAGTGCTGCGGCAACCGGGCAGGTGACCGACAAGGCGGTGGCGCGCATCGAGGGCATCATCAATTCAATGACCCCGCAAGAGCGCCAGAAACCCGAGCTCATCAAGGCATCCCGCAAGCGCCGGATTGCGGCGGGCGCTGGCGTGCCGGTGCAGGAAGTCAATCGTCTGCTGAATCAATTCGAGCAGACGCAGAAAATGATGAAGCAGTTCTCCAAGGGCGGCATGGCCAAGCTGATGCGTGGCATGAAGGGCATGCTGCCGGGGATGTAACCGTTTTCGGATCGGTGGGTGTGCAACAAGGCTTGCCTGCCGGATTGAATTCGCGGATAATCGCGGGTTTCGTGCAAACCTGAATACTGGATTTTCAGCTATGGTCGTTATTCGTCTTGCCCGTGGTGGCGCCAAACACAACCCGTTCTACAACATCGTTGTTGCCGATTCCCGCAACCGTCGTGACGGTCGCTTCATCGAGCGTGTTGGTTTCTACAATCCGGTTGCTCCGGAAGGTACCGAAGGTCTGCGTTTCGCAATGGACCGCGTTAGCTACTGGCAAGGCGTGGGCGCGCAAGTGTCCGACACGGTTGCCAATCTGCTGAAAGGCTACAAGGCTGCCTGAGCCTAGACTGTGCTGAAATCCCAACAGCCCCGACTGAACGCGAGCGCACCGGCACCAGATGATCTGGTGTCGATGGGCTATATCAGCGGGGCTTTTGGCGTGCATGGTTGGGTCAATGTCATGGCCGATACCGAGTACGCAGACAGTCTGTTCGGCTACCAGACCTGGTGGCTGGGGCGTGATGGCCAGTGGCAGGCGTATACCCTCGAGCAGGGACAGTCGCATGCCAAGAAACTGTCGGCCAAGCTGGAAGGTGTGGCTGAGCGTGACGCGGCGCATGCCTTGCGTGGCTGCACCATTGCGGTGCCGCGCAGTGCCATGCCGGAGCTGGATAATGATGAGTTCTACTGGACCGATCTGATCGGCATGCAGGTCGTGAACACCCGGGGCGAAGCGCTGGGTGAAGTGGTCAAGTTGCTGGCAACCGGTGCCAACGACGTACTGGTCGTGCGCGATGGCAAGACCGAGCGCCTGCTGCCTTTTGTTGCGGCGGTGGTGCTGACGGTTGATCAGCCGGCGCACTGCATTACCGTGGACTGGGGCCTTGACTACTGACGGTGGTGTTGCGCAAGTGCAACGCCGGCTGTTCGATGTCGTGACGCTGTTCCCGGAGATGTTCGATGCCGTGACCCGTTTTGGCGTGACCCGCCGAGCCGTTGAACTCGGCATTTTTGATTTGCAGGCGTGGAATCCGCGTGATTTCGCGACCAACAACTACCGCACGGTGGATGATCGTCCGTTCGGTGGAGGCCCGGGTATGCTGATGATTCCCGAGCCGCTGGAAAGTGCGCTGGAAAGCGCCAAGGCCCGCCAAGGTGAGTGTGGGGTAAAGCCGTGGACGGTTTATCTCTCCCCTCAGGGTATGCCGCTGACGCACCGGAAGGTGCTGGATTTGGCGAGTAAACCCGGCCTGGTATTGCTGTGTGGGCGTTATGAAGGCATCGATGAGCGCGTGATTGCACGGCATGTTGATGAAGAAATTTCGATCGGTGATTATGTACTGTCGGGCGGCGAACTGCCCGCGATGGTGCTGATCGATGCGATCAGCCGGCACTGGCCCGGGGTGTTGAACACCGCGGCGAGTGCGGAAGAGGATTCGTTTGCGGACGGGCTGCTGGATTGCCCGCATTACACCCGTCCCGTGGAATACCGCGGCATGGCGGTTCCGGAAGTGCTGCTTTCGGGAAATCATGCCAACATCCGACGCTGGCGGTTAAAGCAGGCGCTGGGGCGCACCTGGTTGCGACGTCCGGACTTGCTGCAACAGCGTCCACTTAGCAAAGAAGAAGCTCGTCTTCTGGCCGAATTCAAGGCGGAGCACGGTGACCAAGCCGGCTCTCCCCAGACCGCGGGGCAGAAGGAACAAGCATCGATTGGAGTAAAGCAATGAATCTGCTGCAACAACTCGAACAAGAAGAAATCGCTCGTCTGGGCAAAACCGTTCCGGAATTCGCACCTGGTGACACCGTTGTCGTCAGCGTGAAGGTAAAGGAAGGCAACCGCGAGCGTCTGCAGGCTTACGAAGGCGTAGTCATCGCCAAGCGTAACCGTGGCCTGAACAGCTCCTTCATCGTCCGCAAGATTTCTTCCGGCACCGGTGTTGAGCGTACCTTCCAGACCTACTCCCCGCTGGTTGCTGCCATCGAAGTGAAGCGCCGTGGTGATGTACGTCGCGCCAAGCTGTACTACCTCCGTGAGCGTTCGGGCAAGTCCGCGCGTATCAAGGAAAAGCTGCCGGCCCGCAAGGCTGCCGTGGCTGCCTAACACGTCGTCTGACTTGTTTGCGAAAACGCGAGCTTCGGCTCGCGTTTTTTATTGCCTGTGGCGGGTGTGCATTTTACGATCCTGCTTTGTCTTTCACTGGTGCTGACATGCAGAATCCCTGGCAACTGGATGAGTTTCAGGTGGTGCTGGCTACACCATTCGGCAAATTGGGTGTGAGCGTCGTGGCGGAGCGGATCCGGGCGCTGGAGTTTCTGCCCGAAGATATTCCCTTGCGCAGCAGTCATGATGCCTTGCTGCGCGAGTTCGCCGCGCAGTTGCGCCATTATTGTGCCGACCCGCGCTTCCAGTTCGATTTACCCTATGCATTGCAGGGTACTGCCCACCAGCTCAAGGTCTGGAAGGCAATCAGCGAGATACCCTCGGGAATGGTAAGTCGTTATGGCAAAATTGCCGAGCAGATTGGGTCATCGCCACGCGCAGTCGGGAATGCCTGCGGGCGTAATCCCTTGCCCTTGCTGATACCCTGTCATCGTGTGGTCGCCGCCGGCAGCGGACTGGGGGGCTTCAATGCCAGTCGCAATGGCGTCGACTGGCTACCGATCAAGCGCTGGTTATTGCGGCATGAAGGGGTTGCGGTACTTGGCTGAATCGTCATCCTCTCTTGGGCTCAGTCAGCGCCAACTGGAGCAGTTCCTTGATGCCGTCTGGTTGGGCGATGGCTTGGCCCAGAATACACTCGCGAGCTATCGCAATGATCTGCAAGTCTGGGCGGGTTGGCTTGCTGCGGAGCGCGACCGCAGTTTGCTGCAGGCAAGCCGCGATGATGTGCAGGCCTTTCTCGCGCGGCAGGCCCGTGATCTGAAAACGGCAACGCTGGCCCGCCGGATCGCCAGCCTGCGACGTTTCTACCGGCATCAATTGCAGTCAGGCCAGCTGGAGCTGGATCCGCTGGCTGAATTACAGGCGCCCAAACGGGTGCGGCCACTGCCGAAAGTGCTGTCCGAAGCAATGGTCAGTGCTTTACTGGATGCCCCCGATCTGAATACGGCGGCAGGGCTGCGGGATCGTGCGATGTTCGAATTGATGTATGCCTGTGGCTTGCGCGTATCGGAATTGGTCGGCTTGTCGCTGGCACAGATCCACCTGCGCGAGCAATTCGTGCAGGTATTGGCAGGCAAGGGAGGCAAGCAGCGGCTGGTGCCGATGGGGGAGCTGGCGGCCGAGGCCGTGCAGCGTTATCTCGACACGGCGCGCGCAGAATTGCTGGCGGGGCGCACGGAGGCGCTGCTGTTTGTCAATCAGCGCGGAGAGCCGCTTACCCGTCAGGGGATGTGGTTCATCATCAAGCAGTATGCGGCGCGGGTCGGGATACCCGCCCAATCATTGAGCCCGCACGTGCTGCGCCATGCCTTTGCCACGCATTTGCTGGAACATGGCGCGGATCTGCGCGCCCTGCAGATGCTGCTGGGGCATGCCGACATCAGTACCACCCAGATTTATACCCATGTTGCACAGGAGCGGCTGAAGAAGCTGCATCGCGAGCACCATCCACGTGGCTAGGCTTGCGTGAATTCGTGTTCATGCTGTTATTATCCAACAATAGGCTTTCCTATTGTGCAAACTGAATGGAGTGGTGTCATGGATGCGGCTGTTGTGAGTAAATATCAGGATTTGATCCTGGGATATGCGACCGAATTCGGCGTGAAGATTCTGGCAGCGATTGCCTTCTGGGTGATTGGTCGCTGGCTGATCGGTCTGGCTATCAGCATGGTGCAAAAGGCGCTGGAAAAGCAGAAGGTTGATCCGACCGTGCTGCGCTATGTCGGCTCGATGCTGGCGGTGACCTTGAATATCCTGCTGGTGATCGGCATTCTCGGCTATTTCGGCGTGCAGACGACGACCTTCGCGGCATTGATAGCGGCGGCCGGCGTGGCCATTGGTATGGCTTGGTCGGGCTTGCTGGCCAATTTTGCGGGTGGTGCATTCATGATCGTGCTGCGGCCCATCAAGGTGGGTGATTTTGTCACCGCCGGTGGTGTGACCGGTACGGTGAAGGAAATCGGCCTGTTTGCGACCACGATCGTGACTGCGGACAATATCGTGACCTTTGTTGGCAACAACAAGATCTTTGGCGACACGATCCAGAACTATTCGCTGAATCCGTTCCGCCGTGTGGATCTCAAGGCACAGCTTGCAGGCAGTGCTGATCATAATGCTGCGCGCGAACTGCTGAAGGCCAAGATCGCCCAGATTCCGAATGTGCTGGCCGAGCCGGCGGTGGATGTGGAAATCCTCGAGTTCAATCTGGTGGGGCCGGTACTGGCGGTGCGCCCTTATTGCAACAACGATCACTACTGGCAGGTGTATTTCGACACCAATCGCGTGATCAAGGAGGCGCTAGGCGAGGCGGGTTTCCCGGCGCCGACGCCTTCGCAGATCGTCACGGTGCAACAGGCCTCCTGAGCAAAACGGGAATGACAAACAAAAAGGGCAGCTTGGCTGCCCTTTTTGTTTGCGTTTAGCAGGGGTATCAGGCTGGAACCATTTCCTTGTCATGGATGTGAAGGCATACCTTGTCATCGTCATCCAGGTCAATGGTGACTTCGCCGCCATTGGCCAGCTTGCCGAACAGCAATTCGTCTGCAAGTGCCTTGCGGATGGTGTCCTGAATCAGGCGGGCCATCGGGCGGGCTCCCATCAGCGGATCGAAGCCTTTCTCGGCCAGCATTTCCTTCAGTCCGGCCGTGAAGTGCGCTTCCACCTTCTTCTCGTGCAGTTGTGCTTCCAGCTGCATCAGGAATTTGTCCACGACCTGCAGGATGATGTCGTGCGACAGCGGGGCAAACGGAATGACAGCATCAAGGCGGTTGCGGAATTCCGGTGTGAACAGGCGTTTGATTTCCTGCATTTCATCGCCGGTCTCCTTTTTCGCGGTGAAGCCAATGACCGGCTTGTTGAGTGCTTCGGCGCCGGCGTTGGTTGTCATTACCAATACCACATTGCGGAAGTCGCTCTTGCGGCCATTGTTGTCGGTGAGCGTGCCGTGATCCATGACCTGCAGCAGGATGTTGAAAATGTCCGGATGGGCTTTTTCGATTTCATCCAGCAGCAGCACCGAGTAGGGGTGCTTGTTGATGGCTTCGGTCAGTAGACCGCCCTGCTCGAAGCCGACATATCCCGGAGGTGCACCGATCAGGCGGCTGACCGCGTGGCGTTCCATGTATTCGGACATGTCGAATCGGATCAGCTCGATGCCCATGGTGTAAGCCAGCTGCCGGGCAACCTCGGTCTTGCCGACACCCGTCGGACCGCTGAACAGAAAGGCACCGATCGGTTTTTGCGGATTGCCCAGGCCGGCGCGCGCCATCTTGATTGCGCTCGCAAGTGCTTCGATAGCCTTGTCCTGACCGAAAACGACATTCTTCAGATCGCGATCAAGGGTTTTCAGGGTGTTCTTGTCATCGCTCGAGACGTTCTTTGGCGGGATGCGGGCGATCTTGGCTACGATTTCCTCGATTTCCAGCTTGCCGATGGTCTTTTTCTGCTTCGAGCGCGGCAGGATTTTCTGGGCGGCACCGGCTTCATCGATGACGTCGATTGCCTTGTCCGGCAGGTGCCGGTCATTGATGAATTTGGCCGAGAGCTCGGCTGCCGAGTTCAGTGCAGCCAGCGTGTATTTCACGCCATGGTGACTCTCGAACTTGTCCTTGAGGCCCTTGAGGATCTCGACGGTCTGCTCGATGGTGGGCTCGACGATATCCACCTTCTGGAAGCGCCTTGATAGGGCGTTGTCCTTTTCGAAGATGCCGCGGAACTCGGTGTAGGTGGTTGCGCCAATGCACTTCAAGGCGCCGTTCGACAGTGCGGGCTTGAGCAGGTTGGAAGCATCCAGAGTCCCGCCCGAAGCCGCCCCAGCGCCGACGAGGGTGTGGATTTCGTCGATGAACAGGATGGCGTTGCGCTCATCGGTCAGCTGCTTGATGACGGCCTTCAGGCGCTGCTCGAAATCTCCCCGGTATTTGGTGCCTGCCAGTAGTGCCCCCATGTCCAGCGCATACACGGTGGCATCGGCCAGAATATCGGGGACATTGCCTTCGACAATGCGGCGCGCCAGCCCTTCGGCAAGAGCGGTCTTGCCCACCCCGGCTTCGCCGACCAGCAGTGGATTGTTCTTGCGGCGGCGGCAGAGGATCTGGATCATGCGCTCCAGTTCGCTTTCGCGGCCGATCAGCGGGTCGATGCGGCCGGCCAGTGCGGCGTTGTTCAGATTCTGGGTGAAGCTTTCCAGTGCGCCGCCGCTACTGCTTTCGCTTTCGCTTTCTTCCTGTTGCTCGTTGCGCTGCGTCTGTTGCGCAGGCGGCGGGGTATTCTGCTTGGCGATGCCGTGCGCGATGAAATTGACGACATCCAGCCGGGTAATACCCTGCTGGTGCAGGAAATACACCGCATGGCTGTCCTTTTCGCCAAAGATGGCGACCAGCACATTGGCACCGGTAACCTCCTTCTTGCCCGAGCTCTGCACATGCAGAATGGCACGCTGGATCACGCGCTGGAAGCCGATGGTCGGCTGGGTTTCGACATCCTCGCTGCCGGAGACGACCGGGGTGTGTTCGCCGACAAATTCGGCAAGCACGCGCTTGAGTTCGTCCATGTGTGCTCCGCAAGCGCGCAGCACTTCGGTGGCAGAGGGGTTTTCCAGCAACGCCAGCAGCAGATGCTCGACAGTGATGTATTCGTGGCGTTTCTGGCGGGCCTCCATGAACGCAAGATGGAGGCTCACTTCAAGTTCCTGGGCAATCATTTTTCCACCTCCATGATGCATTGGAGCGGGTGCTGGTGCTCCCGCGCGTACTCACTGACCTGGGCCACCTTGGTGGCTGCGATATCCTTCGGATACGTTCCGCACTTGCCGCGACCTTCGGTATGAACCTGCAGCATGATGCGGGTGGCGTGCTCCTCCCGGATGTTGAAGAACTTCATCAGGACATCCACCACGAAATCCATCGGGGTGAAGTCATCGTTGAGCAGGACCACACTCCAGAACGGGGGCGGGGCCAGTTTTGCCTTGTGCTCGAGCAGTTCGGCGTGGTGTTGCTGCTGTGTTGTCATTGCTTTGCCGGCGGGTGTGCTTACCTTTCATTTTGGAGCTCACGCGGTGCATTTCAAGCGTGCAACTGAAAACAACATAATTATCGGCATGCTTGAGGTTCTGCTTGACCTGTTTTGTCAAAGTCGCGTAAAACCTTGATTCGAGTTTGCTGTACAAGTTTCATGCAGTACCGGTTTGACCTGTTTGCTGGTCTTGCACACAAACCTCATGGATGGCCCGCCTGTGCCGGGCCGGTTTGACAAGTTTCACGTGGACGACCAATCGAGATGGCTCAAGGTACTGTTAAGTGGTTCAATGATTCCAAAGGCTTCGGTTTCATCACTCCGGACGAAGGTGGCGACGATATTTTTGCTCACTTCTCCGCGATCAACATGCCGGGCTTCAAAACCCTGAAGGAAGGCCAGCGCGTGTCTTTCGAGATCACCACTGGTCCGAAGGGCAAGCAAGCCGCCAACATCCAGGCAGCTTGATCGCCCGGATGTCAGAAAACCCCGCTTCGGCGGGGTTTTTTGTTGTCTAGCGGTGCCGTGGAATCGGGCGCAGCTGTGGTGTGGGGCGCGGCTGCGGGTGTGGCCGAGGAGTAGGGCGCAGCACCGGGTAATAAATGGGCTGCCCGAACCAGTCGGTTGAGCCACTGTCGCTGACTGCATGATCATCCGCATCGTCCCGCAAACGCCGCTGATCGGGAATGCGCTGGACGGATGGCTGTTCAGTTGCGGAGTCGGATGCGTGTGGGGTGAGGGTGGGAAGCGGGACGCTGTTGACGCTGGTGTTGCCCGAGAAGGCTTCCGCCTTGCTGCCGGGTGGGCAGGCCGCGTCGGTGAAAATCAGCGCGCCATCGGCCTTGCGGCATTTGTTGACCTCGGCGCAGGCGTAGCAGCTGAACAGAAGCAGAATGACGGCAATGCCTTGGTGCATGATGGTTCCCCCCTGCAGTTGCTGCAGTGTAATAAACAAAAACCCCGCCGTGGCGGGGTTTTTGTTGGATGAAGGCGCGCAATTACATGCGGGCGATCATGGCCTTGCCGAAGTCCGAGCAGGATACTTCGTTGGCGTCGTCCATCAGGCGGGCGAAGTCATAGGTGACTTGCTTGTCGCCGATGGCTTTTTCCATCGAAGCAATGATCAGATCGGCGGCTTCCTTCCAGCCCATGTGACGCAGCATCATTTCGGCGGACAGGATCAGCGAACCCGGGTTCACCTTGTCCTGGCCTGCGTACTTCGGTGCGGTGCCGTGGGTGGCTTCGAAGCAGGCTACGTTGTCGCTCAAGTTCGCGCCCGGAGCGATGCCGATGCCGCCAACTTGCGCGGCCAGTGCGTCGGAAACGTAGTCGCCGTTCAGGTTCAGGGTAGCGATTACATCGTATTCGGCCGGACGCAGCAGGATCTGCTGCAGGAAGGCGTCAGCGATCACATCCTTGATCACGATGCCGTTCGGCAGTTGCAGCCACGGGCCGCCGTCGATTTCCACGCCACCGAATTCCTTCTTGGCCAGCTCATAGCCCCAAGTGCGGAACATGCCTTCGGTGAACTTCATGATGTTGCCCTTGTGAACCAGGGTAACGCTCTTGCGGTTGTTGTCGATGGCGTACTGGATGGCCTTGCGTACCAGACGCTCGGTGCCTTCCTTGGAAACCGGCTTGATGCCGATGGAGGAGGATTCCGGGAAGCGAATCTTCTTCACGCCCATGGTGCCTTGCAGGAAGTCGATGACTTGCTTGGCGCCATCGGTCTGGGCTTCCCACTCGATACCGGCGTAGATGTCTTCGGTGTTTTCACGGAAGATGACCATGTCGGTCAGGTCCGGGCGCTTCAGCGGCGACGGAACGCCGTTGAAGTAGCGTACCGGACGCAGGCAGACGTACAGATCCAGCTGCTGGCGCAGGGCTACGTTCAGCGAGCGGATGCCGCCACCAACCGGCGTTGCCAGCGGGCCTTTGATGGACACCACGTATTCCTTCAGCGCGTCCAGGGTTTCCTGCGGCAGGTAGGTATCGTTGCCATACAGGCGGGCAGCCTTCTCGCCGCAGTAGATTTCCATCCAGTGGATCTTGCGGGCGCCACCGTAGGCCTTGGCCACGGCTGCATCAACCACGTCGATCATCACCGGAGTGATGTCTACACCGATGCCGTCACCTTCGATAAACGGGATGATCGGGTTATCCGGAGTGGCCAGATTCGGCACAATCTTGGTGCCGCCTTGGGGTACTTTGATCAGGCTCATCGTTCTTTCCTGTTGCTGTCTGCTAGGGTGATCTGAATTCCGCTGCGGCTATTCTTGTGCAATAGTGGCCTGCTCGCGAAAAAACGCACTATTATCGCCGGTTTAGCCCCATCAGGACAAGGGAGACGGCATGGCGCGTCTGATTCTGTTGAACAAACCGTATGGCGTGATCTGCCAGTTCAGCCCCAGCCCGCCGCACCGCTGTCTTGCCGATTTGCTGGCCCAACCCGGCGTCTATCCCGCCGGCCGGCTGGATACCGATTCCGAGGGGCTGTTGCTGCTGACGGATTCTGGGCCACTGCAGGCCAAAATTGCCGACCCGCAGCACAAATTGCCCAAAACCTACTGGGTGCAGGTCGAGGGGGCGCCGAGCGATGCGGATCTGGCGCCCCTTCGGCGTGGTGTCGATCTGGGAGATTTTGTCACCAGGCCGGCCGAGGTGCGCATCATTGCCGAGCCCGCCGGCCTATGGGCGCGCACGCCGCCGGTGCGCTTTCGCGCGGCCATTCCGACCACCTGGCTGGAAATCATCATCCGCGAGGGCAAGAATCGTCAGGTGCGGCGGATGACGGCCAAGGTGGGGTATCCTACCCTGCGCCTTATTCGCTATGCGATAGGTGACTATACCCTTGATGGATTGTCACCGGAGTCCTGGCGTGAGCTGCACGTGGCCGCCCCCGCGGCAATCCGCCAGCGCGGCGATGAGGCGGCCCGTGGGCGGCCGAAACAGCGTGGCCGGCGCGGACCGAACAAGGCCCGCTGAGCGAAGCGCGGCCGGCTGGCAAAAATACCGGCGCCTTTGTGAGGCAGCCAACAAGCATGTCGCACTGGAAGGGCTAGAATTGCGGCAAATGGTGCAGCTCGCGCCACCAGCAAGGATGACCGCAATGAAAAAAGTACTGCTTCCCCTCTCCCTTATCATCGCCATGACGGGCTGTGCCAACGGCCAGCTTACCCAGACCGGGCAGGGTTCCATACTGGGTGCCGTCGGCGGGGCCATTGCCGGTGCGGCGATCGGCGGCATTACCGGCAGCAACCATGTCGGCCGGGATGCCGCAATCGGTGCCGCGGTTGGCGCGATTGGCGGTTACATCTGGTCATCGAACATGGAGAAACAGCGCCAGGAAATGGAGGAGGCAACGCAAGGCACCGGCATCGAGGTCAGCAAGACGCCGGATAACCAGCTGAAGATGGAAGTCCCCAGCGACTTCTCCTTTGATACCGGCAAGTACGCCATCAAGCCCAATATGCGCCCGGTGCTGGACAAGTTTGCCCAGACGCTACAGCAGAATCCGGTGACCAAAATCCGCATCGTGGGCCATACCGACAGTACAGGCAGCGACGCGATCAACAACCCGCTGTCGGTGAATCGTGCCGCTGCGGTGCGTGATTACCTGAGTAGCCGTGGTGTGTCCTACGACCGCATGGCCATTGATGGCCGTGGTTCGCGCGAGCCGGTGGCCGACAATGGCTCGGCGGCGGGGCGTGCGCAGAATCGCCGTGTCGAGATTTTTGTTGCCGAACAGGCGCAGCAGGCACAACCCGTCCAGTAAACCGTCTGGATGCTACTGCCCCATGGCCCGCCTGCTGGCGGGCTTTTTAGTGGGCGAAATGCAGGCTGGCTTCCAGCAGATCGAGAAAGGCGCGGGTTTTCAGTGGCATCAGCCGGCGCTCCGGAAACACCGCCCACGCCGTGACGGCCGGCAGATGCCAGTCGGGCAGCACGCGCACCAGCTCGCCCTGGCGCACAAAGGCTTCGGCATACAGGTGCGCCACTGCGGTGATGCCGAGGGCTTGCGCAGCCAGCCGGGCCAGCATATCGGGTGAGTTGACCCCGAAGCGGGAGGCTGGAGCGATCTCGCGTTTTTCGTTACCGCGTTGCAGCAGCCAGTGGGGCTCATCCCCGCCGCCCGGGGAGAGGCACAGACAGGCATGATTCAGTAGCTCATCGGGGGTATGTGGCTCACCTTCTCTGCTTATATAGGATGGAGCGGCATACAGTTGCGGGGTATAGAGCCAGATACGGCGCGTAACCAGCGAGGTTTCTACCGGCTTGCTGCCCATGCGGATCGCGAGATCGAAACCTTCCCCGATCAGGTCGACCCGGCGCGGCGACAGATCGAGCTGCAGCTGCACCTGCGGATAGCGGCGGCTGTATTCAGCCAGCACCGGCGAGATCAGCTGCGTGGCCAGATCATTGGGCATCGAGATGCGTAAAGTGCCGGCCGGCTCCAGCTGGCGCTGCCGGGCGAGCGCCAGAGCCGCCTCGGTTTCACTGTCGATCTGCCTGGCGTGCTCCAGGACGGCGGCCCCGAGTTCGGTCAGCCGTAGCGAGCGGGTGGTGCGGGTAATAAGGCGTTCGCCCAGTACCTCCTCCATGTGCGACAGCCGCCGCGACAATGTCGATTTCGGCATGTGCAGGCGTTCTGCTGCACGGGTGAAGCTGGCGGCGTCCACGATGCGGGCAAACAGCAGCAGGTCGTTAGGGTCGAGATCGTGCATGGCGAAAGGTGGGGGATTGTTGCTGTAGTGGAACAATCATATCCGTTATGGCGGATTTATCGGTGATTTAGTCGCGAGTACAGTGAGCCCATCGACTGCACGACGCAGCCAACCCGATAAGGAACACCGCTATGAACATCCTCCAAATCAATAGCAGCGCCAAGCGCGCCGGCTCGCAATCCACGACTCTGGCCAATCAGATCACTGCCCGTGTACTGGCGCAGCATCCGGCGGCCAGCCTGACTGTCCGTGATCTGGCCGTCACGCCGCACCCCATGCTCGACGAAGCCGCGCTGACTGCGCTGATGACTCCGGAAGCGGATCGCAGCCCCGAACAGGCTGCCCGCGTTGCACTGGATGATGCGCTGATTGCCGAAATCCAGGCTGCCGACGTGGTGGTGCTGGGCGTGCCGATGTACAACTTCAGCGTGACCGCGCAACTGAAGAACTGGATCGATGCCATTGCCCGGGCACGGGTGACGTTCCAGTACACCGCCAATGGCCCGGAAGGCTTGCTGACCGGCAAGAAGGTCTACGTCGCACTGACCCGTGGTGGTGTACACCGCGATCTGCCCAGTGACAATCAGGTGCCTTATCTGCGTACCGTACTCGGCTTTCTCGGCATGACCGATGTTGAATTCATCTATGCCGAAGGGCTGGCGATGGGCGATGCCGACGGCGTGCTGGCTGCGGCCAATGAGGCGATTGTGGCTGCGGTCGCGTGATGTCCGGGTATGCCCCTGGTACGGACTGAAATAAAGGTCCGCAGGGGTATACGTGGGTGCGTACCTGTGGCTCCGTGTTCCGGCCCGGCTTGCGGTAAAATCGCGCTTTGCCCTGCAAGCATAATTCCATGTGGAAACCCAATACCACTGTCGCGGCCATTGTCGAGCGTGACGGCAAATTCCTGTTCGTCGAAGAGCGTATCCTCGGCGAACTCAAGCTCAACCAGCCTGCTGGCCACGTCGAGAAAAACGAATCGATTGTGGCGGCCTGCGTGCGCGAAACGCTGGAAGAAACCGCCTACGCCTTCACGCCCACGGCGCTGGTGGGCATCTACCAGTGGACCGTTCCCGGCACTGATCTCACCTATCTGCGCTACGCGTTTACCGGCGAGCTGGGCGCCCACCATGCCGAGCGGACGCTGGACGACGGCATCGAGGCCGCCGTGTGGCTCACTCGCGATGAACTGATCGCCCGCAGCGCGCAGCATCGCAGTCCGCTGATTCTCGCCTGCGTTGATGACTATTTGGCGGGAAAGCGCTACCCGCTGGAGCTGCTGCGCGATTTCGACGCCCGCAACGAAGGAGCACTGACATGAGCAAGATCGTGGTGGGGCTTTCGGGCGGTGTTGATTCCTCGGTCACCGCGCACCTGCTGAAAGCACAGGGGCACGAAGTGCATGGCGTATTCATGCAGAACTGGGAAGACGACAACAACGACGAATATTGCTCGATCAAGGAAGACAGCATGGACGCCATCGCGGTGGCCGACCTGCTGGGCATCGACATTGAGCTGGTGAATTTTGCGTCCGAGTACAAGGATCGCGTGTTTGCCTATTTTCTGGCCGAGTACCAGGCCGGACGCACGCCGAACCCGGACATCCTGTGCAATAGCGAAATCAAGTTCAAATGCTTTCTGGACTACGCGATTGCGCTGGGCGGCGCCAAGATGGCGACCGGCCATTATTGCGGCAACCGTGTGCGGCCTGACGGGCGTACCGAGCTGATTCGCGCCAAGGACCAGAGCAAGGATCAGACCTACTTCCTCTATCGCCTGTCCCAGGCGCAGGTCAGCCAGGCGGTGTTCCCGCTCGGCGGCCTACTGAAAAGCGAAGTGCGCACGATTGCCGAGCAGATCCAGCTGCCCAACGCGAAAAAGAAGGACAGCACCGGCATCTGCTTCATCGGCGAGCGGCCGTTCCGCGAATTCCTGAACCGCTACCTGCCGACCAAGCCCGGCCGCATGGTCACGCCGGAAGGGCGCGTGATGGGCGAGCACATGGGGCTGATGTTCTACACGCTGGGCCAGCGTCAGGGGCTGGGCATCGGTGGCGACAAATCGGGCAGCGGCGAGCCGTGGTTCGTGGCGGCCAAGGACATGGCAAGCAATGAATTGATCGTCGTGCAGGGCCATGACCACCCGCTGCTGCTGAAATCAACGCTGGTCGCGCAGGATTGCTCGTGGATTCTCGGTGAAGCGCCGGCCCCGGGCCGTTACACCGCGAAAACCCGCTACCGCCAGCAAGACGCCGCCTGCGAGCTGGTTGATCTGGGCGAGGGGCGCTGCGAGCTGAAGTTCACTGATCCGCAATGGGCGGTGACACCGGGGCAGTCGATGGTGCTCTACGACGGCGAGGCGTGTCTGGGCGGTGGGATTATCCTGTAAAGAGGGGCTGGTATGGCGCTAGGAACAAGCAAGCAGGCTTGGTTCAAGGTTGTTCAACTGGCAGTCACGGCCAGCCGTTCATTGGCCTGGCAAGGCCAGCGCGCACAAAGTGAGGAAGAGCGCCTCTATTGTCTCGAGCAAATTGCTGATCTACAGGATGCCATTCACGTCATCGTCGAGTTACTCCCCGAATGGGAACGTTGTGACGAAAAGGCTTTGCGGGCGACTTTTCTGGAGGCGTATGACCAGCGCTGGGGGCATGTTCCTCCCGGCAGTCTATGCGAAGAGCTTGACCGGCATTCGCCACCAAAATGAGCAATATCTCAACGGTCAGGAATTAACCACTGACTCACATTTAGTTCAAGTCCGGCGCTGTGCAGGATGCTTATGACAACTTTGTTTGATGCTTCCCTTTTTGCTGATCTCTGTGCTCGCGCCGCAGCAGCGCCGCGCCTGCGCGTGCACCACAATCTGCATACGCAGAACGAGGACCCGTGCCATCGGCTGCTGGTCGCGATCGCACCTGGCAGTTATGTGCCGCCACACCGCCATCTGGATGAGAAAAAGGGCGAGCTGCTGGTGGTGCTGCAGGGCGAGCTGGGGGTGTTGCTGTTTGCTGACGATGGTTCGGTGCAACAGGCGCTAACCCTGCGCGCCGGAACGGCCGCTTGCGGCATCGACATTACGCCGGGAAACTGGCACGCGGTGGTGGCGTTGCAGCCTCAGACGGTGTTTCTCGAGTGCAAGGCCGGCCCTTATGTTCCTTTGCTGGCGGAAGAGCGGGCGGTTTGGGCGCCAGGCGAGGGGGAGCAGGGTGTTGCTTCCTATCTGGATGGGCTGGTGCGCCAGTTCGCTTAGACTGCCGTCGTACCACACTGGCGTGTGACTGCGTTTCCTTTCCCGGTGCTGCGGTGCAGAATATTGTCATGTTCTGACACGGCAAGTCATGGAGGGCGTATGAGACACTGGCTGGTGGCGGTGATGCTGGCCTGGCTGGCGATTCCGGCTTGGGCGGCCGAAAAGCTCACGCTCTGTCATGAGGACGTGGACGTGTTTCCCTGGGTATTCGGTGAAAAGGACGGTCTGGATCGCTACGTGATGCAGACCGTGGCCCGGCATCTGCAGCTGGAGGTGACGTATCGCGCACTGCCGTGGAAGCGCTGCCAGTATGAGGTGCGGGAAGGGCTGAGCGATGGCATGTTTTCGGCAGCCTTCAGCGCCGAACGCACGCTGTATGCCGCGTATCCGATGGCCGCGGATGGCCAGCCCGATGCCGCTCTGCGCATGGGGCGGGATCGTTATCTGGTGTTCCGCAAGCTGGGGCATGCCGCCAGCTGGCAGGGCGGGCGCTTTGTCCACGCCGAACGCGCGGGGATCCAGGCCGGTTACAGCATCGGTGCCGAGCTGCGTACGCAGGGGCTGCTGCTGGACGAACGCTCGGCCACCGCTGAAGACGTGCTGCGCAAGCTGGATGCGGGCAGTGTTGATGTTGCGGTGTTGCTGGAGGGGCCGGCGCTGCGTGCCATGCAGCAGTTTCCGCGCTGGTCTTCGCGGCTGGAGGCCTTGCCGGAAAGCTATCGCGAAAATGATATGTTCCTCGCTCTGGGGCGTGGCGTGTGCCAGAAACGCCCCGGACTGTGCCACAAGCTGTGGCAGGAAATCCGCGTGGTGCGGGAAAGCGCCGAATACCGCCAGCTGCAGCGCAAATACGGCCTGTAACCCTATTTGCGCCTGGCGCGCGGGTGTGCCGCGTCGTACACCTTCGCCAGATGCTGGAAATCCAGATGGGTGTAGACCTGCGTGGTGCTGATGCTGGCATGCCCCAGCAGCTCCTGCACCGCCCGCAGATCACCGGAAGATTGCAGGAGGTGGGTGGCGCAGCTGTGGCGCAGCTTGTGCGGATAAAGCGGCTCGGCCAGCCCCAGTACGGTTTGCCAGTGTTTCAGCCGCAACTGGATCGCGCGCGATGTGAGCGCACCGCCCTTGTTGCTGACAAAGACGCTGATCACTCCGCTGTGTGCCAGTTGCGGGCGCAGCAGCAGCCAGCGGCGCAGCGCCTCCACGGCTGCATGGCCGACCGGCACCAGCCGTGTCTTGCTGCCCTTGCCCAGTACGCGGGCTTCGCCTTGCGCCAGATCGAGATCGGCGAGTTTCAGTCCGGCGAGTTCGGACACGCGCAGTCCCGATGAATATGCCAGCTCGAAAATGGCCTTGTCGCGGCAGGCCAGTACCTCATCGTCAGGCAGGGCATCGAGAAAGCCGCTGGCGCTGTCCGTGGTCAGGGTTTCCGGCAGCGGTTTTCTGGCCTTGGGCGGACGCACACCATCCACCGGATTGAGCGGCCAGTGAAAATCGCGGCACATCAGGCGGTAGAACGCCCGCCAGGCCGACAGGATGCGCGCGATGCTGCGCCCGGACAGGCCGCGACTGGCCAGCTGTCTGACCATTCCACGAATAGCCATTGGGGTAATGCTTTGCAGCTCTTGATTCTGGCTGAGCTCCGCCAGATACCCTAGGTCACGCTGGTAGGCGGCCAGCGTGTGCGGGCTGACCATGCGCTCACCCTGCAGGTGGCGGAAGAAATGCTCGAAACCGGTCAGACTGGCTGGCGAGGGGCTGGCCTGCGTTTCATCGGAAGAGGCAGGCAGCCCCGTTGCCGTTGAGGCTGGCGTTGGCTCAGGCATCCGCCGGGGCTTCTTCTTCCAGGACCGGCACATCATCGTGGCGTGCTTCCTCGGCGATGTCCTGGCACACCGCATTGCCGCTGACGCGACGGATGGCGGCAGACACCAGCTCGGACAGGCGCTGCAGATACAGCGTGCCCATATCGGGATAGAAGCGCTGCGGGTCTTCGCTGGCCATGACCAGAATGCCGAAGGGCTCACCGGCCGTTTTCAGCGCGAACTGCGCGAACGATTGCAGCGTGCCGGCCTCGTCGGCAAACCAGCCACGAACTTCGTCGGTGGCGTAGGGGCCGCAGTAGGGAGAAACCAGATTCTGCGCCAGCTTGTGCACGGCGTCGCCGACCGGGGCGAATTCGCGCAGATTGCTGTCGACCTCGGGCAGCCACAGCCGCATGGCGACCTGCGGCACGGCAAAGCGCTGCTGCAGGTGAAATTCCAGCGTGCCGATGATTCCCGGCAGATCACGCGCCTGCATCAGGTCGACGCTCAGACGATGCAGCTTGTCGGAGATCTGGTCGTTTTCCTCGCCGAAGGCCAGCAGCTCGTGCAGCTTGCCCTCCAGCGCGCGGTTGCGCTCGCGCAGGGTTTGCAGCTGGCGCTCGGTCAGCGAGACGGCTTGCCCGCCGTGGCTGTGCGCGACGTAGATGTCGGCAATCTCGTGGGCGAAATGATCGAAAAACTCGGGATGCTGGCGCAGCCAGTCGAGCATGTCCTGTTCTTGCATGATGACTCCGTACGGCAATGACAAGGCCAAAGCCAGAGCCTAGCGCAGACACGCGCCGGTTGCAGCGAAAACCGCCGGGCGCCGGCAGGTGTCGCGCTCAGGCGACACACTGATCAGGCCGCGAGCTCGCCGCTGAAGACGGTGACGGCCGGGCCGGTCATGAAGACCGGCTGGCCGCTGCCGGCCCAGGCGATGGTCAGGTCACCGCCGCGGGTATGCACCAGCACGCGTTCATCGAGCAGGCCGCGGCGGATGCCGGCGACTACGGCGGCGCAGGCGCCGGTGCCGCAGGCCAGCGTTTCGCCGGCGCCGCGCTCGAACACGCGCAGGCGGATTTCAATGCGGCTGACGATTTCCATGAAGCCGGCATTCACGCGGGCCGGAAAGCGCGGATGATTTTCGATCAGCGGGCCCTGCTCGGCCACCGGCGCCGTGACGACCGAATCCACCACCTGCACGGCATGCGGATTACCCATCGAGACCACTGAAATGTCCACGACCCGTTCGCCGACGATCAGCGGATCGATCAGTGCCTCGTTCGGCGCCTCGAAGGGAATTTCTTCCGGGGCGAAACGCGGTACGCCCATGTTCACGGTGACATTGCCATCGGCTTCCAGCTTCGGGTAGATGATGCCCTTGGCGGTTTCGACCGTGATCTCGTCCTTGTCGGTCAGTCCCTGGTCGCGCACGAAGCGCGCAAAGCAGCGCGCGCCGTTGCCGCATTGCTCGACTTCGTCGCCATCGCAGTTGAAGATGCGGTAGCGGAAATCAACACCAGCCTGCGTGCTCTGTTCAACCAGCAGCAGCTGATCGAAGCCGATGCCGAAATGCCGGTCGCCCCATTGCTGGATGAGTTCCGGGCTGAGCGTCACGCTCTGGCGCACGCCGTCGATGACCATGAAGTCATTACCCAGGCCGTGCATCTTGGAAAAACGCAGTGTCATGGCAGAAATCCGCAAATCGATGATGTGCGGATTAGACCGCAGCCCCGGCAGCCCGTACAGCAATCTTTTCTGATCGGCCTTTAGGCGCGGTGATGCGGTGTGCGGCGCACGCGCGAGCGGGCCAGTGAAAAATCGGGGTCGGCTTCGGCAAACTCCACCCGGCCGGCACGGCCCAGCAGCGCCATGCGCCAGCTGCCCAGCCAGTCGCTGCGGAAGAACCCCTGCGAGTTGCCCATCCATTCGCCAACGGCCTGAAACGCCGGCTCCCAGCGGCTGCCGGTGCACAGCCACAGCTCATCATCCAGGCTGTCGATCGACGCGCAGTGGAACGTGCCATTCACCCAGCTGCGCAGGCCATCGCTTTGCCTTAGTGTTTCCCACTCGGCAGCCAGAACCCCGAGCGCCTGCGCGCTCAACACTTCACCCAGCCCGGCGGCTGCCTGCAACTGCGCAGGTTCGCACATGCCCAGCGCAAACATGCCCTCGGGAAACACCGATTCGATCTGCGGCACGCGGATCAGCGTGAAGGGTTTGCCCTGCCGCCACCAGGCCACACGGCGCAGCATCAGTTCTTCGCCGCTGGAGTTGCCGATCCACACGGTCAGCGCGTCGGGCAGGCTGGCGAGCAGCGCGCGTTCTTCGGCGAGCTTGTCGGCAAAGCGGTAGGGGAAAAACGGGTTTACTTCGCTCCAGAATGCCGCGCGCTGGACGCCGTCGCTATCCACGTCGGCCAGCGGACCCACGGGCAGGTCGTCGCGAGCCACCAGAACGGTCGCATCCGGCAATGCCGCGCGCAGGCAACCGGCTGCGCAATCGCCAAGAATCAGGTGCGGGCCCTTATTCACTGCACAAGCGTCCGTAGTCGACCATCAGGCAGCGATCCATGATCACCGTCATTCCCGCGTCCTGTGCCCGCTGCGCCGCCGCTTCGTTGATGACGTCGAGCTGCAGCCACAGTGCCGGCGCACCGATGGCCAGTGCATCATCGACGATGGCGTCGACTTCAGCCGGCCGGCGGAACACATTCACCAGATCGACCGGCTCGGGGATGGCCAGCAGATTGGGGTAGCACTTTTCGCCCAGTACTTCGTCCAGCAGGGGATTGACCGGAATGATGGTGAAGCCCCAGCGCTGCATCAGCTTGCTCACGCCATGGCTGGCGCGGCCAGGCTTGTCGGAAATCCCGACCACGGCAATGCGGCGGGTGTGCTCCAGTAGCGTACGGATTTCATCATCACCGGGGTTGGCGAAGCTCATCGGGTCTTCCTGATGGGTATGTGGCTGTAGTTTTTTCTGAATATGGCTTGGAGGTGGATACCTTACTCGGTAATCACCATGACCGCATCCGCTTCCACCAGCGCGCCCTTGGGCAGTGCGGCGGCCTGCACAGCGGCGCGGGCCGGGAAGGGGGCGCTGAAGTACTGGCCCATGATTTCGTTCAGCTTGGCGAAGTTGGCCAGGTCAACGACAAACACGCCCAGCTTCACGATGTCCTTCAGATCACCACCTGCGGCCTGGCACACGGCGCGCAGGTTCTGGAACACGCGATGGGTCTGGGCTTCGAAGCCGTCATCGAGCGCCCCGCTGGCCGGATCCAGCCCGATCTGGCCGGACAGGTAGACGGTATTGCCGACCTTGACGGCTTGCGAATAGGTGCCAACGGCGGCGGGGGCGTTGTCGCTGTGAATGATGGTCTTGCTCATGGCGCAGATGATCCGTAGCAGAAAAGAAAGGCCTTATTAAACCACAGACGTTTGGCACTGCCGCGTTGCGGCATGAATAAATGCAGGTGTCTGCCCTACATCCCGTAATGCGGCAGCAGCTTGCGGATGTCTCCGCGCGCGCCGGCCGCACGCAAGGCGGCGTCCAGCGCCTGCCGGAAACGCAGCCCCGCTGGCGTTTCGGCTTGCCGGCCGAAACCGATGTGGGCCGGATTGCTGGCGAGCTCGGTGACTTCCACCAGCAGCTGCTCATCGCGGAGCTCCGCCGGCAGGCTCTCGCTGCGCAGTTTCTGCAGGGCAAAGCGGATCGCAAGCCGGTCATTGGCATAACAGGCAATGCGCGCACTGGCGAGCTTGCGCAGATTGGCGCTGGTGCTTTGTGCCTCCTCGAGGCGGATCTGGCCGGAGTGGCTGGCCTGTTGCAGCTGGTCACTCAGCAGGAAGCCGCTATTTACGCCGATGACCAGCCCGGTGAAATCATCCGGGAAGCGCTGCCTGGGGCGTGACAGGTACTGGCGGTGGCACAGCAGCACCACGGTTTCGCGAAACAGCGGCTCGGAATACCCCACGATGTAATCACGCCCGCTCA
This sequence comes from Chitinilyticum piscinae, assembly GCF_015223195.1. Taxonomy (GTDB): domain Bacteria; phylum Pseudomonadota; class Gammaproteobacteria; order Burkholderiales; family Chitinibacteraceae; genus Chitinilyticum; species Chitinilyticum piscinae. The sequence goes on along the minus strand of NZ_JADFUA010000003.1, from coordinate 5,449 downwards.
GGCGGTAGGGTGGAAACAGCCCGAAGATCTCGCCGCTTTGCAGCTGTGCCAGCCCGCGTTTCCAGGGCACCGGCTTGAGCTCCAGCTGGTAGCCCGGCAGCTCGGCGGCGAGCTGGCGCAGAAAGTCGACGTAGATCCCTTTGAACTGGCCGTCCTCGAGGTAGGAATACGGCGGGTAATTGGCATCGCCATACAGCGTGATGGTGTCGATGGCCGTGGCGGGCTGCCACGGCAGCAGGGCAAACAGGATCGACAACAGGCACTTGCGCATGGCGTTCTCCGGGCAGGTGCGGCCTGTCCGGCAACGACCCTGCTGTAACCGTGATAGTGCAGGGCAGCCCTGCCGGCAAGTGCGGGGCGCCTAGCGCCGTGGTGCGTCGAAGCGTTCGCCGATGCTGGCGTAATCCATCCCGCCCAGCCGCATCAGCGGATTGAAGGGATCGGGGTGGATGCGCCCGTCCTGCAGGATGCTGTCGGCGGCAAAGGCGTGCACGATTTCGATCAGGCAGTGATCGGCAATGACCTGTCCGGGCTGCCCTGGCGCCTCGATCGGGATGTGCCGCCACAGGCGGCCTTCCAGCGCCAGCACGGCGTCGGCCAGACGTGGCGGTGTCACGCTTTGTGCCGGGGCAAGCGCCAGCCCCAGCAACTCGGCCTCGCTTTCGTGGGGGGCGAAATTGCGTCCGGAGGCCGCGACCTGGGCGACATCGCTGCGGCTGGGCAGATGGATCACGCATTCACCTTGCTCCAGCAGATTGCGGGCGGTGTCCTTGGCCTGTCCGTCGCGGCCCCGGTTGATGCTGATGGCGACCAGCGGCGGGTCATCCGTCACCATGTTGAACCAGGAAAACGGCGCCACATTGACCACGCCGGTGGTGCTGACGGTGCTGACCCAGGCGATCGGGCGCGGCACGACCGCGTCGCTGAGCAGGGTGTATTTCTCGTTCGGCGTCAGCGCCGCCATGGTCCATTCCATAATTGCCACTATCTGAGGTTGCTTGGCTCGCCGGCTTGCGCCGCGAAGCGGGGATTGATTTGTCGTGTGCGCGCCAGCAGGCGGCTAGGGAGGTGCCGGCCTGCGGGTGGCGCGCTTGGCGTTGTACATCGCGTGGTCGGCGCTGGCAAGCAGCAAATCGGCTTGCCGCAGTTCGTCCGGCGAATAGTGCGCGCGACCGATGCTCAGCGACACGCCAAATTCCGACTCCAATGGTTGCACGCGCAGTTTCAGGCGCTGTTCCTGCCGGCTGGCCTCTGCGTCGTCAGCTCCGGTGAGCAGTGCGGCAAATTCATCGCCGCCCAGCCGGAATACAGCACCGGGCAAATCACTCAGTGCTGCCGCGCAGGCCTGCAGCACCTTGTCGCCGGTTTCATGGCCGAGCCGGTCGTTGACCTGCTTGAACTGATTGACGTCGATATACAGCAAGATACCGGTTTCGCCGGCGCGGGCTGCCTGGCTGAAGGCCTCGAACAGGGCCCTGCGGTTGCCCAGCCCCGTCAGCTCGTCCCGGAACGCCCAGTCATGCAGGGTCTGTTCCAGTGTCTGCCGTCGGGCAATTTCTTCATGCAGCGAAGCAATCAGCGCTTCGCGGTCCTGGTTGACTCGCACATACGCTAGCCCGATCAGGAAAAAGGCGACAGCAAAGAGTGGGTCATCCAGCGTATCGGCCAGCTTGCCCAGCGGATGCGAGATGGGTAGTGCGCCGTCCAGCCAGTCCAGAATCCCGGCCAGCAGATACAGCAGCAGCCCGCTGCGATAGGCCAGCCATTGGCTGTGGGCGGTTCTGGCCAGCCAGGCCAGCGAGCAGACCAGCAGACTAAGCAGCAGGCCGTACAGATCGTGTGCGCCGGGTATGCCCGGAATGCGCAGCAGCAGATAGAGCAGCGCAAGCAGCAGCAGCCAGTGCCGGGTGGGCTGGCGGATCAGCCGGTCGATCAGGGACATGCGGCACGCTCCGGAGAAATGGGCCTGGCTGCACATCGGGCAGCCGGGGGCAGTAGCCCTATGAATCTAGTTTCCCCGGTGTCGGCCTGCCAGTTCCCGTTTACGGATTGGCGGGGGCAATCCGCTCGACGCGGTAACCGCGCTGGCGCAGCAGGTTCACCAGCCCGGCCTTGCCGACCAGATGCAGTGCGCCGACGGCCACAAACAGCGATTTGCCATCCTGGTGCCACTGGTCGATTTTCGGCGCCATGCGGCGGTTGCGCTCGTCCAGCAGTTGCTGCATGAACTGCTTTTCGGCACGAGTGTTCACACAGTTGCACCAGCGCTCGTAGCTGGCCAGATCCTGCTCGTTGCCACTGGCCCAGGCGCGGCTGAGGCGCTCCAGCTGGCGGCGGGCGCTGCCGTTGTCCAGCTGGCGCAAGCCTTCAGGCAGCATCTGCAGGGCCTGCTCGCGCGGGATGCCTTCGAAAATGGCGAACTGCTCGCGCGCGGTTTCCAGTGCCAGCAAGGGCTTGCCGCTGTCGCGTGCCTGCTGCAGCCACATCATTTCGCTGCCGTAGGCGGCATCCAGCCCGATGCGCCGGGCATCGAGCACGCTCAGCGTCATCTGCAGCATCGCGGGCGACACCTGAGTGGTCAGCGCCTCCGGCAGGCAGGCGCGTTGCAGCTGGCGGCGGAATTCCGCCTGCAAAGCAGGAGGCAGTTCGTCAAAGCGCAAGCCCCAGCGCGAACGATCCTGCATTTCGTTTTGCACCTCGGCGGCGGTCGGGTCCAGCTCCATCACCAGCACGTCGCTGGCGGCAAAGGCGGCGCGCAGTTGCGGGCCGGGAAAATACCACTGCGGCTTGCCGACATGCAGCGTGCCGTAGAGCCAGGAGCTGCGGCCATCCTTGCTGATTTTCCACAGCAGGCCATGATCGCCGGCCTTGGCTGGCAGCGCCTGCCATTCGGCGGCGCTGACCCGGTCGGCCACCGGGCAGTCGCTGCGGGCGTGCGCCAGCCCCGTGAACAGGAAAAAAAACAAAGCAATGCTGTGCAGAAAGTGGCGCACGTGCTGAACCTGGATGAGTGATGGCAAGGTTGCTCATGATTATGCCACGCTTGGCACAGCGAACCTTGCTCATGAGGAAAGGCGTGCAGGCTGGTTTGCCCCATCCGGGGGATAGTTTCGCCTCAACGTGCGCGTCCCGCGCTCGAAATGCCGGCCGGGAACCGGTACATTGGCCGAACCGCATTCCTGGGCATGCCGTTTCCCGTCATCATGCACATCACCCGCATTCCCGAGCACGAGCTCGAGTTCACCGCCATCCGCGCCCAAGGCGCCGGCGGGCAGAACGTCAACAAAGTCTCCAGCGCCGTGCACCTGCGCTTCGTGATTGCGGCATCCTCGCTGCCGGATTTCATCAAGGAGCGGCTGCTGGCGCTCAAGGACCAGCGCATCAGCAAAGATGGCGTGGTGATCATCAAGGAGCAGACCTCGCGCAGCCAGGAAGCCAACCGGCAGGACGCCATCGCGCGGTTGCTGGTGCTGATCAACAGCGTCGCGCACACGCCGAAAGCGCGCCGCGCCACCAAACCCACGCGCGGCTCGCAAACCCGGCGTCTGGATGGCAAGCAGCTGCGCGGCCGCGTGAAGGCGCTGCGCGGCAAGGTCACCGAATAAGTGCCTGGCGGGCCGATTTGCAACACGGCCTGCCATCCTGCCTGCCCAGGTCGGGCGCCCGGCTTATGATGGGGCTTTGCCCGGCAACGGAACACTCGGCATGCGCACAATGATGGGGTTGATGTGGATGGGGAGCGTGCTGCTGGCCAGTCCTGCCCGGGCCGATCTGATTCCGCCGCAGCAGGTCAAAGCCGAAGCGCGCATGGCGCAGAATCCGACTCTGTATGATCGCAGCGACCAGTACTGCCTGAACAAAAGGGTGGGGGCCGCCTGCCGCATCGACGCGCACCCCGTGCTCGGCGGCGGGCCCGGCCGCTGCGAGCGCTTTATCGACAGGAACACATGGACGATTGATCTGCAGTGCCAGATCGATGACCTTGTCCTGCCAGAGGGGCCGGAAAACGCGCCGTTTTATCCGCCGCATGATTTCTGCAGCAACGGCAAGGTACCGCCGGCGTTCGAATCATATATGGCGTGCCCGCCACAGCGCACGATCCCGGCAGATCGATTCTGTCAGGGCCGCCAGATCGGGCAGGCCTGCACGCTCGAATATCGTGACAGCAAGGGCAAACCGGGCAGTGTCGCCTGGCAGTGCCAGCGCATTCAGGAATTCGACGATTTCTACTTCGCCGGCTGGCATCAGGCTCAGCGCACCGTCATCGTCTGCCGCCCGCCCGGCTCCGCCCCCGTGCGGCAGTGGACCGAGCGCAGCCTGCTGAAGAAGCTGCTGAACTGATGTTGTCGGGTATATGCCTGTAGGCTATTGAATGATTTATCTCTGTGCTTATAGGTTCGTGGGTATTGTTCGGGCTGTTCCGCCGTGTTGCTGACAGCAAACCCCGCCACACTGCTGACCCTGGCCATCGAAGTTGCCGTAGTCAGTGCCTGGCGCTGGGCACAGCCCGTGCCGTTTCGCGCTGTCTCCTGGCCGCACTGGCTGGGCCTGTGCGTGCTGGCCAACCTGCTCACCCACCCGCTGGCCTGGCGGCTGGCGGTGCTGCTGGTGCCGGCAGATTACCGGGCGGGATTCTGGCTGATCGAGCTGGGGGTATGGCTGGTCGAAACGGGGGCTTACTGGACGGTGTGGCGCAGCCGCGTTGGATTGCTGCGCGCCGCAGCTGTATCCCTGCTGGCGAATCTGGTGTCGATGCTGGCGGGTTTTGTGCTGGCCACGTGATTGCCATATTGGAGGGGGGCATCTGTCCTCAGTAGCGGCTGACCGGCCAAAGCGGACATTTCTGCTTTAATCTTGGTATTGTCTAGCTGTCTGGTCTCGGATCATAATTTACCCATCCGCAGTTGGCGACTCTATCTGGCACGTTCGGTTTTGGGTACGCTCTGCATGTCGATCTCCAGGTCAGGCCAATGAATCTCCGTTTGCACGGGCGCGCCCGTACCACCCCGGCTGTTCGTGCCGAAATCCAGGCCGCGCCGGCCGCCATCACCGATGCCGAACTGGCACGCCGCTATGGTGTCAGCAAGCCCACCATTGCCAAATGGCGCCGACGCAGCTCGGTGCACGATGAATCACACACCGCGCATCATCTGCAAACCACACTGACACCCGCCCAAGAGTGCGTCGCCGTCGAACTCCGCAAACTGCTGCGTCTGGCTCTGGATGACTTGCTGGTTGTCGTGCGCGAATTCCTTAATCCCTCGGTCTCGCGAGCCGGCCTTGGCCGTTGCCTGGCCCGCCATGGCGTCAGTCGTCTGCTGGACCTTGAGCCACCGGCATGCCCGGACAAGGGGAAGCCGTTCAAAGCTTATGAACCCGGGTTTGTGCATGTGGATGTGAAGTACCTGCCGCAAATGCCGGATGAAACGGCGCGACGCTATCTGTTTGT